>CAVQYP010000041.1:0-84033 GCA_963718155.1 Terriglobia bacterium | reverse complement strand
GATCATGACCGTTCGAATGCCCATCACCCGCATCTGCGCGAATCGCTCGCGCATGCCGCCCTTGACGATGTCCTTGAGATGAATCACGCCCACACGCGGGTGCCGTCCGACACCACCAGCGGAGTTCCTCCGGTACGCGAGATCCCGTCCGATACATTCGCAACCCGTTGCGGAAATGTGCCGCCGAGCGCAGTGACGTGCTGACGAATCGATTCCGAAGCGCCCTTGCGAATCGCGCGCCCTTCGTAGTTCAAGCCGCTCATGCGAGTCTGGGCGGTGAACGGAATAAACTCCGCGTCGTGCTCCGCGATCTCGCGCCCGCGCAGCCCGTACTTCTCTTTCGCGAGCACCACGATGCTGCGGCCCTCCGGTGTTTCATCAGCGAGGCTCGAAAGCTGCGCGGCATCCGCCAGATCGGCCTCGCTAACGCCATCCACCGGAATGAACTCCACCGCCTGGCGATTACCCAGCGTGATCGTTCCCGTCTTATCCAGCAGCAGCGTGTTCACGTCGCCCGCCGCTTCCACGGCCTTGCCGCTCATGGCGAGCACATTGTGCTGCATCACCCGGTCCATGCCCGCGATCCCGATAGCGGAAAGCAACCCGCCGATGGTCGTCGGGATCAAACACACCAGCAACGACACCAGAACGATTACGCGTCGGCGCCGTTCCCGCCTTCGCCGCGTCGACGCTGTACTGCGCGAAAGGCGCAAGCGTCACGACGGCCAGCAGAAAGATCAGCGTCAGGCCGGCGATCATGATGTTGAGCGCGATCTCGTTCGGAGTCTTCTGCCGCTGCGCGCCTTCGACGAGTGCGATCATGCGATCGAGGAACGTCTCGCCCGGATTCGACGTGATCTGCACCTTGATGTAATCCGAAAGCACTTTCGTGCCGCCGGTGACCGCGCTGCGGTCGCCGCCGGATTCCCGGATCACCGGCGCGCTCTCGCCCGTGATGACCGATTCGTCCACGCTCGCGATCCCCTCGATGACGTCGCCGTCGCCGGGAATGACGTCGTTCGGCTTCGCAGAGGACCACGTCGCCTTTGCGCAGCGATGCCGCCGAAACGATTTCGACCTTGCCCGTGCTCGAAAGCTTCTTGGCCGATGCGTCGGTCTTGGTCTTGCGCAGACTGTCCGCCTGCGCTTTTCCGCGAGCCCTCCGCCATCGCTTCCGCGAAGTTGGCGAACAACACCGTGAACCACAGCCAGGCCGCAATCTGGAACTCGAATCCAAACCCGCTTGCTCCCGTGGCGAGCGTCTTGAACATCAGGATCGTGGTGAGCGCGGCGCCGACCTCGACCACGAACATCACCGGATTTTTCGCCAGTGTGACCGGATTCAGCTTGACGAACGAATCGATAATGGCGCGCCGAACAATCGGCGGATCGAACAACGGACGCGCGCGTTTACCGCGCGAGAGACCCATCGCGGTGGAATCGGCGGTATCGACGCACTCTCCCTGCGATTCAACTTGCACCGACTGGTTCTTGCAATTCTGTTGGCATATCGAGCCTTCCTCACTTACTACGCTTCTTCACTGAATCAGGTGTTCGACGATCGGTCCCAGCGATAACGCCGGGAAGTAAGTCAATGCGCCGACGATAATAACCACGCCCACCAGCAACCCTACGAACAGCGGTCCGTGCGTGGGGAATGTTCCCGCGGACACGGGAACCTGCTTCTTTGCCGCCAGCGAGCCCGCGATTGCGAGCAACGGCAGAAGCATCAAAAACCGCCCAATCATCATGGCGAATCCGATGGTCACGTTGTACCAGGGTGTGTTCGCGCTGATGCCTGCGAACGCGCTGCCGTTATTTCCGGTTGCGCTCGAATAAGCGTAAAGGATCTCGGACAACCCATGCGCGCCCGGGTTATTGATATTCGCTGCCGCCGCACCTGGCGGATTCCAGTAACCTTTCGCCGCGAAAGGAATCACGGAACTGGCACCCGCGAACAAGAAGTATGCTCGCGGCCAGCACAAGCATGGCGATCATCGCCATCTTCACTTCCTTCTGCTCGATCTTCTTGCCCAGATACTCCGGCGTGCGCCCGACCATCAGGCCGGCGATGAAGACCGCCAGGATCGCGAACATCAGCATCCCGTAAAGCCCCGCGCCCACGCCGCCGAACACCACCTCGCCCAGTTCGATATTGAACAGAGGCACCAGTCCGCCGAGCGCGCGTGAAACTGTCGTGCATCGCGTTGACCGCGCCGCAGCTCGCATCCGTCGTAACGGTCGCGAAAAGCGCCGAATTCGCAATGCCGAAACGCGTCTCCTTGCCTTCCATGTTGCCGCCCGGCTGGGTATCGGTCACAGTCATTTCGATGCCTGCTTTGGCCAGCATCGGCGTTCCCTTCTGCTCATAGTGATACGCGACGAAAACGCCGCCAAACCAGAGAACCGCCATGGCCGTGAAGATCGCCCAGCCCTGCCGCGTATCCCGCACCATCTTTCCGAACGTGTACGTCAGCGCTCCCGGGATGAGGAAGATCAGAAACATCTGGAACATGTTCGAGAACGGAGTCGGATTCTCGAACGGATGCGCTGAGTTCGCGTTGAAGAAGCCACCTCCGTTGGTACCCAGCATCTTGATCGCTTCCTGCGAAGCCACAGGCCCCTGCGCGATCGTCTGCTTCGCGCCTTCGAGGGTAGTAACTACCGTGTAAGGATGCAGATTCTGAATCACTCCCTGCGAACAGAGCACGAGTGCCGCGATAATCGAAATCGGCAACAGAACATACAACGTCGCACGAGTCATATCGACCCAGAAGTTACCGATCGTCTTCACCGACTGCCGCGCGAACCCGCGCACCAGTGCGATGGCAATCGCCAGGCCGGCTGCCGCCGACGTGAAGTTATGCACCGTCAGGCCGGCCATCTGGACGAAGTAGCTCAAGCGTGGTCTCCGGGACGTAACTCTGCCAGTTCGTGTTAGTCACGAAACTGACCGACGTGTTAAAGCCGAGGTCCGGGCTGACATTACCCGCGCCATAGCCCTGCGGATTAAATGGAAGCCACGCCTGCAGCCTCTGCATCGCATAGAGCAGCACCGCGCTGAACGCGCTGAAAGCCAGCAAAGCTCCCGCGTACCGCGTCCAGTGCTGCTCCTCCGTCTCCGTAATCCCGCAGACCTTGTAGATCAAACGCTCCACCGGGCCGAGAATCGGCGTAAGGAAGTTCCGGCGGCCTTCGACGATCGTCGCGATGAACGAACCCAGAGGCTTCGCACAGACAACAATCAAAGCGAAGAAAATCGCTATTTGCAGCCAACCATTGACGGTCATGACATTCTCCCGAACACTTCAGAACTCAAAATTTTTCCGGCCTCAGCAGCGCGTAGAGCAGATACACGCCCAGCGCCAGCGAAACGAACCCGGCAATTGCGTATTCCATATTTCCCTTTCAGAGCCGCTCGCAAGCCTGGACGAACATCAAGGCAACTACGAAGAAGGCGACAATCAGCAGGCTGTAGACGATATCAGGCATTCTTAACCTCTTCGGAAACGACGATTACTTTGTGGCCGGAGCGTCGCAGGGATCTGGCCAGTCGCTCTGTACGAGTTCTCCACGGCCGTTTCTTGTTTGCGAGGATCACAACAGAGCCCGGCCGCAGCGCACCCGTCAGACCCGGTTCGAAATCCCTCGCCAAGCGGATTTCCCCCTTCAGGGGAAGGGTTGAATGGAACTGCTCCAGTTGGGTTTTGAGGAAATCGAGATAAACCGGCGATTGCTCCAGATTCAACTGAATGGGCA
This sequence comes from Terriglobia bacterium, assembly GCA_963718155.1. GTDB lineage: Bacteria > Acidobacteriota > Terriglobia > Bryobacterales > Bryobacteraceae > BOG-234. The sequence goes on along the minus strand of CAVQYP010000041.1, from coordinate 80,274 downwards.
CGACCTGAACTTTCACCAGGCGCACCGCAGCATCCAGGCCCGCGCCCATACGGCTCGCGGCGTTGAGTGCGATACGCGTCAGAACGGGCGTGGTGAAAGGAACGACGAGGTCAAGCTCGGCCTCGCCCGAAGGCCGGCCGGCGATTTCGAACTCAAGTTGTTTTTGGTCTCTCACGGGATTCAACCCAATTGCAGGATAGGGTCGAACCCGTTAAAAGTTCATAAGAACCGCATCAGGACTTTATCCCGATGTGGGGCGGGTCTTCGGGTGTGCTGCCGGGCTTCCGCACGGCGCGGAACTTTACGGAAAGCTGCTACTTCGTCTTGCTTTTCGCGTCTTCGGAGTATTGCGGCTGGGGCGGGTTGATCTTGATCGAGATGGTCTGTTCCGGCATGGTCAGTTCAAAAACATCGCCGAACGTCTGATAGTTCTTCGCAATGATTTGAATCGTGACCTCGCCCATCGGGATCTCGGGGACCGTCGCACTCCCCATTTGATTCGTTTTCGTCTGCCAGTTGGTTTGAATCTTCTTCATCTTCACCGGATTCAAACCGTGCCGAAAGCGAATAATAACGCTGGCCTGATCGACCGGCTTCCCGGTGTCGCTGGAATTGATCTGCACCGTCAGCCTGGTCCCGTGCGTCGCGGCGCGTGAGGGCAAGGAAGACAAAAGGAATAACGACAGCGCCAGAGCTGTCCAGAGCTTGTACATCGTCTTCATTATGCGATATCGGGTAGCAGGAATCGCTGCGGTCTCCCCGCCGCCGCCGTAACGGCTTCCGCCGCAAGATAGCCGCTGCGAACCGCGCCTTCCATTGTGGCTGGCCATCCGGATCGCGTCCAGTCGCCCGCGAGAAAGAAGTTATTCAGCGAAGTTACCGACAGCGGGCCGCGAGCCCTCAATCCCCGGCTTCGCCGAAAACGTCGCGCGCACTTCTTTGATCACCTGCGCCTTCTCCAGCCGTGCTTCCCCCGCAATCGGAAAGAACTCGGCCAGCTCCCGAACCGCCATATCGATGATTTCATTCCGCGGCTTCTCCAGAAGAGCTCCGCGAAGCGCTCACCACCACCTGTAGATAGCGGCCTTCGCTCTTGTTGAACATCCACTGGATGTTGCGGTCGAGCAGCGTCGCATGCGGCAGCTCGGTCACTGGTCGGTCGAACCACAAATGAATTCCGGTGATAGGCGAGTGCTCGAACCGATCCCATGGAACAGGCAAGATCCGGCAGCAGCGGTTGAAGGCGCTCGAACGGCAGACTGGAGACGTAGTAATCGGCTGAGAAGGATCCCGCGCCGGTGCTCACTCCGCTCACGCCGCCCCTCTCCGGTCTCGATCTCCGTCACGGCCGACCGGTACCGAATTCGCACCGCGCCCGCGCGCGCCAGCGAGTGTTCATCGTAAAGTTCGCGCAAAGGCACGTCAGGAATTCCCATTTCATACGAATCGGCGCGTGCGATCATGCCCAGCCAGAAAACCTGAAATCCATGTGCCGCGGCCATACGATCCAGTTCTTCATTTACTGCGCTCACGAGCACCTGTCGCCAGTACCGTTCGATTGCGCCATCTGTCTGGCGCTTTTCGCGAAGCCAGTCGAGCATGCTGATGCGATCGAGATCACTGCGCGTCCGCCGCTCCCGAGGGATTGCATTGATCGCCCGCGCAATCGCAATCTTGTCGGCAATACTCAAAAATTTGAGTCGCAGGAATGACTCAACAAAGTGCGCAGGTGCAGGAAAAATCCCACGTTTGAGGATCGAAGTGCGGCCACCCGGCTCGATAAAAAAGAACTCGCGATAGAAGCGGATCTTGTCGCCCACGCCCAGACGCCGATAGAGATCGAGAAGATTCACGCAGCAGCGCAGCAGCACATGCTGACAGTTATCGATCATCTCCGCATCGCCCACAGGCCATGAAGTAGCGCGGCCGCCCAGAAAATTCCGAGCTTCGATAATGTCGACTTCAAACCCGGCGCTGCCGAGCGCGGCGGCTGAAGCAAGCCCCGCGAGTCCGCCTCCAATCACAGCGACGCGAGGCATCAAAAAGTGTGGGGCAGGGCTTTCGCCCTGCTGCCGGCCTTCCGGCCGGCGCTGAGTTTGCGAGAAATCTAGGGCCTCCGAAAAATAATAATGTGTTGCTGGGGTAAAACCTCAATCGCCTTATCGAACTGAAAACCTTCCGGCTGCACTTCCGCCCGCACCTGCGCCACAGTCATCTTATGCAGCGGCTGGATCGGAACCTCCGGGTCCTCCGCTCGATACTCCAGGAAAACAATCCGCCCCCCGGGCTTCAAAGCCCCCCGAATATGCTCAAGCATCTTTTCGGGTTCGGAAAATTCATGATAGACATCCGCCAGCAGCACCAGATCCAGCGAATCCTTCGGCAGCTTCGGATCGTACGGAGTTCCCAACACCGCCCGCACATTGGTAAGATGCCGTGCGCCGATATTCAAAGTCAGTTGGTCGAGCATGCGCTGCTGAATATCCTCGCCATAAACCACGCCGCCAGGGCCGACGCGCTCCGCCATCCGCCACGTGAAATAACCGACGCCCGCGCCGATATCCGCAACGGTCGATCCCTTCCGGATCCCGATCGCATCGATCGCCTGATCCGGATGTTCTTCGCTTTCCCGTTCCGGCCGCACCAGCCAGGCTGCGCCATCGGCGCTCATCACACCCGCGATCTGCCGGTGCGTGACCGGATGGAACGACTCCGCACCGCACAGGAACGCCCCCAGCAGGAATATCCCTACAACCCGGCTTTTTTCCATAACTCATCCACTCGCTGCTTCACCGCGGGCGACATCCGGATCACGTCCGGCCACGGACGCGTAAACCCTTCGCCCGGCCACTTGCGAGTCGCGTCGATCCCCATCTTACTGCCGTAATTAATAAGCCGGCTCGCATGATCGAGCGAATCAATCGGACCCATCGTGAATTGGATATCCCGCTCCGGATCGATATTATTGAGCGCCCGCCAGGCGACTTCGCCCGCGTTCTGCACATCCACGTCGTCATCAACCACGACGATGCACTTCGTGAACATCGCCTGGCCCAGCCCCCATACTGCGTTCATCACCTTGCGCGCATGGCCGGGGTACGACTTGCGAATCGAGACCAGCATCAGGTTATGAAAAATGCCCTCCGCCGGCATGCACATATCGCGCACTTCCGGAATCTGCATGCGGATCAGCGGCAGAAAAATACGCTCGATCGCCTTGCCCATATAGAAATCCTCCATGGGCGGCGGACCCACAATCGTCGTCGCATAAACGGGTTCTTTCTTCTGCGTAATGCACGTGACGTGGAACACCGGATATTCGTCTGCCAGCGAATAGTAGCCGGTATGGTCGCCGAACGGACCCTCGGTGCGCAGCTCGCCCAGCTCGACATAGCCTTCGAGCACGATCTCCGCATTCGCGGGAACCTCCAGATCGATCGTATGGCATTTCACCATCTCGACCGGCTTGCCGCGCAGGAAGCCGGCGATCATCATCTCGTCCAGATCGGGCGGCAGCGGCAGAATCGCCGAATACATCGTGGCGGGATCGGAGCCGATCGCTACCGCAACATCCATGCGTCCCGGCTTGCCCTCCGCAATGCGCCGTCGATAATGTTCGGCGCCCTGCTTATGCGTCTGCCAGTGCATGCCGGTGGTGCGTTCGTCGAAGATCTGCAGACGGTACATGCCGCAGTTCCGCTTTCCCGTCTCCGGGTTGCGCGAAAACACCATCGGCAGCGTAATGAAACGGCCCGCCATCATCGGGCCAGCAGGTGCAGCACAGGATAGTCGTAGAGCGAGAATCCCTCGGTCTTTACCACCTCCTGGCAATCGCCCTTCGAAACAATTTTCGGAAAGAACGCGCCGATCTCCGCCAGCTTCGGCAGCATCTTCAGCTTGTTGAAGAGACCCTCCGGCATGCGCATCTCGAGATACTCGCTGATGCGGCCGCGCCACTTCATCGACGGAGTCGACCTCGAGCGCGATCTCCATTCGCCGCATACTCGCGAAACCATTAATCAGAACGGGAATCTTCGAACCTTTAGGTTTTTCGAAAAGCAGGGCAGGACCGCCGGCTCTTCACGGAGCGGTCGGCAAATTCAGTGATCTCGAGCTTCGGATCAACTTCAACCGAAATTCGTTTTAGTTCCTTGTTCTTCTCCAGCGCGCGAATGAAATCCCGCAGATCGTCATAAGCCATTCGGCTACCATGATTGCAAGTTCATCGCGCCGCGGGCGAGCACGCAGAGTTGTACTCCGCCCGCGATATGCAGATTAATAACTAACGGATATTAATGTTGAGCACGGAGTCGGGGTGATCGTGGCGCCAGCCCCAGTATGCTTGCTGATCATGTTCCTTCAACCTGGAGAAGTCCTGGTACTTGTGATGGTTCTGTTCGGTCCACATCCGATACGCCCTGTCTTCGTGATTGTCCCAGTGATGTTCGTCGTTATGGGCTCTATCGTGATAAACACGATCGTTGTGATCGTTGTGATGCTCATCGTAACGCTGGTCCTGGTGATCGTCGCGATCCTGCGCGAACATAACCCCGGGCGTGATCGCGATGGGCGCTATCAAAGCGGCGGCTGTTAAAACTGCACAGTAAAAACGTGGCAAGTATGTATCCTCCTGTGTTGTGGTGAAGCAATCGGTGCGCCACTCGGCCAATCGTCTGTGCGCTTGATCAGCTACTCGGCACCCTGGATTGTAAGGCAGTGTGATGAAAAGAGCGCTAATACCTTTTTAGACCGAGTTCTCAGCATGTCTTGCAGCGCGCTGCAAGCAGGCCGGTGGCCTCATTGAGATCAACATCGACGGTGAACACGCCCGCCTTACCGTAAGGCTGCCAGGCAAGCAGTGTCCCATCGGGCCGCGCTACCGCTGAGGTAGTCGGCGACCCCGCGCTGGCGCAGTTTACGGTTGCGAAGAAGCAGGTATTCTCGGCGGCACGACACAAGACGGCCTTCTCGTGGAAAGAATTCTCCGGATCGCCGAAACTCGAGGGCTGGAAACTGCCGGGCTCTGCTTCGTGGAAATGAGGATGGAAGACTACCTGAGCGCCGCGGCGAACTGCCCAGCGAACCGTTTCGGGATACCGCCACCCTTCATGGCAGATCGCGATGCCGAACGTGAGCGGTCCGCTTTGAAAAACTCGTCTCTCCGAGCCGGGCGTGTAGAGACCCTCCTCAGACGGGTCGATTTGCACTTTGTCCTGGAATCCAGCGATAGTCCCGTCGCGATTGATGACCAGCGCCGTAATCAACAGCGACTCGTTCACGACGCGTTCAGTGCCCAGAATGACCGCCAGCCCCGCGGCTCCGGCAGCCGAGGCGACGGTCGACCACGCCCGTTCGAGAAACACCGCATCGGGGGCCGGCGCCTTTTTTCCTGGAGTTCGATAGCCAGGAACGAAGCATTCCGGGAAACAGATAATATCAGCGCGTTCCGTCGACGCTTGAGCAATGGCGTGCGTCGCCAACGAGACCGACTCCTCCGGAGTAGCCGGAAACGGGATGTTCGCCAGAGCGATTCGAAAGGCGTCCATTGGCCGCCTCAATTCTATCGCCGCCACCACAAGGCTTTAGCCCTGCAGCCGGCCTTCAGGCCGGAGCCCAACTTTATGCCAGCGGCTGAGAATCCTTCATCCAGGCTCGCGAGTGGCTTTTCGATGGTGCGACCGCGCTTCTGCTCAGCGCGGAATTTCATGCACGGCCCAGGTTCCCGAATATCGGATCAGGGCTCTGCCGTTCAGAATCGTCGAGCCCTGTGTCCCCCGCCGTCGCGGGAGCGCCGTTGGGACTCGGCGGCCGGACAGCATCGGAGCCAGGCGTCTGTCCGGGTATCGAATCTACTATCTCGGTTAAACCTGCTACGACATTTCGAAGACCCGAAAAAACACGATCACAAGTCAGAAAAATAATTCGGGCCTTTTCTTCCGCGCATTATCAATAGCTTGCGGCGCCCTCCGCACGTCTCGTGCACGCCTTGGCCAAAACGCGTGCTACCTTTTCAATCGAAAGAACCTCGTCGCACCCATTGGCGTACGGGGGCACTAAACCACGCGATTCCTCGAGGCTCCGTGTGGCATAACGTCGAAACAATGGGCCGGCAGGCGTGAGCCGGTTATTACGCGCTCCCGGTCTCGTGGCCACAGGCGAAGTCGTACGGTCAACTTATCGGAGGACAAGTTCACCACTGCGTCTGCGTTCATCGTCAAGACAACAAAACGGCGGCCGTCTGAACGACATCAGGCGTGGGGCGCCCCGCAGCATCTAAAAGAAAACGAGACCAGGCCAAACGAAGAGCAAAAACGGACGGCGTACGCCGTCCAGGATTTAGAGGAGTGCCGTCTAATATCATTGCAATTTCAAATGGCCGAGCGGATTGTATCCATCACAGAGGCGAGGCGCGGCATCTGGAAAACTTGCGCACGCGCGGTCTCATCAGCCCGCGCGAATGTTTTCCCTGGTGCGCCACAGCTGGAGAACCTAGAACCAGGCCGCAGCCGAAATGCGCGCATCAGGCGGCGGAGCCTTTTCCGCGCACCCTTTTATAGCGCGCACTGACAGCGCGTATCTCAATAGAGTGCATCAGCACCACAAAGACATTTCTCTTCCAGTCTGCGCCGCGAGTGTCTCCTTCAGCAGGTATACCCTAAGCCGGGTGAAGTGTCCACATCACTCTGCCTTGAGTGGGCGGTATGTTTATTCCATTGGCAGACTAACTGCTGACACAACCCAAGCTTGAGTTGGCGTGCCGCGGGCGCGAATGCCTTTCTTAGCAGGCTTTCACTCCGTCCGGTGCGGACACGTTCATATGTAATTCATTCATAAGAGAGGCATAATAATGATCCAACCCGTAAAACAAGGCGCGAATGGCGAGGCTCCCGTAGTCATCGGGCGAGGAATGACTATCAAAGGCAGTCTGCATAGCGAGAACGACGTATTCCTCGATGGCGAGATCGAGGGCGACCTCGATGTCAAAAACTACAGACTGATGATCGGGCCAAACGGAAAAGTTGTCGCGAACGTGAAAGCGCGCGAGGTAGATATCCATGGAATCGTGACCGGCAATGTGGAGTCGACCGAAAGGACATCCATTCGGGCATCGGGACAACTGACGGGCGATGTCAGGACCGGCGGCATCGTGATCGAGAGCGGCGCAATGTTCAAGGGCAAAGTCGAAATAGTCACCAGCCTTCAGCAGCGGCAGGAGATCGGAGAATGGCGAATGAATTCCTGTCCCGAAATGATGAGATCATCGACGGATCGTACCGACTGGGCGCGGTAATCAACCGCTCGATCCGGAGTACCGTCTACGAAACGGAGTTCGGTGAGGACGGGCTCCCTGCGGTGATCAAAATCCGCGAGTTCGAATCGCCAGGTTCAGACGAACTAGCTGGAACGATGGCGGAACGCGATGGAACTGGCCCACCCGAACCTGCTGAAGATATACGCCGCCGGGTCATCCGTACTGAACGGCGTGCCAATCGTTTATGTGGTCATGGAGCGGGCTGACGAATCGCTGAAAAGCGTTCTGGCGGAGCGAGCACTTACAGGGGATGAAACGCGCGAACTGATCGAACCCAGCGTGGCGGCGCTGCAGTATCTGCACAAAAACGGTTACGCGCATTCGCGTTTGAGCGCCATCCAATGTTCTGGCTGTTCAGGACCAGCTGAAACTGTCGAGCGACAATGCGATCCGAGTGAACGACGGCGGATCGACCACGGAAGACATGAAGAGCGCTGGGAGTATTGATCGTTCAGGCTCTCACGCAACAAATCCCGAATGGTGACGGACAGCCGGAGCTCAATACATTGAAAGCGCCCGAGCCTTTCCCCCAGATCGTACGGCACTGTCTCGACCCGGATCCCGCCACGAAGGTGGACTCCGGAACAGGTGCAGGCATCTTTGAAGGGGCCGGTGGCGTGAACCTCGTTCACCCGCCGCACGGCATCGTGGACATTCCATTGATGGAAAAGATGCCGCTTGTCGAGCCGCGCCCGCGGGTACGACCGGAACGGGAAGATTCCGGTCGAAACTCATTCGAAGACAGGCATTCCGAAATGGATTTATGCGGGCGTTGCGGCGCTGATTCTGATCGTGATTCTGCTGGCGGTAACGCGGAAGAAGGATGCGGCGCCGGTCGCCGCCGTCTCACCTGTATCGGTCCCAGCACCGCGGACTCCGGCCGCTGAAACGCCTACCCGCGCGGTGCCGGCAGAAGTACCGTCTCCGGCGCCCAAACCCGACCAGCGAACCGAAGCGCCTCGCGCACGGGGAAGAAAAGCGGATGGATGGTCGGTAATAGTGGCCGCATATGCCTCCCGCGAACCGCGGAGAAACGAATGCGCGACATGATGAAGAGATGGCCGAAGTTCACCCTAGGGGTGTTCCAGCCTGCGACGGACAAAACACATTACCTTGTCGTGTTGGGACAGAACCTTTCCGAGGATCAGGCGGAAGAGCTGCGAAAGCGTGCCGTTGAATCGGGACTGCCGCGCGATACCTATATCAAGCGCGTGATGTAGCTGCGTGCCCGGAAGCGGACGGTGCGCACTCACGCCGTTCAGACGCGGTTCGTACGAACACCGGCGACAAGATCGCCGGCCCTACCGGTTTAGGCTGTCCTGCGCACGGTCCGTGCGTTCCGATGGCCGTAAGGGCGATGCCGACTCCGTTGAAGACTTGTCCCGCGCCGCGCTTCGTGCATTTCGGTGGCCGTAAGCATGCCGACTCCGTTGAAGACGCGGTTCTGACACCGGCGCGCTCGCCGGCGCTACCGCGTCTTCATCCCTCGGCGCCCCCGCAGGGCCATGAATGACTCCCTCCGTCAGTGTCTGCAAAATGCGGATGGGTTTCCAGTGTTAATATCAATCTTTATGACTGCGGCCCTGGGCTTTGTGCAGCACAGTTACGTGCGCTGGGGTTCTCTGCTCCTGCTCATCGGGCCGGCCTTGGCGGCAACACCAGGCGCCACGCATCAAAGTCGCGGTCGGAGCATCGTCCGGGCGGACGCGGCGACCGGACGGCTGGTCAGAACCTTTGTCGGCGGAGCCCCGGGTGGTTTCGAAGGCTCAGTCGGCGCAGGAAGAAACGCAACTGAAAGACATGGTGAACCGGATTGCGGTTCGGGAGGGTGTGGAAACTCCCCTGGTTCATTCCGTAATACGCGCGGAAAGCAATTATAATCCGGATGCAGTTTCCCCCAAAGGGGCGATGGGGATCATGCAGCTGATTCCCGCGACGGCAAAGCGTTTCGGAGTGTCCGACGCGTTCGATCCCGAGGAGAACATTCAGGGCGGCGTCCGGTATCTCAAGTTTCTTCTCGATTATTATGAGGGCGATTACTCGAAGGCCATCGCGGCCTACAACGCGGGTGAAGCGGCGGTGGATAAGTATCACGGCATCCCTCCATTCGCGGAGACTCAGAATTACGTAGTTCAGGTGGCGAAAAATCTTGAGGCTGCCCGGCAAACACCGGAGAGCGTCGCAACAAAGGCTGTTTCGAACATCGAGGGCGAAACATATCGGCCCATACAGACGTCCGTAGGCTCAGACGGCCGAATCTATTACCGAACTCCCTGATTCAGGATAAGATTTTATGGTGTGGCGTTTTCCCCGAGCGGCTGCGATTCTTGGACTCTTGCCCGCTCTGGGCGCCGCAAGCTCCGGCCTAATTCAGGTTACGAGCGTTCGGTCCTGGTCACACCCCGATTCCACCCGCGTCATCATCGAAACCACTGGCGCGTTTGAGTACCGGTCGGACCGCGCACATAATCCCGATCGTCTGTTTCTCGATATTCTGCATTCGCGGCCGTGGATCGAGAAGCGACGGCTGGCAACCCATCAGGTTGGCGATCGCCTTCTCAGCAAGGTACGGGTGGCCGAGACTTCGCCGGGCACGACACGCATTGTTTTCGATCTGATGGGCCCGGCCGATTTCAAAGTCACGCAACTGGATTCGCCGGATCGCCTGGTCGTAGAGTTGCGCCCGATTCGCCTCGCCAGCCACGAGGCAAAAGCACCTGCGGAAACGGAGAGAGCCGAACCCGTTTACACCGTGCGTATGCACCTTCCTCCTGCTTATTTGCCTCAGCCATACTCTGCTCCGCGTCATGCCGAGACGGGCCGCCCGGTTTCTTCCGAAACGGGTCGTCTGGCTCTGCCGGAGCCGTTGTCGTCGACATCAGGATCGACGTATGAGCGCCGCGCCTTCGTGTACCCTCCCGCTTCCCGGCGCGTACATGTTGCTATGGTGGAAAATCCGCCTGTATTTCCGGGCCTCGCATTCTTTCCATCCGTCTATTTGCCCGACTCGCTGTCATTCAGCGTGAAGCCCCCTTCGGGCGCTCGAGCAGGCTCTGCACTCGCGGTTCCGCCGCCTCGGACGACATTTGCCGTCAGGCCGGAGAGCCTGCATCAGGAGAGCCTGCATCCGGAGAGCCTGCCGCGGGAGAGCACGCGCCCGGAGATCGCCGAGACAACGCCGCTCGCCTCGGAGAACCCGTCGCGGTCGCTCACGCGAGCGCTGGGTCTGAAGGTGAACCGGATCGTGATCGATGCGGGGCACGGCGGGCACGACGACGGAACGATCGGGCCGCATGGCGTGCTGGAAAAGGATATCGTTCTGGATGTCGCGCTGCGGCTGGCAACTCTCGTTCGGCAACGCATGAGCGCTGAGGTCGTGCTGACGCGTTCCGACGACACGTTCATCCCTCTCCAGGAACGCACCAAAATTGCGAACGACAACAAAGCGGATCTGTTTCTCTCCATTCACGCGAACTCTTCTCCCGCGGCTGAGGTGGCCGGGACGGAAACCTTTTACTTGAACTTCAGCACGTCATCCGGAGCACTCGACGTCGCGGCCCGTGAGAACGCGGGTTCAGACAAGACAGTCGGGGAGTTGAAGGATCTGATTCAATCCATCACGCTGAACGACAAGATCGAGGAGTCGCACACTTTTGCGCAGGATGTTCAGAACGCTATTACCCTTCAGGCGGAGCGATCGAACGCGGCGGCACATAATCGGGGCGTAAAGCGCGCGCCTTTCGTCGTCCTGATTGGCGCTTCGATGCCGTCGGTGCTGGCGGAGATCGGCTTCCTGAGCAACAGCAGGGACGAAACCAATCTGGGAAAGCCCGAATACCGGCAGAAGGTCGCGGAGGCTTTGTATAAAGGACTTGCGCAATACTCCCAGTCTTTGAGCCACTTTGACGTGCCGAAACAGGTGACCGCGAAGGCCGCTGAAAAGCCGGCTCCGCGCGGTTTGAATTAAGGCGGACCGTTTCCTTTACTTATTCCTTGTTATTTCGACGATGGTGCGGCTTCCCATCGCATCCGGCAAATCGTAGCCCATCACCACCTTCATGCCAACCCCGAGTCGGGCCGCATCTTTCCCGGCGTCCGCAATTTCGCGCTCCGCGTCGGGACCTTTGTAGAGAAGAATCTTCGCGCGTGACGTCAGTTGTTTCACGAAGAGTCCTAGTACTCGGGTGATGGGAGCCAGCGCCCTGGCCGTTATGATGTCCATTCCGTGCCCGAGTTCTTCCGCTCGTGTTGGAGAGATCGAAGCGTTTGGTAACTGGAGTTCGGCGAGAACAGAATCGACAAAGCGCGCCTTCTTCTGAATGGATTCAGCGAGCAGAAAGCGGGTCTCGGGAAGCATAATAGCCAGCGGGATTCCCGGGAAACCAGGTCCCGTCCCGGCGTCAAGCACCTGTCGGGCATCGGCAAACAGGCGCCAGGGGATCAGGGAATCAAGTACGTGTTTAATAGCAGCTTCGCGCGGAGTCGTGATCCGCGTGAGATTCATATATTCGTTGGCCTCGACAATGCGATCAAGATGGATCGAGGCCTTCTGAATCACCAGCCCGCGCAGCGGGAGATCGTCCGGAAGAATTTCATTGAGTTCGGGCTGAAACTGCACGACCCATCATGGCATCGGGGATAGGGACGGCAAGGCAAAGCACGTTTATCGGGAGCATCAAAATTTTTGTGCAACGATTAGCCCCGAACCCGCACCTTAGATACAGATGGAACATTCGACTCAACAACCCGACATGGACGCCATCCGGAGAGAGGCGATTGCCGCTGGCGCGGTGGACCCGTTCAGCCTCAGATTCAGGGTGGAAGAGTACGACAAGGCAAGCGGAGAGTTTTTGGGTGTTCCGATGCAGAACATCGGTCTCCCGGAGGCCATCGAGAAAACGGCGCGTCTGATTCAGACGCGCATCGACTCACACTTCTTAGTCCATCCCGTCGGCTTCATTCATTAACGTTGCTGCGGCCGGCAGGATACAGGCGCCCCATGCGTTCGCGCCTGCACCCCTCCAGGCTTCAGCGTGTATAACATTCTCCGGGGCGCTGCTCAGACAGAGCGGCGACTGGAGAAGAAGCTGATCAGCCAAATCACCAAAAACACAAAGAACAGGATCTTTGCGATACCCGCTGCAGCGCCGGCGACTCCGAAAAACCCGAGTGCGCCCGCGATCAACGCAATAATCAAGAACGTCAGTGACCAATGCAACATTTCTTTTTCCTCCCGGCTATCTTTTAAGCAATTCACGCGCCAATCTCGGGGGCGTGATTTCACCGCACCGGCACCTGCCGACCAGCCCCTCTTTCACTGCGCCAGAGCGAGTTCGCGTTAGTCAATGCGTCATCGAATAGATGATGTAATTGATGCCGATGCGGATGGCGAGTGAGGACGCCTTCTCCGGGTAGTAGGGATCGTCCGCCCATTCCCAGGCGTCTCCCAGATCGGAGTTGTACGATGCGGCGATCATCACCCGGCCCTTATCGTCGTAGATGCCGCGCCAGTGCGCCCCCCGGCCACCATCTTCGCAGTTCTTGCAGCCCTGCCGCAGGTGGGCCTGACCCGGGACCTGGAACCGGTCCTTGAGATCGTAAACCACATGAAAGATCGGATCGTCGTCGGGGATTTCGACGAGGGGACGATCGGGAAAGACGAGCTTCATCGAGTCTTCAAAGACCTGGCGCTCCTCGTTTCCGTGAAAATCGTCGGCCATAAAGAAGCCGCCGCGCAGGAGATACTCGCGCATTTCCTTGCCCTGTTTGGGAGTGAGCCCCCACTCGCCCACCTGGACGGCATAGACCCACGGAAGGTCGAACTCTTCGTTCTCATCGAGATTGACAGGTTGTTCCGCAGACCGGATATGAATGCGAGTCAGACGGCGGACGGCCTGAGAGAAGTGCCGGTCGGCGCGAGGGTAGTCCTGCGTCCAGAGGGAAAGTCCGAGGCGGTAATCGCCGTCGAAACGGCCGCGATAGCCGTCATTCCATCCACCCGGGAACATCAGGCGCGCAAATTCGAACTCGGTCTTTTCCTGCGCATCGGGGGGAGTTTCGAAGGTCGGGTATTCGACGCCTTCATACTGGCGGAACGGTTTTTGAAAGGCGTAAAGTGTTCCCAGAAAGGCCAGCGCGCAACCCGCAACACACGACGCGTTTGGAATATTGATACGCACGGCCTTGCCCTGAGGATATCACCGGGAGGCCTGGTCATTCTGTGAAAATGGAGTCTTCACCCGATGCCTTCGGTTCCTTTCCTTCGTTTCCTGCTGCCGATGGAAAACCCTCTGGGGTTCGGGGCCGCCGATTTCGTCGAATTCGTGCTGGCGGCGATGCTGATGCTTCTTCTTGTTGTGCGCGGGCCGATGGTGACGTTTGCTCGCAGATTCGCAGCGCGTACGGTTATCTGCATGGCGCTTCTGGCCACGTTGCCGATCGTGCTGCGGCTCGGGTTGCTGGCGAATCATCCCATTCCCATACCGACCGTCGCCGACGATTTCAGTTACCTGCTGCTCGGCGATACGCTGGCACACTTACGCGTGGCGAACGCTATGCACCCGCTGCATCGTTTCTTCGAAGCGGTGTTTGTGCTGCAGGAGCCCTCTTACAGCTCGATTTATCCGCTTGCGCAAGGGCTCGCGCTCGCGGTGGGTGAAGTATTATTCCGGCTGCCGTGGGTCGGGGTGCTGCTTACAGAGGGATTGCTGTGCGCCGCTTGTTACTGGATGCTTCGGGGGTGGGTCGAGCCGGTGTGGGCCTTGACCGGAGGAGTACTGGCGGCGCTGGAGTTCGGCCCGCTAAGTCCCTGGATGAATACTTATTGGGGTGGCGCGGTTTCGGGCGTTGCCGGATGCCTGGTGTTTGGCGCCGCACCGCGGCTGCGTGGCGGTGGGCGTACGCGGGACGCCGTTCTGCTGGGACTTGGACTGGGTTTGCAGCTTCTGACGCGCCCCTTCGAGTTCGTGGTCCTCTGCGCTGCGATGCTTTTGTTTTTACTGCCGGCTCGCGCGCTCATCATTGGGGCGCTGACGCTGGCGCCGGCCGCCGGCCTGACGCTGCTTCAGAACAAGCAGGTCACGGGAAGCTGGACGGAACTGCCCTATCAACTGAGCCGCTATCAATACGGAGTGCCGACCACGTTCACGTTTCAGCCGAACCCGGTTCCCCATCGCCCGCTCAGTGTGGAACAGCAGATCGACTATGAAGCTCAAGTTGCGGTTCACGGCAAGGATACCGAGACGTTCCAGACCTATTTCGCGCGGCTTGGCGAGCGTGTTCGCTTCTATCGATTCTTTTTTCTCGCCCCGCTCTATCTTGCGGTGGTCGCGTTCTTACCGGCGTTGCGACAGTATCGGTTTGTTGTTGTTTTCGCCGCACTTGCTCTGTTCTGGCTCGCCGACACCTTCTATCCGTACTTCTATCCGCACTACATCGCGGCGGCGACCTGTCTGTTTGTGCTGGTGAGCGTTAAAGGTCTGGAGCAGCTAAGCCGGGCCAGGATCCGCGGCTTTTCAGTTGGCGAGGAGGCTGCAGGTCTGATCCTGATCTTGTGCCTGGGGCACTTTGTCTTCTGGTATGGCAGCTATCTGACCGGGAACGCGAGTCTGCCGATGGCAATGAACGGAAACGAGAGCTGGGATTCCCTGAATTCCGGCTCTCCCGACGCGCGCAGCGATATCAACGACCGCCTGGCGAGTGCGCCGGGCAAGCAACTGGTCTTTGTTCGCTACAGCCAGGCGCACGGGGCGAATGAATGGATCCGCAACGCCGCCAATATCGATGGTTCGCGCGTGGTGTGGGCGATCGATCTCGGCACAGAGGACGACGGGGTGCTGCGCCGGTATTATCCGGATCGCCAGGTTTGGCTGCTGGAGCCGGATGCTCGCCCTCCGCGGCTGGTCCCCTTCGAGAGATCTGAGTAATTTCACGCGCCGTTGACGGATAGCAACTCGATTTCGAATATCAACGTCGCGCCACCGGGGATTACAGGAGGCCGGCCTTCATCGCCGTAGGCGATTTTCGAAGGGCATACCAGACGGGACTTGCCACCGACCTTCATCCGCTGCACGCCTTCGGTCCAGCATGGAATGACGTGGTCGAGGGGAAATTCGGCGGGCTCGTTGCTTTTGTAAGAACTATCGAACTCCGTGCCGTCGGTCAGCGTTCCGCGATAGTTGACCTTTCACGGTGTCGGACGCTTTGGGCGACGCGCCAGTGCCCGGCCGGAGTTCGGTATAGATCAGCCCGCTCGAGGTTTTAATGGCGCCCGGCTCGGCGGCGGCTTTGTCGAGAAATGCCTGGGCGTTATCGGCGCGCCTGAATTCCGGGAGGGAAGAGCAGGAGATCATTACGATTGCGAACAGGACGGCCAGGGTGCGCATATTTCGAGCCTAGCAGGGTGATGGCGGACGATCCCCACATCGCCAGGTGCTCTTACTTGACTATCAGTCCCTGGCCGGTTGGCAGCGCGAGAATTCTGATTCCCAGATTGCGCGCGGCCGCGTCGATCTCTTCGGTCTGCGAATTGTGGCCGAAGTAGGTGTAATCGTCGAACAGCACCACGCCGCCGCCGGACAAGCGGGGCCAGAAAAATTCCAACGCGGCCCGTTCCGGCAGCGCGCAGTTCATGTCCAGATGCAGAAAGGCCACGCCGCCGAAATCCACGTTGTCCAGTACCTCGGGGACTGCTCCTTGTACGACGATGGCATTCGGCCACTCCGAAAAGTTTGCTCGCACCCTTTCCAGATCGGTTACGTAAGCCCCGGCCGCAAGCGCCGATTTCGCGACCTCGATTCGGCCCCTGTCGATCTCCGTCGGCGGAATACTGCGAAAGCACCGGCCCTGCGAACGTATCGATGAGATAAAACTTCCGTGCCACATTTCGCCAGTCCAGCGAGTGCATGATCGCGGAGCTGACGAAGCCGGCATTGACTCCGCATTCGACGAAATCTCCGGGCACGCGCATTGCGAGGGAAGCGGCCCACAGAGCGACGTGCGCGCGCCATTCCAGCTTCGGGTCGAACCCGCCGCTTGCGAGCACGCCCCGCTGATAGGCGCGCTGGAACGCCTCATCGCGCCGGAAGTGGTCGTTGTGCATAGTGAAGAGACCATCCTGCGTGTATCCGTACCCGGAGCGAGTGTTGAACACCACGTACCCGGCCCGATGCAGAGCGTTCGAAATCAGTCTCTTCATTTCAGTAGCCGCGGGCGTTCATTTCCCGCGCGGCGACAGTACCTCGCGGAAATGGCGGAACGCAGCCATCTTGCGTTCGCCGACGAATCAACCGCAGAAGTTCGACGCCGCACCATGCGAAGTCGATCCATGTGATGTAGACGTGCAGGCGCGCGAATCCCAGCTGCACGATGAACAGCAGGAACAGTCCGGCGGCCTCCCACCAGGCAAGTTCCATATTAATCAGTAAAATCGCTCCCAGCAGCGACTGAGAGAGCGTGAGCAGCACGTCCCGGCTCTGTTCGGCATCGAGCGGAATGGCGGCGGCATGGCCTGAACTTACCGACAAGCACGATCGGAAGCATCGCCGCGAGAAGTGTCCACTGGTTGATATTGCTTGAGACAAGATTCATCAGCGCCATCGGGGCGCGCTCGGGATCGCGCGCCCAGTAAAACGCCGAGATCCCTTCGGGAGCCTCGGAAACAAGAGGCGCGATCCACTGAATGAACTGATAACTCGAGACCCCGAGAAGGGTTGCCAGACCGAAGATGCTTCTCAGGAATGGACTGGCCATCAGGAACACGGCGGCTCCTCCCACCAGAAAAAGCCCGAGTATCGCCGCGACGCGCGCGGGCGCAGCCGCACGAATAATGGCGCCAGGAATCCCGCCGGTTTCCTCGCCAGCCTGTTCAGGCGGCAGGGTGCGCATGATCCAGAGGAAACCGGCATAGATCGCGAGAAGAACAGCCGCTGTCGAGCACCGTGAGCGAGCCCTTCCACCAGACGATCGACTGATAGCCGATGCCCGCCAGCAGCGCAAAGACCTGAACCGACTGCTGGTTTTCCAGCCGGATCCGACGCATCGGCTGTTTATGGGCGCGCCGATAAGACGTTGCGGCAGAGAAATAAATCATGGGCCACCCGAATCCGGTGAGCAGCATCAGGGCCCCGGTCAGATTGGCGAAAAGGAAGGGTACTGCGCGATGCCAGGCGAGAACGGCTTCGACGGCAAACTCAGGCAACGTCTGAAGCAGCGCGAGCAACGCCAGGGCAATCCCCTGGGCAAGGAAGTATTGTGATGCCTCGGCAGCCCACGCGATCATCAGGCTCGCCAGCAGGATGGCGGGGGCGGCCCATAGAACCGCGTACGGACTACCCGCCTGGAGAGCCGGCTCGCCCATGATCAGCGGGAGAGCGCGGGAGGCCGCGAGACCTCCGACGGTTTCAGGAAGGCGTCTGACTTCTCCGGGAAATCGGTGCGGAAATGGGCGCCTCGGCTTTCCTCTCGCCACAACGCGCATTGTGCGATCAGCGAAGCGACCTGATGGATGTTGCGAAGCTCGATGGCAGCAAGAGCCGGCACGCTCGCGGGAGCTCCAATCCGTCCGTCGAGGTTGCCAGAGCCGCTTCGAGACCGGCGCGATCGCGCACGATGCCGCAGCATTCCCAGGTGAGATCGCGAAGGCTCCGCTCGGTGGCGTTGGGTATCAGCATGGGCGGGTGAACCGCAACGCCTTCGGCGAGCTCTCGGCTGTCAATTGACATGGCGCGAATCGACATCGCCCGGCCCGCTCGCAACCCGAAGACCACCGCTTCCAGCAGAGAATTACTCGCCAGACGATTTGCTCCATGCACACCCGTGCACGCCACTTCACCAGCCGCGTAGAGGCCGGGAATACTGCTCTGTCCGTTCAGATTGGTCTTCACGCCGCCCATCGCATAATGCGCGGCCGGGTGCACCGGAGCGGCCTCGCGCGCGATATCGACACCGTAGGCGAGGCAGGTCTCGTAAATTCGGGGGAACCGATGGCGGATAAAGTCCGCGTCGCGGCTGGTGAGATCGAGCCAGACGTGTGGCGATCCGGTGCGGCGCATTTCAGTGACGATCGACCGCGAAACGACGTCTCGCGGCGCCAGGTCCTTATACGGGTGGTAGCGCTCCATGAACGCTTCACCGTCTTTATTACGCAGGATCGCGCCCTCGCCCCGCAGCGCTTCGGAAAGCAGAAACCGCGGCGCGCCCTCGACGTGGAGAGCGGTGGGGTGGAACTGGACGAACTCGATGTTATCGATCTCCGCGCCTGCCCGCCACGCCATGGCCACGCCGTCTCCTGTGGCGACATCGGGATTGGTGGTTTCTTTGAAGACGCGCCCCAGTCCGCCGGTCGCGAGCAGCACGGCTCGGGCGCGAATATCGCGCAGCGTTCCTTTCGTCTCCTCGAAGATCACCGCGCCCGAGACGCGATTGTCGACGGTCAGCAGATCCGTAATCGCGGCGTAACTCTCAAAGCGTAGGTTCGGGAGCGAGGAGGCTTTGCGGTACAGCGTGCGGGCGATTTCGCGGCCCGTCGAATCTCCGTGCGCGTGCAGAATGCGGTTGCGGCTGTGCGCTCCTTCGCGTGTGAAGGAGAGCTTCTGGCCCTCGCGGTCAAACTCGGCGCCCCACTCGATCAGGTCCTGAATCGCGGCAGGACCTTCCTCCACCAGCGTGTGAACGGCGCGCTGATCGCAGAGTCCATCGCCCGCGTAGAGCGTGTCCTGCTCATGGAGCGCGACTTCATCGTCATCGCTCAGAGCTACAGCGATACCGCCCTGAGCGTACTCCGAAGAAGACTCGCGCAGCGAATCTTTTGCGATAACCAGAACGTCTCCTGATTTCGCAAGCTCGATCGCCGCGCGTAAACCGGCGACGCCGGCGCCAATGACAAGAAAGTCGCAGTCCATCGCCATTGCGATTCTAACAACCGCCGCATCGCATGGCCGGGGCTTTCGCGCCGATCAATCGTAGTAAGCCGGCGACTTCTTCAGCTTCGCGAAGGTCGCGGCATCGTGTTCGATCCAGAGCTGCGCGCCGGTCTTCGCTATGAACGCCTCGATTTTGGCTCGGCTGGCGGCTGATTCCTCCTTGTTGTATTCGAACGTCGGAAACCGGTGCATGGTTTTCTCCTCCGGGTAGTGATAGAGATCGCCCGCCACCAGCAGGGGCCCCGTCTTTGCCAGTTTGAGGAACAGTACCTGATGGCCGGGTGTGTGTCCGGGAGCAGACTTGATAATCACGGTACCGTCGCCGAAGACATCGTAATCGTCTTCTTTGAGGATGATAGTTTTGCTGTTCTTCAGTGCACTGAAAGAACTCTGCTTCATGATGCCCGCGGCCTTATCCGCGAACATTGCGTCGCGGTCCGCCTGCCTCACAAGCCAGGTCGAGCCGGCAAAGTCGTTCGCATTGGCCGTGTGGTCGGAATGGTAATGAGACAGCGCCAGGTAAGTAATATCCGAAGGCTTGTACCCGATGGCCGCCATCTGCGTCTTCAAGGGCACGGTTGCCGTCGAGATGCCGTCCTTCGCCGGACCGCCACCTGCGGGAAACGCGCTGTCGGGAATCACGCCGACATCCCACATCAGAGTTCCCTTTGGATGTACGACGAGATAGCACGGAACCACGAAATCGCGGGCCGGCGCTTCGCTTTCCTTAAACCCGAACGACGATGAGGGAAGACCTTTAATTACGCCGCAATCGAAGATATAGAGGCGGAGCGACGAGGGCGCTTTCGGGGTCTGCGCGGGTGTGGATGATACGAACGCGAGCGCAACGAAAGCGACGGGAACCACAGCAAGGGACGCGGTGCGAAACCATCGGGCAGGCATGTCAGGAGGATATCACCCGGATCCGGCGGCTTTCAACGAACGCAATGCTCTGTCGCGTGGCATAGACCCGTAGTACGGAGGACCACCAATCGCCGCGAGTCGTCATTAGAAATTTACCGTGTCATGAGATACTTGATTTGAGCCGTCTCCAAAAGGTCAGAAGCCCTGGAGCGGTTCCTCGTACCAGTTACCTGGTGCTCGCACCCCCCGTCGTCCCCCAAGTCCCGAATTCGAACCAGCCACGTAGCGTTTACCGCACCAAACGTCATTAGCCGGAGGTGTCTCCGGCCGGAGGGCATAAAATCCGATGCGCATCTTTGCGCTTACGCTATACGTGTGTCTTACAGCGGGAGCTTTTGCGGAAGCTCCGAATCAGTCAATCGAAGAAGTCACGCCGGCATGGATGGCTGCGCACGACAAAGGCCTGCAGGCAAATGCTCACCAGAACTATGCCGAAGCGGCCGAATACTTCAAACAGAGCTGGTTGCTCGCCGGAACCCCAGTGGAGCGCGGAGTTTCCGAGAACGATCTGGGACAGAGTTACCGGCGGCTCAAGCGCGCGGCGGATGCCAGGGAATGGTTAGGTCGCGCGTATCTTACGTGGAAGGGCATTCCACGCGCCGGCCGCAACCTGGTCGTCGCCGCCTCATGCCTGGCGGAGTTGTATCGGAATGAGGGCAATTATCAGCGCGCCGAGGCTCTCCTGCGCGAAGCGCTGAATATCAGGAATAGCGATCCGCAATCCAGGGAAAATATTCGAAATGCTCTGGCTGATCTGCTTCGTGAGGAAGGTAAATCACCGGAAGCCCGCCAGCTCTTCGAAGATTCGCTTAAGGAGAGCGATGTCCCATGACAGGAGCGGGCCAATGCGCTGAGCGGCCTGGCGGATATTGATCGTCAGGCAGGCGATTGGCAGGCCAGCGCGCAAAAGTGGAATCAGGTCCTCGGGCTCGCGAGCGGCCAAAAGGATGCGGTGGCGGAAGCTATCGCCGCTCGCGGGCTGGCTGCAGTGTGGCTCCAGACGGGCCGGGTCGCGCGCTCAGAACCACTCTTCAGACGCGCGGTGAGTCTCGTCGAGAACAGTCCCGACGCACCGCCGGACCAGCTTGCGGCCGCCTCGCAGGCATGGGAGGACTCTATCGCGCCGAGAATAAATTGACGCTGGCCGAAGATGCGTTCCTGCGGGCGCTTCAACTCGATCGTGTCGTATTGGGAGAGGCTCATCCCCAGGTGGCATGGCTGATGGAGATGTTGTCGGACTTGTACTCGACCATGGGCGAGCGCGATCTGGCCCTCGATTACGCTTCAAAGGCCGTGAATGTGATGCAGGCTTTGTTCGGGGACGCTTCGCTGCCGGCCGCGGCTTCGCTGGCAAACCGCGCCACGGTCGAGCAACGGGAAAAGGAGCTGGAGGCGGCTCTTAAGGATTTCGATCGCGCGCTGGGGATTGCTCGATCTTATCCGGGAAACGAAGTATTCAAACAGACGTTGACCGAACGCTATGCTGCGCTGCTCAAGTCGATGCATCGAGATCGCGAAGCAAAAGGCCTCAGCGCTCTGGCAAAGTCGTTTCGCTGACCGTGATAACCTTGGCCTGGCCGGTAACGGCAGGTCATGTCCGCACGAATCAAAACCACTGTCGTTGGCAGCTATCCCGTGCTCCCATGGATGATGGCGAATCCCTCGCGCCCCGTGCTGCGCGATGCCATCATGACAGTCCTGAAGACCCAGGAACTGGCAGGTCTTGACCTCGTGACCGACGGCGAGCTCATGCGCTTCGACCCGAGCAACCCCGAAGCCAACGGCATGGTCGATTACTTCGTTTCGCGCATGAGCGGAATCCGGAACAGTTTCGCGCCGTCCGATTTCGAGCAGTTTCGCGCTGATCGGGCCTCCGGATACAGGCTGCTGACGCCCGGCGTCGTCACGAGCAAAGTGGGCGAAGGCAGCCTCAACCTGCTCCGCGACTATGAGTTCGTCAGCGGCCTGACGAAGTCCCCCCTGAAGTTCACATGCACTGGTCCTCACATGCTGGCGCGGCTGCTGACCAACTGCCATTACCGGAACGTTGCCGATCTCGCGCTCGATATTGCCCGCGTCCTGCGCAGCCAGCTTGAACTTCTCGAGGCGGACACCGTTCAGCTTGACGAGGCCAGCATCGTCGGATTTCCTGAAGACTCGGTCTGGGCGGCGGAAGCCATCAACCTTGTTCTTGACGGCATTCTGAACGATTCAGCCGTACATATCTGCTTCGGTAACTTTGGCGGCCAACCGATGCTGCGGGGCTTCTGGCGCGATCTCACACCTTTTCTCAATTCGCTGCATGCCGATCATCTGGTCCTCGAGTTTGCCCGGCGCGGTCTGGATGAACTCGAAGTTCTCGCCGACCTCGATCCCCGGATCGGTCTGGGCATCGGCGTGATCGACGTCAAGGATAACGAGGTGGAGAGCCCGGACGTCATCGCATCCCGTATCGAGAAGATCGTCGATACTCTGGGCCCGCAACGCCTGCGCTACATCCATCCGGATTGCGGATTCTGGATGCTGCAGCGAAGCGTCGTCGACCGGAAGATGCGGGCGCTCGTCGAGGGCCGCGATCTCTTCGAAGGCCGTTTGTGACGCGAGAGGCGCATTCGGATGTCCGGGCCGTCGTATTTGCTCACCTCCGGGGCATCGTTCTCGTGCCTGTGGTGAGAGCACTGTGGGACCGGGGTGTCTTCGAGCTGTTCGCCGAGCCATCGGTGTGGGTGGATCTGGAACGGATTGTCGATAAAACGCGCGCCAACCGCGGCTACCTCCGCGTAGCGCTGCGCCTGCTTCTCAGCACGGGTTGGTTGAAATGCCGTTTCACGGGAACCGGCGCCGTTTCATACGCGTTGACACCGGGGGGCTCGGTTGCGCTTCGAATCGCTCCGGAACTCTACCGCGAGGCCGTCTCTTTCATCCCCATGGCGATCTTCCTGGAAGATTTCCTGTTCGGCCAGGCACAAGGCTCATTCCTGCCGTTGCTTCAGGTAGTGGTGGACAAGGCCATCAGCGGATGGACGGACGGCGTTCCGACGGAACCGCTCGCAGCGGAGGTAACTGAGCAAATCCGGTTGCATCTCGAGGGAATGTTGATTGGTCCCGCGATGGTTGCTTTGTCACGACATGGCATTCTGGACCAGCTTGATAAGGGCTCGGCGGACCTGAAAGAACTGGAGGGAAACCAGGCGTGCCTTTCATCGCTTTTCGATCTCCTGGCCGGCCGCGGCTGGGTCGCGCGCGAGCAGAATTTCATTACTCTCACCGAGGCGGGCCGGTACGCCGCGCGCATCGCGCCCGCTTACGGAGTTACAGTCTCATACCTGCCGATGTTTTCCGTCATCAGCACTCTCCTCTTCGGCAATCCACGAAATCCGAGGACTGACGAAAGCAGCGTCGAGTTGCTGGTGAACCGTGCGATGAACGTCTGGGGCTGTGGGGGCGCCCACGCGACCTATTTCCGCAAGGTGGATGACGTCGTAATCGAAATCTTCAACCGGCCTCTGGAACTTCAGCCTTCCGGCATTTGCGATATGGGCTGTGGTGAAGGCGCATTCCTCGTGCACGTCTATAACGTCATAAGAGACCGTACGGCCCGCGGACAGGTTCTTGATGAATACCCCCTGCTTGTCGTGGGCGCGGATTTCAACAAGGTGTCCCGGCGCGTTGCGCGGCAGAATCTGAAGAAAGCGCAGATCCCGGATCACCACGTGATTCACGGAGATATCAATCGGCCCGCGCTGCTGGCGGGCGATCTCGAAGCCCTTGGTGTCGACATTCACGATCTGCTGCACATGCGGTCCTTTTTGGATCACAACCGGCGTTATGTGCCGTCCTCGGGATATGTACGCGGCACGCGCAAGGCCCGTTCCACCGGCACTTTCGCGCATCTCGGTGATGAGATTCCGGCGGACGAACTGGAAGAGAACCTGGTGCGGCATCTGCGCCGCTGGGCGCCATACGTCGGCCGGTTCGGATTGCTGCTTCTGGAGTTGCACACGATTCCACCGGAACTTGCCGCCGCAAATCCCGGGAAGACACCCGCGGTGGCGTATGACGGTACGCACGGATTTTCGGATCAGTATCCCGTCGAGATGCAGGTTTTTATGGATTGCGCGCATGAAGCCGGGCTCCGTGCCGATCACCGATTCGAAGCCAGATTCCCCGATTCGGATCTGGCAACAGTCAGCCTCAACTTCTTTACCGCGCCACAGGCATAGATCGCAAAATCCGGACGGGACGTGGTCTCGAATTTAGCGCGCATCCACCCTACGATCGACGTATGCGGTGTTCAGAAGTAAAACTTTGCCGCGATCTGAAGAATCCTCTGACTGTTGGCGCGAACCGTGTTTAGCGCTCCAAAGCCAAATCGGCCGCCGGACCCGCCTTCGGCCGTTGGGAGGTTTATTATTTTTCCGCTGGCGTTGAACTGCGCCGCGGTATTCAAGGTGTTCCACTCGACATGGTTGAAAGCGTTAAACGCTTCCAGCCTTAACTGGAGATAGCGCGACTCACTCCGGCCCACGGGCAATCGCTTGAACAGGGACATATCCCACTGATCGATGCCCGGTCCGCGAAGCCTGTTATATCCGGAATCCTCGCCCACGCTACCCTTAAGCGCCGGGGCAAAGCAGGATGTGTTGATGAAGGCGTTGATGTTCCGGTCCCCCATTGATTCGTTCGGATTACAGGTCATTACGACCCGAGGCCCGATGTCCTCACTGCCGGTAATTTCGCGGTTCAGCAGCGCCGCGGCCGTTCCCGTGATGCTGTAACTGACATTCACAGGCGCTCCGGAGCCTATGCTCGTAAGTCCCGAAAATTGCCAGCCATTCAACACGATACGGCCCACGGCGTTATCGAGGAACGATCCTTTCTTCGCAACACCTGGTATGTCGTAGATGTAATTCAACGACAATGACTGCGTGCGGTCAAAAGTCAGCGGGCCATAGTTTGCATTACGTACATCGGAGGGATAGACACCCGTGTTGCCTCCCGACGTGCCGCTGGAAATGCCCAGGGCTTTCGACCACGAGTACTGCATTCCGAGGTTCAATCCCCGGCCCACGCGCCGGTTTGCGGCAACCTGGAGTCCGTTGTAATTCGCCGATCCGCCGAAGGTGGTGATGTATCCCTGGTTGCTGATATTCGAGGTCGTCGGGCCTGCGATGCCCAGATAGGGACGATACAGATTCGCCGCCAAAGTAGTGGTGCCGTCGTACTTTGGCGTAACGGTCGGATCCTGGTTCTGAGGAAGCCAGGCGCTCCCGAAAGGCAGATCGTTGAAAGGAACCAGGGTGATCAGATGCCGAGACTGCGACCCGACATATGACACGTCGAGGAGGATCCCCAGGGGTAACTCGCGCTGCACTCCAAGGCTGTAATTATAAACGGTGGGAATATGGCCGTCGCGCGAGATCCCGGAAGCCGCCACTGGAAATTGCGCCAGGGCGGAGGCCGCGATACTGGAGAGGTTGCCGTAAGTGATCTGCGACTCGCGCAGTACCGGCGGGTTGGCGATCTGGTAGTAAACGGGACCGCCCTGAGCGCGCTCGTAGAAAACGCCTCCGCCGGCACGAAGGACAGTTTTCGGATTGATACCGTAAACCACTCCCAGGCGAGGAGCGTATTGCACGCCCCGGCTGTTTGTGAGCCCTTTCGGATATCCGCCGACGCCCGCCTGAATGTTCCCGTTATTGGGATCGCCGTATCCAGGTACGAGGGCGCCGATCAACCCTACCGGAGCAGGCTGTCCGTTCAGCGGATTCACGGCAATTCGCTGGCCGGTCGAAGAGAGACCTGGCTGATAGAGAGCCACCGTATTCGCCGTATTCCACAAAGAGGGATCGAAGCCTGCGATCTGATTATTGGCTTCATACGTGGGCGGGACCAGGGAAAAACGCATCCCGTAGTTAAACGTCAGATTGGGGCGAAGTTTCCAGCTGTCCTGGCCGTACCACTCTACATTGTGATACAGGTAATTGCCCTGAACGTATTTCTGCAGCTGCGTATACGTCTGAAAAGTACCGATCAGCGCGTTTGAGAATGCCCAGTTGGTATCCCCCGGATTCCCCGAATCGCGCCCGAACTGAATTGAGGAATTGACGTCGCCGTAAGGGGTCTGCGATTTCCGCTGGCTCTCGTAGTAGAAGCCGGCCTTGATCGTGTGGCTCCCGTAAATCTTCGTCACGTTGTCGGTAACATTCGAGATCGGGTTCTCATTGAAGTAGGGAAGAATGAACTGGGAGTAATATCCTGCTGGAAACGTGGCGTTCCCGTTGGGGACACCGCCGAATCCGAAGTTAGGAACGATGCCGGAGGGATCGGCGTTGGGATAGAGCAGGGGAATCTGCAGATTGGAGTTGGCGCGAAAATAGGGGCTGTTGGCCGGCGGCAGGCTGGCCGGGATGTAGTTCATCGTCTTCCCGTAGAGAACCTCATTCGTCAGCGTCGGGCTGATGATAACGACCGCATCGACCGTATAAGCCCACATACCGGTGGGGTTTGTCAGAGGCGTAAGACCGAGAACGTTCTGGGTTGCGAGGGTTCCGTAGGGCGTTACCGTTGTGGATGAATTGGTTAAGCCACGTCCAAAAAGCCTCCATTTCGAATTCAGGTTGTAGTCAATTCTGTAGACCTGATCGAACTGCGGCGTGCTGCCGGTGAATTGGGAAGTGTAGTTGAACAGGGGATTACCCGTCACGTTCGGGAGCGGGAGGAAGTTCAACACCGCCTGTCCGTACGGATTGAACATGCTCTGCGGGATTATGCCGTTCGGAAATGGGGCGTTGGTGGTCGGGTTACGGATTACCTGTAGAACGCCGGCGCCGTCGCGGGTATTAGAGAAGTCACCCATTCGCTGTTGAGCCGTGGGAACGGTAATCTGCTGAAGCGTCCCAGGCGTTTTTGCCCGATTCCATTCCTGGGACATGAAAAAGAACAGGTGATCTTTATTGGCGTTGAACTTCTTTGGAATATAAATCGGACCGCCGATGTTATAACCCAGGGTCATGTAGCGGTAAGTCTGACGCGGAATGCCGTTCGCGTTATTCACGAATGTGTTGGCATTCATAAATTCGCCGCGCTTGAACCAGTACCCTGCGCCATGGAAATCTTTGGTGCCGCTCTTCGTGACCACTTGAACCTGCGCCCCCGAGTTGCGGCCGAATTCGGCGCCCATGCTGTTCGAGGAGACTTTGAATTCTGTGATCGCGTCTACGTTGATACGCTGCACCGTTAAAGCATTGACTCCCGAGTCGATTACCACCTGGCCGTCGACCGTAAAGTTCATCTGATCCGTGCGCTGCCCGTTGAAGTTGTTCGTGTCGACATTACCTCCGGCCACGGTCTTCAGAAGCCCGGTCAGATTGCGGCCATTGAGCGCGAGGTCCACCATCTGCCTGCCCGTAACCACACCGGAACGCTCCGCCGTCACTGTTTCAAGCGCGACTGCGTCGGCTTGTACGGTAACCGCCTCACCGGTGGCGCCCACCTCCAGCGTTATCGGAGGTAAACCGAGTTTGTCGTTGACCGCCAGAGTAATGCCGGATTGAATGTACTTCTTAAAACCCTGCACTTCGACCGTGATGGAGTAGGCGCCCGGCAGCACGTTGGAAAAGACGAAGGCGCCCTCGGAGTTGGAAGTCTGTTCGCCGGCGTTCCCCTGCGCCACATTTGTCAGAGTCAGTTTCGCGTTCGGAATCACTGCGCCCTGGCTATCGTGAATCTCGCCACTGATGGAACCGGTGGTGTTCTGAGCCTGCGTGAGCAGAGGATGCAGAAGAACTACCGAGCAAGCGAGCAGCAGTTGTCGGCCGATTAATCCGGTTTTCAAGAGCACTTTTTCACCTACGTAAAAATCTCCGCCTTGCAGGACGGCAGGTTCAAAGAGTCTATAACTTTTGCGTACCGAATGCGCGATTAATTTGCGCGTTTCAGGTTTGCGGGCATCATGAAGAAGACCGGCGCTGAGACAGGCCCGTGCAAGGCATTTTTCGCTGCTTGAGGAGAAAACTATCAACGGCGGGGTAACTGCGGCCCTCAATAACCGCGCCCTTACCTGAGATCGACGCGGCTGCTGTCCCGGAGGTCTGATGAATACCTGGCCTGAGAATAATGCCGATCGAGGGACGCCAGCCGCAAACGCTGGCGGAGCGTCAGTTACGCACGGTGGCGAAAGTGAAGGGCAAATTCGGATTGTCAACGACCCTGGCTAGCCATGGGGTTTCCATCATGATCACGAAGACCTGGTCGAGACCGGGATCACCTTTCGCCGATGCCAGTTAATATGGATCGGCCGCCAAGTCTCAGCCGAAGCTATCAGACAGTCGTTTCCAGGTAATTAACGAGCGATAAATTTCCAGTTAGACCAATCACTTCCGGATCGACCACTTACGCTAACTCGGGGCCAAGCCAGCAGGTGACGCGCGATCACTGCGTGCTCCCGCCCGGCGCCCCTCGGTTCAGGGGCAGTGATGCGCCGGGGCTGGCAGGGCGCCGCACCTGACCCATGTAAGCCGCCCCGCAAAAGCGTCCTAATCGCCGGCGCATCTTTGGGTGCGGGCCGGGGGAGAGACCCTGATGTGCGCAGGAGCGGCGGCATTGATCGATCACAGGCGATTTGTGCGCCGGAGCCCCCGGGAAACCCTTCTCCGTTATAGGCCTGGTCTCCGAACTGCTATTGTTCGAGCGTGCGCTCCCAAATCAGGCTCGGAAAGATATTCGGGATCGAAATCGGCTTGCACTACAGCTGGTTTCTCATCGCTCTGCTGATCGTCGCTTCACTCGATTCGCAATTTCATCAGAAAAATCCGGAATGGGGCGATGGCGCCATTCTGGCAATGTCGATTCTCACGGGCCTGCTGTTTTTCGTCTCGCTGCTGCTGCACGAGCTCTCCCATTCGATCTTTGCCAGATCGCGCGGTTTGCCGGTAAAGGAGATCACGCTCTTTGCGCTGGGCGGGGTCTCCCAGATCGAGAAGGAACCGACGAGCGCCAAAACGGAATTCTGGATGGCATTCGCAGGTCCTCTGATGAGCCTGGTGATCGGATCGCTCTGCATGGGAGCGAGCTTCCTCGCCGGCCCCATGACGACGCCGTTGAAGGCGATGCTCTCCTGGCTGGGCTATATCAACCTTGCTCTGGCAATCTTCAATCTGGTTCCTGGGTATCCGCTGGATGGCGGTCGGATTCTTCGCTCCCTTATCTGGTGGAAGACCGGCGATGTCGACAAGGCGACACGACTGGCAGCGAAGACAGGGAAGGCCGCGGGGTTCCTCTTCATCGCATGGGGAATCCTGCAGTTCGTCGGAGGTGCGGGGTTCGGCGGATTATGGATCTCATTTATCGGCTGGTTCCTGCTGCAAGCCGCGGCCGAAAGCTACGTGCAGGTCGGGCTCAGGCACGCGCTCGAAGGCGTAACGGCAGGGGATATCATGACGCGCGATTGTCCCTCTCTCGACGGCAACCTGAACGTTCAGCATTTCGTCGACGAAGAACTGCTGAAGACGGGGAAAAGGTGTTTCCTGATTCTGCAGAATCGCGAGGTGGCGGGCCTCATAACGCCGCACGAGGTAAAGACGATCGATCGGGCGCGCTGGCCTTACACGACTTTGTCGGATGTGATGCGACCTCTCGAAGATCTGCATATCGTGCCGCCCGAGACGCCATTGAAGAATGTCCTGGAAATCATGGGCCGCGAGAACCTCAATCAGTTGCCCGTGATGACAAACGGCCATCTTGACGGGGTCCTCTCTCGCGCGAATCTGCTGGAGTATCTGCGCACTCGGGCGGATCTGAAAGTCTGATCGCGAACGCCGGACAGCATTGCCTGAATTTGCCTGGCGAATTTTGCTCGCCCGATTTGCCGTCGGATTTGCGCGTCCGAATTGCCCGGCGTTCGCGTAAAACCGTCCGGCGCTAAGCCGCCGCTGCGGCCTTGATCAGTTCTACTTCGATTTCAAGCTTCAGATCGTCACCGATCATGAATCCCCCGGTTTCGAGCGCAGCATTGAACGTCAACCCGAACTCGCCCCGCTTGATTTTCGTCGTAGCGGACGCGCCGATCCGGGTGTTGCCCCAGGGATCTTTGCCTTCGGGTGTCGGACCTTCCACTTTGAGCGTTACGGGTCGCGTAACGCCATGAATCGTGAGATTCCCGTCGACCGTCGCCTCGCCATGGCCGTTGACAGCGATTTTGCTGCTCTTGAAAGTGATCGATGGATATTTCTCAACATCCAGAAAGTCGGCGCTCTTCAAGTGCCCGTCGCGCTGATCGTCGTTCGTCTTGATCGAAGCGGCATCGATTTCGGCTTCAATCGTCGAGCTTGTGGGGTCGTCGGGATCGTACTCAACGGTTCCCTCTATTTTGCTGAATCCTCCCCGAACATTGCTGATCATCAGGTGACGGATACTGAAGTTCGCGCTCGAATGCGCGGAATCGATTTTGTAGGTTGCTTTCATAATCTCCTTTTCCGACGTGGCAGACATTCTTTCATACCACGCACGCGCCCGCCGAGGGCAAGAGGCACGGATAATAGTGGATACCAGAATGAACAGATCCGATTTTCACATGCTCGCGCCTCTCCCCATGCTGACTGCGCTGCTTGCGTGTGCCGCCGTTTCTCTCGCGGGTTGCGCCAGTCAGAAAACCGAACCGGAAACCCGGGACTCCGCCGCGCCCCGCGGGGGCATCGTGGCGGCCGCAGCTCCGGCTGCTGCTCTTCCGGGAATGCCTCCGGTGGAAAACCCTTCCGATATTTATGCCGCCGACCATGCGGGGAATCTCAGCCCTGTGGTCCGCGGTTTTCCATCGAGAGTGTATGTGCCGAACAGCGGCAGCGATACGGTCGATGTGATCGATCCGAAGACCTTTAAGATCATCAACCATTTCAAAGTCGGCCATCAGCCGCAGCATGTTGTTCCTTCGTACGATCTGAAACGTCTTTGGGTCTTGAACGATCTCGGCGACAGCCTCACCGAAATGGACCCTGTCACCGGCCAGAAGGGCAAGACGGTTCCCGTGGAAGACCCCTACAACATGTACTACACGCCCGACGGCAAATTCGCCATCGTCGTGGCGGAAGCGAGACAGAAGCTGGACTTCCGCGATCCGCAAACAATGAAGCTGGTGGATTCGGTTCCCGTTTCGTGCAAGGGCGTCGACCATATGGATTTCACGTCGGACGGGCGTTTTCTCATTGCAAGTTGCGAGTTCGCCGCAAAAGTGATCAAAGTTGACGTCGCAAGCCATAAAGTCCTTGGCGAGGTCACCCTGGAAAAGGGAGGCATGCCGCAGGACGTCAAGACTTCGCCCGACGGAAAGGTTTTCTACATCGCGGATATGGAGGCCGATGGCGTTTACCTGATTGAACCGGACTCGTTCAAGCGCATCGGCTTCATTCCGACCGGCAAGGGCACGCACGGCCTGTACGTCAGCCGCGATTCGAAGGTCCTTTACATCTCCAACCGCGGTGAAGGCAGCATATCCATCCTTGATCTCTCCACGCGCAAACTCATCGCGAAGTGGAAGATTCCGAACGGCGGGAGTCCTGATATGGGGGGTGTGTCCGCCGATGGGAAGGTCCTCTGGCTGTCGGGCCGTTACAACGCGGAAGTTTATGCGTTCGATACGGGGGACGGACATCTCCTCGCCAGGATCAAGGTCGGCAAGGGCCCGCACGGGTTATGCGTGTATCCGCAGCCCGGCAGGTACTCGCTGGGGCATACCGGCGTCTTCAGATAACTCCACTTCGTATAACATGGATGTCGCCGTGAAACGACATCTGCTGATACGACTGATCTGCCTCGCTTCCGGAGCGCTCGCATCCCTCTCCGCCCAGGACCTGACGATCGCGAATGCCCGCATCATAACCATGAAGGGCGCCGACGTCGCGGTGATCGAGAGCGGATCGATCGTCGTACGGGGCGGGAAAATCGTTTCAGTAGCGGCAGGCGCTCCATCCGCTTCGAGCGGCAAGACCATCGATGCAAAAGGTATGACCGCAATGCCCGGGTTCATCGATGGACACCGGCATATCAATACGGGGCCGAACGAGAAGGCGCAGATGCAGGCGCTGCTCGAAGCTGGTTACACGACTGTACTCTCCGGAGGCGGTCCCGCGGACGGCAACATCACGCTGCGGGATCACATCGACAAGGGCCTGATCAACGGCCCGCGCATTATTCCGTCCGGCTCCATCAGACTGCCGAATCATACGCCGGAATCGGCTCGGGCGGAGGTGCGGAAGATGGCGGGGATGGGAATAAAATTCACCGGCGAAATCGCATTGACGCCTGTTCCCGGGCCATCGGAGAAAGAACTGGAAACTCTGAACGCCATTGTGGATGAGGCGAAGAAGGCCGGCGTTATGGTGCAGGTTCACGCGGTGAGTTCGAGCGCGATGATCGCAGCCGTGAATGCCGGCGTGCCGCTGCTGGTGCATCTTCCGAACAAAGACTGGGTCAGCGCCGCGGACGCAAAGAAAGTGGCGGCGGCGGGCGTGAAGGTGCTGGGAACGGTCAGTTTCGGTGCGCCTGTCTTCGGAGTCTTCGCGGACGACAATAAGCCGCGTTTCCGTGACGGCAAGCCGTGGCCCGACTCGATCGTTGACGGCGATGTTCTCGACGGCGCACGCATCGGTCAGGAAGCGGGCTTCATGCCCGTGAACGCGCGTACGGTATGGGACGCGGGTGTCACTCTTGGCTATTGCACGGATACAACCTATGACCCGAAGGCCGGCCTCGACCATGAGCTGAAGATGCTGAATGTGATGTTTTCCATGAAGGACCTGATCAAAATGATCGGACCGAACACAGCTTCCTATATCCAGATGGGCGATCAACTCGGGACTCTGGAGCCCGGCAAACTGGCCGATATTATTCTTCTGGACGGCGACCCCCTCGAAGGCTACTGGAACTGGCTGAAAACCAAAGTGGTGGTTAAAGGCGGAGCGGTGGTGGTCGATAAACGGTAAGGCGCATTCGCCGACGCATCACAACAACTGCATTCCCGAGTCCACGAATAAAATATTCCCCGTAACCCCCCGGCTCAGGTCGCTGGCGAGGAACACGGCCGTGTCGCCCACCTCTCCCGGTTCGGTGGTGTGGCGCAGTGGCGAGCGCTCTTTTGTAGCCTCCAGCATAACCGACAGATCCTTTACCGCGCGCGCCGATGCCGTTTTCACCGCGCCCGCGGAAATGGCGTTTACCCGAATCTTCCTCGGGCCCAGATCACGCGCCAGATAACGCATCGATGCTTCGAGAGAGGCCTTGGCCACGCCCATTACGTTGTAGCTTGGCATCGCACGCGTCGACCCGATATAGGTCAATGTCATAATCGACCCGCCGTTTGTCATCAAAGGAGCGACAGCGCGCGACAGCGCCACAAGCGAATACGCGCTCACGTTCTGCGCCAGCAGGAACCCGTCGCGTCCGGTATCAAGAAAGAGACCCTCCAGATCCGCCCGGTTCGCGAACGCCACGCTGTGAACCAGGGCATGGACCGGCTCGCCCGATTCGCGCAGGCTGGTTGTGAGCGCCTCAAGGTCGTCGTCTTTGGTGACGTCGCAAGGCAGCATCTGTGCGACCGGAATACCAGCTGTTATGCCTTCGACCGTTTCCTTCTGCTTCTCGTTCAGATACGTCAGAACAATCCGGGCACCCTCGCGCGCAAATGACTCCGCAATTGAGAACGCCAGACTCCACTTGTTCGCCACTCCGGCGATGACCGCCGTTTTTCCTTCGAGCAGTTTCGACATGAACCTATCAGCGTAACGCGAGGCAGATGTCATTCTGGAGTTGTAACTCTGAAAACAGCGAGCGACCTCTGCGCCGGATACTCCTTCTAGTCATTATCCTGATCGTCTACGGATCGCTTTATCCGTGGCATTTCGTGCCGCGTCACTTATCGGAGAATCCGCTCTGGATCCTGATTCATTCGTGGCCTTTCGACGCGCTCCACCATCTCTCTGACGACACGGCGGTCAATATCGCTCTGTACATCCCGCTTGGTTTCGCGGCGTATCCGGTCTTCCGTAAATCCCTTCTGGCGCCCGTGCTGCTCGGTCTTCTGCTCTCGAGCGCGATAGAAATAACGCAGCTTTTTACGCCCACGCGGTTCACGAGCATGATGGACGTAATCTGCAACGTGGCCGGTTCGGCCCTCGGCGTAGCCCTGGCTGTCGCGTCCAAAGGGATCATCCGGCGCCGGCATTCACATTCCCACCTGCTGTTGCGCGAACGAGGCGCGCTGGCGCTGATTCTTTGCTGGGCTACGTCAATTCTGCTCCCTTTCTTTCCCGTCCTGGGTCGTTATTCGCCGGATCGTAAGCTGACGATCTTTCTGCACTCGCCTCCGTTTGCGTTATTGCCGCTGGTCTCCGCGGCTGCGGTATGGTTTGCTCTGGGTCTGTTGATCGAAGCCACCGGAGTGCGCTTCCCGCGCGAGTTGACTGCCATTGCGGTTCTGGCGATACCCGCGCAGATGCTCATTGCCACTCGTCAGCCCCTTCCTTCTGAACTGACGGGAGCAATGGCGGGATTTCTGCTATTCGCCATTCGGCCTCGTCGACGAAGGGTAACTCTGGCCGAAGCGTACACCTTCACAGCAGTCATTCTTTTTCGTGGTCTCTGGCCGTTTCGCTTTGTGTCCGCAGCGGCCGCATTTGTCTGGATACCATTTAACGGCGTTTTGAGAGCATCGCCGCTGCCGTCGTTGATCGTGCTGAGCGAGAAGGTGTTCTACTATGGTGCGGCGGTCTGGCTACTTCATGCGGCAGGCGTTCGGCTGGTGCGGTCCGTGGCGGCGGTCGCCATCCTTCTTACCGCGATCGAGGTCGTGCAAACCCACATACCCGGCACAACGCCCGAAATCACCGATCCGCTTTTGACGATTCTCATCGGGTCCGTGCTCGGTGCCTTTAATTCGGCGGAACATCGCCGAGATCTTCAGCCCGATTTTCAAACTTCGTCATCGAGTGGATGAAGACCAGATCGATCTTTCCGATCGGCCCGTTGCGCTGTTTGGCCAGAATCAATTCCGCCACGCCTCGCAGATCTTCGCGGTCCCGTTTGTAAACTTCCTCGCGAAAGATGAAGCCCACCAGATCGGCATCCTGCTCGATGGATCCCGATTCGCGCAGATCGCTCAACTGCGGCCGGTGATCGCCGACGCGGGTCTCTGTTGCGCGGCTCAGCTGCGAAAGCACCAGAAACGGGCACCCGAGTTCCTTCGACAGCAGCTTCATGCCTCGCGAAAGCTGGCTGACTTCCTGGTTCCGGTTTTCGGTACGCCCGCGCACGCTCATGAGCTGCAGATAATCGACGACCACCAGCCCGAGTTTCTGGCCCGATTGCTGCAGCCGCCGAAGCTTGGCGTGCATATCCATCAGATTGATGCCCGCCGTGTCATCGATGTAGATCGGCGCTTCGACCATCTGATTCGCCGCCGCGCGGAGCTTCTGCCGCTCCGATTCATTCAGATATCCCGCGCGGAACCGCTGACTGTCCACGCGCGCCGCCGCGCACAGCATACGGGTCAGCAGCGATTCCTGCGACATTTCGAGCGAAAAAATCGCCACAGGCTGGAACAGACGCGCGGCCACGTGCCAGCAGATATTCAGCGCCAGCGCCGTCTTGCCCATGGAGGGACGGGCCGCGAGGATGATCAGTTCGCCGGCATGCAGTCCGCCGGTCATTTCGTCCAGTTTCGTAAAACCGGTGCTGATTCCTTTGATCCGTTTGCTGGGGTCGAGAAACGCATTCAGACCGCCCTCATAGCCCTGGATGACCTGCAGCGGGGTCTGCAGGCCCTTTTCCGACCGCGATTCGCCCAGTCGCAGCAGAGTCTCTTCCGCGCCGGCGAGAATCGCCTCCGGCTCATCCTCCGCCATCAGCGCCCGATTCATCAGCTGCTGCGACGCGACGGCGATGCGGCGCAGCGTGGCCTTGTCGCGGACGATCTTGACGTAGCTGTCGAGATTGGAGATGTGCGGCAGTCCGTCGTCGAGCGAAACCAGATAGCTCAGCCCGTCGACCGACTCCAGCTCGTTGTACCGCAGCAGTTCGTTGGCAACCGTTACCCGGTCGATCTTCTCGCCGCGCTCGTGCAACTCGCACATGCGCGCGAAAATGCGGCGATGCTTTTCGAGCGCGAAGTCGTCGTTCGTGACAATCCCGGCAATGTCGATGAAACGTGAATGGTCGAGCAGGACCGATCCGAGGATGAACCTTTCAGCATCAATGTTGGCGGGAAGACCCTTCTGAAGCACAGCGGCGGCTGAAGACATGGCAGCGGAACTCAAGGTAACCGCCTTTGCCTGTTGATTACAAGTGTGAATAAGAGAAGGGCGTCGGGGACTGCCGGAAGCGCATTCGGCCGGAGGCCGGCGCAGGTAAAATCCACAGGCCTGGGAACGAAATCCACAAGAACATCTTACCGCTGAAATGTTGCGGCTTCCGCGGTTCCCCGGCCGCTCGTCAACGAGCTGGCGGGATCGTAAAAAGAAAATGAGATGTTCTGTGCGGACGCGCACTAAACATCCGTAGCGTCTCAGCCGATGTATTTCATGGAGGTGAACGAGAGATGAACGATCCCGCAGTAAGGCATATTCTGGTCTGTGATACCCAGCCCGTGGTGATTGAGGGGGTCCGGGGATTGCTCGGCCGGTGCGATGACCTCCGGTTTGCAGGCTCCGTGTCCAGCCTTGACGCGGCTTTCGAACTCATCCGAGGCCTGAACCCGGCCGCCGTGGTGATCGACAAGCTGATGGGGATGCCCGCTATTTCGGAGTGGCTCCGCCGCGTCGCCGCAGTGGGCGCGAAGACTGCTCCTGTGGTCTGGGGCAGCGCGATCACGGAATCGGAAGCATTGCGGTTGCTGCAGGCGGGAGCGCGCGGCGTGCTTCGCCGCACCTCAGAACCGCAAACGCTGCTCATCTGTCTCCGATCTGTGACAGTCGGGCAGACATGGCTGGAGGATGGCATTTTCGGCGACGCTGAGAAGTTGAGCAGTCCACGGCACTCGCACCTCACCCCGCGCGAACAGGAAGTGGCTGAACTCGTGGAAAAGGGGCTGCGTAATCGCGACATCGCGCGCAATCTCGGGATTCAGACGGGCACCGTCAAGATCCACTTGAAGCACATTTTCGAGAAGACAGGCGTTCGGGGGCGTTATGGGCTTGCTCTGAGCGGATTGCGGGAAAAAGGCACGATCTCGCTGCCGCCCGCGTTTTAAGCCAGCCTCCCGTCGGCCGCCGCCCACGCTTTCCAGCCGAGGGCGGCGATGACGGCCTGCACAGTCACGACCAGCGCAACGCAACCCGCCCAGCCAAACGCCTGCCATAACCATCCCGGAGCCGACCCGCCGAAGGTGCCGCCGATATAGTAGAAAGTGGCGTAAAGCCCAAGAGCCAGCGCACGGTTCCGCTTTGCAGCCATGCCTACAAAGCTGGTGGCCGAGGATTGCGAGATAAACACGCCGGAACAATAGATTCCCAGTCCCGCGATAACCACCGTCAGCTGCGGCGCAAGCGTCATCACCGCTCCCGCAGCTGTCAGCATCGCAGCGTAAAGCAACATCCGGCGATGGCCCTCCTTGTTCACCCGTCTTCCCGCCAGCGGAGTCATGATAACCCCCGCAAGGTACACGACAAAGATGAACCCAAGAGGGCCCGGGCCGAGCGAGAATGGAGGAGCCGCCAGATGGAACGTCACATAGGTGAACATAGCCACCTGGGAGAAAAGCACACAAAAGCCGATTCCGTAAGCGCCCACCAGTCGCGAATTGCGGAGGTGCTCCACGATTGAGGAACTCATCGATTCTGCTTGGGAGCTTCCCGATGCGGCGTGCGTGAAGCCCGATTCCACCGGCAGACGCGCTGCCAGGTACGCCGCGACGCACAGATTAATCGCGGCGAGCAAAACAAACGCCCTCTGCCAACCCCAATGCTCAGTTGCGAATCCCGTAATCACACGTCCGCCGAATCCGCCTGCGATGGTGCCGCTAATGTAAGCCGAGATCGCGACGGCGGCGCGATGCGGCGGCCACTCATCGTGTATATACGCGGTCGTGACCGAGAACACGCCCGGAGTCGCAACTCCCTGTAGAAAGCGCCAGAAAAGAAGAGAATCCAGGCTTGTGGACGTGGCTGCGAGTAAGGTAGTAATCCCAAGAACCAGAGTGGACAGTACAATGACACGTTTGCGGCCCACTCGATCGGCGATACGTCCGATGAACGGCGCGGCAATCGCCACGCCCATCGTTGAAGCCGTCACCAGCAGACTGATCCGCACTCGGCTCGCATGAAACAAATCGGCAAGCAGCGGCAGAATCGGTTGGGGCGCGTAGAGCGTCAGGAAAGCGCACATGCCCGCGAGGACCACGGGGAAGACGGACGGCGTGGCGACCTGCACCACGCGGGCAGACTGGTTCACGCGGGGTTGGCTTCGAGCCGGGCGGCGTCTTTCGAGATGCGAGCGACTGGATCACCGTCTCCGAGCCTGTAATAGCCGCGAATACGGCCCTTCTGATCGATGAGAACGAATCGAGTGCTGTGATCCATTCCGGCATCGAGGGTGCCCAGCTTGAATGCATCGCGATCCAGCATATTCAAAGTTCCGGGATTCCCGGTCAGAAACGTCCAGCGGGAGTCATCCGCCGAAAACTTCCTGCCATAGGCCGCGAGCGCCTGCGGAGTGTCGCGCTCCGGGTCGACAGTAAATGAGACCAGTTTTACGCCCGGTCGCGTGGCTTTCTGGATCTGGTGCATGTGCGACGTCATGCGCGGGCAAGGCCCTTCGCAATTGGTAAAGATGAAATCGGCAACCCACACATGGCCGTCCAGATCGGAGCGCTGAAACTTCTGGCCCTCCTGATCGAACAGTTGAAACTGAGGAACCTGGCCGAGCACGGGAAGCGGCTTTTCGCGCCCGCAAGCGCCCAGAACAATCGATACCAGAACAATCAATAAAAGAAGAGGTGAACCAGTCTTGAGATGAAGTTTCATTTGACTACAGAGAAGGACGATCGAAAACCATCAGGCCGTAGATCATCGGTAAATAGATGATCGATGCGAGCAGTACTCGCCTTGCCCGAACGTTCGTGCGGTCGAACGCGACGCGAACCCCCGTGTAAAGGAACCATCCACCCAGGATCAGAGCGCCGACCAGATAAACCCTGCCCGACATACCGAGCAGCACCGGGAAAAGACTGACTGGAATCAGCGTCGAGGCGTAAAGGATAATCTGACGCCCGGTTGACATGCCATCAGGCTCAACCACAGGCAGCATCAGGATGCCGGCCCGCGCGTAGTCTTCGCGATACATCCAGGCAATGGCAAGAAAATGAGGAAATTGCCAAATGAAAAGAATCGCGAACAGGGTCCAGGCTTCGGGAGTGAGCGATGCGTGCGATGCGGCATAACCCATCAGCGGCGGCATGGCCCCGGGCAGCGCGCCGATGACGGTGGAAAGATGCGAACGCTGCTTGAGCGGCGTGTAGATAAAGAGATAGCTGCCAAGCGTAAATGCGCCCAGCAGGGCGGCTAGAATGTTTACCTCGAGAGCCAGTTCCGCGAATCCAATGACCGCCAGCGCGATCCCGAATCTCAGGGCGTTTAGAGCCGTCATCTTGCCTGAAGGAAGCGGGCGTGCCGAGGTGCGGCGCATCAGCAGGTCCGCGTCGCGCTCGTACCATTGATTGAGCGCGGCGGTGCCCGACGCGATGAGTCCGGTACCAATCAGGGTGTGAATCAGCAGCGGCCAATGCAGCACTCCCGAAGCGCCGAAGAAATAGCCGACCCCCGTGCTCATCAGGATGAGCCAGGTGATCCGCGGTTTCGTGAGTGCGATGTAATCCCGCATGATGTTATCCCGCATGGTGGCGTGCCGCTCAGGAAGTAACGGTTAGCCCTCCGTGCCGGGAGCGCGCCGCGGCGAGCGCTGTTTCAAGCACCATTATGTGTCTTCGCACAAGGATGGCGAGCGCGACGCTGGCGGCCATGGTAAGCGCGCCCACAGCCACGTGCAGCACTGTAAATGTCACCATCAACGGCATCGGCTGCACCGCGTCGGCCGACGCAATCCGGCTCATGTAAGCGGCGATCCCGAGGAAAACCTGACAAAAAGTAACGACCAGCAACGCCGTCGATGCCACACGCAGCTCACGATTCCCGGAGTAATGCAGCAGAATGCGCAACGCAACCCAAAGTATCACGCCGGTGACGACTGGAGCGGCCGATATATGGTAAATCGCACCAATGGCTTTATGGCGCGCCGCCGCCCCCAGCGCGAGTTGGGCGAGTACGCACATCGGTACCAGCAGCGACAAATTGCGGATGGGAAACTTCGGATTCTCGTCGACCGGAGTCGGGCCGCGCAGCCACCAATCCGAGGTAAACAGCGCCATCGCAACCGTCGTCGAGAAGAACAGTTGCGCCAGAGATGCATGGGCGGTCGAAATCCACCAGGGGAGCAGATAGAGCACGGTGAGTCCGCCCAACACCCCCTGCAGGATCACCGCAAGCAGCGCAATCACGCCCAGCCAGCGCAGCCATCTCCGGCGTTCAACGCGGAAGAGCCAGACCATAGAAACGACCGTAAGGATACCGACCGTGGTTGCAACCATCCGGTGGCCATGCTCATAAAGAATGCCGCCCTCCATCGGCGGCATCAGCTGGCCGTATGATAAGGGCCAATCGGGCACCGATAGCCCGGCATCGCGGCTTGTTACCAGGCCGCCCGCGACCACCAGAAGCAGAGTGCAGAATGCGAGTAAAATCGACCATCGATGCAGGCCCGGATGGTAATCACGGGGGACTCCGGAATCAACTGCCATAACTAAAGTCCAGTGTGGCGCTGCCGGTTGGCGCGATCGTCACTTTTCCTTCCTTGCGGCCGTATTTTTCGTGCACGGCTTCAACCGTATAGGTGCCCGGGGGCACTCCTCTCAAGACGAACGTCCCGTCGTCACCGGTCACGGCGAAGAACGGGTGGGGCGATACGCCAATGTAGCTGCGCATCCAGGGATGGACGCTGCACGTGACAGGGAAAAGAACTTCCTGCGAATCGAACCGCTTGTACTTGTGCTCGGCTCGAGGCGGCTCGGATTCGTTCCAGGGCGGATTGATGGCGCTCTCGGCGTGAACATTGTGATTGACGGGATCGCTGTTCAGAATTTCGAGCTGTTGGCCTTCCATAATTCCGAGGACGTGCGGCGAATAGACGCAGCCCTTCTGATCGAGCTTCGCCGATTCCGCCGGCGGAGTCCACCGTGCCCGCGGTAGGCCGTCCTTGATCCAGACGAATACGTTCCGGAGGGTCCCGTTCGAATTGACCACGACCACCTCAGCCTTCTGCGGACTGTGGTGCTGCCGCTCACATTGAGGATTGGATGACATATCTATGATGGGCATCACAGGCGCTTCGCCCCGGAACAGCACGCGACCGGAGATGACTCCCGCGGTTAACGGGTCGACATGGGCGGGAGGAAGGCTGGCGTCTTCTGTTTTGGGTTGGGTACCGCTGCCGCACGCCGCAAGAAAAAGCAGCGAAACGGCGAATATACATCTCAAAGATCATTTTGACATACGGGTGAATTCGCCTTCTGGCCTGGATGTCGCAGGGGCAGGCCTTCCTCTGTCCGAATAGCGTTGCGACACGAGAAACCATGAAAACCCGGTGGCGTTCCTCCGCGGTCAGGCTCCGGGCCCTCCCCGCGGGATTCCGCCCGGCGCGGAGCCTCACGCACAAACCAGCAGCGCCGGCGACCTTTATCGTCAGGTGCTTTCGCGCTCTGTTCCCCGTTAAGAGCTGCCGGGCGCGCACCGGGAAGAGAGTGAAAAACCAGAGCGGGCGTTGCCCGGCTGTGCCTGATCTGCCACGGCCATGAATCTTGCCAGGGGCCGGAATTGTTCCTGCTGTCTTGCGAAGCGCATGTTAATAAATCTCGACCGCCGGGCGCGCATCAAGAGGTATCGAATGCATTTGGAAAGAATCGCGCCGCCTAGAGCATTTTTTATTCTCGCGGGCTTAGCCGCTTTTTCCGCATCTCAGGCTTCGGCTCGCGCCAAAACCGATGTAATCGTGATGAAAAACGGCGATCGCATCACGGGTGAAATCAAGAGACTCGAAAACGCCGTCCTTGTCGTCGACCTCGATTGGGTGGATGGTTCGATCTCCATCGACTGGTTCAAGGTGGCGCGCATCGAGAGCAAGTTTCTATTCATCGTCAAATTAGAGGATGGAAGTGTGTATTCCGCTCGGGTGATCACCCCGGAAGGCGCCGCTCCCACGAATCTGGAGATTCAGCAGGAGGGGGCGGAGCCGTTGGCCGTGGAGAAGACGCAGGTTGCGGGAATGACCCAGACATCCGAAGGAATCTTGAACCGGTTCAGCGGGAAAATTACTCTGGGTGCAACATACTCCAAAGGCAACAGCGCGACCCAGTACAACATCAGCTCTGAATTCGACTATACCC
The DNA here is from genome assembly GCA_963718155.1 of Terriglobia bacterium. Taxonomy (GTDB): domain Bacteria; phylum Acidobacteriota; class Terriglobia; order Bryobacterales; family Bryobacteraceae; genus BOG-234. Next base: position 37,640 of record CAVQYP010000041.1, on the reverse strand, counting down.
AGACTCGCTGGTCCGGAAGCTTGAATTACACAAGCAACTTATCGTCCAGCACTGGCGTTTCCGCCGCGACGAGGAATCAATTGGATCTGGCCGCGTACCGTTTCCTGAGCAGGAACTATTTCTATGGGGGCTCGGCTGGATTTCTGCAGAGCTCAACACAGGGCATCGAGCGGCAAGCCAGCGTTGGCGGAGGCGTCGGGCGCTTTCTGAAAAACACCAATCGTTTCCGGTTTTCTCTCCTGGGCGGAGTTGGATGGCAGAATACCTCGTATGTGCCGACGACCCAGGCCGATGAGACGTCTCAGAAAATCGTCGTAGGGCTGGTCTCAGGAAATCTGCAGCTGTTCACGTTCAAGAAGACTACTCTCTACGTGATGGGCACGCTGGCGCCCGCGATTAACGAACAAGGCCGGCTGTTTTCAAAAATCAATGCTACTTACTACCTGAAAGTATTCGGGAAAATCGACTGGAATTTCTCGTTCTACGGAAACTGGGACACGCAACCGCCGCCGCATCTGGCGAGCAGCGACTACGGTACATCCACCGGGCTAAGTTATAGCTTTGGAAATAACTGATGCAGTGGCGGTTCCAACGTGGGCTATGGAATAGAAGGCGGCGGTGAACTTCGCCCGCCAGGATGGAGCGGCAGCAAATGAACGCGTGGTGCAAATACCCGCTGATCTATGAAATTAATACCTGGGTCTGGCTGGGTGAACTCGGCCAGAAATACCAGAGGCCGGTAAATCTGGCCACCGTGCCGGACGAGGAGTGGAATTCCATTGCTGCGCGAGGTTTCGATGCGGTATGGTTCATGGGGATTTGGCAGAGAAGCCCCGCGGGCATCTGCATCTCCATGCAAAATGCGGGCCTCCTCCAGGATTTCAGCAGAGCGCTTCCCGACTTCACGGCGAAGGACAACGTGGGGTCGCCTTACTGCGTGCGCAGCTACGTGGTGGATGAGCACCTCGGCGGTCGGGATGGTCTCGCGGCCGCGCGCGAGATGCTCAGTCAACGTGGCGTGCGGCTGATTCTCGATTTCGTTCCGAACCACGTTGCGCCGGACCACCCGTGGGTCACCGCGAATCCGGAGTTTTTTGTTCAGGGCAGCGTCGAGGATGCCCGAAACGATCCTGCAGCTTTTGTCGAGGCGAACGGCAAAGTGTTTGCCTGCGGCCGGGATCCTTATTTCCCGGCCTGGCCGGACGTGCTCCAGCTCAACGCCTTCCAGCCGGCGCTGCGGCAAGCGGTAATCGAAACGGTTCTCGACATCGCCGGCCAGTGTGACGGCATCCGGTGCGACATGGCGATGCTGATGTTGAACGGCATCTTTGCGCGTACGTGGGGCCCTCGTGCCGGCGCAATGCCGGCAGACGAGTACTGGACGACGGTTATTTCCACCGTCAAAGCAAAGCACCCGCAGTTTCGGTTCATCGCCGAAGCCTACTGGGATCTCGAGTGGGAACTGCAACAAAAGGGCTTTGATTTCTGCTACGACAAGAAACTCTATGACCGGATGGAGCATGAAAGCCCCGAGAGCGTGCGCCAGCACCTGCTCGCGGATTCTTCCTATCAGGAGAAAATGATCCGGTTCATCGAGAACCATGATGAGCCCCGAGCTGCCGCTGTATTCCCGAATGGGAAGGGCAGGGCGGCAGCGGTGGCGTTGCTCACGCTTACGGGCGCCAGACTGCTGCACGAGGGGCAGTTCGAGGGGCGGAAGATGCGATTGCCGGTGTTTCTGGCGCGCCGGCCAGAGGAGCCGGTCGACCCGGAGCTGCTCGCGTTTTATGCGCGTCTCCTGAAGGCTATCGATCGGGATGTCTTCCGCAACGGTGACTGGCGTCTGTGCGAACGGAGTGGCTGGCCCGATAACCAGAGCTGCCAGAACGTTCTCGCCTGGTCCTGGCAGCAGGGCGATGAACGCTGGCTTGTCGTCATCAATTACTGGCAGGAAGGCTCGCAGGCTTCCGTCCACGTGCCATGGGATGAGCTGCGGGGCAAACAATGGCGCCTGAAAGACGCTCTGTCGGATGAATCGTACGACCGAAGCGGCAGCGACATGCGTGACGCCGGTCTCTACGTCGAGCTGGGGCCGTGGAAATGCAATCTGTTCGAGCTGCGGGCGCTGTGAATCGGCGATGCCCCAGGCCGACTAATTCAAAAGACCGCCGTGCCCCAGGCAGGCGACTTCCCAGGTCGAAACGCGGTACCTCGCCACCATCGGCGGCAGCATGAGGTCGATGACGTTCGGCTTCAGGGAACGGAAGCATCCCGGGGCGGACATAATCGGCACCTCGTCCCTGTATCCCATCAGAAACAGGTGTCCGGGCTCGACCGGCGCCAGAAAGCGCTCGATCTGACAGCCGATTTTCTCCATAGCGAGGCCGACAACGTCGCCTGGGCCGGCGGGAGCGGTTGTGGAAGCGACAAGAATCACGGACGGCTTCGCCCGCAGCAAATGCTGCATACCGCGAGATACATGCTCCTCGTTTTCCAGAACGGCGAGACTGGCATGCGTGCGAATCCCGAAACGCTCCAGCTTCTGGCGCAGAACGGATTCGAACAGAACTTTTGCCCGATCGCCGTTAATCGGGTCGCTGTAGAGCACCGCGACGCTGCCGCCCTGGGTCGGACGCGCCTGCATGATCGGACCGCGTTCGCGCAACATCGAGATTAATCCGTCGAAATCGGACTTGGAAACCGCAAAAGGCGCGCTCTTTATCGTGGCAATTCGCTGTCCCGCCGTCGCAAAACTGAAATTCAGGGTGGTTGCGATAACGACGCCGGACGTGCAGTTCACCTGGCGCAGCAGATCGTCGTCGATCAGCACGCAGCAGTTCTCCGTCGCGATCAGGTTCGCGCGTCCCCCGGGGGCCAGCTGGATTTCGCACGATCCGCATGCCATTTCGGATGCGACCGCGCATACGGCCTCGTCTTCCGAGACCTCGCCCTCCTCCAGTTCGGTTACCCAGATGCGTTCCATTCCTTCCATCTGAAGAACGCGTATGTCTTCTTCGCGGAGGATATGGCCTTTCGCCAGTAGTTTCTTTCCGCCCGGCCGGAATATCGGGGAACAAAGAATGCGGCCTGTCGATTCTCCAATCTCGATCGTCTGCGCTTTCATCGTGAACAGTCGCTCCATGCAGCCGCGGCTTTGATGCGCGGCTTATTTAAAAGTAATTACAGAACTATGGTTATAAAATACATCATATTTCTCTTAAAAATATCAGAGAATACTCATCTAAGAAGATTACGGATAGAGGTTTAACGGCGCAGCGATAGAAAAAGCCGGGATTTTATTGTGGGAAATAGAAATAAAAGTAATCAGCTGGCGATCGGTTCGGCAGCGACCGGCATTTCCCGTTTATATTTGCAGCCTGTAGCGGGGCATTGAAGAAACGCGCCGGCTTTCAGATATTTCTCGACCAGATACGAATTGCCGCAATCCGGGCACTTTTCGGCTACCGGCCGGGCCCACGCAACGAAATCGCAATCGGGGTAGCGGTTGCAGCCGAAGAACGTCTTACCGCGCTTCGAGCGGCGTTCGACTACCTCGCCTTCCGAGCATTCCGGGCACTTCACGCCGATGGTTTTCTGTTTCACGTATTTGCAGGCGGGATAGTTGCTGCAGGCGGTGAATTCTCCGAACCGGCCGTATTTCTGGACCAGATTATTGCCACATTGCGGGCATTTTTCATCCAGCTGCACGTCGGCTTTTTTTTGCGCGCCGCCGATTTGCTTCGTGGTCTTGCAGTCGGGATAGCCGGTGCAGGCATAAAAAGTCCCGAATCGGCCCTTCTTTAATACCATGGGCCGGCCGCAATTCTGGCAATATTCCTCTTCGCCCTGCTCGCCCAGATCGCCTTTCTCGACATCCGGCAGGTCAACCGTGAGCTCGCGGGTATAAGTGCACTCCGGATAGCCGGTGCACGCCAGGAAGCTGCCATGCTTGCCCCATTTGATAACCAGGGGCTTGCCGCACTTGTCGCAGGTCAAGTCGGTGGGTTTCTCCATCCGCTTGATATTGGTCATGTGCTCTTCGGCGTTTCCGAGGTCCTTCATGAAGCGCTCGTAAAAGTCGCCCATGGCCTCGCGCCAGTCCATCTTGCCTTCTTCGATTTCGTCGAGATCCTGCTCCATGCGCGCCGTGTAGCGCACATCGAAGATATCGTTGAAACTTTCGAGCAGCAGGTCGGTTACGACCATCCCCAGCTCCGTAGGCCGGAACTTTCCGCCTTCCTTGGTGACGTACTCGCGTTCCTGGATAGTTGAAAGAATCGAAGCATACGTGGAAGGGCGACCCACGCCGTCGGACTCCAGCTTCTTCACCAGCGTCGCCTCGGTGTAACGCGGCGGCGGTTCGGTGAAGTGCTGCTCCGGTTTCAGCGCGCGCAGCTTCAGCTCTTCTCCCGCGGTGACCGCGGGCAGCTTGTGCTTCAGTTCGTCGTCTTCCTCGTCCTTCTGATCCTTGCCCTCCTCATAAACGGCAAGAAAGCCATTGAACTTCTCGACCGAACCGGTGGCGCGAAACGTATATTCGGTTCCGCTCACGCCTTTCGTATTCACGTCGATCGTGGTCTGATCGAAAATCGCCGGATTCATCTGAGACGCGACAAAGCGCAGCCAGATCAGCCGGTAAAGTTTTAGCTGGTCTTCGGCGAGGAACTTCGCCACATCGTCGGGAGTTCGCATCGCCGATGAGGGGCGAACCGCTTCGTGCGCGTCCTGGGCATCTTTCTTGGATTTGTAAGTATTCGGCGCCGCGGGCACGTACTGCGCCCCGAACTTGGTTCCAATCAGTTCGCGAGCTTCCGCAATGGCGTCGTCGGACACGCGCGTGGAGTCCGTACGCATATAAGTGATAAGGCCGACTGCGCCCTCCGAGCCCAGTTCCACGCCTTCGTAGAGCTGCTGCGCCAGCATCATCGTGCGTTTCACGCTGAAGCGCAGTTTCCGCGACGACTCCTGCTGCAGGGTCGAAGTGATAAAGGGAGCGACCGGATTACGCCGCTTCTCCTTTGTCCCGACCGACTTGACGATGTACTTCGCGCCTTCGAGGTCCGTGACCAGGGCATCCGATGCCTCCTGATTCGGGATCTCGGGCGCCTCGTCGCCCTTCCGGAACAACCGGGCGTCAAAATAGGGAGCCTTCTTTGCCGCAAGGTTGACGTCGAGCGTCCAGTATTCCTGCTTTACGAACGCCCGAATTTCGCGTTCGCGCTCCACGATGACGCGGACGGCCACCGTCTGAACCCGGCCGGCCGAAAGACCGCGCCGGACTTTATCCCAGAGAAGCGGCGAAATCTTGTAACCCACCAGCCGGTCGAGCACCCGGCGCGCCTGCTGCGCGTCGACCAGGTTGATATTGACCTGCGCGGGTTTCTCGAATGCCTTCTCGATCGACTTCTTCGTGATCTCGTTAAACATCACCCGGAAGAATTTCGGGCTTTCGCTGCCGTCTTCCGCCTTGCGCTTGTCGCTCTTCTTTGACTTGAGTTCTTCCTGCAGATGCCAGCAGATAGCTTCGCCTTCGCGATCCGGGTCGGCCGCGAGGTAGACGTTGTCGACCTTCTTCGCGGCGTCGCGAAGCTCCTGCATCAGTTTCTTTTTGCCTTCGATTACCTCGTACTGCGGACGGAACCCATTGTCCACGTCAACCGCGAGATCGCGCTTCGGAAGGTCTTTGACATGCCCCAGCGACGCTTTCACGACGTATTGTTTGCCGAGGTACTTGTTGATTGTCTTCGCCTTCGCCGGTGACTCGACGATTACTAAAGATTTGGCCATATCCCCACTAGTTCTTCAGAATAGACTACAGGTGTCCGCCGAACCGCTTACCCGAACGCCTCCGTCCGGGTAGTCCGCTACCACACCTTAACAAAGTTCCGGCCGGGGAGTTGCCGCACAAGTCCGAGTATCTCGAGTTCGAACAGCGCGGCCATGATTTCGGAAGGTGATGCCTCGTCCAATGTATCTACGAGGAAATCAAGCTGGACAGCCTCGTCGGTTTTCAATCTCCCCAGCACCTTTCGGGCTACCTGCTGATGCGGCTCGTTCAGGGTCGCATCGGCTTGTTCAGATGCGGGCTTTCCGCAGGAAGTTTCAGCGGCCGCCTCCCCGGAAGTCCCCGAACCTGCCGTAAGTCCTTGATCCAGAATCCTTTGTCGTCCCTGATCAATGAGCCGCCGCTGCGCCGTCTGGGGCAGGTCAACCACCACATCGTTCCAGTCCTGGACCAGCTTCGCCCCCTGTTTGATCAGCAGATTCGGCCCCCAGCTCATCTTCGAGGTGATGTTGCCTGGGACGGCGAACACCTCCCGGCCCTGGTCGATTGCCAGCCGGGCGGTAATCGAGGAACCACTATACTGCGCCCCCTCGATGACCAGGATTCCGCAGCTCAACCCGCTGATGATTCGGTTCCGAATCGGAAAATTCTGCGGAAACGCGGTGGCGCCCATGGGAAATTCGGAAATGATCAGCCCGCGCGCTGCGATCTCGGCCGCAAGTTTGCGGTTCTCCGAGGGATACACGACATCGACGCCGCACCCGAGCACCGCTATCGTGAGAGCCTCCGGCGAAATGGCCGCCGCCAGCGCCGCCTTGTGGGATGCCGTATCAATCCCGCGCGCCATCCCTGAAGTAATGGTCATCCCGGCGCGCGCCAGATCCCCCGACAAGCGTTCGGCGGCGGCCATTCCATAAGGAGTAGGATGGCGGGTTCCCACCACGCCGATGCAGACGGACGACAGCAATTCCACCCGGCCGCGCGCGAAGATCACCGGCGGCGGATCGTAGATCTTTCGCAGTGCCTCGGGATAACGCGGGTCGCCCAAGGTCATGAGCAACGCCCCGGCTTCGCGCATTTTCTGTTGCTGGCTCGCCGCCTCGTCGAAGCTGGAGCCGCCGGCGACGGACCGGGCGACGGCGCCGTTCAACCCTGCCGCCTCAAGCTCACTGACGGACGCGCGGAACACGGCCCGGGGAGTGTTCATTCGCTCCAGAAGCTGGACAACGCGACGTGTTCCGAGGCCCGGCACCATCCGCAGAGCCAGCCAGAAAAGCTCGTCTTCTGCGGACATTTGCTCTGCAAAGTCTCCGGACCGTTGGGAAGGAAACGCATGACTGGACTGATTCATCGATTGTTATAGTTATCTCGCCGGCTGGTATTTCTCATGAAAAGGGACGCCGATTATTTCGAGGGCATCGAACCGGAATTGATTTTCGTGGCAAAACGCCTCAGAGACGCGATCAGCCTCGAGTCGATTTTCACAGCGGCAGGCATCGATTATGCCGTGGAACCCGATGAGTATACAGGCGGAATGATTTTCCGGTCGAGGCGCGTCGGAGCGTTCTTCTATGTGCGCCCGGAAGTGCGGGACGCGGCGCTCGGTTTGATGCTGGAACACGGCTACGTACCCGCGACTTGATACGTCAGTCGCCCGGATTCACGACGGGAATCCGGGCCGGATAGCTGCTCCGGCCGTTGAGATAGACCACAAGTTGCTCCGACTGCCCGACCGGGTCGTCAGGATTCAACTGGAATGTGACCTGGGTGTACTCCCCAAACTGAGTGATGTGGCTCGCCTGGTGACTGACCCCTCCCACGCCGACCTGCACGGCGCTCGGGGCCACGGTCACTCCCGGCTGCCCGAAACCGGTGAGCGTCACGATCAGGGTGTCTCCCGGATGTGCCGGACTCGCGCCGTATATGTAGGCGCCGCTGGAGTTTTGCACCGCGGCGATATCGGCGGGCGGAGTGTCGATATTGACGGTGATCGGCAATCCCGATAGAAGCCCATTATTCACCAGAAGAGTGGTGGGCCCGGGTGCGAGGCCGGCGGGAATCCGGAGATTTATCTGTGACGGTGAGGCATAAAGAATCGTCGCGGCCTGACCGCCGATCGAAATCGAAGGCGTTCCGTTTTGCGCGAGGTTAACACCATACAGACTGACAATTGCCCCGGCATATGAGCCGGTCAAGCCGCTTACGCCATTCACCAGAAGCGGATAAGGAACGGCCAATCCGGCCACCCCGGGGGTGATCTGGAAGGCCGACTGCGCTGTTGCGACCTGAAATCCTGAAATGGCAGTCACGTCCGGATTCGACAGCGCGGCGTGAGGCGAGACATAAACATCCGCCTGAATGTGAGTGGGTGAGAGTACGAAGAGCCGCTGTACAAAAATGTCACTGGTGCCGAGTCCGATGGTTGTCGCGCCTGCCGTAAAGGTGAAACCGCTGGCAGTAATGTCGACCACGGCCTCCGCGCCTGCGGGCAGGGAAGACGGGCTGATCGAAATTGACGGCACCGCAGCGCTCCCATACGCAAACGTGACCGGCGAAGCCGATTGCAGCAGTTGCGAATTCTGGCCGTCGGAATTGTAGGCCGTAACGGTCGCCTGCTGATTATTCGTGCCCTCCGGGGGTATGACCACCGCGGCGCCTGCCCTCGGATCGAGAGACAAGATCGTGGCCGGAAGACTATCGAAGTAGAGCAGCGTGGTCGATGTCCAGTTCGTTCCCGCGACAGTCAAGGTGCCGTCGCCGATGGCGTTTACCGACGTTACGGTTGGCGGATCGCTCCGGCTCAGGTTAATCCCTGAAGGCAATATATAAAGGTAGCCCGGTACATCGAAAATGAGGTGCTGGGGACCGGGTGGAGCCTGGGCATTGAAGCTGAGATTCAACGCATAATACGTGAACCCGTTTCCGGTGTAAGGCTGGATCCCCGTTATTGCGGCCGCGTCACCAATTACCCGTGCGCTGAGACCCGGCGCCAGCCCGTTTGCGGCGGTTACGATCGACGCCGCCAGGGTCGTGGGGCCGCTGGCGAGCATGTTGACCTCGGCGGGTGTGATCTCAATCGAGTCGTTATCCAGGAACCCGTAGACCTGCCCATCGTAAAGCGGCACATCCCCGCGGGTGTTCGTCTCTATATTTATTCCGCCGGTGACCGTCCCCGCCTGAACCTGCACCGCAGAGCTTGTGGAATAGAAAACCGTATCGACCGGACCGCTGGCCGCCGCAACGGTTCCATCGGCCTTCCAGGGTCCGGAGATGTCGGCGTCCGGCGGCATCGTGTGCACATAAACGTAATACTGGCCAGGCGGAACGCCGTCGATCCGGAAAGTGCCATCGGGGTTTGTCACGGCGCTGACCGCATCGGCGCCGGCCGGTATAGCCACCACTGAAGCCAGATGGACTGGCTGCCCGCCTGCGGTGATCCGCCCTGTAATACTGCCGAGCTGTTTCAGGCCCGCATTGGGATACAGCGCGGAAATGCCGGCAATGTCATCGGCGCCGAGAGGTTGGGGCAAAGTGGTCGCGCGCGTGGTGGCCTGCGACATGGTCGCGGACGTGAATGTGTGTTGCAAGCCAAGCGCATGACCCATCTCATGCAACATCGTCATGAAAAAACTCTGGCTATAACTCGGCCCCGGTGCGAGCGTCAGGTTGCGGTTCAGATGTATGACCGAGCGAACGATCGGTACAAACTGGGACCCATCCGCGGCGGTTACCGGATTGGCCGTCGATGTGGGTCCGCCATAACCTTCGACACCAGGCGGCAAGTCTTCGAAAATCACCTCGCCACCGGGCGCGTTCTGCTGAGTCGAGGCGTTTTCGAACCCTCCGAAAGACACGCGCAGACCTGACGACGCAACGCCGTTCCAGACCGCGGCGGCCTGCTGGATCTGACCAAGCACCGAGTTCAACCCATCGGTCGGCGTGTACTTCGTCGGACCGTCTTCGGAAACAAAGAACGTCACCGTGCGGCCAGGCAACGCCGAAAGGTCGAATTTCTCGGGCGCATTCCCGCCGCTCAAATAGTTAACGAAGTAGTAATATCCTTGAACCGGAACTGCGGCCGCGAGAATACCGCACAGCAGCCCGGCCGACAGCCAGCGACTCATTTCGGAACTTCCGTCCCGGTTCCCCGGACACGCGTTTTCATCGTGCCGAGGTTCATTCTCACCGCCTGATCCTTAAACTCGTGACCCCTCGAATCGAGCATTGTCTCGCCGATACGGGGCCTGCTCACCAGAATGGAGCCATCCGCTTGCGTCGTGACGTCAAACAGTCCCTGGGTCAGCCCGACCAGGTGCGTGATTCCGGTCGACCCCGAAGTCCATAGAAAGAACACGTATTCCCCGCCTGTTTTGAGAGCCGGCACGCCGGGGAAAGACTGGCGATAACCGCCCGCGTCCCCCCCTGGCAGCATAAGTTCCGCCGCCCCCGAACCCTTCCACACCTCTGAAATGTGGAGTTTGTAATGCGTGTAGATGGTCGCGCCTGTAAAACTTGCCGATGACCCGGTGACGCGAGCCCGGACAATCGCCGTGGCATCCTGGGTCATTTGATCGAGGGTCAGATGCTGGAGCGTTGCCGCCCGGGCGGCGCAGCAAATGCATAACACCAGACTGAGGCCAAAAATTCTGAACATTATGGAACGCTGTTGTGGGAAAGCAAGTGGAATACCTGTTTGAATTATTGCAATTAAACGTCCTGGAAACGTTGCTCCGCACGTCGCCGTTCCCGTTCGACACAACCTTGAGGCACGCCGTCCCAATCTTCATGGCAGCATGCACCAATGAATTCCCGAAATATTGACAAAGCCGGGACTCCTTACGTCGTGATCGTTGGCGGAGGGTTCGCCGGTTTAAAGTGCGCTCCTGGCCGCGCACTTCGAAAATTGCGATCATGATTGTCGATTGAAATATTGTCAGCAGTTCCAACCACTCCCTCATCAGGCGGCCGGAGGCATTCTTTCGTCCGACAATGCGGGATTGGGCGCAACCACAAGATTGGGCGCAACCACAAGAAGGTGGGTGTGCGGTTAAAGTGCCGACCGTACCCCCGACAGCGCCGCCGAGGGCTTACTCGACTCCGTTCTTATCCCCGGTTTGTTGGGTTGGCTCGCGCTGTGGCCTGCAAGAAAGGCTCGGCCACTGGTTCCATACCTGAATGCTTTCGATGGATCGATCACCAGCAATATAGCCATCCTGCCGGCGAACGATGGCGACCTGGTGGTGTTTGGCAGCGACAGCAATCATCTTGTTCTCCATATCGCCGGCTACTTTGCGCCATAGGGACCGGGCTAACTACAGACTTTGCCCTGAAACAATTAGATGGTAAAGTGGAGGGTCTTTAGTTCCACAGCCGGATTAAGCCGTCAAATTCGCCGCATTTTTGAGCACCGAACCTATGCCTACTCTGCACCGCCGTCTGAAGCCGCTTTCCATTCTGATTTTCCTGATCTCGATTATCGGGACGCCACTGTTTGCCTATCCAGTGTCGATCACGATCAACGTCAATTTCTCGGCGATCCCCGGCCAGTCGGACCCGTTTAACCTCGCGGGGACGTCTGGGGTCATCACAGCGTCTCTCGAAACCGCTTCCGGGAATGCGGGGTCTTATCCGGCGACGGCGAGCGTTTCGATCGGGACGATCACGATTAACAATCAGTCGGGCACCGTGTCTATTTCGGCGAACGGCCAGATTTCGGCGAGCTTCGGCGACGGCATGGGCAATTCGTTCAACGCAAACCTGGTAATTCCGCCGCTGGCATCAGCCTCGGCTTTATCATTTGGATCAGCAAGCTTCAGCGCGCCCGCATCCTCAACTTCGTACACAATTGGCGCCTTTAGCGGGAAGGTTGGCATCACCGGCACCATCAACGCGGTCGGACTTACGGCGGGGCCGCTCAGCGGAATTTCCGCGACGGCCATGGCAAGTGGAGCCGCGCCTGCGGATGGGCAGATCAGCGTGGGCTCGAACAGCGGGACGAGTTACGCATATACGGCGACCGTCAGCCCCGCTTCCGCAACGTGGCTGACGCTGACGGGCGCGACGGGTACGGCGCCTGCTTCGGGATCGGCGACAGTCACCGCCCACTTCAGTACGGCGCTCGCGCCGGCAACCTACAGCGCCAGCGTTCTGGTCAACACCGGCAGCGGTACAGCGGGCGCCATCGTCATTCCGGTGACGTATACCGTGTCGGCGTCTGCAACACCTCCTCCTGTGATCAGCGGCCTGAGTCCGTCATCGGCGGCGGCGGGCGGTGCGGCATTTCCAATGACCGTGAACGGCTCGGGCTTCGTTTCGAACTCCTCCGTGTACTGGAACATGACGGCGCTGGCAACGACCTTCGTGAGCGCGACGCAACTCACCGCCGCGGTACCGGCAAGCCTGATTGCAGCCGCGGGCACCGCGAAGGTTTCGGTAGGGAATCCCGGGGGCCTGACGTCAAGCGCGGCTACGTTCACTATCGGCGGAGGCGGTCCGCCACCCGCGATCACCAGTTTGAGCCCGTCATCGGCGACGGCTACCGGCCCTGCCTTCACGCTGACCGTTAATGGCTCGGGATTCGTGTCTGGAGCTGCCTTGGGCTGGAACGGCACAGCGCTGACAGCCACGTTCGTGAGCGCGACACAATTGACGGCCGCGGTACCCGCGAGCCTGATCTCGGCGGCGGGAATTGCCAGCATTGTTGTAACGAACCCGGGCGGGACTTCATCGGCTGCCGCAACCTTTACTATCAGCCCGGCCGCCCCGGTAATCACGAGCCTGAGTCCGACTTCCGCCGCCGCCGGCGGACCGGCCTTTACGCTAACGGTTAACGGTACGGGTTTCCTTTCGGGCGCCACGGTCGACTGGAACGGGACGGCGCTTCCCACGACGTTGGTAAGCGCCACGCAACTGACGGCCGCAGTGACCGCCAGCCTGATTGCTACGCAGGGTAGCGCCAACATAACGGTTGTGAACCCGGGCGGCACGCCGTCGAGCGCTTCGGCGTTTCCCGTCACTGCGGCGGGTCCTGTTATCACCAGCCTCACCCCGACTGTGGCGGTGGCAACAGGGCCGGCTTTCACGTTGTGCGCCAATGGATCGAGCTTCGTTTCCGGGGCTACTCTCGACTGGAACGGAGCGGCGCTGACCACAACGTCTGAGACCACCATACAGGTTTGCGCCACCGTTCCCGCCAATCTGATCGCGGCCAAGGGCAGCGCCTCCATTACGGTGGTAAACCCCGGCGGCGCTACTTCGAACGCCGTGACGCTGCCGATCAACCTGCCTGTGCCGACCATCTTGCCGAGCGGCGTCGTTCCGATTTACAGCTCCGTTCCACGATTCAGGCGGGATCATGGATCTCGATTTATGGGTCGAGTCTGGCGGACAAGATTTATACCTGGAACGGGGATTTCCCCACTTCTCTGGGCGGAGACAGCGTGACCATCAATGGCAAGCCGGCTTATCTGTGGTACGTCAGCCCTAACCAGCTCAATGTCCAGGCGCCCGATGACACGCTGACAGGGACGGTGAACGTGGTGGTGAACACGCCCTATGGGCCAGCGAATTCGACCGTTACGCTCGCGGCGCAATCGCCATCGTTCAGTCTGTTCAACGGCAAGTACGCGGCAGGGGTGATCCCGACGCCCAACGGGTCAGGCGCTTACGGCGGCGGTACGTACGACCTTCTCGGTCCCAGCGGCATTTTCAGTTACACCACCCGCCCAGTCAAGGCCGGAGAAGCTCTGGAGCTTTACGGCGTCGGTTTCGGGCCTACCAATCCGGCAGTGCCCTCGGGCCAGGCGTATAGCGGGCCGGGCGCTCCCACTCCCGCCGGGGCGGTGACGGTCACAATAGGCGGGATGCCTGCGACGGTAACTTTCTCCGGAATCACCGAGGCGGGCACTTATCAAATCAACGTGGTGGTGCCTGCGGTCGGCGGCGGGGATCAGTTGCTACAGGCCAGCGTGGGCGGTGCGTCGACTCCGAGCAACGTTTATATCACGGTGCAGTAAGAGCTCGTCACCAATTCAATCGCTCCCTGCCGGTCGCGGCTCGGAATACCGGTTCTGAGCCGTGCTCAGCTCTCGATACCCATCTGGGTCAGGCGGTAACGTAGCGCATTCCGGGTCAGACCCAAAATGCGCGCCGCCTGACTCTTATTGCCGTCCGCCTGTTTCAGGGCGTTTTTGATGATCTCCTGCTCATAAGCGTCGAGGCTCATTCCCTCCGGCAATCCTGATTCGCCGGATACGTGGCGCGGGCGCAGGTTCATATCCAGGCGGATATCGGCAGCATCGAGCTTCTCGCCAGAGGCCATCACGATGCTGCGCTCTATGACGTTTTCAAGTTCGCGCACATTGCCGGGCCACGAATATCCGAGCAGCTTGTCGATTGCGGCATCCGTAATTCCCGTCACCCTGCCGCCCGTATCAGGCGCGAGCTTCTCGACGAAATGCCGGGCGAGATACGGGATGTCTTCCTTTCGCTCGCGCAGCGGAAGAATTTCAATTGGGACCACATTCAGGCGATAGTAGAGATCTTCCCGGAAAGTGCCGTCTTCGAGCGCCGCGCGCAGGTCCTTGTTGGTGGCGGCGATCACGCGCACGTCAATGTGCTGCGTCTTATTGCTGCCGAGGCGCTCAAACTCGCGCTCCTGCAGCACCCGCAGGAGTTTGATCTGAATATTCGCCGGAACATCGCCGATCTCGTCCAGCATTACCGTACCAGTATCGGCCAGTTCAAATTTGCCGGGCTTGGAGATATTCGCGCCGGTGAACGCGCCTTTTTCGTAGCCGAAGAGTTCGCTTTCCATCAGGTTTTCCGGAAGCGCGGTGCAGTTAATTTTCACGAAAGGCCGGTCTTTGCGAGGCGAGTGGAAATGGATCGCGCGGGCGATCAGGTCTTTGCCCACTCCACTCTCCCCGGCCAGGAGCACCGTGGCCCGCGAGGGAGCCACCCTCATCACGGTAGCGAAGATCTGCTGCATGCCCGGGCTGCGGCCGACGATGTTATCCCAGCGGTACTTGCGGCCGAGTTCCTCTTTGAGCTGGCGGTTCTCTTCCCTGAGATTGCGGATCTCGAGCGCCTTGCCGACTACGGTTACCAGATCGTCGAGCGAGAACGGTTTCAGCAGGAAATCCACCGCTCCGGCCTTCATCGCCTCAACCGCGTTCTCGACCGTGCCATAGGCGGTCATCACGATTACCGGGACGCGCGAATCCATGCGGCGAATGATCTGGAGCATTTCGAGACCGGTCATCCCGGGAAGCTTGAAGTCGGTCAGGATAAGATCGGCGCGGTCGATCAGGGGAAGAGCTTCTTCGGCTGTGGATGCTTTCTCCACGTCGAAACCGGAATCGAGCAGTTGCAGTTCGAGAGTGCGGCGCAGCTTGTCTTCGTCTTCTACAACCAGAACTCGTCTTTTCATATTTTTCGGATCTTGCGCCAGAGTTGAGGGTTAAGACTGCTTGAGCGGCAAACAGACACGAAACGTGCTGCCTTTGCCGGGCTCACTTTCGACCGATATTCTACCGCCATGCCCGTCCACGATTTTGGAGACGATTGCGAGGCCCAGCCCGACGCCATCCTGCTTCGTGGTGACGAATGGGTTGAAAATGGTTTCGATCTGATTGGGAGCAATACCGGAGCCGTGGTCGACTACGTTCACTTCCGCCTGGCCATCGGACTCATGTGCGTCCACAGTGATCGGAACTCCGGGTTTTGAGGCCTGCGCAGCGTTGGTCAGGAGGTTGAGAAATACCTGTTCCATGAGCTCGCGGTCGATGGGAATGCTCGGTAATGAATCCGAATAATGGCGAACGATGTCTACTTTGGCGCGGCTCGCGGCGCGGTCGATCACCGCAGTCAGATCCGTAAGCTCACGCCGGGGCTCCAGAGGGCGTGCGAAATCCAGGAACCGGGTGACGAGCGAGTTTGTGCGGTCCACTTCGTCGCTGATGATTCCGGCGAGTTCCACCGTCATCTTCCGCGAACGGTCATCGTCGCGGGCGGCCGAACGCGCGAGGAGGTCGGAGGACCCTTTTATGCTCCCCAGAGGATTCCGCAACTCGTGCGCGAGGCCGGCAGATAGCTGACCCAATGCCGCCAGACGGTCGGAGCGCCGTACCGCCGCTTCGGCCTCCAGAAGATTCCGGTTCGCCTGGGCCAGTTGTTCCGCAGTGGATTTATATCGCGCCGATTGTGCCCGGATCGCTTCTCCGAGTGAATTTACCAGCATGGCGGCAACGGCAGGCAGCAGGCAGCGAATTGCCAGGCGGTGCATGTTCTCCGGATCCTTTCGCCACTCGTCCCAGCCCTGATAAAGGAGGAAAGAAAGGTAGGCGCCGATCGCGGTTATGGTGCTCAGGAGCGTGCCCATGAATCCGAGGTAAATAGCCGTGGAAAAAATGGGCAGCAGGAGCACGAGATAGTAGGGGCTCTCGATAGCGGAAGTGATTCCAAGAAGCAGATAGCCGAGGATCAACTGCAAAACCACGGACGTAGCGCGTCCCCACGTCTTGTCGAGTAGGGAGAAGTGGCCCTCGATCAACTGCAGCACGGCAATACCACCCATCAGCCAGCGTTCCGAAGGCGTGTGTGCGAGATAGATCAGGGCACCGAATACAAGGGCGAGCAGGAAATCCTGGATACGCGGGGTGAAGCGGTAGCGCGGCTCCGCGAGGTCGCCGAATATCGGGTGAGCCATTGGACTGCTAACCATTTTCGTCCGGCTTCGGGGTTGATGCGAAAGTTCTCCTGCGAGCTACTTGCCCCGGAAGATCGGCGAGCATGTCGGTCACGGTTCTTCCCGTTGTGGGGTCGCGTAACTGCGGATTGAGCTCCGCCAGCGGTGCGAGCGTAAATCTGCGCTCGCGGTAACGAGGATGTGGAATTTCCAGTTCTTCCGTGGAGACCACAAAACTGCCGTACAGAAGAATGTCGACGTCGATGGTGCGCGGCCCGTTCCGTACCGTTCTTTTGCGGCCCAGTTCGTTCTCGATCTTTTGAATGCGATACAGCAGCTGCTTTGGGAAAAGGTCCGTTTCAAATTCGGCGACGAGGTTCAGGAACCAGCGCTGCTCGCGCAAGCCAATGGGTTCAGTTTCGTAGAGACTGGATACGCGCCGAAGTTTCAGATCGGAGCCATTCAGCTTTGCGAGCGCGGATTGGAGAATTGCCTCGCTGTCGCCGACGTTCGAGCCCAGCCCAAGATATAGAAGTTTCAAAACAGCTCCGGCTGGCCGCCAATGCCTCCGAATCGGCGCGGAACTTTGAAGTATTCGTACGCCCCGTCGGTCGCGACACGGCCTCGCGGCGAGCGGTGCAGGAAGCCCAACTGGATCAGGTAGGGTTCGTAGACCTCCTCAATGGTCTCGGCTTCCTCACCAATCGAAGCGGCGATCGTACCAATGCCGACTGGGCCCCCGCCGAACTTCTCGAGCACCGTGCGCATGATCTTCTGATCGATCTCGTCCAGCCCGAAGCGGTCGACCTCGAGCAAATTCAGAGCGGTTTGCGCGACTTCGGCGTCGATGTGACCGGCCGCGCGCACCTCGGCATAATCGCGCACGCGGCGCAGCAGGCGATTCGCAATACGCGGCGTGCCGCGCGAACGCCGCGCAATCTCGGCCGCGCCTTCGTTGTCGATGGGGGTATCGAGGAGGCGCGCGGAACGCTCCACAATTTGCTGCAGTTCGGGGACATCGTATAAATTCAGGCGCAGAACCAGACCGAACCGGCCGCGCATCGGGGCGCTTACCAGGCCCTGGCGCGTGGTGGCGCCGATTGCGGTGAATTTCTGAAGCGGGATTGAGTGCGTTCTTGCGCCCGGGCCCGTGCCGATCAGGATGTCGAGATGAAAGTCCTCAAGGGCCGAGTAGAGCATCTCTTCGACATCCGGAAGCAGGCGATGAATTTCATCGATAAAGAAGACCTGGCGCGCCTGAATGCCACTGAGGATGCCGGAAAGGTCGAGCTTCTTCTGAAGCACGGGGCCGGACGTCTGCTGAAAGGGAACTTCCAGTTCCTGGGCGATGATTGAAGCGAGGGTCGTCTTGCCGAGGCCCGGCGGACCATAGAGGAGCACGTGATCCATGGCTTCGCCACGCTTCCGCGCGGCGTCGATTGCGATCTGAAGGTTTTCCTTCAGGCGCTTCTGACCCGTGAAATCAGCCAGGCGCCGGGGACGCAAAGCCGCTTCAAGCTGGCGTTCTTCGTCGTCGCCGCTCGCCGATACCAGCCGCTGACTCATCGGGCGCTCCTCATCGCAGCAGCTCCAAAGCTTTGCGGAATAATGCCTCGAACTCATCGGGAGCGCCGGCCGCGCGCGCCTTGCGCATTGCCGCCTCGGCGGCGGGCCTGGCGCATCCGAGATTTAGCAACGCGGAAAGCACGTCTTCATCGAGGGCCGAAGGCGCCGGCTGGTCTGGAATCTGGTCCTCGCCCTGCGCGGCGGGCAACTTGTCCCGGAGCTCAAGAACCATTCTCTCTGCAGTCTTCTTTCCGACGCCCGGAATGCGCACCAGTTTTTCGATCTCGTTCCTGCGTATCGCGGTTAATAACTCGCTCGCGGCCATCCCGCTCAGGACCTTCACAGCGAGTGAGGGGCCGATGCCGCTGACAACGATCAGCTTTTCGAACAGGTTTTTTTCGTCGATTGTCAGGAACCCATACAAGGCCAGCGTGTCTTCGCGGACATGAGTATGGATACGGAGGCGGATCTCGCTCCCAGGGTCGGGTAGCTTCGCGAAAGTCGAGATCGGGATGGTGACGTCGTAACCGACGCCGCCCACTTCGAGGATCGCCTGGCCTGGATGTTTTTCGACCAGCGTCCCGCGCAGCAGCGCAATCATGAGGATGGATTACACATTGTACTAGCCGGCATCAGGAGCACGGTCTCTGCTTCAGTCAAACGATTTTGGCGGGATCGAGGACCCAAGTTGCAGGGCTGCTGGCTTGCGCATGGCCCCGGTCTGCAGCCGATGCCTTCATCGGTTCCCGGATGGTGTCAGTCTTATGAACGAGCCGGACCGGGAATCCGGCACGGACTTGGGGGTCCGCCCCACCGTAAAAGGCAGAATGCATCTCTGGCGATGGACAACTAAAAGACAGTGAGCGCCTCGCGTGCCGCCCGCTCGCGGACACCTTCTCTCATCATGGGCGTATGCGCCAGGTCCACCTTTGCACCCAATAAATCGGCGAGCCGGTTCTCCAGGCCAACCCTTCCCGGTAGTGTGGATTTCACGGCCGCGTCAAACTCAGCCATGAGATCCACATCCGATTCCGGCGTGGCGTCGCCGCTCGCGACGAAGCCGAACAGGGCCAGGCGGACGATCCCGCGGCCTTCAGTTCCGATTCATGCTGACCCAGGAGGGCGATAATCTCCTCCTTGTCCATATCTGCATCCTGCCATAAGGAATGGCTGAACGCCAATTCGCGCATCGTTGCCGGTTATTGCGTGGCGCTTGTCGTCGCGGTGTATTCCTTAAATCCGTCGCCTTCGAACGAAATCGGGCTGGATGCGCTCTGTCCCTGCAAGGTGACCGACCCCGTGAAATGAGTCGGCTGTTCGTAAATCACGGCGGCGGGTGGCGGTCCGGTGGAAAGCGGCTCCGTTTTCTGGACGTCCATCAGGATGACGGCCTTCAAATCCCCATTTTCCCCGGTGAATATGGATTGAACGGGATAGAAAAGGTTGTGCTGCTTGTCGAAGGCCCACTTCGTGTGCGTAAAGGTATATTCGCTTGCGCTGAAGACAACCTCCTTTCCCGCAATCTCGATCCGGGCCCTTCCGACGGGATTTCCCGGAAAGTCGCCCAGGTCGAAGGCAAGACCGGATTGGGAATACTGCGCCCAGTTCCAGTTGTCGCCCGCGAAGTTCCATTGTCCCCAGTTGTGATCGTGATAGCCGAAAGTATCAATAGCAGAGGTTTGGCCGTCAACCGTCAGAGTCCCGGTTACTTTGGCGAGCGGCATGTACAAGAGCCAGCTCATTTGCTCCCACGGCGCCGAACCGACGTTCACATGAGTGCCCGCGAACCATGAGGTGTCTTCCCGCTGGTAGAACAGATTCCAGCTCAGGCGGCCGTCCCGGCTGGCGCCGGTCACATAGTATGTGTTCGCGCCCACCACGGAGATCATATTGGACCCGAGCGTTACGTTCGCGGCCGAGTACGAAGCAGTGAACGATTTCAAGGGGTAGAAATCGTATTCCGGGACGATGTTGTTGCCCTGATAGACAACGGCGCCGAGGGCGCCTGCGCCCAGCTTTGCCAGATTTGACGGGTCGAGCACCTGATAGCTGAAGATCGCCTGAGTGTCGGTTCCCGGATCGTAGAGGTTGAAGTACCACCATTCCGTGTAGGCGAGATTGTGAAACGATCCTTCCCAATACTTGAAGTGATACCCATCTTCGGCTTCGGTGACAGGCGTCTGGGCGGGCAGGGACGATGCCGCTGTTCCCGCAAGCGCAAGAAACAGTGAGAGGCGAGCGATGCATAGTGGTTTCATTCGAGTTTCCCAATTCTCGATCTCGATGCGTAAGGCGAGAATTATTCTAACGGATCGCGTTGTCATATTCACCAACCGGCCATCCTCGATCGCGGCGCGCCACAAATGGATTAAACATGGTACATGGCACGCCGCCGCTTCTTCGTCGATCACGTTCGCAAAGGTCAAGCTGAAATCACAGGCGAGAACGCTCATCACCTGACGCGGGTGCTCCGTGTCGAGGCGGGCCAGAAGTTCGAAATCTCCGACAATGAACGCGCCTGGCTGGCTTCGGTTGAAACTGCTCGCAAGGACCTGGTCCGGTTCAGCGTGATCGAAGAGATCGCGGCCGGCCCCGAACTTCCCCGCGTAACACTGTACCTGGCGCTGATCAAATTCGAGCGGTTCGAATGGGCGGTGGAAAAGGCGACAGAGCTCGGCGTCACCCGGATCGTGCCGATTGAGGCGAACCGGAGCGAGCAGGGTCTGGCGGCCGGCGCACACAAACGCGTGGAGCGCTGGAAGCGCATTGCGCGCGAGGCGAGCGAACAGTCGCGCCGGCTGCGCGCCCCCGATGTCGAGGATGCCATCCGTTTCCCCGACGCCCTGAACGATCCATCCACCCACCGTGTCTGGCTCGATGAACGGCCCGGCGCAAAGCCGCTCTTGACCGCCATCGATCTGCGGAAGGACGATTCGGCGGCGATGATGATCGGTCCGGAAGGGGGATGGATCGACGGCGAACGCGAAAGGCTCGCGGCCTCCCACTGGATCGCCGCCTCGCTGGGTCCTTCAATTCTCCGTGCCGAAACGGCGGTCTGCGCGGCTCTGGCGGCCCTGTCGCAGATGTGGATGGTGTCTTCAGGGCCTTTATCGAAAGAAGCCCCCGGTACAATCGAATAGGGCCAACTACCACTGCGCATTCCTTACTTCCAGGACATTTGTGTCGCGACCGTGATGGCTGCGACTCAGATCTTGATCGCCCGGCTGCTCTCCTCAGAGTTGAAGCCGCGCGTGACTGCTACCAGCTTCCGTATCCTCCGCGGCGTCCTCTACGTATTCTGGGCCGCCATTGTGCTTGCTTACCTGATACGCGTCCCGCAAATCGGGCTTGCATTGCGTTGGCTACCCACCGTGATTCGAAGTGACATTACCGCCGCGGGCAATCTCTGGGGAATGGCCTCGGTTCCATCGCTGTGCATTTATTACATTTACCGCTCTCTGGCACGAAGGCCCTCCGTGGCGCACTCGCCCGAACGCCGGATGCTGATCCATGCGGCGGGGACGGCCGCGGTGGTCACCCCTTTCGCGATCGCTGGATTCGGGGCATTCATCGAACGGTCCGATTTTGAGGTTAAAGAGGTCGACATGCCGATTCCCGGCCTTCATCCGGACCTGGAAGGCCTTAGAATCGGTCAATTGAGCGACCTTCATGTGAGCCCGTGGCTGAGCGTGAATGACCTGGGCCGCGCCATCGACATGCTGAACGAGCTCAAGCCGCATCTGACGCTCGTCACGGGCGATTTGATTACGCAGGCGGGCGACCCGCTCGACGATACCATCCGGGAACTCTCCCGGCTGCGAGCCGATGCGGGCATTCTCGGCTGCCTCGGCAATCATGAGATGTTCACGCAGTGCGAGAGCTACGCCACCGGGCAGGCGGCCCGCTATGGGATGGATTTCCTTCGCCACCGCGCCCGCATCTTGCGATGGGGGAAGGGCGAGCTGAACGTTGCGGGAGTCGATTTCGAGAGACCGGGGAGAAGGCGGTACCTGATCGGCGCCCAGGAGCTCATGGTTCCCGGCGTCACCAATGTACTGCTGTCTCATAACCCCGCTGTCTTTCCGACAGCCGTGCAGCAGGGTTGGGACGCGACAATCGGCGGACACACCCATGGGGGGCAGATTACGCTCGGAGTGTTCAACCAGACGCTGAATCTGGCGCGATTTCTGACGCCCTACGTCTCCGGCCTTTACCAGCTTCAAGGGAAGAGCTGCTATGTGACCAACGGAATCGGCACGATCGGCATTCCCGTCCGCATCGGTACTCCCCCGGAAGTGACGCTGCTGCGCTTGAGAAGAGCCTGAACCCGGTGCGCTACCTCGTTATCAGCGACCTGCACAGCAGCTGGGAAGCACTGGAAGCGGTGCTCGAGGCGGCACGAGGCGAGTATGACCACATCGTGTGCTGCGGCGATCTCGCAGGATACGGGCCGGATCCGAACCGGGTAATCGATTGGGCACGCAACAACCTTCACGCGGTGATTCGCGGGAATCACGACCGCGTCTGTTCGGGTGTCGAGGGTCTGGAGTGGTTCAACGAGGTCGCTCAAGCGGCAAGCATCTGGACCATGTCCCGCCTCTCACGGGAGAATTGGGAGTATCTGCGAGCGCTCCCTTCCGGTCCGCTCACGGTCGATGGTTTTCAGCTGATTCACGGATCGCCGCTGGACGAGGACGAGTACCTTCTTTCCGTGACGGATGCGCGCAACGTTTTTTCATATCTTCAAACCAATCTGGCATTTTTCGGACATACACATCTCCAGGGCGGATTTGAATGGCGTCACGGTCAGTACCGGACACTCTGGCGGATGGAGCTTTTTCAAAAGGAGGCGCGGTATCGACTGGACCCGGACGGCGCGTACCTCATTAACCCGGGCTCAGTGGGCCAGCCGCGCGACGGAGACCGGCGGGCGGCCTTCACGCTTTTCGACAGTGAACGCCATGAGATCGTCCTCCGCCGCGTGGAATACGATTATGATGCTACGCGCCGTAAGATCGAGGCGGCGGGTTTGCCGGAGGTGCTTGGTTCGCGCCTTTTGGTGGGGCGATAGCAGTTAGGGCACGAGATATTCGCTGGCATTGTTGAGACTGGTTTTCTGAATGGACTCCTGGAGAAAACCGCCCGACACCTGACGGGGATCGTAAGGAAGAGTCTCTACACCGCCATCGTGCATATCGCATCGCTCCTGCGGAGCGGTCCCTGCGATGAAGACCTGGTTCGCGGTTCGCTGGCAGAGGTCTCCGGCTAGTTTGCCGCTGTCGAGACAAATGCGAGCGGTCTCCAGACCGCCGGGCTCAGCAAACTCGCGCGCATTCCGGTAGGGACCGAAGTGGGCTGCCTTTTTCATGAATTCGGTCCAGATCGGCAGCGCCGATTTCGCGCCCTCAAGATCAAGTTCCCGATAATCGTCAAATCCGACCCAGACAATGCAGAGAAGTTTAGAGGTATAGCCCGCGAACCAGCCATCGTGCGAGGTTCCTGTCTTGCCGGCTGCGGGAAGCGTGAACCCACGGGCGCGTACTCCGGCAGCGGTGCCGGAGCGAACAACTTCCTGGAGCATTGTGGTGATTACGTATGCTACCCGCGGGTCCATGGCCTCCCGAGTTTCGTCCTTTGAGCCGCGGATTGTCCGGCCGTCGGCATTCTCAATCTGAGAGACGACTTGCGGTTTGACCAACGTCCCACCATTTGCAAAGGCCGTGTACGCGCCGGCCAATTCAAAGGGAGTGACCGCATAGGAACCCAGCGCTACCGCGGGCGTAGCGGCGATATTTCGGTTGAGGCCCGCACTTCGCGCCATGGCGACGACCTGCCGGTATCCGACCATTTGGGCGGTCTTCACCGCGGCAACGTTATCCGATTTCGCCAGCGCTTCGAGCAGAGTCATCGTGCCAAAGACCTCATCACGAAAGTTCCCCGGACGATATGCCTGGTTTCCGAAGTAAAAAGTGGTCGGGGCATCGTCCACCGTGGTTGCCGGTGTGATCACAGTCTCGCCGCCCTTAATTCCCGTGTTGATCGCCGCGGCATAAACGAAAGGCTTGAACACAGATCCGGGAGGGCGTTTGGCGAACAGGCGATTTAACTGGCTGCGGGCGTAATCTCTTCCGCCAACCATTGCCTTGATTTCACCGGTGTGAGGGTCCAGCGCGATCAACGCCGCTTCCGCCCTGGGGCCGCCTTTGCTGTATCGTTTTGCGAGGAGCTGATCAACGTTCGCCATTCCCGCATCGAGCGCTTCGTGAGCGGCGCGCTGCAGATTCAGATCAATCGTCGTATACACGCTCTTCGCGCTCTCTTCCAACTGACCACTCGATTGCAACTCGTCACTGACCAGATCGAGGAAATACGGAGCGTCGAGAGGATCGGTATGCTCAGAGGACGCCACAAGCTTGATCGGAGTATCGACGCCGGCACTGTACTGTGCCTCAGTGATGTAACCGTTGTCGCGCATCAGGCCAAGCACCAGATCGCGCCGTTCTCTGGCACGCTCCGGATTGCGGTAGGGATTAAAGTAACTGGGCCGCTGAATCATGCCGGCCAAAAGAGCGGCTTCGGGCAGATTCAGTTCTCGCGGTTCTTTGCCGAAGAATCGCTCCGAGGCCTCAGCGACGCCATGAAGACTGTAAGACGCTTCCCGACCGAGGAATACGAGATTGGCGTAAGCGGCGAAGATCTCGTCCTTCGACCACTTTCGCTCGAGATGGACAGTCATCAATGCCTCGGCGATCTTGCGCTTCCACCGTTTTTGGGGCCGCAGCCAGAGCCCGCGAACGAGCTGCATGGTCAGAGTCGAAGCACCCTGCTCCTTGCGGCCTTGCCGAAAGTCCACGTATGCGGCCTTGGCAACGCGCGCCAGATCCAGACCACGATGATGAAAGAAATGTTTATCTTCAATAGAGATAATCGCGTTGACCAGGACCGGGGGGAGTTCCTGAAACGTCACCATGCGCCGCTTTTCGCGGCCGGGTGAGACGTTCTCCATAAGTGGATAACCCGAGGTCCATGTCTTAACGTCGCGGCCGTTCACTTCAACGCGGCGAATTCCGCGGCTTCCATCCATCACGATTCGTACCTGCGAATCACCGAAGCCCCCTGCGGGATTGATTTCCAGGCCTTCCGAGGATTCGTGGAAACTGGCGGCTTTTCTGTTTGCTGCCTGCGCATATCCCGAGAGCTTCAATTCCGCTTCGATGTCTTTCTCGCTTAGAGCATCGCCATCGTTGAAAACCGTGGGAGCGCCGTAAATGTCAATGGAATCGTGGAAGGGGCCAGCTGCGATCTGCGCGTCGATCAGCTTTGCGTAGTGAACATACGCGACGCCCGTCAGGATGATCGCAACCGCAAGCGGAACGGAAGCAAACAGGGCCATGCGCGGCCCTCTGCGGCGAAGTTTGCGTCTCCAGACCCGGCTCAACCTTAGCCAACGCGGTTGCAGCTTGTTTTGCGGCGGAGTTCTTTGAGGAGTACTGAGGCCGGCGTTCATTTTCCTGGAATAGTGAGGGGCACGGCGTGCACCATTGAGCGAAGCCGTACATGCGTGGAAGCTGATACAATTCGCGGCGGCTCGCGACGGCGGCGTTGGTCTTAAAACGGCCTGGAGGCAGCCGGGAATCGGTTGAGGGCAGGCACAAGGCGCCTGCGAATCAACCTTCATAGTGACGAGACATGGCGGCCGTGGATACGCCGGTCCGTGGGATCTCAACTCGGAACTGACGGGTATTTTCCGTCGTGATTAAGGGGCGCGATCACCGCCCTGGCGGAGAAGACTTTGGGGGCGGTGCCCATGACAACGGCGCGTGCCTCCGGGCGAGGCGTGCGCCCGGCATGTCGTCGAAAGTTACGTTAGCTGGCCAGTCCGGTGGGATAATCGAGGCGATGGGTTCGCAGGTCTTCACACAGAACACCGAGGCAGCCATTCTGGCCCGAGTCATCGAAGCGGACGAGAAGGAAGTTACACCTGATGTCGCCCGATACCTGCTCTCAATGCAGCTTCCGGAAGCTGACAGGGAGCGAGTCGATGAACTCTCAGCTAAGGCGCGCTCGGGTTCGCTGAATGTTGCGGAAGAAGAGGAGTTAGAGAGCTATCTGCACATCGGGAGTCTGCTGGCGGTCATGCAGTCGCGGGCTCGGAGGTTCCTGAGTAAAACGGGCAGCGTCGGCGAGGTGTGACCAGGGAGCTCCTCCGGAGGATACGGAACCGCGCCGGGGCGTTGCGAATACTGCCTGATTTCCCAGTTCGCTTTTCCCCCTGCCGTTTCAGATTGACCATATCCTCGCTGAAAAGCATGGCGGACAGACAGTCGAAGGAAACCTTGCGTTTGCTTGCCCGCATTGGAACCGATTCAAAGGACCGAATATCGCTGGTCTTGACCTCGCGACTCGCGAGCTCATCCGGCTGTTCAACCCGCGCCACGATCTTTGGACCGACCACTTTCGATTAGAAGGGCCTCGGAGCGCAGGTAAAACGCCGATCGGTCGTGTCACAATCCACGTGCTCGCGATGAATGCAGACGATCTGTTGTCCATACGGGTGGAATTGCTTGCCGAAAACAACCTGGGCTGAACTGCTCACCCGTTCTACCTGACGGAAGCACCGGCCTTGGCTCGGGAGCTCCCGCCCTTTTGCGTAAACATCGACAGGTCGATGGAGTCCGCCATCGCTTTATAACCCGCATCGTTGGGATGCAGGTGGTCGGTGATGTTGTACAAAGGCAGAAGCTGTTTCCCGTTGGCCGGGTCGCGCGTGACTTTCTCGAAGTCGACTACGCCATCGAAAGCTCCGCTGTTGCGGATAAAGTCATTCAACGCCTCCCGCATGACCTCGCCCGCTTCACTGGCGTAACTCGCCCCCACATAAGGCGTCAGGGTGCAGCCGATCACCTTGATCCCCTGCGTATGGGCGCGCTCGATCATTTGGCGATACGCATTGATGAGCGCGTCCGACGATATCCCGCCGGCCGGAGCGCCTTGTCGTGCGCCGATCCCGATATCGTTGATCGCCTCCATGATCATCACCCAACGGACTCCGGCTTGGGTCAATACATCACGGTCAAAGCGAGCCAGCGCGCTGACACCGGCACCGTCGCCGAGAACGCGGTTCCCGGAAATGCCTTCGTTTGCGATCGCGATGCTGGCGGTGTCCGCATTTGCCGCGAGGCGCGTTGCAAGCACGCTCGGCCAGCTTCTATCCGTATCCGGAGTCGATGTGGCGCCGTCCGTGATGGAATCGCCAAACGCAACGATAGCCCCTGCGTCGGCCGGAGCGAGAACGTCGATCCCTGAAAGCCAGTACCAGGATCGCGAAATCTGAGCGTCCGCGATTTCCGGCTGCGCGGAAAAGTCACCCTCTTTCGAGATGTAGGTGCTGTGCAACCCGAGCGCGTGAACTGAAGCCAGACCGGTGTCGCCGGGAACGTAAACGCTGATCGCGAGATCCGTAAGCTTCGGAACGTTGAAGTCAATCGCGTCGGTCAGCATTTCAGCCCCCACCGGAATGACCACTGACGGCTTTCCGTTGAAAGAGAGCGCGTGGTCGGAGCCAGGCACGATTGCGGAATCCTTGCTGCGCAGCGCGATGTGCACTGCTCCCACAGCGAGAGGCGCGGCGCCGAAGACGTTCGACAAGTGGACGCGTACTCGATTCCCGCCGATGCTCGAACGAGCGATCATCCGCACCGTCTGATTATTAAAGCTGCCGGAGGGCGGCGGTGGCGGCGCCGGGGCGGAAGGAGGCTGACCGGCAGGCGCCTGCGCAGCGGCCGGCGGTGTCCGCGGCGGAGGGGCGACGCGCGGCATCTGAGCGGCCGCGGCCCAGGTGACAACCCAATGCAATCCGGGCGCGGCATTCTGCGCATGAACCGGCTGGCCGCCTTGTGCCAGCAAAAGAATGACGGTGCACGAAGCTGTCAGCCAGGCGCTGGCGCGGCGACGCCGGACCACGGGCGATGTTTTCATTTTGGTGCCTCGACTGCCTATTGGATCGTAAAGTGCGGTTGCCGTCAAGCGGCGCGCGGCCCTCGAATCCGCCGGGTAGAATAGCCGAAGATGGATGCGATCTCCGAGTATCAGAAGTGGAAGCAGCAAGGCGAATCGCTGCGCGCCCAGGCCAAACAAGCGATGGAAGGCCGATTTCGCGAGCTGCTCGTCGAAGCGGCGCAAATCGCGCAGGAATACCAGCGTGATTTCGGCGTGTCGTTGAAACCTCCGGCGACGATAACGACATTTCGCTACAAGCCCGCTACCGGCCATAAGCCGAAGAAGGCGGCAGCGAAGAACTCGGCTCCCCGGCAACCCGTGCCGAACCCCAAAATAGCCGAACTGCAAAGGCGCAGGGAGCAGATTCAGAAGAAGCTCGAGGCGGCGAAGACCGCGGGAAAGCCGACGAAGAACCTGGAAGATCGCCTGTACGAAATCGAGGACGAGATCCAGCTTGCCGGGCGAACGGGGACTGACAATTGAAATCGTTCCTTGCTTTACTCTGCATTTCGCTCTGCGTTGCTGCGGTTCCGTTCCGTCTGAATGCGAGCGAGAAGGAGGTCAAGCCTCTTCCGCCCGGCCTGTACGCGGTTTTCACTACATCGCAGGGCATTTTCACCGCGGTTCTTTACGAGAAGTTCGCGCCCGCCTCGGTGCGCAACTTCGTGGGGCTGGCACAAGGTACGAAGGCCTGGCGCGAGCCGGTGACCGGCGTCATGGTCAAACGGCCGATGTACGACAACCTGACTTTTCACCGCGTGCTGCACGGGCAAATGATCCAATCGGGCGACCCGACCGGAACCAGCACGCACAACTGCGGCATCACGATACCCGATGAGTTCCTGCTGGGACTGCAATTCGACCGATCGGGGCGCCTCGCTGTCGCTAATAGCGGAGCGCCGAATTCCGGCGCCTGCCAGTTCTTCATCACATCGGACCTCGTACCCGAATGGAATAACAAATACACCATCTTCGGTCAGGTTGTGCGCGGGCAAGAGGTTGTTGATTCGATCAGCCGCGGACGATTACACGGCGAAAAGCCGGTCGATCCGGTCAAGCTGATCAGAGTTCGGGTGATGCGGGCGGTAACGCCGGTACCTTAATTCGCCGAAGTGGAGAGCGGCTTCCCCTTTTCGACGACATATACCGCGTGAAGTTTGAGCGTCCCGGCGCCTGTGTTTCGGAAATCGTGTATCTTGCCGGCCGGAACCATGAAGCTGTCGCCGGTCTTGACCTTCCGCGGCGGCTGGCCATCAATAACAAGCTCTCCCTCTCCATCGATCATGTAGCTGATCTCTTCACCGGGATGGGTGTGCCGTCCGACGGAGGCGCCGGGCGCGATTTCAACGTCGACGATGACGGCCTCGCGCCCGGGCGCCGCGATGTCGGCGCGATCCACGGTAGTTCGCTTGACTGCGGGATTCTGCGCCCACAGCCCTGCTGCGAGCATCGCGGTCAGGATTGACGTGAAAAGTTTCTTCATAAAAGGACCAGAATGCAAAAAGGAAATGGCGCCGGAGATTCCCCGGCGCCATCCAGAATACGACAGCGGAAGCTTGTTTGCTGTCCTTACTTGCTTTCTTTGCCCACCAGGTGCTGGATGTCGCGGTTGTTCTCCTGGCAGATGTACTCAAGGATTTCCTGATTGGGATACCAGGTGGCGAACGTTACGACGCTCCAGGGCTTCGTGTAATAGTCGGGGTCGTCGATGGTCGCTTCGATGCGAAGCGTATTGGAATCGCTGCGCGTAAAACGCTCGGTTACCTTCAGTTTTTCGCCGTGCTGATGTCCGGCGGCGTCAAGCCAGGTGCGGTCGTTAAAACCGATCGTATCGACAACCAGCGTGTCGCCTTCCCACTTGCCGACGGAATAGCCGAGATAGTCCGGATTGGGATCCGCAGGCTGCTTGCGACCGTCCATCCAGATGTTGCGCCAGACGTGGGCTCCGCCCTCGAACACGAAAACAATGCGTTCGGGAAGCTGCAGGATTTCGGCTGGATAAGGAGTATACATCATGCGCGGCACGCCGGGGGGCAGGCAATGTCCCTCAGGATCTTCTTTGGACTCCGTTGCCGTCGCGGCATCGAAGGCTTTCTTGCCCAGCGGGGTAAATGGCACGTCAACGCGTTTCAGATTAGCTCCGCGGCCGAGCGCCTTATAGCATTCCTCGTCCCCGACGACGCAGCCTTGTTTCTGCATGTCGATGATGTAGGGGACCTGCCAGATGCCTCTCATTTTGGCGTCGATGCTTTGAGAATTTCCTCCAAGATCGGGTTTGCCGGCGTTTGCGCCCAGATAGGGATCATTGGGCAGGCGCGGCGTGGGGCCGGCAGGGGGCCGCGCGGGTCCGCCGCGGCCTCGTCCGCCACCGGCCGCAGCCGCCGGAGGGGCGGCTTCCTGGGCAGCGGCAAATGCCGGCATCAAAGAAACGAGCGCAAGCGTCGCCGCCAGCGTCATCATCGAACGTGTTAAATGGCTTCTCATCTCAAAAAAAATTCCTCTAATCCAGCTCGTTTCGGTTCGCCCGGCGACACGCGAAATTGAGCTCGCGCACTTGTGTTCTCAGGAACTGGGCCTGAAAAAACCAGCTGACATATCACACACCCGGGCTTCGCCCTTTACGATATCAGATGTCCCGTCGCGAAGGCAGGGCTTTACAAATCATTTCACTTCGGCTGGCGTCGATGTCGCGGGACCCTGGCCGACGATTTCCAGGACGCACTCTCCGTCCTTCGCGCCGTCGTAGTGGACCTGCTTGCCAAAGTGCGTCACGAACGAACCGGTCGGCATAGCCACAGTGCTGTCCGGGTCATATTTCGTGCCGGTGCCTACCCACCAGGTTCCGGAAAGCACCGTGACGAAGCGGTCGTTCGGGTGAAAGTGCGGATGGCTCATGTGATGCGGACTCCATTTGTTGAGGAGTACGTACAGGCCGGGTTTATCAGGGTCGCCGACGAGCACTGCGACGCTGGCTCCTGAGGCGTTAGCCACCCACTTGATCTGACTCGGCAGTTTATAGGCCAACGCCTGTGGGTTTAAATCGGCGGAAAGGCCGGAACCCAAAGTGATCAACGCGGCGATCCCCAAAAGGACGCGGGCCACCAGAGCCCGGATCGAGTAACTGCGCAGCGTTGCCATTCTCCGTTCTTTGCTTTGAACCTTTACAGACGAAGTTTCGAGCATCATTGTTATCACCAGAAGGTATTACGGCGTCTTGCAGGCGAAGTTGGCCGCGTCGTTCGTGCTTCCCACTCCTTTATAAGTCGCGACCTGCGGATACGGGCAAAGCGGGCGCGACATATCCACCGTGTTGCCGCTGACGTGGTAGGCCGTGAGTTCATTCGGCGTTGAATTCGACTCGCGCCACCGCTCGATCGCCGCCATCTTGTTGAACTCATCCGGACCGGGGCCGCCCTGGCAGTGGGTCATTCCCGGAACCATATAGAGACGAATCCAGTTGTCCTGCTTGCCTCCGCCGATCTTCTGGAGTACGGCCATGTAGTAGTTGAGGGTGCTCTCGGGCGAAATCGCCTGGTCGTTCCATCCGTGATAAAGCAGCAGTTTGCCGCCCCGGGCCTTGAAGGCGGAGAGATCGGGCGAGACGTTCACGTAGCCGAACTTTTCGTCCGCCGCGGCGGTATCGCGGTCGAGATCAAACTTGCGCCAGTCCCAGTTGGCGTCCTGATACGTTGCGAACTGAAATGAGCCCATCGGCAACGCCGCAGGGGCCTTCACGGTGGCAAGTTGCGTCCACGTCAGTTCACCGCCAGGTTCCTTGCCGGGGAAAATCAGCTGGCCGTTTTTCCATTTCGCTGAGGAGTAGACAAGCTTGACCGCATCCACTTGGGGCGCGGTCAGGCAGGAATCCGAATCGGCGCCTTTGCAGAGCAGAACGGAGGGATCGAAGTGGCATTTGCGCGGATCGTTCAGAATTCCGTCCTTCACGCCATCGAGCTTGTCGCACGCCGCCAGCACCGCACGGTTTACTGTTGCCAGCTTCTCGCGACTCACGAAATGCTGGTCGTCTTTCAAGACCGTGGTGGCGACCATCATGTCCCAGGCATGCAGGTGAGTCTGGGGATTAGCCGGCGCGCCCGCAATTACGGCGTCGAAATCCGTCGGATATCGCTGGGCTTCCATCAGACCCTGGCGTCCACCCGTGGAGCAGCCGTTCCAATAGGAG
The DNA here is from genome assembly GCA_963718155.1 of Terriglobia bacterium. Lineage (GTDB taxonomy): Bacteria > Acidobacteriota > Terriglobia > Bryobacterales > Bryobacteraceae > BOG-234. Next base: position 5,420 of record CAVQYP010000041.1, on the reverse strand, counting down.
AGCCTTTCCTTCTTGCCGTAGAAAGCCGCGATCAGGGCTTTTGACTGGACGGTCATTTCGTGATTGGCCCGATATGCGAAATCGACGAGCTTTTCAGGGTGTCCGAGGGCGAAGACGGGGTCCTGGCCGGTGTGCCCGGTGTCATTGGAAGCAGTGGCGTAGCCTTCCTTGAGCGCCTGCGCCATTGCCGCGAAGGTAATCGAGCCTGCCCAGCCGCCGTTGCCGACTGCCTGGAATTTCCCGTTCCAGTCTGCGGCGGGAAGCCAGGCCTCCGTTTCAATATGCGAGTCGGGTGAAGGCGTCAGAACCATCGCGATCCGGCAATACGCAGGAAGCATGAGAGGTGGGGCTGCTCCGCGTCCGCCCGGAACGGGAGCCGCATTTCCCCGGCCCGGCGGCTGCGGAGGACGAAACGGTCCCGCCGGCACGGACTCAACGGTGGTGAACGTTACGTTGGGAAGAGTCAGCGATTTGAGATTTTCGCAGGGAGTCTGCCCGAACAGGGAGAACAGAGCTCCTGAAAAGGCAAAAGCAAGAACGTCGCGCATCATCATTACTACCTCGATGTGATCCCGGAGAGGGAATAAAGAGTTGACGCTATCACATTTGCGCCAGTGCCCGCCACGGACGGCGCCGCTGGAGGGCGCCACGGATTTTCACTGGTGGCAAGCCCGGTTGAAATGTATTATCCTCATTCTGACCGGAGTGAAAAAGTTATGGCCTACAAACTGAAAGTGAACGGGCAGTCCTACACGGTAGACGTGCCGGCGGATACGCCCCTATTGTGGGTTGTCCGCGACCTCCTGAACCTCAAGGGCACGAAGTACGGCTGCGGCATCGGCCAATGCGGCGCCTGCACGGTGCATCTGAACGGTAAGGCAGTCCGCTCGTGCCTGACGCCCGTTTCGGCGGTCGGAACGCAAGCGGTCACGACGCTCGAAGGACTTTCGGCTGACGGCACGCATCCCGTCCAGGTCGCGTGGCAGGAACTCGACGTTCCGCAATGCGGCTATTGCCAGGCGGGCCAGATGATGTCGGCCGCGGCGCTGCTGGCCAGGAAACCGAAGCCGACCGACAAGGATATCGACACAGCCATGAACGGCAATCTGTGCCGCTGCGGAACCTACCTGCGCATCCGCGCGGCGTCCACAAGGCGCCGGGATGCCCCGCACCGCGGCCTTGAAAACCGAACAAGCGGCGCTTGTGGCGAAGTAAGGAGATCCTGAGATGACAGCAATCGATCGTCGTTCTTTTCTGAAGGTAAGCGCGCTAGGCACCGGCGGCGTGCTGCTCGGCCTCTACCTGGAGCCCGAAGCGCGAAGCGCAAGGCCGCGGCGGGCCGCCGCCTCCGCCGCCCGATCCGCACACCTACATCAAGGTCGCGCCCGATGGCACCGTCACCATCATGGCCAAGAATCCCGAAGTGGGCCAGGGCATCAAGACCATGCTGCCCATGCTGATCGCCGAGGAGCTCGACGTCGACTGGAAGGAGGTCAAGATCGAGCAGGCCGATTTCGACGACACGAAATACGCCGGCCAATAGCGCCGGCGGCAGCACCGCAACGCCGACCAACTGGGTTCCGATGCGCCAGGTGGGCGCGGCGGGCCGCGCGATGTTCGTCACCGCGGCGGCGCAGACCTGGAACGTTCCGGAATCCGAATGCACCACGGCTTCGGGCGCGTGATGCATAAGGGATCGAACCGCTCGCTCGGTTATGGCGAACTGGCGGCCAAAGTGGCCGCCCTGCCGGCGCCCGACCTGACGACCCTCAAGCTGAAGGATCCCGACGACTACAAGATCATCGGCCACTCGCAGACGCGGCGTGGACGTGCACAGACATCGTCACCGGCAAGCCGATCTTCGGCATCGACGTCACCGTGCCGGGCATGCTGTACGCCGTCTTCGAGAAGTGCGGCGTGTTCGGCGGCAAGGTGGTGAGCGCCAATCTCGACGAGATCAAGAAGCTGCCGGGCGTCAAGCGATGCGTTCGTGGTCGAACGGCCCGATGTCACCGACGCCGGTGTCTGCCCGGCGATCCCGGTCTCGAGAGCGGCATCGCGATTCGTGGCCGATACCTGGTGGCAGGCGCAATCCGCGCGCAAGAAGCTGAAGGTGAACTGGGACGAAGGGCCGCGCGCGCAAGTAGAGCAGCGTCGCTTACGCGCAGAACGCCGACGAAGCTGAGCAAGCAGCCGCCGCAGAGAACCATCCGCGAGGACGGCGACGTCGACGCCGCGCTTCAAGGGCGCCGCGAAAGTGGTGGAGGCCGCGTACTCGTATCCGTTCATCTCGCACGCGCCGCTCGAGCCGCAGAACTGCACGGCGCATTTCAAGGACGGCAAGGTCGAGATCTGGACCAACAGCCAGATGCCCGGCGGCGGCCGCGCCTCGTCGGCGCAGACACTGGGCATTGCCGGAAGAAGACATCACCCTGCACATGGTGCGCGGCGGCGGCGGCTTCGGCCGGCGTCTGACCAACGACTACATGGTGGAAGCGGCGTAGATCTCGAAGCAGGCCGGCGTTCCGGTGAAGCTGCTGTGGTCGCGCGAAGACGATATGACGCACGATTACTATCGTCCCGGCGGCTTCCAGTACCTGAAGGCCGGCGTGGATGCGTCCGGCAAGGTCGTCGCCTGGCGGAATCACTTCGTCAGCTACGGCGAAGGCAACAATTTCGTCAGCGCCGGCGCCATGGGTCCGACGGAGTTCCCGCAGCGCTTCGTTCCGAACTACGCGCTCGACTCCTCGGTGCAGCCGCTGGGCGATTCGCACCGGTGCGCTGCGCGCGCCGAGCAGCAACGCGTTCGCGTTCGTGATTCAATCGTTCATCGACGAACTGGCGCACGCGGCGGGCAAAGATCCGGTGGAGTTCCGGCTGGCTCTGCTGAATCCGCGCTCGCTCCGCGCGGCACCGGCGCCTGCGGCGGGCGCGGCAGCCGGCGGCGCGTCCGGGAATGAACGCGGAACGCATGAAGGGCGTGCTGCAACTGGTGGCCGAGAAGTCCGACTGGGGCAAGCGCAACGCTGCCGAAGGGCACGGCGATGGGCGTCGCCTTCCACTTCAGCCACTCAGGGTTACTTCGCCGAAGTGGCCGAAGTGCAGGTCGACGCGGCCAACAAAGTGAAGGTCAACAAGGTCTGGGTGGCGGCCGATGTCGGCAGCCAGATCATCAATCCCAGCGCCGCCGAGAACATCGTGCCAGGGCGGCATCATCGATGGCCTGAGCGAAATGATGGCGCAGGAAATCACGATCGAAAAGGGCCGCGTGGTGCAGACCAACTACCATCAGCACCCGATGGTGCGGATGGCGCAGGCGCCGCCGGAGATCGAAGTGCACTTCCTGAAGTCGGATAATCCGCCGACCGGTCTGGGCGAACCGGCGCTGCCGCCGATTCTGCCGGCGGTGACCAACGCGATCTTCACGGCCACCGGCAAGCGGGTCCGCTCGCTGCCGTTGTCGAAGTCCGGCTATAGCTGGGCGTAGAGAGGTCGATACGTTCCAATCGCGGGCTCGCCGCTTGACTTCTCAGTCAAATCCGGCGAGCCCGATTTTTTTATGCCGCGAGTCCACGCGATTGCGCTGCTGCCGCTACTACCCCTGTTGCTCAAGGCTCAGGACGAGCGCATGGTCAAGTCGCCTGACGGTCGAGTCGAATTTCGGGTGGTTGATCGCCCAACCGAATGACGGTGATCTCGCTCAACTGGCCTATCAGATCTGGTTTCACGGTACGCAATTGCTGACTACTTCGTGGATGGGCCTCGACATCCATAATCAGCAGCCGTTGCTTGGCCAGAATCTCGGCCTCATCCATTCGTCGATGGGTTCCGACGCCGGCGCCGGGAGAAGTACAACACTCTGACCGCCGAATACATGCAGAATGGTTCGCTCGGACGCCGTCTGAATGTGGAAGTCCGCGCCTCTAACGATGGTGTGGCTTTCCGGTACGTCGTCCCGAAATCGACACCGCTCGACGAGATCCTGATTCACCACGAAGGCACAGTGTTCTCTTTCGCTGAGGATGCCGAGCTCGCAAAAGCGGGCGCCGAGGCGCGATTCGAATTGCCGTTCATCGCCGAGCAGCCAGACAGCGGGCGGCATCGAAATCGCCGAGGCCGGCGACAGAAGCTTTCCGCGCGCCTACCTGGCGCATGTGGAGGGCGGAAGCGTGATCGCGCGTCTGCCGCGCCGCCCGACGATCCCAATGTAGAGGTTTCGCGGGAACGACGCCACTGACACTGCCCTGGTATGTGTTCCTGCTCGGTCGGATAAAGACCGGCTCGCGCAGTCGCCGATTCTCCGGGAACTCGATCGCTGACTACAGCCACTCACCTGCCCGCTAGCGCCGGCGATCTCTTGTCGCCGGTGTCCTGCCAGCGGCATCTCGGCGTAAGGCTAAGTCAAGCGAAGATCCGAACCGTTATCCGGAAGCAGCAGAAAAGGCAAACCCCACTGAGCTGTTTCCTGGAGGTCCCATGGGCCGCGCACCGCTTCACTCGCGCAGGCGCAATCCCCATTCATCGCCGAATACCAGATAGCAAGAGCCGTCTTCCGGAATCCTGGACGAGACCGGCCATAGCGGGGGTGGGCCGCCCGTCCCCGTCGATCCCCGTAATCGCACACCACACGGTCACTCCTGCGCGATCGCAACGCACGTGGCTCACCGCTCGCGGAACCGTGAGGGGTTGAAAGACCTGCCCCGCCCACTCGTTGCAGTTCGGATTTTCATCAATCTGAATCAATACGGCCGATACGGAAGAATCCACGTCCCAGATGTACCGTGTCCGCCGCCCCGCCGCGTGAATACGAAAGAGGTCTATACGTAAGAGTACGTAACGAAAGACTGCCGGAAAGCGGGAGTGTGATATCGTTCCGTTTTGCGGCGCATTTGAGATACCTTTTTCCCTCGTGACGACAGCCAAAGTGTCGAGAGGATCACCGGCCAATTCATTATTGAGGAGCAACAATGAAAAAATCTGTTTTATTAGCGGTGGCGTTTACCTGCGGGCTCTATGCCCAGGGTAGAGGCGGCGGACCTGTAACCCTGAACGCGGATCTCAATCGGGCTTACAACGGCATTAAGACCAACCTCACGAAAGCCGCCGAAGACATGCCTGAAGATGGCTACAGCCTGCAGCCGTCGAAAAAGAGCGAAATTTCGGCGCGTGGGTCGCTCACGTGGCCGACGCACAGGCGGGAACCTGCTCCGCAATCGCCGGAGAGCGCAAGAATATCGGCGCGGCGTCAAAGACTTCCAAAGCGGACCTTATTGCCGCTTTGAAACAATCATTCGACATCTGCGATCCGGTGTTCGAAGGAACGAATGACACGAATGCAACCCAGCTTGTGCCGAGTTTTGGCGGTCAGGTTCCCCGCGTCTCGGCGCTCTACGGGGTGGTCGTTCATTCAAACGAATGCT
>CAVQYP010000040.1:0-116756 GCA_963718155.1 Terriglobia bacterium | reverse complement strand
GGAAGATGGGGCCTCGTGAAGCGGCACACGGCAGAAATCGCGGACGCGGTTGACGGCGCCACCCCAGGCAGCTACCGCCACGTGGAAATCGTGGCCTGAGAGAGCAGCGAGCAGACGGGAATTCAGATTCACGACCAGGAACGTGGCTTGGCCCCATGAGCCTTTTCAAGGAACACGCTCCGTTCAAGGAACAAGGGCCGCTCAAGAAATTGACGCCGCCGAACCGCTCGTCGAAATGATGGACGAATCCAGCAGGAGGGAGGCTATCGGCCAGCCTGGTTCCGTCGGCAGCTCATCCTCGAATCTTGCATCCGGTTCGGAACGGATCGCCTCAAGGTAAGCGGCGCCACCTTCGGCTAGTTCCGGATGCTGCTCCGGACTCCACGAACCTGCGGAGAGCTTGAGCGCCTGCCGTTGTTTGTTGCGCCGGATCCGCGTCCAGAGAAGATCGACGATGTATTTCACGATGCACGCCCTGCAAACGACCTGAATCCGATACCCGCCCGATCCAGATGTAGGTGTCGATCAGGAGCTTTCCCAGTCGCCTTCAGCGAGGGGGCGAATGGGTTCTCCTAGCGAAGGACCGAACTACGCAAATCGGAAGGGACACGGTCCCCGCTGTCATGAGAGCGAACAACCACGTCTACCTTCTCACCGAGCTCGAAGGGTAAATGGTCGAGCACAACCCGGCCCAGAGGGTCAACAGTCGCTTCCGCAACAGGAACGCTCATACGAACAGTATAAGAATATGGGACGAATTTATCGCGCACATTGAGCCCTCCGCCTTCGACGCTGCTCGCTTGGGTCTGCAGAGGGTCTGCCGATCACCGAACGGCTCATGATTCCTGGAACGCGATTCCAGGTGATTCACCGCCTGCACAAAGGTCAGCGCCGGGAAGACAAGCGCCGGGAAGATAAGCAAAGATAAGGCAAACGCTCTCGCGCCGGCTGACGATCCTTCGCGGAATGACAGGGCAGCGCTCAGGTTTTCTTTAAGCAGATTTTCTTTAAGCAGATTTTCTTTAAGCAGGTTTTCTTTAAGCAGGTTTTCTTTAAGCAGGTTTTCTTTAAGTAAGATGTAGGCGTGGCTTTTCGCCCGGGATGGTGCTCAGGCTGGCTAGGGCTTCAGATACCGACTGTGGCCCACAGCCGCCGGATACAGAGGAGGGATCACCCCCAAATGCATCGATCTCGAGCGAATCCCAGTCAAGGCACCCGCCGCCCCCGCCCCGTCGATGTCCCATATGCCTATCTGCGGAGTTTCCGCCCAAAGGCCCTTGGGGTCGTACTGATTGATGGGATCCCCTTGAACGTACCCGTAACGGTTCCAGCTTCCAGGATCGCTCGAATTGTTCGCGTCGCCCTTGCCGGAGCCTCCTGCTCTGTACGGATCTGATGTATTGAACCGGCCATAAGAACTGGCGAAGAAACGCTGATCCGCATAATCCAATCCCGTGTACGAATCGCGCGTGTATGTCCCGAACTTCAACCTGTCGTTCGCCGTCGAACTAATCTCTTCCCCGTAAGGATAAAACCGCGCGCTGTTTCGATTGGAACCCAGGCGGTCGGCGAGAACCGTTCCCGCGATGCTGGCCGAGCCATTCGGCAAGCCCTGCCAGATCAGTTTCCCGGCGAACAGCACATTCATCTCCTGCCGGATGCAGGCGCAGCCTGCGGCTGAGTTGTTGTAAACTCCCAACCGCTCGCCGTAAGCTCCATAGAACGTGAACTCCCAGATCCCGCTGGAGCGCTCCCGCCACACTCGCTTCCCGTCCGGCCCGTACTCGTAATACTCAATCCCTCCCGTCACTTCCGCCGCCGAGATCATTCGGTTGTCCACATTGTACGTCAGAGTCGCCCCCGCCCCCGACGTCATATTGCCGTTGGCGTCGTATATCGCGCTCGACAACTGATTGCTCTGAGCCACCACCGGAATCGATTGCAGTACGCCGTTCAGGGTCTTGCCCGTCAGATTCCCGAAACCGTCATACCCGAATGTCTCCGTCCAGTTCGCCGCCGAACTCCCCGGTATCGCACTGGAAGACGCGGAAGTCAGGCGTTTGAGCGCATCGTATTGATAAACGATCGTTTCGCCCGACACCGTATCCACCATCTGCTGGATCTGCCCGTTATTCTGCGTCGGCAGGTATATGTACGACAGCCCTCCGGTCATCCCGCCCGTCATCTGCGCGAAACCGGGCGTATTCCAGCCGATCGATGACAGTTGCCCCGATACATTGTAAGCCCGCGTCTCGGTGGTGCTCACAATCTGCATGCTCTGCGGCCGCCCGGCGTAATCGTATGTCCCGTTCTGAACCCACGCAAAGCCCCGGTCATCCGTCATCCCGCTCGGCCGGCCCATCGAATCAAACGTGGTCGTAAAGGTCGTGGGGATATTGCTTGAATTGTTCTGCGTCGTAAAGATCAGATCGTTGTAGATCGGGTATCTGACGGTCGTGGTCCTCCCGTACGAATCGTAACCATACGTTACCAGCGGGCTGTATTCGCCATTGAACATCCCCGACGTGATACTCTTGCTCACCACGCCCCCCGCCGGATTGTAAGTGTACGATTCGCCGTATGATGGTACAGGCGACGTGCCATACCCCGCGCAATAACCACCCGGAGAGCCCTGCACGGAAACCAGCCGGTTGTAGTTATAGCTCGACGGGCTGGCTCCATATCCGTATGTCGTCCTCTGGCACAAATCCTCGCTGTTCGTCTTCCCCTGCGGATATCGCTGGATCATGGAAACAGACTTCGCCGCATTGTAGGTATATACCGTGTCCTGACCCTTCCCGTCGTGCTTGTACCACAGCGTATTGTCGCTGTTGTAGTAATAATTCATCGTGCCGTTCTCCGGATTCGTGGCCGACGTCAGCAGTCCCGCGTCGTTGTAGTTGAAACTGCGGGTCTGCGTTGTGCCCGCCCGGGTCATGGTCACTCCGGAAACGTGATTCATCCAGTCGTACGTGTAAGAAGTGGTGAGCGTCCCGCCCGGCTGATTCGCTGGATCGGGCTCCACGACCGTCGTCAGATTGCCCAGCACGTTTTTCGTAAACGTCTTCCAGTTTCCCGCCGGATCCGTGACCGTGGTCTGATTTCCAGAGTACGAGTATCTGGTTGTGCTCGCGCCGTCCGGCTGGAGGACGCTGACGGTCCGTCCGAGGCCGTCATAGGTATACACCGTCCAGACCGGAGTTCCACCAAGTGCGTAAGGCTGCGAGACCTTCTGGATCTTGCCCAAACGGCGAACAGGCGCAAGGCGCGTAGACCGTATCGACGATCGATTTCGTCCCGCTGCCGTCGCCCCGCTCCACGCGGATTGGCCTGCCCATGCCGTCCAGAGTGGTTTTAGTGACTCCGTCGGCCCCCGATTCCTGCTGCCACAGCGGAGGCGCCGCGGAAAACGAAGAATAAGTATACGAAGTGACTCCGCCATAAGCCGAAGTGCCGGTCACTGGACGCCCCGTCGAGTCGTAAGTCATCGAGAGCTGCTCTCCGTTTGCTCCGGTGGTGCTCGTAATGCCCAGCCAGGCGTTGTACGTAACCGATTGAGAATAGCTCTCGGTCGAAATTGACATCGGCGCCGAGTAGTTCGTCTGAGGATCGGCGCTCAGGCTCACCGTCCGGCCATCGGAACGGGAGACGTATTTAGGGTTTCCTGTATCCCATCTTCCGATCTGCGTGCTTACCGCCGGAGTGGTCGAGTTCGACAGGTTGCCCCGGTACGCAGCGGGTACCGGCGGAAAAGCGTCCAGAGCGGCAGTGCCTGAAGGCGTGAGAGCGATGGTATCGTATTGATTGGTTACGAGCGTCTTGTTAACGCTGCCCATGGTCAAAGTACTGGATAACAGACGATTGAGGACGTAATTGGAAGTATAACTCGAGCCATTTGTTCCGCCGTAGATATACGAGTTGCTATAAGATTGAAGCGGTGTCGAGGTGTTGTTGTACGGGTACACATAGGAACTCACCACGTTCCCGTAGCTATCCATTATTTGCGTACTCTGAGCCTGAACGTTTGCGGTTGCTTCGTCGAGAACCGAAAGCTTGACCGAAATGTACGGCTCGTAAATTGCGTCCTGCGTCCATGTGAAACTATCCCGCTGCAGTACGGTCCCTCCGGCAGTCTGTTGTTGCACAAACGAACTAAGCAAACCGACCTTCCACGCAGGAACTCCACTGTTGGTGGTAAAGAAATTCCAGGTCTTGGTGCCCGTCCCGCTTGCGTCTATCATAGTCGTGTTTGCATGAACGGCGGGATTAGGATTGGAATTGTCGTCATGGGAGATTCCGTAGGCCAGACTGTTACCACTGCCGGAGGAATCCGAATTCAGATAGCGCGTGAATACCTCGCGCAGGGATCGGCCGCCTGTATAGCTGAACGTAGTGTAATCCCAGCCAAGATAGCCGCCGTAAGGAAAGGTAACCCGCCGAAGTTCACCGGCACTTGCCGCGTCGTAGGTAAACCGGTAAGTATTGGCGGTGATCGGAACGCTCATGGTATCCAGAGTGGTCATGACTGCGCCCGCGTATTTCGGGTCCGTCGGACTGAACGGAGGGTTCAGGGGGGAACTCAAATAAGTCAGAGCATGGGTTTCGGGTGTGCCGACATAACTGGTAACAGAGGTAACATGCGGAACCGGCGCGTCGGAGTTCTGTGTAAACAGGTAGGCGAACGCGAAGGCGCCATACCCGCTTCTGAAATCCTGGATTTGATAAATTCGGCCGGTCGAATTAGCTCCCCACTGAATCGGGCTGTAACCGGGCGGCGGCTGCGGCCCGGTCATGTAATAGACCACGATGATCTGATTTCCGTTCACGTCTTCGAGCGTTGTCGGATACATTGTTCCCGCGTCTGGTTCGAGGCCGCCGGATGTGCAGCCCATATACCAGAAACTGCCGTCTTCGAAGTGCAGCCGGTCGGTGTTGGCGTCGAACCAGACGTGAATATTCTGAGTCGAGCTCCACACGTTTCCATTGTTGGAATCGAGCCGGTATTCGGCGCCCGTGCCATCCGTAAAGACGTAATGGTCCACTCCGTTGAACCAACTGACGTAATAGGGAGTCAGTGACCCGAATCGGAGCTTCCAGCCCAGGCCGTAGCCAATGTCCGTGGCGAGTTGCCAGTTGAAGCCCGAGTCTTGCCGCCAGTTCTGCGAGTTATAACTCAGTGCGAGTGGAAATGTTTGTCCGGTTGTGAACTCTGTACTGAGCAGCGGGATCGAGAAATTCACGTTTCCGCTGAGCATGTCGATCTGTTCTCCGCCACCGCCCCAATAAACGCCATTTTTGTTTACTCCCACGCGCCGCGGATCGATATCCTGAGCCGGCGGGGTCGTGATGTTCAGGGTCAGGGCAGGACCCTGGTTCAGGTGCTGGTCCATGGGAATAATCTGATAGGTATACGCCGTTGCGGGCTGCACCGTCTTGTCGCCAAATTCGGGCTCCAGAGAGGAACGCATAAGTGAGCCGTTGCGAACGACCAGGTAGGCATAAAGTCCGATGCCCGCGGCATCGTCCGTTCTCCCGGGCCAGCGCAGGGAAACCGAAGTGGGAAGAATGCTGGAACCCACTGGCTCGGGACTGATCGGCAGCGGCGCAACCGAATCCCGATGTCCGACCTCTACCATGTCAAAAGATCCGGGATGCGGACCGTAGGCGCCCACTCCGGGGCTTCCCGTGGTCTGTGGGATGTTCATCCACACAACGTTCACATTGTTGAACAGAACCCAGAGAACGTTGCCCGCTACGACAGACCGCAGGATGTTCTCCTGATTCGGCAGAATGTACATGCCGCCGCCCATCAATTGTGTTACGACGCCGTTAACGCACTGATTCACCACCAGCGCCACGGCGCCGGGAGCGGTATTGTTGAGTTCGACGGAAATGTAACTCCCTTGCCCCGCCTGAACACTGTTCGAACTGGCCCGAAGAAAAGTGACATAATTCTGTCCGCCCAAGGGAGTCAGAAACATCCGTGTCAGCACCTCGTAGTCGTTGGGATTGGTGCCGGACACTGCAGGTTTATACATCGCCGAACCGCTGCTGCTGAAAGAGAAGCCCTGGTTCAGCGTCGCGCCGCCGTTCAACTGCCAGGCCGAAGGTGGTTGGGAATTGGAATCGTAACTGTAAGCTGCAAACAGGCTTGCAACACTCGCCAGACCGATACTAAGGGCCTGTCAGGAAATTAGTAGAACAAGTTAAAGCGATTATGTTTTATACTCGTGGATATGAGCCACGAGGACGTTGGGCTGCGATTTCGTTCCTTGTCAGTCTTTCTGGATGAGCGAATGCGGCGACTGGTGGCAGCTGCGGAGAGCGCGGCGATTGGATATGGGGGCGTCTCAGTGGTCGCGCGGGCTACAGGCGTGTCACGCAGGGCGATCACCGAAGGAATGAAGGAACTGAGTCGGCCGAAGGCGTCGCGTGAGGCTGGGCCGGCGCAGTTTCGGGTTCGGCGCAAGGGCGCAGGTCGAAAACGAGCCGTCGATAAGGATCCCGACCTTCGCCAGGACCTGGACCGGCTGGTGGATCCTGCGACGCGAGGAGATCCGGAATCTCCCCTTCGCTGGACCTGCAAGAGCGTACGCGTGCTGGCGGAGGAACTCCAACGCGAGGGTCATGCGGTCAGTTATCAAACCGTGGCGGAACTGCTTCGCGAGATGGATTACAGTTTGCAGGCCAATCAAAAGAAGTTGGAAGGGAGCCAGCACGCGGATCGGAATCAACAGTTTGAATACATCAACCGTAAGGCGCAGCGTTATCTGAGACAGGGCGAGCCGGTGATTTCGGTCGACACGAAAAAGAAGGAACTGGTGGGTGATTTCAAGAATCCGGGACGCGAGTGGCACCCGCAAGGCAAACCTGAGCAGGTGCGGGTTCACGACTTCGAAATCCGCCAGCCGGAAAATGGCAAGGTGGCTCCCTATGGTGTCTACGACCTCGGCCGCAACGCGGGGTGGGTCAGCGTGGGAGTGGATCACGACACGGCGGAGTTTGCCGTAGAGAGCATACGCCGCTGGTGGCGATGGATGGGCCGTCGCAGTTATTTACAAGCCAAGCGCCTGTTAATTACCGCCGATTCGGGTGGCAGTAATGGTGCGCGGGTACGGCTCTGGAAATGGGAACTGCAACAACTGGCTGACGAAACCGGCCTGGAAATCTCGGTCTGCCACTTCCCGCCGGGGACCAGCAAATGGAACAAGATAGAACACCGTCTGTTCTCTTTCATCAGCCAGAACTGGCGCGGCAAACCGCTGATCAGTCATCAGGTCATCATCGACCTGATCGCGGCCACCACCACGAAGACGGGACTGACTGTCAAAAGCAAAATTGACACCAACATCTACGAGCCGGGACTCAAAGTGTCCGATCAGCAGATGGCCGAACTCCAACTTCGGAGAGAAAAGTTCCATGGCGACTGGAACTATAAACTCTTACCCCGAAGTTGAATCAGTTATTTTCTGACAGGCCCTAAGTAGTCGCGCGATCATCGGGCGATCACTCGCAGCATTTCAAGACTGAAATCTGCTTTGTACTTCCGCATCTCTCTCTGATCTGCGCCCTGGTTGCCTTACCGATTTCGAAGACGCGGACTTCGGGTCGCGCGTCAGCGAGATCGCCTTGAAGGCCGTTCGATTCGCCGCTACCACGTGGACGATTGCCATTGTGCCGTCGTCTGTGGGCTGGAACGCCCATCCGACAATTCCGGTCCGCGAAGGCTCGGCTCCGGGAGGGGGTGCATATTCCGGGCGTTTGGGATCCGAAAGCGTGCCCGCTCCCGTGAGGTGAACCAGGCAGATGAGATGGTGAAATCCCTGTGACGGATCGACGGCATGCTGTGCGAACAGCACACTGGACGAAAGAGAGAGCATTACCAGAAATGCTGAGGCATATCGGCGCATTGACAAATCATATGGCTAAGTGGGATGTCGTGTCAATAAAAATACAGGATAAGTTGCGTGATAGCGCCTATAGCTTCTTGTTAAGGTCTTGTAGTGCTTGTGTAGGTTATAGGAGTACTTCCTGGTACTTCGTTAGGGTATATACCATCCTCTGCGAAGGTGATAGATAGCGATAAGTGTTAATACACAGCACTCAGTTTTAGACCGGCTGTGATAAGCCCCGAGTATGCGTGCATTTGAGCCAACGTTCTGGATTGGGAGTAAGAGACCTTGGTCACCGTCGCTCCTCGGGCGCCGTGCTGGCTACGGGGCGCGCTCGAAAGTCTGTTCGCATGCTGGTAGACACTTACCGGACGCCAACCGTGCATCCGTTTTAGCAAGGGTGCTGAAAGGGCCTTTCATGAACCCTTTACTGACGCACGCGGCCCAATGAACACATTAGTTCTGAGCCGCGACCGGAAGGGAGCGACCACTGCTTTTTTCCGCAGCCTCAGGTTAAGGGTGCCGGCGCGGGAGGGAGTGTCCTTCAAATGGCCTGGTCCGAAACCCTGCTGGAGGATTTAGAACCACTCCCATGCTGGGTTTTTTGAAACATCTGCTTTCAAGATGAGACCGGTCCTTGTCACCGTCGGGAGCCGGATATGCGGCAAGCGGAGAGTGATCCCGTTTGAAGTCCAGTGACCACACGAAACCCTTCCGCGGGATGGTTCATATGCCTTTCGCGACGTGAACATCAGAGTGAAATCAATTCAGAAAGGACTGCCCGATTGCGTGGTAAAGGCCAGCTTCACCAGGCCGGCCTCTGAACCCAAACCATGGGAAAGCTGGGGTGCCGCATCGTCGGCTGGCGGTCCATCACCGTCGGCCACGTGACCTCGCGCGCTTTTCGAACACGATGGCGCCTGAGGATCAGGACGCATCCGCAGACAATGCTTCCTGACATATTGGAACGCGATGGTGAGAGCCTTCAGAACCCCGCGTGCTGACCCGCGACTTCTGTTCTGGTCTCTTCCAGGCCGCTGGCCGATGACTTGATGTTGTCACTGGCGCGCAATCGATGCCGCTTAACGATCACAAATTTGAAAATTTATATCTCCCCTGAAATCAACAAAAAATCCAAAAATCCACCGAAATCCCCCACAACCCATGCAATAACAAAATCGAAATGCGAACTGAACGTCAGATCGAGGCTTCCCGTGCCAACGGAGCCAGATCCCGCGGGCCCGTCACGCCCGAAGGCAAAGCGCAACTCCTCCGCGAACGCCATCAAGCACGGCATCCTTGCGGACACAATCGTCCTGAAGAGCGAACTCGAAGAGCGCTTCCACGATGTGCTCGAGGATATCGAGAATGAACTTCAGCCGGAAACCCCGATCGAATACACCCTGGTCGAAAAAATGGCGGTGGCCCGTTGGCGGCAGCTCCGCCTCTGGGGCATGGAAAAGGCTGCCATGGAATACCAGATCCGCCAACAGGCCGATGGGGTCGGACGCGGCGAAAACAACGCCACCCGCGCATCTCTCGCCTTCTGCACCCTGGGCGGCGATTCCCGCTCACTCGACCTGATCATCCGTTATGACGCGCTCTGCGACCGCCAGTACCTCCGCGCCCATCGTCGTTTCCTCGACAATCGACGGCGCCACGAGGGCAAAACCAACCACCGGTTGAAACCAACCTTTGAATCCGGGATAACAGCGGAACCGGCCGCCCCAACGGAACCGGATCCGCCAACGGAATCAGCCTGGGAACCTTCAACCCCAGAACCATTCACGGACGTACCATTCAGCCCGGAACCATCCACGAGTGACCCGGTCGCGCACGAACCACTCCCTCCAGGCGGCCAATCCGCCGAAACCGAAGAAAATCAACCAAACGAACCCAACAACCCGTTGAAAACACTGGAGCCGGCCGCGCAGAACCCAACAGCACCCGCCGCCTGCCGTTCCACTGGTGACCGCAAACACTGCCTGCAAACCGCGTCCCACTCGAACTGCGCGATTTCACATCGGTCGATCCGTCGGGACCCACCCGCCCAGCGTACGGCCGCTCACAGGCTACAATTACAATTACGAAAACGGCTGCGATCCCAGTCAGCTCGATAAGCCGCTTTTTCACAAAATGGGATCGCACATGTCATCGCCTGTTTCGGCACACCATCCGCTGGATCAATTGCTATTCACCGGCTACGACCCGGGTAATTTCTACGACGAGCTGATCGCCCCCGACGGAAGGCCGCGCGCCTGCGCTGCCGCCATTTTCGAAAATCTGGCGAACATGCCCCTTGAGGTTTTCGAAGAACGCCGAAAGCTGGCGGACCTCTCCTATCTCGTCCAGGGCATCACCTTCACCGTCTACAGCGATGGCCGGGGCACGGAGCGCCTTTTCCCCTTCGACCTGGTCCCACGCATTATTCCGCGCTCCGAATGGGACGTCATCGAACGCGGCCTCGCCCAGCGGGTCATGGCGCTGAACCTCTATTTACAGGACATCTACGGCCAGCAGCGCATCCTGAAAGACCGCATCGTCCCGCGCAGCCTCGTTTTCTCCTGCAAGCACTTCCGTCGCGAGATGGCCGGCCTCCACGTGCCCCGCGACATCTACATCCATGTTTCAGGCATCGACCTCGTGCGCGACTCCCGCACCGGCGAATATCTTGTGCTCGAAGACAACGCCCGCTCTCCCAGCGGCATCTCGTACGTCCTTGAGAACCGCCTCGTCATGCGGCGGACCTTTCCCAACGCCTTCGAGCTCGTCGAAGTCATGCCCGTCGACCACTACCCCTCTGAGCTCGCGCGTATTCTCCGCAGCCTTTCCCCGCGTTCCGGCGACCGTCCCGTCACGGTTCTGCTCACCCCGGGTCTTTATAACAGCGCATATTACGAACACTCCTTCCTGGCCCAGGAAATGGGTATCGAGCTCGTCGAAGGTCGCGATCTGGTTGTCGTCGACGACATGGTCTTTATGAAGACCATTCACGGTCTCACCCGCGTCGATGTCATCTACCGCCGCGTTGACGACGACTTTCTCGATCCGCTCGCCTTCCGCGCCGGCTCGCTCGTAGGCGTGCCGGGTTTGATGAACGCTTATCGCGCGGGAAACATCGCCCTGGCAAACGCGGTGGGCACGGGCGTGGCCGATGATAAGGCGATCTACGCCTACGTTCCCGCCTTCATCAAGTACTACCTCGGAGAGGATCCCATCCTCCGGAACGTAGATACCTATCTCTGTTCGAATCCGCTTCACCTCGCCTATGTGCTCGACCATCTCCCTGAGCTCGTCGTCAAAGCGGTCGGAGAATCCGGCGGCTATGGCATGCTGATGGGGCCTTCTTCCGATAAGAAGACCATCGAAGACTTCCGGCAGCGCCTCGTCGCCGATCCGCGCAACTATATCGCCCAGCCGGTAATCCCCCTCTCGCGCGTTCCATCTTTCGATCCCCTGACCGGCGGAATGAGCCCACGTCACGTCGACCTGCGCCCCTATTGCCTCTACGACGGCGAGAAAGTAACGATCGTGCCCGGCGGCCTCACCCGCGTCGCGCTCCAGCGAGGCTCTCTTGTCGTCAACTCGTCGCAGGGCGGCGGCAGTAAAGACACCTGGGTCCTCAGGGGTGATGAATGAGGGGTGATGAATAAATGATGCTCTCGCGCATCGCCGATTCGCTCTTTTGGATCGGCCGGTACATGGAACGCGCGGACAACACCGCCCGCATCCTCGACGTCAACTACCACATGTTGCTCGAGCAGCCCCCGGACACTTACAAGCTTCGCTGGGATCCGCTGATCGCTGTCACCGGCGAACGTGAGCGGTTCTACAAGTATCACGAAGAGGCCAGCGCGCAAACGGCATTCGACTTTCTCGGCTTTGCCGAAGACAACCCGAACTCTATTGGGCAATGCATAGTCAACGCGCGCGAAAACGCGCGCACCATTCGCGACCGCATCTCGCGTGAACTGTGGGAGGACATCAACAGCCTCTACTACAAAATCACGAAATTGCGCGATGACGATGAAAGCCTTTCGCGTTTTTGTGACGCGGTCAAACGCGGGGGACACCGCTTTCACGGCGTCTGCGATGCCACCCTCGCCCGCGATGAAGGCTGGCACTTCGTCCAGGCGGGCTGCGTGCTCGAACGCGCCGAAATGACCGCGCGCATTCTCGACGTCCACTATCACCAGCTCCTCGAAGTCCCCCAGATTCTCAACGAATCCCGGAGCCATCTCTGGATGGCCGTGCTGAAATCGGTCGCGGCCTACGAGTTTTACAAGCGGCAGTACGGACAGATCGAGCCTGCGCGGGTAGCACAGTTGCTGCTTCTCGACGCGCGCCATCCCCGCTCCGTGCGCTTCAATCTCGGCGCGCTGCAGAGTTCGCTTCACGCCATCAGCGGCTCCATCCCCGGCACTTACGCAAATGAAGCGGAGCGACTGACGGGAAAGGTTCACGAGCGGCTCACATACGACAGCATCGAAGAGATTTTTGACGGCGGTCTGCATAACTTCCTGACGGATCTGCAGGAGACCTGCCGGAACATCGGCGAGCAGGTAACGCGCGCTTACTTCCATTACGCCGTCGTTGCTTGAGACCGGCGGCCTGAGGGAACCTATGTCAGCATTCAACCGGTACAAACTGGCTCACGTAACGATGTTTTCCTATGACGGTCCCGTTTCGGAAAGCTACAACGAACTGCGTCTCCGTCCCCGTCATGACGAGTCCCAGAGTTGTCTTTCGTTCCGGCTCACGACCTCGCCGCAGTCGAATCCGGCCGCCCATCTCGACTATTTCAATAACTGGGTCCATCGCTTTCACATACTTCCGGAGCATGAAGAATTACGGGTCGAGTCCGAAGCCATCGTGCTCGTGCATCCCGCGCCCGAATATGTCACCCGCTCTGTGCCCCTCCCGGAACTCGATCAGCGGCGCGAGCTTCTTCGGGACGAATTTTTCGACTGGCTCGAGCCGAGCGAGTACTGCCCCGTCCTGTCTTCCATCAATGACATGGCGGTCGAGGTCGAAGCCCGCTCCGACGGCACCGCGCGCGGCTTCGCCGACGCCGCCTCGGCCATGATTCACGAGCAGTTTACCTATAAAAAGGGTGCTACTCACGTTCACTCGTCCGTAGAGGATTCGCTCGCGACGCGCGCGGGCGTCTGCCAGGATTTCGCGCATTTGCTGATCGCGGTACTGAGGCAGCGCGGATTGCCGGCGCGTTACGTTTCCGGCTACCTTGTACCGCGGAGCACGCTCGAGGCGCGCGCCGCGATGGAAAATGTTATCGGCGGCCACGCCTCACACGCATGGGTTCAGACCTACATTCCGGAAACCGGCTGGATCGGGCTCGACCCGACAGCGGGCGAGTTCGTTCAGGAGCGTCACGTCGTAGTCGCGCGTGGACGCGATTACGGCGATGTGCCGCCCGTCCGCGGCGTTTACAAGGGCCATGCCGGACAGAGCCTGTCAGTCGACGTCTTGTTCCGCCCCGCGCTCGACGACGAAGGCGTGGAAGTCTTGCAGGAGACTTCCGCCGCGCCGCCGCCGGTGCCTCCCGGCGAATCGCAGCAGCAACAACAGCAGCAGCAGTAATCCTGTTGGCGTTTGGCGCCTTCCTTGCGAACGCGCAGGACAATCCGCTCGCGGCATTAAACACGACCCTGGCGCCGCTCCGCGAGCACGCAAACGATCGCCTGTCGAACGATCATGGCGACACGAGAGGCGCAACGCAGCAACTGACCATCGCAAAGCATCAGATGCGCGACTGGATCGAAGCAAAGCTGGCGAAGTTCCCCGCAAACGGAGACCCCGCCGCGCTGGCACCCGAACTTCACGCCGGACTTCGCGACGCTCGCCTGTTCTGCGACAGCTGCTTTCCGAGCTTCCTCGGATTTGTGGACGATGTGCAGTTGAGCCGCGAGCGCGAATTTCTGATCGCTCGCACCAGCATGGGAATATGGTGCGGCTATGACGATTCGGCGTACGCCTACGAGTTCACGGGCGGTCGCTGGCAGCGCATCTGGGAGCAGGAACAGAACGTTTATACCGCTGAAAAATATCTGCCGCAGATTCTTTATGCGGTGCATATCTCAGCCCCGGATCGTGAAGGCCATAGGCTGCTCCTGACTCTCGGCTCACGCCCGGGGTGTTCGGTGGCGTTTCAGCCCGTGTACTACAACGTCTGGCGGATCGGCGCCAAGCCGGCAGTAATGTTGTTAAACAAATCCGAGTTTGCATATATAGGCGAATTTCCGCCCATCCATGGCCGCGTGGAATCAGACGACGTGCTGATCGAGTTCACAGCCGGCGGCGCAGGCTACGGCTTGGGTCACGAAGCCGTCCGTCACTACAAACTCCGGGGCGGCCGGCTGGAACAAACGGACCCGATCGCTCCCACACCGCGCGACTTCGTTGAGGAATGGCTGCACAGGCCTGACGGCATCGGCGATTTCCCCGATCCGACGCTGCATTGCACAAGTAGCCCCGCTCTCTTCCAGGTCGGCATCCGTCTGCATGACGTGCCGGGCGAAACCTGGTATCTGGTTCGCCGAAAACTGCCCGACGGGTTCACTATGGTCGACGTCGCCGATCACCCGAACCCCGACTGCACCGGGCCTCCCGGCGATGGTGATTTCCCGAGAACCTTCTTCCCCGGCGAGAACCGCTAGAACGTGAATCGGGCGATCAGGGTTCCCGATCTTGCCTGGCCGTTGAGCGGCGGGACCGTTCCGACTGCCGCGGTGGCGTTCATAATTCCGAAACCCGCCGTATACTGCCCCAGCCCATTCTTCGTCAGAGGAAGCTGTGGCGCGGTCGCGGTACTCGGATTGGGCAGATAGACCCGATTGAATATATTCACAAATTCGGCCCGGATCTGAAGGTTGTAATGTTCCTTGATCCGGAAATTGCGGCCGAAGTTCAGGTTTTCCTGCGGCAGGCGCGGTCCCCGGAAATCGGAATACAACGTTCCCGGCGCGGTCCCGACCTGCCCCGCCGGCACCGCGGCCCATGCCGCCGGATTCAGGACCTGTTGCGTATACGGACTGATCGGACCGTTGATGTTTGTCAGATAAAGAGGCTGTCCCGCCACCCGCGTCTCCTCACTCGGAAGAAAATTCGCGACCGGATTCGCTGGTGGCGTGAGAAACGCGGCGCTCTGATATTGCGCGAACATTCCGATCTGCCAGTCTTTAATGAGCAGATTGGCGCCCTTGAAGCGGTTCAGAAACGTAGCACCGGGCGTGGTGTAAACAAAGTTGAAGTTCAGAACCAGCGGCGGCACCTGCTGCCTTGCCCAAAGAGATCCCGAGGGGTTGAAGAAGTTTTGCGGGTACATACGCAGAAACGCATTCTGCCATGTGAACGAGCCGGAAGCCTGCAGGCCGTGAGAGAAGCGCTTGGTCGCCTTGGCCTGCAGCGAATCGTATCGTGAGTTCCCCGTCGGCGATTCGGCCACTGACAACGGGATTACGGTGCCGGATGCGGGTGCGCCGGGAATGGTGGAGGCCGCCGCCGTCGCACTGAACTGTGGATAGGGATAGAGCGCGCTCAACAGAGAATTGGTCGCAGGGAAGCCCGTGTATGGCAGAAGCAGACCTCCCATCCTGGTCTCGACGGCCGCGCTGTTGAGAGGCTGAGTCAGCAACTGATAGTCGGCGTAATTCTGCGCCGTCGTGTACCCGGCCGGCCCCGTACCCGGATACGGATACAAACCGTACTTCGCGAACACCGCCGGCGAAAGCTGGCTCATAAAGCCATACGGTCCGTTGAGCCACGCGACCCGGTTTGCGACATAGGCTGCCTCCACCATCAGGTTTGGAGTGATCTGCCGCTGAAACCCGACACTCCACTGATTCTGGCGCGGCGGCCGGTTATAGTTGCGATCCGGACTATACGGCGCGCCGACTGTGGTTCCACGACTGGGATAAACGTTCGGATCGGTCACTGGCCAGACCGGCTGGAGGATGAAGTTGGGCGATTGGGCATTTACGAACGAATTGACGCCTGAGACCGAATTGATTGCATTACTTCCGATCGTTGGTACCCCGTCATCAGTCGTGTACTGGTAGACGACGCCCCATCCCGCCCGCACAACGGTTTTGGAATCGACCTGGTAAGCGGCGCCCAGACGCGGGCCGAAGCCGTAAGGATAGTTGGGCCGGTAAAAGCTGCAATTGCAAGTCGCGGCATACATGGTTGCGCCGAGCCGGCCCCCCGCATTTGCGTTGGCTGTCGAGGGGTCGAACTGTCCCACGCGCCCGTACTGTTCCTGCACCGCGGTTCCGAGATCGTAGCGCAGTCCGTAGGTCAGTGATAATTTCGGTGTTATCTTCCACGAATCCTGGGCGAAGACGGCCAGCGCCAGATGGCCTTGCCTGTAATCTTCCGACGGTGTTTGCGTAGTGCTGTTGAAATCGCCCAGCAGGAAGCTTGCGTATCCGAACCCGGTGCTGAATCCATTGAGGCCGACCGTGGGAGTAAATGGCTGCGAGGTTGGGCCCGTACCGGTTGGCATCGTGACTCCCGCAAAAGGCTGACTAATCGCGCCCATCGTTACCAACTCGCCGCCGAACTTAAAAGTATGATTGCCGTGCACCCAGCTCAGGTTCGCGTTGTAGGTCGGCTTCTGATAGTAAGTATGCGTCTGGCCCTGATTGGCGGTGCCCACATTTTGCATCCCGCCATACCCGGTGCAGGTGGTTCCTCCGGCGCACATTCCGGTGATGCTGGGGAACTGCCGGTGAATCACGAACCCGCTCAGGCCGAACGCCGAGGGATCGAAATCCAGGAACGGCGCGTCATCGAAAAAGTTCACGCGTTGGTAACCGGCTCCCAGATGAAGCAGGATGGTCGGCGACAGAATGCGATCGTAATTCAGCCGGATCGTTTTTGTGTCGATGAACGTACCGCGGTATTGTCCGATTTCGAGCGGCAGCCCGTCGGCGTTGCCGAGCGGCGTCGCCACCTGGCTGGCCGTGCCCGTCGTCGAGTAGTAGAAGGAGAACTTGTCTTTGGACGTCGGTGACTCGTCGATCTTGATCGACGGTATCGTCGTCACGCGCAGACTCGGAACGGTTCCCGCGTAGTTCTGCGTCAGATTATTGTTCTGTGGCAGGGGAAAGAGCGCCTGAAACTTCGCCGCCGTCGGATCGATGCGCGAAGCGGGAATCATGTTATTAAGGAATGGATCAGCGTATCCAAGTCCATTGGCGGCGTTTACGCTCCGAGTCGATGGGTTGTAAATCGTGTTGGCCAGCAAAGGCCGGCCGAGCGCGTCGGTCGCAATAGTCGGAACTCCGAGCGGCGTCTGCTGGATTCCGTACTGGCCGCAAAGAGCGCAGGTCCCGTTCGGCGAGATGGCCGAGAAGTCGCCGTTGCGGAAGGCCGTTGTCGGTACGGTGTCATTGAACGTCAGGCCGACATCCTCGCGATACTGTTCCCAACTGAAGAAGAAGAATGTCTTATTCCGGCCGTTATAGATTTTAGGTATCCATACCGGACCTCCAAAGGTCCCGCCGTAATCGTTACGCCGGTTTCTGGGCCGAACCTTAACGCCAGAGCCGTTATTGCTGAGATGCCCCGCAGCGTTGAGGGCCTCGTTGACGAAGTATTCGTATCCGCTCCCATGAAACTGATTCGTGCCTGATTTCATGGTCACATTCAGAACAGCGCCCCCGGCGGTACCGAATTCCGGCGCGTAATTACTCGTAAGTACGGCCACTTCCTGCACCGCGTCCGCACTCGGCTGCCGTACCTGAGTAGAGGCCACGCCCGGCGTATTGTTGCGCGAATCCATTCCCTCGATCCGCACTCCTTCGGAGTTGTTCTGGGTCCCGTTGATCACCATCACCAGATTGGTCCCGCTGAATGTAGTGCCTGGCAGCAATTCGGTCAGCGCGAAAGGATTCCGAATCCCCGAAGTACCGGCGGTCTGCGGCCCGATGCCGAGGATCGGCAGGTTATCCAGTTGCTCCACCGTAACGTTGTGCGTCATGTCCGCCGATTCCGTATTCAACTGCGAAGCTTCGGCGCTGACCGTGACCGTCTCGGCGGCGTTGCCGACCTGCAGGGCGACATCTTCGCGAATCGTGGCGTTCGCGGCCACATCGAGATTCGTATGTACGTAAAGCTTGAACCCCGTCGCGTTCACCGTGATCTGATACCTGCCCACGGGCAACTGGGGCACCGTGTAATTCCCGGTATCGGTCGTCATGACGGGGTAAGTGAGTCCCGTCTCCGTATTCTTTGCTTGTACCGATGCTCCCGCAACGACCCCGCCGGTCGGGTCGGTAACGGTACCGGTGATCGTGCCGTTGGCCGTCTGGCCGAACGCGCTCACACTAAAGGCGATAAGACACACTACGACTAAGCCTGGTCGCATGACACTTCTCCCTTGAAGAAAAATGATGAAATCGGACCGCGAGGCGGCCCTCAGCTGAAACCCTGTTTACCCCTGATCCCCGTCTTTACTCGACTACTGAGCGTCCCCCGCGCAAATCACCGCCAGACACAAAGACGACTTGAAAGGCGGCGGCACGGGAAGGCCGCGTTCCTCCATCAGCTTCTGGAGCAGCGCTTCGGTGTCGGGGTGCGCCAGCGCCGATTGCACGCCGACGCGCACCAGACCTCTTGCGTAATCGATCGGTATCCATGTACGCCCGAGCAACGATCCGGAGATCGTATCGCGGCTGCCGTAATCGTGAGCATCAAGCTTCGCGCCGTGATCCACCAGAAGCTGAACGACGGAATTACGCCCCTTGTGCGCCGCTCCATGCAGCGCATTGCGCCCGTCCTTGTTTGGGGTATTCGGATCCATGCCGAGATCGAGGCACATTTTCACCGCCTCCAGGTTCTCAGCCGCGGACCATTCGAAGGTCACGCCCTCCACCCAGCCGATTCCTGCGGCAACCGCGAGCGCCGTGTCTCCGAACTCCGTTCGGATCTTCGGATCGGCGCCACGCGCGAGCAGTAGCTTCATCAGTTTCACGTCGCCCGATTGCGCGGCCCGCAGAAAGGGCGTCGCGCCGTCTTCATAAAGCCATTGCATGGTGAAGATTGTTCGTGTTTCGGTGCTGTCGCCCACGCAGCGATCGGGAGTTGACTTCAGGCCGCAGACTCGCGCGTTCACATTGGCGCCGTGATCGATCAGCTGCGTGATAAACGCAAGCTGATCCATGTCCGGGTTTCGGACCGGGTAATCTCCCCCTTCAATGTTCCGGTTATCTGTCGCGATATAGAGTGGCGTCCAGCCGCCGTTGTTGGCAAGGTTGGGATCCGCGCTCTTGTCCAGCAGGTAAGAAGCAAGCTGGTAATGCCTGTTCTGCACCGCAACAAGCAGCGGCGTCCAGCCATAATGCGTACGCTGGTTGACGCCGACTCCTGCTTCCACCAGAATCTTTGCCGATTCGAGATTGCCTTCACGGGCCGCAAAGACCAGCGGAGTCAATCCGCCCCCGTCTTTGTTCTGTCCCCTTCCGAAAGCGGCCGCGGCGGCAGCCTCATCGGCCGCGCCAATGTCTTTCGATGCGGTGGCGGCAGGTGCAGGAGCGGCCCTGCGAGCCCGGCCTTCTTTGGAAAGAGATCCGTCCTTCGCGATTCCATCCTGCAGCGCCCGTTGTTGCGGCGTCGGCGCCAGATATGCGGTCCCGCTCTTCGTATCGGCGTTCGATGTGGCGCTGAAGTCGGCCCCGCGCGCAATCAGCAGCTTCACCGCCGGCGCATGCCCCTGCTCTGCAGCCCACATCAGGGCCGTCGTCCCGCGTATCTTCTCTCTCGCTTCGATGTTCGCGTGATGATCCAGCAATACGGTGATCGCCGCAATGCTGCCGTTGCGGGACGCCAGCATCAAAGGCGTATCGCCCTGAGGCCCCTGTTCGTTCGCGTCGGCCCCGGCCTTCAGCAGCTTCTCGACCATCGCGGCGTTCCCGCTGACAGCGGCCAGAGACAGCGGCGTCGCTCCTTCGCGGTTCGCCGTCTTCACGTTGGCGCCGGCGGCGATCAGGAGATCGGCCATCTGCAGATCACCTCGATACGTGGCCCACTCGATCGCCGTAGCTCCATCCGCCTGGGGAGCGTTCACGTCGGCTCGGGCCTTCAGCAGCTTTTGCAGCGCACTCGTATCGCCTCGCATCGCGGCGTCGGCGACGAGGCTGCTCTCCGCGGAAAAAGCCCTCGCACACGCCAGCAGCACCAGCGCGGCGGATTGGATTTCACGTTTCATACTATTCTTCGCGTGTCGTCACTCGAGGTGGTCACTTGATGTGGCCATCGTTAAAATCCTTGTTGTTCTCTTCGCAGGAGTACTCCATAATGTCCCAGTCCGGCCGCAGCGTAAAAGTGCGCGTATTCTTCCAGGGCCGGGTATAAGTTTTGGGGTCGTCGATGGTCACCTCATAAGTCAGGTGATTCGCATCCGCGCGCCGGTAGGTCTCGGTAACCTTCATTTGATCGCTGTGCGGATGGCCCACGGTGTCCAGATTGGTCTTGTCATTGAACCCTCTGGTTTCCACCACAAGGGTGTCGCCGTCCCAGTGGCCGAAGGACGTTCCCATCCACGTCGGATCCAGTTCCTTGTCTTTGGAAAACGTCCGGCCGTTTGTCGGAACGACATGAAAGACGTTCCACGCTTCATAAAGAACCGCAAAGGTATCCGGCGTCTGAACGATCTGCACGGGAAACGGCGAATTCATCGAGCGTGTCAATCCCTGCGGGAGACAGTGCCCGGTATAGTCGAACTTCGCGGGGTCGTATTGCTTGAACACATTCGCTCCCCATTCCGTAAACGGAAGCGGTGTAGTGCCCGCCTGTCCTTTGGCGTTCCTGCTCATATCCGGCACGTAAGGTCTTTCCCAGACGCCATTCAGGTCGGGCTTGCCATTTGAAATTCGCGGAATCCCTGACGTACCCGCTTCGCCGGCTTTGGCCGCCGCCTGTGCGGCTGAAAGGGGAGCCACGATCAAACCAACCGCGAGAGAAACGGCCGCGGCGCCGAAATAACAACGTTGCATCATTCGCTTTGACTCTCCCTCGAGGGGCGCTCTTCTCGCGGGCGGGCCGGAGCGCGGCATCCCGCATAATGCTGGACTCATGATACTCGCGCGGATTAATCCCGTAAAAGATTTTGTCGGTCTGGATTTATCGCTAATCTTTATTAGTGCGGGCCTCGCGCTGTGACATGATCCAGCGATGGAGATCCGCCATCTTCGATACTTCCTCGCAGTGGCCGAGGAACTTCATTTCACCCGCGCCGCCTCCCTGCTCCATGTCGCGCAGCCCGCGTTGAGCCACCAGATACGGCAACTGGAAGAGGAAGTGGGCGTGCAGCTTCTCGAACGCACCAAGCGGCGGGTGAAACTGACCCCCGCCGGAGAGGTCTTTCGTAACAGAGCGCGTGTCGTGGTGGAGCAGGCGGCTCGCGCCGCGTCTGACGCCGTAAAGGTAGGGCGGGGGAGCGCCGGCAGCGTGGCCATCGGCGTGGGCAGCACGGCCATCTGGAGCGTGCTGCCGGAACTGGTTATGCGCTTTCGCCAGATTGCGCGGGCGGCCACTGTCGATATCCGGGAAATGGAGCCGTCTGACCAGTTGGAAGCTCTCCGGCACGAATCGATTGATATCGGGATTATGGCTGCCAAACCGCGGGACCCGGAATTGGAATCGATTCTGATTCTGCGTGAGAAACTTATCGCCGTCCTCCCGACGCGCCATTCGATGGCGCACCGGCGTCGGATCGATCTGAAACTGCTGGCCGGGGATACGCTGATTTTGCCAGGTCGCCTCGCCATGGCCGGCTTCAATGAAATTGTTCTCGGCGCCTTCGAAAAGGCGGGACACATCCCGGTCGAGACCCTGACAACGCGCCAGATCCAGACGGTCATTTGCCTCGTTGCCGGTCGCCTGGGGGTGGCTCTCGTCCCCGAATCCTTCGGCCGCAACATGCAGGTGAAAGGAGTTGTGTATCGCCCCATCAGCGAGCCCGCCCCCGTGGCGGAATTGAATGCTGTATGGCGCAGGAATAACAAGCTCCCGCTGGTGACTCGCTTTCAGAATGAGCTTCGCCTTCTCGCCGAACGCCGTCTTCGCCGCGGCGATTCGCCCGACGATAATCGGGAAACGTGACTGGCGCATTTTCGGCTCGATACCTTCGGCGCGCCTTTTATACGGTAGCAGCGGCTGCAACACGGCATCCTGGGGAGTCGGGAGGGAGATGCAGATAGCCGGGAAGATCCGGTGATACAGTCCTGACGAAGCGCGGATGATCTAATCCGTTCCGCGCCCAACTAATGGGCCTCTGAAAGACTCAAGGGTATAGTGGAAAGCCAGCCTTCACAGGGGTTTTCCACGTCCGAACCCCGTCCAGATTTAAGGGGTGCGAGCCTGGTACCCAAATAATCGCGGATTCTTGCGGATTGGTCGCCAAGTCAGGCCGAAGGGAACGCGGCCGCGAGGGAGCGGGATTTTGGCACGGCCGGCCAGCGAATCTTCGAGGCGGCTGCCGCTAACAGTTCGCTCACAAAATCATCGACTCGTAATCGTCAGCGACAAGAGTCCTGACCCCCACCGGAGATTGTTTTTGCGAGGGCCAGAACCGCAGGGTAAATCAGGCGACTGACATGCTCCAGCGGGCGGGCGGGTGAAAAGTTAAAACTCCGAACCGAACCCAAGCAATGTTTGAAGACCGCCGTCCCTCCAAACGCCTGATGGCTGCAGCGCAATGAATTCCCTGAAAAGCAGATGCACGGACCTTGACCCCAGTTGCTCCAGTCGCAGGGTTCCAGGCAGGGACTGCTGCAATTCATTTGGTACCAGGTCCTCGAGCAGATGCTGGACCATGTCCGGAACCCGCGAGTCACTGCTGGCCGTATTATCCAGCTCGAGTTGTCCTCTTGTGGTCGAAAGATCGTAGAACTCCAGTTCGATTGAAGGTTGAATGATCCTGGACGTGAGAGGAATCCACTTGGCGTAGACCCCCAGCTTCGTATCCTTCGTACGGAGCCCCAGGACGTGAGTCGGTGCGTTATTGAAGTTGAAGTAATTTGGCACGATCTCGTCGGTGGCGTAAAGAACATAGTCGCGACCAGGCGCGGCAGCGGATTTCAACATCGAAATCATGTCGTGCCGGCCGCCATAAATTGTGGCCAGGTCGCCAGACATCCAGTTTGTTGTCCCCAGCTTCCCTATGCTTGCCATCATAGGGGTGAAATCGATGTGTGAAGTCAGCCCGGTGCGGATCGTATCGATGTCTCCGGTGTATCTCCCGCTGGGGTCGACGACGACGAGTGGAACGTGCCAGGCTTCTTCGTAAACGGAACCCATCTTGCCCTGCATCATCCCGTGCGCTCCAGAGTACTCCCCGTGGTCGGAAGTAAAAACGATAACCGTATTTTCGAAAACGTTTTGAGGCAGACTATGGAGCGTGTCGAGCACTCTTCCGATCTGGCCGTCGACGATCTGCATGACCTGCGTATAACTGTCAAGGCCACGCTGCCAGTAGCTGTAAGGCATGTTTACCACGCCGAGGTGCAGATCGGTGATCGCGTTCGGATTCGGATATTGTACGATGGTCGCCGAACCCTGAGAGGGGTCGTCGGTTGCGCCTCCCCAAATGCCCGCTGAGAAATCACGAACAAATGTCTGAGTCGACGGCTTATTGGCGAGTAGCGTCTTCTGATCTTCCCAATTTGGCGGTATCACCGGATACCCGAAAGAGGGCGGAGACTTCAGCCGATTCTGATCATAAGGCACAACAGGGCCGTCACCTGGATATTGAGCCATTTGGTTGAGTGAAGCAGGATTGACCTGTGGATTCTGGAAGAGATCCGTAACCGGTTGAAACTCTGTTCCGGCCGGGAAAAACTCCCGATCGTGAGGGTTAACCAGGCTGACAGTGAGACACCAGGGCTGGCCGCTGGGTCTGTCATTACTTAACCAGTCGATCGCCTGCTTCACCGAGTAGGCGTCATTGTGATAGCCCCGGCTTTCGTCCCCATAAGTTCCCTGCAAATTGGTCCCGGTAGGATCATAGTAAGTGGGGTAGTAATCGAAGCCGTAATTAGCCAGAGTATCGGTCGATGGTGACGGTACGGAAACGTGCCATTTTCCGATAAAAGGCGTTCGATAACCCGCTGTCTGCAGTAACTTGCCATAGGTGGGAAATGCTGGGTTCAGGACGGGCTGCCGCCGGGTTGGAGGACTCGGGTACGGCGTTGACAGAATTGTCGACATGAGCCAGTTTTGTTGCGAATAAAGGCCAGTGTGCAAAGCGCCACGCGACGGCGTGCAGGCATTGGCAGCGGTGTTGTGGTTGCCGAACTTTACTCCGCGCTGCCAGATCCGCGTATATACATTTGGCATAAAGTTGGCTAAAAAGTCAGCCGGAGTTCTTATATTCCCCGGAAACACTGTCGGAAACCGAAGCTCGTCTACGATGATGAACAAAATGTTTGGCTGAGGTCCGGGAACGGCGCTCTGAGCAGCCGCGTTATTGAGTCCCGTGAAGATACCGCCTGAAAGTGCGGCGGTGGATTTGAGAAAATCTCTGCGCCTCATCTCGTCCTCTCCTTCTGTCAAAAACCGCACGTTCGGGCGTGACAGAAATCATTAGAACGTGGATTTGCGGGCCTGCATCTGAATTTTGGTGTAGAATTCTGAACGGCCCATGAGTAGCTTGCTACGGTTTGGAGAGTTTCAGCTCGATTGGAAACGCTACAAATTGCTGCGGGGAGCGCAGCGAGTTGATCTCGAGCGGATGCCGATGGAGCTATTGATTCTACTCCTTGAGAACCACGGCAGCGTGGTCAATCGCGACCAGATAACGGAGCGGCTTTGGGGCAAAGGCGGATTTGGGTACGCCATTGACGGCATCAATACTGCTGTCAGGAAGGTACGGAACGCGCTTCGCGATGATGCCCTTCAGCCGCGCTTCGTTCAAACGATCAATGGACAAGGCTATCGTTTCCTCGCTCCTGTCGAACGGAGCGTAAGCGGCTCATTCGCGAGATCGACATCGGCATGCGAGGCCGGCGATACCGCGATCGCGTCAATCGATACGAGTGATCCCGGGCTGCACGCGGAAAACATCCAGCACTCCCTGCAGGGACTCATTGAAGACGTGAGACAGGAAATAGCAAAAGTAGAAGAACCAGAATTCAAAACGCTTTTGGAGACGACGACGGAGGTCCTGTCTGGCCTTCAGACAGCGTTCAGGCGATATAACGAGCGCACGGGAACGAGCTTTGTCCACACGAGCGCCGGTGGGGCTCTACATAAGAAGCATTGGCAGTATTCCGCGACTCGCGGAGATTAGCTGGTCATTTTGCCAGCGCCAATAATTACGACTGGCGCTCGATGGGCCTGACGGGTCCGGCGTTGCGCCGCCCGGGATCCTGGCGATGAACCAGGTTCCCGGTATCATGCGGATCAGTCTTCTTGTCGCTCCCGGTAATGGCCGGAGTCTGTTCGGCGTTCGCCACAATCACGTCGTGTCCGAAATTCGTCAGAAATCGACTGCATTCTTTCCGGCGTGATGATGGAGATTCGATTGACGCGCATCGGAAGGTCTGAGCGATCAGCACGGAATCCCCAGTAGGATCCTCACGCTGCGTGCTGGAAAAGCGGTGCCGCCTGCATCACGAATGCACGGCGGCCGACTCTTTTGCGGACGCATCAGCGTCGAACTGGATCTTACGCTTACCATCTCCACGGATTCAGGCAACCTTCACGCTTGCGCAGAACATCGCGGACGTCTTCCTCCTGCAGCATCCCGAGCGATGATTGCTCGTCGAAAGCAGGTATGTCCATTTTTGGGACTTTAGTGACGGGATTCGTTCGGTTCGTGAGGAGCACTGAGGGGTCGTAAGCCGATGGCTCAGTGACCTTCGGGATTTCTGGCAGCTACGTGCGCAAGTGATTATTACACCTATCCCGGAACATCTTCGTACCAAAACTGCTTTGTCGGGCGCAGCGTCAGCCTTTCCAACAGCAGGTTCTATGAGGCGCTATGCCGGCCCGCCGGGAACAAGTGCCGCAAGATCAGAAGGTCGCGATCGAAGCCACGGTGGGTCGATCACCGGTCTGAAATCCGGTAATGGTGTCAAGGGCGCAGGCGGGAACAGCGGGTGGACGAAATTCACTGATATGAAAAGGCGATCATTTAATACAGGGAAAATATCACGGGACCCCGCCAGGCTGGCTTATCATGAGTTTTCGTTTAACGTCGGCACCGGAACCATAAAATGTCGAAACTTCGGCTTACGATGTCCTGCTGGGATTACGACCGCACCCGTCTGCTCATGGACGGCAGGATTCACATTGAAGGGATTGATCTGAACTACCTCGATCTGCCCATTGAGGAAACGTTCTTCCGCATGATGCGCCACGAAGAGTTTGACGTCACCGAAATGTCGCTCTCTTCCTACGTCGTTTCGCTGTTTCGTGAAGATCCTCCCTTCATCGCCATTCCGGTGTTCGTGTCCCGCTCGTTCCGGCACTCCGGAATCTACATCAACACGGAGAGCGGCATCAGAACGCCGACTGACCTCATCGGAAAACGCGTCGGGAATCCGGAATACCAGCTGACCGCCATCGTGTGGATCCGCGGAATACTGAGCGACGAATACTGCGTTCCGATCGGCAGCGTTCAATACTTCACCGGCGGCCAGGAGGAGCCGGGCCGCGTCGAAAAGATCGATCTCGGATTGCCTCCGGAAATAAAAATCGAACCCATTTCCGCCGGAAAAACGCTTTCGCGAATGCTGGAACAAAGGGAAATCGACGCGATCTACGCTCCCCGCGCGCCCTCTACACTTCATACAAATCCCGCAAAAGTGCGGCGCCTGTTTCCGGATTACGCAGATGTGGAACGCGAATACTACCGTAAAACGGGCATTTTCCCCATCATGCATACCATGGTCATCCGGCGTGCGGTCTATGAAGAGAATCCCTGGGTTGCTCAGTCTCTATACAAGGCCTTCGTCGCGGCAAAACAGGAAGCCTCCCGCAACCTTCACGAGGTCGCGGCTCTCAAGGTGATGCTACCCTGGCTTGGCTCTCACCTCGAGGACACTGAAAAGCTGATGGGGAATGACTTCTGGCCATACGGCCTCGCACAGAATGAACGGGCGCTCGATACGTTTCTTCGTTACTCGTGGGAACAGGGATTGTCCCGGCGCAAGTTGACGCCGCGGGAGCTGTTTGCGCCGGAGACTTTTGAATCGTTCAAGATCTGACCCGCGCCGGTTTTCCGATGTCCACCCCGATAATCGCCGATCTCAGGTACAGATGGTGGACTCTGGAGCGTGGCGACATTGATGCCACCGTTGCCCAGGTGGGGTTCAATCTGGCCCAACTGGTCATTCCCGCCTTCCTTTTAACATCCGCCGGAATCCCGCTCGAATTCAGTGTCTCCAGGCTGCTGCCCGGTTACGCCCTGGGCTTTTTGATCGGTTCCCTCGGCCTCTGCTTTCTTGCCGTTCGACTCGCCCGGCGCGAAAACCGCTCCGATGTCACCGCCCACGTCTATGGCAACAATGTGCCAGCGATCATCGCCTACACGCTCTCGATCATGCTGCCCGTATATGTGCAGACGCGTGATCCCTTACAGGCGTGGCGAGTCGGCGCGGCGGCTGTGATCTGGACGGGACTCATCAAGCTCGCCGCGGCGCCCTTCGCCGGGTACATCAAAAAACAGATTCCTCCCGCTGCCGCCATGACGGTCTTCGGCAGCGCGATGTACAGCTATCTCGCGCTAGTGTTGCTGCAGAGGCTATTCGACCAGCCCGTGGTCGGGCTGATTGCGCTCGCGATTATTCTGACCAGCGTCGTCGGCATACCGATGACCAGGGTTCGCATTCCACCCTTCCTCGCCGCGTGGCTTGTCCCGCTTGCCGTCGGCGCGGCGATTGGCTACGTCACGCCCACATGGCGCGGACTACATCCCGCCCTTCCGCTTGTTTCTTCCCTAGAACCGTTGCGCGCTATGGGAACGGCGATTCCGTATCTCTCCGTCATTGCGCCGATGTCGATCTATCACGTCCTGCAGGACATTGCGGCGGTAACGGGATCGAGCGCAGCGGGCGACGACTATGACGTGCGCGGCGTTCTGTTCTGGGATGGCCTGGGAACGCTCATCTGCGGGCTCGCGGGAAGCGCCGTCGCGCCGGTCGTGTATGCGCTGCATCCCCCTTATAAGCACATTGGCGCGCGCGCCGGCTTCGCCTTCTGGACCCCCGTCGTCCTGCTGGTGATCGTGGCCGGCGGACTCACTCTTTTCTTCGCACAGCTTTTTCCCTGGGCCATTCTGTCCGCCATGATTGCCTACGTGACCATCGGGGTTGGTCTGGCGACGCTGCGCCGGGTCGAACCCCGGTACTCGGCGGCGGTGTTGCTGGGTCTCGTGCTGCCTGCCGGCGCCGTGGTATCTGCCAGCGTTACCGCCGCGCTGCCGGCGCTGGGTCTTTCGCTCGCCAATCCGGCAACGCAGGCTGCTCTGAATCGCTCGATTTACTGGGCCTCGGTGCAGGGACTGGGCAACGGCTTTCTGTTTCTGGTGCTGGTTGTCGCGGCCGTCACTACGGAGCTGATCGATCGGAATTTTACGCGCGCGGGCGTCTGGTGCCTCATCGCGGCCGTATTTTCCTGGTTCGGATTAATGCACTCCGCCGTGATGCGATGGGCCGCTCAACCGCAATACGCTTATGGCTGGCTTTGCGCAGGGCTCATCGTATACACAGCTCGCTGGTGGCGGGGTTAGTGGGAAGGACGTGCGGGCCTTCGCCCGTCAGCGGCTGAATTCCGGCCGCGACCCGTTCGCGATCCGGATCGCGTCGTCCAACTGATAAACCATAATGACGCCATCGTCGCTCGATGTTCGCGTACGCGCGGTGCCCGAAAGCATCTCAACCAACTCGTCCGTGCGGTCCGAACACGCCAGAATCTCCAGTTTCATCCGTGGCTCATCCACGCGATACTCGGCGCCCCGGTAGACCGCCCGGTAGGTCGAGCGACCACCGCTCTCGTAAACTTCGGAGGATGTAACGTATTCGACACCAATAGACTCCAGCGCGGCTTTAACGTCTTCCAGCATGCAGGGCCGAATGATTGCTTCGATCTTAACCATCTGAGACCCTCCCTTCCCAAAGGGAAGTCTAAAGCCGAAATCATAAGGAAGTCATAGAAACTTGATCAGAAACCTATCCATGACGCGCCGGGTGTCGCATTCTTTCCGGGTATATAATTCACTCAAACATGAAGCTTCGCTTAGCGCTCCTCTGCGCACTCTCCCTGCCGGCCGCGGCCCAGTGGGAGGTCAAAACCCCCGGTGTTCCTCGCCTGCCGGACGGCAAGCCGAACATGAAGGCCCCCGCCCCGAAGACCGCCGACGGCAAGCCAGACCTCTCGGGCATCTGGGAGCCCAATGGCATCAAATACCTGATCAACATCGCCGCGGACCTGAAACCAGAGGACATTCCCTTCAAACCCGAAGCCGCCGCGCTCTACAAAGAACGCGTCCAGACCTTTGGTAAAGACGATCCCGACGCTCGCTGCCTGCCTTCCGGCATGCCCCGCAAGGACGCCATTACTTCGCCTTACAAGATCATCCAGCAACCCGGAGAAATCGTCTTCCTGTACGAATCGCGTACGACTTTCCGCCAGGTCTTTACCGATGGCCGCGCGCTTCCGGTCGATCCCCAGCCCACCTGGGATGGCTATTCGGTCGGACACTGGGAAGGCGACACGCTCGTGGTGGAAACCAGAGGCATGAACGGGCTCACATGGCTCGACAGCAACGGTCATCCCCTTTCAGACGGGATGCATCTGACCGAGAAATTCCGCCGGCCCGACTTCGGACATATGGAAATCGAGATTACGATTGATGACCCGAAAAACTACACAAAGCCCTGGACTGTGAAAGAAAATCCACACCTGCTCGTGGATACGGATCTGATCGAATACATCTGCAACGAAAACGAGAAGGACCTGAAACACTTCCCGTCGAAATAGACTACTTACTTCTGAACAAAGGCGTTGGCGAACCCCAACGCCTTTAATCTCGCTTTGGCGTCGGCGACGTCCGCGGTCTGGTGATACGGTCCCACCATCACCCGAAACAGATCCGGCTTCGAACTTTCGGCGACTAACGCGGGGAAGTTCTGCTCTCGCAATGTCTTCACGAGCTTGTCCGCGTCGGAACGGAGCAACGCCGTAACCTGCAGATATGTAGCGCCCTCCTGCGGAACGGTAACGCCCGTCGCGGGAGTAGCGGCTTCGGGCGCCGGGTTGGGGAGAGCGGCCGGCGCCGAAGCCACGGCAGCCGGTTGCGGAGTATCACGCGCGGGCTTCGTCTCAATCGGCGGAGGTTGAGGTTGCGGATCGGGGGGCACCGTCTCCGCCGTCTCGCGCGGCGGCTCCGGTTGTTGCTGAATCTGTGGCTGAACCCCAAGCGCCGTAACCGCCGGCGCAGGACTGGTTTCCGGATTCGCCAGCGCCGTCTTGGCCGAGGGCCGCCCCATCATGTACCCCATCGCGAAAAATACGCCGCACAGGGCCACCACCACAAAGAAGAGCCCCATCAACTGCTTGTTTCCGAGAACCAGTTCCTTTTCGCCTTCCATCTGCGCCATATTTATGATTTGCCTGTTTCGTCCCGCCGTTTGCTCTGAAGATAAGTTTCGAGCGAACTCAGAATATCGATCGGAAGCGGGAACACGATCGTAGTATTTTTCTCCTGCCCGATCTCCATAAGGGTCTGTAAATAGCGTAGCTGGATCGCCGCCGGTTGTCTCTGAATTACTTCGGCGGCCATAGCCAGTTTCTCTGATGCCGTATATTCCCCGTCGGCGTGAATAATCTTCGCCCGCTTCTCGCGCTCGGCCTCCGCCTGTCTCCCAATCGCCCGGATCATCTGCTCCGGAATATCCACCTGTTTGACGGAAACCAGCGTCACCTTCACGCCCCATGGCGACGTATGCTGATCGAGAATCGCCTGCAGCCGTACGTTCAGCTCGTCGCGTTTGCTCAGGAGATCATCGAGCTCAACCTCGCCCAAAACGCTGCGGAGCGTGGTTTGCGCCAGTTGAGAGGTGGCGTACAGAAAATTGGAAACCTCGGTGACCGCCAGCCGCGGCTCCACCACCCGGAAGTAAATCACCGCATTGACCTTGACCGTAATGTTGTCCCGCGTGATCACGTCCTGGGGCGGCACTTCGATGGTGTCGACCCGCAACGAAATCCGGACCATCCGGTCAAGCGGGGCAAACACCAGAATCACCCCGGGCCCTTTCGCCTGCGGCAGCAGCCGACCGAGCCGGAAGATCACTCCCCGTTCATATTCAGCCAGGATCTTGATCGAAGAAAACAGGTAAAACACGATGATGATTACGACCACCAGTTCCGGCAAGCCCGTCATGAGGTCTCTTTTCTGTTCATTCCGCTGACCAGCAGCGTAAGTCCGTCGATTCCGGTGATGCGAACCGGTTCGCTTGCCAACACGTGTTGCTGCGCGCGCGCGTTCCAGTATTCGCCTCGGACCAGGATGGTCCCCGAGGGATTCAGTTCTCCGATGGCCACTCCCGCCTCGCCCATCATTCCTTCAAGTCCCGTGACGACCTTATTGCGGCGTGCGCGCACCGCGATGGAAACCAGGAACGTAGTGATCAGCGCGAAAGGAACGGCCAGTCCGATGGCTGTGCTCCAGTGAACACGTAATTCCGGAACGTTCGTATCGACCAGCATGACCGCGCCCAGGGCCAGCGCCGCGGTGCCCCCGACCGCGAGCACCCCGTGGGTCGGAAATTTAGCCTCGAGAACAAAAAATACCAGTCCCAGAATCATCAGGCCCGCGCCGAGCCAGTCGATGGGCAACATCGAAAGCGCAGTCAGGCCGACCAGGGCCAGAATCGCGCCAAAGACCCCCGGCGCAACCAGTCCTGGCGAAGAAAACTCCAGGTAAATCCCAAGCGCCCCGAGAATCACCACCAGAAGCGCAATATTGGGATCGGCAATCGCCAGCATGAGGCGCTCTCGCAAAGAAGGCCGATACATCTCAATCGCGGTGTCCGCAAAATGCAGTGTCTGATGGCTGCCGTCAAAACGCGTAGTCTGCCTGCCATCGAGTTGTTTCAGCAGAGCCTCCGCGTTAGGGGCGACCGCGTCGATCAGGTGCTGATCCAACGCTTCGCGCTCCGTGTAGGAGGCGCTCTCCCGAACCGTCTTCTCGGCCGCTTTCTGATCCCTCCCCCGGTGTGTGGCGATGCTCCGCATGAGAGCCGCCGCGTCATTCTCGACCTTCGACTTCATAATCGGATCCATCGTGCCGCCACCCTCGAGGACCGGATGCGAAGCGCCCGTGTTGGTTCCGGGAGCCATCGCCGCGACGTCGGCAGCTTCCAGGAGGAAGAAGCCTGCCGATGCCGCCCGCGCTCCGGCAGGTCCCACCCACGTAATCACCGGAACGGGCGAATGAAAAATCTTTTCGACGATCTGC
This sequence comes from Terriglobia bacterium, assembly GCA_963718155.1. Taxonomy (GTDB): domain Bacteria; phylum Acidobacteriota; class Terriglobia; order Bryobacterales; family Bryobacteraceae; genus BOG-234. Next base: position 84,377 of record CAVQYP010000040.1, on the reverse strand, counting down.
CGGGTAGCATCCATGAACCCGCCCGGCGTGCTCAGGCGAATCAGGACAGCCTCGGCGTGTTCTCGTTCCGCCTGGCCGATCGCGGAAGAGATCACTTCAACGGTAATGGGATGGACGATTCCGTCGACATCCACTTCTACGACTCGCGCCCTCAGGGGTGAGGAGCAGAGCAAGGTGGCGATCATGACCACGCCTGCAGCGGACTTCAACAAGGAAAGCAATGCGGAATCCAATACCAGTCTATCGGGAAACCGCCACACCAGTGGAATGAACGTGAAACAATCGTATTTTCATGAGCGTTATGACAGCGGGGACGAAGATCTTTCAGGATTGCTTCGAAGATCACCGAACCCTGCTCACGGAAACGCAGGCCAGCTGCGCGGAGCCCCTCGCACGTCTTGCGAAGTTGTGCGTTGACTCCCTTCGAAGCGGCGGCAAGCTCTTGCTCTTCGGCAATGGAGGAAGCGCGGCCGATGCCCAACATCTCAGCGCTGAACTGACCATCCGCTTCGTCCGTCACCGGCGCGCGCTTGCGGCCCTGGCGCTCACCACGGACACATCCGCGCTCACAGCCTGCGCCAATGATTACGGATTTGAGACGGTTTTCGCGCGCCAGCTCGAAGCGTTGGGCCGTCCCGGCGATGTCGCGATCGGGTTCTCCACGTCAGGCCAGAGTCCGAATATAATCTGTGCTCTCGAAGCAGCCCGGAGGCTGGGGCATCGCCGCAGCCGCTTTCGGCGGCAATTCGGGCGGCAGCTTGAACGGACTCGCCGATCCCCTGATCGTGGTCCCCTCCACCGTCACCGCACGTATCCAGGAAATGCACATTCTGCTCGGGCATGTCCTCTGCGCCGAAATCGAAGACCGTCTGGGAATCATTTGAAAGACCTCATTTCCGTCATCGAAAGGCTCTCAACGGCCGTAGTTGTCTGCGCGGGCGACGTAATGCTCGATTCATTCGTCTACGGAGACGTCAGCCGGATTTCCCCTGAAGCGCCGATTCCCGTCCTGCGGACGGGACGCCGCCAATGCATGTTGGGGGGCGCGGGCAACGCGGTCCGCAATCTGAGCGCCCTCGGCTGCGGTGTACGCTTCTTTTCCGCAACAGGAAACGACCCGGAGGCTGCAGAAATTTCGGTCCTCCTGAGGGATTTGCCAGGGCACCTGCGCTTCGCTTCAGGCCGAGCCGGGACGCCAGACTCCGACCAAGACCCGTTACATCGCCCAGGGTCAGCAGCTCCTCCGTGCCGACAATGAATCCACCGACGCAGTACAGCGCAGACACTGCGGAAGCCCTGCTCGGCCGCGTTTACCGCCGGGCTGGACGGATGCTCCGTCGTCCTTCTTTCCGATTACGCCAAGGGCATGTTGAACGGTCCCCGGGCGCAGGAGTTCATCCTCGCAGCGCGCGCCGCCGGAAAACCGGTGATCGTCGATCCCAAGGGACGCGACTTCAGCCGTTACCGGAAGCGCCAATCTCATCAAGCCGAATCTGCGCGAACTCGCCGAAGCCACCGGGCTACCTGTCTCCGGAACAGCCGCTCAGGAAACGCGCCGCTCGCCAGTTGCTTGACAATACGGCGGCGGAAGCGGTTCTTGTAACGTTGGGGGCCGAAGGAATGATGTTGATTTGTGCGGACGGGTCCGCCATCCGCTTCCCGGCACTGGCGCGTGAGGTCTACGATGTCTCGGGCGCGGGGGATACCGTTGCGGCCGTGCTCGCCGCCGCTAGTCGGCTCGGGATCGTCGTTCCAGGAGGCGGTCGAACTGGCCAATATCGCTGCGGGAATGGTAGTCGGCAGAGCCGGCACTGCGGTTGTAAGTGCCATTGAGATCGCCGAGGAGGTTCACCGTGGTCAGTTCGGACACGGCGTCCACACGGGCGCGGCAGCGAAAGTCCTCGCGCTCCCGGACGCGATCGAACGCTCCCAAACCTGGACCCAATCCGGTCTCAGCGTGGGATTTACAAACGGCTGTTTCGATCTTGCTGCATCCCGGTCACTTGCGCGTGCTTGAAACCGCCCGGGCTCACTGCGATCGCCTTCTGGTCGGCCTGAACAGCGATCAATCCGTTAAGCGATTGAAAGGCGACTCGCGTCCCGTTCAGGACGAAATGTCCCGCGCTCTGGTGCTGGCGTCGCTGAGCTGTGTCGACGGAGTGGTGATCTTCGGCGAAGACACACCGCTCGAACTGATCGGCGTCCTGCGCCCGAGTCTCCTGGTGAAGGGTGGCGAATACAAAGCGGACCAGGTAGTCGGCGCCAGCCTCGTGGATAGCTGGGGCGGAAAGCTTTTGCTGGTAGACATGGTGCCCGGATGGAGCACTACTCGAATCTTATCGCGATTGACGCCGCTTAAAAAAGACAGTGGCTCTTAAACCTGGCTGCGCTTCGCAACGGCCATACCCAGAGCGTCCTCTCTTGGCGTCTTGCGCCGGTCGGGCGCGCCAAACTTCTGGTCGCAGTCACGGCACCGGTACTGCCGCATACCGGTGAGGAACGACCGCAATCGCTCGATTCCTGTATTTTGCCTGATCATCAGCAGTCTTGATCTGCAGCGTGGACATTCCATGCCCGTATATCGGCAGATCGACAGGAAAAGCTTTAGGGTAGCGCCGGCGATCTTGCCGCCGGCTTTCCTGCTATCGAATCGTAATCACCGCCAGGCCCTGCGGATCCAGACGAATCGGATCGCCAATCGCATGCCGTGCCGGGGGAGCAATTTGCGATGCCTTGATCAGCGCCGAGATTTGCGCCTGCGTAGGTGACGCCGGTTCACCCATAGCAGTCCACGCGTGCGTCGCCGACCCGTGGGCGGGGTCCACGATCTGGATGTCATAACTTCTCGCAGCGCTGCCTTTCAGGTCGATCCGGAAACACCTTTTGCGTACCCCGCTCACCAGGTTCGGCATAATTCCATAACGCAAGAACGATCGCACCGCTGGGTCGCTTCGTCACCAGCACATCGTTTGATTGATTCGCGATCCGCCTGTCACCCAAATCATGCAGCAGCTCAAACGCCCGATAAGCAGGCTTCGGTATCCCGCGCTCCGCAAGAAGCCCATAGCCCCCATAAAAAGGCTTCCTGACCACACCCTGCTCCTCGAAGACATCCGAGAAAGCCCAGTACGACATCATCGATGTCAAACCGTCGCACTCCACGAATATTATTCGCCAGCCACGGCCCCATAAACGCGCTATCCGTCACCTCCGGCTGCGTGGAATAGGTCGCGTTGTATTCGGTAATCAGAATCGGAGTCTTCGGCGCGCCCGACGCCGCGACCTCGTCATGCACCTTGCGCACCGCGCGGGCCACCATGTCCTTCCGAGGCACCGGAGTCGCGGTCCCGAACACATTCACCGGATCCTCATTACCGTAAATATGCGTCGAAACGAAATCGAAGGGCGCGCCCGATTTCATGCAGTACTCGATGAAATCCTTCACCCAGGCCGCCTGGGCTGTAGCCGGACCGCCTACCTTTAATCGCGGATCAACCTTTCGGATTGCATTCGCAGTGACCTTGTAGAACGCAAAGTAAGTGTCCTTCTTCGGCTCGCCGTTCCAGAAATCGATATTAGGTTCGTTCCACACCTCGAAGTACCACTTCTCCGTCTCCTCCGCCCCATAACGGTCGATAAGATGTCGCGTGAAAGCGGTGATCAAATCGGCCCACCGATCCGGATCCTTCGGAGGCGACGGATAAGGCTTATACCAGAACGGATGCGGCATCGGATTGGCCGCCAGCGCCCGCGGCATGAAACTGATCTCGACAAACGGACGCACGCCATTGGACAGCAGCCAGTCATAGATCTGATCGACGTAACTGAAGTTGTACCGCGGTTTCCCATCGCTATCCGGGTCGTACACACCCACCTCATCGTCGAAAATCCCGTGAAAGCGGATGAAGTGAAATCCCGTGACGGCCTGCACAGTCCTCAGGTCGTTGCGATAGCTGTCCCGAAGCGCCAGGATGGCGCGTCCCGAACCGAACATCTGTTCCCACACATGAGGAAAATCGGTCGTCGCTGCCTTCGTGTCTACAGCGATAGTTTCCTCATTGGCCGACTGCGCCCTGAGAGGCTGTGCCCGGGCTCTGCAGAAATAAGGCGATCGCCGCCACAACTGCAACAGCCGCAGCCCGCAGCGGCCACTTCTGACTTCTGACTCCTGACTCCTGACTTCACCAAACCATCAACACCAGCGCACCGCAACTCTCAACCCCGCTGCGATCCGAACGTGTCCGCAAACACCTTTGTGAAGGCGGCGCCGAAGAAAAATATCTGGCTGGAGTAGTAAACCCATACCAGCAGCACCGTACTCGAAGCGGCATTCCCGTACAACGTGTCGTAATCCGCACGCGTCAGATAAAACCCGATCACAAACCTGCCCACCGTAAAGAGCAGAGAGGTCACCAGCGCTCCCAAAAGCACGTCCGTCCATTCCAGCCGCAAATCCGGAATGAACCGGAAAATAACCGCAAAGAGTCCGGTGATTACCACGAAACGAGACCGCCGCCGCCCCCAAATGCAACGCTTCCACCGGCAGTCGCGAAACCGTGTGTACCAACGCACTCGCAATAACATCGACGGTCATCGAAACCAGCAGAAAAAAACCGATCAGCAGCACCACAACGAACGCGAACAGCCGTTCACGCACAAGCTGCACCATATCCTCTAAAGGGGTCCTGTTCGATACCGGAATATCCCACATCAGATTCAGCGCGTCGCGCAGCTCGATCAGGACCGCGGAAGCTCCGAAAAAGAGAATCAGGATACCGGATACAGCCGCGAGGATGCCGTGTTGTGCGCCCGGTGTGATGCCAAGTATGGATGAAACAACCTTGGCGCCCGCCGGTCCGGCGACGCTGTATACCTGCCGGACAATCTCAGACCTGGTTCTCACCGAACCAAAAAAGAGGCTCCCGATGGTCGCCAGCAGGCCCAGTAGAGGCGCCACTGAAAGAAGCGTATAAAAAGCGAGCGCCGCGCCCAGACGGGGCGCATTGTGGGAATTCCAGCGGGACGCGCTCTCTGCGATCAGACCCGAGAGTTGCTTCGGCTTCAGCGAAAATGAAACCACAGACCTATGATGAAGCAACCCACCATCCCGGTCCATGCAAGATCTGCGCGATCGAATACTCTTGTCCCGCCGCCGCCCCAGTCGAGCGTCAATTTCTCCTGCGCGGCAGCCGTCCTGCGAGGCTCCGTGAGTGAGATAGCAAACATCAGCAGTACGCAGAAGACAAAAACGATCACGCTGTAATTCAGAAAACTGAACGCCACCAGTCCGTTGAGCGCGCCGAGGTCGACATGAAACGCATCGTGCATCACGTCGAGCACAAAGCGTCCGGCGCCCAGCAACCCTCCCGTGATCAGCGTCGTAATCGCGGCGCGCCCCGTGGCGCGCTTCCACAGCACTCCAATCAGAAACACCGCCGTGATCGGCGCCCCGATATAGGCCTGCACGCTCTGCAAATACTGATAAATCTGACTGTTCAGATACTTGATCAGCGGCACCCAGAGAATGCTGATCAGGACAATAACGCCCGTCGCTACGCGCCCGACGAACACCAGTCGCCGCTCGTCCGCCTCAGGGTAGACCTTGCGGAACACGTCCATCGTGATCAGCGTCGAACACGAATTCAGCACCGAACTCATCGCGGACATCAGCGCCGCCAGCAGCGCCGCCACCATCAGCCCGACGAGTCCTCTCGGCAACAGCCGCAATACCAGCGTCGGATAAGCGTTGTCGCCCGTCACCACGTTCGGGTACAGGGCCTTGGCAATCAGCCCCGGCAGCACCAGAATGAATACCGGCAGAATCTTCAGAGCCGCGCAGAAGAAACTGCCCTTCCGCGCATTCTCCAGATCCTTGGCGCTGAGCGTCTTCTGTACGATCGACTGATCGGTACACCAATACCAGATGCCCAGAATCAGCGTGCCAAAGATCGTTCCGATCCACGGATACACGGAATCGCTGGCGGGCTTGATCATGTGGAAAAAGTCCGGCGGCAGCGCGGCGCGCAGCCCCGTAAAGCCGCCCACGCGATCGAGGCCGAGAATCGTCAGCACTACGGCGCCCGTAATGAGCACGAACGATTGAAACAGGTCGGTATAGATAACCGCCTTTAAACCGCCGGTAATCGTGTAGATTCCGGTCGCGATTACCAGCAGAATCGAGGTGGTCAGGTAATCCCAGCCGAGGACTGACCGCATCAGAATGGCGCCCGCGAAAAGGTGCACCGAAATTTTCGTGAATATATAAGCCAGAATCGAAACGATCGTCAGATACCATCGGCACTCCGGATTGAAGCGACGCTCCAGAAACTCGGGCATCGTGAATACCTTCGACTTCAGGTAATAAGGTACGAAAAGCCACCCCAGAATAAAGAGGCAGAACGCGGCCGACCATTCGTAGCACCCCACTGCCAGCCCGCCGGACGCGCCCGAACCCGCAAGACCTATGAAATGTTCGCTCGATATGTTCGTGGAAAACAAAGAAGCGCCGACCGCGAACCAGCCGATGCTGTGTCCGGCGAGAAAGTATTCGCTGGTCGTACGCTGCTGGCGCGAATGATAAATGCCGATTCCGAAGACGACCAGGAAGTAGGCGGCGATAACCAGATTGTCGAGCATCGGCAATCAAACGTTACTTGACGGCATTGAGTCCCTGGCTCACCTCGATGTAGGTGCCCCACGGATCCGTCAGCACGCAAACCGCCAGATTCATGGCAGTAGCCTTGCGGTAAGCGCCATCCAGCTTGATGCCTGCGGCCTCGAAGTTTTTGCACAGGCTCTCGACGTCTTTCACTTCAATCCCGATGCGGTCGAATGCCCGGCCTTTAGTCCCCGCAACCGGCCCTTCCGCCTTCGCAAACAGAATGTTGCCGCCCGGAATGCCGGCAACCGTCTCCTTGCCGTCTTTGACCGGCTTCGCCCCGAACCACTTCTCATACCAGGCCTGAGCCGCCGCGACATCCGGAACCACCATCCTGACCATATCCATCGCAATGGGAGTTGTGAGCGATTTATCTTCGGTGATCCCGACCTTCACGTCATCCGGCGCCATCAGGAATGCCTGTTTCGCCGTCTGACCCGGCAGCGGGGCGATGCCCGCCGCCGCCCATTTCGCGAGCGATTCCTTCAGATCCCGCACCTTGAACCCGATGTATTCAATCGTGGATCCTTCCGTGCCGCCCTTGGGATCGCCCTTGCGCATCAGAAACAGAACACCGGGAAACTTCGTCATCTTGAGCGGACCGAGTTCCGCCGGCTGGCCGCCCAGCGTATTCCAGAACTTATTCGCCGCATCCATGTCATGGAAGCTGAAAATGTCGTGCCCGGCGGAAGCGCCCGCCGCATTGGGCGCCGGAAGCTGAGCCAAAGCGGAAAGCGAGAGAGCCAGTGATCCAAGCACCAGTGGGGCAAGCCTTCGGGCCCGGCTCCTGCCTTCCCGACCACTTACCGAGCCGCGACCGGGAGGGAGCGTCAACCCGGTCTCGGAATCACAGCCCATTCCATCCGGCACCGTCAGCAGCCATTTTGACTTGCCGCTCCTGACCGCCTCGACCGCCATATTCCTCAACCGATTCAGCCGGCAGCTCATATGCGCGCGATCATATCACTCCCGGAACGCGAGCCATTCCAGGCACATCAGTTGCGAAGCAAGTAGCGCCGGTTCAACGGTTGCAACGGACGAGCGTTCATGGGGAAAATCTTCCGGAACGCATCCATGTCAGACTGCGCTACCGGGACGGTTCGAGCGAACACAACCCAAGTGACAATCTGTGAACACGGCGGAGTCGTCAGCGAGCCTTCATAGCGCCACGAGTGGAGCGAAGCGGGAACCATCTGCCGCGGGTCGACGACCGACTCCGTCCGAGCCTCCCCGCCCGCCTTGCCGGGAGCGACCTTCATGACTGCGGAAAATGCCCCATTGTGTCCCCCGGGTTCCAGAAGAGTCGCCAGAACCACAACCTGCCCATCCTGATGCGTGTGAACAAAATGCGCTTCCATGGCCGACCGCTTTCCGGAAACAGCATGCTCGCTCGGCGTATGAAAGTGAAACTGCGTCAGATCGAACCGGTCGGCGCCCATCATGACAGAACTTCCCGCAGGCACGTTCGCCTCGATGGTGTGACCGTTGTTCTCGATGGTGAATTTCCCGCTCTTCCAGTCGAACCGGACGGGTGTAACTTGCGCCGGTATCCCGTCGTGCAGATCGACGGGCGATTCCTGATCGCCAGTGGCGCATATCGTGAAGGCGCGATCGAGGGCGCCCCATTTCGGGGGCCCGGCGCTGCCATAATTCCACTCCGGCGTCTGAGTGCCTTTCACCCCCTGACCAAAAGCCCGGCAAACGGGGCAACCGAGAAGTGAGGCGATAAACATTCGACGACGCATATCTAACGGAATAGCACGCAGACTGAACCTGACGCTCTAAAAATCTTATTGAATCACTTCGCGGCCCTGGGCATTAAGGCTACCTCAAGAAAGATTGCGAGTTTCATGAAAACAAACCTGAATGGAGCAACTGTCCTCGGCCTTCTGGTTCTGCTCCCCGCATTGACCCGGGCGCAGGCTCCCGTCTTTACCCTGACGCCGGAAGGAAGCACGATCAAGTTCTCCGTGAAGGCGTCGGTTCCGATCGAGGGAACATTCGACAAGTGGGACGCTTCGCTGAAATTCACCTCACCGGATGTCACGACCGGCGTACTGGATATCAAAATTCAGGGGGGCTCCGTGAATACCGGAAGCGGGGTAAAGGACGACAAGCTGAAGAGCAAAGACTTCTTCGATGTTAAGGAGTCTCCGATGATCACGTTTCACTCGGACAAGATTGTGCAGACGGGTCCGACCACTGTGGAGATACCGGGAACATTCACCATTCGCGGCGTTTCCAAGGCCGAGACGCTGACGTTTAACATTACCGGCAAGGGGGCAGGTGAGGGTGCCATCACAGGGACCATGGCGTTCGATCGTAAACAATTCGGTATGAATAGCGGCATTCCTTTCATCAAGATTGCCGACCGGGTCGAAGTGAGTGTCAACCTGAAGGGAAAACGAGTCAGCGGCCCCCCACTCGTCTTCAAGCAGTAAACCCGGCCATGACAAACCCACCGCGCAGATTGAAGTCGCGCCGCTCGGCGTTCGTGCGTATTCTCATAACCACGCTCCTCTCAGCCGTCACCCTTCGCGCGAGCGAAGCCCGCATCGACTTTGACCCCGCCGTGAATTTTTCCAGATTCAAGACCTTCAGTTTTATCGGCGGTCACGAGTTGGAGAGATCTGGCATACTCGCGAATCCCGCCACACGCGAGCGGATTAAGAACTTTATCTCGGGCGTCATGGAAACCCGGGGCCTGCACGAAGTGCCGCCCGACCAGAAACCCACCCTGGACGTCCGCTATTGGGTGAGTGTGCGCCAAAAAGAAGAGACAATCAACGTGGCGCCGCCGATGATGTGGGGAGGGTACCCGGCCTATTGGACGGGAGCCTGGTATTACTCCTATGAGGAATATGTCATCGAGAACTATATCGAAGGCACGCTGATCATCGACTGGATCGATCCGGCCACCCGTGACCTTGTCTGGAGAACCTTCCTGCGCCAGAAGATCGAGGATCGGACGGAGGCGTATAATGAGGCCAAAAAGAATCTGACAAAGGCCTTTTCGGTCTTTCCGCCTTCAACCGAACAGGCCGAAAAGATGCGTCGCGAGCGCCAAAAACTCGAAGCCAAGTACAAGTAGCACCGGCGATCTTTGTCGCCGATCTTCGTGATCAGTTCTCCGTGGGCTTCTCCTCAATATGATCAATCACCAGCACCGGCAGTATCCGCTTACGTATCTCCAGCTTCAAACCCAATTGCTTGCTGACCGCCTCCGCCAGCGAAATTCCCCCATTGGGCACCGACGCCTCAGTTGACACCCCGCCTTGCGGAGCCGGATTCCCCAGCATCCACGAAGGCGTAAAACTCAGCGTAAAATCGCACGACCCCTCAATACCCGTGGCATCCTCCACCGGATTAGCGAAGTCATCCGGCGCGAGAGCCTGCAACTGCGCCGCAAACTGCGCCATACTCGCGTTCTGGCAAGTAACCAGCCTGGCGAGTATCGGATTCGCATCGCGCGGATCATTCGCCAGGGTCCGTGCCTCTTTGCAACTTCCGCGGTTCGCCGGATCGGCTCTTCATCCTCGGCTTTACCGCAACCAGCGAGTACGCTTTCGTGAGCCGGTCTTCATAATGGACCTTCATCCGGAACCGCTCCATCAGTAGCGCGCGCAACATCAGCCGCACGTCATCATCGATATATCCGCTCCCCATCAGCGGAGGAGCGTTGGTCGTACTCGATGCCTTCGCGTCGATATCGAAGCGCGCCGAGTCCACCCACTTCGGCAGGCCCGCGATCTTGTCGTCGGCGTGATCCCAGTCGACATCCCAGGCCGCAGCCAGCAGGATCCTCATCGGCATGGCGCGCGACTCGAGACCTCCGCCTCGCGTTACCTGGAAGCAGCACCCCTTCTCATCCGGCGGGCTCGTCTTGACACTCGCCACCTCGAATGCCAGTTCACGCGGAGGCAGCATCGCGGTGACCTTGGGCACGTTGTCGGTCGGCTTCTCGTTCACGTTATCGATCACAAGCACCGGTGCAGGCGCCGTTTTCAACATCAGAGTCAATCCCAGTTGCTTCTCGACCGCATCGAAAATCGTGGTCCGCGCGGCTCCGCCCTGCATCACCTGCGAGCGCTGGTTCCACCTGAGATCAAAATCCCAGGCGCCTTCGATACCGGTAGAATCGATGACGGGTTCGATCAGGTAATCGTCGGCCATACCGTGCAACTGCTCCGCAAATGCCTTCATGGTCATGTTGTGACACGAATACACTCGGGAGAATGTTCCGCCGGATTGCGGCTGGAACGCGCATCCCGCATCTCCCTGCCCGGATGCCTCCCCTAGTCTCGGCTTATCCTTCTCCACCTCCAGCGCGAAGGCCGGCATGGGCCGCATGTCCTTATGAACCGTGAGCTTGAACCGTTGAGCGAGAAGCGACCGCAGCATCAGCCGAACCGTCTCGGGCGACGACCCGACAGGCGCTTTCGCGGCGATATCGAACCGGTCGAATTCAAGCCACTGCGGTCCGCCAAAGATGGCTTCCGGCTGCAAGTCATACGCGATTCGAATCAAGTCGAGCATCGTTGCCTTTCGCACGTCATACCGCGCCCCGCGAAGGACGCCGCCGGAAAGATACGTGTAAGGGTTCAGAGCCTCGCCGCTCCTGTGGACGTCCGCGATTTCGAATTCAGGCGCTTGCCCGAGAAGCGTCAGGGAAAAGCTGACGAAAAGGCACACTGCCGGAATCGTTTTCATCACAATCTTCCGACTTACTCTGGTGTCCGCCGAGAACCCAAAGTAACGCCGAGCGAGAAATTTCCCCGGACAACGCGGCCCAAAGGTTTACCAGAGACTCCAAAAGAACTCAGGCCAGGGAACACGCAGCGAGGTACGCGCATGCGAAAAAGATGAGTTCCCGCCGCAAAGCCTCGAAGTGTTTCTCGGGAGCGTCGGACTCGAGAAGTCTTCGGCTAACGCCGCCGATGGCATCGGCCAGCATCGAAGCTACCAGTTGGGGGTCTTTCGTAAGCGGCTGCGAGGCAGTCGACAGCATTCCGGCAATTGCCTTGTGCGACCGGATCGCCATCTGTTGCGCCATTTTCGCCCCGTCGACATCCGAGCTTACCGCATAAAGCGCGACACTCGTCTTCGTGTCCCTCATCTTCGCGGCAAGAAAAGCGCTGATCAGAGCCGGCGCCATTTGCGAAAGCGTATGAGCCCCTTGTTCGCGGCAGACTCGTTCGACCGTCTCCGAAACTTCGTCAAGATGGCGTTTCAATGCCGCTTGGAGAAGCGCGCTCTTATTGGGAAAGTACTGATATAAAGTCCCGACGGACACGCCGGCCCGCAATGCCACGCGGGTTGTTGTCAGGCGTTCTTTCCCTACGGAGATTAAAACCTGAATAGTGGCTTCGAGAATCGCGTCCACGCTCGCGGCTGAACGCGCCTGGACCGGCGATTTACGCGGCTCCAGCAGCGCTTGTGAACCGTGCGGCAAATGCGAAGTCCAAACCTGAGGCTTTCTTCATCTAACCACACGTGAGCATGATAAACAGGAGCGAGAAATGACAACACAAATGGAACTCGGCGGCGGTTTCACCCTGCCCCTCACGTCTATGACAGTGAACCGGATGGGCTACGGCGCCATGCAACTTGCCGGCCCGAATGTGTTCGGGCCTCCACGAGACTTTGACGCGGCGATCGCCGTTTTGCGGGAGGCCGTGGCTTCCGGAGTGAACCACATCGATACAAGCGATTATTACGGGCCGCACGTCACGAACCAGATCATCCGGCAGGCGCTTCATCCTTATCCGGACGGGCTTGTAATCGTGACGAAACTCGGCGCTCGCCGGGAGGCGGATGCGTCCTGGGTTCCGGCGCTTTCGCGTCAGGAACTGATCGATGGCGTGCATGACAATCTTCGCAATCTGGGACTCGAGAGGCTTGACGTCGTGAATCTGCGCGTCGGAGGAATGCTGACGCCATCGGAGGGATCCATAGAGGCGCCGCTGACCGTGCTCGCGGAGTTAAAGAATCAGGGGCTGATCCGGCATTTGGGATTGAGCAACGTAACTCCCGCGCAACTGGCCGAAGCGCAGAAGATCTCGGAGATCGTTTGCATTCAGAATATGTACAACGTCGCCAACCGCGCGGACGATGGCTTCATCGACGAACTCGCGAAACACGGCATTGCTTACGTGCCGTTCTTTCCCCTGGGAGGATTCACTCCGCTACAGTCTTCGATTCTCGACACGACGGCGGCGGCGCTGGGCGTCACCCCCATGCAGATTGCGCTGGCATGGCTGCTTCGCCGATCGCCGAATATTTTGTTGATACCGGGGACGTCCTCCTTGAAGCATTTGCGTCAGAACCTCAAGGCAGCGACACTGCAACTCCCTACGGAGACGCTCGCCAGGCTTGATGGGATCGGCCGCTAAGCCACATTATTTCCAGTTCAAAGCGAGGTTGACAAACGAACCCACCGGAACCCCGGTTGGACCCTTGGCGAGGAACGGCTTCGCGTCATCGAGCCAGGCCGTTCCCGCGATATCGGTGTGAATCCAGGGAGTGTCGCCGGCGAACTCCTTCAGGAACATGGCGGCCGAACAGGCGCCACCCCAGCGGGTCCCGATGTTCTGAATATCCGCGTAAACGGTATTGAGCTGTTCGCGATAATCGTCATCGAGCGGCATGTGCCACATCTTTTCGCCGGCTTCTTTCGCCGCGGCCATCCAGCGTTCCAGAAACTGGTCGTCACTCGAGAAAACTCCGGAACTGGTATGCCCCAGCGCCACCGCGATGGCGCCCGTAAGCGTTGCGGTATCGACCAGATGCGTGCAGCCGAGTTGTTTGGCGTAGGTTATGGCGTCGGCGAGAATCAGACGGCCTTCGGCATCGGTGTTCAGGATCTCGATCGTCTTGCCGGAGAGAGAAGTCACGATATCGCCCGGGCGCTGCGCCCGGCTTCCCGGCATGTTCTCGACCGCGGGGACGATGCCGGTGACAGCGACCGAGGGCTTGAGGCGCGCGATGGCCTGCATAGCGCCAATGACGGCAGCGCCGCCCGCCATGTCGTACTTCATTTTCTCCATGCCTTCGGAGGGCTTGATGGAGATGCCGCCGGTGTCGAAGGTTACCCCTTTGCCGATCAGACCGAGGTGATCGCCCCCGATATGAGAGTTGGAAGCGGCCTTCTCGGGTTTGTATTGCATGACAATGAGCGTCGGCGGTTCGGCGCTTCCCTGAGCCACACCGAGGAGCGCTCCCATTCCGAGTTGCCGCATTCGGTCCTGATCGAGGACTTCAAAGGAGAGACCGTTGGCCTCGGCCATCCGGCGCGCGCGTTCGGCGAGTGTCAGGGGAGTGAGAAGGTTCGGGGGTTCGACCGCGATGTCTCGCGTCAGATTCGCCGCTTCGCCGACAACCCAGGCTTTTTCCAGCGCGGCGCCGAGCGAGGGATCATCGCTATTGACCGATATTGAGACAGACGAAATGGGTTTGTTTTTTCCTTCTTTGCTGGTCTTGAGGTAATCCGGCTCCCACGCACCGAGAATCGCAGCCTCGGCGACCGCCTCGACTTGCGCAGGAGTCGCCTCATCCAGCACGAACGCAACGCTGGTCGTGCCTTTTCCCTTCACGAAGCGGATGGCGGCCCCGGCGATCTTGCGCAGCGCGGCGGTCTCGAACTTCTCCCGCTTGCCCGCTCCGGCGATCAGTACGCGGCGGGCTTTGTAACCATCGAGGGCGTGCAGCAAAGTGAATTCGAGGAGTTTTCCCGAGATCTCGCCCGAGCTGTAAGATGCGGCGAGAGGCGTCGCCAGCTCCTGCCGGGGCGCATCTTCAAAATCGAGAAGCACCACGACATCCGTGTCAAGTTCAGCGGCCCGCGAACGGACCAGCGTTAATTCCATTCCAACTCCTTATTGATACGCCTTCGCCGTTACTGATACGCTTTCGCTTTGCTGGCGCGAACGGCCTCGCGTGCCTCGGCCTCCGCGCCGCGGGCGCGCTCGGCTTCCCGCTTGTCGTGAAATTTCTTGCCTTTGGCGAGAGCTATCTCGCATTTTATCTTGCCGTTCTTGAGATACATGCGAGTGGGGATCAGGGACAAGCCCTTTTCCCGGGTCGCGCTCAGCAATTTGTCGATTTCGCGCCGGTGCAGCAGCAGTTTTCGGACCCGGACCGGAGCATGGTTCTCACGGTTGCCATGACTGTACTCGCTGATGTGCGCATTGTGAAGCCAGGCTTCGTTGTCATCGATCATGGCGTAAGCGTCCCGCAGCTGCACCTTACCCGATTTCGCCGCCTTTACCTCTGTGCCGGTCAGAGCCATTCCGGCCTCATAGCGATCGAAGAGAAAGAAATTATGGCTCGCCTGGCGATTATCGCTCAGAGTTTTCCACGATTCTGTTTGCGCCATATTTTCTTAACCGTCCTTCTGAGCCGTCCTCGCAAGGTGCGGAACTTCCTATCAACGCGACTCTGTCGTTTCGCGTCAGACAGTTTGATGATAGTTCACCCCGTCCGGGGCTCGTATTCTTGTTTTCCCACCGGCCGAATCGGTTTGCCACAGGCAAGATGAGCGGTTTCAATCAGTTGACCGTCCGGCAGCTGACGGCGCTCCTGCTGGCGTGGCTCCTTTTTGCCCCTTCGGCCCCGGTGCTGGCTGGTAACCGCAAAGGCGACAAATTCTGGAATGGGGCACACGTCGCGGAAGCGAAGGGGAACCTTGACGAGGCGCTCCAGGACGCCGAAGAGGCTCTGCAGACCGACCCGACCGATATAGGTTATCAGCTCGAAGTGCGCCGCATCCGGTTTGAAGCGGGTGCCTGGCACGTGCAGAAGGGGCAGCAGTTGCGGAACGCGGGCAAACTCGCCGAAGCGCTCGCCGAATTCCAGAAAGCTTACGAGATCGATCCCGCCTCGGACATCGCGATGCAGGAGATCAGGCGTACCCAGGCGATGATTCAGCGAAACGCTGCTCCAGGCGACGCCGGCGCAGCGGCAAAGACCGAGGACAAGAACCTGACGCCCGCCGATCTGGCGCGCAAACAGGCAAGAGACCGGACCGATGCGCTTCTTCCCGTCCCGGAGCTGCGTCCTTTGAACCCCGCGCCAATCCCGCGGCTCACGATGAAGAACACGCCGAGGATTCTGTTCGAGACCGTGGCAAAGGTCGCCGGAATCAACGTCCTGTTCGATCCCGAATACGATACGGCGCAAACGGTGCGGTCGCAGCAGATGGACCTGACAAACGTCACGATCGAGCAGGCGCTCGATCAGGTTTCGGTCCTTACGAAATCCTTCTGGAAACCACTTTCCTCGAATACGATCTTCGTGACGGTCGATAATCCGACCAAACGCCGGGAGTATTCCGAAGAGGAGGTCAAGGTTTTCTACTTGTCGAACGTCACCACTCCTCAGGAACTGCAGGAGATGCTGACGGTTTTGCGGACCGTGGTGGACGTACAGAAGGTCTTCAACTTCAGTTCGCAGAATGCCCTGATCGTCCGGGCCGACACGGACACCATGGCGCTGGTGGAAAAGTTGATTGCCGGCCTTGATAAGTCCCGTCCGGAAGTGCTCGTCGACGTGATGGTTATGGAAGTGAACAGCGCTCATATGCGAAACATCACGGCGGCGTTCGCACCGACAGGCATCAGCACGAGCGTGATTTTCGCGCCGCGCCCGGGTATTACGACGCCGGGCATCCAGACGACAAATTCGTCCACCTCGAGCACAACGACCACCACGGGGACCTCGGCTACCACGACAACTCCGACCACGGGCACGGGAACCACCACCACGGCGGGAACGCCAACCAGCACGAATGTCCCGCTGAATCAGCTCGGCCACATCTCCAGCGCCGATTTCTCGATTACGGGCCTGCCTGGAGCGGCGCTCGAGGCGGTCCTGAACGATTCCGGAACAACCGTCCTGCAGGCGCCGCAGATTCGCGCGGTCGACAATCAAAAAGCCAGTCTCAAGATCGGCCAGAAAGTTCCGACCGCGAGCGGTAGTTTCCAGCCCGGTGTGGCCGGCGTGGGCGTCAGTCCCCTGGTCAACACTCAGTTCACATATCTGGATGTGGGCGTGAACATGGAGATCCTCCCGAAGGTGCACGAGAACAATGAGGTCTCGCTGCATATCGATCTCGATATCTCGCAGGTGGATAATTACCAGAATCTTGGCGGCATCGCCCAACCGACCATCGGTCAGAACAAGGAAACGGCTGACGTGCGGTTGCGTGAGGGCGAGGTCAACCTGATCGGCGGAATTATTCAAAGGACCAATACCAAGTCGAAGACCGGCATTCCCGGTTTGGCCAATATCCCTGGCCTGGGGCGCCTCTTCAGCGGAGAGAATCTGCAGGACAACAGGAACGAGCTGGTAATCGCTCTGATTCCTCACATCGTGCGCGGACCCGATGTCGGCGCGTCGGATCTTCGAGGCGTGGACGCCGGCAATGCCGTCCAGATCAAGGTTTCGCGCGGCCCTCAGGTTGCTGCCGCGGGCGAAAGGCCGGCGGCCGAGCCGGCGGCTGTTCCGGCGCCGGGCGTCGTGCCGCCGGCGACAACTCCACCCCCGACGGCGCCCCGACCGCCTGCAACGGCTCCGCCAGTGGCCGGGCCACCCGCGACGGCGCCTCCGCTCGCGCCGGGCGCGGCTCCAGGCACGGCTGCGGCGCGGATCAGCTTTCTACCTCCGCTGGCGGAAGCTCAGTTGAATTCATCCGTGACCGTGACCATCTATGGTGACAACATCACTGACATGGCCTCAGTTGCGGCGCAGTTGAAGTACGACCCGAAGATACTGCGAATCAATAACATTACCGCCGGTGACCTGCCGCAACGCAACACGCCGGAGGCCGGGAGGGCAGAGCCTTCGAAGAATATTCTGAACGACACCGGTCAGGCAGACGTGAGCCTGAGCCGCGCACCGGCGGGAGGCGGAATCTCGGGAGGCGGAGGATTGTTTACGGTGGTCTTCCAGGCAGTGGGCCGCGGCAGCACGAATGTCACGCTTTCCTCCGTGGGGCTCAAGACACCCGCAGGCCGGACCATCAACGCAGCAATACCGCCGGCCCTCGTAGTAAATGTGAAGTAAGGCAAGCATGGTTCGCACGAATTCGCGCAGCGGAATGACGCTGATCGAACTGATTGTGGCATTTACCATCCTGATGGTTCTGACCAGCATGGCCGTGCCAGTCGCACGGACTCAGGTCCGGCGAATCAAGGAAAGGCGGCTTCGGGAGGCCGAATCCGAAATCCGGCGAGCCATCGACAAGTACAAGGACCTGGCGGACGGCGGAAAGCTCGGTATCCAAAACCAGGACACCTACGGCTATCCCCCCACACTTGATGCGCTTGTGGACGGGGTAAAGGGTTCCGGGCAGGCTGCGGATACAAAACTCAAGTTTCTGCGCCGCATCCCGATCGATCCCATGACCGGCAAGCGCGAGTGGGGATTGCGCAGCATGCAGGACGACCCGAAGAGCACCGGGTGGGGCGGTCAGAATGTCTTTGACGTATACACGAAAAGCGACGATAAAGCGGCCGATGGGACAGCTTACTCCGACTGGTAGCCCGGGCGCGGCCCGATCGCAGCGGATCCGCAACGGTTTCACGCTCATCGAGATGATGATCGTGATGGCGATCATCGTCATCCTGATCGCCGTCGCCGTTCCTTTTTATCAGAAGGCGATCATACGCGCGAAAGAGAGCGTACTTCACAGCAACCTCTCGGCGATGCGGAATGCGATCGACGAGTACACCTTCGACAAGCAAAAGGCGCCGCAGGATTTAAAAGATCTGGTGACGGGAGGCTATCTCCACGACGTACCCACCGATCCGATTACGCAGCGGAACGACTCGTGGAAGGTCATTATGGAGGACTCCGCGCAGGCGGTGGACTCAAGCCAGCCCGGCATCTTCGACATTCGCAGCGGGGCGGACAAGATCGGGCTCGACGGCACCCATTATTCGGACTGGTAGCGCCGTTGTTTTATTTCGCGGACGCCCAGGAGATTGCGATCGAGATAGGCTGGTTGAGGGGCCGGGCGATCAGCTGCACTGAGTCCGGCCGCTCGGTCGCGCCCGCAATCGGCGAAATGGTCACTTCGGTCGACTCGTTCGCCGCCAGATTCGGTTTCTCGATCGAAACATTGACGCCGGCAACAGGTATGCCTTTCTCGATACTGATAGGACCCGGCAGGGCATTTTTCAGGACAACAACTTCCGCTTTGGGGTGTGTGGGATCGAGCTGGATTTGCGGCCGGTCGATCGTTACCGCATTGGCAAGCGAGGTGATGGGCGCCGGAAGAGGTCGGGAACCGCTCTTTGACTCAGCAGAAGGAGGTTTGATTTTGCCGAAAGGTGTCTGCAGCAGCGCATCTTTCTGCACAAACCAGCACCACTGGTCTCGATCCATCTTCCAGTTGCTCGTCAGGGGAATGTCAAACCTTTTCACCCCCGCGCCGGGGAACAGGATATCGGCCGTGGACACGATAGTGACTTTGGCGCTACGGAAATCCTCTGAATACTCGATTTTCCCTATCTTGAAGGCCTTAATATCAGGCTTCGCCGAATCGTAGTAGAAGTCTTTGCTGTCCTCCGCTACCATTTCCTCGCCTTCCCTGAATTTGTGATCGAGCATGAGCTGGTAGAACGACTGCACGCGTGATTTCAGGGCGGAGTCAACGTCAGCAGGAGGCTCGGCACCCTGGAGGATGAGAGCGAAGCAAAGTAGTGCGGTGGATTTAGTGAATAATTCCATAGGCTGAAACGCAAATGAGGGAGAGCCTAAGCTCTCCCTCATTACATTGTGAAGCTACCCTATCAGCGAAGCCTTACTGCTGGCCAGTCGCTGTGTTGATAGCCAGGTAGTTCGACGAAACGCCTCCCGTACCGGTGGCGAAGCCGTTCGAGATGATCGCGTAGCCGTGTGCAGCCTGGAAGTTGCAGACTGCGATTACGTAACCCTGGAAACCGGGAGCGACATTCGACAAAATCTCGGTGTCGAGGTTGCCAGAGGTAATCGGCTTGGTGATGAAGACAGCGTGCGGGGCGCCAGTGCCGTAGAAGTTAACGGTGCAAGTGCCCGACTGCTGGGTCAGCGATCCGGGCGTGCTCGAAGCGTTCACAATCGCAAAGCCCATGTCATAACCCTCGAGGGTGGTGGCGTAGGGGAAGAGCAGCGTCGTCTGGCAAGCGCTCAACAGGCCGTTGGATCCAGCAACAGTCTTCTGCGTACCGGCATAGCTGTTCGCTGCAAATTGCGGAATGCCGGTTGTTACCCCGACCAGCGATACGCTGGCAGCGACAGGTGTGGTCGTAACCGCTGTTACCGTTGACGGTGTCGGAATGTTTTCCGACAGAAGGATCGATGCGGTTTCAATGGCGGTCGGATCTGACGCGGTAACGCCAAACCACGCGGTTCCGGAAGTGCCGGTAACCGTCACCGGAACGAGTCCACCGACGCCTCCCACCGTTACTCCTGTGGCAGGAGTTCCACCCGTGGCGGCCGTGTAAGCCGTAAGCGTGAGTGACGCTGCAGTTACCGAACTCGGAACGTAATAGGTGACTCCGGGAACGAGATTAGTAAAGGTGACGGCAAGGACCGTTCCCTGAGACGCCGCAACGGTGCTCGTGCCAGTGACCTGGGTCTTCGTCTTGAAGGCGGCGGGGAAATTTTCCTGTACCGCGGTTGTGACGACCGGGTAAACGGCGCTGGCCGAAACAGTGCACAAAGACTGATTCGCCGAGCCGGTGAGATTGGGAATAAGTTCCGACGTCAACACAAACGCCACATTCGTGGCGGCAATGCTGCCGGTGATTCCGCCACCCGCGACACCAGTTGCCGAAAGCGTGATCTGAGAAGAGGCGGGCGCCATGCTCCCGTTAACCCGCAAGCCGTTGATGGTGATGGAGTCCAGCGATACAGCAGTGTTCAAGCCCGAAAGAGCCACAGTCAAAGTTGTTCCGCTCTGGGTGAGAGTTGTAACAGTGGTACCTGTTATCGCGGAAGTCGCTGTGACTGTGAGGTCAAGCGTACCGCCTGATGTATTTCCCGTGGTGAACGGCACGTTTGAGGTGAGCACCAGGGTCGCACTCGAGACCAAGGTGTTAGCCGTAAACCCAACTACGATTTGGGGCAGGGCCTCAGTGGTTCCTTCGACGGCGACATACCCGGTTCCACCGGTTGCCGTCAGAGACGCTAACGTTGCCACCTGGGCGTTTGCAGCGCCGGCGAATACGAGACCAACGGCCGCAAACGTCAAAAATGTTTTTCGAAAATCTAGCATTTCCTGGTTCTTCTCCTTGTGAATTTCCTGTTTGAATCGGTCGAAGTTCTCAACAACCTGAGCCTCAACTACAACGAATACTTCTGTACTTCCCAGGGAACTTCTCCGTGTCGGGGTCGGAGAACCTGACAAAAACCAGCCTTCCACAAAAGGTCGAACTGGCGTACATCCTATTCGGCGCGTACTTTATATGTATTTTCAAAAGTATCCGCTGCCGGAACTCACATCAAAACTCTGGATGAAGAAAGCCCCGATGAGGCGCTAAATTTTCATCTACAGTGGACTATACCCGGTTCTCGTGGTGACACGCAAGGCTTTTCCCGCTAAAATCGCAATGTTTCCAAAATACTTCGGCCCTCATTCCCATGAAACTACCGAAGTAGTACTGGCGATTGTGACAATTTAATTAACTGGTAGGCGCGGCTGGACTCGAACCAGCGACCCTTAGCTTAGAAGGCTAATGCTCTATCCAACTGAGCTACGCGCCCGTCCGTTTTCCGATTGTACCCCGCAAAACGCGCCCCAGAAAAGCCTCGTCCGCGGAGGCAGCGAGCTCGCGTTCGTGTTCCATTCGCCATTCACGACGCCCCGCCTCCTTAAGGTCTTCGAGCAGGCGCAGCTTTCGATTTCCTTCGAGCAGCCGGTCCATTTCTCCCCTTAGAGCACGCCGCGCCGCGGCCAGTTGTTCTTCCGCTTCGCGAATGCCAGCGCGCGAGATTTCGACTTGGCGCGCATAGCAAGTGAGCGCGACGCCTGTCGGTTCGCGCCGGATCTGCTCCGCGCCCGCCGCCGCCTCCCTCTTTTGCGACTCAACTAAGGACTGGGTTTGAGAGACCTTTTCCCCAACCGCCGCCACGCGCGCCCGCTGCAAATTGAGTTGCATCTCCCGCCACCTCAGCACCTGCTCCAGCCGGAAAGAAAACGCTTTCATGCTGACGGCTCACGGAATCAGCTGGGCCAGCGACCCCATCTGCCGGATCGTCTCCTCGATGATGGAACTGTCGCTCGGCCCCTGGCGCAGGAACTGCATCACCTCGCTCCGGGAACGAATTACGGCATCCAGTTTGGGGTTTGAGCCGGAAATGTACGCGCCCAGGTTGATCAGATCCTCCGATTGCCGGTAAAGCGCCAGCGCTTCCCGAATCTTGCGGGCGCTCGCCGCCTGCTCGGGAGTGTTCAGGCTGGACTGCAGGCGACTCACCGAATCGAGCACCTGGATCGCAGGGAAATGGCCAGCCGCCCCCAGTTCTCGGGCGAGCACGATGTGCCCGTCCAGGATCGCCCTCACGGCATCGCATACCGGTTCGTTGAAGTCATCGCCTTCGACGAGGACAGTGAAAAAAGCCGTGATCGACCCCTGCGCGAAATTGCCCGCGCGTTCACAGATTCTGGGGAGCAGACTGAACACCGAAGGCGTATACCCCTTCTGGCTGGGCGGTTCTCCGGCCGCCAGACCGATCTCACGTTGAGCCATCGCCAGCCGCGTAACCGAATCCATCACGAGCAGAACGTCTTCCCCCCGGTCGCGGAAATATTCGGCGACGGCGAGCGCTACGAAGCAGGCACGGACGCGCAGGGGCGCGGGACGATCCGAAGTGGCGACCACGACCACCGAGCGGCGCATCCCCTCTTCGCCCAGTTCATGCTCGAGGAACGCCCGGACTTCACGATTGCGCTCGCCGATAAGCGCGATGACATTTACGCCGGCGGAACTGGATCGCGCCATGGAGCCGAGCAGGGTGCTCTTGCCGACGCCGCTTCCGCCGAAGATGCCGATCCGCTGACCCTTGCCGCAGGGCAGCATGCCATCGATCACACGAATCCCGGTGGGGAGGCGTTGGTCAATATGGGCGCGTTCCATGGGGCCTGGAGGCTGGGCGTAGATGGGGCGGGTTTCGGTCGTAAGAATCGGGGGACCGCCGTCCATTGCCGCGCCGAAGCCGTCCAGCACGCGCCCGAGCAGAAGCGTCGAGACATTCACGTCGCCGCTTCCGCCGCGGGCAAGAATCCGGTCGCCCAGACAGAGTCCTCCCGTCTCTTCGAGCGGCATCGAGAGGACCCGGCCGTCGCGAAACCCGATCACCTGTGTGCGGATGGAACGACCGCCACGAGTGCGGATCTCGCAAAAGTCGCCGATTGCCGCCGCGGGCCCGCGCGATTCTACGATCAGGCCGACCAGTTCGACCACCTCACCCTCGGAACGCACCGATTGAATCCGGTCCAGGGCCGCGGCGTAATAGCTCAGATCAATTTCGGCAACTGCGCTCATATCGCTCACACTCCCGCCAGTCTGTCGACCAGGCCGCGGCCGATCTCTTCGAGTTGGGTGTCGATAGATGCGTCGATTATGCCCTCCGCGGAATGAATGATCAATGTTCCCGGAGCGCAGTCCGGATCCGGCTGGATTTTCACCCGCGACGCGTGACTGCCGGGCAGTGCGGAGGTGATCGCGGCGGCAAACCGTGGATTCACCGCGATCGTGTAAGACTCGGAACGCGTCAGGCGCTCAAAGGTAACGCGAGCCAGCGCCGTGAGAGCGCCTTCGTCAACAGTTAGTTGCCGGTGAAGAACGCGCTTCGCAATCAATAAAGCGAATTGCACGACGTCGCGTTCGGCGCGGCGCCGCAGGTCAGGCCCCAGGGCGACGATCTCCGAGATCGATTTGTTCAGGCGCTCAAGCACCGGCTGCAGTTCGGCCCGCGCCTGCTGGTCTCCCTGCTGGCGACCGGAGTCGAGGGCTTCCCGCCGTTCCGTCGCCAGGCGAGACTCCAGCTGACGCACCTTTTCCCTGAGAGCGGCGATCTCGCCAGCCCCCTGGCCAGCTTCTGCCGCGCCAACAGCAGTCGCTCCGCGAGCGACCGCGCCGGCGCCGGGCAATGGGTAGACCATTGCCCGGACGTTGGCGGAATCCCGCCGGCTCAGCACCTTAGAAAGCATGCAAAGCCTCAGACAACGTACTGCTCCCCGACCGTGCCCTTCATCGTGATCACTCCCTCGGTCTCAAGCTGTCTCACCAGAGCGATGATCTGCTGCTGCGCGGCCTCAACCTCTTTAATACGGACCGGGCCCATCGACTCGAGTTCATCCTTCATCATTTCCGTGGTCCGGGCCGACATTGTTGCGAAGAAGTGATCGCGCAATTGTTCGCTGGTGCCCTTCAACGCCATGGTCAGAACCTTGCGATCCGTTCGGCCCAGAATTTCCTTCAGCTGGATGACATCGATCATGAGCAGGTCCTCGAAGACGAACATCAGATGCCGGATTGTTTCGACCAGATTGGGATTATGCTGCTCGATCACCTCAAGGATTTCCTTGCTGGTGCTGGAGTCGAGACGATTGAACATTTCCGCGACCGCGCGAATGCCTCCATACGACTCGCGGCTGAATTCACCGATGGACTTGAGCTTCTTGCCGATCACGGTCGCGATTCGGTTGACGATCTCGGGCGAGATCTGATCGAGATTGCCCATGCGCAGCGCGACGTCGGCCCTGATTTCCGAAGGCAGCGAAACCAGCAAAGCGGCGGCGTGCGAGGCATTCAGGTGCGAAAGAACGAGCGCAATGGTCTGCGGGTGTTCGTTGTGGATGAACTTGGCAAGCTGCTGCGGGTCGACCTTCTGAAGTGTATCCAGGCTGGCATATTCCCCGCCCACAGCCTTTGCGAGCCTGTCGATCAGGCGTTTTGCCGACCTCGGAACCGAAGGCCGATTGAAGCATTTTTCTGGCATAATCCATCCCGCCGCGCACGACGAAATCGTGCGCCATGTTCATCTGATAGAACTCCTCCAGAAGAACCTCGGCGTTTTCGGAAGAAATGGAATCGAGCCGCGCGATTTCGCGGCTGACGAGTTGCACCTCATCTTCGGACAACTGCTTGATGATTTCGGCGCTGGCCCTGTCCCCCAGGAGGATCAGCAGCATGGCGGCTTTGCGAATGCCGCTCAACGATTCGGCCGCTTTGGTGGTTGCGTTGGCAATCATACGGTGCGCTCGGGCTCGGAGAGCCAGTTGCGCAGGACGTTTGTGGCGTTGCCCGCATCCTTCTGCACCGATTCACGGATGTGTTTCACCAGAATCTCGGTTTTTCTGGTGTTGGCGGGAAGCTTGATGCGGCTTAAGGTCTCAGACTCGAGCCGAGCCTGCTCCGAGTCGTTTTCCTGAAGCTGCCGCTCGATCTGGCTGCCTGGGGCCGGCCTTCCGTCGAGCGTCTGCTGATGAGCGGAGTGACCGGCGTTGAGGGCATCAGCCCCTGTGTCTTCGGCGCGCACCGCCCTCTTGCGCGACATCATGAAAATCAAGGCGCCCGCAAGGAGAAGAAGCAAAACAGCCCCGCTCATCGCGACCGGCTGTCTGAAGTTGAAACTCGCCGGCGCCTGTCTGGCGACCGGAGCGGGAACTCCGGGCGGCTCGGCCTCGAGAGTGGTCTCGAAGGGAAGTGTTTCAATCGCAATCTGATCGCCTCGCGCTTCTGTGTAACCCGTGATGCCGGCGATAATGTCGTGAACGCCCTTGAGAACTTCCGCAGAGGGCGGGATCAGGATTTTCCTGGCCTTTGCGCCGGCGCCGTCCCAGCGAATATTCTGATCAAGCAGCACGGCTGTGGTGATGCGACGGATCGTTCCTTTGGGTGAGACGGTGTGTTTCACGGTCCGGCTCGGCTGATACGAGGCATTCTCGCTGCGGCGCAACAGGCCGGAAGAACCTCTGGTCACCGGAGCCGCCGGATGAGGAAGGTTCGATGCAGTGCCTGGCGTGCCGCCCGACATTGCGCCTCCGCTCGATTCTTCGGTGGTTTGAGACGTCAGGACCGCGGACTTCGACGCGTCGACGGTTTCTTCGTTTTCTTCGCTGGTGCTGAAATCGCACTCGGCGTTCACGCTGGCATGGAAGCGATCCGGGCCGAGGAGGGGGCCAAGCGCGGTATTGATCTTCGTAAGCAGTTCCGATTCGACCTGACGGCGGTAATCCAGATTCGCCTCGGCGAGTTGCGCTTCCCCGTCTCCCTGGACCTGCGGGCGACTCAGGAGTCTGCCGCTCGCATCAATGATGGCCACGGATTCGGGGGCGAGGCCGTCGACCGCGCCTGCCACGAGATTGGCGATGGCGACCACACTCGATTGCGGCAGTTGCGCCATGCGTTTCAAGCGAAGCACGACGGTCGCTTTGGAAGGCTGGCGGGCATCGAGAAAAACCGATTCTTTCGCAAAAGTGATATGGATCCGCGCCTGTTCGACTTCCGACAAGGTGGCGACGGTGCGTTCCAGTTCTCCTTCGAGCGCGCGGCGGAAGTTAATCTGTTCGGCGAAGTCGCTGGCCCCGAGGTTGGTGCGGTCGAAAAGTTCGAAGCCGATTCGCCCGGTTTTGGGAAGACCCGCTCCGGCGACTGCCAGCCGGGCATCGGCCAGATGTCCGGAGGGCACCAGTACGGTGGAGCCGGTCTCATCGAGGCGGTATTCGATTCCCGCCTCGCGGATTTTCTGCGTAACCGCGCCGGCATCCTCAGGAGCGAGGGCGCTGAATGCAACGCGGAAATCGCTTTCGTGCTTCCATTTGAGAAGTCCCCACGCGACGGAACAGCACATGATCGGAACGACGACCAGCGAGATCTGCTGCGTGCGGGTCAGCGATTTCCAGATTTTCAGAAGTTGATTCATTCCCGTGTTCGAGGGACTGCCCTACATCGGCATTTTCATGATTTCCTGGTAGGCCGAGACGAACTTATTTCTCACCTGCTGAAACAGATCGAGTGAGAGCTGGGCCTTCTGGGTGGCGAGCGCGACATTGGCGACGTCACCTTTGCCGGCGGTGAGCAGGTCCATGGCAGCCGATTTCGCGGACTGCTGTTGGGATTCCGCCGCGCTGATTGCGCCGCCGATCGCATCGGCGAAGCTGCTTCCGGCGGCTCCAGGTGCCGAAGAGATTCCTGAGATGGAGCCCGAAGCCGCACCTGCGATTACACGAGGGGAGATGTACATGGTTTCTAACGAAACAGGTCGATGGAACGGGCGATCATGTCCTTGACCGATGAAATGGCCGCGACGTTCGCCTGATAACCGCGCGAGGCCCCGAGGAGATCGACCATTTCTTCGGCCGGGTTCACTCGCGGGAATGCGACATAGCCCTGAGCGTCGGCGTCGGGATGGCCAGGCATGTAGCGGCGCTCCGGATCGCGATCGTCAACCGTGATATCGGAAACAGCAACCCCTTCGCTCGGGCCGGATGCCGATGAGAGGAAGTCCGCGAACGAGGCGACCGGTGAGGTAGTGAAGACGGTGTCCTTGCGTTTGTAGGGGCCGCCTTCCGGCGTTCTTGTGGTGTCCGCGTTGGCGAGGTTCTCGGTGATGACCTCGGCTCGCGCGCGCTGAGCCTCCATACCGGAGGCGCTGACGGAAATGGCCCCGAAGAGACTCATTACGCGCGTCCTTCCTGGATCGCCGAACTGATGCTTTTGAGCTCTCCGCGAATTACCTGCACGGTCATATTGAATTTCAGTGTGTTCTCGGAAAGAAGCCGCGCTTCGCGATCGACCGACACGTTATTGCCGTCGTTCCGGCTGGGCAGACCTGGGGTCTCCACCACGGCATCGGTGGCGTCAGTTAGCGCCGAGGAGAAATCCGCCGGCATTTCGACATCTTTCGTCTGATAGCCAGGCGTATCCGCGTTCGCAATGTTGGAAGCGACGACTTGTTGTCTTTGCGAGAGGTAACTGAGAAAGCGGCCGAATTCCAGACCGGTTTGATCCAGAGACATGCGACTGTTCCGTGCAACGGTTACTCCAAAGCCAAGTCGTTGTCAGATCAAAGCGGGTGAGTGCGGCAGCAGTCAGAAATCTGCCGAATCGTCAGAATTTTGGCGGTGAGACGCGAAACCGAGGCGCGCGTTGTTGAAGCTTGCGACAGCCTGCAATCGCTGTAAGGATGCGGCCGCATGCGCCCTTGATACCTTCGCAGCCGTGAGGGCCTCCTTGAGGCTGCGCAGGTATTGATGCAGTTCCTCACGGCTTGCCGCCGGCGCCTCAGCCGGCAGGAGCGCGGTCAAATCGGCGGCACTCTGCCAGTCGCCGTGTAGCGCGGATTCCCTTATGCAGGCCACGCGCCCGATGGTGTCAGAGAGTTGAGAGACCATTGCTTTGCGTATTGTTCGCGCCGGTATATTGGGCGAACAGGCCCGTCACGTAACTTACCTGGCTTTCCAGTCCCGCAATCGCGGCATCCGCCTTTGAAATCTGCTGAGTGAGATTGGTCTGCAGTTGAGTCACGCGGGCTTGTTCACTGGCGATGGCGGTCTTCTGTGCGGAGATCTGATTTGCCCAGGAGGTCTCGTCGTTCTTGAGCACGCCCGTCACGGGATCTTCCAGGCCCGAGAGCAGATTCGTCGCGGTCTGGAGGAAGCCGCCCGTCGTGGCGGTTCCCAGGGTCGAGAGAAGAGCCGGGAAACTCGCGCTGGCAGCGGCTTCAAAGGCGCTCTCATTCACTGAAAGCTGGCCTGTCTGATCGAGCGTGACGCCGAAATTAGCCAGAGCGCTGGCGGGACTGCCATTATTCCAGGTCCCCAGTTGATTCAGAACGTTCGAGAGCGTCTGGATTATGTTGTCTCCCTCGAGCGCGCCCCCGTTCTGACCGTGGTACTGACCGAGTATGTCAATCGCAGCATTATAGGCTCCCGCGAATGAACTGAAGGCCGAGGCGAGCGGCGCGGCGTTATCCGCTACAGTGATGGTCGTCGATGCCCCTGAGGCGCTTTGCGCGAGAAGATTCACGGTTAATCCGGGAGAGAGCGTAATGGTGCGGCTGCGGCTGCTGATCGGTGTCGCCAGGCCTTCCACGCGATAGGTGGCCAGCGAGCCTGCTGTCGAACTCGATATCAGGTCATTGCCGGAGGAGTCGGTCAGATCGATAGCGTCGCTGCCGAGGTTCAAAGCATGGAGAGAAAGGCGGTAATCGGGAGAACTGGTGGATCCGACGTTAACCACTGTGGCCTGCACCTGACTGCCCGCCTGCTGGTTGATCGCGGCGGCAAGATCCTGCAAGTCGGAGGATGCCGGTGTAATGGTAGTCGGCGTACCTCCGACTGTGAGGGTGAACGTAGAGGAACCGCTGATGCTCTGCGTGGTGGGATCCGTCACCGGAGTCGAACCGGCATTACTCAAAGCCGTCGAATAACCGCCGAGACTGTCTACGGCAATCGTATAGGTACCCGGGGCGGCGCCCGAACTCACTGTGGCGCTTACCGATGAATCCGAAACGGAAGACGTAAGCAGGTTCGAGGTTAAGGCGCTCTGAAGCGAATTGACTGACTGCTGAAGGGTCGTAAAGGCTGTATCCAGCCCCTGTAGATCCGAATAAGTCGTCTGGGAGCTGTTCAGTTGGACCTGGTCCGACTGGAGCGGCAAAGATGCGATGCCGACCGCCCTGGTGAGGACCTGCTGAAGACTGGAGGCGAAGTTACTCACGCCTGTGAAGGTGGCGGGGCGGTGAGCGATGAAGTCGACGAAGTCGCCATAATTCTTTAGTGGGGCGGTCCCCCCGGACTGCGGCTGACGCCCTCGTCAGCGTTTTTCGTGCTAAGCGCGACGCCGGACCAGGGGTCCGGCGCGGACGAGGGCGTCCTCCCCACCCAGGATGTTAGCCTTTCAGAAGCGACAGAACCGCCTGCGGAGCGGAATTCGCCTGAGCGAGCGCCGCGAGCGAGGCCTGCTGCAAAACCTGGGCTTTCGTCAGGTTCGCCGCTTCCTGGGCAATATTCGCATCTTTGATTCCCGATTCCGCCGCGGAAAAGTTCGTGATCTGCGACTGAGCCAGGTTGATCGCGTAGTTCAGTTTGTTCTCGCCCGCGCCTACGAGACCTTGAGTAAGACCGAGGTTGCTGATCGCGGTGCCCAGCGCGGAAAGGGCCGCAATGGCATTTCCGGTATTCGACGCGGTTGTCGAGGGCGTAGTGACGGTCAGAGCGCCGGTTCCGCCAAACAGGTTTCCCGTTCCGCCGCCGGCCCCGGCCGTGTAGGCGGTCTCGACGACGCTGAATGAATTGGTGCTCTGAAACGAGATGTTGTTTCCATTCGCAGTCGTCACCGCCGAGATTCCGGTGCCGCTCAAAGCGGTGTTCAGAGTGGTTTCCGCATTGGCCAGAGATCCCGCATTCGTGTCGTCCAGAGTCACCGATTTGGAGCCGCTCGCGGTATTAAAGACGATCGTTTCCGACGCCGATGTACCACCGCCCAGGGTGAACGCCGCAAATGCGCCACCCGCCCCGGTGGAGCTATCTAGGTTGTAGTTGGAAAGATTGACCGCCGTCGCACCCGTGGTCGCGATGGCTGTGCCGCCGCTCGCAGCCGCCGTGCTCAGCGTAAAGGCGGTGCTGCCGCCGAACTGAAGGCCGCCGTCATTCGCGATCGAGGCGCTGATCCCGTACTGCGACAAGAGAGGTGTTCAAACTGTCCACCACGCCGGAACCGGTCAATCCGCTGGCGCCGCCGGCAACAGTTATGGCGACAGCCGTGTTCCCTGACGCGGTGGCGATGTTGAAGTTGAAGACCTGACTGTTGCTTCCCGATAAGAACGTCGCGGCGGTGTTATTGAGGTTAACCGTGTTGCCGGTCAACTCGGTTCCGCCGCCTGCGACGCTGGTGTTCGCAATGCCCAGTCCTGTTGCGTCAACTGCGTTGCTGGCGCCGCTCAGGTCTACCGACACCTGAGAATCGGTTGAGTTATCGCCTCCACCCACATATGCAACCAGCTTCGCGTTGTTAGCGCCGCCCGCATTCAAACCAATACTGGCTGCCTGGCGGTTGACTTCGGCGAGTAGCCCCTGATATTCGCTGTTCACCGTCGATCGGTTACCCGCGAATGTCGAAGATGCCGATTCCGTCGCGAGCGTTTGCAAACGGCTGAGGATGGTCGAGATGTTGCTCAAGCCGCCGTCCGCAATCTGCAGAGTGCTGCTCGCGTTGTTGGCGTTGAGCACGCCCTGCGTCAATGTCGCGATGGTGCCGGCATACTGGTTGGCGGTCGCGAGACCCGCCGCGTCATCGCCCGAAGAGTTGATCCGGTACCCGGACGACAACTGTTCGATCGTGTTGTTCTGAAACGCGGAGTTGACGTTGACAAAATTCTGCGCTTCGAGTGAAGCGACGTTTGTTTGAATCGATAGCATTCTTTGCGTCCCTGGTCCGATACCTGCCCGTCATCATGCCGGGCCGGGGTTCTCCCGATTCATTTGGGATGCCCACTGTATCCTTCGAAATACTTATCGGCTGAGCGGCCCAAAATTTCCAGAGGGCTTCGGAAAAGTGTCCGTCGCGGCCTGGAACAGTTTCTGAGCCGCGCGCGTCAGCAAGCGACATCATTCCCCTTCCTTCCCGGCATGTTCCGGTGAAGACTTACGCAGAAAGCTCAGAATCTGGCCAATCGAATCCGCGCCATGACGACCGATGAGCTCCGAGGCCTCACGGTTCTCGGCCGCCACCTGAATCGTTTCTCTTCGCAGGACCGAGATCGCCCGCGGCGCGCGGACACCAAGTTTCACGCGCGTCCGCGAGATCTCCATAATCTCGACTTCGACGTCGGCGCCAATCGTTATCGCTTCTCCCGCGCGCCGCCGCAGCACTAGCACGCGCTCTCCCACTCGCCGTTCTCCGCCAGCCGGTAGCAGCCGCTCTCCGTATCCGCGCAAACGCACTGAACGCCGCGCGAATTGTGCAGGTTGATGACCACGGGCGCATTCAGATTAACTCTCACGCTCCCGCGGGACGGCATGAGTAACGCCAGACAGAGGACGTCGACTCCGATCATCGGATCGCCTTCCGCGCTCAACTGCAGGATGGAGCGCTCGTCATCGGATAAACGAAGATGAAAGCTCGAATTCACGACGAACACCGGAAGCGAGACGAAACAGATCTCAGGGTGTGTCAGGCTCTGCAGATATACCAGCGGCTTTTGCGCCGGGATCTCGACCGGGAGCATTCCACGCTCACCTTCAAATCCCGGTAGCCCGGCGGGGAAGAACAGTTCTGAATTCGGACCGAATTCAATTTCACCAAGCCACTGCGAGCGGGCCACCTGGTTTGCGTGCGCTGTTTCGACAGCGCTCGTTTCAGACAAGGCCATCATGAAACCTGCTCCGTGAAGCGTTGGCTGATACGAAATGCGGTGCGACGGCCCGTATTCACCATCTCTCCGAGGTATCTGGTTTGTCCGCTGAGCAGAAGGTCGAGCGGACGCGAAGCCGGAAACTCAAAGTTAAGAACGTCGCCCTCCTCGAGATTGATGAGGTCCCGGAGAAGAACCTCAGGACCTGACAGAAGCACTTCAGACTGCAGACTCGAAGGGCGGATCAGATTGAGAACACGCTGCTGCTCGATATCCGTGGACGCGCTCTTGCGCAGGGTCCACTGCTGGTCGAACTTCTGGCGCATCATTTTGATGATGATCGACGGCATCGCGATATTCATCATGCCGATCGAATCGCCGATTCGGATCTCTATGGCAACCGCGACCACAGCCTCACTGGGAGCGAGAATCTGCAAAAACTGGGGTTCGGTTTCGATGTTTTCGATCGTGAAATCGATAGGCGTGACGAAGGTCCAGGCTTCGTGCAGATCGCGGAGAATCAACCGCAGAAGCCCGTCAAGGAGAACCTGCTCGATTTCAGTAATTTCTCTCTGGGCGCTGAATTGAAGTTTGCCGTCACCGCCCAGCAGAATTTCGAGAATCGGAAAGATCAGGGATGAGTTGAGTTCGAGAACCGCATTACCGTCGTATGGCTTCAGCCCGAGCGAAGCGATGCAGGTGGGCGAAGGCAGGCATTCGAGAAATTCGGAGTAGGATAACTGCTCGACGCTGACCAGATTGATGATGAGGTAAGACCTCAGATAGGCCGACAAACTCGATACGAGATTCCGCACAAAGTTGTCGTGCAATTGATGGATGGCCCGCAGTTGCGACTTTGCGATGCGGTCCGGGCGGCGGAAATCGAACAGGGCTGCCCTCTTCGCACCTGAGCGGTCGGCATTCCGGCCCTGAGTTTTCTGGAAAACCGCATCGATTTCCTGCTGGCTAAGTTGTCTGCTGGCCATTGTCTATTTCACTTCCGCCGCAAAACGGATCACCCGAGATAATCGAACAGGCTCTTGTGGGACATCTCGGCCTCCGAGCCCATAGCCGCAGATTGATTCGTCTGCTCCGTTGCAAGATCGGTCGCGGCCTGAGCCCAGTTTGTGTCCCGAATGCTGCCGATCTGAGTCTGCAAAGCCGTGACTTGATTGGTGGCGATGTTCTGCTCACTGGTCATCCGCTGCTCCGCCGCACCGTAATAAGCCTGTTGCTGGTTCAGGTAGCTCGATGCGCTCTGGAGCGAAGCAAGGGCGCTCGCGATTCCCGTCTGATCGTTCGATTGCAGCGCCGCCTGAAGGCCCTGCAGCGCGGCAAAGGTATTGCTCGCGGTGGGCGCACCGGTCGCATCCACCGGATCGAAAATCTGCTGCGCAGTGAGGGACTGGTAAACGGTGTCTCCCTGAGGATTGACGATTGCGCGGTTCGCCGTGGAAATCGTAAGGGTGTCGACGCCGGTGGGAGCGCTTGTGGCGTTGTACCGATAGGGGGCCGATTGATCCTGGTTTCCTCCGAAGATCGCTCGCCCCGCAACCGTGGTGTTCGCGAGCGCCACAACTTGCTGCTGTATGCCCTGAATAGTCTCGGCGAAGACCTGATTCGCTGCCGCGGTCGTCGTGCTGCTCGCTCCCTGCGAGGCGATGTTGATGGCGCTCTGGATCAGGGTAATGCTCGATCCGATGGCCTGATCGGCCGTACTCGCCTCGGTCTGCACGTTTGCGAGGTTTTCCTGGTAAGCCTGCACGGAAGCCAGCGTGGAACCCAACTGAATCAGTTGCGGCGTCTGGGACGGCGAATCCGAAGCGTCGTTGACCCGATAGCCGGACGACAGTTGCCGCTCGGTCTGCGCTTCCTGCTGTTGCAGGTTGGCGAGGCCGTTGAGAAACCATCCTGTTCCGGGGGCTGAGGATCCGATAGGCGTCATTGATTACCCCCCGCTTGGCGTGCCCATATTGATTACGTCCTGCGTGAGCTGGTTGAGTATCGAAACGACTTGCGCATTAGCTTCGTAAGAGCGCTGATAAGCCGTGATATTGGCCGCCTCCTCGTCGAGCGACACTCCGCTCTGCTGCTGGCGAGTCGCTTGCGCTGCGGTAAGCGTTATCTGGTCCGAGGTCGACGCGGTATTCGCGTCCGAGAGCTGCTGGCCGATGGCCCCGGCGATCGAACCAAAGAATCCCTCCGCGGAAAAGCCCTGGATCGGATAAGCCGTCGAGCCCGGGAGAGCCGCCAGTACGTTCGCCACTCCGTTCGATTGCGGATTGGCGCCGCTGGTCGCCAGGCCGAGCTGGCCGGGAGTCACCGAGGGGTCGAGCGTGAGCGTCTGCGCAACATCGGTGGCGTTCGACGCCGGGTCATAGGTAAAGATCGGGAGGCCGGCCGCGCCAGCCGCCGTCACTCCGGAGGAGAGAAGCGTGTTGACCTGAGACGCGAAGCCCGCGGCGAGGGTATTGAGACTGCCCGGCTGGCCGTTGGCGCCAAGGAGTGGCGAGATGGTTCCGTTCTGAGTCTGGAGAAGGGCGCCTAGCTGACCGGAGAAAGACACAGGCGAATTCCCGCCCGCCGAGGACGAGATCTGCGAACCTGGAGGCGCCGAAGAGATCCGCGGATAAGGTGTAAGACTGCTTGCCGATCACGAGCGGCAGCTGGCCACCCGCGAGCACGGTTACGCTGCCATCGGCCCCGGTCGTTACGTTAATGTCCACCAGGGACGAAAGCTGATCCAGATCCGAACGGAGATTCGCTTCGGCCGCGGGGTTCGCCTGGGGCGATGCGGCCCTCTGAACATTCAACTGGCTGATATTCGCGGCGAGCGTATTGATCTGCGCCATCGTGCTCTGCACGCTGGTATTCAGTTGGGTGCTCTGGCTTGCCAGATTGTTGGCGACATTCCGAAAGGCCGACGCGACATTCCCCGCCGCTGTCAGGGCTGCTGCTCCGAGCGTCGGATCATTCGGGCTCGCACTCAAGTTCGAGAAAGCCGTGCTGAATTGCTGAAAAGCAGCGAGAATGCCGGTCGCGCCGGTGATGTCGAAGAGCTGATTGACAGGCGGCAGCACCGAGGCTCGTGTCTGGCTTTCGGAGGCTTGCGACGAAGCGGCGCGGACGGTGGCGTCGCTAAACGCATTTCCGCTGGAAGTGACGGTGACGAAATCGTCACTCGTACCATCGCCGGACAGATCGATCGGCGAGATGGTGGCCTTTTGCGCGGCGTATCCTGGCGTGGATGCGTTCGCCACGTTGGACTGATCCACCCCGAGCGCCTGGCCGAAGACACCAAGAGCGGTGGACGCGTTTTGCAGAGCAGAGAAAAGGCCGCCCATAATGCAGTCAGTCCTTTTCGGCGAATGCCTGGTCGACGATGGCCCGGCTAACCGAGGAGAGGAAACCTGGTACGATCCGTTCTGCACCGCGGTCGTCAGTTGCGCGATCCGCACGGCGCGATCGGACGAGAAGCTGCTCAGCGCATTAGAAGCGCCTGAGATCTGTATGCTGTCCTGCGCGCCGGAACTGCCATACCCGACGCGGCGGGAGTCCGAACCGGCTCCGCCGACCGATATCGCCTGTCCGGCGTCGCCCGCGCCGGTTACCGATGAATCCAGCTGTAATCTCATATTCCGACCGTAAATCACATCAAATTCGACAGCCCGCGGACGCCCCGCTTCGACAACGCGCGGCGCAGCCGTTCGAGCGCGCTGCGGTGCATCTGACAGGCGCGGCTCTCATGAACGCTCAACACGTCGCCGATTTCTCGCAAGCTGAACTCTCCGGCGTAGCGCAACCGGACCACCGTGCGATAGCGTATCGGCAGCCGCTCCAATTCCTGCCCCAGAATTTCCGCCCGCTGATTGTTCGCGAGCACGTTGTGGGGAGAATGCTCCGGCGGCGCGGAGATACGGCTTTCCGGATCCACATCATCTTCTCCCGTCATACGCGGAACG
Organism: Terriglobia bacterium; assembly: GCA_963718155.1. Taxonomy (GTDB): domain Bacteria; phylum Acidobacteriota; class Terriglobia; order Bryobacterales; family Bryobacteraceae; genus BOG-234. Next base: position 48,413 of record CAVQYP010000040.1, on the reverse strand, counting down.
GTCACACTTGCGAGCCCGCCCCTTGAATTGCGACGCACCGTGTCCAGCATCTCGCCCCGAATCCGGAACTTCGCGAATCCGGCGAGCGGCACGCGGCTCTCGGGGCGATACGTTCGCAGCGCCTGCAGAAGACCAAGGTTTCCGGCCTGAATCAGATCGGACATTTCGATACCCGATCCCTTGGGCAGCCCCGCCAGTATCCGTCCGGCAAGGATTCGGACCAACCGGGCCATATCCTCGTTTGAGGTCCATGGGTTTCCCGGGTTTGCGTTTCCCTGGGTTGGAAAGCCGTCCGTCCCCTGCTCACTGCGAGTTAATATTTGTGCCATCCGTACGGAAGCAGTGGCCCACCCCCGGAAACTTCTCACACCGGGCTGCGGAGTCACATCGGCGCCAGACCGATCACGGGAACGCGAGAGCGGACGAGCGGCTTTTCAGCCATGGGAACCAGAGAGACTCTGACCTCAAATACCTCGCCTTCCGCCTGGAAAGCGAGCGCAACCGCGCGCAGACCAAAGGTGTTCCGGAACTGGAAGTTTCGGCCATGAATCACCGTGGGTACGCTGATCGCTAGGGGACCAGTAATCGCTTCAAGCCCGTTTTTAATGTTTCCGATCATCATGTTGGTAATCTCGGCTACCACATCGAGAACTTCCTCATCAATGGACGGGCTGCCGGGATTGAGGTCCGTTCCCATCATGCGGGCGCAAATCACACTGGCGAGCACCGGCGTGCAGCAGAATACGCCCGATCCTCCCCAGTCGCCGGTTATTCCCACGAGGGAAATGATCCCGAGTTCGGGAACTCTTGTGCCGACCGCCTCGCCCGTAGACTCGACCTCAATTCCCATCATTGTCGAGAATACTTCGGTAGCCGAGTCGATGATACTGCGCAACAGGACGTCTTGATCTATCACTATCTTCCTTTCGAAGCGCTTTGCAGCCGCCTGATTTGTCTATCGGCGCCTTAATGGGCCGGGTTTAGGTAAAAATTCGACTTTGGTGGAATCGCGATATTTAAAGAGTCAGGATGCGTGACACTTTGGCGATCAGGTGCATCTCGCGCCGCGCCATTCCGAGGGATGTTGCCGCACTCTCCGGACTCATGCCCGAACGAAGCAGTTGCATTGCCTGAGAGCGGCGAGACCGGCTCAGGCCCCGGCCGGCCTCTTCCACGCTTTTGGCACCGAGCTCCAGAACTTCGACGCTGCGGCCGATCCGGGCTACCTGCTCCGAAAATTCCTCCCGCTGCTGCCTCAACCGGGATTGCAAATCGGCCTGCAGTTCTTCCCGCTGCCATTCCGCACGCGCGCGTTGTCTTCGCAGCATGAGCAGACACGCCGCGCCGGCCACAGTACCGCAAATACCCGCAATCAGTGCCGGGGTCAATCATGTTCATAACCGCCCTCCGGACTTGTGCGATGCCTCAGCGAGTCCGGACCGCAGCCGGTCCTCCCGGCTGGCGAGCTGGCTGATACGAACGCCGTAGTTCCCGTCCACCACCACGACCTCTCCGCGAGCAATCACGCAATCGTTAACGATCACCTCTACGGGGTCCGTAACTAACCGGTCGAGTTCCACAATGGAACCGGTGTTCAGTTTCAGCACTTCCCGGATCTGTAGATTGGTTTTGCCAAACGAGACGCTCACGGGTAAGGCGACCTCGAGGAGAAGGTCGAAGGTCCTTGAGACCGCGTTATCGCGCACAGCGGGGAGTGACGCCTCGTCCCGGCGTGGCGTGCCTCCGGCGGCTAATTCCGCATTCCAGGCAGCTTTGAAGCAAAGGGGCTGACCCTCGTCTACCGTCAGCGCAAAAAGCACCCAATCCAGATCGGGCGGCTCGGCATCGATTGCCCGGCCGTCGGACGCGGTTACCTGGTTCTTCTCTTCGGCTGTGATGGACGCCGCGATCCCGGCGACCGTCTGGTTGACGACTTCCTGCCAGGTAGAACGGCAATCCTCGTCGGTGATGGAATCGATGCCCGCCGCTTCGAGCGTAACCCGGCCGAGAAACTCCCACAGGTCCCGGCCGGCTACGATCCAGAGCGAAGGGCCCGCTACCGACGAAAACGATTGCTGCCAGATGATGGGCTCATCGAGCGCCGGTTCGGCGCCACGATCCTGGACCGTCACGCTGCAGGTTTTGCCAGTCAGGCTGCGGGCCGCCTGATTGAAAGCCGTTTCAAGGTACTGAGGAATCTTCAGCTTCAAGACCGGACTCCCGGCCAGCGCTTCGCCAGCGCGGTACGCAGCCGCAGGATCGCCTGCGACTTGATCTGGGAAACGCGCGATAGATGCAGGCCCATGATTTCGGCGATCTCTCGAAGGGTCAATTCCTCAAAGAAGTAGAGGCTGAGGACTGTTTTCTCAGCCTTTGGTATACGTTCGATAGAGTTGGTGATCAGGCGTTCCAGCTCAGCGCGCTCGAGTGTCAGAGCCGGCGAGTCCTCTTCCGGACAGGCGGCGTACTTGAGGATGAGCGGCGTTTCGTTGGCATCGCGGAGGAATTCCAGTTCCCCGATGTTCAACGCCTCCATCTCAGTCAGTTTTTCGCGATAGTCCTCAACGCTCAACTTCAGTTCGGCGGCGATCTCCGCCTCTTCGGGAGTCCGTCCCAGCCGTTGTTCGGCGCGCCCGATCGCAGCTTCGAACTCGCGCGCCTGCCTGCGTTTCAGACGCGGCGCCCAGTCCGACTCACGCAGGCTGTCGAGGATGGCGCCGCGAATGCGAAACTCCGCGTACGTTTTCAATTTGACGTTCTGGCGCGGATCGAAGTTGTCGATGGCGTTGATCAGACCGATCACCCCGGCCGAGAGTAAATCGTCGAAACAGATAGAATCCGGCAGCCGCTCATGGATCTTCCGCGCCACCAGACGCACCTGGGGCAAGTGTTCGAGGATGAGTCTTTCGCGCTCCTCCTCGGATACCGTGGCAGTCTGATAGTAGTAAGCCAGAGCGGACAAATCGACCTCTTACGCTGCCGTCGCGTACCGGGCGGGGACGGTCGCAACAGTCCAGGCCTTCCGCGCCAGCCGATCCGCATTCACAAGTTCCAGATCGTCGGAAACGGATTGTCCGGTTCCCGCAAATTGCGCCGGAATGCCGCTCCGGATTAACGTCTCGATCATGGGAACCGAACTAACCGCTTCGTCCAGGCTCGTGAAGAAAAGGTGAGTGGGCTTGAGAGCGGAAAACCGGGAGATCATATGGAGCATATCGTCGGAACCGGTGTCAGCCCTTAGGACCAGGTGTTTTTCTATTTCCGCATGGTTCGCAAAGAAACCGCTGAGCTCGTCAAGTTCGTTGCGATCCGCGGGAGCAATCCCCGGCGTATCAATCAGAGATAAACCTTTCCATTCCTCTCCGTTCAAAGCCAGGTTCAGCCCCGCGAGCGATTCATAGGCGTGCCACTGAGTTCCGAGAATCGTGGCATAGCGGGCCATCTGTTCCTGCCCGCCGACGGGGTGCGCTCCGGCGGTGTAAATTCGAACCGGTACGCGCTGCGCGAGCCCCAGACTTAGAGCGACCTTTATTAAAGAGGTTGTTTTGCCACGTCCCGGAGGTCCGACGAATGCCAGCGTGCGGCCTTCGCCCGGGGTGAGTTCACGTGCGGGAGTAACCGGAATCCTTCGCATCAGTTCCTGCAATATGGCGGCGCTCGGGTCGCCGGGTTTGCCGGACACGGCCGAGGCGATTTCCGAGGCCATGTTCGCCGAGAAGCCGCGCTCGATGAGTTGCCTCTCGACCATGTTTTCTTTCGCGGGAACCTGCGCGCCGGCGCCGCCCACAGCAACTCGGAGGGCGGAAAGTTCCTGGCGGATTTCGTCAATTGCCGATGCCGGCGCCGAGGCAGAGGCTTTCGCCGGGTTTGCAGCCTGAAAAAACGAAGCCATTTCAACCGGCCGCGGAGCGCGTTCCTTAGGGTCGAACGCAAACGTCACTTCCAGACGGCCGTACTGTCGGGCAGCGGCGGGCGCCGGCCGTGAACCCACCAGGAGGGCGTCCTGACCCAGTTCCTGCCGCGCCACTTCGAGGGCCGCGGGGACGCTGGTTGCGAAATAAGTTTTTGTCTGCATGTCCGATCAAACTCCGTTATTGAATGGTTCCCTGAGAAATCACTTTGACGCCGGCGGGAATTTCGCTGTGCGCCAGGAAATACAGATTCGGAGTCGAAGACTCCACCGCTTGCCGCAGAAAGAACCGGCACGCGGAACTCGTGATCACCACGGCCGGTGATTCGAGCGGGCCGACTCCGCGGTTCAGCCGGTCGAGAATGTCGCGCAGCGCGTTCGGCGCAAGAGCCAGTGCGCTGTTCGATTCGCCATGCTCGACGCCTGTCTCCGCAGCGCGCTCCAGTTGCGGATCGAGGAAGAACGCGGGAAGGTCGCCGTTGGCGTTGAGATAGGGCTTGACGACGACGCGGCGAATCGACTGCCGGACATAGTCGGTCAGCAGGACCGGGTTTCGCGTCGCGGGCGCCGCCTCTCCCAGTGCTTCCAGAATGGAGACGGCGTCGCGGATGGATACCCGCTCGCGCAGCAGATTCTGAATGACTCGTTGCACGGTGGCCAGCGGCAGCAGCTTCGGCACGAGATCCTCAACCACTTTGGCGTTCTCGACACTCACACGGTCGAGCAGTTTTCGCGCTTCCTGACGCGAGAACAGTTCGTGCGCGAAGCGCTTGATCAATTCCGCCAGATGAGTGCTCATAACGCTGAGCGGGTCGATTACCGTGAAACCGATCGACCGCACCTTCTCGGCCTGGGAGGCGGGTATCCACCACGCGGGCACGCCAAACGCAGGATCTTTCGTCGGGCGGCCGTCGGGCGGCCGCTCCGTGGATGTCACAGCTATCGCGAGTTCGCTGCCTTGGAGAAGCTCAAAGCGCGCCACTTCTATACCCTTAAGGTTGATGGAATATTCGCGGGCGCGCAGGCTGAGATTATCGGTCACGCGGATCGCGGGAATGATAAATCCCAACTCGCCGGCAAGCTGTTTGCGAATCCCGGCGATGCGCTTGAGAAGGGGTGAGTTCGCGCCTTCGGCGATGAAGGAGATGAGGCTGACGCCAACCTCGATCGATAACGGCTCGACGCGCAGCAGATCTTCCAGATTCTCTTTCGCCGGTTTGTTTGCGGGGGATCCCCCCGCGGGCTCTAATCCTTTGTCTTCCCTCGTCTTCATTCGCCAGGTAATTGTTCCCAGGCCGCCCCCCAACAAGAGAAACGGTATTTTCGGCAAACCGGGGAAGGCCGCGAGCGCGATCAGAACGGCGCTTGTGAGCAGGAGCGGCGGAGCAGCGCCGAAGATCTGCTTTTGAATTTCGACGCCGATCCGGTTGTCGGAACTGGCGCGGGTAATGATCATCGCACCGGCGACCGAGATCATCAGGGCCGGAATGACCGTAACGAGACCGTCTCCGATGGTCAGCACGGTATACGTCTGGAGGGCCTTCATGATGTCGACGCCGTGCTGCAGTACGCCGATCAGAAGACCGGCCACGATGTTGATCCCGGTGATCAGCAGGCCCGCGACCGCGTCGCGCTGCGTAAAACGGCTGGCGCCGTCCATCGCACCGAAGAATTCGGCCTCACCCCCGAGTTGCTTGCGGCGGCGTCGCGCTTCGGCCTCATCGATCAGACCGGCGTTGAGATCCGAGTCGATCGACATCTGTTTGCCCGGCAGTGAGTCCAGGGTAAAGCGCGCGGTCACTTCGGAAATACGGACCGCGCCATGGTTGATGACGACGTATTGAATCGCGATCAGCACCAGAAAGATCACAGCGCCGATGACGTAATTGCCGCCGACGACGAAGTTGCCGAACGCCTGAATGACATCTCCCGCCGCGGCGGCGCCGGTGTGTCCGTTCAGAAGAATCAGGCGCGAGGAGGAGACGTTCAACGCGAGGCGGAACAGCGTGAGCATCAGAAGAGTGGTGGGGAAGACGTTGAAGTCCACCGGCTTCGTGATGTACATGGCGACCATGAGAACGATCACCGACATCATGATGTCCCCGACGATCAGGAGGTCGAGCACGAAGCTGGGCATTGGCGCGATCAGAGCGACCACGATGGCGAGCACCGCGATGGGAACGGCGAATTCGCTCAGCGCCTGCAGCGAGATTTTGCTACCCGGGCCTTTCGCTTGCGCCAGGGGGGGAGCCGCGGCCTGTATTGCGCGAGCCGTCATTTCTGGCCCCTGTTGCTCTGTCCTGGATTGCCCATGAGTTTGAAGATGTAAGCCAGGATTTCAGCGACCGCGCGATAGAGGTGCGCGGGAATCTCCTGACCAACGTCCACGGACTTGTACAGTGCCTGGGCGAGCGGAGGATTCTCAATGATCGGTACCTGATTTTCGGTGGCGCGCTTGCGAATGCGCGCGGCGAGATAGTTCTTGCCTTTGGCAACCACCAGAGGCGCGGCCATACCTTGCTCATAACGGATCGCCACGGCATAGTGGGTGGGGTTCACGACAACGGCCGTCGCTTTCGCCACTTCCTTCATCATGTTTCTGCGCCGCATGTCGCGTTGAATGCGGCGAATACGGCCTTTAGTATGGGGGTTGCCCTCGGTGTCTTTTACTTCGTCCCGAAGGTCCTGTTTGCTCATGCGGAGGCGCTTGCTGTATTTGGAGCGCTCGCGCACAATCATCACCAGCCCAAGCAGCACAAGCACAAACGAAGCCTTCCGCAGAGTGTCTTTGAGAAGGAGGCCTGCCTCGGCCGCGCCGCTCGCAAGCGGCATCATGGGCAAACGCATCAGGTCCGGCATGCGATCCCGAATCATGGTCCAGGTGAGCCAGAACATAACAGGCATCATCACGATCGCCTGGAGAAGGGCCACCATATTGTTGCCGGGCATCTCTTTCATCCGCTGAAGCGGATTCAGGCGGTTGAAGTTCGGCGTGAAGCGTACAAGACTGAAGCCCAGATTCGTGGAAGCGGCCTGGAACAGGATCGTCACTACCAACAGCGCAAGACCGAGAAACGCGAGTGGCCGCAGCACCGCGATCGAGAGCCGGACCATCATCACGATGAGGTCTTCCGGTGTTAACGAATGCGAGAAGGCCTGTCTCAGCCCGACTGCCATGGCTGTCTGAAGGGTCTCGATCCAGGCCGGGAAATAAGCCGCGGCCAAAAGGATGAACGCGCAAAACTGGATCGCTGAAACGAATTCGCGCGCGGCCGGAAACTCGCCGTCTTTGCGCGCCTTCTTCAGGCGCTGGGGTGTAGCTTTCTCTGTTTTCTCGGAAGAGCCCGCCATCAGTGAGCGCTCCGCAGGATGCCTTCGGCCAGATGGGTCCAGGACGTCATCAGATTTTCGAAGAAGCCCGGCTGAAGAACGATCGTCATCGAGAGCAGGAGCATTGTGCCGGCCAGCTTCACCGGCATGGTCAGGCTGACGAGATGAAGATGCGTCTGCACGCGCCCCAGCACGGCGAGTGCGCCGTCAGCCAGCAGCAAAACAGCAATCAGCGGGGCAGCAAGGCGTAGCCCCGCGCTGAAAATCGCGCTCGCAAATTGAGTGATGGCAAGCGCCCAGTTCCTGTTCAAAGCAAAAGACTCAGGCGGACAGAGTCGCATGCTATCCGCGAGCACTTTGACCAGTAGGCGGTCCGCGCCTGAGACGAAGAACAACAAGCCCGCTACGAGTTCGGCGGTGGTCAGCAGGACCGTCGAATCCGCGCCGCTGGTGGGGTCGATGGTGGAGGCGTAGCCCAGGCCGGCCGACATGCTCACGGTCTGGGCGGCCATCTTGAACACTTCGATGACGATCGCCAGAGAAATGCCAATCGCAAGACCCAGCGCGGCTTCGCTTGCGAGACCGGCCACGATTCGTCCAATTGAAACTTCTGCCCCGGCGGGCACTTTCCATTCAGAACGCAAAATCAAAGCCATTGCAATCGCAAGAACGATTCGTGCCGTTTCGGGCGCGGCGCGATAGACGGCCAGCGGCAGAAACGCGAACACACCCGAGATTCGCGCGAGCGCGAACAGGAAGCCGAAGAGCGTCGAGAACGAGATCAGCGAATCAGCGCCCATAACGGCTCAGGTTTCCGAGAATGTCGACCGTGTAAGCCATTGCCTTGTGGACCATCCATGGCATCATCAGCAGGCTGCCGCCGAGGAACGCGATCAGGCGCGGAATCGAGTTGAAGCCGCTGTCCTGAATGGACGTCAGGACCTGAATGAGGCTGATTACGATGCCGGTCGCAAAACCGATCGCCAGCAGCGGGGCGCTGATCCAGAAGGCCGCGATAAACATCTGACCGACGATGTGGGCCACGCCGTCGGCCGTCATACAAAGAAGCCTTTCATCAATGAGCCGACGGTCAGATTCCAGCCATCCACGAGAACGAACAGCAGAAGTTTGAATGGCGCCGAAACCATGGCGGGCGGCAACTGAACCATGCCTATCGATAAGGTCACCGATGCGACGACGATGTCGATCAACAGGAACGGAAGGAAGATGACCGCGCCGATCTGAAATCCCGCGCGCATCTCCGAAAGTATGTAGGCGGGTGCGAGGACCTGCAGGTCAAGATCCTGCGGGGTCCGCGGTGCAGGCGCGTGAGTGAGATCGAGAAAGAGCTTTACATCCTTCTCACGGACGAAGCGCGCCAGATAAGCCTTGAGCGGTTTGCTGCCGGTGTCCCACGCTTGCCCAGCGGTTAACTGGCCGCTCTCCATGGGTTCCCAGGCTTCTTTGTAGATCTGAGTTGCCAGCGGCTGAATGGAAACCAGCGTCAGGAAAAGAGACATTCCGACCAGGACCTGATTCGAGGGCGCCGTCTGTGTTCCAAGAGCCTGCCGGAGGAAGTGAAGCACGATCGAGATCCGCAGGAAAGGCGTCAGCGACATCACAATGGCAGGCAGCAGTGTGAGCGCCGTCAGCAGAAGGATGATCTGCATCGGCGTGCTCAGCGCGTTTTGTCCCGGGGAGAGCAGTGAAGAGAACGCCGATTGCGTCTTCGCCTGCGCTGCTGCGCCCGCCGGAACCGCGATGGTGAAGACGAAAAGACGAAGCCATTTCCTCATGCCAGGTCTCCCGAGGGCAGCGCGGATTCGAGAAGCTGGCACGAGTTGGGAGCGGTCGCGATCAGCACCACACGATCACCCGTCCGTACCAGATGCAGGGCATGCTGCGGCCCCAGCGATACGCGCTCGATCACCTCAAGCCTGCGGGGTCCGGCCGCGGGAAAGCGCAGGGTCGCGCCGCTCCGTTTCTTCAAGAGCAGCAGAGCGCCCCCCAGAAGAGACATGACCAGAACGATAGCGGCAAAAGGTTGAATCACTTCCATAGCGAATTAATGCTCAATGTTGAAGTCCGTAATACGCACGCCCATGGCGCTCTCGATGATGACGATTTCGCCGAACGCGCAAAGCTTCCTGCCGATGAAGATGTCTATGTTTTCCCCAGCGGAGCGGTTCAACTCGATGATGCTGCCCTCTTCCAGTGCCAGAATGTCCGATAACTTCATCCAGCGGCGGTCGAGCTGCACCTCCACCTCGATCCGCACGGTCGCAATGTGCGCGACTTCCTCGATCGGAGTCATTTCGGGCAATTCGGATCTAGCCAGTAATCAGGCTGAGGGTCGTCTGGATAACCTGATCTTCGGTTGTGATCACCTTGGAATTCGCCTGATACCCTCGCTCGAACTGAAGCAGATTGGTGAACTCAGTCGCGATATCCACCGTCGAGGTTTCGAGCGCGCCCCCGGTGATCGTTCCGCGCGCGCCGCTACCGGGCATTCCGAAAACGGGGGTCGAGGTCGCGGTAGTGACCGCATACGTTCCGTTGTCCAGCTGGGTCATCGTGCTGGGATTCGATATCGAGGCAAGTTCGATTTGACCGACATTCTCGGTGGTTCCGTTCGAGAAACTTGCAACCACCGCGCCGTTATCGCCGATCGCGACGCTGGCAAGTTGAGCGGGCTGCGAACCGTCCTGAGTCACACCGAGATTGGTCGATGCCTGGTTGTTCTGAGTGATGGTGGGGTTGCCCGCGGCGTCAGTCAGGTTCCAGTTGATGTTCATAGCGGACGCGCCGTCGGCAAGCGCCGGGATGGAAATCGGGACCGTCGGCGGAGTCGGGGTAATCAGCGTGCCCGTTCCGTCGAAGTTCAGGGAGCCGGTGGTCAGAATGGGGGACGACCCCACCGGAATGTCGGTTGTCGGAATTGTAACCTGGTAGTTCCAGTTATTGGCCGCCGCTTCGGTGTAGGTTACGGTCAATGTGTGCGCCACCCCCTGCGCGTCAAAGACCTGAATGGGTGAGCTGAAAGTGGAGCCGGCCGCCGCGTTCGCATTCAGATTCAGGCTCAACGTCATGTTAGTGGTGGCCACCCCGGGATAGATCAAGGTCGGGGGAACGTTGATCGCGCTCGCCGGGCCGCTGGTGGAGAGCGTGCCGCCGACGGCGTTCCACCCCATTACGTTCTGCCCCGCGGCCGTGACCAGGTTGCCGGATGAATTGACGCTGAAACCGCCGTCGCGCGTGAAAAGCTGCGCCCCGGTCGAGGGATCGCTCAACACGAAAAAGCCGCCTCCCTGAATTGCCGCGTCATAAGCACCGCCGGTGGTCTGGAGGGTTCCCTGCGAGAACTGCTGGCTGGTTTTGGCGATTGTCGAGCCGCTGACGGGAAGCGAACTGCTCAAGGCCGAGAGGCTCTGATTTACCAGATCCTCGAACGACACCTGCTCGTCCTTGTAACCGGTCGTGTTCAGGTTCGCGAGATTCTGGCTGACATCGTTGATTGCGTTTGAGTCCGAGTTCAGTCCGGATAATGAAGTCGAAAAGGAAAGTGGCATGAGTTAAGCTCCCGTCGTCGAATTTGTGGTGGTGTTTGAGCCTGAGGCCGGCGTCGTGCCGGTAGAATCGGATGCAAGCGTGGTGGTGTTCTTGTTGATTCCCATTAACTGCTCGAGTTGGCTGTATGAGGTCAGCTGCGAAACGAATGTGGTGCTGTCCACCGGGTTCAGAGGATCCTGATTTTGCAACTGCGAAACCAGGAGCGTCAGGAAAGTCGATTCGTTGGCGAGCGGATCGTTGGGCGAAGTTGTCATCGGCGTCGTCGAACTCGTTGGTGTTGTGACCGGGTTCGAGTTGGTGGAACCGGTTGGGCTCATGAAACCTCCTGTACGGGCTGCTGCATCAGACCGCTGAACTCTTCCGCGCCTTGCTCGGGGGAAGGATTGCGGCGGCCTCTGCGCTGATCTTCAAACTGGCGTTGATTGTTCTGACGGCCCTGTTCGGGCGTCCACGCCTGGGCGTCATACCCGGCGCTGGAAAGGTTTCCAACAAGATCGTGGATTCCGTCGCTCAACCGTCCCGAAAGGGCGGGATCGGTCGAATGAAGCGAAATATGGACGTCGCCGGCGCGCTCCGCCAGACGTACGCGAACGTCCTGAGCGCCATCGGGCGTGAATTCGAGAGAAAGGGATCGGAGGGCTTGCGGTTGAGGTTTCGGCTCCTCGGGCATTTCGTCCAGATGGGAGACTGAGCTGGGCGGCGGCGTATCGGATTTGGGAGCGGAATGCGTTGGCTGAGCGTAATGCGCCTGCGGCGTGGGAGCCACCATTGCCGGCTGAGGATGAATCATCGGCGCCGGGGCCAGGACGGGAGTGGGAGTGGTTTCCTGAACCTGGGCGGCCGGCTGAGGTGCGGCAGCGTGTGCGGCTTGGGCCGTTGGGGCGCTTTGCTCGTCTTTTGACTTTTCCGCAGCCGGCGCGCTCTCTTCCGTTCGCGTGGCCTGGACTGCGGGCGCTGCTTCGACGGGCACGGGAGCGGGTGGATCCTTCTCACGCACGGTTAGTTCGAGGGCCGCGGGCGGGCGCAGTTCGATGGTTTCGGCGTGTTCAGCGCGAGCGGCATGCCTGGGGACGGTTTCTGTGGGTTTCGCCCCTTTGGAATCAGAGAGCGCTGTATTCGCCGAGCGCAATGCAAACAGGGGCAGCCTGAGAACCAGCGGGATGGGAGCGGGCGCCGGTGGCGCAATCACGACTGTGGGAGAGGTTGGGGCGCTTTCTATAGTTTTGGCGGGAGCGGATTTCTGCTGACGGCGCGGGGCGGTGATCGTTACTTGCTCCTCTACAGGCGCGATCTTTAATGGAGGAGCAGGAACCTGTTCATCCGGGGTTGGCTCGGGAAGCTGGTTGACTGGGGGAGCGGGAACTTCATTCAGCTGCTGGCTCTGGGGAATTTTCGTTGGATGTTGGCGGTTGCGGTGCGACGGTGCTACCGGGGCCGAGGTGTAGGTCCGCGCCGGGCGGAAGCCCGGCGGCAGGGCCGAAGCCCTGGCCCCACATGCCGGCCGGTATGTGCAGCGAATCCGAAGATGCAGATTCGCTGGTGAGCTGCTGAATGAGTTGGGCGAAGGCTGACGCTCTGCCGGTGTGCACCTGGCTTGCCGCACTTACAGCCGCTAAAGGCGCCTCCAAATTTTGAGTGATCGCAAGCCGGGAACTCACGCTCGCGATTCAGGCAGGCTGTGAGCCAAAGCGGAATGTCCGATTATCAAGGCGTTAGCGGGCGACCCGGTGGCGGATTCCTGGCAATTCTCCCGCAACCGACAAGATTTTGGCGGTCCCGCAATCCTCGCTCATTGGCCTTATCGGCCGCGGAAGCCTCATTTTGAGGAATTTATCCATTTCCTTCCGTTCGGCCCGACGGCTGCACCGCATCCGATCACAAGTTATGGATGCTATCTCAACTTCGGCCGCAAGCGGCATGCAGGCCCGCATGGAATCGCTCGAGATGCTTGCGAACAATCTCGCAAACGTCGCAACGGGCGGATATAAAGCGGACCGCGAATACTTCAGCCTTTATACCGGCGACGACGCGACGAGCGATCCGCTGACCGGCGATGTCTCCACGGTGCCCGTGATCGAAAGCCAGTGGACCGACCTGTCTCAGGGAGTGATTCGCCAGACTTCGAATCCGCTCGATTTTGCCATTCAGGGAGAGGGCATGTTCGCGGTGCAGACCGCCGGAGGCGTTCGCTATACGAGGAACGGCAGCTTCCGCCTGTCGCCCTCCGGCACTTTGACGAGCAGTGACGGCAATCCGGTGCTGGCGCAGGGCGGCGGCGAGATCGCCGTACAGCAGGGCGTTCCCGTCGAAGTGCTGCCCGATGGGACAGTGCAGCAGAGCGGCCAGGCCATCGGACAAATGCAGGTCGTTTCCTTCAATCCCGAAACTATCGCCAAGGAAGGGCTGAACTACTTCGCGCCCCTCGCGGGAGCGCAGGGAAAACCGGCGAGCGGCTTCGTTCTGCAGGGCAAGCTCGAACAGTCGAATGTCGGCGCGGCGGAATCTTCCGTGCGCCTGGTCGCCATCATGCGCCAGTTCGAAATGCTTCAGAAAGCGATGAACCTCGGCAATGAACTCAACCGGCGGGCAATCGAAGAAGTCGCCCGCGTCACCTCTTGAATATTCACGGAGAACATAATGATTCGAGCTTTATACAGCGCGGCCAGCGGCATGAGCGCGCAGGAATTGAACATCGACGATATCGCGAACAACCTGGCGAATGCCAATACCGTCGGGTACAAGTCGCGGCGCGCGCAATTTCAGGACCTTATGTACCAGTCGATGGTGCAGCCGGGAGCGCAATCCGGAACGTCGACGATTGTTCCGGCAGGGCTTCAGCTGGGGCTGGGAACCCGCACGTCTTCGAACGAAATCAATCTGACACAAGGGGCATTCACACAGACCAGCAATCCACTCGACATGGTGATCCAGGGGAACGGATTTTTCCAGGTCAAGCAGGCCAGCGGTGAAACGGCTTATACGCGCGCGGGCTCGTTCCAGATGGATGCGTCCGGCAATATCGTGACTTCGAATGGAGATCCGATTCTGCCCCAGATCACGATCCCCGCGGCCGCCCAGTCGATCACCATCGCCACCGATGGGACGGTCAGCTACACCTTGCCCGGCCAGACTGCCGCACAGACCGCCGGACAGATTACGCTCGCGACGTTCCAGAACCCCGCGGGATTGAACTCCATTGGTCAGAGCCTGTATTTGCCCACCGATGCGTCGGGCGCGGCTGTCGTCGGTCCGGCAGGTGGAACGGACGGCGCCGGCACGGTACTGCAGGGCTACGTCGAACAGTCGAATGTCAGCGTGGTCGATGAATTCATCAATCTGATCAGCGCCCAGCGATCGTACGAAGCGAACTCGAAAGTGGTCAAAGCCGCCGACGACATGTATTCGCAGGTCAACAACCTCACCAAGTAAATCGAGCATGAAGAATCGCCTGGCACAGTTCGTTTTTTCGACGGTGGCCCTTCCCGCGACTTGCTTTGGGGGTTGCCTTCCCGTGACGGGGAATCGGATTCTGGGCCGCGATCTTGCACGCGCCGACGCTCGATTTTCTGCCCTGCCCGCGGACCTCACCGTCGGATTCGCGCCTTCCCCTGGTGGATCGAGGATCTATCCTGCCGCTGAGCTGGAACGGATCGCCCGCGCTCACGGGATTCTGCTCCCGGACGCTCGGGAGATCTGCTTCGAATTGACGATGATGCAGCTCAAGGAAGACGACGTGGCTGCGGCCATGCTTCGCACCCTTCCTTCCGAATTCAAAGTGACCAGTCAGGACCTGAAAATACTCGAACTTTCAAAGTCCGCCGTACCCGCCGGAGAACTCGATTTCCCCCTCGAAGGACTGGAGCCCGCAGGCCCAACCACCAATGGCGTACAACTCTGGCGCGGTTACGTGAAATACGCCGATACGCGGAAAGCCGTATGCTGGGCGCGAGTCTCGCTGAACACGCACTACACGGTAGTGATCGCGGACAAAGATCTTCCCGCAAACACTCCCCTCAACGCGGCGTCTCTTCGTCTCGAGAGCCGAACTGGGCCCTTTCAGCGCTCGAAGACGGCGACGCGAATCGAAGAGGTGGCCGGCAGAGTCGCGGATCGCGCGGTGAGAGCGGGCGAAACGATCCCGCTCGCGATCCTTGCCGTGCCGCCTCAAGTTCGACGAGGCGATCCAGTCACGGTCGATGTTCAGAGCGGCCTGGCGCATCTCCAGTTCGAGGCCGTGGCGGAGAGTTCGGCCAATGAGGGAGACGTGATCGAACTGCGCAATCCGTCGAGCGGAAAGACTTTTCGGGCAAAGCTGAACTCCGGATCGCGAGCCGTGGTAATTCTGGCTGGGGCGCGTCAGTCATGAACCGGGGTTTCCGCGCCATAACGGCTCTGATGATCCTCTTCGCAGGCACGCACGCCAGGGCCGCCGACTCGAAAAAACAAAAGAAGCCGCCCGAGCCTTCGATGCTGGATAAGTACCTCAACAGCGCGTCGGCCATCTCCGGCGAGGATTCCGCCGTCAGCTCCCCAGGCTCTATCTGGTCGGCTTCCGCACGCCTGGACGATCTTGCACGGGACCTGCGAGCGAATCGCATCGATGACGTAGTGACCATCATCGTCACTGAAACGATCAATGCGGCCGCCAGCGGCGCCAGCACGACCGAGCGGGCTTCGAGCGCCAACTCCTCCATCACTTCTCTCGCCGGACCCAGGGCAGCAACGGGCGCGCTCTCGAATCTTTTAAACGCGTCCGGGGATCAAAAACTTAACGGGACTGGTACAACCAGCCGCACCACGACGTTGAACGCAGTACTCAGCGCCCGCGTGGTAAAGGTCCTGCCGGGCGGGCTGCTTTTCATCGAGGGATCGAAGGATCTGCAGGTGAACTCCGAACAGCAGGCCATCACTGTGCGCGGCATCATTCGCAACGCCGACATCACCACCAACAATACGGTCGGTTCGACCCAGATCGCCGATATGGAGATCCGCCTGAATGGAAAGGGGATCGTGAACGATGCGATACGCCGTCCGAATTTCCTCTACAGGCTGCTGCTGGGACTGCTTCCTTTCTGAACATGCGCTCCTTACTGGCTCTGACATTGCTGCTCGGCCTCGCCCCGGCGCTCCCCGGAGCAACACGGATCAAAGACCTGGTTTCGATCGAGGGCGTGCGCGACAATCAGCTCGTCGGATACGGAGTTGTAGTTGGGCTGAACAAAACGGGCGACAAGCAGCAGACCATATTCAGCACCCAGAGCCTTGCGAACATGCTCGAGAAAATGGGCGTTGCGGTGGTCGCGACTGCGATTAAGGTTTCGAATACCGCCGCTGTTATGGTCACTGCGACGCTCCCGCCTTTCGCTCAACCTGGCACGAAGATTGACATTACGGCCGCGGCGATCGGCGACGCTTCCAATCTTCAGGGCGGCTTGCTCCTGATGACTTCCCTCCGCGGCGCCAACGGCCAGGTCTACGCGGTCGCGCAGGGGCCGATCGTGACCGGGGGATTCGTGGCCGGACGTGGAGGCGTGAGCCAGACCGTGAACCACCCTACGGTGGGACGGTCTCCGAACGGCGCGACTGTCGAACGCGCAGCGCCGTCGGTTGAACCCGGTGCTCACGTCCGCATCCAGCTGCGGAACGAGGATTTCACCACGTCCTCGCGCATCGCCGCAGCCATCAACAAGGAGTTCGGTATGGATAAATCGATTGCGCGCGCTGAGAATTCCGCCCTTGTCGATGTCGAAACGCCTCTTTCCTGGACGGCCCGTATGACGGAGTTCATCGCGAGTCTGGAAGACCTGAAGGTTGAGGTTGACGGTCCCGCAAAAATCGTGGTGAATGAGCGGACGGGCACGATTGTCATGGGTAAAGATGTGCAGATCGCTCCGGTGGCGATCCTTCACGGCAGTCTGTCGGTGGAGATTCAGACCAATCTGCTGGTCTCCCAGCCGGGCTCATTGTCATTGGGAAAGACTGAGGTTGTTCCGCAGCAAAGTGTGGCTGCCAGAGAGGAGCCCACGAGAAACGTGGTGCTGAAACAGGGCTCGACAGTCGAAGAGCTGGTACGGGCACTGACCGCGATCGGCTCGTCCGCGCGCGACATCATCGCGATTCTCCAGAATCTGCGGGCCGCCGGGGCGCTTGATGCGGAACTCGAGGTGATTTGATGAACGTCGGAATACCATATGCGGAATTGCTGACCGGCAGTTCAGAGCATGACCCGGCCAGCATTGTGCCATCCAACCCGGCAAGGGAAAAACAGAGCAGCGCCGCGAAGGACTTCGAGGCGCTGTTGATCGATCAGATACTCCGCTCGTCGCGCGAAGAAGATTCGGGCTGGCTCGGAACCGGAGACGACGGTTCCAGCTCAGCGGCCTTCGGCCTGGGAGAAGAAGAACTCGCGAAAGCAATGGCCGCGGCGGGCGGCTTCGGTCTGCAAAAACTGATCTCGCAGGGACTGGCCTCGAAAGAGGACCTCGCCTCAAAAAAGGACGACGAAACGAAACCTTAAGCCCGATTCAGGCCGTGACGGCGTAGCTCGAAGCCGACTCCGGCGCCTGGCCGGCCCGGCCGCACGGTTCAGCGGTGGGCTGGGAAACTTCCTTGTGGCCCTGGTTCAGCTGCGCCACAGCCCCCGACCATCCCTCGGCCAGCGTCGTCAAAAGTCCCAACACTTCTATCATCGGGCCGTCCGTCTGTTGCATGTTCGCATCGAGGAGACGCTGCTGCATGTAAGCGTAGAGGCCCTGAAGGCGTGAACACAACTCGGGAGCGTTTTCCGGACGTAAAGCGACTATCAGTTGCTCGATTGCCTCGTACGCCTGCGTTATAGCCTTCGAGCGTTCGGCGATTCTCTTGTGCGCCAGGTGCTCTCGCGCGTCCCGCACGCAGGAAATCGCGCGCTGGTAGAGGAGCCTGATCAGTTCCACCGGCTCGGCATTGAGGATCATCTGTTCGTAATAGGGATTCATCCTGAATCTCATTTCCTGGTTGTATTTTCGGCTGCAATCTCGAGCAGATATTCCGACGGCCACTGGCTGATGACCTCTTTGGTCGCGGTGTCAACGACCTTAATAACGGGCGCCTTTGTCGCCCGGTCCAGAGAGAAGGTCACTTCCCTGCCCTCGCCGGGATATGCCGCTTCATTCAGTTGCCGAACCGCATTCGACACCTCCTGGTTGAGCGACCGATTTACCTGGGCGGAACTCTCCCTCGCGCCGGCCTGAGGCTCCGTCACCGGCGTGGCGGCGGTGATCGATATCTGGCTCATATATTTGTGCCTGACTGTCTTATCGGCAGTCCCGCAGTTTCTTCGAGTTCCGACTTTTTTCCCGGCGCAACTAAACTTCACCAACCTCGTTGCCGATAACTCTGCAGAGGGAAACAATGACAGCTACGGCGCCTTTGGATGTGCTTATCGTGGATGATTCGGCCGCGATCCGGAAGATTCTCCAGCGGGTCCTCCGCCAGACCGATCTAAAACTTGGTGAGATACAGGAAGCCGGGGACGGGTCTGAGGCGGTCGAACTCCTGAAGGACAGGACCTTCGGTCTGATCCTGTCGGACATCAACATGCCTCAGATGGACGGTTTACAGCTGCTTGCCCGGATTAAAGAGATGAGCCATCTCAAGAACGTTCCGGTCATCATGATCACCACGGAGGGTGGTCAGGGAAAGGTGATGGAGGCCGTGCAACTCGGGGCCACCGGGTATGTACGAAAGCCGTTCACCGCCGATCAGATCAAGGAAAAGCTCGCCGGCGTGATCGTCTGATCTCGTCTCTCTCGGAATTTCCCTCGCGAATGTCGGATCGCCGGGCCTTCCTGAGAAAGCCCGGCGAAATGTTGAAATCTATCTGCCGGGAACGCCCATCCACCCGCGCGTCCAGATGTCCGACATCGTGATAAACAACATCAGGATCAACCAGAAGATACTGGCCCCGACGACCATCTTCGTCAATCGAGTGCTGTACCAGACGTGCATGAAGAACAGGGCCACAAGTGACGCCTTACAGATCGCGATCGCCAGCGCCACGAAAATGTTCCAGCGGCCAAGGTCAAGCGTCGAAACGCCGGTCGTTACCCACGTCAGGAGGATCAGCGCGAAGAAGACGACGAAGTAGACTCTCTTCGGTACGATGTGGTGCTCGCCGGTTTTGTGTTCAGCCAGTCCAAGTGTTCATCCTTCTGTGCCTCTCGTTTCACTTCGGCGCCGACCGGTCGATCAGATATAAGCAGCGGGAAAAGGAAGATCCACACGATGTCGACGAAGTGCCAGTAAAGCCCGAACAACTCCACGGGAGTATGCCACTCGGGCGTGTACGCACCTTTCCGCGCCTGAACGATCAGGAATATTATGATGCCGACGCCCACGATCATGTGCGTCGCGTGGAGACCCGTCATACCGAAATACAAAGCGAAAAACAAAGGCGTGTGTACCGCGTCGGTGCAACCCTCGCAATCGAAATTATGCCCCGGAACTTCGTGGTGCACCCATTTGTCGTGATACTCGTATGCCTTCACGCCGAGGAACGTTCCGCCAAGCAGCAGCGTCAGGATCAGAAACAAAACGATCAGATTTTTCTTTCCGATCGCCGCGCAGTGAACCGCCATACGCCATCGTCAAGCTGCTGCAGATCAGAACCGTGGTGTTCACCGCGCCAATCAGAAGAACGGTCTTGTTGCTGGCCGATGCGAAACGCCGCCGGGTACGCCTGCCGGTAAACGAAATACGCAAGAAACATTCCACCGAAGAACATGACTTCGGTGACCAGAAAAACCCACATTCCGACGGTTGCGGCATCCTTTTGCTGGTGCGCATCTTCGAAATGGTGTTCGACGTGGCCGTGCTGGTGCGCAACGGCCTCGGATGAGACAACCGCCGCCTGACTATCCAACGTGGACAACCTCCTCGGGTGAATATGTGTATGCGTCCTGCGTCACGACGGGCGTGACCTCGAAATTGGCCGTCGGTGGCGGTGAAGCGGTCTGCCACTCCAGCGTGGTGGCTCCCCAGGGATTAGGCGGAGCGTCAGGGCCATATTTCAGCGACCACAGCAGGTAAAAGAAGGGAATCAGATAGCCGATGCCCAGGATCGAGGCTCCCGCCGACGAAAGCACGTTCAGCACCTGGAACTCAGGCGGATAGGCATGATAGCGCCGCGGCATCCCCATATATCCCAGCAGAAACTGCGGGAAGAAAGTCAGATTGAAGCCGATGAAAATGATGATCGCCGAAATCTTCGACCACCCATCGTGATACATCTTGCCGAACATCTTGGGCCACCAGTAATGGATTCCGCCCATGAAGCCCATGATCGCCCCGCCCACCATTACGTAGTGGAAGTGAGCGATGACAAAGTAGGTATCCGTCAAATGCACATCCATCCCGAGACTGGCAAGGAACAATCCCGTCAGGCCGCCGATCGTGAACAATCCGATAAAGCCGATGCGCGTAAAGCATCGGCGTGGTAAGCCGGACCGACGCCCTTATACATGGTCGCGGTCCAGTTGAAGACCTTGATCGCGGAAGGAATCGCCACGATATAGCTGAGAACCGAGAACACCATTCCGGCGTAAACCGACTGGCTGCTGACAAAGAGGTGATGGCCCCAGACAACGAAACCGAATACCGCGATCGCCACGCTGGAAAACGCGATGAACGTGTAGCCGAATGGCTTCTTGCGAACTGAATGTCGTGATGATTTCCGTGACCACCCCCATCGACGGCAGGATCATGATGTAAACCGCCGGATGCGAGTAGAACCAGAACATGTGCTGGAATAAAACGGGATCGCCGCCATATGCGGGATCGAAAAAGCCGATGTGGAATCCCCGCTCCAGAACCAGTAGAAGCAGCGTCACGGCGATGACTGGCGTCCCCAGGACCTGAATCATGCTGGTAGCGTAATGCGCCCAGACGAAAAGAGGCAGCCGGAACCAGGTCAGCCCCGGTGCGCGCATGCGGTGGATCGTGACGATGAAATTCAAGCCCGTCAGGATCGACGAGAACCCGGCGATGAAAATCCCCATTCCCGCCGCGACCACGTATCCGTTCGAGTAGGAGGAACTGAACGGCGTGTAGAAGGTCCAGCCCGTATCCACGCCACCCATCAGCAGCACGGTCACGATGAACAACCCGCCCACCATGTAGATGTACCAGCTCAGGAGGTTCAGCCTCGGAAACGCGACGTCTTTCGCGCCGATCATCAGCGGTATCAGGAAATTACCAAACACCGCGGGAATCGACGGAATCAGGAAGAGAAACACCATGACGATGCCGTGCATCGTAAAAAATTTGTTGTAGGTGTTCGATTCCACGAGATCGCCCGCCGGAGTCGCCAGTTCCAGACGAATCAGGGTCGCAAAAAGGCCGCCGACAGCGAAGAAGAAGGTGACTCCAATGAGGTAGAGGATTGCGATGCGCTTGTGGTCATGGGTGAGCAGCCAGCTCTTCAGCCCCTGCGTCGCATTCAGATAGTTCTTTTTTTCTTCTACTTGAGGAGGTGCCGTAATCATACAGATATTCCTTGCAAATTACTGATTCCCTGGCCTGGCCGGATTCGCGGGAGCACCCGCCGCCTGCCGATTCGCTCTGCCCGGAGCCTGTGCCGGAGGCGCGGGCTCCCCACTGGTCTGAGTCGGCGCCGGCGGAACGGAAGTTTGCGGCCCATTCCTCGAGCCCAACGATTTCACGTATTCGACCAGCTTCACCATGCCATCCTCCGTAATCAGACCTTTGAAGGTCGGCATAATGTCGTCGTATCCGGCAACGATCTTCGACTGCGGATAGAGCACCGATTCCCGAATATACGACTCATCCGCTCTGCACGGTCGACCCGTCTTTCAGCTCGACAGTCGTGCCGAACACACCATTCAGATTCGGGCAACGCCCGTTCTGCTTGTTGATCGCGCTCGCATGACAGGTTGCGCATCCCAGCTGATTAAAGAGCGACTGGCCCTGCTCCGCCATCGAGCCTTCGCCGCTGCCTTCCGCGAGCCAGGTATTGTAGTCGTTCTCGTTCATCACGTAAACGGTTCCGATCATGCCGGAATGCTTCGTCCCGCAATACTCGGCGCAGAAAATGTGATAAGCGCCGACCTTCGTCGGACGGAACCATTCAGTCGTGTACTTGCCCGGCAGCACGTCGGTCTTGGTCCGGAACGCGGGCACATAGAAATCGTGAATCACGTCTTCGGACGTCAGCGTCAGCCGGATGTCGCGATTCACCGGCACATGCAGTTGATTGATTTCCCGCGCGCCCTCGTTGTGCTGGATCTTCCACATCCATTGCTTGCCCGTGACATAGATTGTCATGGCATCCGCCGGGGGCTTCGACTCAGTAAAGAAAATACTCGCGCCCCAGGCGAACATCACGAGCGAGAGACCCAGCGGAATGACCGACCACACGATTTCGAGGATCATCCCCCCGATACTGTGTTCGTCCCTTGCCGCGGGAATTTCGTCGTTCCGCCGCCTGTACTTAACGGCGAAGAAGACCACCAGAAACGCTATGAGCAGCGAGAAGAACGCGCTGATCAGCACCATGTACGCATAGAGCGCGTCGACATGGCCGGCGATGGACGAAGCCGCTTCCGGAAATAGCTCGAAAGTCTTTTCTGGCATATACGGTTAAGCGGCTCGAATCCCTTTCTGCCTGCTGTCTTTCCGCAGCATGATAAACACAAATCCCCCGAGCGTCAGCACCGTAGCCGCCCCGGCTATTCTCAGAATGTTCAATGCGACGGGCGTATATTTCGCCGTCGTCGGATCGAAGTGATAACAGAACAATAAAATCTGGTCGACCGCATTTCCGATCTGATTGTGCGATGCCTGCACCAGAGCGAAACGCATGTCTTTGGGAGAGTATTCAATGCCGTAAAAATACTTCGACAGCTTACCCTCCGGCGTGAGGACGTAGACCGCGCTCGCGTGGGCGAATGACGCGGTGTAAACGTCCCACTTGTATTTGAAGCCGACCGCGTCCGTGACGCGCTTGATCGAATCTGGATCCCCCGTCAGGAAATGCCAACCATTTGCCGTCTCCGGATGACCGTAGTCACGCATATAGGTCGCTTTTTTCGCGGCGGCCTGTTTTGGCGTTTCGCGCGCATCAAAGCTGATTGCAACAACGTCGTAATCCTTGCCCGGAGTAAATGTCAAAACTTTCGCGGCTCCGACCATCCCATTCAGGATCTGCGTGCAGAGCATCGGGCACTCGTAATACACGAGGGCCAGCACAACGGGCCGCTTGCCGAAATACGTGCCGAGCGGGACAAGATTTCCGTTCTCATCCCGGAACTTTGCGTCGAGGGGAAGCTGCGAATCGAGCTTCTGCTCGATCGTTACTCCCTTCAGAGGACTCGGCCGGTCAACGCCTGTCACATTAAGGAGGTCCGGCACCGGCGTGTTCGGCGGACCGTTCAGAGTCGCGGGACCGGTTTCGTAGTTCTCCTTCTGCGCGGCTTGAGCATTAAGCCCGGGAGCAGTTACCAGCACTGCCGCCCCGGCCAGAATCAAAACCGAAATGTACTGCGCTTTCTTCATTGTGAGATTTTTTCCAGAGTTCTGCCGCTGCTGGAATCTGCCGGAATTGTCCGGTACCCGTCGTTGTCCAGCCCGGCGGGAGTTGGTTTGGAGGGCAGGCCCTTCTGAGCCACTATATTGATCGCCTCGTCTATCGGAATCCGTACAATACCCTTGTCCGGATTGATCCAGCCGTAGCTGTTCAGAATCGCATCCTCGTCCGCCTTCAAATCCTTCAATTCAATCTTTCGGCTGGGCCTGAAGGCGAGGTTCGGGCGGAAGCGTATTCCGCTGGTTCATCATCAGTGCGGCCGGGTTCAAGGAATTCTTCGCCTCTTCCCGCGAAAAGAGGAAATCGAACAGTGCCCACATCGCAAACACCACGACAATGCAACTCAGCAGGAGGCCGATTCCGAACGCCGAAATCTGGAACACGTTGACGTCTCGCCGCTCGTGCGAAACGCCCGGGTTCACTTCGTGCTCGTGACCGTGGTCGTGAGGCGGATGGTCGTGTGGTTTATTAGTGCTCTCTGCCATGGTTCAACGCCTTTATCAAGTCGGGAGCTCCCAGCGGCAACAGTGGCCGCGTGGGCAGCGTCCGGAAAAACATAGCCAGCCACAATCCGCCGAATCCGATCGGGGCCGTGAAATCGAGAAGCGAAATGCTGAATTTCGGATGGTCCAGACTGGTGAAGTTCGGTTCCACCAGCCAGAACGCTTCTACGGCGTGGATGCAGACTATTAAAATTGCAATTCTCCAGATGGTGTTCGGATTTCTCTTGAGAGATTGCGACAGCAGCAGCGCGAAGGGGAGCGCGAAGTGCAGCAGTAACAAGGCAAGCCCCACCCATTCCCAGCCGCCGTTCAATCGCCGGACATACCAGGTTACTTCCTGAGGCAGGTTGGCCGAGTAGATAATCAGGTACTGCGAGAACGACATGTAGGCCCACAGCATCACGAGCGCAAGCATGAGTTTTCCCAGATCGTGCAAATGCTTCGCCGTGAGCGCGTGGTCCATCGGCGCGTATCTGGCGAGGAGGGTCAGCACCGCGACGATCAGAGACATCGCCATCAGCCCCTCTCCCATCGCAATCAGGAATCCATATACAGTCGACGCCCAGGTGGCGTCCAGGGACATAAGGTAGTCAATCGCGCAGAACGTAATCGTGAAAAAGAAAGCGACGATACCCGGCGCGCTGAGATTTTCCAGCTTGCGCGAATATTCCAACGATTTGGTTTCGTCTTCCCGCAGCGACCATTTGTTAAGCAGAGTCGTTAGTCCCAGCCAGACAACTCCGTAGATGAGCCACCTGATCCACAGAAAGGGCACATTCAGGTAAAGATGCTTCGCCTGAACGATTTTGTCGGCAGCGTGCGCCGGGTCCGCCCAGAGGTACAACTGCGGCGCGAAGATCAGTATGGGCAGAAAAAGCAGCCACATGACATAAAGCGTCCGTGTGCCTGCTTCGAGCGGCCGCCGGATCACCATGCCCCACGCACCACCGGTAACCAGGTGGGCCATCAGCAGCAGGAGGCATCCCATTCCGGCGCCGAACCACAAAAACAAACCCACCAGATAGGACCGCAGGAACTGCTGCAGCCCGAAAAAGAAGGAGCCCGCGACTGTAAATGCCAGAAAAATAAGTCCGACGAACGTCGCGATGTGCTGGTATTTCCTGAGCGTCTCCACCAGTTGTGGAGAGGTTGCGTAACTTTGTTCCGTCGTCGTCATTTTCTTTCAGGTTGAGTTCCCGGGACCGCGCCTGCGCCATGCGCTCCCGGAACTCCCGAAGGAGTCGCGGGTTTATTCGGAAAGTCGGTAAAATCGGCATCGGGCGTCACCAGCGGTTCATTCGCCTGGGCGGCGATCGGAGGCTGGCTGGTCGGAGGCACCTTCGCGCGCGCTTCCTGCGGAAGATCGTTGACATTCGCGTTTTCGCTGTATTGCAGCACCCGGATGTAAGCTATGACCGCCCAGCGATCTCGCGGCTCAAGCTGCTGCGCGTAATTCAGCATCGCGCCATATCCGTTGGTAATAACGTTGTAGTAATGTCCGATCGGCGCATCCCGCAACCGATCGATGTGATAAGAGGGTGGCTGCTTGAAACCGCGCCGCACAATCATTCCCAGGCCGTTGCCAATGCGGCCGTGGCATGGTGCGCAGTAAATGTCGTACCGTTGCTCGCCGCGCAGAATCACAGCCCTGTCCACCGCGATGGGAAAGTCGGTTATATCATTTCCCTGATCGTCGGTCCCGACGTAGAAAGCCGTGTCTTCTTCGAGCGCCCCGCGCGCGATCGTGCCCGGTAAAGGCTGGCGCTCGCTGCGGCCATCGGCGAAGAAATCGCTCGGACGTTCCGGCTTGTATTTGGGCTGATCCTGCATGTCCAGCCGGGAGCATCCCGCCAGACCAAGGGAGAGGGCGCCCAGAGCGATCAAAGTGAAGCCGTTACTCATCGGGCTACTTCCGCCACTTCTTCGGGTCCCAGACTTTCCAGAAATCCGGCGGTGTCGTGACGGTCGAACTTCGGATCGTCTGATTCGATGCACAGGAAAAACTTGTTTCGCGACGCATTCGCGAACCGCTCCACGTTAAATACCGGATGGTAGGGCGAGGGCAGTCCGTTCATGATGATCATGCTGATAGCGGCGGTGAGTCCTCCGAAAAGAACCGTTAACTCAAATGTGATCGGAATATACATCGGGGCGCTGATCAGAGGACGGCCGCCGATGTTCAGGGGAAGCGCGACAGCCTGGACCCAGCTGCATAAACCAAATCCTGTCGTGCCACCGATCAGACCGCCAATCAGCGTGAATAACGATACCCGGTTATCGTGAAGATCCATCGCATCGTCAAGCTCGTGAATCGGATACGGAGTATAAGCGTCGAATTTACGAAACCCGGCTTCGCGAGTCCGACGCGCGGCAGCCACCAGGTCTCCGGGTGTCTCAAATTCAGCCATCAGGCCGTATAAAGGTTGGAAGTCGTCGATCGAGTGCGAACTCATTGGGCGACCGGCTCCTTAACGCGCGCTCCCGGCAGGAGCAGGCGCAATTCGAAGATCGTAATCATTGGCAATACCCTGATGAACAGGAAAATCAACGTCATGAACAAACCGAGCGTACCGGCGAAAACCGCCCAGTCCCAGATGGTCGGCCAGTACATACCCCAGCTTGAAGGAAGGAAGTCCCGATGGAGGCTCGTAATGACGATGACAAAGCGCTCCAGCCACATACCGATGTTGACGACGATCGAGACGATCCAAAGCACCAGGGGGGTTGTTCGAATGCGTTTGAACCAGAGGAACTGCGGAGTAATAATGTTGCAGAAAATCAGCGTCCAGTAGAACGGCGCGTAGGGGCCGGTCATCCGGTTCCACATCGTGAACTTTTCGTATACGTCCGCGCTGTAGTAGCCGAAGAACGCCTCGAACATGTAGCCGTAGCCCACGATCAGGCCGGTGGCGAGCGTGACCTTGGCCATGTTGTTCAGGTGGCGCATTGTAATGATGTCTTCCAGCCCGAAGAATTTCCGGACCGGGATCATCAGAGTCAGCACCATGGCAAAGCCTGAATAGATGGCGCCCGCGACGAAGTATGGCGGAAATATCGTGGTGTGCCAGCCCGGCAGCATTGCGACCGCGAAGTCGAAGCTGACGACCGTGTGCACGGAAACGACCAGCGGAGTGGCCAGGCCCGCCAGCAGGAGAGAAGCTTTTTCGTACCGCTGCCAGTGGCGCGCCGAACTGCGCCAGCCCATTGCGAGCGCGCCGAAAATAACCTGTTTCCAGCGTTGCGTGGCGCCGTCGCGCAGCGTCGCCAGATCGGGAATCAGCCCGACATACCAGAACACCGCCGAAATCGTGAAGTAGGTGGAGACGGCGAAAACGTCCCAGATCAGAGGGCTCCGAAACTGTGGCCACATGTCCATCGTGTTCGGATAGGGGAAAAGCCAGTAGGCCAGCCACGGGCGGCCCGTGTGCAACACCGGAAACATGCCCGCACACATAACTGCGAACAGCGTCATCGCTTCGGCGAACCGGTTGATCGCGTTTCGCCAGGACTGGTTCAGCAGCAGAAGGATGGCTGAAATCAGCGTGCCTGCATGGCCGATACCGATCCACCAGACAAAATTGACGATCGCGAATCCCCAGCCGACCGGGATGTTGACGCCCCAGATCCCGATACCCTTGACGAACAGGTAAGTGGCGCCGACCAGCAGCCCTTGCATTACGGCGAACGAAATCAGAAAGCCGAAAATCCACCCCAGCGTGGTCTTGCGTTTGAGAACGATGCCCGCAATCTTGTCCGATACCGACGCGAGACTGTGGCCCTCGTCGATTACGGGTCCGACTGCGATGCTCGATGGCAATTCAACGGGCTGCGCCATGTTTAGCTCTCCTTCTCCGATTTCTGCACTTCCGGATTAGGGTTGCGTATCTCCGTCAAATAAGTCGTGCGCGGGCGGGTATTCAGTTCACCCAACAGCGAGTAATTCAGGCTGCTGCTCTTCCACGCCGAAACGCGGCTCTTCGGGTCGTTCAGATCTCCGAACATAATGGCTTGCGACGGGCAGGCCGCGGCGCATGCGGGAATGATCTCGCCGTCAAGCACCTTGCGGTCCTGTTTCTCCGCCGTGATCTTGGCGTAATTGATGCGCTGCACGCAGTACGAGCACTTCTCCATGACGCCGCGGCTGCGCACCGTTACGTCGGGATTGCGCTGGAGCTTGTAGCTTTCCGTCTCCCAGTCAGAGAACAGCAGGAAGTTGAAGCGGCGCACCTTATAGGGGCAATTGTTCGAACAGTACCGGGTGCCGACGCAACGGTTGTAAACCATGTTGTTCAGACCTTCGGCATCTGTTTCCGTTGCGGCTACCGGGCAGACGATCTCGCACGGCGCGTCCTCACACTGCACGCATGCGACCGGCTGGAAGTACATATCCGGTTCGTCGGGCTCGCCCTTGTAATACCGGTCGATACGGATCCACTGCATTTCGCGGGTGTTGAGCACCTGCTCTTTTCCCACCACGGCGATGTTGTTCTCCGCCTGGCACGCCACCACGCACGAGCTGCACCCTACGCAGGCGGTGAGGTCGATTGCCATTCCCCAGGCGTAACCTTCGTATTTGAAAGTCTGCGGGAAAATCGTCAGCCCCTTAGGAGGAATCTCGCTCCTCTTTTCTGAAAAATAAGGATCCTGCTTGAATTCTTCGAGCGTGCCCGCATGGACCGGTTCACGGCTCTCCATAGCGAAGTGGTGCTGCACCGCGGCGAGGCGGAACGTCTTGCCCAGTTTGCGCACCGTCGCGCCCGTGGCGAAGTACGGGCTTGAGGCTGGACGGAGCGGATAAACGTCGAAACCTGCGCCATTGCCGGCACGGCCCGCCCGGGTTCGTCCGTAGCCCAGACTCAGCGCGATCGAGCCATCGGGATGCCCGGGGATGCGCCACACCGCTCCCCATACCGTGTGGCCGTTGTGATCAACCGCGACCTGGTCTTCGTCGGTGACGTGCAGTTCGTTGGCCGTCTTTGGACTCATAACGACTGCGTTGTCCCACGTCAGGCGCGTAACCGGCCGCGCCAGTTCCTGCAGCCATGCGTTATTCGAATAACGTCCGTCGAGAAGATAGGGATCGCTGTGGAAAGAGATTTCGTAGCCTGAAGTTGACGAATTCGATGAGGATGGCGGGACCAGTTTGGCGGTTGCGGTTACAGCGCCCGGCGCCGAGCCCTTGATGAAACCGTCGTGAATCGAGTGCTTCCACCAGGTCTCGTAATCGGCGCCCGTATGCTTCGTCCGCCAGTAATCCCGCACGCACTCGTAGTTCGATTTCTGAGGGTTGTTTGTGAATGCGGCGATGAGTTCATGCGCAGACTTGCCCTCATAAAGAGGTGCAATCAGCGGCTGCATGATAGAGACAGTTCCGTCGTAAGCCGGGGCGTCGCTCCACTGCTCGAAGGGATGCGCCATCGGGATATTCCACTGGCAGACCTCGGATGTTTCGTCCAGTTGATCGCCCAGACGAATCCGGAGCTTCGCCATCTGAATCGCGCCCTTAAGGTTCAATTCGGCGGGAGCGCTGTAGACAGGATTGCCGCCCAGGATCAAGAGCAGATCCACCTGACCCGAGCGCAAATCCTGTACGAGAGACTGCAAATCCGCCCACTGATCGGTGGCTTTGGGTTCGAGAGAGGGGGTAAACGTCACCGTCGTGCCGTTGTTGCCCAAAACCTGATTGATGTAATGGACGACCGCGTGAACTTCCGGCGACTGATCTTCGCCTGCGATGACGATGGACTTGCCTTTGCTCGCCTGCAGGTCTTTCACGAGAGCCGAGTAGAACTTCGTTCCGGAGAGCGGACCGCTTGCAGTTCCGCCTGATAGTGCAGCGGCGAGAGACCGGGCAAACCCGATCACTTCGGATGGTTTGATCGCCTGGCGGTGATCGGCCTTGCATCCCGTCGATGTCGGTGTTGTTTCAACCGCGTAGAAACGGCTCTGCGTGGTGTTTCCGCCCCGCATGATACGTTTCGAAACAAAGTCACGCGCGTAACGGACGCCGCCCGGCCCATTTGCCAGAAAGTTGCCGTCGATTGAAAGAACGACATCGGCCTGATCGAATTTGTATACGGGATTCAGGAACTGCCCAAAGGCCAATTGGCTGCCCATGCGGCGGCCATGTCCAATGGGTTCCCACTGATACCATTTCGCGCCCGGATACAGCATGAGCGCTTCCTGCATCTGGGAATAGAGCGTTGGGGATGTGACGGTTTCGGTAAGGATGCGAATACCCGAACCGCTTTTCGCCTGCTGTCTTGCCAGCTCCTTGATAAAGGTTACGAGGAAGGACGGGTACGAACGGACTTCGTCGATGAAGTTCACGGTCTGCAGACGATCCGGATCGTAAAGGCCGAGAATCGAGGCCTGCGTGGGCACGTCGGTCGACCCGAGGCTCGCCGGATGTTCCGGGTTTCCTTCGACCTTCGTCGGCCGGAATTCGTGAGTCTCCACGAGGACCGGATTCGCAATACCGCTCACCGGAAACGCCGTCGCATAAAAAATGGGCTTGCCGGGAAGCTCCTGCTCGGGGGCTTCCACATAGGGCATCAGGTATTCCGTCGGCTGTTTGGTGCAGGCGGAAAGTCCTGCGAGCGCGAGCGACGCGCCCATGATCTTCAAAAAATTCCGCCGGCCTTCGTCATCGATCCATTCGGAAGCCTGCCGCGGAAATTCGCGATGAAGAAATTCCTTGAACCCCGCAACGGAAGTGATCTCATCGAGGCTCCGCCAGTAGCCTGCGCCTTTGGCCTTTTCCAGCCGCGTGCGAATCGACGCCAGGTTCAGCGCTTCGCCGGGCTCTTCGTTAGTAGGTTGGCTGTTCTCAATCATCTGTTGCTATCTGTGGCATGTCCAGCAGGTTTCGAGCTTTTGAACGTGATATTCCTTCACCAGCCGGGCCCCTAATACCTCCTGCGGTTCGGACGGCTCGTATCCCATCGTGGTGATCTGGTCGCGCGGGCGAAGATATTTTTCAGGGTTCCGGTGGCAATCCAGGCACCAGCGCATCTGAAGCGATGGGTTTTGATAGGTCAAACCCATTTCGTCAACGCGCCCGTGGCAGGTCTCGCATCCGACGCCTTTTTTGACATGAATGCTGTGATTGAAATAGACGAAGTCCGGAAGATCGTATACTTTCGTCCACTTGATGGATTGGTTTGTTCGAAAACTTTCCCTGACGGGTTCGAGGGTCGGGCTGTTGATCCAGATCTGCGAATGGCAGTTCATGCAGGTCTTGGTGGGTGGGAGAACAGCGAAATCCGAGTTCTCGACCGAAGTGTGGCAGTAGCGGCAGTCGATGCCCATCGAGCCGACGTGGTGGGCGTGGCTGAACGGGATCGGCTGTTCGCGCGCATCGCCCATTCTGGTGGCATAAGTCGAATCGGCGATCAACTCGAAGAGCGCTCCGCCCGTCGCCGCAAGGACAACGACGGCGAGGATGATGCTGACCCGCGACATCGCGTTCGCGCTGGATTTGAAGATCTGTGACATTTAAGGTCTAGTGTCGAGGGGAAAAAACGGCCAAACCGATATTATGCTCCATCGATTCTGTTTTCCAAAGTTTGCCATGTGTAGTTCCGTTACAGGAACTTCAAAACTGCTTCGCTGTGCGGCTGGCACGCAGCAAATTTCGTTGAAGTTCAAGTCTACAATGGAGCTTCATGCAACAGACCATACGTCCCGGCGGACCCCTGTCCGGAGTGGTTATTTTGCCGGGCGATAAATCGATTTCGCATCGGTACGCCATGCTCGCGTCGCTTGCGGAAGGCACCTCGAAGATCACGAATTATGCAACCGGCGCGGACTGTCACTCAACGCTGGGATGCGTTCGTGCCCTGGGAATTGATGTCGAAGAAAACGGGACAACCGTGACGGTCCATGGTCACGGACTTGACGGCTGGCGAGAGCCGAAAGGCGATCTGGACGCGGGGAACTCGGGCTCTACGATTCGCATGATGGCGGGCTTGCTGGCGGCGCAGCCGTTCGACAGCCGCATCTTCGGAGACGAGTCGTTATCGCGTCGCCCGATGCAGCGAATTATCACACCTCTGTCACAAATGGGCGCGCAGATTGAAGCGCGGGAGGGTCGGTTTCCCCCGTTGTCGTTCCATCATGTGCAGGGGCTGTGTCCGATCGACTACACGCTTCCGGTGCCGAGCGCGCAGGTGAAGACGTGCGTTCTGTTTGGGGGATTATTCGCTTCGGGAGAAACTGTGGTCCGGGAGTCGATCGCTTCGCGCGATCACACCGAGATTGCGCTGCGGGAGTTCGGGGCGGAACTGCAGGTGAAACAGAGAGTGATTTCGCTTCAGGGTAGAGCGAAATTGACCGGGCGCGAACTGGTGGTTCCGAGCGATCTGTCCTCGGCGGCGTTTTTTCTGGTTGCGGGACTTCTGGTGCCGGAGTCGCGCCTGATGATTGCGAATGTCGGACTGAATCCGACTCGATCGGCCCTGCTCGATTTCCTGCTTTCGATCGGCGCGCCGGTGCGGGTGCTGAAGATCGAATCGGTGAACGGAGAACTGATCGGCGATATTGAAGTGCGCTATGCGCCGGTGCGCGGCGGCGTGATCGAGAAGGGGTTGGCGGCCGCGTTGATCGACGAGATTCCCGTCCTTGCCGTACTCGGGGCGGCTTCCGAGGACGGCCTGACCATTCGCGATGCTCAGGAACTGCGGATCAAAGAAACAGACCGCATCGCTACCGTGGCGGAGAACTTCAAACGTATGGGCATTGATGTTGAAGTTACTCCGGACGGCATGAAGGTGCCGGGGAAGCAGAAGTTCCGGCCTGCGGTTTTCGATTCGTTCGGCGATCACCGGATCGCTATGGCGTTTGCGGTGGCGGCGCTGGGGGCGAGCGGCGAGTCGACAATTGATAACGCCGACGCGGCTTCGGTTTCGTTCCCGGAGTTCTGGAATATACTGGCGGGGCTTAACGGTTCACAGTAGAAAATGAGCCGGCGTGCGCGGGGACCGAGGCGTGCGCAAGCTGATTCCCGACGCGCATCGATTTCCAGTCGTAATCAAATTCCTTGCCGCAATCCAGACAGACAACATATGTGCCCTGACGGCTTACCTCAGGGGATAGCTGGGTACGCCGGGATGGAGTGAGAGGAAAGGTCGTTCTGCTGTGAGAGCAACCGAAAATCGAATTGAATAGCGCGTTGATCATATACTCCCCTTGCAACACT
Organism: Terriglobia bacterium; assembly: GCA_963718155.1. GTDB lineage: Bacteria > Acidobacteriota > Terriglobia > Bryobacterales > Bryobacteraceae > BOG-234. Next base: position 15,318 of record CAVQYP010000040.1, on the reverse strand, counting down.
TGCATTGATTCAGTGAAGTCGCACGCGGATTCGTTTCAGCAACCTTGCTGCCAAAAGGGAGGGTACTGGGCCAGGAAATGATCGGATGGAATAAGGTCTTTTGTTCAGGTGAGTTGCGCAGCGATTGCGTCGGCGATCTGGCGGCCGTGAAAGCGTCCGTTCTCGATGAAGATTTCGTTTGTGTGCATTCCGGCTACAATCACACCGGCCAGGTATATCCCTTTTCGGACACTTTCGAGAGTGCTGGGGTCAGTGCGGGGCTTTAACGTGTCGGGCTCCAACACGATGCCGTTTGCATTAAGGAACGTTAAGTCCGGGCTATAACCGATCATAGCGAAGACAAAGTCATTCCGTATTTGCGTATTTCCTTCCGGCGTTCGAAGGTTCACGTAGTCGGACCCGATCTCTGTGACCTGGCAATTGAAATACGCTTTGATTTCGCGGTTTTTAATCCGGTTTTCTATATTCGGTTTAATCCAGTACTTCACGTGCCGGTGAATTCCCGGACCGCGGTGCACTAGTGTTACCCGAGCGCCCGTCCAGTAAAGTTCGAGGGCTGCGATGGCCGCAGAATTTTTTGCGCCGACTACGAGAACATCGTGATTGTAGTAGGGATGCGGCTCCTTGTAATAGTGGATGACTTTTGATAGTTCCTCGCCGGGTACGTTCAACAGGTTAGGAACGTCATAATAACCCGTTGAAACAACGATCTTCTTCGCTTTGTAACAGTGGCGGTTCCCGAGGCGATCAAGCGTGGGAATGGTGAAGGCTCCGTCTTCGCCGTCGATCGATTCGACGAGTTCGTATTGATGCACATCGAGTTTGTAGTGTTCGGCGACGCGCCGGTAGTATTTCAGCGCTTCCGTACGGGTGGGCTTGTCGTACATGCTCGTCATCGGAATGTCACCGATTTCGAGAAGCTCGGGAGTGGTGAAAAACGTCATGTGCGTCGGGTAGTTATAGAGCGAGTTGACCAGGCAACCCTTGTCAACGAGCATGACGTTCAGGCCGCGCCGCTTCAATTCGATACCGCAGGCGATGCCTGTCGGCCCGGCGCCAATTACGATGGCGTCGAAGGCAGGAAGATCGATCACAGTTTGCCTTCGACCTCAGTGATCAGGTTCTCCAGCGCCTGGGGAAGCGCCGCGGGGTCTTTTCCTCCGCCTTCGGCCATATCGGGCCGACCGCCTCCTTTGCCCCCAACAGCCTGGGCCAGAGCGCCGACGAGTTTACCAGCCTGGATGCGCTGGGTGAGGTCTTTTGTGACGGCGGCGACGATGGAAACATTGCCGTCTTCCGGAGATGCGAGAACGACGACAGCGGACCTCCACTTGTTTCGGAGAGAGTCAGCCAGCGTGCGCATTTGCTGGCGATCCAAACCGTCAACGGGGGCGACCAGATAGCGAACTCCGTTCTTTTCTTTCGCCTTCGATTCCAGATCGCGGGCGGCGGATTGGGCCAGGCGGGTCTTGAGCTGCTCGATTTCGCGCTCCTGGGTGCGCTTTTCCGCGATCAGGCGCTCAACCTGTTCCACCAGCTCGGGCTCGCCCGCGCGGAGGAGCTCCGGCGATACGGTGGAGCGCTTCGCTCGATTCCTGGAACCGGGCGACTGCGCCCTCGCCCGTAATGGCTTCGATGCGGCGAACGCCGGCTGAAATGCTGCTTTCCGAAACGATCTTGAAGACTCCGATATCGCCGGTCCGGGTGACGTGAGTGCCGCCGCAGAGTTCCCTGCTGAACTCAGGGATGGAGACTACGCGAACCTCGTCGCCGTATTTTTCGCCGAACAGGGCCATTGCGCCTGTCGAGAGAGCCTGATCGATCGGCATCACGTTCGTGGTGACGGGAGTGTTGCGTAGGATCTGCTGGTTGACGAGACGCTCGACTTCGACGATTTCGGCGGGATCGAGCGCGGCGTAATGAGTGAAATCGAAGCGAAGCCGGGGCGGTTCCACGACGCTTCCGGCCTGCTTGACGTGCGGCCCGAGGACCTGACGCAGCGCGGCGTGAAGCAGGTGGGTCGCAGTGTGATTGCGCATGGTGGACCAGCGCTCCGGGATACCGACTTCGACACGGAGCTCGTCGCCGATGTGAATCGGGGCCACGGTGCGGATTTTGTGGACGGTGAGTCCGGGCACGGCGGGGCGCGTATCTTCCACGATGGCGACCGTCTCGCCGGTGTGCGCGTTGTAGAGAGTGCCGCGATCGCCGATCTGGCCGCCGGTTTCGGCGTAGAACGGAGTCTGGTCGAGAACGATTTCGCCCTCAGCGCCGGCTTCGAGGCGGTCGAGCAGCTGTTGATTCAGCAGGAGACCCGTGACGGTGGAGACGGCGTCGAGCTTGTCATAACCGAGGAAACGAGTGCGTCCTTTTTCGAGCAACTGCTGGTAGGCCGGCGCGATTGCTCCCTTTTCGCCGCCCTTCCAACTGGCGCGGGCGCGGGCTCGCTGCTGGCGCATTTCGGAGTCGAAGCCTTCGCGATCGATGCCGACGCCGCGCTCGCGGGCGATGTCTTCCTGCTCATCGAGCGCGAGGCCGTAGGTGTCGTAGAGCTTGAAAGACACGGAACCGGGAACGGTGCCGTTGGAGAGCTTCGAGATTTCATCGCTGAAGACCCGTTCGGCTACCAGGAACGTGGTGGCGTAGCGATGCTCTTCATCCTTCACTACGCGGGCGACACGCTGAACGGATTCCATCAATTCGGGATAAGCGGGACGCATCAGCTCAGCCACGAAACCGGTGAGCTCATAGAGGTACGGATCCTGTCTGCCGATAAGGCGCGCGTTGCGCATGGCGCGGCGCATGATCTTCCGGAGCACGTAGCCGCGGCCCTCGTTTGAGGGCAGCACGCCGTCATGGATCAGGAAGGCTGTGGCGCGCGCGTGGTCGGCGTTAATGCGCAGCGCCGTGTCGGACCTGGCGATCGGCGCCGTATTCGACTCCGCAGAGCTCGCCGGCGCGATCGATTATGGGGCGGATGAGATCGGTGTCGTAGTTCGAGATCTTGCCCTGCAGGACGGCGGCGGTGCGCTCGAGTCCCATGCCGGTGTCGATGGAGGGACGCGGCAGGGGCGTCATGGCGCCGGACGCGTCGCGGTTGTACTGCATGAAGACGAGGTTCCAGATTTCGGTGAAGCGGCCGCCGCCATCGAGGGGGAATTCTTCGTGCTCGCGGCCGGGCTCGGCGGCGGCGGGTCCGAAATCGTAGAAGATCTCGGAGCAGGGGCCGCAGGGGCCGGTGTCGCCCATCTGCCAGAAGTTGTCCTTTTCGTCGAGGCGGAAAATGCGCGATTTGGGGACGCCCGCGACTTTTTGCCAGAGATGCTCGGCTTCGTCGTCTTCGCGGAAGACGGTGATGTAGAGCGTGTCTTTCGGGAGGCCGTAGTCCTTCGTGACGAGGTCCCAGGCGAACTCGATGGCGTCGGCTTTGAAGTAGTCGCCGAAGGAGAAGTTGCCGAGCATCTCGAAGAAGGTGTGGTGGCGGCGGGTGTAGCCGACGTTTTCGAGATCGTTGTGCTTGCCGCCGGCGCGGACGCATTTCTGCGAGGAGGCGGCGCGGGTGTAGTCGCGGGTTTCGAGACCCTGGAAGACCTCCTTGAACTGGTTCATGCCGGCGTTGGTGAAGAGCAGGGTGGGGTCGTTGGCAGGCAGGAGGGAGCTGCTGCGGACGACGCGGTGGCCGCGGGCGTGGAAGAAATCGAGAAAACGCTGACGGATGTCGTTGCCGGTCACAGGAGTCCTTTTTATGGGTGGATAGTTCGATTATAGAAGCCGATCGGGGTGGGCTTCAGGAGATCGGGTTTCGGAGAACGGGATTGGCGGGGCCGCGACGGGTTCGGAGAAGCCGGCGGGATTTTCCCCAAAAACGGGCTTAATTTGGGCTTCCGAAAATGTGGTTTTTTGGGCTTTGACAAAAAACGGGTCTGTATTTTCAGCGAGTTCTGGGGTTCGTTCGTTCATATTTTGTTTTTGATTCCAAGCATTATTCCGGCGGGCTTCGGCACGAATTAATGCTTTCGCGCGGCGGAGCTCGTGGAGGAGATTTTGCGCGCGGAGGGCGGTGCGGGAGAAGCGCGATTCCATGCGGCCGAGGATTTCGAGCGAGCTGGTGTTCTCGTGGAACGCGCGCAAGGCGACCGGCATATTTCCCTCGCTGGTTGGCGAGTTTCGCCGCAGCAGCTCGCCGTTCAGGATCGATTTTTCCAGTGGCCAGAGGCTGAGGCGGCGCCAGTGAGCGGAGGCGGCGATTTTGACCAGGTCGCGCTCGTGTTCGGTCCTGGGCTTGAGTTCGCGGACGAAGCGGGCGTGGAGGGCGATCCAGGTTTCGTCGGATTCCTGGGCGGCGAAGGGGTCGAGGGCGCGGAGGCCGTGGCGGAGGCTGTTTTTCGCGGAGTGGGATTTACCCTGGCCGGTTACAGGACCTCGGGATTTGGCTCCGTTGGCGCGGGAGGCGGCGGCGCGGGCTTCGGAGAAGGGACGTCTGGTCATCATACGGTTGTATTGTGCACCCGGGGTAGCGGGCTGGCGGCAGGGCGAAATGCGCAGGCGTTTTGTTTTCAGTTGGTTGCGGGTGAAAATTTTGTTGAAATTGTTGTCACCGGTCTGCGATTGAGGGCTACTGCCGGGGCTGGGATGGCAAAATGCCATTTTGGATTGGATGAAACCCACTTCAGAATGACATTTTGGGGATATTTCTATGACACCGGTGACACTGATAAGGCCGGGTGCTGGTTCTGCCGAAAAGGCTGCGGGATGAGTTGCATCTGGAATCCGGGGACACAATGGAACTGGAACTGGAACTGGAAGGGGATCGGGTGACGCTGCGGCCGATCAGTTCCGCGTCTCCGCTGCGGAGGGAGCAGGGCGTTTGGGTATTTCGGGGAGGAGGTCACGTGTCGGCCGCGGCGACGGACAAGGTACTGCGTGAGACGCGGGATTTCGGCAATCGCGGCTCGCGATGAAGGCGTTTCTGGACACATCCGTACTTGTCGCGGCTTTTTACGACGAGCACGACATCATGCGGCGAGCTTCGAAATCTTCGTACGCCAGGAAAAACAGACGGGCTGCACGGCGGCGCATTGTCTGGCGGAGGTCTATTCCGTGCTGACTGGAATGCCTGGGAAGAACCGCGCGACTCCGGATGAGGCGCTCCTTTTTTTGGGTAACGTTCAAGAGCGGCTAACGCTGGTCTCGTTGAGCGGTGAAGAACACGCGAGTGCGCTGGAGCGTGCGGCAGCGAATGGAATCTCTGGGGGCGGCATTTACGACACAATTGCCGGGGAGTGCGCGAAGAAGTCGGGCGCCGAGGCGATCTACACGTGGAATGTCAAACACTTCACCCGCCTCGGCTCGGATATCTCGGAGCGGGTCAGGGGGCTTTAAGGAGCCAGGAGGTCAGATCTTCGCGCCGGTGTCCCATGCCGGGAGTCTGTCCGAGTGCTTCAAACGCGTCGAACAGTTTTTCGAGCCAGCGGTCAGCGGCGTCGATATTGTCGGCAGCGATGTATTCCCAGATATCGTCCAGATCGAAGTCCGCGTCAACGCTGAGGACGTAGCCGCTCACGCGCGCGGTTTCCGGCGCTCGACGGATTTGCGCTGCAACCGGGCGCGGGCCTCGGCCGGGTCAACGGTCTCGCCGCGATCAAGGGAGGCGAGGCGTCGGCCGAGCTCCCCGTTGAACTCCGCCAGTTGGGCAGCGCGCGCCGAGTCGTGTTCCTCCAGAAGCCGGAGGGCTTCGCGGACGACTTCACTCGCCGAGTTGTAGCGGCCCGATCCGACTTTGGCGCTGACGAATTTTTCCAGCTCCGGCGTGAGCGACACGTTCATGATAGAGTCCCAGTTGCTCCTTTCACGGTACGGGCGATAGCAAAGATCGGTCTTTCTTTATAAACCGGCGAAAAAACATCCTCGCCTACCGGGAGCGCTATGGAGGAAATGCGTTTTCTCGCGGGTCTATTAATCAGACCCACCGGGATGCAATGCAAGACGAATGCAATGATTATGCCGTACAAATGAAGGTCCGAATTCGCTTCTAAAATGGTGGATGATCGGACCATACTTCGAAAACTCCTCGGACGTGAGCCATACCGATGGCAGAGCGACTTACATGAGCTATTGCTCCGCGGCGAAATTCCCGAGGCGTTGGATATCCCCACTGGACTCGGCAAAACTGCCGTTACCGCCATCTGGCTGGCTGCTCGCGTCTCGGGAGCGCCGCTGCCCCAAAGGCTCGTCTACGTCGTCGACCGCCGAGCTGTCGTTGATCAAGCTACTACTGAAGCCATTACGGCCGCCGACAATCTGGAAAATGCCCTCGCCACTTTGCCTTCCGAAAAAGGCGACAATTGGCGCAGAAATCTTGGACTCGACGGAAACCGAATTCCCATCTCTACTCTTCGAGGTCAATTTGCAGATAATCGGCTTTGGCTCCAGAGCCCACTTGGATCCTCAATCATTGTCGGCACCATCGACATGGTCGGTTCCCGGCTGCTGTTCGCTGGATAGGCGTTAACCCCGCATGCGATCCGTTCACGCGGCGCTACTTGGCACCGACTCTCTTATCGTCATAGACGAAGCACACCTCGTACCGCCCTTCAAAGCTCTGATCCGTCGGGTCGCCCTCTTTTCGCGACCTACTCCGGTGCCCTCCCGCTGCGCCTTATGGCACTTTCCGCCACAGGTCGAATTGAATCGGAGGAAACAGTCTTTGCTCTTACGAGCGAGCGCCGACAAGATCTGGAGGTCCGCCGCCGGCTGGATTCTCCCAAGAGAATTGCGCTCTATCCAGACCGATGACCTTCCAAGATCCGTTGGCGAACGCGCGTTCGAACTCGGCCTAGACGGTGCGCGAGTCATCATCTTCTGCAATTCGCGCGACAAGCTCGGTCGGGTGGTGCACGACGATCTTCAAAGACGAGCCGCGAAAGTCTGGAAGGATCAATCCTGCACCGCGCTACTCGTGGGCGCCAGGCGTGTCGCTGAACGCGAAGGGCTGACAGGTCGCCGCGATCCAGCAAGCCGCGAATGGATTATTCGCCCCGATCCGGTATTCGAACGATTCCTAAGTTCTACCGACCCAGGCTCCTCCGGCATACCAGCCTTTCTGATTGCCACCTCGGCCGGTGAGGTCGGGGTTGACCTGGACGCTGATCACATGGTTTGCGACCTTGTGCCATGGGAACGGATGGTTCAGCGCCTGGGCCGCGTAAATCGCTCAGGGCGAGAAACGCCAGCTCTGGTGGATGTTTTCTTAGCCCCTCCAGCTGAAGATGCGGAGGACGACCATGCCGAAGAAATCGCCGTTCTTCGGGCACCGTCTGGAAGCTCCAGTTTGGCCCGTTGAACCCGACGGCCGCCGGCAAGCAGGGCCTGGCATGTTGCTCAATCTCAAGTCGCAGGATGGTTTCGACAGCTTTGTCTGGCGGCCACGACCCCAGAACCGCTTTGTCCTGAACTGCGGTCTGTACATATTGAGGCATGGTCGATGACCTCGCTAGAGGAACACTCAGGACGCCCCAAGGTTGAACCCTGGATCCGAGGCTGGATCGATCCGCGGCCCCAATGCAGGCTTGTCTGGCGATATGTGCTTCCCGTGCGTGGGGGAAGGGGCTGACAAAGTCTCCTCAATGAATTTTTCGAAGCCTTTCCACCGCACCTCGTCGAGACGCTCGGGACCGAAACATATCGAGCACTGGAAGTCCTTAAGGCTCGGGCGAAGGCTCTTACGCCGCAACTCCGGAAGGAGCTCGAGTCACTCGCGATCGTCGTTCTCGACAATAGGGGCAGCGTTGAGGAGCCACTTGTCGGGCTCGACAGCCTCGGAGAACTGGAGGATCGATCAGGGAGGACATGGGTTATAGATGCTCGTATCGGAGGACTTTCCCGCGACGGCCTGCTCGACCCGGCGTGGAGCGATCCGCCCGTGACGCTCGACCGAATACCTGAGGGAGACGTCTTGTGGCAGACGCTTTTTGAGGAGGTTGGGAGGAATCTTCGCATCGTTTCGGTTGAGGCGCTCCCCCTGGCGGGCTGGGAACGGGATGGCATCCTGGCCGAAGGACCCCTCCGACGAGGAGGGAGGAGAGGAGTGGCGAATTGAAAAGAAGATGACCATCGAGGCGGATCGCGATGCCTCACGGGCGAGTCGCAATCAGCGCCTTGATGATCACCACTCCTGGGCCGCAAATGAGGCGGACGCCGCAGCGGATGCCCTAAACCTGACAGGCGAGTACCGCGGGCTGCTGCACGAGGCTGCACGCGTTCACGATTTGGGTAAGGGTCGCGAACTTTGGCAATCCGCCATGGGCGTCCCCCTCGCTGACCGTCCGCTGGCCAAAATCGCAAACAATAGAGCGAACGGCCATGCGCTCAACGGATATCGCCACGAGTTCGGTTCCCTTGGCGACAGCCAAGCCATCCTCGATGCGCTCCCTGACGAACTAGGCGACTTGGCGAAGCATATTGTCGTCGCGCACCATGGCCTACGCCACCCGTGATCGCTGCTATAGATCCGAACCAGCCACCCTCGCTCGCTGCTTCCCGCGCAAGAGATGCCGCCCTGCGTTTCACGCGTCTGGAGGCTCGGTGGGGCCCTTGGGGACTGGCGTGGTGGGAAACTCTGATGCGGGCCGTGGACTGGAAAGCATCCGCAGCTCTGGAAGCACAGTGCCCGGCAGAAACGGTAAAGCTTATGAGTTGCGCCAGCATACCCGTCGATCTTCTAAACCCGGGACAGGTCTTCGCATGCCTAGGTGTTATGGAGATGACGAACTCCTTGCCGGACCTTGCATGGTGCGCTTCAATTACCGCGCCGCGGAGACCAAGTGCCACTTCGAAGTTGATGCACACGAAGGGTGCATCAAAAAGGCGGTCCGCTTCCTCGCGCGATGTAAAGTGATTGCAATCGCGCCGCCCCGCGCACTCGGCGATGAACGCCTTTCAACGTCCAAGTGGCAAGTGGAAACCGCAGCGGTTGCCGGTCCGTTCTTTCCTGGTCCGATACCCGATTCGCCCGCAACGCTCCCGATTCGCTTGTCTCTCGATGGCGTCGATATCCCCGTCGAACACTGGCTTGACAACGTTTCCCTTACCGGCCGGGACAACGTCAAGTTTTGGGCGGGTGCCAGCGGGTACCCTGGCGCGGCTCTGGCTCGCGACGCTGTTGCGTTGCTTTCGCCGCTGGAGGACACTCAGCTGAGCAGCATCGCCGTCGATCCGTTCGCATTTTCCGCGCCGATGACCAGCAGTTTTCGTTTCGATTGGAGGCGCGACTATATACCTCTGGATGCGGGTTTCTCTCCCAACGACCAGCCGTCGGTGAAAATGGTCGGATTTCCATTGGTGGAGTTGCTTGCCGCCATCGGTTTACAAAATGCCCGGCCTTCCCGCATCAATCCCAAGAACAAACTCGCTTATCGTTATCACGCCAGCAACGCATGGCTTCCGTCCCGCCTAGCCCGCGCCGTGCTGGGCTCCGACGCATCGGGCTTCCCGGCACGCACATTTCGCATGAATCTGGGCTGGCCCGGCAAAGAGAATCAAGCACGTTGCATCATCAACGCCGAAGAGGAATCATCATGACCAAAGCGCCAGCACTCACCGTTCAGAAAGATCACATCAATTCATGGGCGGACGATCTCCGAGGTCCCGTCGCTGTTCACTTCCGCCAGGCCCTTGTACCCGTAGAGGGCAAAGATGGCGTCGTATTCCCGCCTACTTACGCGATGAAAGACGATCGCAAGTATGGCCCCTATGCAATGGACGAGCTAAGCGACGGAACCCGGGTAGTTCAGATCGACTCGGTGGGCTCTCAGGCCAACAGGATGGAGCCGTTGTTCAAAAGAGCGCCGAAGGGCACACGGAAAATGCGTTTGCGGCTCTCGTACCTCAGGTTGAAATTGGGGTCGGAGACGCAACGACCGTATCGATTTTGGATGTCGGCCATCGAATTGGCGACGCGCTCGTCCGCTCTTCTACTCCTACAAAGACGTCAAGGCCGCTTTCGACGATTACAGAACTCGCGGAGACGCCGGTGCAATCGCCAAGCTTGCTCCCACTTTCTATCGTCTTTGGCGCATGGGATTCACGGGGCGAACAGGCCAAGTTGCCACGTATTGTTCAGAGCGTGATCCGGGCGTGGGATGTCGAGCCGTTGCACCGTTCTGCTCGAGTATGAGCCGCCTGTGGACTATGCATCAGCTCGATGTCTTTTCCGAAGAAGAAAAACAAAAGGCGGAGGGGACACCGAAGAATCCTCTCGCTATGCGTGGCTCCGTCCACGTTCCGGGCAGTGGACACTCATGGCGGCGGTTGCCCGAGGCGGCATCTTTCGCGATGTGAGCCATCAATCTGTCGCGCTGCGCCAACTGGACAGCACAAGGAAAAAGGCATGGCACTGCGACGGTACACCTTGCCCTCGCATGGATTGCCGGGACTGAACCGCAGGACGGTTTCCTACGCAGGGGTGCCTCGTGAACCCCACCCCGATGCTCCGGCGAGCTGGACGCTGGTCGACCGCACCGAAGCGAGAACCGGCATCGAGCTCTCGCGGCAACGCTCCTCGACTATGGGCGCGCCGCGGCTACGGCCTTCGGCGTGGCGGCCCGACCGAACCGGCATATTCAGCAGGGATCTGGCGAAGGCAGACCTCGGCGAGTCGCAAGAAGGCCAAACCCAAGGCCCCGAAGGAAGCCGCGAAGAGCTAGAGCCATCCATGCCCTCTCTTTCGATCGAGGTTCACCTCCTCGAACCGCTCTGGCACGGCGCTGTCGATTGGCCTCCTTCCCCCTTCCGCCTTTTTCAGGCGCTCGTTGCCGGCGCTTACGGCGGACGCTGGGCGAGAAGACCAAATGCCGGCGAGCGGCGGGCGGAAGCGTTCCAATGGTTGGAGCGTCAGAATCCGCCGACTATCGCCTTCCGCCACGTAACCGTCTGCGACGAGTTACTTCGTTCGTACCGAACAATGATCTCGACTCGGTCGGCGGCGACCCGAGAAGAGTTCTCGATATCCGTGTCGAGAAAATACTCTCTCCTTGGGCATCGAAAGCGGAGACTATCCTTCCTGTACGCGTGGGAATTCGATGAGGGTGGCGAGCATGCCAGTCGGATGTGCGGTTTAGCCGAGCGTCTCTATTCGTTTCGGTCGCGGATTGGACGGCGCATGGGCGCGAGCTACAGTTCTCGCTGAGGCGAACGTTGATGAATTACTCCAAGCCGCGGCCGGTGGTGCCGACCCGGTGGGCAGTCGGAGACCGGTCTCCGCTGCCCTGTTTCCGGCTCACTTGAGAGCTTCGACGAGACGTCACGAGGCAGCCGCGTCCCGGCTCAAGTGGAATCCGACGAGCAGAAAGTTCCTGTTTCGCCAGCCGCCCAAGGCCATATACCCCGAACGATCTCCTACGACTCTTCCGGCGCCAGACTTTACTTCGACATCCGCCAGCCGCCGATCCCGATCGCTTTTACCCCGTTCCCCAAACCAGAATCGTTCCGCTGACTAAAGAAATGCGTCTGAAAGCACAGCGCGCCGTCTAATAGAGGCGATGCCGGAATACGAGCGCTCCGCTGAACGCTTTTTGACCGGACGATCAGCCGGCTGCGGGGGACCTGGCCAGCCGTGTTCGCATCAGTTCCCGCTACCCAGCATCGGCCACCAGAAGACATCACCTTCAATCCGTCGGGTGGCGGTTCTGATCCCGCCTGAATGCCTGATTCCCACTCCCGATCTCTGAGTGGGCGTTCCGGGGATTGCCTGTCTTCGGGGCTAATAGACGACGCGTTCAGTGAGGCTCCGGGCATGCTATTCCGAACCCCTCCACCGGAAATGATCCGACCATTACGGGTTTGACCGTGCTGCAAGGCGCTGGCGCAGCGTCACCCCGCTTGCCCTTCCCGAACGGTTGCCTTACTCGCGTCCGGGGTCGCAACGCGCCGAGTCTGAAGCACGGGGCGGCATCCGCGGTTGCGCAAGCCTGTCGTCATGCCGGACTTTCTTCGCGCGTAGCGAGATTCGTGTGCAAGCAGAGCCCTTCCTTCTCCGCGGTGAACAAGCCCGCGCCTATGCGCCAGGGCGGTTTGATGGCAGACTTCGCCACGCAGAAATAGTGTTGAACAGCCCGTCCCGAGGTCCCGCTGATGTCGGCGACGGCCGCTTTGTCGGCTCGGTATCATGCAGCCTGTCTTCGAAAAAGGTCCCGTTATCCACAGTTTGAAGTCGAAGGTGACAAGCCTTTGCCTGTTCAAGATGTCGCTGCCGTCCTGCGCGCTCTCCGCCGAGCTGCTGATGGCTCGCGCACAGATCGTTGCAGGTCCCAACCGAACCCTCCCCGTTCTGTTCCACGGTCACGAAAAAGGACGGCGCTCCGAATTCCGCACGGGAAACCACACCCATCTGTTCTTTGCTGCATACCCTTCCAGTGGTGGAACCCAGATCAACCGGTTGGCCGTAATCGCTCCAGATTTCTGCGACCGGAATTCCAAGACGAACAGGTCCTGGGACATCCTCGCAAACGCCACCGAAGGGCTTCGATTTCTTGTGTGTGGGCCGCAAGCGCATTCCACCTCGCGCCAGTTTCTCCAGATGCTGACGAGACATTCGGCCTGTCCCGCAACTGGAGAAGTGTCACTCCCTACTGCACAAGGAGCACCACCACCCTAAACACCAGACAATCAGCAACCGACTTCATCACGGCCGATCTGGAAACCGAATGTGCCCGACGCTCGCTTCCAATTCCGCAAATGGTTCAAGTGGTGGAGATCCGAGAGGGGCTCCGAGGCTCGATCTCCGGCTTTCTGGAGCTTACCTTTAGGGCGGCAGTTCGTGGTCCCCTGCTATTGGGGCGCGGCAGCCACTTTGGCGCAGGCCTGTTCAGGAAGCTGTGAAATCATCATGCAATTTTCCATCGGGTATGCGGCTGTCTTCGGACTTGGACAAGTTCCGAGCGTCGACCGAGAATATAACCTGATCGTTACGTTTGTCACTGAAAGAAGCCGATTTCCGCTAAAGTGATTGAAATGCGGCAATCCTATCTGGTCTGTTACGACATCTGCGACGACAAGCGCCTGCGCAAGGTCTTCAAGACCATGCGCGGGTACGGCGACCATCTGCAGTACTCCGTCTTCGAGTGCCAGTTCACGCGCGCGAGACCTGGTTCGATGCCGGACCGAACTGGCGCGCATCATCCACCACGACGAAGACCAGGTGCTGTTCGTCCATCTGGGCCCCGCCGAAGGTCGCGGCGACCGCGTGATCACGGCGCTCGGTCAGCCGTACACGACGGTCGACGCGCCGTGCTTTATCGTTTGAGGAACACTTCGACATGAGCGCGCTGCCGACTCCCCATTCCAGAACCGAAACGCGCGATCGCGCCGCGGGGCGATCCTTCGCCCGACTACCTCCCGGCGCGCATGGTCAACGAATTCGTCTACTGTCCGCGGCTGTTCTTTTATGAATGGGTCGAGGGCGTCTTCCGGGAGAGCGCCGACACGGTCGAAGGCTCGGCTCAGCACAAGCGCGTCGATGCGCGCGCGTCCGCGCTGCCGGCAGGCGGGGCAGAGCCGAAGAGAAGATCCATGCGCGGTCCGTCACGCTTTCGAGCGAGCGGCTGCGGGTGATCGCGAAGCTCGATCTGGTCGAGGCGGAAGGGATCGCCGCAACTCCGGTCGATTACAAACACGGCGCGCCGCGCGAAGGGAAAGACGGCATCGAGATGTGGCCGGCCGACCGCGTGCAGATCGCGCTTCAGGCAATCGTGCTGCGCGAGAACGGGTACGAATGCGATGAGGCCGTCGTGTTCTACCAGAAGACGCGGCAGCGGGTGCGGGTACCGGTCGATGCGGCGCTGATCGCGGAGGCGGAGGAAGCTGTCGCGCGCGCCTGGGACCTGGCGGCGTGCGGGGAGATTCCGCCGCCGCTGGTGGATTCGCCGAAGTGCGTCGGCTGCTCGCTGAATACGATCTGCCTGCCGGACGAGACGAATCGGCTGACCGGTGATTGATCTGAGTGGAGCGGCGCAACTGGGGCTGTTCGATGTTCCGGCGGACGCGACCGTGCGGAAGCCACCGCCAGCGAGGGAATTCAGACGCAGATCCGGCAGCTGATGACGCCGCGCGACGATCTGAAGCCGCTGTATCTGAACACGCAGGGGTTGAGGGTGGGGAAATCGGGCGAGGTGCTGCAAGTGAAGGACAAGGACAAGACCGTGCAGGAGGTGCGGATCGGCGAGATCTGTCAGGTGAATCTGATGGGGAACATTCAGATTTCGACGCAGGCGGTGCAGTCGCTGTGCGAAGCGGGCGTGCCGGTATCGTATTTCTCGATGGGCGGGTAGTTTTACGGGATCACGACGGGGCTGAACACGAAGAACGTGGTGCTGCGGAGGAAGCAGTTCCGGCTGGCGGAGTCGGAGTGGTTTCCGCTCTCGCTCGCGCGGGCGCTGGTGGCGGGGAAGATCCGCAATCAGCGGACGATGCTGCAGCGGAATCACGTGGAGCCGAAGAAGCCGTCGCTGGGCGGGATGAAGGCGATGGCGGAGCGGGCGGAGCGGGCGGAGAGTCTGGAGTAGTTGCTGGGGATTCGAGGGGTCGGCGGCGCGGACTGTACTTCGAGGAGTTCGCCGGGATGATCAAACCGGGCGAGGAGCCGGAACGTCGGCGAGTGGATTCTCGTTCGATTTCGAGGGGCGGAACCGGCGTCCGCCGCGCGATCCGGTGAATGCGCTGCTGTCGCTGGCGTACAGCATGCTGGCGAAGGATCTGACGATGGCGTGCTATGCGGTGGGATTCGATCCGTACATGGGGTTCTATCATCAGTTGCGGCATGGGCGTCCGGCGCTGGCGCTGGATTTGATGGAGCCGTTCCGGCCGCTGATTGCGGATTCGGCGGTGCTGAGCGCGGTGAACACGCGGATGGTGACGGAGAGGGATTTCGTGCGGGCGGGTGGGTCGGTGGCGCTGACGGCGGCGGGACGGAAGGGGTTTTTCCGGGCGTATGAATTGCGGATGGATACGCTGGTGACGCATCCGCTGTTCGAGTATCGGGTGAGCTACCGGCGGCTGCTGGAGATTCAGGCGCGGTTGCTGGCGCGGGTGATTGAGGGGGAGATTTCGGCGTATCCGGTTTTTGTGACGCGATGAGCGGCCGCGAGCGGCGGGCGTGATGCGGAAAGGCGGGAGACCGCTCGCGCTGCTTAAAGTTATTGGGAAATTGGAAGGTTGACGATCGGAGACGACAGTTTGATGATTTATCTCGACAGCGGATCGGCGATCGCTCGCGATTCGGCGTATAGATCATTGAAAATTGAATAGTTTAGGTGGGGCCGCTGA
>CAVQYP010000039.1:0-38512 GCA_963718155.1 Terriglobia bacterium | reverse complement strand
TGTCTCGTGGCCACAGCGGCCGGTCTCTTCGCGCAAACAGCGCCTCCTAACGAGGCCGGGGTTTCGCTTGGGCACATCCACCTGGTGGTATCCGATGCCGACGCGCAGAAAAAGGCCTGGGTCGATGTTTTCGGGGCCCAGTCGACGGGCAATGGCGCGGCCTTCTATCTGCTGAAGCTGCCAGGCATCTTCATCATCATCACCAGGGCGCCCATGCCACCGGCCGGCGGCACGAACGGATCGGTTGTCAATCGACATCGGCCTCTCGGTGAAGGATTACGCGGCAACCAAAGCCAAATGGACCGCTGAGAATCTCATGGCGCGGGAGGTCTACGCCCAACGCCCAGGCACTCGTGACCTTTCCTGAAGGTGTAACTGTCGAGGTGATCGAGAACAAGGATCAGGCAACGCCGGTCGCATTCCACCACATACATGAATCGGTGGTTGATGGAGAAGCCGCCCGCGCCTGGTACATGAAGGAGTTCGGAGCCGCCAGCGGCGCCGCAACCGCCTGCTGCGATGTTCCCCGGCGGAGAAGTGGACTTCATCAAAGCCCAGATGCCGCAGGAGCCGACCAAAGGCCGCTCTCTCGATCACATCGGCTTCGAAGTGAAGGATCTCGATGCATTGCTGAAGAAGCTCACCGCTGACGGAGTTACGATCAACATGCCGCTTCGCGACATGACAAAGCAGATCGGCCTGAAGATCGCCTTCATCACGGACCCGAACGGCACCTACATCGAACTGACCCAGGGCCTCAACGCAAAATAGCCTTCAGGGTCGGCGGCTTATTATTGAAGAGACACTCAGCCATGGCCGAATACAGTTTCACGGTGCTTTTTGAAGAAGCGGATGAAGGGGGCTTTGTGGCTACGTGCCCAGCCCTTCCTGGTTCGTAACCGAAGGCGACACCATCGAAGAGGCGCGCGCAATGGCGCAGGATGCCATACGTGCTTATCTTGAAAGTCTGCGCAAGGACCGTCAGCCGATCCCGCTCGATAGACTTTCCCTTAAAGAAGAAGTCCACGTTTTGCTGCCCGAATCGGCATGAGCCGTCATCTGCCCGCACTGAAGTCGCGCGAAGTACTGCGCGCGCTCCAAAGGCAGGTTTTCTGGTCCACCACGTCTCCGGCGGTCATTACGTCCTGAAGCGCGCAGAAAGGCCGGAACTCCGCGTTACGGTGCCGTGGCACGGTAAGGACTTGAAGCGAAAAACGCTGACATCGATCATCGATCAGGCCGGTCTTACGCTTGACGAGTTTCTCGATCTGATCTGAACCGGCTTCACCGCACCCAACTGGGCACGACGTAAGTATAGAACACCGTCATAAACCCGATCACCACGGCGAGAAAGACGCTGTGCCGCAGCGTAAACCGGAATAGCTTACCCTCTTCCGCCGATTCATCCCCGTCGCCGCAGCCGCGACCGCGATGCTCTGCAGGCTGATCATCTTTCCCATTACGCCGCCGGCCGAATTCGCCGCGGCCATCAGTACCGGATTCTGTCCCGACGTTTCTCCGCGGTCACCACCTGCAGCGTGCCGAACAGAGCGTTGGCCGAGGTATCGCTGCCGGTGAGGAACACACCCAGCCAGCCAAGCAGCGCGCTGAAGAACGGGAACATCACGCCTGTAGCGGCGAAGGCGAGCCCCAGGGTCGCGGTGGCGCCGGAATAATTCATCAGATACGCCAGCGCGAGCACGCTGGCCAGCGTCAGCTCGGAAGCGCCAGTTGTTTTGCTGTGTGCCGCAGCACTCATCCGAACGGACAGGGAAACGCCAGCGACCATCGCCGAGAGAATCGCCGACAACAGGCAGGCTGTACCCGATGCGGAGAGCCAGGTGAACGTATACAGCGCGGCGTAAGGCGTGGGTTTCGCTACCACCGGCGGAATGCGCTGGACCAGATTGTGCAGGCCGGGCCAGTCAAACACCACCGTGGCCTTGTCCAGCAGGGCTTTGACGTCTGTCGAGCCCCAGAGCAGCACGAAAACCACCAGCATCAGGTAAGGCGGCCAGGCCATCAGTACGTTGCCGTGCGTGTGCCGATGCGGGTGGCCGCGACGGCTTTCGCCGGCTTCCAGAACTTCAGCAGGACGACCATCGCGACGAGAGAAACGATCGCGCCAAGAATAGCCGTAAGCTACGGACCGATGTAATTGGAAACCAAAAACTGCGTGCCGGCGAATGTCACTCCGCAACCAGCGGCGGCCGGCCATACGCGCCCCCAATGCCTTCACGCCGCCCATCACCAGCATCAGGTACGCCGGGAACGATCAGCGAGAGCGGCGCGCAGATGCGGCCGACATTGGCCGAAATCGACATCATCGGTAGTCCCGTGACGACCGGCAGCGTCACCACCGGAATGCCGATGGAACCGAACGCGACCGGCGCGGTGTTGGCCAGCAGGCAGATCGCGGCCGCGAAGAACGGCTCGAAAGCCGAGCCCGCAAGCATCGCCGCCGCCACCGCGACCGGTGTGCCGAACCCGGCGGCGCCTTCGAGAAAGGCGCCGAACGCGAAGGCGATCAGCAGCGCCTGCAACGCGCGATCGCCGGTCAGGCTTGCCACTGAGTCTTTAATGATTTCGAATTTGCCCGTCTCGACCGTGAGGCGGTAAAGCAGGATCGCGGTGAATACAATCCAGCCGATCGGCAACACGCCGTAAGCCGCGCCGTACAAAGCTGAGCTCACCACCATGGTGAGGGGCATCTTGTAGGCAAAGAGCGCTACAACGGCCGCCGCGCCGACTCCCGCGAGCGAAGAGATCCACGCAGGTTTCCGTACCACCGCGAGCAGAAACAAAAGAGTGAAAATCGGCAATGCGGCTACGAGCGCCGAAAGAGCGAGATTATTTGAGAGTGGTGTGTAGCTTTGAGGCCACATGTGCGTCCTGTCAAGTTATCACAGCGAGCCTCTGCGCAATATGACAAAATGACTTCGGCCGGAGAACCGGATATGCTTCATGCGAAACGATTTCTTGCGCTTTTCCTTATAACCACCGCGCAACTCGCGGCTCAGGCGAGCGCAACGCCGCGGCGCCCCGGCGGCGGCGCGGGAATGGACTACAAAGCCTACGATGCAGCCACGCTCGAACGCGGCAAGACCACGTTCTCTTCTCAATGCGGCTTCTGCCACGGCGCGAATGCCCGAGGCGGCGAGGGTGGTCCAGACCTTCTGCGCGCGGAAATTGTTCTGGATGACGAGAACGGCAACCTCATCGGACCGGTGATCCTCAACGGCCGCCCCGGCGGCATGCCGAAGTTCACCATGAGCCAGTCCCAGATCGCCGAGATCGCATCCTTTCTGCACGAAGGCATTCGCGCCGCGGCGGAGCGCGGTACTTACAAGGTCCTCAATATCGTTACCGGTGATCCCAAAGCGGGCGAAGCCTATTTCAACGGCGCGGGAAAGTGCGCCACGTGTCACTCGCCCGCCGGTGATCTGAAAGGCGTCGGCTCGAAGTACGAGCCGATCGCGCTGCAGGGCCGCTTTCTGATGCCGGCCGGCGGAAGAGGGGCTCAACCAAAGACCGCCGTAACCGTGACTTTGCAGTCGGGCCGTTCGGTTCAGGGAACTCTGCAGCGCATCGACGATTTCAACGTGGCGCTGATCGATGCCAACGGCGACTATCATTCGTTTACGCGCAAGGGAGCAGTTCCAAAGGTGGACTTGAAAGACCCGCTGCAGGCGCATTATGATCTGCTCTCAAAATATACGGATGCCGATATCCATAACCTGACGGCCTGGCTGGTGACACTGAAATGAAGAAGAGTCTGATCGCGCTCGCGCTCCCGATGTTACTTGCCGGCCAGGCGAAACCGCCCGTCGACTCGTGGCCCACTTACAACGGCGATTACTCAGGCCAGCGCTTCAGCCCGCTGAAGCAGATCAATCAACTCAACGTCAAGGCGCTCACGCTTGCGTGGGTCTATCATCCGACCGGCGGACAGACCCCGGGCGCAATCGTCGGGGGACTTGGTCCCGAAGTTCCGCCGGTCGCCGGGCGCGAAACAGGTTTCGGCGGTCTGCAAATCAAGGCGACGCCGCTCATGGTGAACGGCATTCTGTATTTCGCCACCCCGGACAACGCGTGGGCCGTCGACGCGCGCACCGGCCGCGAACTCTGGCATTACTTCTGGAAGACGACGGGCGGCATTCACATCGGCAATCGCGGCGTCGGCATGTTCGAGAACTGGCTGTTTTTCGAGACGCCTGACGACTATCTCGTCTCACTCGACGCGCGCACCGGTAAGGAACGCTGGCATGTCCAGATCGCCGATGTGAAGCAGGAGTACTTCTCCACGCCGGCGCCGATCATCGTCGGCAACCACGTAATGGTCGGCACTGGCGGTGACTCGCTCGACGTTCCGGGCTTCCTCGAAGCCGTGGATCCGGAGACTGGCGCGTTGCAGTGGAAGTGGTGGACGGAGCCGCTGAAGAAGGGCGATCCCGGCTCCGAAACCTGGCCCGACGAATACTCGATGCGCCACGGCGGCGGCATGACCTGGATACCGGGCACTTACGATCCCGATCTGAATCTCTACTACATCGGAACCGGAAACCCGAATCCCGTGGAAACCGGGCACGGGCGCAAGGGCGATAACCTCTGGACCTGCTCGATCGTGGCGCTGCACATCGACACCGGGAAGATCGCCTGGTATTACCAGGTGTCGCCGCATGACACGCACGATTGGGATGCCGCGCAGACGCCGGTCCTGTTCGACGGCGTATTTGAGGGCCAGCCCTCGCAAGCTCCTCGCTCAGGCCAGCCGCAATGGCTACTTCTTTCTGCTCGATCGAACCAACGGCCAGCATCTGGTTACCGCGAAGATGATCGAGACCATGAACTGGTCGAAGGGAATCAAACCGAATGGCCAGCCGATTCCCGATCCCGCCAAGGAATCGACGATCGATGGAGTGCTGGTCTCGCCGAACTCGAGCGGAGCGACGAACTGGCCTCCGCCAAGCTTCGATCCCGAGACCGGTCTTTTTTATGTCGACACCAACGAAACCTTCAGTGAGTTTTATCTGACCGATACCGATCCACACCCCGAGGGTTATGCTGCCGCCGAACGCAACGCCGGCGGCTACGGAGGCACCCTGCGCGCGATCGATTACAAGACCGGCAAGACAGTCTGGAGCCATCATTATCCGGGGGGCGGCGGCATGCCGGCATACTTACGACGGCGGGAAAACTGCTGTTCACCGGGGACGGTTCGCAGAACCTGATCGCTTACGATCCGGCGAACGGGAAAATCCTGTGGCACGCCGGATTGGGCGCGAATGTAAGCAACGGTCCGGAGACTTATATCATGGACGGACAGCAGTATCTGGTGGTTGGGGCGGGGGATTCGCTCTTCGCCTTTACCGTGCTGCAGTAAGTGGAGATCGACTATGTATTCCAGACGCGACCTGGGTAAGTTAGCGCTTGCGAGTATACCGCTGGCGAGAGCGCTCGGCGCTCGGATTAACGCGGTAGTAAACGGCGTGACAATCGGGGCCCAGACTTACAGTTATCGCGCTTTGCCGCATGGCGCCACAGATAGTGTTGACGTCATAATCGAGGCGCTCAAGACTGACGGCGTGGGGGAGATTGAACTCTTTTCGCCCGGGATAGAGCCGCCACCCGGTCCGGGGGTAACGCGGGAGTCTCTGCGCCAGTGGCGACTTACTACGCCGAGGGAACACTTCGTCGCAGTACGGAAGAAGTTCAATGACGCGGGCGTCATGATCCACTCTTACACAATGAATTACAGCGACGATTTCACTGATGAGGAAATCGATAAAACGTTCGACCAGGCCAAAGGGCTCGGGACGGACATCATCGCGTCATCGACGCGGGTCAGCATGGCGCCTCGCCTGCTTCCGTTCGCGGAAAAACATCGAACCTTACTTGCCTTCCACGGCCATTCCAACACCAGAGATGCGAACGAATTCGCGACTCCGGAGAGTTTTGACAAAGCGCTGAAGATGTCCAAGTTCGCCAGAATCAATCTCGACATTGGGCATTTCTTCGCGGCTGGATACGACCCGGTTGCTTACATAGAGTCGCATCACGAACACATCACCCACTTACATCTGAAAGACCGGAAGAAGAACGACGGTCCTAATATGCCCTGGGGCGAAGGCGATACGCCCATCAAGCCGGTCTTGCTTCTCCTGAAAGAGAAACGATATCCGATTCCGGCGTTCGTCGAATACGAGTACAAAGGCGAAGGCACTCCCGTACAAGAAGTTCGGAAGTGCCTCGATTACATTCATCAGGCGCTGGCGTAAGTCGGCGCCAGATTATTGCGGTTTGTGTTCGTCCGGCCTTGGCGCAGGGCGACCCTCGGGCCGCGCTTGTGGTGCGGGACGCGGAGCTTCCTGCGGGCGCGCGGCCGGCTGAGGAGCCGGACGGGGTTGCTGGACTTCAGGACGAGGTTGAGGCGCGGGACGCGGGGCTTCCTGGGGACGCGCTGCGGGCTGAGGCGCAGGTCGCGGGGCCTCCTGCGGGCGCGCTGCGGGTTGCGGAGCGGGTCGCGGCTGCTGGACTTCAGGACGGGGCTGAGGCGCGGGACGCGGAGCCTCCTGCGGGCGCACCACGGGTTGTGGAGCTGGTCGCGGCTGCTGGACTTCAGGCCGAGCCTCAGGAGGGCGTTGGGCCTCCTCGGGACGCGCGACCGGCTGCGGCGCAGGCCTTTGCTGGAATTCCGGTCGGGCAGCTTGTTGCGGAGCAGGTCGCTCTTGCAGTTCGGGACGCGCCGCGGGTTGCGGAACGGGACGGGCCGCCGGCTCCGGTCGAGCCTGCGGAGGCGCAGGCGCTGGAATATTCGGTTGGGTATGTACCGACCGCTGCACGACCTCTGGTCGCTGCGCTGGCTGAGGCACAGGCCGATTTTCGGGTACCGGCGGACGGCCTGGTTGCTCACCGGGCCGCTCGTTCTGTTGCACTTGCGGGCGTGTCGTTACGGGCGCAGGTCGAGCGGCGGCTCTGAGCGCGGCGGCCGGCGGGCGAGGCGCGGGAGTTTTGTATTGCGTTGCGAGCGGCCGCGGAGCGACCAGGGCCGCCGGGGCTACCTGGCCGGCAACCGCAAATTGCGCGCGATTGGTAGAAGCCTCACGAGCATGTTGGATTTGCGCCGGAACCGGCGCTGTTCTCGGCGCGCGCAGTGCTGCCGCTTCCTGCGGAGTTGGTCGCGCCGGAATGCCTCCGTGGCCTCCGTTGTAACTGATACGGACGTTTGTGGTATGTACCGGATAGTTGTAGACGTTATGGACTACGGTGGGATTCACGTTGGTTACGGCGCGGTTATAAACGAAGCTGCCATGGTTCCAGTAGCCGCCGTAATAGCCGCGTCCGGTGTAACCGTATCCATAGTCGATACCTCCGTAGAAACCTACATAAGATCCCCAGTATCCCGTGTGCCACCGATAGTGGCCGCTATCGTAACCCCAATACGGCGGAGTCCAGAGGGCGCCTACCCAAGGCGCGAGTACCCATGCGCCTGGCACCCAGTAATAGGACGAAGACCCGTAACCCCAATAACCGGGCGTCCAGTAGTAGTTGTCGCCGGGGCATGGAGGCTGGCTGTATTCAGGCAGCGGCGGAGGCGGCTGGGACGCTTCGACTGGTTGTTCGTAAGAAACTGCATCGGAGTAATCGGTCTGGTCCGCGGACGTCACATAAGGTGGAGGCGGAGGAGGCGCATAGTTCTGGCTGTAATCTGTATCCTGTTGTGCGGTGTCATAGGCCGCATACTGCTGGGACGCCGGCTGTTGCGGTGCGGCTTGCTGAGGTGCAGCGGGCGCTGAAGCATACTGCGCCGGAGCCAGATTCCCCCCTGCGGGATCAGCTGGCGGAGCCGGAACGAACTGGGCGGCTTGCGCCGGGCTGTTATCCGCCGCCGTTTCCTGAGTTTTATTGCATGCGACAGTAAGGCCCGCGACGAACACGACTGCCGCGACAAGATAATGCCGTCCAAACAAATTTTTGCTCATTTTCCACCCTCGGAAGTAGAGCTATGTTTCTGAACTCTTCTTCACATTGAATCAGGCACGCGGAGTGCCATTTGTGTTGGTCTTAACTCAGAATCGCGCGATGCCGACGTCGCGTAGGCCGTTGAGCACGAACTGGACGGCGATGGCGATGAGCAAAAGTCCCATCATTCGAGTGAGAATGCGAATGCCAGTCTCATGGAGCAGGGAACTCACCCGGTCAGCGGATGCCAGCACCGCAAAGGCGATCGCCGAGGTGACGGCGATGGCGCCGAGGATCGCCAGCTCGTGAGGCCAGTCCGGATTCTGGGTCATAAGCACCATGACGGTGGAAATGGCACCAGGGCCGGCCAGCATCGGCAAACCGAGGGGAATGATGCCGACATCCTCTTTTTCCGAACCTTCCGAAGCTTCGTCGGGAGTCTCCTTGGTGGCCGATCGTTTTGCGCGCAGCATCTCGAACCCGATACTTCCGAGGAGCAATCCTCCGGCGATCTTGAAGGCCGCCAGCGTGAGTCCGAACAATTGGAAGATCAGAGTTCCGGCAAGCGAGAAAGTGACGAGAATCACAAAGCAGGTCCACGAAGCGCGAACGGCCATGTGGCGCCGTTCCGCGCGCGTCGATCCATCCGTCATCGCAAGGAAGGTCGGGACAGCCGCGATCGGGTCAACGAGCACGAAGATCGAAGTAAACGCGATCAGCAGAAATCGCAGCATCACCATAGGAGAGCCAGATTTCCATTGTCCGCGATGAATGAGTCAGCAACCTCAAGGCGCAACGCAACGGAAGTTCGCCGCGTCGTCGATACTGCCCGTGCCCGAATAGCGCGCCACCTGCGGATACGCGCAAAGCGGGCGCGTGCGCACGACACGATTGTCCGCCACGCGGCTCGCGATCATCAAGTCCGGGGCCTTGCCCTTCTCCACCCAATTCACCATTGCGGTCACCGAGTCGTGGCGATCCGGACCGATACCGCCGCCGCAATGGCCCATGCCGGGCGCCATGAAGAGTCGGAAAAACTCGGGCGTGTCCGAACCATTCTTTGCCAGCGCCTGCTCGTAATAGTTGACGCCCATCATCGGCTGCAGGATGGTATCCGCCCAACCATAGGTCACGATCAGCTTACCGCCGCGCTTCCTGAATTTCGACAGGTCGGGATTGGTGGCGTCCGCCTGTTTGCCCCAGTCGTCCAGCAGGTGCACATCGCGGTCATAGTCGAACTTCAGGTAATCGTAGTCGGCCTGGGGCGGACGGAGGACAAGATACCGCATAATACCCTCGGCCAGGTTGAAGTCCGCCGGTTTGCGGTCCGGTTGGGCTGCGACGATCACGTTCATCCAGCCGCTCGCGGAGCCTCCGCCGCCAAACCCGCCTGTCACAACGGCTTCGCTTCCCACCATGTAACCCGGAAAGAAGGGTTTCCCGTTACTCACGGGACCGCCGTAAACCTTCGCCATTGCTTCTGCCTCGAAGGCCGTGAGGCAGTTCTCCCCGTCCGTCCCCGCAGCGCAAACCGGAATGTCGCGCGTCGGATCGAAATCGCACTTCCGAGGGTCGTCGATCAACCCGTCCTTCAACCCGTCGACAGCATCGCACTTTGCCATCACCTTCTCACCCACCATGGCCAGCTTGGCCGGGGTGACATGCGCCGCACTCAGCGCCTTCTGATTCCACATCGCCCCGACCGTGAAGCCTGTCTGGTCCACCCAGGGTGAATTGGCGATGATCCCATCGAAGTCCTGAGGGAAACGCTGCGCTTCGAGCAGCCCCTGCCGCCCGCCGTTGGAACAGGAATTCCAATAGGCGCGCGAAATGGGTTTGCCGTAGTAATCCTTCGTGATGTGCCTGGTCGTGACGGCGGTGAGATGCACCGCGCGCCAGGCATAGTCCGTGGCCTTTTCGGGATTGCTCAGCACGAAGGAGCCGCTCGGCTCTTTTCGCGCGTCGTGGCCTGTATTCGTCTGCGCGAAGGCGAACCCGACCTGCAATGCGGCGTTGCGTTGCGCCACGCGACCGGGATCGTCCATAGCTTCGCCTGCGAGGCCGCCGTTCCCGATCATGTAAAAGCGACCGTTCCACTTCGCCGGCAGACTAACCTCAAACGCGATCTCGGGCGAAAGCAGACCCGTCACGCGACAGTGCGCGGGCGTCATACCAGCCGCCGGCACGCTCACTGCGGCAATTTGCGCGATCTCCGCGGATTTGAATTTCCCCAGCGTTTCACAAGCCTTGCGCGGCTCAAGGTCCGCCTTTGAGTAGTCCACGAGCGCGTTCTTCAGGTCGGCGAACGCCTGTGCGCGCGCCTGGGTGGCCGCCCCCGTGATCAGGAGGATGGCACAAGCAGCGGCGCCGGTGATGTCTTTAAACTTGTCGCTTATTCGCACGGGCGTCAGGCTATCACAGATTCGACCGTCGCGCTCCCGCGATAAAGCCGCGATAAAGCCCTTATGGTTAAACTCAGACGCATATGCGCACCGACCAGGCCGATGCATTCATCGAAGCTGCCTGCGTCCCTCGTCACGGCCATAGTACGGGAATGATCGAGGAGGCCGAGGCGATTCTCGCCGAATACCCGGGCGTTGCGGCGAACAGCATCTACAATGCCGCGATTCTCGCCGACGAAGCCGCCGTCCGAGCTTTCCTCGCTCGCGATCCGGCCGGCGCTACCGTAAAGGGTGGCCCGCGCGGCTGGGACGCGCTCACGTATCTCTGCTTCTCGCGATATCTCAGGCTCGACCGCGCGCGCGCCGACGCCTTCGTGCGAACTGCCCGCGCTCTGCTTGATGCCGGCGCAAGCGCCAACACCGGCTGGGTCGAAATGATCGACCATCCGAATCCCCGGCCTGTCGTCGAAGCGGCTATCTACGGCGCGGCCGGCATTGCGCAGCACGCGGAATTGACACGTTTGCTGCTGGAGCGCGGCGCGGATCCCAACGATGAAGAGACGCCGTATCACGTGATAGAAACTCGCGACAACACGGTTCTGAAGATCCTGCTCGATAGCGGCAAGTTCAATGCGCTGAGCTTGAGCACGGTCCTGCTGCGCAAGTGCGACTGGCACGATCTCGAGGGTCTTCGCGTGGCGCTCGAGCACGGCGCCGATCCAAACTGGTTAACCGGTTGGGGGCAGGGCGCGCTGCACCAGGCGGTCCGCCGGGATAACAGCATTGACGCGATATCGCTCCTGTTGGATTACGGCGCCGACCCCGCGCTGCCGAATCGGGAGGGCAGATCCGCGATCGCCATTGCCGCCCGCCGCGGCCGGGCCGCCGCGCTTGACCTCTTTGAGCGGCGCGGGAACGGGATCATGCTCACCGGAGTCGAAGTCCTGATTGCCGCCTGCGCGCGCGATCACCAGGAAGCCATCCGCTCGCTCACCGCGATGGAACCTCGACTGAGGGCAGAAATGCTGGAGCAGGGCGGAACGCTGCTTGCCGAATTTTCGGGCGTGGGAAATGCCGCGGGCGTCCGCAATCTGCTTGATGTGGGCGTTAGTGTAACCGCGCTCTACCGCGAAGGCGATGGATATTTCGGTATCGCGAAAGACAGCATGGCGCTGCATGTGGCCGCGTGGCGCGCCTGTCCCGAGGTCGTCAGGGAACTGATCGCACGCGGCGCTCCCGTGAATGCCGCGGATTGCGACGGCCGCACCGCGCTCCAACTCGCGGTTAAAGCCTGCGTTGACTCATACTGGACTGAACGCCGCTCGCCGGACTCGATCCGCGCGCTGCTCGATGCCGGTGCGTCGACGGCCGGAATCGAATTACCCACCGGCTACGAAGAAGCCGACAAGTTACTCCGGCGGCGTTTGGATCACCGTTAACTGAATTAGGGACTTGTCAGAAATAGAGGTTCCAACTCTCGAACTCCGCTTGCTGACGCGCGCGGCTCGAACCTGTGTTCCGAATCGCGTACTCGGAATCGCCCAATGACCAGCTCAAGGCAGAGCGAAAGCAAAGATATTGCTGGCATTGCTCGGATGCAATTCCGGCGCCAGCGTATTCAGCCCGGAACTAACCAGCGAATTACCCGTGCTTACCGCAACATACTGCTTCCCGTTCACCGAATAAGTGATGGGATAACCCGTCACGGGAGATCCCAGATTGACCTCCCACAGAACCTTCCCGTTGTCCTGATCGAACGCCACGAAATGTCCGACGGTATCGCCGCCGAAGATGAGTCCGCCGCCGGTCGCCACCAACGACATCATCCCCGCGCGCTGTTCATACTTCCAGGTGATCTTCCCCGTCTCTACGTTGATCGCCTGTACCGTCCCGATCTTATCCGTACCGGGCGTGATCTCATTCTTCCCCCGAATCACGTAGGGCGACGTCGTGAATGGTTTGTCGTCCAGCGCCGTGACGTTCGCGCAGGTATTCTGCAGCGGGAAGTACATGGTGTTGGTCAGCGGGCTGTAGGCGCCCGCCGGAAAGTCCTTGCCGCCGTTTGCGGTGGGACACACGAAACGCGTGTCGCCGACTTTGTCGAACATCGTCTCCGGGTTCACCGTGACCTTCCCCGTCGCTCCATCGATCTTGAGTCACCACGTTCTGGCGCACGGTCGGTGTAGCCCATAAGAACTCACCGGTCTGGCGGTCGAGCGTGTAGACGATACCGGTCTTTCCCGGAATTCCCGTCACCACCTTGCGCCGCTCACCCGGTTTCAGTCGCGGATTGATCCAGCTCACCTGGCTCGCATCGGGCGTGACCGCCGTATCGATCAGCAGGCGTTCGAAGGGATGATCGAAATCCCAGTGATCGACGATGTGCTGGTAATACCAGACGATCTTGCCGGTATCGGCATTCAGCGCCAGCGTGCAGTTGTGATACAGATACGTCTTGTCGTTACCGGCGAGCATGAACTTGGGCGCCGGCGAAGTCACCGACGTCCCGATGTAGATCAGGTTCAGTTCGGGATCGAAGCTGGGCACCATCCATGTGCCCACATGGCGGCGATTCGCTTCCGGAATGCCGCCCCAGGTCTCGTCTCCGGGTTCGCCCGGCCTCGGAATGGTGCGGGTGCGCCAGATTTCCTTGCCGGTCTTCGCATCGTGCGCCGTGATGACGCAGCCGTTGGGCGTCGCCTTGAATTCGCAGCCGCGCCCCGAGATGATCTTGCCGTTGGCGATGATCGGTCCCGAGGTCTCCTGCGCCGAATCCTCGCGATAATCGACGATGCGGTTCTCCCAGGCCAGCTTTCCTGTGCGCTGCGTCGAGGGCGTAAACGAAATCGTCGACGCTGGTGTCGATAATCAGGTTGCCGTAGATCGCGATATTCCGGTTGATGCTGGGCACCAGGAGGAATTTCGTTACGTCGGCGGGTAGCTTCCGCTTGTATTCCCACATCAGGTCGCCCGTGGCGCCGTCGATGGCCTGCACGAGATCGCTGGGATTCGGCAGGTACATGACGCCGTTGTGAACGAGCGGGG
Source organism: Terriglobia bacterium (assembly GCA_963718155.1). GTDB lineage: Bacteria > Acidobacteriota > Terriglobia > Bryobacterales > Bryobacteraceae > BOG-234. The sequence goes on along the minus strand of CAVQYP010000039.1, from coordinate 25,103 downwards.
TCGCTTCCTGAACGCCGGGCCCCATGCCGCGCGTCCAGACCATTTTCAGTTGCGCGACGTTCGCGCGATTGATCTGATTCAGCGGGACTGTAGCCCCAGCTGTTGAGCGTCCGCCGCCACATCAGCCAGTCGGCCGGGTCCGGATTCTGCAACATCGTGTCGGTGACCGGCACGAAGCTGGACTGAGCCGTGCAGATCAGAGCCAGCAGGAAGGGCAGGCCGGACGAAGCAATTCTGGTTCGTAGACGCATATAATCCCGTTCGATCGGTAGACCACGATTGTATGCGATACCGCCAGAATCGCCCGTCCGGCGCTCGTTACTAGAACAGGAACTTCAGCCCAAACTGGATCTGCCGGGACGTCCCGACAATCGAAGTAATCTGCCCGGCGTTGGCGGCATTACCCGGAAGACCGGCCGGCGAGCCAGCCAGTCCGCCAACGGCGGTAAACGCGTTCAGAGTCGGGAATGCCGAAGTTCGCGTGATTGAGGATGTTGAAGAATTCGGCGCGGAACTGAACGTTTAGCCGCTCGAAAATCCGTCGTATCCTTCGACAGAGAGAAGTCCGTAGTTACGTAACCGGGAGCCGTCATCGTGTTCTTTCCCAGGTTGCCTACAGTTCCGGCCGCCGGCAGCGTGAAGCAGGCCTTGTTGAACCAGTGCTGCGGGGTCTGATTCGCCGTTACATCGCAACCGGCAATCACGTCCGGACGAACCGACGAGAAGTTGTTCGAAAGCAGCGCGCGGTCGTATCCGATACCGACCGAGAACGGCACGCCCGTGCGATAGCTTTCGATCCCGCTGATCTGCCAGCCTTCCACCAAGCGATTTCCATGGAAGGGCAGCCGGTAGACGACGTTCAGCGTCAGGTTGTGGCGAATATCGAAACCGCAGTTTCCCTTCTCGCTGCTTCCGTCGTAGGGATTGGTCCATGCCGAGGTTCCGTTGTTGCCGCCCAGGCCGCCGTAAGTATACGCGCCGTCGGTGCAGTGCGAATACACATAGGAGAAGTTTGCCAGCGAAGTTGTTGCGAGAAGCGGTTGTTGTAGCTCATCTGCATCGAATTGTAGTGCGATGAGCTGCCCGGATTCGTCAACACCTGCGTTCCGAAGAGCGGGATTGATGCGCGGATACGAAATGCCGGTGACGGGATTGCCGAACTGCAGCTGTACCGTTGGGCAGCGTCACCGGAACCGGCGGATTGTAGTCGCGGAACGACAGCAGGTCCACTCCGCGCGATCCCACATATCCCACCGTCAGCACCGAACCTTTGAAGAGCTCCCGCTGAATGTTCAGGTTGTACTGCATCTGTAAGGCGTCCTGTGAATACCGTAATCGGTGCCGAACGTCAGGCTCGGCAGAGGAGCGGAGACGCCCGAGCCCTGGAACGGAATCGGGAATGAGGGATTCACCTGGTTCAAAGAGTTGAACGGCGGAGTTCCCACATATCCGGAGAAGAACACGTAGGTCTGCGCCGGATCGTGGAACATGCCGAAGCCGCCGCGCAGCGAAGTCTTGTGGTCGCCAAAAACGTCATAGGCAAGACCGAATCGCGGATCCCAATTATTGACGTTCGGGTTGGTCTTGAACGCATTGGGCACCAGCGAATAGGCAGCGCCATAAGGCGGATTCACCAGGTTGTGCAGATTGTTGTGCTCCTCAATCGGGTTGGTCTGGAATTCATAGCGGAGACCCATATTGATGGTCAGGCTCGCGCGTTACCTTCCAGTCGTCCTGAATATAGGGCTTCAGGCTGATGTCGCGGAAATCGCGATTCCCGTAAGCCTGCCCGTCCATCGCGCCGGTGAACAGCGTTGGCGTGCCGGTGAGAAGAGCAACCAGGCCGGGAAAGGTGTAATTCCCGTTCCAATACGTGTAGCTGTAGGAGTTGATCTGATGCCGCCGGACGTGCATTCCAAACTTGATGTTGTGGCTTCCTTTGGTCCAGAGCAGATCGTCTTCTTCGGTAAATTTGTTCTCCAGGAACCGGAACGGGTTGGTGAAATTCGCACCCAGCGAGTGAGTCCGGTCACCGAGATGGTCACATCCTGGCGTCCGGGAAAGGCCTGCAGAATGCCGCCGGGAGCGTTATAGGGCTCGGTTTCCGTCTCCAGCGGCCGGGAGAAAGAGAAGCTGAACTGGTTCAGAAGCGTGGGCGAGAAGACGTGACGCTCCTGAATGGTCGCGAACTGATTGTGATTGTGATCGTTCACCGGCCACAGCGGAATCGCCGTGGGGAAGATCGCGTTGGCTACGTCGGAGACGTAGCGGACAAACACCGAGTCCTTGTCGGAAAGCGTGTAGTCGATGCGGAACAGAACGTAATCTTCGTGAACGATCTGGTTCGCGACCGTGCTCGCGTTGCCGAGTCCATTGCCAAGACTGCGTGGTCGCCGCCGGATACAGTGCGAGGATCGGAGCGATGCCGGATTCGCCACGCCACGTTGGCCAATCCGTTGCGAGTCGCAGGTGTACGCTGTGGCCACGCTGCAAGGCACCAAACCATTGCGGGCGTTGGCGTCCGGAACGGTAACCAGCGAGGTTCCGCCCAGCAACTGGCGGATGCCTTCGTAGTTCGCAAAGAAGAAACAGCTTGTCCTTCTTTACACGGGCCGCCCACGCTGCCGCCGTACTGGTTCTTGCGGAACGGGGGAGGCGCCTTGCCGTCGAAGAAGTTGCGGGCATCCATCGCGCTATTGCGAAGGAAGTCGAATGCCGAGCCGTGGAAACCGTTGGTGCCCGACTTGGTCACGGCATTGACCACCGCGCCATTGCCGCCATATTGCGCGCCATAGGTGTTGGTCAGGGTCTGAAATTCGGCGATGGCCTCCACGCCCAGCGACGTGCCGGAGACGTTGGCGCCCGAACCACGCTGCCACCAATCCTGAAGGTTCTCGCCGTCCAGAAGAATCGCATGTCCTTCCGGGCGTGCGCCGGATATGGAGAATGTTGCCGCGCGGCCGACCAGCGCGCTGCTGCCGCCGGCGGGATAAGAGATTGCGCCCGGAGCCAGCAGAATCAACTGTTCAAAATTGCGCCCGTTCAACGGCAATTCGCGCATCTGGCTTTGATTGACCAGCGACGAAAGAGACGATGTCTCGGTCTCCACCTGCGAAACGTTCGCTTCGACGTTCACGGTCTGCTCCGTCTGGCCGACCGGCAACTGGAAGTCGGCGACACGGCAGGCTGCCGACGGTCAGAGTCACACCTTTGCTCACTACCGTCTGGAAGCCCATCTTGGTCGCCTGGACGTCGTAATCGCCGATCGCGAGATCGGGAAGGATATATCGGCCCTGTCCATCGCTCTCAGTGGCGCGAGTGACGCCGGTGCCGTTGTTCTTCGCGGTCACAGCCGCCGCCGGGAATGGCCGCGCCGGAACTATCCGTAACCGTCCCGTTTATGCTCGCAGTTGCGGCTTGCCCATAGAGATTCCGCGCGGCTGAGCAAGCCAGAAGAGAGATAATCAGCGCCGACATGGCGCGGACCTTCGAAAATTGCATAGTGAACACCCTGTTTTATTCCCCTTTTCAGCGACAGACCTTCAGCTCACCCCGAGCTGGGACGGTCCGCCATATTGAGACTTGACTAAGTCTACTTGAAAAAAGAGGGAGCGTCTATCAAAATCTGAGATACCAGATATCAAAGCAATCGATAACGCGATGCCTTGCTGGTGCATAGTTTCGCTGTCCGCCATTGAGGTGTAACTGCTGCGCTCGCGGATTCCGCGGCCGCCGCACAATATCCGCAATGCTTAGCGCGCCGCCTCGCCGGTTCCGGTGTGGCGGCGCACCACGCAGAAGGCCGGCTGTGCTCGAAGTCCTCGTCGATGTCCGGCCAGTGGATTCCATAACCCACTCCGCTCACCAGCCAATTGCGACGCTGCTCGGTCGTCGCTTCGAAGGACGCCGTCGTCGAGCGTCGTCGACCAGATGTAAACGCCACGCACAGAAGCCATTGGCGAAGCGGTGATTCGCATCAACCTGCAACGCGTTGTAAGAGCGGTCGCGTTCCGAGAAGTAAGTCCACGTATTGTTGATCGCGGGATTCGCTTTGGTTGCGGCGGGCACATAGTAAGTTCCCGGCAGAACCGTAGTGCCTGCCAAGCCAAAGGGGAAAGGTGCTCGGATAAGTCGCCGGGCAGGGCGACGCGGGCAGACGACGGAACGGCTCGTTCGCGTCAACGCCGACGATCGTGGTAACCGTGTGACTTGCCGCTGGTTGAATTCGAAACGCCTGCACCGCAGTTTCTCCCAGGTGAAATTCACGATACCGGATTCAGTGTCAGCAGCAGGTCATAACTGCGGCCATTCAGCGGAGGATCTTTGAACTGTTCCTGGCGAACGACGCCGCTGTATTCGCGGTATTAAATCCGACCAGGGGCGCATCGCCGACCACGGTGACCTGCCGGGTGGGCTCGCCCACCTGCAACTTCATATCCACCGTCGCCTCCTGCCCGACAACAAGGCTCACTCGTTTGTGAAGCTCCTCCGTAAATCCGCTCTTGCGCGCACAGAGTTCGTACTCTCCCGGCGGCAGGTAGAACAACTGGTAATGGCCGGCACCGTCGGTCGCAGTTTCCCGAATGGCGCCGGTATCGGTGTTCGTCGCCCTGATCCCGGCGCCCGACACGCCGCCGCCTCCGTACCGTTCCAGACAGAGTCGCTGCAACCTGCGCGGGCAGTTGCGAGGCGGCTACCAGCAGAAGCAGCATGATTTTTGTCAGGTCCTGTTAAACACTCATTTAATGTATAGACGACATCAGCGAAGCGGATTCTGCGATTTACGCGATCTCGTGATAAAGTTTTCGTCGGTAAGGAGACGGAATATGCTGCATAGGCAGAATCGAAAAAGCTTTTTATTGGGGCTTGCGGGGATCGCGTGCCTGAGCGCTCTGATCCGCCTGGCGTCAGCGCAGGCTCCGGCGCCCGCGCCGTTCGTAGCTCATCAGTTGAAGCCGAATCTCTATTGGGTCGAGGGAGGCGGCGGTAACAGCACTGTTGTGATCGGCGACAAAGGCGTTATCGTGGTTGACGCCAAAACAACGGCTGCGGGCGGCAAGGAACTACTGGAAAATATCGCTAAAATCACGCCGAAGCCGGTGACTACCGTCATACTGACGCACAGCGACGGAGACCACGTCAACGGTTTGGCGGCGTTCCCCACCGGCATCAAAATCATCGCTCACGAAAACAACAAGAAGGAGCAGGAGTCCGCGCTGTCGGCGGGCGGACGTGGGGCGCCTCCGGCGGATCATCTTCCGACTCAAGTCGTCTCGAAAGAAAAAGACAGCATGAAACTGGAAGGCGTGAAAGTGGAGCTGTATCACTGGGCTCCGGCGCACACCAGCGGCGACCTGGTCGTATTCTTCCCGGATGAGCACGTGGTCAGCACGGGGGACATCATCGCCACCACGCTGCCCGATGCCCTGATCCATCTCGAAAAGAACGGATCCTCGGAAGGATGGATCACGAGCGTCAAGGGCATCGTGAAGTTAAACGCCGACCAGTTTATTCCGGGACATGGCCCGATCCAGTCCAAAGCTGATGTTCAGCAACGCCTCGACAAAGTTACGGCGAAACGCGCCAAAATCAAGGAACTGGTGGGCCAGGGCAAGTCTCTCGATGAGATCAAAGCCGCAGTCGGCGATCCGCCCCCGGCGCAGGGCCGCGGACGAGGCCCGGGCTTTGCCAGTTTCACTGACGTTGTGTATCAGGAGCTCACGAAGAAAACGCCTTAGTGCGTCCAACAGGCTGCGGAAAGGGCAGTAGTCGCTCCCTTCCGGTCGCGGCTCAGATCAGAACAGAGTGTTCATTTTGGAGGACTAGGCGCCCAACAGAGCCCTTGCGATCACGAATAACGTGCCCAGAATTACCACCGGGGCGAAAATTACGCCAATAACGGTACCCACAATCGAGTAGGACGAAACGGGATGAGTAACTGCGTGCATGAGCTCGAATCTCCTTCGGTCAGTATTACAGCACTTTTGTGACCCGAATGGAATCGCTCACAAAAAGCCAGAATTCCTGATTGCATCCGGGAGTCGGGTACCGTAGATAAATGCAAGTCACGAGTCACGAGAGCCTGGTCGCTCTCGACCCGAAGCGGGGACACAGGGCGAGGAGATGGAAAACCGCGCTCCGGCGCACACTCTGGGAACCACTCCTCGTCGTCCTCGGCGTGATAACGGTTTTCTGGAAGCTCGCGCTCACGAAGCAGTATTCATTCCTCGACAGTCCCGACCTGGCGAACATGGTCGTGCCGCGTCTGCAACCGGTGATCTATGCGATTCGCCACTTGTCGATTCTGCTGTGGACTCCTTACGAATATTTTGGGCAGCCCACCATTGGCCAGGTGCAGCCGGGGGTTACCAGTCCCTTCACTTTTCTGCTCGCCCTTGCGCCGCTGCACAACGGCCAGATCCAGTTCTTTTATATCCATCTGTGGTTCGTCCTGCTCCACTGCATTGCCGGTGTTTTTGCGTGGCGTTTATTTAAGGAGCTCGGGTGCTCAGCATGGCCCGCGATCGTGGCGGGCGTGCTGTTCGCCACCATGGGTTACTACGGCAATACCGGCTGGCCGAACAACCTGCAACCTGCGATGATGGCCCCGCTGGTGTTCCTGTTTCTTCTGCGGTCGTTACGCGGACGTGCGCCATTGAAAAACGCCGCATGGGCCGGTGTGATGCTCGGCATCTCCTGGTTGTGCGGTCATCATGACCCTCCGCTCATGATGACCCTCGCGGTTACGGGAATCGGCATTTACGCCATCGCCAGGCGCGGCACCCGGCGCGAGGCTGCGCTCAGGATGCTGGTGATGTTCACCGCAATGGGGTTGGTGGCGGCTGTGCAGATTCTGCCGGCCATCGAGTACGGCAAGCTTTCGACGCGATGGACTGAAACAGGCCCGAAAAGGTGGAGCGACAGCATACCGTTCTCGGAACATGAAGACCTTAGCCTGAACACCGTGGATCTGCTCCATACCGTGATTCCAGGAGGAGGAGGCGGCTATTCGGATCCCTTCATCGGCATTGTGGGCCTGACACTCGCGGCAATGGGGATATGGCGCGGCTTCGGACGAAAAGAAGTGCGTCTTTTCACCCTTCTGGCGATCGCCTCGCTGCTTTACGCGATGGCGCGAACCAACGCGCTCTACGGGCCTTTGTACGCCCTCGCGCCGCTTGTGGAGAAGGCTCGCGAGCCCATCGTCGCGTTGTTTCTGTTCCATCTCGCGGTGGCGGCGCTCGCGGCGATTGGTGCGGAGGTCGTTTTTTCGGTTCACGACCCCGCCAGTGAAGGCAGAATGATCCGGATTCTGATCTGGCTTGGGGGCGGGCTGTTCGGCGTTATTTTCCTGCTCACCTCGCTCAAGCCCGCGATAACCACTACTTTTATCGTGGATGGCGACCCCCGCCCGGCGATGACTGCCGTGATCGCTTTGCTGTTGGCGGGTATTTTTCAGACGTGGAGCCGCAATGCTCTGCGGCGTGAGTGGGCATTGGCTCTCGTCGGCCTGCTGTTAATTATCGAGCAGGGCAACGAGGTCAGCTGGGCCTGGGCGCAGGTGCGGGACCCAAACCGCATGGCGCTTGTGAATAACCTTGTCAATACGCAGGATCTGAGCGATTGGCTGCAAAAGCAGCCGAATCCAAAACGCGTTCAGAAGGACGACAAAGACGTTCCGTTCGATTTCGGCGACTGGTATCAGGTCGACAGCGCGAATGCCTATGGCGCCAGCATTCTAAGCGAGACCGTGGATCTGGGCGGATGGTGGACAGAGCGAGTCGGACGAATGTACGGTTTGAACTATGCGGTCGGCCGCACCCTGCCTCGCGCCGGTTTCCACGATGTCTACACGGGAAAAACGGGGATCAAGATCTGGTACGATCCCGATGCGTTTCCGCGGGCGTGGACGGTCCACCAGATCATGGTCGCGAGCAATGAGCGGAGCGGTATCGATCTGGTGAATAGTGGGAAATTTGACCTGAGAACGACGGCTCTTACCCTCGGGTCCAGACCTGTGCTCGACACTTGCGGGAACGCCGATCGCGTTACAAACATCAACGATCAGACCGAGGCGGTGCAGGTCAAAGTGACGATGGCCTGCAAAGGACTGCTCGTCGTGAGCGATAACTTCTTCCCGGGGTGGCGCGCCGCAGTGGATGGAAAGGCCGCGGATATTATCAGGGTAAATACCGCATTACGCGGGGTGATCGTTCCCGCTGGTACGCACACGGTGACAATGAATTATCGCCCGGTCTCCGTGTATTTCGGTTTCCTTTGCACATTGGCGGGACTCGCCGGCGCGTTTGTTCTGCAACGGCGGAGGGAGTTGGACGGCCCCGATCTGCTGGCGACGGACTCTCGCTCAACCCAGATGGCGCCGGAATAATGTCGCAGCACGAAATGTTCCAGTTCTCGGAACTCCGCCTGCTGACGCGCGCGGCTCGGAACCGGTATGCCGAGACGACGTGTCCGGCCTAATGTTTTCCCAAAGCAATCAGGTTTGCGAGTAACTCATATGCGCCGCTGGTCCCGGCGGGTAACTGCCGCCACAATCCAAGCCCCAGATAGATCCACCGGCCTTTGCCGGTCCGGGCCTCCACGAACGACCCCAGCTTTACGCCCGGATTATCCTTGAACGAATCCACCATGGAAACGAGATCGACATATTTAGGATCTTTCTCGCCCAGGAAGTAGAGTCCTCGCTCCTGGGTCCATCCCATCCATGCCTCCGAACCAATCTTATTCGGGACATTAAACACCGGATCCGCCGGAGCCAGGATTTTCACCGGTACCATCTCATCCGACACGCGATCGTTGCTGACCTTTGCCGGATACGGACCGTACTGCTCCTGATTGAACTCGGTCTTGTTGTACTGCACGATCACGGTTCCACCACGCGATGCGTAATCGAGCAGGCGGTGGTTGTAAGCGCGAAGGTCCGCGCGGCGCTCATACGCCCGCACACCCGTCACGATCACGTCGTATTTCGACAGGTCGCCGCCGGCCAGCTCATCCGAGTCGATGAACGTCAGCTTCGCGCCGAGCTGCTCGATCGCGGGAGGCACCTGGTCGCCGACGCCCTCGATGTAGCCCACACGAACCCCTGGCGCGGTTTTCACGTCAATGACCTTCAGCGGAATCTCCGCCGGCTTGATCACCTGCCTGCGCTCCACGTGCGGGTATTCGATGTCCTGGTATCCGGTAGTGAACTTCTGATTCGCGAACGCGGGCGACGTGACAACCGCCCTTAAGGTGTAATCGCCAGGCTTCACCTGCGCCGGTGCGGTCACATCGAAGCGGGCGGAGAGCGATTCGTCCTCATGCGCAAAGCTGACCGGCACGCTTGCGGGAACAGCCTTCCATCCTGCCGGCAACTCCAGCGCCACGCTGGCCTGCAGGGCCGCCTTGGTGCCATTGGTCACGGCCACACGAACTTCGCGCTGAGCCGGCTTTCCGGACGAGTCCGGGAAGACTGCCAGAGCGGGCGCAACACGTACAGAAACGGCGGGCACGACGCTCAGCTCCATTCGCTTGTCTCCGGTATAGATGTCCTTCACATACCGGAACTGAACGGGCACATCGCGCGTAATCTCCACATCGCCGGCCTTCACGTGGAAGACGGCGCGGAACGGCGTCGGCGCAAACGGAACTCCAAAGGGCACGCTCGGGTCGAAAATCTGGATTGCCTGGTTCTCCGGGTGCTTCCAGTAGTTGTCGGTAAAGTAGGGCGTCGTCGGCTTTGCATCCATCGGCACATGCGCGTCGACGTTACATGTGAAGACCGCGTTCTTCTTGACCAGGCCAGACTTGGCGACTTCCGCCGCGCAGGTTGCCTGTGGATCGAAACCGGAGATTTCGACCTGCGTTACGTGCGCGTCGGCGCCTCCGCGGTTTACCGCGGCGAGCGAAAGCTTCACGGGCTGTCCCGGGACTACAAGGCCGTCGTCGGCTACGGCGTCAAAAGTCAGGCCATTCGCAATCAACGCGGCGTTTTCATAATCGCGCTCCTTCACGGCGAGCCGGTAATCGATCTCATACCGCGCCGAATCGCTGAGAGGAAGCGTCGTCACTTGCGCGCGCAGCGCGCGCACCGCCGCGAGACCGGCTTCGACAGGTGCGGCGGTTCCGGCGTCGTTGCCCTGATCGAATACGCTTTGAGCCTGCTTCGCGTCTTTTACGATTGCGGCGATGCCGGCGGTCAAACCGGCGGGCGGATTGGCTCCCGCAAACTGCTCAATCCCGGCGAGGCTCGTATCGATGCCATCGAAGAGCGAAGTCTCCTGCTTTTCCATCTGTCCCGGAATGCTGGAAGCCATGAGCTGGTATCCGGGAGGGCCCCCGCCAAACCCGCCGCGTCCCGCGGGCGCACCGGGCAGGGGGGGAAGCCCCGTCATACCCTGGCACTTATGGTTGCTGCGCGCATCATTGCCGATCTCCGCATAAGTGCGGCCGAGGAGCGGGTCGTATGCAGCGGTGTTGACTCGCGTGAGCTTAACGTTCGGCGCCGGCGCCGCGGGCGGGTTCGCGGGTGGGGCAGGAGGGGCGGCCACCGCAGCCTCGCGTCCGCCTCTGCCTTGTCCGCCGCGCCCCTGTCCACCCCGTCCTTCGCCTGGAGGCGGCGGTGGCGCGGCGAAATACAATTTTCGCGGCTGCCAGGGCCGAAGTCCTTCTTTCAGCTGTTCCGGGTACAGCGAAGGATCCCCGGCATCGTGCCATGCTTCCTGCACCAGAATCGTTGTTGCTTCGTGGGCGCGATCGCCGCCGCGCCCCTGAATATTCATGGTCACGATCACGTCGGGCCGCAGTTGACGAATCAGCCTCACGTAGTCGCCGACAATATCCTTGCGTCCCCACTTCGAGATCACTTCCTGCGGATCGAAGGAATAGCCGTAATCGATTGCGCGCGTGAAGTACTGCTCGGCGCCGTCGATGCGATGCGCGGCCAGCAGTTCGGAAGTTCTCAGCACGGCAATGTCGCGGAATAATTCCGGACCGATCTCGTTCTGCCCGCCGTCGCCCCGATTGTTCTGGAGGTCGATCGACCGCAATCCCATCCCGTGCGTGAACATCGCGAACAGCGCGTTGGTCTCATCGTCCGGGTGTGCCGGAGCCTGCATGAACGTTCCGGAAACGCCCAGTTTCCGCAGCGCAAGACCGAGCGCAATATGCCCGCTGTCCTGCGACACGAGCGAGAAATTCATGCGGTTCTGCGCTGGAGCCGTCAGCAGAAACGCGAGGCTTGCGGCGCAAACGCCGGCGAGAATTCTGAGACGCGAGAGGGCCGCCGGACGTGAAGCGAAATGGCGGAGAACCCACCCGTCCGGCCGCGTCTCGGGCGGGCATGACTTGCGCGTGTCCCTTAAAAAACGCTTCATGAGCCGTCTCCTCTTTTTGAAAGGCTGATTGAGGCAGTAGCGCAAGGGCCCCCGGTCGCGGGACCGGAAAGTGGAGCAACCCACTCGTCCAGCCGCGTTGCGTCGGCATAACTTGCGCGTTTCCTTAAAAGTATAGCGAGCCTCGGTTTGCTGCGGGTTCTATGCCCTGTTCGGTTCCACCCCCCAAAGACACCGGGAAATTTCTTGCATATACTGTCTGGAACGCCGAACTGTAAAGATTTGATGGGGAGAAGCTCCAGGGCATCGCTGACATGAGTATTTCCGCGCCTTTTATTGAGCGGCCGGTTGCCACCACGCTGCTTACTGTCGCTCTGACTCTCGCCGGCGGGATCGCTTATTTCCAGTTACCTGTGGCCGCGCTCCCGCAGGTGGATTTTCCCACCATCAACGTACAGGCGAGCCTGCCCGGGGGCAGTCCCGAGGTTATGGCCGCCTCTATTGCGACGCCGCTGGAGAAGCAGTTCACCCGCATTGCCGGTGTTACAGAGATGACGTCCCGGAGCTCGGTGGGCTCGGCGCAGGTGACCCTGCAGTTCGATCTCGGCCGCGACATCAATGCGGCGGCACGAGATGTTCAGGCCGCGATCAACGCCGCCGCCGGATATCTGCCTTCCAACCTGCCGACCAAGCCGAGTTACAAGAAACAAAATCCCGCCGATCAGCCGATACTGATCCTCGCTCTGACCTCGAATGTCGTGCCGAGATCGCAATTATATGACGTCGCGTCTTCGGTCTTTGCCCAGAAGCTGGCGCAGATCCAGGGCGTGGGCCAGGTTCAGGTGAGCGGCAGTTCTCTCCCGGCGGTTCGGGTCGAGGTGAATCCGCAGCCCGTCTCGCAGTACAACGTGGGACTGGATCAGATCGGCAGCTTCCTCGCCAACGCAAACGCCAATAAGCCCAAAGGTTCGCTCGATAACAGCCAGACGACCATGCCGCTGCTGTTGACGGATCAGCTGCTTGAGGCGAAAGATTATCGGGACCTGATTGTAGTATTCCGGAACGGCGCGCCGGTGCGCCTCTCGGACCTCGGTCGGGTGATCGATTCCGTCGAGGATGTTCGCAATCTGGGAATGGCCGATGGCAAACCGGCCGTGCTGATCCAGATTCGCCGCCAGCCGACCGCGAACGTAGTCGATACAGTCAGACGCATCAACGAAATGCTCCCGCGGTTCCGCGCGACCCTGCCGCCGACGGTAAATTTCACCGTTGAAAACGACCGAACCACCACCATTCGCGATTCCGTGCGCGACGCGCAGCGCAATATGGTGATCTCCATCGGCCTCGTGATTTTTGTGGTCTTCGTTTTCCTCCGTAACGGATGGGCGACCTTTATCCCCAGCATCTCGGTACCGGTTTCGCTGATCGCTACTTTTGGCGCGATGTATCTGCTCGGTTACACGCTGGATAACTTATCGCTAATGGGTTTGACCATCGCCACCGGCTTCGTCGTGGACGACGCAATTGTGGTGATCGAGAACATCACGCGTCATATTGAAGGCGGCATGCCGCCGATGCGGGCGGCGTTGCGCGGCTCTGAGGAAATTGGCTTTACGGTACTCTCCATGAGCATCTCGCTTATCGCCGTCTTCATTCCGATTCTGCTGATGCCCGGAATCATTGGACGTCTTTTCCGGGAGTTTGCGATCGTTCTTTCGGTATCCATTGCCGTATCGTTGATGGTCTCTCTGACTGCGACGCCCATGATGTGTTCCCGCCTGCTCAAGGTGAAGCATGACCATGGACGTTTTTATAACCTGACCGAGAAGTTCTTTCAGTGGGTAATTTCAACTTACGCCTCGGCGCTTCAGAGCGTATTGCAGTACCCTGCGCCGGTGTTGCTGGTCATTCTTGCTGCCGTCGGAATCTCCGGATATCTCTATATGAAGATCCCCAAGGGATTTTTCCCACAGCAGGACACCGGAAGACTGTATGGCCAGGTTCAGGGCCAGCAGCATATCTCGTACCAGGCTCTTGTCGATAAAGCGAAGTGGTTCGAAGAGCAGGTTCGGGCGGATCCCGACGTGGATACGATCGGCATAACCGCGGGCGGCAACGGCGGTTCGCAGGGATCCAGCTCGGCCCAGATCTTCGTACAGCTCAAAGCAAAACGAAATACGACGCCCGACCAGGTGATCGCCCGTATACGCCAAAAGGTATCCGGAATGCCGGGCGCGACTCTCTTTCTGCAATCGCAGCAGGATCTTCGTATCGGCGGCCGGCAGTCAAACGCGCAATATCAGTACACGCTGCAGACGCAGGACCTCGATCTGCTGGCGCTGTGGGGCCCAAGAGTACTGGCAAAACTCTCAACTTTGCCGGAACTTGTCGATGTAAGTTCAGACCAGCAGAATTCGGGCCTTTCTTCGAATGTAATCATCGACCGCGATACGGCCTCGCGGCTCGGGCTGACGGCTCAAGCGGTGGACAGTGCGCTTTACGATGCATTCGGGCAGCGCCAGGTTTCGACAATGTATAAGTCGATCAATCAGTATCACGTCGTGCTCGCACTGGAGCAGCAGTGGTGGGAGAACCCCGATTTTCTGCAGAAGATTTACGTGCAAACGCCCCGCGGGCTTTCGATTCCGCTATCCACCTTCGCGCATTTCGCCCAGGGACTTACTCCGCTCCAATTGCCCCATCAGGGACAGTTCCCGGCCACCACGATTTCGTTCAATCTTCCGGACGGTCTGGCGCTGAGCGACGCAGTGCTCGCGATCAATAAAGCCGAGCTGGAGATCGGGGTCCCGGCCAGTATCACGGGAAAGTTCGCGGGAACAGCCCAGGCGTTTCAGGATTCGTTATCGAGCCAGCCCGTACTGGTACTGGCGGCTCTCCTGGCGGTTTATATCGTCCTGGGGATCCTCTACGAGAGCCTGATTCATCCGCTAACAATCATCTCGACCCTGCCGTCGGCAGGAGTGGGCGCGCTGATCGCCCTGGTTTTGTTCCGGACGGAGTTGTCCATCATCGCGATGATCGGAATCATCCTCCTCATCGGGATTGTCAAGAAAAATGCCATCATGATGATCGATTTCGCGCTGGCCGCGGAGCGTACCGGCATGAGCCCGCGCGATGCGATCTACCAGGCATGTCTTCTGCGTTTCCGGCCAATCATGATGACGACCTCTTGCGCGCTTCTCGGCGGTATGCCGATGGCGTTTGGTTTCGGCGTCGGTTCCGAGTTACGCCAGCCGCTCGGAATCGCGATCGTTGGGGGTCTCATCGTGAGCCAGATGCTGACGCTGTTTACTACGCCGGTAATCTATTTGTATCTCGACCGGCTGCGGAAGCGTTTCAGCCGTGAGCCTGGCAGAAATCGTCCCGGAATCCTGATCCCGGGAGGCGCAGCGCAAAACGCAGACTAGCAGTATAATTGTGAGTTTAAATACATCATTGCCAGCCTCCCGCGCAAGTAACGGCGACGTAACAACTTTCCGCGCGCAGACGTATTCCTTCAAACCAATTTCACAAGAATCCGCTTGATTGACGCTGCGGGTTTCCGGCATACTTCCAATTACCGGGAGCGTTGCAAGCCCCGAAACTTGCGGTAACGGTGGGATGGGCGTTGTCAATATTCTCCTGCCCGCCGTGAGAATTCTCTCCATGCTGAGATTCTCGAGGCCTTTCGTGCTTCGGGCGTAGCGGGTTTATTTCGAAAGCCTTGCGCGAGATTGAGACATGAAACGCGGCCTCGGAAACGAATCACGGAAGTTTGTCCAGAAATTGGCGGCTAAATCCGAGCGGCTTTTTCGAAGCGCAAAGCGATTTTTGTTTGAATGCACAGCAAGGAAATGCGGGGAAGTTTTCAAAATGATTTCTGCTGACGAGGCGGGTTGGCGCCTGGGGTGGTTTGCGTTCAAGCGGACCAATTCGCTTTGGTGCAGTTCCGACGATCCGGAAGCCGGAGTAACAGTACAGTTAATGTGTACAAAGAGGTGGTAGATATTGCTAAAGTAAGTTGATCTCAATCTTCCATTGACAATGCGTACAGTTCTCAAAATAGAGCAGTTTTGATCATTCGGCAGTTATCTGGCGTTTTGAAATGCCAGTAATATTTTTTTCGGAGTGACTCCGGGTTGCGCGCGCTTTCTGGACGCAGCAACGGAGTTATTGGGAGCCTGGATTTGAGAAAGCGAAATTTGGCGTGGTCCGGGCGGCATCAGCCGGTCGTCGTCAGATTTTGGGCTCGACTTATCATGGATGGCCTTGAAGCACCCAAAGTTGGCTCGGTCGTGCCAAAACCGAAATGCGTATCTTCTCCCCGACTGGAGATCGTGGCCGCGTCGAATACAGCGGTCTATCGCATGGCCCTCGGCTGGCCGGTAACCAAACTTCTCGAGAAAAGGAGAATCTGGGTATGAGTGCTGTCGCCGCTCCCACTTTGCTTCCCGGTTTATCACGGTTCCCGCGCCGCTGGGCCAAGCGATTCTTTGTCGTTTTTTCGGATATCGCCGCCCTGATCCTTTCTGTAACATTGGCAAGTATCTTCTGCCGCGTCCTGTTCTCAGCTCCTGTCTTCGCTGACTGGCGATTGTTGGCTGTTATTCCGCCGATTCTCGCCACGATGTGGATTGCCGAGCTTTATTCCGAAGTCGCTCCGAGCGCCACTCAGGAGTTACGCCGTGTTCTGGGCGCTACAACCGTCATTTTCGCCTCCTTAAGCGTTTTTGAGTATTCCGCCAGCGCGGTGAGCAGGGTCACAGTATTAGTATCCTGGGCTGTCAGCATATGTTTGATTGTCCTTTTACGCAGTGTGACCCGCGGCCTGTTCGCGAGGCAGCCATGGTGGGGAACGCCTGCAGTGATTCTTGGAGGAGGAGCGACTGGTTGGGGTCTCGCCCGGATTCTCGGAAGACATCCGTCTATTGGGTTGAAGGTGGTGGCTGTCCTCGACGACGGGGTAGGGGAACATTGCGCCGATGCTCGTTTACAGCCCGAAATGCTGCGCGGGCATCTGAGTTCGGCGCCGCACTATGCGCGAGAACTCAATGTGCCGTATGCCGTCATCGCCGCCTCGGAATTTCGTTCGCACCAGAACGGAAACCTGCTCTCGCAATGGGCCACCGAGTTCGAACATGTTCTTATCATTCCCGACATCATGGGCCTGCCCAATCTTTGGGCTTCGGCGGCGGGCGTAGGCGGGTTGCACGGGATCGAAGTGCGGCAGAATCTTTCGAGGCCGCTTGCGCGATTTGTGAAGAGACTTAGCGATATTGCAATTGCTGGAACAGCGCTGACGCTGCTGTCTCCGGTTCTATTGGTTCTCTACGTGGCCCTTCGATTGCGGTCCCGTGGGCCGGCATTTTACGGCCAGGGCCGTTTGGGCTGTAACAACAAGCCTTTCACTGCCTGGAAGTTCCGAACCATGGCGATCGATGCGGACGGGATTCTGATGCAGGCGCTGAGCAAGGATCCGCAACTCCGGGCGGAATGGGAGCGGAATCACAAACTCAAGAACGATCCCCGAGTTACGTCGATCGGGCGCATTCTGCGAAAGACCAGTCTCGACGAGTTGCCGCAACTCTGGAATATCCTGGTCGGGGACATGAGCGTCGTCGGCCCGCGGCCCATCGTCAAGCAGGAGATCGCCAAGTACGGCGACACGTTCAACGATTACTGCATGGTTCGTCCAGGCCTCACTGGGCTGTGGCAAGTCTCCGGCCGCAATAACACCACCTACGAGGAACGCGTGCGATTCGATGAGTATTACGTGCGTAACTGGTCCCTCTGGCTGGATTTGTTTATCATCTTCCGGACCATCAAAACAGTAGCCTTCGGCGAAGGCGCTTACTGAATTCCTGGTAGTCTTTCCTCTCTTTCAGAGCACCCGTGGTCGCTCTGCAAACCCTCAGATTCCCCGTACAGCACCCTCAGATGTGCGTTAAAATACATCGAGCGAGGCGGTGCCTTGGTTTGAGAGGAGAAATCAATTGGATAATGCGGATGATTCGGTGTGTGCAGCCGCCGCCTGGTGGAACAGCCAGAAGGTGTGTGTGCTTTCCGACGCGGAGCGCCACCTGGGGCACACGATCCAGTTCCATGGAAGGTGGTACGCGTTCGATGCAACCCGCCGGAATACGGAGGGTACCGATTTCGCATTCGTCGGCGCGTTTGGCAGTTCCGACGCCGCGCAGCGAAACGTGGAGCAGGCGGCGCTGAACGAGCGGGAACGAACCGGAGCTGAGAAGGCCCCGTCGCAAGCTCCCAGGGGCGAATCCTGGTCTGACGCATTGTGGGCGCTGGCCTTGCTGGTCCAATCGGCGGTCGTCTATGGGGAATGGGCGCTTGGCCGCCGCCGGATTCGCAAGCTGGTCGCGATGAACCAGGAGTCGCAAAATTCTACAGAGTCTATCGAGTCTGCAGTGCGCGAACTGGGCAAGTCCGTGGTGCGCCATAATCCCGGCGAAATCGAGGAAGCAATGGCACAACTCGAACGGGAACTCGGGCACGCCAGCCAATCCCGCCACGGCCTGACTAATCGGCACACGATCCATCGACCGTCCGCAGAGACGTGATGTTCAGGCGATTTCCATTTGCGTTGCCGATGGCCAGGCCTTTGACGAATACCTTCTGTCCTTTGTGACTGGCCGGATGAAACACGCCTGCTCCGATCAGCCGATAAGAGCCCACTGTCCAGCCTGATGCCGGATTGTCGTTGAGACAACCGACAGTTTCCTCGACAGGCGCAGGATGGTCGCTCTTGTCGATTGTGTACTGGATGAACGGCGTGAACATCTCGTCCCAACTCTGGTTCTGGTCGCGAAAATAGACTTCTTTGTCCGGCTCGGGGTTGAACTTGTTGTTCCGTGAATTGTCGTAGTGAGCGGTGACAATCATTTTGCTTCCGGCGGGAAGCTTGAGAGGCGTCTCGAGGTCGTAACCCAGCTGCCAGCGGAAGTCATAGTGGGGCACGCTCAGGACGGACTCCTCGCGCCCGTCGGGATACACCACTACGTATTTAAAGTCCCTGGCCCGCAGGTGCCCGTGGGGCTGGAACTGATTTTTTATGCGGCTTTAGAGGCAGAAGAAGCGTTCTTGGCCAAAGTCAAAACAGGGGTCAAACAGGGAATTGGCAGGAGATGAAGTCCCTGTTACGCAGTTCACGGCAGGGTGCGCGCGCAATTATTATGAGCTGCAACCCTTATTCGAAATCGGGGTCATAGCCCCCAGGACGCTGGTTCGAATCCCTCATTGGGCCGGAACGATCGCTTTCCCGCCCAGAATGCGTGGCGGGGCGGTGCGCATTGGCAAATGTTGTGGGGCACGATAGGTCAAAACCTCAGAACTGATGGCATCTGAAAGTAGCACACCGAATTCATTCGCCGTGTTGAAAAGCTCGTCTTAGGCCGTCGGCGACCTGTGTGATCGCCTTCTTTCCCGCATCCAGTTCGCCGGCCATCATTAAAAAACCATGGATCATATGGGGGTAGCGAATGAGTTCGGTTGAACTTCCGTCATCGAGCAATCGCGCGTAGTGGGCGATTTCATCCCGCAAGGGATCATCCTCATCCGTTACGATCAGCGCTGATGGTAGATTCTTGAAGTTTGCCGCATTGAGAGGAGCAATGTATGGGCTTTCCTGATCAACATTGACCGGCACGTATACGGCCCACTTCACCACCATGGACTCGCTTGTCAGGACTGGGTCAGGCGAATCGACCCACGAATAAGTAGTTACCCTTGCGTCTAGGATCGGATAAATGAGTACTTGGTAGTCGATGTTTGGCCCGCCGCGGTCGTGCGCCATGATTGTAGTAACCGCAGCCAGGTTACCTCCGGCGCCATCGCCCCCCACCGCGATGCGTCTTCAATCACCTGTGGACGTCCGCCGCGTGTTTCGCGACCCACTCGGTGGCCGTGTAGGCGTCGTCGGTGGCCGCTGGGTACGGATGTTCGGTAGTCAGCCGGTAAGCCACGGACACGAGCAAGCAATCGCAACGGTTCGTGACGGCTCGCAAAAGACTGTCGTGAGCGTCAAGGCTACCGGTAACAAATCCGCCGCCATGAAAAAACACAAAGACGGGAAATCCCGTGCCGGCCCGAGGTGAATACACCCGGATCGGAATCACTCCGCTGCGGGTGGGGATGCTGCGATTCTCAACGTGAAACACTTGCTCGGGTGGCCCAGAAAGCTTGGCATAGAACTGATAGTCGCGTCGCGCATCGTCAACGGTCGCGGGGTGGAGCACTCCGGCAGCCGCCAATCGTCCAATGAGCGCTTTTACCTGAGGATCGTTTGTTGTTCTGGTCTCCGGCAGGGAACCGGAATTCTGCCCTGGAAGTGCTGACTGAGTCCTGCGAAAATATATTGAGGGTGACTCCCGCACTAAGAACTACCAGCAAGCCCGCAAGGCATCTGATCCGGTTAGAGCCGATGAAGATGCGATGCATGAAGGCACCTCCGTCAACGATCAATCAGTTGGGTCGTCGAGCGAGCGTCCCAGACGTTCAAGGCTGATTTCCGATCGCATAGTTCAGCACCGACACCTGAGTCTCGTAGTCGTATCTTGGCGCTGGCCTGCGCGATCTGCGCCTGCGTCAGGTTCAACTGCGCCTGGCTCAGCTCGACGATGGAACTCAAGCCCAAGTTCGTAGCGCGACTGCGCCAGATTCAAGGCCTGGGTCGCCTCGTTGAGCAGCTGGTCGGTACCGCAGAGCCGCTGGAAGCCGGCAGGCGTTGAGCCACGCGGTGCGAACGTCCCGCACGACGCCGTTTCCTGCAGATCGCGCAGATCGTGCTGCTTGCGCCGGCGCCCTGCGCGGTGGCCTCCGCGTGCACGCGCCGTAGAGGTGCCCGTTGAAAATCGGGATGTTGACGTTGAAGCCCCCGGCGGCATAGCGGTCGTCAGTGGGTCTTGCCGGACCGGAGTCAGTCCTGCGGCGCCCAGCGCCGAGATCGTTGGAAAGTAGAGGTCGCGCTCGGCCGTGGCATAGCTCTGCGCCGAATTCACGTCCAGGCGCTGGCCGATCAACTCCGGCCGATTTTTCAGCGCCTGCTGCAGGATCAGGCCACTCCGTCGGCGGAGCGGGGGCGCGGGCTCTTCGTGCGAGCTCAAACGTGCGCTGATCCGCATAACCCAGCGCGCGGAAAGGTCGGCAAAGGAGCCCTGCACGTCGTTTTGCGCCCGGATCAGCAGCAGCTTGCGCCTGCGCAAGGTCCACATTCGCAAAGCTCACGTCCAGCCGGACTTGAGCTGGTTCTTGGCCATGGTGCTGATCTGATCGGCGACCAGTTGGCGGACTTTCACCGTCTCCTGACGGCCACCTGCAGCACAGCCTGTGCCCGCAGAACGGCGAAGTAAGCCTGGTCGACTCGCAGCAACACGTCGCTCGCGTGGCCACCACGTTTTCCTGCTCGCGCCTTGGCGTGCAAGTCGGAGCTCTTGACCAGCTCGTGCGTGCGCCCGAAGTCCGTGACCAATTGTCCGACCGTAGGCCGTTGGCGACCGGTCGTAAATGATCGGGTTGTTCAAGCCGCCGGCGGCGATGCGGCTGTTGGCTGCCGCCTCCGCGCCGGTCAGGCTTCCGTACGCTTGCGGATAATAGCCGGAGCGCGCTTCGCCCGCTTCTGGCCTCGGCTGCCGTAGGCGAGACTTGCGCGCCGCCTGGATCTGCGGGATGATTCTGCATCGCGATCTGCTCCGCCTGCCTGCAGAGTCAGCGTCTGGGGAGTCTGTGCCGCGGCAGGGGAGTGCCGCCAGCGATACCCGCGAGGACCAACGAACCAGCCATAGCCTGCGGATTCATCTCCGCCTCCTCGGAGCGATCGGCTGCGCTGAACTGCATCGCGGCGCTGGTAGATCAGCAGGTACGCGGCGGGAACCACAAAGATCGTCAAGACGATCGGAAGGAAGCCAGGCCGCCGATGATGACGCGCGCCAGTGGTGCGTAAGCCTCGCTTCCGGTTTCCAGCTTCAACGCCATCGGCAGCAGTCCGACGATCGTTGCCAGCGAGGTCATCAGGATGGGCCGCAGGCGGATGCGGCAAGAATGTCGCGACCGCGTCGCGCACGCTGTGTCCTTCGATGCGAAGCCGTTCGCAGAAATCCACGATCAAAATGCTGTTGGAGACCACCATGCCCGGCAGCATCACGATGCCCATCAGCGATTGAATGTTCAGCGTCGTGTCCGTAAACGCCAGCGTCAACATCACGCCGACCAGCCCGGTCGGAACGGCGAGAACGATCAGAAAGGGATCGACGAAGGAAGAGAACTGGGCGACCAGCACCAGATAGACAAGCAAGACCGCGAGCAACAGCCCGATGCCGAAACTCCGGAACGAGGACTGCATCGTCATCACCAGTCCGCGCACGTTGATGCGGATGTTCGGTGGCAGCTTGGCGTATCGGCAACGATCTTTGAGACCTGTTTGCCGATGGTTCCCCAGATCCTCGCCGCGACGGTGCCACGTACACGTCAATCGTCCGCTGCAACTGGTAGTGATCCACTTCGGTCGGAGTGAGGATCGGGCTTATATCAGCCACCTGGTTGAGATAGGTGGGCAGCTTCAGGCCTGCGGCGCGCAGGGGCATCGCTTTCAGGTCCTCGAGGGATTTGACCTGATTCTCGGGATACTGGACGGTCACGAAATAATTGTTGCCACTCTTCGGATCGACCCAATAGCTCGGCGCAATCATGGCGTCCGAGGTGAGCGAAGTGATGAGGTTGTCGACGACTTCCTGGGGGGTTAGTCCGAGCTCGCTGGCCCGTTCGCGATTCACGTTGACCTGCAGCGCGGGATAGTCCATGTCCTGCGGGATGTAGACGTCGGAGACCCCGGGAAGCTGCCTGAATTTGTCCTGCTAAATCCAGAGCGATGCGATCGGCGGCGTCCAGGTCGCTTCCGCTCACCTGCACGTCGATGGGCGCCGGCATGCCCTGATTCAGAACCGCGTCCACCAGGCCGCCGGATTGAAAGTAGGTGCGCAACTCAGGAAGTTCCGCGGCAACCCGCCTTCGCACCCGGTCCATGTAAGTGAAGCTGCTCACTCGGTGATCTTCCTTGAGGCCGACCTGAACGAACGCGGTGTGCATGCCGGAGTTGGGCGTGAACAGCGAGGAGAGATCCGGCATCACGCCGATATTGGAAACGATGGTATTCAGTTCGTCTGGCCGGCACGACCTGGCGAACGATGTCTTCGACCTGCTTCACATAGTCATTCGGTGAGCTCGATGCGGGTGCCCGTGGGGGCTTTGACGTTGATGACGAATTGGCCCGCATCGGTGCGCGGAAAAAACGAGAAGCCGACGAGGGGATAGAGGGCGAAGCTTAGGAGAACAAGGCCGAGAAACCCGATCACGACCTGCCGGGCCGATCCAGAGCTCTTCTGCACCCAACGGTCGTAGACGTTCAGCATCCGTTCGAATGCGCGTTGAACCCGCCGTGGAATCTCGCTCCCCAGGAGTTCTTCGCATCTTGCGTCCGCTTTCCGGCGTGATGGCGCTTTCACGGAGACCTTGGCGCAGTACAGAGGTACCACCGACACGGCGACGAAGTAAGAGGCGAACAGAGATAACACCACCGCCAGCGCGAGAGCCGTGAACAGATACTTGCTCACGCCGAAGAGAAGCGTGACCGGAAAAAATACGACGACCGTGACGAGCGTAATGGCGAGCACCGCCAGAGCCGACTTCGTTCGCGCCGTGCTCGGCGGCTACCGCGGGATCTTCGCCCAGTTCGATGTGGCGAAAGATATTTTCCAGCACCACCACGGAGTTGTCGATCAAACGCGAAAACGCCAGAGCCAGTCCGCTCAGCACCATGCTGTCGATGGATCTGTCGCCCGCATGAAGGAAAAAAAACGTGGCCATCACCGAAAGCGGAATGGAAAGAAAGACGGCCGCGGTCGCTCGAGGGCTGCCCAGAAAAACCAGAATCATCAGGGCCGTCAGCAACAGGCCGATTCCGCCCTCGCGCAGCACCGTCGAGATGGCCTGTTTGACGAACAAGGATTGGTCGAAGACCACATGCGTCTTCAGTTGCGAGGGAATGTCGCGCAGGTTTTGAATGGCTTGCTTGAATGCCATTGACCACCGCGATCGTGTTCGTGTCTCCGCCTTGCTTCTGAATCGGCGACGTAAACAGATCGCTGGCCGTTCACGCGCACGATGTTGTATTGCAACGCAGCGCCGTCCACGGCTTTGCCCACGTCGGAAACAAAAACGGACTTTTCTCCGTCGGTCTTGAGCGGAATGTCGTTGAGGGCCTTCGGCGTTCGGCAACTTGGGCATTGGTATAGATGTTGTAGTCGATGGTCCGATGCGAACATCGCCGGCCGGCAGAATCAGATTCGACAAGTCCGTGGCGCGCACCACATCCATGGGGCTCAATTGATGCGCCTGCAACTTGAGCGGGTCGACGTACACCATGATCTGACGGTACTTTCCTCCGTAGGGCGGAGGAACCGTCGCTCCGGGAACGCCGGCAATCTGATTGCGAATCGAGTATTGCAGGTAGTCGTGGAGTTGCGTCTCGTCCAGGCCCTGTCCCTCGACCGTCAGCAGGCACACCGGCAGGCTCGACGCATCCACCTTCATCACCACGGGCGGCAGCGTGCCCTGCGGCAGGCGTCCGCAAATCCGCCATCGCCAGATTGGAAATCTGGGTCACGTCCGCATTGGCATCCGTGCCTGGCTGAAAGTAAATCTTGATCAGGCTTACACCGGTCAGCGAACGCGATTCCATGTGGTCGACGCCACCGGCCAGCGTGAAAAACCGCTCGAACGTATCCGTGATGTCCGCTTCGATCTGCTGCGGAGGCATGCCGCTGTAAAACGTGGCCACCATGCACCACCGGAATGTTGATCGGTGGAAACATGTCCACCGGCATTTGGGCCAGTGCGGTAAGGCCCAGCACGCAGACGAAGAGGCAAACCACGACGATGAAATAAGGATGCCGAACGGAAAGGATGGCATGAGTCTTTTACTCCGATACCGCGGAATTCACTATCTTCGGCGTCACCGCTTCGCCGGCTTGGTACTGGCCTTGTTCTCCAAATATCACCATGTCGTTTTCCTTCAGTCCCGACGTGATCTCCACATCCGACGCCGTCTGCACGCCGAGCGTAACGCCCGTCGCTTTTCGATTTTTTGATTGCTCGTCCACTACGAGCACCGCGCCCTTGCCTTCTCCCGAGGATTGGACAGCTTGCACGGGCACGGTCAGTACGTTCTGTGCCGTGTGCAGCGGAATCTGCGCCGATGCATACATGCCCGGAACGAGTTCGTACTTGGGATTCGGCACTTCCGCTTCCGCGTGCATCGTGCGCGTCTGGCTGTCGATCTGGCCGGAGAAACGCACGATTTTTCCGGGAAACGTCCGGTGCAGCGCGGAGACATCCACGGAGATCGTCTCGCCCGTTCGGATTCCGGCACCGCGCGTTCTGGCACCGGAATCACCAGCCGCAGCAGGTTGTTCTGCGAGAGCCGGCAGAGCGCTTGATCCTTGTTGGACGTGGTTCCCGCGGGTAGCAGCGAGCCCGTGTAGGCGTCGATTTCGGTGACCACGCCATCGAATGGCGCCGTGATCCGCGCGTACTCGAACATCGCTTTGTCTTTTTCGAGCCCGGACTTAGCCCCTTGTAAAGCTTGTTCGCTAGCGCCCAGTGCATCCTTTGCGGCGGACACTCCCGCGTTGTCCTCCGTGTCTTTTCCTTGCGACGCGTCGAGTTCCTGCTGCGCAATCAAACCCGGTTGCGTCTCTC
>CAVQYP010000038.1:0-13297 GCA_963718155.1 Terriglobia bacterium | reverse complement strand
GTAACGGGCCACGATCTTTGCGGCCGATCTTCTCACGCTATTCCCCAGCGAGCTTCTCAGATTCCTTTCGGTGTTGAGTGGTGAACCCTAGTCAGGTAGTCTGCAGTTGGGATAGGATACCGGGTGATGTAGGCAAACCGGGTATCCCCTCAAAGCTGGAAGGGAAAGATGGATGTGGACGGCCAGAGCGAAGGGCTCGCCGGACCAATGAGAACATTGATTTCCGCTGACGACAGTTGGTCGGGTTGCACACGGTTTGGCAGTTCCACTTTGTGGACACATACCTTCGGCTTGAGCAAGTTGGCAATGACTTCTGCGGCGCGCCGGCCCGGTTCGTCCCCATCCAGCATTAACGTGACGCTTGCGAAGCGGCCCAGCAGAAGTTCTGACTGGCGTTGAGAGAAAGAAGATCCCATCAGCGCAACCACTGCCGGATGCCCGGCTTGATGAACCTTCAGCGCATCGAAAAAGCCTTCCACTACGATCACCTGGTTGCCGCCCGTCTGCATCGCGCGATCGAAGTTGAACAGCACCTGAGATTTCCTGAAACCGGCGGGGAACCGGTACTTGGGTTCTTCCCCGTTGACCGCGCGTCCCACATAAGCAACCAACCGGCTGTTCTCGTCGCGAAGCGGGATCACGCAACGGCCGGCCAGGAAGCCGGCGCCATGATACATCCCCACTCCAAACCACTGCGCCGTGGCCGGGGAGATTCCGCGCTGTGTCAGATACGGATGCCGGGTGTCAATCCCTTGCAAGGCAAAACCCAACGGGCGATTGGGCTGGGCAGAAGCAGACTCCACCGCAACTGGCCGCAGCGGCGCGGGATGCGATGGGGGCACGGTCAAGCCAAACCAGTCCTGTAGCCGGATACCGGCTTCGCGCAACGAACAGCCTTCCATGATGGCTACCAGGTCGATCACATGACCGCCAATGCGGCCGGCCCGCGCCGCGATACAAGATGCGGAGTGGCAGGACCACACCTGCCGCGCCAGATTCACGGAAAAGCTCTCTCGACTCTGGCGCGAGGTATGGGTGGGGAGTGGACATGGGCCGTGCAGAGTATGCGGTCCGCCGGGCCGCAGTTTCACGCCATAGCGTCGGAGCACGGGATCGATCCCGATGCGCTGTTTGATACTCCGGAAGTCCGCTGGTGGCGGTGGCATGAAAGTTAAAGCGGCAGTCGGTACTGGCCGTCGGCCTGCACGATGGAGCCTTGCCGGCAAGCCTCGGTGATGGCCAGTTGCGCGGTGCGCTTGGAACAATCGGTCAGATCCATGACTTGCTCGCGCAGTTGGTTATAGCGCGCCTGCTGGCCGAGGCCCGTCAGAGCCTCTGGTCACGTGCTCCTGTTCCACTTTGCGGCGGGCGGCTGCAGGCGTAGCGGGCGCCAGGCCGGCGGCGGAAAACCACAGCGTCTGCGGATCGAGTTGCAGCAGTCGCGGCTCCGCGCGGAGCGGCGTAGCGAAACTGGAAGCGCAACTCGACGGTGGGCAGATGGGCCGAAGGGCGCGTGAGCAGCAGGTAAGAGTCGCCCACCGCATGCAGCGCCGAGGAGCCGCGGAAGGCGCTGCCGATCTCGTCGCGTCGATCGATTTGCGGACGTGATGCACCACGATGAGCGCCGCCTTGGACAGCATCGCGCAGCCGCAACAGGCTCTGGCACAGCGCCGCCATGGAGCGCGTATCGTTTTCGTCCTGATCGTGAGTGGAGTACAGAGGGTCGAGCACGATCACCTCGGCGGCGGCCTGCCGGGCGGCGTTGAGGAAGTGATTCAGTCCCTGCGGCGCGCTGAGCAGATTGCCGCCGGCGCGCGTGTCCACCAGCAGATTTTGGTCGGCGGCGGTGCCCATCGCTCGGCGCATCGACCGCCAGACGGCCGACAAACTGCGGCGTGGGCAGTTCGAACTGGCAGACCAGGACGCGGCGCGGCGCGGGGATGGAAAACCCGGCGCGGTCTTTGCCGGCGGCCAGCGCCAGCGCCAGATTGGCCACCAGCAGACTCTTGCCCACCTTGGGTTCGCCGCCGACAAACAGAATGCCCTGCGGCGGCAACAGTCCCGGCTCGATCCAGCCAGGGCGGCGGAGTGGCCGGTTGCTGCTCCGAGTAACTGCGCCAGCGATAGCACCGTGGTTTCGGAGGATCTTGGCATGTCGGTCACAGCATCGCCTCCGTCGTGGCATCCAGTAGGATGGCTTCCTTCACCGCGGCAGCTTTGCGCGCCGCCGCCAGCCGCAAGGCCGTCATGGCCAGCTTGTTGACCTTGCGCGGAATGCCTTTGGTGGCCTGATACAGCCCCTGGCGGGCGGTATCGTCAAACAGCGGCTGCGACGACGCCGGCGGCTTTGAGTTGCTGCGCCAGATAGGCGTCGAGTTCCTCGCGCGTGAGTCCTTCCAGGTGATACTGCACGCCGATGCGCTGGCGCAAGGGCTTCGTGCATCTGCAGCGAAAGCGTGCGGCGCAGCAGCGGTTGGCCGACCAGCAACAGAGTGAGGTAGCGCGAGGAATCCATGTCGAAGTTCAGCAGCAGCGGGAGTTGTTCCAGGGCGGGATGCGGCAGCAGGTGGGCTTCATCGCAGATCAGAATGGGATGCTGCTTCTTGCTCTGGTTCAGACGCACGATGGCATCGGCGATCTGGCGCACCAGGTCGCCGCGGAAGTGCGCCGGTTCCAGGTCCAGTTCCAGGGCGATCTGGCGAAGCAGGTCCAGCGCCGAGCCGGAAGAGAAGTGCACGATAGAGGATCTTGTACAGGCTGGGATTGAGCGTGGCGGTGAAGACGCGCGCGGCGGTGGACTTGCCGGCGCCGACTTCGCCGGTGAGCAGACCGGCGCCGTGATGCTCGGCCAGAAACTCCAGCCGCGTCTTGACCTGGTTCCAGGCTTGGGAGGCGAACAATTGTTTGGCGTCGGGGCTGTCGCTGAACGGCGTTTTCTTGAAACCGAAGAAGGATTCCATCATGGCGATTACTCCTTCTCGTCCTTTTTTCGCTGCAGCAGTTCGACAAAGTTGATACCGGTAGGTTCGGGCTCGGCGGGCGCCGACCGTTTCCCGGAAGGCAACTGCCGTTGACGACCGCATCGACCAGCCGCGCCATGCCTTGCGGTTGTCCTTGGAATAGATCTCCAGTTGGGCGAGCATCGAGCGGATCGAAGCGCACTTCGATGCGTTTGCCGGCCAGATGCGACGGCGCTTCGAAGAAACGATTCTTCAGCAGGAAGGTGGAATCGCGGCGCACCAGCCGGTCCACGCGATGAAAGAACAGACGGCGTAAATCGGTGGCCGGCGGAAGTTGGCGGACCTGTTCGATATCGCGCTGCCAGCGCAGCAGCGGCGTGGTCCCCAGGGCGCTGTGCTCGGGGCGATGATAGACGGTGTCGAGCCAGTGCCACAAACGCTCGTTGAGTTGCTCGAGGGAGAGCAGACTTTGGGATCGAGGGTGGCCAGAAACTGATCGCGCACGGAGCGGAAGAAACGTTCGATCTTGCCGCGGCCTTCGGGCTGATAGGGAGGCGTGTGCACGATGAGAATGCCGATGGAGGCGGCGATGCGGGCCAACTGCGGCGAGCGGTAGATCTTGGCGTTGTCCATGTAGAGGCGCGTGGGGATGCCGCGGGCCGCGATGGCTTGGCGCAGGCAGTCGAGAAAGGCATCGAGTCCCTGGTTGGGATAGAACTGGGCGTGCGGGATGAGGCGGCTGGCGTCGTCCAGGGTGGCCTGCAGAAAGACCTGCTGCTTGCCGCCGCCCGGGCGCTCGACCCAGGGGCCGAACAGCATGTCGGACTGCCAGATCTGATTGGCAGAACTGGGCTTCGTACTTTTTGTGCGCGGTGGCGTTGTCGAGCAGCAGTTGGCGTTCGGTGAGACCGCGGGCGCGAGGAAACGATAGAGCGTGGAGGCCGACAGGCCGGGATGAGTTTCGTCCCGGCAGGGCCAGTTCGCGCAGCAGAGTGGCGCCGGTACGATGCGGGTTCTCGCGTTTGAGCCGTTCGATGAGGGCGGCGAGTTCCGGCGTCACGGCGCGCGACTGGCCGCGGTCCTGCCGCGGTTTGGGCGACAGGGCCTCGAAGTCCGTTGCGGCGATAGCGCAGCGTCCAATCCAGCAGCGTGTCCACCGAGACCTGGCGGCGGGTGGAATGGGGGATGTCGTAGAGGCGGGCGGCGATCTCCTGGGCGCGGCGCGTGAGTTCGCCGCGGGGCAGCGTCTTCCAGCACCAGCGGCGCGATCAGGCCGTAACGAAAGAGCGCGACTTTTTCGGCTTTGTCGTCCATGAGATTTTCTCCTGGACGCATACGCGGGAACGGCGCCGCGGTTCCATGCAAATGGTGTGTGGGGAGGCTCAGGTGGATGGGAACGCCGGCCGGAGTGCGGCGCGGACGGCCGTCGGGAGCGAGACCGCGCGGCCAGCCCAGCAGGTGGCAGCGCACGCCGGCAAACAGGAAGCGATGAGCGGCGATCCAGCCGGTGGATTGGAGCATGTGCAAGGCGCGGTGACGAAGTCGGGAGCGGGATCGGGCGGAGTCAACGCGGCCAGTGCGGCGCACAAGCCAGCGGCTTGCCGTTGAAAACGGCGAATCCAGAACTGGCCGCGCTGGTAGGGCATGGCAGGCGGCGCGGCCGCCTGGGCGGCGGCCTGCAGAGTTCGCCATGCAGCAGACGGGCGATGAGAAACAGCGCGATCACGAGGATACTGGAACGCAGGTAGGGCAAGGCGAACTCCGGCAGCAGAGAGACGGTGCGCTGGCAGGCGTGGCACAAGTAGCGGCGAACGCGGATGACGCCGTCGAACGCCACATCGCGAGCGTGCGGGTGTAGAAGCCGTGAGCGGTGAGGGGCTGTTTGGCCTGGCACTGCGGACAGTGGTCGGGGCGATAACGATCGGGGTCGGAGATCTCTTCGGTATACTGCTGCACCGAACCGGCGAATGGGTGTAGGATCTGCATAGGATCCTCTCCGGGAGTGGCAAGACTCCCTGGGTTTGGTCTACGGAGGGCTCTCTCGCACTACAACTTGCGGAGCCCTCCGGCTTCACCTCGACATCCTACAACCGACCGGCGGAACGTAAAAACACGGGACAGCAACGGTAGCGACGGGGTAGACACGTATCCCGGCGTTGAGAGGCGCTGAGATTCATATTGCGCTCCAGCGCCGCCGCACGATCGCTTCCATCCAGCCCGGACCTAATTTGAGAAAAGGGACTTCCTATGAGGGAGAAAATTGCGGGGGGTTACACTCCGGAGCGCGACGGTAAAAAACGCGCCTGATTGCGTGACTTGTTTGCCTTTCATGTTGAATTTCATGGTCGCAGGGAGAACAACGTAAGCGGCATGCCCTGTGACGTTGTTGTGCAATGGTTCCCCTAGCGTGACGAAATAACCGCTGACGTCTAGGTGCTCAGCCTCAATCAGTGCATCGCGATACCAGTCCTGAGTAGCTGTGGGACCGCTCCAGACATGTGGGGCCATTCCGTCAAGAATTGAACCGGGAACGGCGAAGCACGATGCGAGTGCGCTTGCGTCGCCTTTGTTGAAAGCGTCGATGTACTGACGTATGACGGAAACGGGATCTTGCGTCGGTGTCGTTTGTGCGGCCATGTGGTATCAAAATCTCCCTCGGCAGATGATGCTTTTAGGTGCATGATGGATGTATTTTCACGTTCACTTCAGAGAGAAAACGCCGCTGATGGAATTGGGCCCCTTTCTCCTCGAAAGTGGGGTTCCCGTCCATAACTGAGATTTATAGTGGCACCGAACGCGATTAAAAATGGACGACAACCCGTTTACCTGCCCGAACGGTTCAGCGCCACAAATCGCTGGTAAACGCTAGGCGACAAGGTAGGATTTGTCGCTCAGAACGGCGAGTTTTTGCGATCACCCGGTCGCCAAAGTCCGAGACGGCGACACGGCCAGAGGGATCAGTTCCGAGTAGCCGACTATGCGGCAGCACCGTTAAACGCTTGAAACGACAGCGGATCCAATTCCCCGCTCTTGAGCGCTATCGTTCCGATTCCCAGGGCTTTATGCGTCAGCTTCCGACGAGCACATATCGGGAAAAAATTCTGAGCGCCGGCAAACCGTAGCGTTCATGGCGAGTCTTTATAGTCAGACGAGTTCACTCGAGCCTCCAATGTTCAAGAAAACGTGCATGCGGACTCTTCCATTGATTGTTCTGGCCCATCTTGCATCTGCACAAGACGCCAACTCTACGCACATCGACCATATCCAGAATGGTCTTTTGCCTTCTGCGACGATCGACGGGAATCCTCTCCCCGGGATGAAGCTCGAGGACAGAATGCGTTACTACCACGTCCCCGGCGTCAGCATTGCGTTTTTCGATCATGGAAAAGTCATTTGGACGCGAGGCTACGGCGTTGCAGACGTACAGACAGGGCGGCCGGTAACGCCGGAAACGTTGTTCCAGGCAGGCTCTATTAGTAAGCCCATCGCCGCATTGGGAGCTCTCAGGCTGGTCGAGCAGGGCAAGCTGAAGCTGGACGCAAATGTTAACGACGAGCTGCGCTCGTGGAAGGTACCTGAGAACGAGTTCACCGTGGAACAGAAGGTAACACTGCGAAGGATATTGAGTCACAGTGCCGGCACCACCGTCCATGGCTACTCCGGTTACAACCCGGGTGCGTCCGCTTCCGACAACCGTACAGATCCTTGATGGTGCAAAGCCCGCAAATTCTCCTGCCGTGCGCGTCGATACCGTTCCTGGCGCCACATACCGATACTCCGGCGGCGGCATGATCATGATGCAGTTGATGATGATGGATGCCACAGGTAAGGATTTCCCGGAACTGATGCACGACCTTGTACTGGACCCACTCGGCATGTCTCACAGCACTTACGAACAGCCTCTGCCTCGCGAACTCCAGCTCACGGCAGCCCACGGTTACCTCTCGAACGGGGAGGGCATTCCAGGTGGTTCGCATATCATTCCCGAGATGGCCGCCGGAGGCCTATGGTCGACGCCTACAGACCTCGCGCTTGCGGCGATAGAACTCCAGAATGAGTATGCGGGCAAATCCCACAAAGTCCTTTCGCCGCCCATGGCGCGTGAGATGCTGACTCGGCAGAAGGACAATTGGGGACTCGGATTTGAGATCAGTAAGCCCGGGATGACGCCACGTTTTGACCACTTTGGTGTGAATGCTGGTTTCGTCTCCGTACTGCAGGCGTACCGTGACACTGGCTCGGGCATCGTGATCATGACCAATGGCCAGGATGGAGAGAAGCTAATTACAGAGATTCTGCGAGCTGTGGCCCACGAATATGGCTGGCCTGACTTCAAACCCTCAGAGCATGTCCTCGCGAAACTCGACCCGGCGACAGCGCCTAAGTTGGCTGGAACCTATGTATTGCCAGACCCGGACGGCCAGGACAAGCTCATCGTCACAGTTCGAGATGGGCGTCCGTATCTCTCCGGTAGCTACAGCATCGGCGCGATCTATCATTTCACTATTAGCTCCCCGGTGGAACTGCTCCCGGAAGCATCGAGCCAATTCTTCACGCTGACAACAGGGGGCACGAGCTTCCGATTCGAGGCGAACGCTGATGGCACGGTGGATCGCTGTACTGTGATTTCCGGGGCAAACCAACGTGAAGCGAAGAAAGGCTCCTGAAGGAAGGGCAAATGTCAACAGATGCTTTTGTCTTCCCGCGACAACTCCGTTCTCGGAGAAACGCCCGACGATGAAATCTGGCTTCCGCCGAAGACCTCCCTGACGGCGTAGGGTTTACGAACGCCTAAACACGCATCCACGGCTACTTCCTCGATAAGTGGGCTTAGCGGAGAAGTACCCCAACCGCGGACGCAAGCCCATCTCGGCTCGCGGGTTGCGACGGACAGCATTATGATGCGCGTCGCCGTTCTTTTTTCAGCCTCTCGGCCAGAAACACCTTTAGCAGAGATTGGTAGGGCACATCCCGTCTGTTCGCCAGAATCTTGAGATCCTCGATCATGGAAACCGGAAGTCGCAATGAAATGGTTCGGAGCGTGGGTTTCAGGTTCGGAAACTTGCGGCGTTCGCGCCGCCTGCCAGTCGATGAACTCCGTCGAATCATGGTCCGGCCCAGAATTCGCGCTCCTCGTCTTCGGATCGAAATTCAGGCACCGGTTTCTTTTTCGTGATTGGCATAGGCGTCTCGTTTCTCTTCGATTCATGTCCCGAACGGAGATTACGCGCAGCAGAGAACCGCGGATAGTGAACGCAACGAACAGGTATCGTCCGCCGCCCGTCTGTCCGAGCGCGTAGTACCGCTTTTCCTGCTTGGAGTGGCGTGATATCACCGCGAACGACGAGCGGTCCGTTGAAGAAGACATCTTCGGCTTCTTCCGGCGTGACTCGATGCCGTCTCCCAGTTCTTATGTGCATTTGCTTCATCCCATTCAAATCCAGTACAAGCCATCGAGCGGGTCTTTGCGTTCCGCCACGACATCAGTATATCTCTGACATATACATGGGGCAAACCGGCGAGGCGCCTGGTCCGCATACTCCCGACATGTGGGGTTAGCGGAGAAGTACCCCACCGACCGCATTCCCGCAACCGCCATTCACAGATTTCGAAATATTTCTTCGCAGATCCTAAGTCCCTAACCCACAATCACCTATGCCCTCGCCTCCATCCAATCCGCCGCCCCGCAACAGATCAGCTTTTCGCCGCTCGCCTGCTACCGTGCCATCAGGAGAACCATACCATGGCATCTAAAAAACAGATTGAAGCCAACCAGCATAACGCCCAGCGCTCCACTGGCCCCGTCACTCCCGAAGGCAAGGCCGTCGCCAGCCAAAATGCCCTCAAACACGGACTCCGCGCCGGCCGAGTCCTCTTCGCCACCGACGAAGTCCTGCAGGAAATCCGCGACGGCCTCGCCGCCGAATGGCAGCCGCAAACCTTGACCGAATGGACCATCCTCGAGCAACTGGCCATCGCCTTCCATCATCAAGCCTGTTTCCAGGAGCTCGAAGCCGAGTGGGAATCGCGTATCAACGCCCATCACTTCACTCCCGCTCTCCAGATCATCTGGCGACGCCTGGCCTCGCTCGAACGCAGCATCCATAAGACGGTCGATACCCTGACTAAAATCCGAAAATCGCGCGCCGCCGAACGCAAACTCGCCGAATCCAAAAGCGCTGCCACCGAGCCTGTCCAAGCCGTCAGCCAACCCGAACCGCCGCCGGCACCCCGGCCGTCCGCCACGCCCGATCCCCGCACTCTCGTCATGCGCGAGCGTTCTCATCCGCCGGCGGAGCCGCTCGCCCGGACGCGGTCGAACCAGCCCGCCGGTCGCCACCCGCGAACCGCTTCCGTTTCGGCGCTCATCGACCTCATCGGCGATGACAATTTTCCCGCTCTCGCGATGGCCGGCCAATCGCCCCACCCTGGAGCCTGCCGCACCACGCAGGTGAAATATGAACGAACGAAGCCAATTTTCCGGCGGTGCGAATGGGGCGTAGCTGAAGCGAAAATGCTGAAGCCTGTCTGCATTTTCAGTCCAGTCTAGATCGCGTGAGATCCGCGTGGCCGCCGTTACGCTCCCGCGGGCATGCGCCGGCTAGAGGAACTGGCTGCAAGCCTGGCCATCGATGATCTCCTGGCTTGACGGCGTCACGCACCGATGAGTTCGCGAACTCTATCCACGAGGATGTCTGGCCGAAACGGCTTCCGCAGAATCGCCAGCGAATCTGCGGCCAGCTCTTTCAAGTCCTCAAAGGTCCGATCGCGCCAGATGTCCTCCGGGTAACCGGACACAATCAAAAGTTTTAGATGGGGCATGCCTTGTTTCAATTTCAGGCCGACGCGAACGCCCGTGCTCACCCTGAGCACGATATCCGCGATCAGCAGATCTATGCCGGCGGCGTTGCATCGCGCGGCGTGTTGGAAAGCTTCATCCGCGGTTCCGGCTGCCAGGACCACATATCCCTTCGACCGAAGAACGAGACAGAGAAGATCCAATACGTCGCGGTCATCCTCCAGAACCAGGACTTGTTTCATGATAAGAACCGATATCAAAGGCCAACGAGGCGAATTAGCGCCAACTCAGTTTCGGGGTTTCCACACGCGGGTTTTGGCCGGGCATATGGCTGGGCCACACCACCGGGGCAGGCACTGCTGCCCCGGCTGGCCCAGGCACGACGCTGCTCGGAGGATACAGCGTCGTACAACTAGAATCGTAAACCGTCCCGGCCCAGACTTGAATCCGCGATATTACGCGAAAGGAGCGGGTAAAATTTCGGATAGCCGATCTGCCCCGCAGTTGTCGCTCGAACGCCTAATCCGCACAGCGGAGAGCACTTGCTTCGACATGGGCAAACCAGCAGGATCCGTAGAATTACGCATAGCCGAAAACGCGATGATCGGCTTCAATGAAGAGTGGCGCCGATAACTTCCATCAAAACACCGCGTCTTCTGCTGGCCGACGATCATGAGGACCTGCTTCGCGAGGTCACGGCGCTCTCTGCAGGGGGAATTTGAAGTGATTGGGGTCGCCCGGGACGGTGCAGACACTGCTGGATATCGCCGCCGATCTGAATCCGGATGTGGTGATAACCGATTTCAAGATGCCCGGCGGCTCAACGGCATTGACTGCGAGCTCGCAGGCTGCTGGAGCGGGGTTTGTGCAAGGCGGTTGTGCTGCTCACCATGTACGCCGACCAGCAACTGGTGGACGGCGCGCTGAAGGCGGGCATTCGCGGGGTTCGTGCTCAAGGTGAAAGCGGGCGAGGATCTGATCCCGGCAATCCATAGCGCGCTGCGCGGCGAGACCTACGTCTCCTCGCTTGGACGCGACTCCTGTATGATAAAGCCTGCGTACCGTTGCGACAAGAACGTTTCAGCCATGATCACAGTAGTGTTGGCCGACGATCATGCAGTTGTAGCTGAAGGCTTGGGAGCCCTTCTGAAGGAGAAATTCACTCTCCTGAGAACCGTCCACGACGGTCGAGCGCTGGTGGCGGCCGCGGCGGAGTTGAATCCCGATGTCGTGGTAACGGACATCAGCATGCCTCTTCTGAACGGGCTGGATGCGATCCGTCAGATCAAGAGCGCTCGTCCGGCAACGCAACATCATCATTCTCACGATGCACATCGAGCCCGATCTGGCCGTGCAGGCGTTCCGGGCGGGTGCATCGGGTTACCTGCTGAAGACCTCGCCGGGTGAAGAACTGGTGGAAGCCGTCCGTCAAGTCGCGCAAGGACGCGCCTACCTTACTTCGCTGATCGCGAAGGACCTGATCAGCGTGCTCCTGGAGGCCAAGAAGGAATCACCCGCAGGCGGAGAGAGGCTGACCGGACGACAGCGTGAGGTGCTGCAGTTGATCGCGCGAGGGCCGGACCATGAAGGAAGTGGCATCGCTTCTCCATATTTCGCCGCGCACCGCGGAATCGCATAAGTACGAAATCATGGATCTGCTTGGAGCCCAGAACACCGCCGAACTCGTCCAGCACGCCATTCGCATGAAACTGGTGAATGTTTAGAGAGGCCTATGACGGTACCGGCGACTCCGGAAAATGCGGAGCTGCTGGAAGGTCAGAATCGCGTCCTGGAGCTGATCGCGCAGGGAGCGCCGCTTCCCAAAGATCCTCGATTCGCTGCTGGGGGTGATCCAGGCGCAATGTCCGGGATTGCTCTGCTCGATCCTCCTGCTGGACCCCGACGGGATTCACGTGCGGCACGGCGCGGCGCGCGGCCTTCCGGAGGCATTCATCCGCGGTGTCGATGGCGAGCCGATCGGCCCGCGAGCTGGTTCCTGCGGCACCGCCGCCTTCCGCCGCGAGCCGGTCATTGTTGAAGACATTGCGACCGACCCTTTGTGGGACGACTATCGCGAACTTGCCCTCCGACATGATCTGCGAGCCTGTTGGTCTACGCCGATTTTCGATGCGCAGCGCCAGGTGCTCGGGACGTTCGCGATGTACTTCCGCGCGCCCGGCCGCCCGGATGCACGGCACCTGCACCTGATCGATATCTCCACGCATGTCGCCGCAATCGCCATCACCAGGCACCAGAGAGTCGAGGCCTTGCGCGCCAGCGAAGAACGTCTGCGGCTCGCGTTGAGTGGAGGCAACGTCGATATCTGGGAATACGATGTGGAAACCTCGCATCTCGGTGGCACGGCGGGCTCAAAGTCATTTTGGGCTGGCCGCAGACGTTGAGAATTTGACGCTCAATTCTTTTGTGGACGCCATTCATCCCGAGGACCGCCAGAACGTGCAGACCGCACTCCGGGACTCCCTTGCCCATGGCTCCGGCCACGACGTCGAGTTCCGGGTGATTCATCCCGATGGTTCGCTGCACTGGTTTGTGTCCAAAGGGCGTCCCGAATTCGATTCGGCGGTAAGGCCGTGCGGGTGCGCGGCGTCGCGCTGGAGATTACCGAGCGGAAGCGCGCCGAGGAAGAGATCCAGAGACGGGAAGCGCAACTGGTCGAGGCCCAGCGCATCGCGCGCCTTGGCAGCTACGAGTGGGACCTGCGCACGAATACAGTCCGCCGTTCCGAAGAGCTCTACAGAATCTTTGGATTGCTTCCGCATGAGTTTGAACCGACATACGAAGGTTATCTTGCGCGAGTTCATCCCGAGGACAGAAGTACAACGAAGGAGATCATCGACCGGGCCTTCGCGGAACGGACAGCCCTTTGACTTTGAGGAGCGGATCGTTCTGGCCGGACGGGAGCATCCGAATGCTCCACAGCCAGGGACAATGGACCTTGGACGACAATCAGACGGCCCGATTAAGCTGGTGGGAATATGTCAGGACATTACTGAACGAAAGCAGGTGGAGCAGCAACTGCGTCGCCGCGAATGCCGCACTTGCCGAGGAGTTAAAGGAGAGAACGCGGGCCGAGAAAGAGATTCAGGCGCTCACGGCCCGGCTGATCACCGCGCAGGAAGAAGAGCGCACGCGCCTCGCCCGCGAACTGCATGACGATCTCAGCCAGCAGATCGCGGCGCTGAGCATCGCCGCGAGCAATCTCAAGAAAGACATCGCTCCCGAAAATGCGGAAGCGCGGGCCCAGAGTGAGCGCATTCAACAGAAGCTGATTCAACTGGCCGAAGGTGTCCGGCGGCTTTCCCATAACCTTCATCCAGCCGTGTTAGAGTATTCCGGACTCGGCGCCGCCCTCGAAAGCTACTGCGCCGAGTTCAGCACGCTGACCGGGATGGAGGTCTCCTTTCGCGCAGAAGGATCGTTTGAGGGTCTGCCCCCTGCCTCGCCCTTTGCCTCTATCGCATCGCGCAGGAAGCGCTCCAGAACGTCCTGAAACACGCGCAGGTGAGCAATGGTGATG
>CAVQYP010000037.1:0-379913 GCA_963718155.1 Terriglobia bacterium | reverse complement strand
CAGACGTACGTCCCGGATCCCCCGGACGCTGACAAAGTAAATGTATAACCGGAACCGACCGTGCCGGAAGGCAAACTCACGGAACCGATTGATAGTACAGGAGGGGTTCCGACCATCGCAGTGAATACTGAGGTCGCGCTCCCCGCGATGGCGGTGAAACCTGGCGTGAGATAGATCGCGGCGCCCGCCAGCGCCGTGACGCTGGCGCTTCCGTCGATAGTCAGGCTGGTTCCGGCGGTAATCGAACTGGTCGCGCCATACCAGTAATCGCCGGTGGCTACCGGTCCATCGGGGAGGTTCAGAGTAGACGGTAGCTGCGCAGGAAGATCGGTACCGGCGACAATAGCAACGCAACAGAGTAAAAACAAGCGGCCCATCGAGAAGCGTCGGCTGGATTTCATTCGCAGCATTATCTTCGGCTCACCGACTTCCCGTCTTCGGCGCCGGCGCAGTTTGAGATTCCCACTTCCCGGCACCCACCTCCATGCGGGCGATTCTCTTCACCAGTTCTTTGTTCTGTTCTTCAAGCCGGCCGTTTCGCTCCTCCGCTGCGATCATGTGGAGAGTGAGTTCTTCAATCTTCGCGAGCATCTTCGACTGCATTTCGCCAAGGCTTATGCCTTTCTGTTCGACTTCCGAGGCAGAGGGAATATCCGGGAGATGATGGTTCGCTTTGATATAGCCGGATATTTCATCAAGCGATGCGAGACGATAATCGGGATCGAATACGTAATCCGACCAGCCCGTATTCACCATTACCTCTTTTGCCTGGATTGTTCCATTCACAGACAACTCGTATTGCGGACTCGCGGTCCCGATGCCGACATTCCCGCCGTTGGGGTTCAGCAAGAGGTTTCGATCCGTCGAGCCCGGCTCGACTGCCTGAATCCAGCTATAATCGCCGTTGTGAACTCCGAATATCAGAGATTCGTCGGTGACCTGGCCGGACCCTGTTGCCAATCTCAGGCCGCCGACGCCTCCGTTCGCATATGAATCGGAGAGCGATCCCTCAACGACAACCAGATTTCCATTTGGGGCGGATGTGCCGAGGCCGAGCCATGTACCATAAGGCGCGCAGATGTTGACTCCGCACGCGCTGAAGCTCTGACCATATAGCGAGCCGAGGGTGCCCGTGAGGACGGCCATCACCCGTAACCAGCCAGGCAGAGACAGGCTTGGCTCCGATTTCAAAGCGGATTTCATTATGCTGTGAGTCCTCCGTCTCAGGAATGAGCCCGATTCAGTCCGACAGACACTCGATAATCGGACCGAGACTTTACATGATTCTGCCGCAGACCCGACCAAGTCGAAAATTCCTCCCGCTCTTTTTGGGGGGCTATCGCTGAACGCGATTGATTTTCCCTCCGTCACCCCCGAAATTGGTCACTGCCATCTTCGAGTCCCGGTCAGGAGCGAAGTCACCGCGCTCCGTCCGAAACCCGTTGAAACCTTATCCCCGCGCAATGCGACAATAGTTTCATGCGGTTCGGGTTCGTCCGAGTATTGGCGGTGGGGTGTATCTGCGCCCTGACGAGTCTCGCGCAGCAGCAGCTTTCCGTCAGCAAACTTGTTGAATTCATTCATTCTTCCATCACGCTGAAGACGTCCGACAAAGAGGTCGCGAGCTTTCTGGCGACCGTGAAGCTCACGGAAAAGCTGGACACCCGCACGGTGGAAAGCCTGCAGGGCCAGGGAGCCGGCCCGAAGACCGTCGACGCGCTGATGCGTTTGGCCACTGCGTCCGCCAGCCTCACTCCGCCTGCTCCGACTGTTGCCGCTCCCAAGCCGAAGCCTCTCGATCCACCCTCTTATGAGGAGC
Source organism: Terriglobia bacterium (assembly GCA_963718155.1). Lineage (GTDB taxonomy): Bacteria > Acidobacteriota > Terriglobia > Bryobacterales > Bryobacteraceae > BOG-234. The sequence goes on along the minus strand of CAVQYP010000037.1, from coordinate 378,094 downwards.
AGCAGAAGGTCCTCGACGCGGCGCGCGAATACGCTCTGAACTACACCAAAAACCTGCCGGACTTCATCTGCCTCGAAGTGACTCACCGCTATTACGACCCGCATTACCGCCCGGGCACCGAAGGCTCCTGGGCGATCAGCGACAAGCTTGCGGAGAAGCTCACCTATTACGACCAGAAAGAAAAATATGAGCTGATCAGCCGGAACGACGACTCGCTTTATGGCAAATCGTCCGATTCCGTGGGCGGCGCGCTCTCGCGCAACGAGTTCGGAACGCTCATGAAGGAAGTGTTCGATCCCGAATCGAGCGCCGAGTTCCACTGGCAACGGTGGAGCACCCTCTCCGGCCACTTGATGTACGTCTACGCCTATCACATCGATCAGCCGCACTCGCACTGGACACTCGACTATGAGCACCGGCAGCAGGTGACGCCCGCTTATCACGGAGAAGTCTTCGTGAACAAGGGATCCAACGAGATCTGGCGAATTTCCGTGGAACCCGAACCGCCGGCCAGTTTTCCCATGCAGAATATCCACGAGGCTCTCGACTACCGCTATACCGACGTCGGCGGCCAGCAGTTTCTGCTCCCTCAAAAGAGCGAAGTGATTATGCGTGCCGATGGAGTCGGCACGAAGAACGACCTCGAATTCCGAAGCTACAAGAAATACTCCGCGGACGCCACGATCACGTTTGAAGATACCGACGATACGGCCGCGCCTTCGAGTTCGAAACCCGAAGACCAGAAACCCAAACAGTGATCTTCTCCGCCGAGTCGATGCCGCGCGCCATCAGGATATCCATCCTGCTGGTCCTGGCTGCAGCTTTGCTCGGCGTGGCCACCGCATCGGCGTCGCCCGCTCACTTCCACACAAACGCCTCGCCATCAGGCTGTGACGTTTGCTTCGTCGCGCATACGGCGGTGGTTGAAACGCCGTCCCTGCAACTCGTGTACGGGCCTGATATCGCTGGACGGACGAGCATACTGCCGCCCTTCTTCGGCTATCAGACGTTTTCCGCCCAACCCCACTGCTCCCGCGGTCCCCCTCCCTGCGCTCTGTAACTGCGTGATTCGCAATTCCGCGAAAACAGAGATCAGTAAGAGGGGAAATGAAAAGTATTCTATTTGCCGCGCTTGCCTTATCAGGCGCATGTGTGACGATATTGGCGCAGGGAACGGGGAATTCCGGAAGCATCACCGGAACGGTCGTTGATCCGAGCAGCGCCGTGATCGCCGGAGCGACTGTCGAGATCCAGAACAAAGTCACGGGTTACGGCAAGAGCACTACCACGGATTCCGCCGGAACATTCAGGTTTCCCGGGGTGCCACAGAATAACTATCACCTGACGGTCACCGCGGCGGGTTTTCAACCCCATGCGGAAGACGTAATGGTGCAGACGACGGTCGCTGTAAACCTGAAGATCGCCCTGACACTGGCTTCCTCCACTGAGAGCGTGAACGTGTCCGCCGACTCCGACCTTGTCGAATCCGTTCCGACCGCACATGTCGACGTGAACGCCGCTCAATTTGAAAAGCTGCCGGTCATGTCCGTGGCGAACGGCCTGAACGACGTGATCGCGCACTCCGCCCCCGGCATCGTGGCGGATTCCAATGGCTTCATACATCCGCAGGGCGACCACGCGCAGACGCAATACGTTTTCGACAATCAGCCGATCACCGATCAGCAGAGCAAACAGTTCTCGACCTCGATGCCGGAGAACGCGGTCGCCTCGGTCGAGGTGATCACCGGCGCGCCACCCGCCGAGTACGGCGACAAGACGAGTCTCGTGATCAACGCAACCACGAAGAGCGGACTGGGAGTCGACAAGTCGTTCGGCAGCGCGACCACGAGCTATGGCTCATTCGGCACCACGACCGGGGCAGTCACTTACGGTGAGGGTGGCGCGAAGTGGGGCGAGTTCATCTCACTCAACGGGGTTCGTTCCGGCCGCTATCTGGACCCACCGGAATTCTCGGCGCATCACGACGTGGGGAACAACCAGACAGTGTTCAACCGCCTGGACTATCAGCCGGACCAGAACGACTCTCTGCACCTCAATCTCTTCTTTGCGCGCGCGCTGGTTCCAGACGCCCAACACATACGATCAGGAGTTCGCGGGTCAGGATCAGCGCCAGCTGATCATCAGTTACAACATCGCGCCCGGATGGGTCCACATTCTGAACGCGCACTCCACGATCACGGTGAATCCGTACGTCCGGCGTGACCAGGTGACCTACAATCCGAGCGCGAACCCGTTCGCGGATCTCCCGGCCACCGTCGGCGAGAACCGGCAATTGATGAATGCAGGCATTAAGGCCGACTATGCGTATGCCAACCATCACAATAATTTCAAGGCCGGATTCGCGATTCAGCACACGTTCCTGAATGAGGATTTTTTCCTCGGCGTTACCGACCCGAGCCTGATCGCCGGCAATCCAGGGCTCGCGCCTTACGATCTGACCAATGGCGGCACTCCGTTCACATTTCGCGATCACACCGATATCAAGGAGTACGGCGTCTACGTACAAGACAATCTGACCTTCGGCGGTCTGAACCTCCAGGCGGGTTTACGCGTGGATTTCTATCGCGGCCTCACATCGGGGCAAAAGGTGCAACCCCGCATAGGCGCCTCTTATCTGTTCAAGCCCACCAACACCGTTTTTCGCATTTCGTATTCGCAGTTCTACGAGACGCCTTACAACGAGAACCTTCTGATTTCGAGCCAGACCGGCCAGGGGGTCTCGGCGGTAACGTGTTCAGCGAATTCGGAACGCAGCCTCTCCGCCCCGGAACGCGGGACCAGTACAACGCAGGCGTGCAGCAGGCTATCGGCAAGCACCTTCTGGTAGATGCGGGTTATTTCTGGAAATACACCCACAATGCGTTCGATTTCGATAATCTCTTCACCACCCCCATCACCTTCCCAATCGAATGGCGCAAGAGCAAGATCGATGGCGCCGCGGCGCGCATCACTCTGACGGACCTGCATGGCTTCACCGCATACATGATTCTGGGGCACACGCGCGCGCGCTTCTTCGGACCGGAAAACGGCGGGCTGATTTTTAATTCCCCTGTCAGCGATTCGGTGTTCCGCATCGATCACGATCAGGCGCTCGAGACGACCACGAACCTGCGCTATCAGCGGAAGAACAACGGACCCTGGGCGTCTTTCACGTGGCGTTACGACAGCGGTGAGGTGGCGGCATCGGTCTCGACTCTCGAGGATGTGTACGCCCTTACCGGCGACCAGCAGGCATCCATCCAGTTCCATTGCGGATCCACGTACGCGACGATCTTCAGCCCAATTACGGCATGCCCCGGCGGAAACGCCGCGGCGAACCTGGTGCGCATTCCCGCGCCGGGTACGCAGAATGACGATACGAATCCCTCGCGTGTAGCGCCCCGGAATCTGTTCGATGTCGCGATCGGCGACGATAACCTTTTTCACACGGACCGAATCCGGTATCGGATACAGTTGACCGCAGTCAACCTCACAAACGTAGTCGCCCTGTATAACTTCCTTTCGACCTTCAGCGGGACGCATTTTGTGAGTCCGAGGGCGTATACAGCTGAATTCGGCATCGTCTGGTAGCACCGGCGATCGCCGGTGTCCTTTCATAAAGCTCCTGCACGCGATCGTGGGCACACGCGTCTTCATGTCGAGGTATCACGGATGAGGTATCACGGATGACGCGAATAATCATGGCCATTCTGGCCTGTTCGGTTATCACGCGCGCTCAGCCTCCGTCCAGAACTGTCGAGGGTGCGTATCACTTCACCACACCACAAACCGCTCGGAGCTTACAGGAGGCCGCAACGGTCGTCCAAACCGTTGCCCCGACTCCGAAAGTGTCTATCGATGCCTCGGCCGCCATCCTGAATTTCAGGGGGCCGGTGGAGGCGGTCGACTTCGCCGAATGGCTGCTGCCCCAGCTCGACAAAATCGCCGGAGACGATGCCATTCACGAATATGGACTGCCGTCCGGTGACATCGGTCGTGTCATATTCGTTCCGGCCGCTCAGACGCCACAGGCCCTTCAGGAACTGGTGACAATCCTTCGCACCGTTGCGGATGTTCAGAAAATATTCATATTTTCAGCGAACCACGCCATCATCTTGCGCGGACCGGACTGGCAAATTGCATTCGCCGCCTGGATCACCGACCAGGTCACTCAATCCGGGCAGCAGAAGCCGGACCCCGCTCCTCGGGAGTTCACCATCGGCGGTCCGGATTTCAAGCCTGTGGGCCATGGCGCGCGTGTGAATTTCCTGACCGCCATGACATTGCCGCAACAAATGCAGGAGCTTCTGACACTGCTTCGCACCGTGGGTGACATCCAGAAAATCTTCAACTACACGGCCACGCACGCTCTGGTACTCAGGGGTGTTGATTCTGATCTGCAGCGAGCGGAATGGATGATTCAACGCCTGGATCTGCCGTCGGGACAGTCTCCGCAAGGCGCGAGCTTCACGGCTTCACCCGGCGACGACGTGACCAGAGCGTTCCATCTCCGCAACGCCAGCCCGCAATCGCTTCAGACGGTGGTCACCGGCCTGCGCTCCGATGTGAACATCACGAAAGCCTTCGCCACAACGAATCCTGCGTACATCGTTGTGCGCGGCACGACCGATCAGATCGCCGCCGCAATGACGTGGATGACTGCGCATAACGCGCTTTTTGAGTAGTGCCGCGAGCAAGTCGCCGCAGTAACGGCGGGGCGATCTTGTCGCCGGCGATCGAGTGGATCCTCCGAACGGCCTCCCGTTCCGGGAGATTCCAGCGCCGGACGGGTACGAAGAAAATCAAGTCATGGCGGCGGGCGACGCGCAAAGAGTATGGTTTGCGGGGATTTTGCGTGATCGATGGAATCCAGCGATGTCATTCGAAGGCATCATCTCACTGCGCGACGAGCAGCAAATGTGGACACGTTGGCCCACTCGCGACGCCTCACGTGAGTGTTCGTGCCATGATCCTGTCGCTCACGCGTTTCAGGATCGCCCCAGCTGAAGAAATACATGACCTGGAGAAACGGTGGACAGCATGTCGAAAGCAGAACGATCTGGATCTCTACGGCAAACCAGGAGCTTTGCAGCTGGTCGATAAGCCCCGGTGTATCCACCGGGACGCCCGATAATCTGCCCGCGCGGCTTACGCGAGTTTCGGATTCAATTCAGAACAGGACGCGTAGCGGCCCACTCGCGGACGTCTGCCTCACGTAACCTCCGCCGCAATGCTTTGCTGACGCGCCCCCCGGCAAGTCCTTCCAAATGAAGACACTTGTTCTGAGCCGCGACCGGAAGGGAGCGACTACCGCCCTTTTCCGCACCCTGCTGGCCTGGATGTGCCGGCGGCGATTTGCAACACGCGCAATATGTTCTTCATCATGCCAGGGCTTCCGCCCGGCGCGGATCTTTACGTCAGCGCGTAGTGGCCGAGATCTTCTGTTATCCGGGTTTGCCACCTCAACCTGCAATACTCCGATGAACCGCCTGAAGGCTCAAACAAGAGTCACAAAGCAAGTTCTCGGAACTCGACCCGGGCGCGAGGTCGGAAAAGAGGGGTGAGCGCAGTCCCTGTTCGGACAACCGCAAAGTTGCTTGCAAGCGAGCCTCACTGCTGAGGCTGTATACTGCTCGGGAACCACCTTCAGGAGGTCACCGTTGGAATCAAGCTTATTGCGTCAACTTCGCTTTCTTCAAGCCGCCGTGGCTGTTTTATTCGTTGTCACTCTGGCGCTGTGTATCAACCTCAGGTACCCTTTTATCCCCCAGCGTATGAAGATATCTGGATGCTGAAAAGATCAACATTCGAGAGAGGGACGGCACGCTGAAAGTAGTGCTGTCCAACTCCGCGGGCTTTACTGCAATGGGTGGAGACCGGGCGAAACAGCCGGGCGGAGTACCGTTCTCAGGACTGCTTTTCTATAACCAGGAAGGCGATGAAGAAGGCGGGCTTGTCTACAGCGGCAAGGCCATACCTGGAGGACAGGACGCCGATGTCACCCTGACCTTCGATCAGTACCGTCACGACCAGAATGTCTACCTGCATCACGAGGAACACAAAGACGCGCACGCGCGCAGCATCGATGACGGGCTCACGATCATCAGCCGCCCCGACAGAACGGGTGTGAACGAAGAATTCGCCATCTACGCCCAAATGGAAAAGCTTTCCCTGGAGCAGCGTGACGCTCTCCAGTTAAAGGCCCTCCAGGACGGCAAAATCAGCACGCGCCGATTGTTTGTTGGAGACCGGCGTGGCGTGAAGAATGGTGTGGGGTATGACGACGCCGGAGTTTTCATTAAAAATCGCTGGGGCAGGGACGCCATCAAACTATATGTCGATTACGACAACAAACCTCACCTTGAAGTGTACGATCCGCTGGGCAAGTCTATTGTCTACGAGCTGAAGCTGCCGAAGTGAGATCGAGGTCCGTATTGATCGACGATTGCATAAGACTTCTATGGGGCCAGCGTCGATTTGCGGACGGAGGTTTGGTCTGGTTCGGCGCCTTTAACCGCCTAGGGCAGACTTCGTGCTTGCGTGCCGATCTCAGCGAAGCGGCGCCCTGGGCTTCGCAACTGCCGTTTTTGGTCAATGAGCAACACAGCGCCGAGATCAGCTGGGCGGTGCCAAGGGAACGTGTAGTAGCAACCCGTGTAGTAGGAACCCGTAAGGTGTACAGCGTCGAAATAGTGGCCCAGGGGATGATTCGATGGCAAGGCGGTGAACCGCTCTCCGGTCATCGTTACGATTCCTGCCGGAATGAATCCGAGAGCCAGGGCGCTGCCCGAAAAAAAGGCAAACCAGCGGAGCCACTTGCTCCGCCTTACTTCACCGTAGACGCTTTCAAGGTCCGCAGTGCGATCCACTGTTGTGTCAAGTACTTTCTGATGCAGAGCAATGTTCAAACTATGCCCTGATCTCCCCCTCCCCAGGCATGCCTGTTGAACGTCCGACGAACGGAGCAGGGTATATGTTTCGGTACTCGCTGGGGGCGGCGGCGTTCGGGCCTCCCATTTTGGAACGCATCCTCCCTTCAGTTCAGCGTTTCCAAATTTTTCTTCCCCATTAAATCAATCCCTTACAGCGCACCCCTGTCTGCAGCTCCAAAATCGTCTGGTATTGGTGTTACCGAAGAGGAACTCATCTATGTCGCCGGCACAAACCGCTGAACCGAAATCGAAGTCCACGGGTCCCCGTACCTCCGAAGGCAAACAACGCTCCGCCATGAACGCGACCCGCCACGGGCTCACTGGCCGGACGGTCGTCATGCCTTACGAAGACATGCAGGCGTACCACGCCTTTTGTAAAGAGCTCTTCGACAGCCTCGCGCCCGAAACTCCCGTGGAGCGCCAGTATGCCCAAACCTTCTGCGACACCCAATGGCGTCTCAACCGCGCCCGATCCATCGAGGACGCCATGCTCTCCCTCGGCCATTTCGAAGAAGCCGGCGACATTGACGTCGACCATTGCCAGGTACACGCCGCACTGACGGCCGCGCGCGTCTTCCGTGACGATTCCAGGTCCTTCGTCAACCTCAGCCTCTACAAACAGCGTCTCCAGCGAACGCTCGAAAAATCCTTGAAACAGCTCCAGACCCTCCAGGCCGAGCGGCGGGCGCTAAACGCCGCCGCCGCCAGGCAGGCAGAGAGCGGCCGCGCGGAACAAGCGCGCCTTGAAAAAGAGCACAAAACCCTCCGTAACCTCCACGAAATGAAGCCGAAACCGGCAGATCCCGCCGGCGAGCCGGCCGCCGGGGAGTTCGTTTTTTCGACCTCCGAAATCGAGCCCGAAACCCTCCGCATGCCGGTCCCCGAAGGCACCCAAACCGCCGGAATTGGCGACTCTGGCGCCACACTCGTCCCCAATTTTCCCCGGAAAGGTGGCCGCCTGACGAAAAAAACGCGGGACGACCCATTTTGCGCCGCCAGACGCCATTCACTCCACGCCCGATGAATCCTGGTATCATAGTGTCGCAACGGGACTTGGCGCTTCCGTAACACTACCTGCGCCATGACCGTCCAACATACATATGATTAAAGTCGAAGGCCTGACCAAGCGGTACGCCCGCCATGTCGCGGTCAACAACATCTCCTTCGAAGTCGAGAAGGGGGAAATCGTTGGCTTTCTCGGCAAAAACGGCGCCGGCAAGACCACGACGATGCGTGTCCTCACCTGCTTTCTCCCGCCCACCGCGGGAAAGGCGACGGTCGCCGGTTTTGACGTGCTCGAACAATCGCTCGATGTCAGGAAACACATCGGTTACCTCCCCGAGACCCCGCCTCTCTACCCGGAGATGGAGGTTTCCACCTATCTGACTTTCGTCGCAAAGCTGAAAGGCATCGCCTCGGCGGACGTTCCGAAGAGAGTGAGCGAAGTTTGCGACCGCACCGGCATCGCGAGCGTAAAGGATACGATCATCGGCAAGCTGTCGAAAGGATACCGGCAGCGCGTCGGCATTGCTCAGGCGATTATTCACAACCCGCCCGTGCTGATTCTCGACGAACCGACATCCGGCCTCGATCCTCAGCAGCAGCGTGAAGCGCGGCAGCTGATCGCGAGCCTGGGCGGTGATCACACCATCATTCTGAGCACTCACATCCTTTCGGAAGTCGAGCAGTCCTGCAGCAAAGTCGTCATCATCAACAACGGCGAGATCGTCGTGTCCGATTCGGTGGTTAATCTTCACAACCGCCGGCGCGCGTCCGAGTCCGTCCTCGTCGAAGTTGCGGGCGCCGCTCCGAACGCCGTCAAGCAGCGTCTGGAGCAGGTAGCGGGTGTGGCGAGCGTCGTGTCGCGCGACAGCCGCAATGGCTCCGAAGTTTTCGAAGTCCACGGTCTCGAAAACTACTCGGTACGGCCGGAACTGGCCCGCGCGATAGTGCAATCCGGCTGGAATCTGACGGAACTGCGGGCTGTCGGGGAATCGCTTGAGGAAATCTTCCTCGAGCTGACAAAATCCGAAGAGAAAGCGCCCGCGGCCGAGTCCAACGTGACTGAAATAACGAAAGAGAAGGAAGGCAACCCCGTAACGCAATGAGAAACATCTTTACCATTTGCGGCAGAGAGCTGAAATCCTATTTCACTTCGCCCATCGCCTATCTGCTGATGGCGCTCTTTGGCCTGATTTTCGGTTACTTTTTCTTCAGCGCCACGGCCTATTTCGTTCGGGCCGGCCTGCAACAGCAATTGGGCGGCCAGCAGCAGCCCATGAGCATTAACGATTATGTAATCGCTCCGTTGCTCGGCAATGCCAGTGTGGTCGGACTCTTCCTGATACCTCTCATTTCCATGAGGCTCTTTGCGGAAGAGAAACGGACCGGCACGATCGAGCTTTTGATGACATCCCCGATTCGCGATTGGGAAATCATCCTCGGGAAGTGGCTCGGAGCGATGGCCATGTATCTTTGTATACTGGCGGTCTCCGCTATAAACGTCGGACTTCTGTTCGTGTGGGGCCATCCGGACTGGCGGCCGATTCTCACCGGCTACCTTGGCCTGATCCTGCAGGGCGGCACGGTGCTGGCCATCGGGACCTTTATCTCCACCACCACCAAAAATCAGATCATCGCCGGCGCCGCGACTTTCGCGGTCTGCCTGCTCCTCTGGGTGTTGAGCTGGGTCAGCTCCTATAACGATGCACCCTGGGCCGCAGCGGTCGCTTATTGCTCGATCCTGACCCACTTCGAACCTTTTTCTAAAGGCATCATCGATACGAAGGATCTCGTGTTTTACGCCTCTGCCATCTTCCTCGGGCTGTTTCTGACCTCGCAGTCTCTCGAATCCATGAGGTGGAGAGCATAAATGGCCGAGTCATCGTTCCTCAAAGCACGGCAGACGCGCTATGGCGCGTTTGTCGCCCTGTACCTCATCGTGATCCTTGCCATTGTCGTCGCGGCAAACTGGCTGGCGAACCACCACGACAAAACAGTCGATGTAACTTCCAACAAACAGTTCACCCTCTCCGATGAAACGAAGAAAGTAACGGGCAATCTCAAGCAGAATGTCACCATTTACTACTTTGGCCGAAGCGAGTCCTACGATCAGGCGCGGGACATGCTCGATCGGTACAGGAATCTCTCGTCGAAAATCAAAATCGACTATGTCGATCCGGACAGGAAGCCGGACGTGGCGCGCGTCGAAGGCGCAACGGCCATGGGCGACATCGTTCTCGATAACGGGGTCAAAAAGGAAACGGCCAAAGGACTTACCGAAGAGGAACTCACCGGTGCTCTTGTCCGGGTCGAGAAAAATGGCGCCAAGACGGTATGTTTCGTTAATGGGTCGGGCGAGCACACGCTCGAAGACACCGGTCGCGACGGCTATTCGACATTGAAAGGCGCGCTTGACAAAAATAACTATAAGAGCGACACCATCTCATTAATCGAAAAACCGGACATTCCGAAGACGTGCAGTGTCGTTGTTGTCGGCGGCCCGAAGCACGATTATCTGCAACCGGCGATCGACGCTCTCAAGAACTTCGTCCAGGCCGGCGGCCGCGTCATCTTCGAGCTTCGACCCGGTCCTGAACCTGCCCGAACAAAAAATGGGCGAGACACCGAGCCTCGCCGCTCTCGTTGAGCAATGGGGCATCACGCCGAACGGAGACGTTGTCCTTGATTTGAGTTCGGCTAGCCGCCTGTTCGGACAGATTTCACCGGTGGTGGGCTCTTACGAACAGCATCCGATTACGCGCGTCATGGGAGACAACGCATCGGTATTCCCTCTCTCGCGAAGTCTTGACGTCAAGTCGCCGGCGCAGAAGCTGTTCTCCACTTCCAACGACAGCTACTCTCTGACCAATCCGAAATTACCGATTAAAGACTCCGATCTGGCTACCGCAAAGAAAGGCCCGTTTGCCCTCGGTGCCGTCTCAACCGTCGGTCCCGGCACGAATCAAGGTCGCATCATTGTGGTAGGCAGTTCCACCTGGGTGGCCAACAACATTCTTTCCGCGCCGGTGGCCAACCGCGACCTGGTTCTCAACATGATGAACTGGCTGACGTCGGATGAGGATCTCATCTCGATTCGCCCCAAACAAATGGAAGACCGGCGCCTGAATGTTACCGGCAACGCCATGCGGATCATGTTCCTGACCAGCGTCATCTTTCTGCCCCTGATCGTGATCTTCTCGGGGGTTTCGGTCTGGTGGAAGCGGAGATAGCAACGCAAGTGTCTCCTGATACTGATCTGCTTGTGAGGCCAGGGCTTCGGCCCTGCCGCCGGGCTTCCGGCCGGCGCGGAGCTTCACGTCAACTCGGAGCGCCGGCGATCTTGTCGCCGGTGTCCAGCGGCTGTCGCCGCCTCAAAACCGAAAGGACCCAGCCGCGATGAAAGCGGGAGGACTCTTTACCGCGCTTGGCGTTCTGATCGTTCTCGGCGGGCTGGTCTGGTGGTCGAACAAGCATCCTTCGGTTCCGGCGAGCACCACTCCGCCCGCGCCGAAAGTCATCTCTGTCGATCAAAAACAGATTGATGGCATCCGCATCGTCAAACCGGGCGACGAGCCGATCGAACTGGCGAAGCTGGCCGGCACATGGCAGATCGCGAAGCCCATGCCGCTCCCTGCCGACCAGGACGCCGTCGGTATGTTGACCGGTAGTCTGGCAACCCTCAACGCCGACCGTCTGATCGACGAACATCCTGGGAACCTGAACGACTTTGGTCTCGCCAGCCCGGCGCTGGAGGTGGATGTTTCCGAGGGTTCGAAGACCCAGAAACTCCTGATCGGCAGCGATACGCCCGCCGCCACCGGCACTTATGCCAAGATCGAGAGCGATCCCAAGGTTTATACGGTTCCTTCGTACCTCAAGACCAGTCTGACCAAGACGGTCGCCGACCTGCGGGATAAGCGCCTGCTGACTTTCAATCAGGACAAGCTGAAATCGGTCGCTCTCGCCAATAAGGGAACGGTCGAGTTCGGCAAGAATGCCCAGGGTGATTGGCAGATCACCAAACCGAAGCCCATGCGCGCTGACAGCCTGGCTGTCGACGATCTGGTTCGCCAGCTTAAAGACGCGAAACTCGATCTCACCTCGGCCGACAGCGACGCGAAAGCCGCGGCGGAGCAATATAACGCAGGCGAGCGAGTCGGCACGGCGACTGTGACGGATAATACGGGCACTCAGACGCTCGACATCCATAAAGGCAAAAACAACAGCTATTACGCGAAGAGTTCCGTCGTCGCCGGCATCTATAAGGTCGCGGGAGACATCGGCACAAGTGCTGGCAAAACCGTCGATGATTTCCGCAACAAGAAGCTTTTTGACTTCGGCTTTAACGATCCGACAAAGGTAGAGATCAACGGCATGGCCTATCAGAAATCGGGCGATAAGTGGACCGCCGGATCCACGCAATACGATGCCGGTTCCATGCAAAGCGTGATCGACAAGCTCCGTGACTTGAGCGCCACGAAATTCTCGGATAGGATGGCGGGAACTCAGGCATTAACAGTTGCTGTCACCTCCGGTGACAATCACCGGTACGAAAAGGTGACCTTTAACAAGGACGGCGACGTCTACGATGCCCAGCGGGACGGCGAGCCCGGTACCGTATACGTGGTAGACGCGAAGGGCTTCGACGACCTGCAGAAAGCGACCTCAGGCATCAAGCCGTCACAGGCGCCCGAGTCAGGCAAGATGTCGGGTAAGAAGAAGTAATGAACGGTCTGCTGACCGACCTCTACGAGTTGACCATGGCCGCCGGCTATTTCGGCGCATCGAGGCACTGCGACATCGCGACCTTCGAGTTCACCATCCGGCGACTGCCGCGCAATCGGGAGTTCGTTCTGATTGCCGGCATCCAACGGGCGGTCGAGTATCTTCTGAATCTCAGCTTCGAGCCGGAAGAGATTAACTACCTGCGAGGGCTCGAAAACTTCCGAGCGGTATCGCCGGATTTCTGGGATTACCTTGCGGAGTTCCGCTTCACCGGCGACGTCTTCGCCGTTCCCGAAGGAACGGTGTTATACGAAGGGCAGCCGGTAATGAATATCCGCGCTCCCCTGATTGAGGCGCAACTGCCGGAAACGTACCTGCTTTCCGCCATAACGTTCGAAAGTCTGATCGCTACGAAGGCCGCGAGGATCGTTCATGCTGCCGAGGGCAGGGAAGTCATCGAATTCGGGACACGCCGCGCCCACACGCCCGAGGCTGGCGTTCTCGGGGCGAGAGCGGCTTACATCGGCGGCTGCGCGGGAACCAGCAATGCACTCACGGGCCAGCAGTTCGGTGTGCCGGTTATGGGGACGGCGGCGCACTCGTGGGTCTTATCATTCGACACCGAAACCGAGGCATTTGCGGAATTGCAGCGCCTGCTGGGCGATCGCACCGTACAACTGATCGACACCTACGACCCCGTCGAAGGCGCAAGCGTCGCGGCCCGGCTGGGAGAGCCGCTTTGGGGCGTTCGCCTCGACAGCGGCGAGTTGCCTGCGTTGTCCCGTCGGGTCCGCCGTATCCTGGACGAGGCCGGGCTTACTGATGCGAAGATCATGGCCAGCGGTGATCTTGACGAGTCGAAGATCGCGGACATCGTTTCGGCGGGCGCGCCGATCGATGCGTTTGGTGTGGGAACCGAACTTGCGACCTCGGGCGATGCCCCGTCGATGGGCACCATATACAAGCTCGTCGAAATCAAGACCAACGGCGAGACCCGGTATACGGCGAAGAGTAGCCCCGACAAACGCACGCTCCCTGGTACGAAGCAGCTTTTCCGCTTCCCGGATTACGATCTGCTGGCTCTCGAGAGCGAATGCGCCGCAGGGTCGGAAGCGATGCTGAAGCCCCTGATCCTCGGCGGCAATCTTATCGAATCCCTGCCGGACGCCTCCGAAATCCGGGAGCGCGCGCAAAAGGCGCTGACGCCCTGGCCGAAGCGCCGTCATACCAAACATTCGCGGCGGCTTCAAAGGCTCGACGAAGAAGTTCGCGCGGGCCTCGTTCCCGCATGACGGCGTATTTCGATATCGACACTCAGAACGATTTCGTCGTTCCCGGCGGCGTGCTCTACAACGCGGGAGCCGAACGCCTGATTCCAGAGGTCGCCCGGCTGAATAAGGCGGCAGCGCAACAGGGCATTGTGTTGATCTCGACGATGTGCGCGCATCAGCCCGATGCCGAAGAGTTCAAGGTCTGGCCGCCTCACTGCGTCGTCGGAACTCCCGGTCAGCGCAAGCCGCAGGAAACGCTGCTGGCCGAGCCATCGGACCAGATTATCGTGGAGAAGGACGACCTCGATGTCTTCAGTAACCCGGCGGTTCATCCACTACTCGATAGACTCGGTGTGGACGAATGTTTCGTCTACGGCGTGTATCTGGACCATTGCGTTAAGTGCGCGGTGATGGGTCTGCTGAAATCGGGACGTAGGGTCAGGCTGGTGACGAACGCCACCATGGCGGTGGACGCGAGCGCCGGTGACGCCGTGGTTCGGGATTTTCTTGCGGCAGGCGGCCAGTGCGTGTCTCTTTAATAGCGCTTCTTCTGGCTTCGCTCATCAGCGCGGCCTCGCCCCATTCCGACGAGTCGGTAGCCTGGGGCGAGCCCGCCAGCGGATTGCGGCTGGGTGTCGGTCTCGGCCCGGTTTCACCCGAGCCTCAGCTTCGGCTGTTGTTCGAGAACATGGGCAAGATTGAAATCCCAGTGTTGCTGGGCGCGATGACCGGGAAGGGCGCTGTCTACAATCTGACCTTCCGGGTGAAAGCGCCAGGCGGACAAGAGTCCGATCTCTTCAACTTCAACGGACCGCCTGGGATCGCCGGAGGCGCGGAGCCGATCATCGCCCATATCGCGAAGGGCCAGAAATACGAGATTCTGCTGCCCTTGAAGAAATTCGTCGCGCTTGAAAACGGCAAAAACCGGACCCTCCCGGAACTGCTCGCGGCTCACTACTCGGTGCGCGCCATGCTCGACACGAGCGGAGATCCGCGGCAGGTCCGGCCCCTCGCCCTCTGGATGGGCGAGCTAGCGTCCGGCGATTTTAAAAAGTAAACCGCGCGACCAGCACGCCCTGCCTCGGCAGGATTACCGGGCCTGTCGACTGGCTGAACGTGGTCAGGTTCATATAACCGAAGCCCGACAACGCATTGCCGTTGGCCGCCCGAGTTTGCGGCGCCTGAGCATTGGTCGCGGTCGGGTTGTTCCAGAACGCTCGGTTGAAGATGTTGCTGAACTCCCCGCGGATGTTCAGGGTCATGTTCTCTCGGATCCGGAAAGTCCGGCCGAGATTCATGTTCTCGACGGGGCGGCGCTGTGTGCGGTAATCGCTATAGTAAGCGGCCGAGGTTCCGAACTGGCCTGCCGGGGGATTTGTCCACGCCGCGGGATTCAGCGCGAACGTGCCGGCGGGGTTATAGCAATGGCAGTCCAGATCGACCGTGAAGAGCGGTACACCGGGAACGCGGTTGGCGAAGGTCCCCGTGGAAGCGGGCACTCCTGGAATCGCATTGAAAAGCAGCGAATTCAGGTTGTTATTGGCGTAGGGCGCCTGGATGGGCAATCCGCTCGCGTACTGGAGAAATGCTCCGTAGGTCCAGTCGCGCACGATCCATGACAGGAATTTATTGCCTCCGAGCCGTGGTGTGGTGTAGTTGACCGAGACGTTGAACACCAGCGGCTGATCGAACAGGGAGATGTATTTGTTGTTCTGCCGGTTAAAGACGTCGTTTGTAAGAGCGTTGCCTGCGGTGCCCGGATTCGGGTCTCGTTCGGTGCCGATGGTAAGGGTCTTCTGCCATGCGAAGGTACTGACAAAAGTAAGACCGTGAGACAGGCGCTTCGTGCCTTTCATCTGGAGCCCGTTGTACCAGGTGGAGCCCACCGGGTTCCAGTAGGTGTAAATGTTACCGTATTGCGGGAACGGGCGCAGGGCTTGTGCAACGGTCAGGGTCGTGGGGAACGTCGGATAAGGTGGCGTACTGAACCCCGCAGCTTTGGCGGTTGCGGAGCTCAGGGCCGAAGTGAGTAACTGCTGACCCGCCGCACTCTGGATGTTAATCCCCCTGGCCGCCAGAGTAGCGGGATCGATCGAGTTGAGATTCTGGAGACCGGGCGCATACCACCAGATACCGCGGTTGCCGATATAAGAGATGTCGATCGCCAGATTCTTGAAGATCTCGCGCTGCACGCCAATGCTCCATTGATACTGTCTGGCGGGGCGCCCCGCGTTAGGATCCATGAAGACCACTGCGGTCCCCGAAGGTGTTCCGGTCGGATTAAACTGACTCGGATCCAGATTTGGCCAGGGCGCCGGATAATACGCAGGAGAGATGCCCTGGGACAACGTGGTAACCCACGTGCCGAGGCTGGGAGCGTTCACGGCGTTCGAGGAGCCCGCCAGACCGCTTGCGGCGTTGTTATTGCTCTCGGTGCTCGAGTAGACGATTCCGAACCCGGCCCGCAGGACCGTTTTGGAGTCGATCGAATAGGCGCCGCCGATGCGCGGTCCGAAGCCCCAGGGGTAGTTCTTCGCAAGGTTGCAGTTGCAGTGTCCCGGCCCGCTGCCGTCGAACTCAACAGCGCCGAGGATGCCGCCCAGCGCGGGGTTGGGAGTCGTGGGTGAGAAGAAGGGATCTCGGCCATAGCCGTCCTTGAGATAGGTCGAATAGTCGTACCGCAGTCCGTAATCGAGAGTGAACTTACGGGTGACCTTCCACGAATCCTGGATGTAAGCTCCGAAGACCTTCTTGCCCAGGCGGGGATAGACCGGGTTGGCGATGCTGATGTTGTTGACCAGACCGAGCAGGAAACTGGCGTAAGCGAAACCCGGCGGCGTTGCCTGGTTGACGGTTGCGCCGGTGGGATACGGGCCAGTCTGATTCGGCGAGAAACCATAACTTCCCGATGAATTGGCCTGGACCTGAGCGGGATAACCCTCAGTCCGGAACTCCGCGCCAAACTTGGTCGTGTGATTGCCGTGCACCCAGGTCATGCTCGAGTTGAACGAAGGTACCTGCGAGATGTTGTTCGCATAGGCCGCGCTGCCAAAGTTCATCATGCCGCCCTGTCCGGTGCACGACATGACCGTGGCGCCCGCGCACACATTCGAAAACGGGGGGAAAAACTTGTTGATGATCGCGCCGTGCAGACCCAGTTCCTCGGAAGCGTTGTAGTTGGGCACCTCGCCCTTTTCGTTAACAGTGGGAACAAAGAAATAGTTGGCCCGATACCCCCCGCCGAAGTGCAGCAAAATGGTCGGCGACAGGGTGTAGTCGTAATTCAGCCGATACAGGGGCGCGTTCTGAAACGTCCCAAGGTTCGTTGCCAGCGGATCCGGCAGACCGTCGATCTGACCGAAGGTCGCCGAAATGGGCGCCGTAGTCGAGGTGCGTTGCCAGAAGAAGGAAAGCCTCCCCTTGCTGCCAATGACCTGGTCGATTTTTACAGACGGAATCTGCGTGTGCCGCGTGGTGGGGATGTTGGGAATGAAGTTGTTGATGACCGAGCCGTTCATCGGTGCGGGGAAGAGATTCTGGATGTTGATGGCTACGGGATCGAACATGACTCGACGGGATGCTGTTGTTCGCAAACGGATCGCGGTAGACTTGACCAGTCGCGGAAACGTTCATCGAGTAGGGATTGAAGATCTCTCCCTGATAAATGGGTTGCCCGTTCGGTAGGGTACCAATGGGACTACTATTCGCGGGGATCGCGGTTGCAGAAATTGCCCTGGCGATAAGCGGCAGTCGGAACCGTCTCGAGCTGGGTGTTGATGCCCAGAGCCTCGCGATACTGCTCCCAGTTGAAGAAGAAAAATGTTTTGTCGCGGCCGTTATAGATTTTGGGAATCCAGACGGGACCGCCTACGGTGAAGCCATAGTCGTTCCGGCGATTGCGGGGCCGGGGAGTGTTGGTAAATGGCTGGTTGGCATTGAGGTCTTCGTTTACGAAATACTCGTAGCCGGAGCCGTGAAACTGGTTGGTACCCGATTTCATGGTGAGATTGAACATCCCTCCACCCACCTGGCCATATTCGGCGGCGTAGTTACTTGTCTGGATGGCAATCTCCTGAATCGCATCGACGCTGGGCTGCGTTTGTGCGGCGACGCCGGGAGTCCCTGTGTTCGATGCGTCCTGGCCCTCGATGCGGAACGATTGGGTGTTATCCGGCGCTCCGTTTACGCGCACTTCCGAGTTCGCGATATAGAACGTGCCCGGGATCAGGTTCACCATGGCGTTGGGATTCCGGATACCCGAACTGCCGGCCTGGCTGGCGCCGATCCCGAGTATGGGAAGCGCGTCGAGAGTGTCGGAGTGGATATCGTGACGTACATCACCAGTCTCCGTGTTGAGCAGCGATGCCGCGGCGCTCACGGTGACCGACTCGGTCGAGGCGCCGACTTCAAGAGTGATGTCGACCCGGAGAACCTGCGCGACCTCGATGGTGAGACCGGTTCGGGTGTAGGCTTTGAAGCCCGGGGCCGTCACGGAAATCTGATAGGAACCCACCGGCAGCTGCGAAATGGTGTAATTTCCTGTACTGGAAGTGGCGCCGTCGTACACGATACCCGTTGCGGCGTTCTTTGCCTGGACCGGCACATTGGGAATCACCGCTCCAGTTGAATCGGAAACCGTCCCTGTCATAGTGCCGCGGTCGCTCTGAGCGAACAACGCTGAGCTACACAAAAATAGTGCTAATAAAATTCCTGTCTTATTCACGAATTCCTCTGTTGTCCTCGAACCTGAAGCGTGCTGAATGCCGGGTGCGGTCCGCCGTGGCGACACACTCCGGATTATCAAAATACTTGAAGCGCACCATATAAGAATTTGATGCGGGAGTCAAGCCCCCTGCTCCCCCCGCCCTCCCGTCGGATAAACTGATCGGGCAGCCGATGCCGAGGAACCAATCTATCAAATCAGGCCCTCTGAAGAAGAGCGAAGTCAAAGAAGCGGACCGCATTGTCCGTCTGGCGTTCGGAACATTTCTGGGTTTACCGAATCCGCTCGACTTCATGGGCGACCGCGATTTGCCTGGAGCCGCGCTGGCGCTCGACCAACGTCGAGGTGATCGCGGCTCGCGACGATGGCCGCCTGATCGGATCGAACGTAGTCACGCGTTGGGGATCGTTCGGGTTCTTCGGACCCCTGACTGTCCTGCCGGAATACTGGGATCGCGGTGTGGCGCAGCGGTTGCTCGAATCGACCATGACGGTTTTCGATAAATGGGGTGTGCGGCACACCGGACTGTTTACCTTTCCGGCCAGCGCCAAACACATCGGTCTTGTACCACAAGTTCGGTTACTGGCCGCGCTATCTCACCGCCTGTATGACGCACACGCCGGATGCTGGCCGGACGCTAACCGTTCCGCTGCTGCTATCGGGTTTGAAAAGATCCGAGAGCGATCTGGCCATTCAGGCTTGCGCACGGCTAACGAACAAGATCGACAAAGGACTCGATCTTACTGGTGAGATCCGGTCCGTGCTGAAGCAGCACACCGGCGACGTGGTGTTGACTTACACACGCGGCCGTTCTCGATGCTTTCGCCGTGTGCATGAACGGACCTGGTTCGGAGGGCGGCGCGAAGACTTGTTACGTCAAGTTCGGCGCGGCGCGTAGCGGCGCCGGCGCGGGCGAGCGTTTCGACAAGTTGCTGGATGCCTGCGACGCGTTCGCGTCGTCACGCGGAGCTTCTGTCGAGGCGGGCGTGAACATGGCTCGCGAAGACGCCTGGCGGCGAATGCGCGCTCATGGATATCGAGTGGCGATGCAGGGCGTGGCCATGCAGCGTCCGCATGTGGACGGATTCAACCGGCCCGACGCTTACGTGATTGACGACTGGCGCTGATATACTCGCTTGTTTTCAGGAGGTCGTGTAGTGCTCAAGATTGGATGGTTTGCGATCGTGTTGTTGGCGGCAGGAATCGCGGAGGCGCAGGTGCCGCCGAATATTGCGAAAGAGCTGGTGGAGATCGGCCGCGGAGTGTGCGTACCGGAGACGGCGAAGATCTACCGGCCGCTGCACGCGAATCCTCCCTACACAGGCGTTGCGATTTCGCGTGATCTCTCGTTCGGACCCGATCCGAAGAATGTGCTGGATGTTTTCGCGCCGGAGAAGGGCGGTTCGCACCCGGTACTGATTTATGTGTCGGGAGGAGCGGGCAATAAGCTGCAGGGCGGACCGAACGGCGATGTGTTTTACGACAACATCATGCTTTGGGCGGTGAAAAACGGGATGGTTGGCGTCAACATGCAGCGCCGGCCGGGTGAAGCGTGGGACGATCCCGCAAAAGACGTCGGCAAAGTGGTGGAGTGGGTTCACCAGAATATCGCGCATTACAAGGGGAATCCAGGGCGGGTTTTCATTTGGGCGCAGTCCGCGGGAAACGTGCCGACGGCGAATTATATCGGCCATCCCGAGTTCTACGGTCCCAATGGGGTTGGGGTTAAAGGCAGTGATATTCATGTCTCCCGCAACGTTTGATATTTTGCCCGCCACGCCGCCTGCGGCGGCAGGCGGATTCGCGCCTTGCGGGCAGCCGGGCGGAGCGGCTCCGGCCGCTGCGACGCCTCCCGCGGGCGGCGGACGAGGGCGCGGGGCCGGAGGAGGAGGCGGCCGGGCGCAGGTGGATCCGGCGACTCAGCTTGCGCGATCCGATCTGCCGGGGCTGATCAACGCGAAGATCCCTTTCTTAATTACCGTCGCGGAACTCGATCCTCCCAGCATTGTCGCGTTTGTCGGAACTTTGAAAGATGAGCTCTGTAAGGCCAATAAGTGCCCAACCTTTATGACGTTTAAGGACCACAGTCACATTTCAGAGGTGATGTCACCCGATACGCCGGATACGAGTGTTACCGGTCCTATCCTTAAGTGGATTAAGAGTGTGAAGTAAGAGCTTCTTTGAGACAGCCTCGCCGGCGACAAGATCGCCGGCGCCACCGGGAATCAAGCCCATTTGCTGGTAGATCGGGCGCATGACCGACTCTGATCTTCGGTAGTTCGAGCGTATACCAGATCGAGCCGACGATGCATACCGCGCCCGTAAGGCATAACGGTGTGCGGCGCTCCGATGCGGTGCGCGAGCGCGCCCGCCAGCAGGCTGCCGAAGGGCGCTGTACCGAAAAACGCCATCATGTAATAGCCCACCACGCGGGCTCTTTTGTCTTCCGGGTACCAGCGTCTGGATAATCGTGTTACTCACCGACGAGGCTCTGTATCATGCCGAAACCTACGAAGACCATGAGACGAGCGAAAGCCATAAGGTGTGCGACAGGCCGAAAAGAATCAGCGCGGCTCCGAAGGTGGCAGAGGAGATCTGAATCATACGCGTCAGCCCGACGACCGACTTGCGAACCGCGAGCGACAGCGCCGAGATGAGCGCGCCGACTCCTGAAGCGGTTGTCAGCCAACCGAGGGTGTACGCGCCGCCGTGCAGGACCTGGCCGGCGAAGATCGGCAGCAGCACCGAGTACGGATAACCCATGAGGCTGACCAGGGCGAAGATCAGCAGGATCGTGCGGACCGGCCGGAATGTGCTGACATAGTCCCAACCCTCCCGCATCTGTTCGACCATCGAGTTCGCTTTGCGCTCGAATACTCAGAGGCTCAATGCGCATCAACAGCAGCGACGCGATCACGGCGAAGTAGCTGATGCCGTCGATCAGGAAACACCAGCCTTCGCCGACGATCCCGATCACTACACCTGCAATGGCCGGGCCCGATCAGCCTTGCGCCGTTAGCCATCGAGGAGTTTATGGCAATGGCATTGCCGAGGTCGGTTCGGTCTTCGACCATCTGGACGAGAAACGCCTGGCGCCCCGGCATGTCGAACGCATTAATCAGGCCCTGCAAGGCTGTGAGAGCGATGATTTCCGTCAGCGTGATGACATGCGCCAGCGTCAATGCGGCCAGGGCAAGCGACTGGACTGCCGCCGCGGTTTGCGTCCAGACCAGCAGCTTACGGCGGTCGAGACGCTCGATCAAAACACCGGTAAATGGCGCGAGAAAAAAGGTTATGATCTGCCCGGCGAAGCCCACAATGCCAAGCAGCAAGGCCGAACTGGTCAGGCGATAGACGAGCCAGCTTGTCGCAAGCCGCGTCATCCATGTGCCGATGACGGAGATGCTTTGCCCGAAGAAGAAGAGTTTGAAGTTACGATGCCGAAGCGCTCTCCAGGCGTGCGAGATCGAACTTCCAGCGAGGCGCGTCACCGGGTATCAGACGCCTCCTGCAAGAGCTTCAGGACGTCACCGGTGTTGGCCGTTTCGCCGAGCCGCGGAAAAATCTTTTCGATGCTGTAACGGTGCGCATCCGGGCGCGGTCCGTCATTGCATCGAGAACAAGTGTGACGTTGTAGCCGAGGTCATAGGCGCTGCGCGCCGTCGATTCGACTCCGATACTTGTTGCGACTCCGGTGAGCACGACCTGCGTCACAGCTTGCCCTTGCAGGTAATCGTCCAAAGAAGTGCCGTGGAAAGCTCCCCAGCGTTCTTTCGTCACTTTATGATGGCCGGGTATTGCTTGGAGTTCGGGAACAAGTTCGGTCCAGTCCGGGGGAAAGGAAAATTTGCGGGGACCGGCGTCGGTTCGTCCGGGGGCGGTTCCCGTCACGTTTACCAGGACAACCGGCAGGCGGCGCCCCGGAAGGCGTTCGCGAGCTGGGCGGTGCGGGTACGATCTCTGAGATCGGGTGAACGGTCGGCAGTGCCGGCGAGCCTTTTTGCAGGTCGATTACGACCAGGGCGGATTTGGAATCGAGTTGTGTGAGTGGCATGTTCAGGATTCGATGAGGCGCCGGATAATTTCGCCGGCGGCAAACAGAGTTTCCCGTTCCGGCTCGTCGAGTTGAGCGATCGCCTGGGCTAACCCACGTGCGTTTAGCGTCTCGGGCGCTCTTTCGTACAGCGGCGCCCTTGAGGGGTCAGCTCGATGTAGACCTGTCGGCCGTCGGTCGGATGCGGTTTGCGTTCGACGAAACCCATTTCCTCGAGCGCCGCAACGGTGGTTCTCATCGACTGCGGTTTCATAGCCTCCGCGCGGGCGAGATCGGCGGTGGTCGCGGGGCCGCTCTTGTCAAGACGCGCCATGACGGCGGATTCGGTCAGGGAAAGCTCGTGCGAGGCGGCGGCCGCGCGCGCGCGACGTACCAGGAGGCCGATCGCCTGCATGAAGTCCACTACGGCGGCGTCGAGGGTTTTTCGCGGCACGGTAAATTTCATTATAGCCAGAATGACAGCTAAACTTGCAAGTTAAACTACGTATATTGGTTTGCGATCGGTTGCTACTTGAGGTTCAGCGGTAAGGAACTTCGGGGGCAGCAGCGGCTATGCCACGAGAGCTCCAGGAAGAACCACCGGAACAGGCACTCATCCAGCTGCGTCTATCCCATAGCCGCCCCCCAGCTTTCCTGCAAGCGTGGTCCCGAGTCATGAAGGAAGGTACGGGGCGTTCTTTGCTGCGCGGCGTAACCAGCACAAGAGATACTAAGGTCGGCCTGAGAGAAGCAGCAAAGCCAAGTCCAACGAATCCACGGGGTGATGGAGTTGTGTGAGCGGCGGCAACAGCCCGACGATAGAATTTTCGACAGCTCCGGCGAACTGGTTCAATGTCGGAATCACCCAGCAACTCCGCTGCTATCGAGCAGGAGGTGAGTCCGAAAGCAACGCAAGGGAATATTCACCCAAGCCGGACTTGGGCGAGGCGTTCGGTCGTACTCTCTCGGGTCATCCGGCCTTCGCTGCTACGGACGCTGGATCGCTTATTACGAGCCGAACAAGGGAACAAAAGACCAGCCGGTGTCGGTGTTCATGGCGGCCGATTCGTCCGGCTCGAGGCTCGTGTGGTTGCCTGTCTTCGGCCTTAAACGCAAGCACTGAATGCCGGCTGAACCTCCGGTCCCTCGGGCTGCCAGCGTTGCCACGCTGGAACAAAGGTCGCAGATAGAATCGGGTAGCGGTTCGGCACGGGAGGCGACCTGAAGATTGAGGGCGAATCCGTGCCGGTCAGGTACTGAGACATGCCTTACGTTTAAGGCACCGTCTTTACGCCCTGCCCGCCGGATCCCCCGAACAGGCTCGTAACGTTCACGCTCGACGGCTTCACCGTCTCCTGAACCTGCAGCGTGAACTGACCGTTTCCCAGATTCGTCATTGTTCCGATGAACGTATTTGTCGATGGATCGATCACTGTCAGGACTGTCTGCGGATTCGTGCTGGTAGCCGTCACCGTCAGAATTTGGGTTGACGTCGACCACGTCGCGGACGGGACTTTTATCGAATCCGGCCCCAAAACCGTCAACTGGCCCGAGGCGGAGATCGGCGCCGCCGCCAGCGCACCCGCATAGGTCGCCGTGATCGTCGTTACTCCCGTGTTGCTCCCCGTGAAGTTGACAGATCCGGTAAACGCGTTTTCGGGAATCGTCAACGTGTTCGGCGTCTTCGCCGCCTTCGTGTTGCTCGACGAAAGATTGAATGTAATACCGCCTTTGGGCGCTATTACGTTCACAGTGACCGACAGCCCGATTGGCGAGCCGACCCCCGAGGTGGTCGGCGTCATCACGAACTGCACCACCTGCAGCGACGGATTGACGGTGAAGGCGGGGCCCTCCGCATCCGCCTGTTTGATCTGCACCGAGCCCGATAATGGCGCATAGAAATTGCCGGCCGTAGCCGGCGTTACCGTGTAGGTACCGGCGGGTAGCGGTCCCAGCACGTATTGTCCGAAGTTACCGGTTATCGTAGTGGCTGTTCCGTTCGGGCCCGTCGCCATAACCGTGATACCCGGCAAACCGGCGCCAGCCTGCGTATTCACCACACCCAGGATGTGAAACACTGCCGTCGCCGTGAAGGTGGGCAGCGTCAGATCGATATTGCTCACCGTGAAGGTTTGTGACGCCGGCGAAAAGGCGAACGCCTGATTGCTCAATGTCACCGTGAACGTTCCCACCGGGAGTCGCGTCGCGAAGATGCCGTTTGTGCTCGTCACCTGCGTTACGTTTACGCCCGGCCCGGTGATGGTAACCGTGATTCCCGTCTGGGGCAGTCCCGCCGATAGCACCAGGCCCTGCACCAGATAATTCGGCGCGTCCTGATGCGCCACGATCATCACCGGACGTGTAATCTGCCCCAAATCGATCGCGCCTGTCGTCAGGTTCACCGCGGGGCCGTTGGTATTTCCCGCGATATAGATTTGATTCGTGGTTTCGTCCACGGCGATGGCCGACACCATCAGGGGAGATCCAAACGAACCGGATTGGCCCTCGAGGAGTCCGTCCAACGCGAACGATCCGCCCCCCGCCGAGGCGCCGTAAACCGTATTCGTCACCGAGTTCAAGGCGAACGGACCCATCGCGCCGAAAATCGACCTTAAATGCACCAGCGTGCCCGCGTCGAACACTTCCACGGTCGGATACGGGAACGATGCCGTGGTTGCAGCTTCCAGGTAAATTTTGCTGGTGTTGGGATTCACGATCAGCCGGCCCACCGTCGTCACGGCCGCGTCTATGTTGAGCGACGCCACCAGGGCCTGAGACGCACCATCGAAGATCGCCAGCGTCTTGCCGCCTGCCGTGCAATTGCCCGCAACGACAATCTGATTGACTGCTGTGTTGACCCCGATGCCCGTCATCGCGCACGTATCCGTACCGGCCGCGGTCAGATCACTCACGCTGTACAAACGGGAGCCGGTGGCTGCGTCCACCGCGTACCACTGAGTGCCGTCCGCGAAGTACGCGATATTGGTTTTCGGATTCACGGCAATACCCGCCGCCGCCGCGGCGGCCAACGGAATTCCCAGGCTCGCCGTCGCACCGTTGAAGGCAAATGCGCCGTGAACTTGAGCCGGATCGGCCGTCGCGTCGGACGCACCCGCGAGAATGAACTGGTCGGCACCCGCGCCTGCCACGATGAATGGCGAGGCAGCGCTCAGCGGTTGAGTGGCGGTTACCTGATACGTGTTCGTATCGACGATCGACAGCGACCGCGCAGTCTTTTCGGTGACGAAGGCGCGCTTCGACACCGGGTCAATTGCGATACCTCCGGGATTGTTGCCCAGCAGCACTCCGGTCATTGTCAGCGCTGTCGGATTCACCGACAGCATCTGGTTGTCTCCCGTCCCCATGAAAATCGAATTTCCCGCCGGCGTCACATTCGGCTCGAAGATATAGCCGCCGCTGACGAACTGCGGAATGTTATCCGAAGTCACGCGGCCCAGCCCGGACGGAACTTTGGCCGCGAACGGGCCAAAGAATGAATCGCCGACAAGCGAGTACCTGGTGCGCGTCACTATGATCGACTCCGCGCGCGCGGCGCTCTCGCAACTCCAGAAGAGATTGCCTCCTGCCAGGTCCATTCCGACGGGCTCGAAGTAGCCCGAGCAGTCCGCGTTGATGGCGGTCAAATCCACCTGCAACCGCTTCATCGGACTCGGATTCGCCACCGTCGGGGTAGTGTTGTTCGGGTCCAGCACCACGAACATCGGCGAGATCCCGTTGGCCCGCACGACGATGTTGTTCGCCTGAGGCGCCGGCACCGTCGGCAGATCGTCCGCCATCATATAGATGAAGCCGTTCGACGGGTCAATCGCCAGCATCGCCGTCTCCAGTCCGAACACGCTGAACATCTGTGTGAGCGTATTCGTCTGCGCGTCCAGCCGGAAGAATTGCGTGAAGGGCGCGCCGGAGATACCGCCGGCTCCATCCTCGCCTCCCGGAATTCCCGCTGCCTGATGTCCCGTGCCGATCCAGATGCTGTTGTCAGCGGTATTAATGATCGCGTTGCTCAAACCCGAGGGGTAAATGAGCGAGCAGCCGGAATCCGTGCAGGTAGCCTGCTTAATGAAGGTGTCGGTGGTGCTGTCGATGGCCTGCATCCAGAAATTCGGCGCCTGATAGAACGCGTACACGCGATTGTTCGCCGGATTCACCAGGAGTTGCAGCGGGCGATTCGGAATGTCGACCGTATCTCCGACGACGTTACCCGGCAGCGATGCAAGAGTGGCGAACGTGGCGCCATCCAGCACGCGCGTCAATCCGCCGAATGGAGCAGTGTCACTGGTATCGCCGACATAGAATTTATTGGTGTTCGGATTGTAGGCCACCGGACCGTAAATCTTCATCTGTACCATGTTGTTGGGCAACTGAAGGAAGAACGTGTTGATCACTTTGTCGGTGGCCCCGTCGATCGTTTGAAACATCGCATTTTGGAACAGGTAAATGCGATTGGTGTTTGGATTGACGAATAACTGTCCTGTTCCCGCGGCGGCGGTCGGATTCGGCGCCAGCTGAATCGAGGTGACGATCGTATTGGTGGTGAGGTCGACCACTTCCATGCCCTGGCCGAGGATGTAGGCCTTGTTCGTCGCCGGGTTAATGATGAAATCGGTGGGCAGCGTGATGCCGGGTTGTGGGCCAATCGGAACAGTGGCCACCAGCTGACCCATTAAAGTGGCCGGCATCAACATCGCGCAAAGCGAAATTGTGGGAAGAAAGAGCCGAGAGAGTAATTGTTGGTTCATTTGTTAGAAAGAGTCCCGAAAAGATTTTCGAAACTAGTGTGACGGCCGCGGTCGGGCTCCGGAACACTTTCTGTCCGCGCTTATTCGCTTTTTACAAAATACTCACGAGACTGGTATACAGTTCACTCAACATCAGAGTTGAGTCGGGGCGAAGCAGTGGTTGGATGCAACGAACAGGTACATGCGCCGTCCGGATTTCTCCGGGCGGCGCTCTGTGCAAATGGAGGATGGGACCAGGCGGCTCCCGGCGCGATCATCAATCGTGCGTTTGTTCGGAGCGGGAAATTCGGTGATCGAAGTATCACGCATGTGGGCTCTCGATGAGATCCGCGCGCTGCCAGCGACGCGGCTGGATCAGGGCGTTTTCGGAAATATTACAGAGTCGCTCCCTCCCGCGCCGGCACCCTAAAGGGGATGCCGGGTCGCGGCTCGGAAGTTCGGTCGCGGTTTGGAAACTAATTACTTAAACCGAGGCGCACGGCTCCGCCGAGGAACGCCCGCCAGTTGGCGATCCGCGTCAGCGCCCGGCGGACTCGGCGGGAAGTCTGGCTGTTTCGCGCGGCCGTTCTCATCAGGGTGAAGTGTTCGACCGTGCCGATGGCCGCGATCAGGGCGAACAGAATCAAAAGACGGCGCATAACGATGTTACGGTTTCTCCCGTTTCAGGTCGGCGAGAAGACGCTCGATGTCGTCCTGCTTTTCGAGCGCTTTGAACTGGTCGTCCACGTTCTCGCCCAGCAACTCTGCGCGGGCGTTACTCAGGGCCGCGGCGCGGCTCACCTTGTAGTTCATGCGGTCCCAGGCGGTTGACGTCGAGTTGGCATCGATGTTCAGATGCGCCTCGGCCGCCTTGCCCATCGCGCGGGCGCGGTGGTGCTGCGCGATCAGGATGTCGCTTTTCGCGCGCGCGTCGGCCAGCTTTCCATTCGAGTTTGCTGCAGCGCGCCTTTGAGGTTTTCGACCTGAACCTTCTGATCGGCCACCTGTTCGTCGAAGCTTTCGACCGCTTCTGCGCGTCGAGGGAACGCTCGAGCGCGGCGCGCGCGAGATCGTCCTTCGTCTTTCGCCACGGCCAGCTGCGGCTTTGCGAACGTAGTCTTCGCGTTCGTGATCTGGCTTCGTCGCGCTTCTTCCGAGCAGGTGCAGGTCGGCGATGCTGATCGCCACCTGCGTCTTCACCTGCATGAGCTGGTTCTCCATGTCGAGAATCACTTGTTTGACCATCTTTTCGGGATCCTCGGCCCGGTCGATGAGGTCGTTCAGATTGGCCCGCAGGAGCGTGCCGACTCGTTCCAACAGTGCCATGATTTAACTCCTTTGACTACCTGACCTGCGGCTTTCGATTTCGGGCCTTCTCCGTCGGGACGCGGCGCGTTGTCGCCGATGGTCTTGACCTTTGAGAACAGCTCGGACATCTGCATGCCCGAGAGCGTTTCGAATAACGCCGGGATCTGCGCTGCCATCTTTGTCGAGATCGCCCGTGATCTTGTTCATGCCGGCCGTATCGCCTCCCGGTGGAAACGATGGTGATCTTGTCGACGTTCTGCAGCGGCGCAGCCAGCGCCCTCACGATCTCCGGCATGCTGGTGATGAGCTTGTCGACAACGGCGGCCTGGTTGTATTCCTGATAAGCCTCGGCCTTTACGTTCATCGCCTTCGCTTCGGCCTCGCCTTTCTTGAACGATGATCTCGGCTTCGGCTTCGCCCTGCGTCGCGGATGGCGGACGCGCTGGCCTTCGGCTTCCGACGATCAGGCGCTGCCGTTCGGCCGAGGCGAGCGTTTCGATGCGGCGGCGCTCGATCTCGGCGCTCTTCAGCACGGTCGCGATCAGTTCGCGCTCGCGGCGCTGGATTTCGGCGTCCTGCACGAGGATCTCGTGCTCCTTCTCGATCTGGTGGATCTTGACCTGTTCGGCGATCACCTGCTGCTGCATGACGTTGGTCTGGATCTCGTAGGCCTTGTCGGCCTGCGCCTGCTGGCGCTTCAGCGGTTTCGAGATACTCGGCCTTCTTGATTTCGAGATCGCGCTGCGCCTCGGCCTGCTTCGTCATGCGAAAGCGTTTCGGCAAGGACGCGCTCCTGATCGGCCTGCGCCTTGGCGATGGCGGCTTCGCGCAGTGCCTGCGCGCGCCTGATGGCGGTGTCGCGCTCGGCTTCGGCGGTGGCGACGTCGGCATCGCGCTGGATGCGGGCGATGTCGGGACGGCCCATATTCGCGATGTACTCGTTCTTGTCGCGAACTTCCTTGATGGTGAAGGAAATCACTTCGAGGCCCATCTTGTTCATGTCGCCCGCGCAGGTGGTGCGCATGCGGTCGCCCACCATCTCCGGCTCCTTCACGATCTGTTCGACCGTCAACTGGCCGATGATGCCGCGCAGATGGCCTTCCATGACGAGGCGGATCAGCGCTTCGCGATTCTGATCGGTCTTGGTGAGGAATTGCTCGGCCGCCGTCTGGATCGATTCGGGATCGGACTTGACCTTGATCTGCGCGACGGCTTCCACGGTGACGGCGACGCCCTGCATCGTATAGAGATCCTGCTGCGGCGCGACGTCGAACGACATGAGCTCAAGCGAGAGCTCACGGCAGCTTTCCAGCATGGGAAGGACGACGGTGCCGCGCCCTTTGATGACGCGCGGGTCCGCGGAATCCGTAAACGATCAGCGCCTGATGCGGTCCGGCTTTGCGGAACATGCCGCGCGAACGCGGAGATCAGAAAAACGACGGCGAACGCCATCATCGCGATCACGACGATGAACTGGTACGACGTTGAAACATACAGCTCCTTTTCTCTATGCGCCTGCGCGCTCGTTTACGGCGACTCAGGCCGTTAATTCTTCCCACTCCCGCACGTACGCGATACCGTGCTCGTAGCGGGTCACAACAACTTCTTTTCCGGCCGGCGATCGGCTATACCGTGCTCACTGCGAATCGGAACGGCTGCGCGCCGGCCCTGCTGCACGAAGATCATTTCGCCGGTGCCGTTCGGCCGCACGGCGCTCGACACCTGTGCCGAGCGCGCCGATCATCCGGTAATCCGCGGGATCGAGCGGACGATCGCCGGGCGCCAGCAGCTTTGCGCAGCGAACAGAAGACGATCGCTGCGCCGATCAGGCCGACCATAACCGCGCAGACGAGGATCAGCGCCAGATCCGCACGCGACCCCAGCTCGAGAGGATGTAGCCCGCGCCGCCGAACCAGGTCAGGAAGGCGGCAATCGTCCCGAAGTTGAACTTTGCCCAACGCCGCCATGCGCGTGCACCGGCGTGTGATGTCCGAGGACGTGATGATGCACGTGAAGTGCAGATGCGACGAACCCGGCGAGAAACGCGATCAGGCTGAAGATGAATCCGAACAGCGAAGCATCCAAGGAAAAACTGTTCCCAGGTCATACGTCTTCTCCTGCTGATGCAGGGCTTCACCCGGGGTCAGCACATCAAAGAGGCGATCGGCGAGGCCGGGATTCTCCAGAATCAACTGCAGCAGACGCAGGCAGCGCCGCGAATCCGGATGCTTCGCCAGACAGAGCAGCGATTCGCGCAAGCACGAGATCGTTGCGAAAGCGTTCCGCGCCGTCCACCAGCCAGAGATCGAGCTTGTCTTCGAGCGCGCCGAGGTCTGAAATCAACTCGGTCGAATAGCCTTCCGGATCGTCGACCAGATAACCCGGATGGACTTTGAAGAACTTCGCGAGGAGCATCCGGCTCGTGTTGGTGAGATGCGGGCGCGTGCCGCTTTCGATTTGCGACAAGATACGACTGCGATATCGGCTTCTTCAGGTCCTTTTTGATTGCCGCGGACGTACTTCCTGTTGAGTCATGGCGCGATCGAAACCCCTGAGGCGCCTTCGACTTCCCGGAGGTAGCGGATTTTCTCGCCCAGCTTCATATTGCTATCTGTAATAAATAATATTGCAATATGTTATTCTGTCAAGAAGTATTTTTGGCCCTGGTCGTGCCAACATGGATCAACGGTAAAGAACAATGTCCACCCGATACAACGACGGATCCCATTACGAGAACCACCAACGAGCCGCCGAACTGCAGGATTACCCGGCGCACGCCCATCGCGTCGGTGAAGAACATGGAAAACAGGAGCATCTGACCGGGCACGAGAGTTCGCGACAGGAACAGGAGCACACCGGCGCCGGCCCTCAGGAGCCAGTTAAGCCTACAACCGGACACGGAATGACCGCGTTTGGCCATGCCGAAATTGCAGAGCTGGCCCATTCGATCTGGGAATCGAAGGGCCGACCCGAGGGATCGGCGGAGGAAGACTGGCATCAGGCAGTTGAGGAACTCCGGTCACGAAACATCGGGCGGTGACCGGAGTTTTCTTGCCGGCCTTTTCTCCGCCAGGGCTCGCCGTATCGGACACTGGATCGATGGGGATGCAACCGCCATATCCAGCGGCCCGAGCGGCGGCGATGAGGGTGCGGCCTCACTATGTGGCGCACCTGGGGGAAGACAGTGAGATTGTTCCCGACGCAGGCACTATCGAAGCGATCATCAACGTCGCATTCTGGGCCAGCCTCAGGAGGGAAGAACTCTATACACCAAAGGTTTCGCTTGCGTTCGCTTCGCCCTCACAGGTGGATCTTCCGATCATCTTCGAGCGACCGATTCCTCTGGCGTCGCAGCCTTTGACGCGGCTGGGACCGGCGGTTGAACGTCCAGGTATTCACTTGTGCGTGTCCCGGCGGGCCGGCGAACTGCTGATCTGGGGCGCGAGCCGCAGCCTGCCGGATTTTTGCTTCGTGCTGGAGGTGATTGCGCCGGGATTGCTGGTGGTGAAGCGGAGCCGCGGCGACGAATCGAGCAAGTTCGTCAATGTCGCGGTTCTGCAGGGCGATGAGATCAAGGTGATCGATCAACATGCGGCGGCTGTGCCGGATTGCCCGCACCTCCTGACGTCGCTCCTGGGGCTCCAGCCCGAGGACGATTCCCCCGAGGCGGATAGCGTTCTGATACAGCTCGCCGTCTCGATGCGGGCGCACGGGCGCGGGGGGCTGTTGCTTGTGGTCCCGGCGGATACCCAATCATGGCGGGAGTCGGTGCTGCAACCGATTCTTTATTCCGTCGCGCCTCCTTTTTCGGGTCTGGTAGATCTGATGCGGGAAGACGTCAGCGAAAGACCGAGGCGGCGCTGGCAGGAGGCATTGCGCCGGGTTATCGACGGCGTCGGCGGGCTGACCGCGGTGGATGGGGCGACGATCATTACGGATAAATACGAGTTGCTCGCGTTTGGCGCCAAGATCGTGCGGCGGCCGAAGTGGGGCCAGGTCAGCGGGGTGGTGGTGACGGAGCCGATCGAAGGGACCCCGGCGTTTACGGCGGAGCCCGGACAGCTGGGAGGTACCCGGCATCTTTCTGCCGCGCAGTTCGCACACGATCAGCGGGATGCGCTGGCGCTGGTGGCATCGCAGGATGGCCGCTTTACGGTATTCGGTTGGTCTCCGTGTGAGGAGATGGTGTATGCAAACCGGATTGAGACTCTGCTGTTATGAGAACGGCGAAGTCTTGCCTCAGGTGAACCCCGCGGGCCAGCCCCCGCCGCCCGACTATCTTCGGGAATCGCCGAGCTCTTCGTAGAGCCGAAGGACTTCCTGTGCGGTGCGCGCCCAGCTGAAGCTGGCGGCCTGTTTGCGACCCTTCACAATCAGATCGGCCCGCAAGTCGTCATCGAGGAGCACCTCCGAAATGCCGCGGGCGATATCGAAGACGTTGTCGGGACTGACCAGCATGGCAGCGCCTCCGACCACTTCGGGAAGTGAGCTTACGGAAGAGGCGATTACCGGCGTTCCAGAAGCCATGGCCTCAAGAGGGGGCAGGCCGAAGCCCTCATAAAGCGACGGGAAGACAAATGCGACCGCCAGCTCATGAAACATGCGGAGGGTATCGAGCGGGAGAAAGCCGAGAAAACGAACGTAGTGCTCCACACGGCTGTGCATTACGGCGCGCCGCACGTCCGGATGGCGCGAAATTTCGTCACCGATGATGATCAGGCGCAAGTCGCGATATTTGGGATGATTTTCGATCCCTGTGCGCACGACGGCGAAAGCCTCGATCAGGCGGGGAATGTTTTTCTGCGGCCGGATGGAGCCGGCGTAAAGCAGAAACGGATAGCGAATCTGATAGCGCTCGAGTATTCGCTGGCGTTCGTGCACCGTCGAGTCGGCCGCTCCGTGCACCTCCCCCGGAAGACGGCAGCGGTGGAACGACGGATCAGGGGCGCTGTAGATCAGTCGGACCCGGCTGGACGCGCCGGGCACAAGATTCATTACATCGCGCCGGGTGGCGCCGGAAACGGCGATGATGCCATCGGCCCGCTCAAGGCCGCGGCGCAAGCGGAATGCGCGCGCCGCATGGAGCAATCCGGACGCGTCGTCGTAGTAGATGCTGCTGAGATCGTGAATCGTAACCGCGTAGGGTTTTGCGAGGAGCAGCGGAACCCGATGAAACGGGATATGGGTAACATCCGCCCGAAGATCTTTGATGAGACGGGGAAGTTCGAAATGATCCATCCGCGACGAATCCCGGCGGTCATAAGCGACCGTCTCGAAGGCGGAGGGCAGATCCGCAAAGAACGGCCGGTCTTCGGGCGGGCAGATCAGCTTGTAAGTGTGCTCAGTGTCCGCCGCCGCCAGCGCCTGGAGCAGGTTGCGGATGTAGGTGCCAACCCCGAAATCGCGAATCCGGCGAACGTCGATTGCTATTTTCACATCGGGCGATCTTCACACGCGAGCTTTACGATTCAGGCGGCGGCAACCTGAAGCTTCCAGGGATACAGGGGGAAGCGCTCCGTCAGCGCTTCGACGCGGCCGCGAACACGAGCGATCGTTTCTTCCGAAGAGCCGGAAGCGATTCCCCGAAGAACTTCCGCGATTACCGCAGCCACTTCGCGCATTTCCGTTTCGGCGAAGCCGCGCGTGGTAACCGCCGGGCTGCCGAGCCGGATGCCGCTCGGGTTCAACGGCGGATTCACATCAAATGGGATGGCGTTCTTGTTGACCGTGATACGTGCGCGGTCCAGGGCTTCTTCCGCCTCGCGGCCGCGAACGCCTTTCGAGAAGACGTCGACCAGCATCAGGTGGGTATCCGTGCCGCCCGAAACAATGCGGAAACCCTCATGGCTCAGACCGCGGGCAAGGGCTGCCGCATTGGCCAGCACCTGCTTCGAATAAGCGATGAAATCCGGTTGCAGTGCTTCGAGGAAGCATACGGCCTTGGCCGCGATTACGTGGACCAGAGGACCGCCCTGAACACCGGGGAAAACGGTCTTGTCGATCGCGGGCCCGTATTTTTCCTTCGCCAGAATGAGTCCGCTGCGCGGCCCCCGCAGGGTTTTGTGCGTTGTCGACGTCACGATATCGGCGTATTCGCAGGGATTCGGGTGAACGCCCGCTGCGACGAGGCCGGAAATATGCGCCATATCGACCAGGAGCATCGCGCCGACCGAATCGGCGACCTTGCGGAAGCGGGCGAAATCGAGGGTCCGGGGATAGGCGCTGCCTCCCGCGATGATCATTTTGGGTTTGTGCTCTTCGGCGAGCTTCGCCATGTGGCCGAAATCGATCTGTTCGTCTTCTTTACTCACCTGATAACCGACGACGTGGTAGGTCTTTCCCGAAAAATTGAGTTTGTGGCCGTGAGTCAGGTGGCCGCCATGGGCGAGATCGAGGCCCATGATGGTGTCGCCGGGCTGGAGGACCGCTGTATACGCCGCCTGGTTCGCCTGCGAGCCGGAGTGCGGCTGGACGTTCACGTATTCGGCTTTGAAGAGCTTTTTCGCCCGTTCGCGGGCCAGGGTCTCCACTTCGTCGGCATACTCGCAGCCGCCATAGTAACGCTTGCCCGGATAGCCTTCGGCGTACTTATTAGTGAAGATGCTGCCCGTTGCTTCGAGGACCGCTTCCGAGGTGAAGTTCTCGCTTGCGATCAGCTCAAGCTGACCATTCTGCCTGCGCGTTTCCTTCTGAATCAGTTCGTATATGGCGGGATCAGCCTCAGCGAGGCTCCGGGCTATGGAGTTTGGCATGAATATGCCAGATTTTAGCATTCTGCGGGGTAATGGAGCCGAAGCGCATGCCGGCTCAGGACTCCCAAAAAACTCAGAATCCTTGCCTGTGCCAAATGCCGGTCGTTGATAAGCGCCTCCGTCAGCCCTTCCCGGCGCACAGGTTCATGGAATCCCGTACTTCATGCGGAACTCGCGCAGAGCATCTGCTGCGATCCAGCGGGCGGCCCTTGAGTTCTGAGCGCGGACGCGTTCAGCGCAGGTGACGGCCGCCGGCAGGAGCCGGGAGTTGCGCTTGCCGATATTACGGAGCGCCCAGTTCACGCCTTTGCGAACGAAGTTGCGATCGTCGAAGGCGTATTGTTCGATGAGGACCAAAGAGTTTAGAAACAACTGATCTTCGCCAGCTTTATCGTGCACTGCGAGCCCGGCCAGGGTGGCGAAGGCGGCGCGGCGCACGAACTCGGGCTTAGCGGCGGCCCAATGCGGGATTTTTTGCCACGCACGGGGACTGCGGTCAAATAGTCCCCAGCAGCAGGCATCGCAGACGTTCCAGGAATCGAAGTCACGGGTCCAGCGGTCCATTGCGGAACGCGTGATTGCGCGGGGATCAGCGACGAAGCTGGCGACGATGCGCGCATCACGAATGCCCGTGGCCCAAAGTTCTTCGGCGAGTGGTTGGCTTCCACCGGCGGTGCGCGCGGTGCGCGGATCTGCGGCGTCTCCAGGCTGCCTCGGGCCGTCGAGTTTGCGACCCCTCGAACCTCGTGCAGGACTTCTTCGAGAGAAGGCGTCTCGCTTTTCAGGCATTCGTCGCAACGGACAGCTTCGCTGCGCTGATCGCCTGCCCGACGTGCCGCTGGCCATGTTCGGCAATGTGAATTGCGAGGCTGATGGCGGTGGTTTGGAAACGCTTACGGCCAATTTCCCGAACCTCGCCGAATTGTTCGGGCGTCAAGGTCTGAACGAGTTCTTCGTAGCGAGCCAGCGAGTGTCGGACAGCTTCGATCAGTTCACCGGCGGACGCGCTGCCGCGGCCCTCCCCTTTAATCGCCGCGAGTTGTTCGGCTGTGAGCTGGCGACCTTCCAGATAGGTGCAGAGCCTTTCCGTGCTGCCTGCAAGGTGCCGGACGTGAAAACCTGCCGAAGTCATGCCATGGGGCATAGCCCGCAGCTGATCAATTGTCAGGGGGCTGATGGCACGCTCGATGTCTTCGCGGATGTGCTCGGCGGCCCGCAGGAGATGCCCGATGACTGGATGAATTCCGGGAACAATGCCACGCATCCAGGGTTCAACAGCGGGCTCAATAGAAGCCCGCGGCTCGATAACAGGTTCGGTCATATCCGCCGGTTTCATCTTAACCAGGAGGCGTCCGCGAGGGCCTCAGCCCATCGACGACTCCGGTCTGGATGGAGCGTGGAGCAGAGGGGCCCGCGCTCGCGTAAACTGAGCAGTGCATGCAACTCTCGAATCAAATCCCTGCTTTTGTAGCCGTCTCCTTATTCGGGCTCTTCGGGCTTGTGTTCGCGCCCGCGGCCACACTTCCCGATGGCGAGCAACTTCTTACAGTCGATCATTATGTGCGGGTTCACTCGATCGTCCCCGCGATCAATGGCCAGATGACGCAGGTCTACGTGCGCGAGGTCGTCCGGCCAGGCATGGTCCTGCGCGAGGGCGCGAGCGACAAGGTTGTTTTGTTCGTACACGGAGCGGGCACTCCAGCCGAGGTCGCGTTCGACGTTCCGTACCGGGACTACAGCTGGATGGGTTATCTGGCTCGCGCCGGGTTCGACGTGTTCTCCATGGATATGACGGGCTACGGGCGCTCAACGCGGCCCGCCGCAATGAACGATCCCTGCAACCTGTCAAAAGAACAGCAACTGACGTTCGTTCCGGGGTTGCTCGCCATGCCCTGCTCGCCGTCTTACCCACAGCAGATGACCACGCTCGCGTCCGACTGGAACGATATCGGCGCGGTGGTGGATCATCTGCTCGCCCTCCGGCGCGTCGAAAAGGTCAACATGGTTTCATGGTCTCTCGGCGGACCGCGCGCTGCAGGCTACGCCGCGCAGCATCCTGAGAAGGTGCGAAAGCTGGTCCTTCTCGCGCCGGCGTACAACAGGAAGGCCTCGGCCACTCCGCCGGAGCAGGTCCCCGCGAAAGGCGCCGCCCTGACGACGCAGTCCCACGAAGAATTCACGGCGAATTGGGACCGGCAGACCGGATGCCCCGATCAGTACGAATCGGCGACGAGCGACGCCGTATGGTCCTCGATGATCGAATCGGACCCCGTCGGAGCGACATGGGGCACGGGAGTCAGGCGAGCACCGCAGGTAACGAATTGGGGCTGGACTCAGGCCGCGGTTGCAAAAACAGCCATACCGACACTCGCAGTATCAGGTGCGTTCGATAAGCAGGTTCCTCAGGATCGGGTGAAGGAACTTTATGAAGACCTGGGCTCCAGCCAGAAGGTTTTCGTCAACCTCGCGTGCTCATCCCACAATGCGATGTGGGAGAAGAATCACCTGCTATTGTTCCGCGCCTCTCTGGAATGGCTCACGAAAGGAACCGTGAACGGCCAGGAGAAAGGTATGATCCCGCTGGGATTCTGAGCTATTCTTCGCTCAACGTCAGATACATCAGCGAGCCGTCGCGCTCGATCTGCATTACCAGGGGGTCGGAGACCTTCAGGCTGTTCACCGCGTTCCGGAGTGCCTCCAGAGTCGAAACCGGCGTTGTGTTAACGCTGTAAATAATGTCGCCCAGCTTGAGACCACCCTGTCCGGAGTACTCGGACTCGCCAGTGCGCGCAGCGACAATAACACCGTAGGGCTTCCGGGTGGCCGGTAACAACGCCGCCACATCCTTCGTGATCGGCACGCCGACAATCCCCAGCTTCTCGACCCGATTTTCTTCGGGCTTCACCAGATCGACGAAACGGAACGGATCGTCTTCGCGTTCGGCGACCTTCACTTTGGTCGAGATCTTCTCAGAACCGCGCAGTACCTGAATGTCGATCATCTGGTTGAGGGGAATGCTGTAGAGCGCGGTCTCAAATTCGCGCGCATTCGTCATGCGTTTGTTATTCAGCGTCAGGATAATATCGCTGGGCTGCAGACCTGCCTGGTCCGCCGCACCGTCCGGCGTGACGTCACCCAGAATCACGCCTGTATCCTGCTTGAGGTCCAGTCCGGCGGCAAGCTCAGGCGTGACGCTCTGTGCCGTTGCGCCGATTTCGCCGCGATGAACGTGTCCGAACTCCCGAATCTGGTCGTAGACGTTCCTGACGATGTTGCTCGGGATGGCGAAGCCGATCCCTTCGCTTCCCCCGGACTGCGTAAGGATGAATGTGTTGATTCCGACGACGCTTCCGTCCGCATCGAGGAGCGGTCCGCCACTGTTGCCGGGATTGATCGGCGCATCCGTCTGGATGTAGGTCATCGGGTCGTCCGGCTTTACCTGACGTCCGATGGAACTGACTACCCCAAGGCTCACCGAATTTTCGAGGCCCAGCGGATTGCCAAACGCCATCACAACTTGCCCCTGGCGAAGTTTGTCGGAGTCGGCAAGCTTCAGGACCGGAAGCGCCCTTCCCGGTTCGACCTTGAGAACCGCGAGATCTGCCTCACGGTCCACTCCGACCACTTTTGCCTCGAGCAGTTTCCCGTGAGCGTGAAGAGAGGCAGAATCGGTCGCGCCGGGTTCGTCCGGCACGGACGCAAGCTGAATCCGAATCCGGCGGGCATTTTTCACTACGTGGTTGTTGGTGATGATGTAACCATCCGGACTCAATACGACGCCCGAGCCGGAACTATGTTGCTTCGTGACAAGACCAGTATTTGTGGCGGCGGAATCACCGTCCTCTTCGGAGAGAGTGTAGCCAGTCGAGAACACCTGAACCACGGCCTGACTCACGCTTCCGGAAAGCGCTTCGATCGAATCGCTGAGTTCGTGCAGCGTATCTTTTGCCGCAGCCAAAGCGGCGACTCGGGAGGAGCCCGCCGACTGCGGCGAGGCAGTCTGCTGTGCGCCCACACCAAACACCGCGATGGAAACCGCGATCGATACCGCGCGAGCCGCTGGCCTCATGCTTATATCTTAGAGATAGAAGAATCGGGCGGATGGTTGCATCAATCCCGGTTTTTCCGGCACGACCGGCCTTTCGGTGCAAAGTGACGGTGGACTGACAGACATGCGACAGTTGTCCAAACGGACGCAATATTGCCTACGCGCTCTTTACGCTCTCGCCCGCGATTACGGTTCCGGACCGACCCTGATCGCGCATCTCGCGGAGCAGGAGGCGATCCCGAAGAAGTTTCTCGAGCAGATCCTTCTCTCGCTCAAGGCCACCGGACTCGTCGAAAGCAAGAAGGGCAAGGGAGGCGGCTACACGCTGGTCCGGCCCCCGGATCAGATCAGTATCGCTTCCGTGATCAGAATGGTGGACGGGCCGCTGGCGCCGCTGCCCTGCGCGAGTGAGACCCGATTCCGGAAATGCGACGAATGCGTCGACATTGAAACCTGCGGCACAAGGATCGTGATGCGGGAAGTTCGCGATGCGGTCGCGCAGATTCTGGACTCGACGACGCTCGCGCAGGTTTGCCACAAGGTGGACGAAGCGCGCGAGAAACAGCAGACAGTTGAAGCTTTAACGTACGAAATTTAGTTCGCGAGCGCCGCCCGGGTGGAACCCAGACCTCCGACGTGTATGTTTCCGCCGGAGGTGCGCAGATGAATGAGCGGCCCTCCGCCGGCGACGGGGCCGTGAAGCTCCGATTCCCTGTGCTCGCCATAGCCTGGCACCGGGAAATCGCACGAGACGTTTCCTCCGCTTGTCCGGGCATCGATATCAAAACCTTTTCCGGGCGTGAGCCCAATACGAATGTTGCCGCCGGAAGTGGCAGCATCCAAAGCGTTGAGAGCTCCATCCACGTCGATGCTGCCTCCCGAGGTACGCAGAGTCGCTTTTCCGTGGCTGTCTTCGAGCGAAACGTTTCCACCCGACGTGCTGCCGTCTACCGACCCGGCGATTCTCACAAGATGGAGCGAACCTCCCGATGTGCGTGCTTCAACATCACCTCCAAGACCTGAGACGCTGATCGAACCGCCTGAAGTTCGCAGGTTTGCGCTGGATTGAGCCGGGAGTTCCACTCTGTATTCGATCTGGGGAGATCCAAAGCCGTTAAATAAGAACGACCAGAGGGACCAGTTGGGCTGTCCGCTTTTGGATCGTCCGGTAACATGAACCTCGGTTCCGAATCGATCCACATCGAGCGAGAAATCGCGTACGAACCGGTCCAGTTCGGCTCGGGTCGCGTGATCGCTCTTGAACCGGACTTCGATCAGAATCGTTCCGGTGGGCCCGGGCGTCGCATTAACGGAACCGCCATTCCTGGCATTCAGGACCAGCCGAGTTGTCGATGGCGCCGGGATGGAACGCTGAATCGTGTGTTCAGTCTGCGCACACAGGCACGCTGCACAAGCTACGCCAATGGCGAATATTGAACGGAGCATGCCAGTAATACGCTCCCTGGGCGTCTCCGGTTCGCAATGTTCAGCGAATTATTTCCGGGTTTCACTGATCCGACGACGGCGTTTTAACGATTTCCGGCATTTCATGGCCGCGGATAGAATCGTCCGTCACGTAGGGGTGGGGATCGGTGTGGGGGCCCTTCCACCCGCTCGCGCGCCAGGTGTCGGCCTCCTCCCGGAGATCCCGCGC
Organism: Terriglobia bacterium; assembly: GCA_963718155.1. GTDB lineage: Bacteria > Acidobacteriota > Terriglobia > Bryobacterales > Bryobacteraceae > BOG-234. Next base: position 336,907 of record CAVQYP010000037.1, on the reverse strand, counting down.
TCCGCCGCGCCGCATGAGATCCGTAACCTGCGGTTCAGATGGGTCATCCACTTTTGCAATCAGCATAATGGCGCCGCGACGCACGGCCTCTTCGTATAGCGGCGCTTCCTCGTGAGAGATGCCCATATGATGAAAGGCGGAGATCAATCCCCCTGAAACGGCGCCGATTCCCAGGCCGGCAAGTACGCTGGCCATCGCGCCGGCCGCTATGAACGGGCCAACTCCCGGGATCGACAGAGCCACAAGGGTCGCCACAATACCCACTCCTCCGCCGAAGGAGGCGCCCGACGCGGCCGCGGCCGCAGTGCTCTCAGACGCTTTTTTAGCCTTGTCCAGATAGTCCTTATGGCGATTGCTTTCGTTTCCCGCCACGATATTGAGGGCCTCCTGCGGGATGCCAATACCTTCGAGCTCACGCATTACGTTATGCGCCTCTACCATCGAGGGAAAAATGCCCGCTACGGTTTTCATGTCCTTTGTCTCCCGGTTCCCATTATGCATTCCAGACTCCACTCGATACAGTATTGAGTTGGCTCGCATTCTTGCAATTGAAAGCTCGTGCGACGAAACCGCCGCGGCCGTGATCGAAGACGAAACGAATGTGCTTTCGTCGGTTGTCGCGAGCCAGTTCCCGGTCCACGGCAAATACGGGGGTGTTGTCCCGGAACTGGCATCGCGCGAGCATCTTCGCGCGATTGTGCCAGTCGTGCGGGAGGCGCTCGAACGCGCGGGGCTGACCTGGAGTGGGCTCGACGCAGTCGCCGCGACATCCGGGCCTGGTCTGGCGGGATCGTTGCTTGTGGGCCTGACTTACGCTAAAGCCATTTCACTGGCGGCCGCTATCCCTTTGATTGCGGTGAATCACATCGAAGGCCATATTCATGCGGTGATACTCGAGGCCAGCCGACGCGGCAATCCGGTAGAGTTCCCAGCCCTGGCACTTATAGTCAGCGGCGGCCACACACATCTTTTCGAAGTGCGAGAGGCCGGCGCATACAAATTGCTGGGGAAGACCCGCGACGATGCCGCGGGCGAAGCTTTCGATAAGGTTGCGAAACTGCTTGGCTTCGGATATCCTGGCGGACCGGTAATCGACCGCATCGCTCCCTATGGCGATCCCCAGGGCGTTCGCTTCACGCTGGCTCGCATGAAGGGAAATTCGCTCGATTTCAGTTTCAGCGGGTTGAAGACGGCTGTGGTTCGGTGGGTGCAAAGCCACGACATCGCTGAAGAGATCGAGCAGCGGAAGCGCCTGATCAAGACAAACCCCGAACGGACCATCGAAGAACTGCTGGCGATTACCCGGCAGCCGACTCGCGATCTGCTGGCGAGCTTTCAATACACGGTTATCGAAGAATTGCTTCGACACGCCGCAAGCGCGGCCGAGCGGATCGATGAAGTGCGTTCGCTGATCGTTTCGGGCGGCGTCGCCTGCAACTCGGGACTGCGAAGTGCGGCAACCCATGCCAAAGTTGGCATGCCGGTTTTCTTTCCTACCGCGGAGCTCTCGACCGATAACGCGGTCATGATCGCGGCGGCGGCTTTTCCGAAATTTCGGAAAGGCGAATTCGCGGATCTGAGCGCGGCGGCGGAGCCGAATCTCGCCCTGGCCTGAACCACGACCGAAACTTCATTCCACCTGCGGCGACCCGCTTTCACAAAGGGTAAGTTCTGCACCATTCCGGCAAGGCCCGTAAACAAAGGGTCTTGAATGTTGCAAATGTCTGCTGCAAAATCGGCGTTTCTTCTCGCCCTTAATTACGCGCTTTTCTGCGAGATAATGACGTTCACATGCTCGCTTCGGAAATTAACGATTTTGGCTTCAAACGTGGTGCCATGGCAAAATTACCCTGTCGATTTAAGCCCCGTTAGTGGATTCGCGTGTCCTTTTTCGTTGTGGTCCGAGTACGGAGAAGGCTGAGGCAGAAGTTGGCCACAATTCCAGAGTATATTACGGAGGATTACGGAGAAAACCGCCGGGAACGATGTTGGAGATTTACGACTCTCCAGCTCCGCCTTCGTCGACGAGCATCTGATCCATTATCTCCTGCTGGTAGTGAAAACTGGTCCGTTTGATACGTTCGAAAGCCTCGGAAAGACTGATGAGCCGATACTCGGCGGCCATGGAAAGAATGCCGAGGGTACCTGCAACCCGAAACCCTTTGCTCCGGGCGATGAGGACTCCGTCCCGATCATCCATCAGGATCAAGTCCGCGTGGAGTTCGACAGCAAGGGCGATAGCGTCTTCCTCGCCAGCGTCGAGTGTTTCCATTAATCGATCATGTACATGGGCGGTCTGATGCACTTCCACCCAAGACGGTGGATCGGCGATCCAGAGTTGCACTGCGGGCGGTGCTTTCCGGTGTTTCAATTCATCCCGCACAACGGCCGGGAGGATCACTTTTTCAAACAAGGCGGGAAGGACGTCGATGTGCCCGATCAGGATCAGATAGTTGATCGGGCCGGTGTCGGCGATGACCAATTGCACCCGTCAGAGTCCCAGACTTCTGAGATCCTGCACATCGCGGCGCACATCCTCGATGGTGATGTTGGGCCCGACCTGATGAGCCTTCAGAAAGCCGTCGAGTTCGTAACGCGTCTCAAAGCCAAGTAGACGGCGCAATTGTGCCTTCGATATGCGCTCGGACCTATATTCATCAAGGGCGAAGCCTTCCAAAACCCGGCGCGCGAGATCGCCCCCGGCACTGAGACTGCCAGCGATTTCATCGGGAATATGCACGGTCAGATTCATTTGCCCAGTTCCTACTTTAACGCGGCAGGTGTACGCCTTTCTGGCGCCAATGTCACGATCAAATGGATTCGGGGCTTGCGTCGCACAGGCTGTACTCCCGGCCCAATTCACGCTGCCATTTTCATCCTTGCCCGTATCCCGTGACCCGGAAGACGGACGGGGCGAAGGCACTTTAGCCGCCGCCGCTTGCTGTCAATGACGCTTCTCGGTTCGCCCGCAAGGACGGTCCCCCCAACAAGCGATGACAGCCGCGCTCAGTTGCGGCGGCAGACGTGCCCTCTTTCGCCCCCGCCATGGGGGTCGCTCAAACGAAAGAGGCAGATCATGACAAAAGCAGCACAGATGAAACGAACCCGCAAATACCGACTTCACCTCGAGCATCCACGGGGCGTTCGGCCCGCGCAGGTTGTTCGAAAGACGGCATTCGGATAGCGACTCGGAGAATCCACCAACTTACGGGTATATGCGACCCGGTCCACTCTTCCGTGTGGCGCTTGCGGCGGCGCCTGCGCTCAAGTCCGGAAGGGAACGACGATAGCAGATCGGGCCTCCGGCGCGGTCGGAAACACGGTAAACAAAGGTTTCGTGATGACCCTCGCGGCCAGGGAAGAATTCGGGGGATTAACTACCGTAGTGATCCTCACCACCGACACGTTGCCCGATTTGCGGTCAATCGCCAGGGCGTATTCGCCGTCGGGCGTGAGGAGCACGTCGCCCGGATTCTCGCCCACGTGAACGGTCGCGGATACGCTTCGCGTTTCGATATCCAGAATGGTCAGGTCGCCGCTTTCGATGTTGGTGACGAAGAGCAGATTTCTACGATCCGATACGGCCATTGCGCAGGGGGTTCGTCCCGCCAGAATGGTTTCATAGACTTCGTTCTGAAAGGGGCTGACAATCGCCACCACGTCCCCGCCGCTTCCCGTCACGAACATTTGACCGCCGTCAGTGTTGAAGCAGAACCGTGAAGGCACAATCGGAAGCGGCAATCTCGTGACCAGAGCGCCCGATGCCCCATCGATTGTAACGATCTCGCGCTGAGTGGCCGCCCCTGCCAGGATCGTCTTGCCATCTTTGCGAAATCTCAGCGGGCCGCAGGAAACGCCGACGTCTGTAACTCCCGTGATCTTCAGATCCGGCAGCGAAACGCGCAAAATGGAGTTGCGGGAAGGAATCGAAACCGCGGCGAGGCGAGCCTTGTTGCCCGACGCAAGGTCGAAAGGCGACACATCGAGATCGGACGGGGCGCCCCTCAATGCGACTCGTCCGGTCACGTTGCGCTTCGTCAGATCGACGATGAGAAGAGCGCCGGGCTCATCCGTCAGCACGACAGCCGACAGGGGCCCGTCAGCAAAACGGCTCAGTCGCGCGGCCACCGGTCTTCCCGGCAGGGCGATCCGACCGGACAGCCGAAGCGCAACGGCGTCGATCTCGACCAGAGCTCGCCCTTCCGGACAGGTGGCGAACACTCGATTTTCGGAGTGGAGCAACTGCTCGGGGGCGTGCGGCAGCGGGATCGTGAGTGTGCGCTGGAACGACGCAAGGTTCGCGACGGCGACCGCCTTTTCCGCTCCGCTGGCCACGAAGAGCCATCCCTGATATCGCGACGCCAGTTTCCTCGTGCAGGCGGAGGCAAGTGTCCCGCCCAGCAGAGCCCTCCTCGAAAAGCTAGCCATAGCGCTCCCCTTGCCACGGGTCCCCGCGCATGTGATAGCCGTTGCTCTCCCAGAAGCCTGCCTCGTCGCGTGGGAGCAGTTCGATGCGTCGAACCCACTTCGCGCTCTTCCAGGCGTAGAGGCGAGGAATGATTAATCGCGCTGGTCCGCCGTGATCCGGACTCAGCGGCTCGCCATCGTGCCGAATAGCAATCAGAGCGTCTTCCGCAAGAAAGTCCGCCAGCGGGACATTGGTTGTGAACCCGCTGTCGTAGCCGTGCGCGAGGACGAAACGGGCTTCGGGTAAGGCTCCGCCGGCGCGCGCCAGGATTTCGCGAGTAGCGACTCCGTCCCAGACGTTCCCCAGACGACTCCAGCGGGTGACGCAATGAAAATCGGAAAAGACGCGCACGCGGGGCAGTTCATTGAACTCGCGCCAGTTCCACTCGACCGCATGATCCACAAGACCGAAGACTGAGAGCTTCCATCGTTCGATGTCGATTCGCGGCGTTCCGCCGGCGTCGAGCACGGGCCACTTTTTGGTGCGAGACTGACCCGGAGGGATACGTTGCGGCCGCAGGGTATCGGGGCTGATCACGGCACCCGGCGGAGCATCCGCCGGAGTTGGGGTATCGTCACCCTGTGGCTTGTCTGTAATCACCGGCAGGAACTCTACCCGATTATCCCTCGCGTCAATTAAGGCGTAGGGCATCGGAATTTCCGAAGCCTGCGAGGCTCCAACGGTTGTACCTCATCGCAACACTGCAAGGCGCTTCAACGGGTCGTCGCGAATACGGAAGTATGGGCATGGTGCCAGGTGAGAATCACCTTGACCTGTCCCAGCGGAATACGATAGTCGGCAGCGATTTCTTCAGGCGTTTCGCCGAGGTCGTCGCACTCGGCAATCGCATCCGCCGCCACACGGGAATCTCGTGCCACGGGCTTCCCATTGAGTCGACCGGGCACTTGTTCCGCTTCGGGGACAATCAGCCCGGAAACCCTCTTCCATACGATCTGTTTTAGCGGCTTTGGGCCAGAACTCTACCCGATTATCCCTCGCGTTCGATCCTCATCCTGTAGAACGAGCGCCAGATAAAGTAGATGGCCACCAGCAGGAAGATCGCCGACAGGATGCGCCCTAGAGTCGTCCCCTGCTGATCGGAGAGCGAAACGGCAAGCTCCACGGCCAACAAGCCGAACAGCGTGGTGAACTTGATGATTGGATTCAGAGCCACCGAAGAGGTGTCCTTGAACGGATCGCCAACCGTGTCGCCCACCACCGTGGCATCGTGGAGCGCAGTCCCCTTTTGCTTGAGTTCCGTCTCGACGATCTTTTTGGCATTGTCCCAGGCGCCGCCTGCGTTGGCCATGAAAATCGCCTGGTAGAGGCCGAAGAGCGCAATGGAAATGAGATATCCAATGAAGAGGAACGGTTCCGCGAAGGCGAACGCGAGGGTCGCGAAGAAGACGGCCAGGAAGATATTAAACATGCCTTTCTGGGCGTATTGCGTGCAAATCTCTACGACCTTCTTGCTGTCCGTTACGGATGCTTTAGTAACGCCTTCCAGCCGAATATTTTTCTTGATGAACTCAACCGCGCGGTACGCTCCGGTCGTGACAGCCTGCATCGAGGCCCCGGTAAACCAGTAAATAATGCTGCCGCCGGCAAGGAGACCGAGCAGAAAGGGCGGGTACAGAATCGAAAGCTTCTCCAGATTCGTCGTTAGCCCGTTGGTCAGGGCCACTATGATCGAAAAAATCATGGTCGTGGCGCCGACCACGGCTGTGCCAATCAGGACAGGTTTGGCCGTTGCTTTGAAGGTATTGCCCGCGCCGTCGTTCTCTTCGAGGTTCTCTTTGGCGCGCTCGAAGTTGACATCGAAACCATACTTTGCCTTCAGTTCGTTCTTGATCCCCGGGATATCTTCAATCAGCGAAAGCTCGTACACGGATTGGGCGTTGTCCGTAACCGGTCCATAGGAGTCGACTGCGATGGTCACCGGGCCCATGCCCAGAAACCCGAAGGCGACCAGTCCGAACGCGAAGACGGCCGGCGCCACCATAAGACCGGCCAGACCCAATGTGCTGAGTCCGTAAGCCGCGCCCATGAGAAGTAACATGGTCAGACCAAGCCAGAACGCGCTGAAGTTACCGGCGACAAGGCCCGAGAGAATATTGAGCGAAGCGCCGCCTTCACGCGAAGAGGTTACTACCTCCCGCACGTGCGTCGATTCGGTCGACGTAAACACCTTGACCAGTTCCGGAATCAGCGCGCCCGCGAGTGTACCGCAAGTGATAACGCTGGAGAGCTTCCACCAGAGTGTGGTGTCCCCGCCGAGATCGGGAATGACAAAATACGACACGATGTAAGTTGCAATGATCGAAACGATGGACGTGAGCCAGACGAGGAAGGTCAGCGGCGCTTCGTAGTTGAACTTCGGCAGAGTCGAATAGCGGGCTTTCGCGATGGCTTCATTGATGTAATACGAAACCCCCGACGAGATCACCATCATGATGCGCATCACGAAGATCCACACCAGCAACTGCACTTGCACCAGCGGATTCGAAACAGCCAGCAGGATAAACGTAATCAGCGCGACACCCGTCACGCCGTAGGTCTCGAAACCATCGGCGCTGGGCCCGACCGAATCGCCGGCGTTATCACCCGTGCAATCCGCGATCACGCCCGGATTGCGGGCGTCGTCTTCCTTGATTTTGAACGCGATCTTCATCAGATCGGCCCCGATGTCCGCGATTTTGGTGAAAATGCCGCCCGCAACGCGCAGTGCCGCCGCGCCCAGCGACTCGCCGATCGCAAACCCGATGAAGCAGTTCCCGGCGTAATCACTGGGAATGAACAGCAGGATGCAGAGCATGATGAGCAGCTCTACCGAGATCAGGACCATGCCGATGCTCATGCCGGCACGCAGGGGAATCTGATAGCAGGGGTAAGGGATGCCGCGAAGGCTGGCGAAGGCCGTCCGCGAATTCGCGAAGGTGTTGACGCGGATGCCGTACCAGGCGACGCTGTAGCTTCCGGCGATGCCGAGAATGCTGAACAGCAGAATCACGATCACCCGGCCCGCCTCCAGGTGCTGAAAGTACCCGAAATAGAAAAGGATAATAACGCCGACGAAAATTTCGAGAATGAGGAGGAATTTGCCCTGCGTCCAGAGATATGTTTTACAGGTCTCCCAGATGATCTCCGAGACTTCGCGCATCGAGCTGTGGACAGGCAGGTCGCGAAGTTCGTTGTATGTAAACAAACCAAAGAGAAGTCCGAGCGCACAGATGCCCAGACCCGCCATAAGCAGTGTGCGGCCGTTGATGCCGAGGAATTGCGCCTGGCTTAAGTCCGGGAGAATTAAATGCGCCTCTCCTCCAGTCTGCGGCGGTGGATTCTGCGCAAGTCCGTGCATTGGAACGATAAAAAGCACGGCGACAGTAACGAGAAGCGGCAGAAGCAGGCGAAGGCTCTGGCGGCGAAAGCGAGACGAAAACAAGTAAACGATCCTCCTGAAGGGTCGCCAGTTTGGCATTTCGACCCATGGCTTAATAGCCTATATGAGGACGTCGCGCGAATGCAACAAAAGGGGTGCAGATCGATCCGAATCGGGCGAGTTTCCGATTACGCGACGGAAGAGTGTTCCGGTCGGTCAGGTATGGTTATTCGAAGACATCCCGGACGTTCCCGCAAAGCGGGTCTACGAGAGCCTCCGAGACGAGGACACCGGCATCGCGCCCGATCAGAATTTCACTTCGTTATTGCGGGATCTGACGTGTCACTCAGAGGCCATCGTAACCGGAAAAGCGAACGCTTCCCGGTCTCACCTTTCGACATCGAAATCCGCAATATATTCTGATTACGATTTTCAGATCGGCGGCGTGCTCAAAAGTGGTTCACCTTCGAAGCTTGAGCCCGCACTTCACATCGTCGTGACCCGGCCCGGCGGAAAACTGCCGGTGAGCGGGGGATCTGTTCAGTATGTCAACCAGATGTTCTTGCCTTTACGACCGGATACCACATATCTCCTGTTTCTGAGCCAGATTCCGGCGACGGGCGCATTTCAGCCGGCGAGTTTGGGAACCAACGGCCAGGTGTTCTCCAGTCTCGAGATGCAACCGTTTGGTTCACAATGGAGAATCTACCGAGCGGCCTATATCCAGCGTGATTTTCCGGAGTTCGCAGATGCAACGTTGCGGTCGATCATTGCCACCGCAATCATGGGTTGCAAATAGTTTGAATCGAGCCTGAAAAAAGAACGGCCGCCCCGAGGAGCGGCCGTTTTGCCGAAACTACACTTCCACAAGTTCGGGAGCGGGTTCCTTCCCGAAGGTCAGCTTGCCGCTGTCGCCATCCTTGTCGACGACCACCGTCTCGCCCGCGAGGTATTCGCCGGCAAGGAGCCGCAGCGAGAGCGGATCCTGAATCAGCCGCTGGATCGAGCGCCGTAATGGCCGCGCTCCATAAGCCGGATCGTAACCCTCGGCCATCACCACTTCCTTCGCACCGGGGCTCACCACAAGCTTCAGACCGCGATCGGCCAGTTGCTTTTCCACCCGCCGCAATTGCAGATCGATGATCACCGACAGATGCTCCTTTGAAAGCGTGTTGAACACAATAATGTCGTCCACACGGTTCAGGAACTCGGGCCGGAACGTCTGGCGCAGGGCGTCCAGCAGGTGCTTGCGCACATCCTCCTGGCCGTTCTTTACCTTCTGGTTCACCGAGAACCCGATCGGATTCGCATCGTGAATAATCGAGCTGCCGACATTCGACGTCATGATGATCACGGTGTTCTTGAAATCCACCGTGCGTCCCTGTCCGTCGGTCAAACGGCCGTCGTCGAGAATCTGCAGGAGCGTGTTGAATACATCGGGATGCGCCTTTTCGATCTCGTCGAACAGCACCACTGAGTATGGCCGCCGCCGCACGTGTTCGGTCAGCTGACCGCCCTCGTCATAACCGACATATCCCGGGGGCGCGCCGATCATCCTCGACACGGAGTGCTTCTCCATATATTCGGACATATCGACGCGAACCATGGCTTTGTCATCGTCGAACATGAATTCGGCGAGAGCCTTCGCGAGTTCGGTTTTGCCGACGCCTGTCGGACCGAGGAAGATGAAGCTTCCGATCGGCCGATTCGGATCGCTCAGACCCGCCCGGTTGCGCCGGATGGCGTTCGCCACCAGCGAGACGGCCTCGTTCTGGCCGATAACGCGTTCGTGCAGCCGCTCTTCCATATGGATGAGTTTCTGCACTTCGCCCTCGAGCATCCGCGAAACCGGAATGCCGGTCCATTTGGCGACAATTTTCGCGATGTCTTCCTCGTCGATCTCTTCTTTCAGCAGAGGCGACCCGGATTTAATCGATTCGAGGTCGTGATTCGCGCCTTCCAGGCTGCGCTCAATTTCCGACAGCTTGCCGTACTTCAACTGGGCCGCTTTCTCCCAGTCGCCGGCTCGCGTGGCGCGCTCTTCCTCGGCGCGGACCTGCTCCAGTTCCTCTTTAAGCGACTGAACGCGGGTAATCGAACTCTTCTCGCGATTCCAGCGCTCTTTCAGGCCGGCCGATTCGCCGCGCAACCGCTCCAGTTCGTCTTCAACGTGCCGCAGACGCTCCTTCGAAGCCGTGTCTTTTTCACGGTTCAGAGCCTGCCGCTCGATCTCGAGGTGAGAAATCCGCCTCTCGATCTTGTCGATCTCGATCGGCATGCTCCCGATCTGAATCTTCAGCGCGGAACCCGCTTCGTCCACAAGGTCAATGGCCTTGTCGGGCAGGAAACGGTCGGTGATATAGCGATGCGATAAAACTGCGGCGGCCACGATCGCCGAATCCTTGATTCGAACCGCGTGGTGGATCTCGAACTTCTCTTTCAAACCGCGCAGAATGGCGATCGTGTCGTCCACCGTCGGCTCGTCGACGATCACGGTCTGGAATCGCCGCGCGAGAGCCGCGTCTTTCTCCACGTATTTGCGATATTCCGCGAGAGTAGTCGCGCCGATGCAGCGCAGTTCCCCGCGCGCGAGGGCCGGCTTCAGCATATTGGCGGCGTCAATGGCGCCTTCCGCTCCGCCTGCTCCTACCAGCGTATGCAGCTCATCGATGAAGCAGATGATCTCGCCGTTCGATTCGGTAATCTCTTTCAGGACAGCTTTCAGGCGATCCTCAAATTCGCCACGGAACTTCGTACCGGCAACCATTTGCCCGAGATCGATCGCGACCAGTTTCTTGTTCTTCAGCTGATCCGGCACGTCGCCTTTGAGAATTCGCTGCGCGAGACCCTCAACGATTGCCGTTTTACCGACGCCCGGCTCGCCAATCAGCACCGGATTGTTCTTGGTCCTGCGGCTCAGGACCTGCATGACGCGGCGAATCTCTTCGTCGCGACCGATTACCGGGTCGAGTTTCCCGCGCCGCGCCTGTTCGGTGAGATCTACGGCGTAGCGCTCCAAAGCCTGATACTTCGATTCCGGGTTCTGGTCCGTCACGCGCTGCGTACCGCGCACGGCCACGAGAGCCTTCAGAATGGCGTCGTGATTCGCGCCCAGCTTGTTCAGCAGGCTCCCGGCGGGTTCATACTTCTGATCGGAAAGGGCGAGGAGCAGGTGCTCGGTCGAAACGTACTCGTCCTTGAAATTCTCGGCTTCCTTGAACGCGCCTTCCAGAACCTGGTTCAGAGCCGGAGAAATATACATTCCGGGTTGCTGCCCCGTAACCTTCGGGATCGACGCGAGTTGGCGCTGCGCTTCGCTGACAAGCGGGTCCACCTGGACTCCGCACTTCTCGAGTACTGGCCGCACGATTCCCTCGCGCTCATTGGCCAGCGAGATAAGGAGATGCAGTGGATGCACTGCCTGATGTCCGTTCTGACCGGCGATCTCCTGCGCCTGTTGAACGGCTTCCTGAGCCTTTTGGGTCAGTTTGTCAAATCGGAATGGCATTTCTTCTCCTTCTCAATACGACTCCGGCGGCGGGCCTCCGGATACTCCGGAAGTCCTCGCCGCCGTGGAAAAAACAAACCCAATTTCGGGCTTACTGCTGGGGCGCGCCGTCGGCGTGGTGTACCTCAACTTTTACCTGGCGTGGTTTCGCCGAGTCCTTGCGGGGAAGGGTTACGGTCAGGACGCCATTTTTATAATCCGCCTGCACCTTGTCGGTGTCCACGGTCGGCGGGACCGCGAAGCTTCGAACGAATTCGCCGTAACTCCGCTCAAGCCGGTGATAGCCCTTAACGTTTTCCTGCTTTTCGAACTTCCGGTGACCCTTCAGGGTCAGAGTCTGGTTTTCCACGCGAACATCAATGTCGTCGATCTTCACATCCGGGATATCCGCTCTGACAATCAGAGCGTCTTCGGTCTCAAGGATGTCGACGTTCGGGGACCAGGGGCGACCGGTACGCGGTTCGCTCATCATTCGCGTGACGGCGTCCTCGAAGAGGCGCAGGCCGTGCAGCGGATCAAGTGTGAGAGATGTGCTCATAGTCTTTCGATTCCTTTTGCTTGTTTCGGATTCAGGTGTTTCACGAAACCTTATCCTGTACAGATAATAAAATCTTAGCGCATTGATGTCAAGTATCTTGTCGCCGGTTTCCGCTCTTGGTCTCGTCGGCTGGCCGAGATCGATTCCGAGCCGCGACCGGGAGGGAGCGAATTCTACAGTATTTGCGAAAATGCCCTCTAACAGTGGTGAGTAAACAGGGCGATGAGAATAATGAACGGAATCGGCACGCCGAGAAAGTAGAGAAGGGCGGATCGCATAATAACCTCTTTCTAAAGGACTTGTACCCGGTCACGATGCCGGCCACCGACCGTGGCGGCGTAGCTGGCGCAAAACGCGCCGATCAGAAGAGCCAGAAAGGTCCACAACAGGACCCGGGCCGTAACTCGTCGCAACTCGTCGACAGCCTGACGAGCCTCCGTCATGGTCCCGGAGACGCGTTTCTCCGCATCAGCCGGACTGAGCCCCGTCTTCGCCGCCACGAGCTGGGCGAGCCAGGCGCTGTCTGAGGAAGCTCCTTCGCCGCCCTGAAGAACCCGCGCCATGATCCGGCCAGCTTCGCCGCGCACAGCGGTATCGGTCGCGGTCCCGGACGGGTCGCCCGCCCGGAACAATCGGTCCACAAAGTACATGGTTCCCGCGGTATCGCCTTTCGATGCTTCATTGGACGTCACAGCTGATCCGGCCATCGAAGTTGCCGCCGATCCCAGGAAGACCACGGTCACTACAAGCGCGACCGCCCAGGCCAGAAATCCATTCGCCGTATCCCGGAAATGCACCTCATCCGTGTGGAGCGGGTGCCAACCCGTTCGCAGCCGTCCAGTAAGATAACCTCCCGTGGTGGATGAGATCACCTCCGTCACGACAATCCAGATCAGCCCTACAGTTCCCACCGTCGCAGCCGAGACGGACGCGCTGGACCAGGGCGAAATCGCGGACAGCCCGAAGCCGGCGCCGAGCGCCAGCAGAATCAACGATAAAGCGGCCGTCACGAAGGCGCCGCCGATTACGGCGCCCCAGGAAACACCTGAAGAATGAACCACCGACCGATGCGCGATCTCTGAGGTTTCCATCAAAAGTTCACCCTGTCTTCCCTTTCCCAAAGGCGCAGTTCGCCGCAAGATGTCACAAAAGCAGTCGCGCTCCCCTTCGGCCCGAGCTCAATAAATCCGGCGTCCATCTTCGCTCCTGCTTTTTCGATCAGAGGTTTGGCAGCCGCAACCCAGCCGATGAACTTCAAATGCGCGAACGCATCCGCCACAAACTCCGTCGCCGCGGCATTTTTCGCCAACGCCGCCACGCCATCCGCGGAAACGCAAAGCGCCACCGCATCGAAAATAACCGAAGGCCCGCCTCCGATCTTGTGGTCCGCCTTGAGCGCTTTCCCGTCGCTCGTCTTCACCCCGCCAATAGTCGGAGCCACGATTTCGAGGGTCGCCCCGACCCCTTCGAGCGCCTGCCTGAGACCTTCCATGACGGACGCGTCCGCCCCGTCAGTCACGAGCACCCCGACCTTGCGTCCCGCGAAGCTTGCGGGCGGGTTCAAAGCAATGCTGAGCGCCGGCGACTTCTTCAGGTCCTCCCGCGGCGCGACAGCGGCTTGGGCGGCGTGGATCTTGCCGGTCATTCCCAGACCCTTCGCGACCCGGTCGGCAAGCCCCGCGTCGATGTGCGGAAGATGGGAGACCATGCGTTCCCGAATGGCTGGTTCGTCGACTTTGCTCAGCTCGAAAATCAGGGCGTCGGCGATGTGGCCCTGCTCCGACTTTGTCTGGCTGATGTAAAACTGGCGAGCCTGGCTGTAGTGATCGGCGAAACTCGTGGAACGCTCGCGCACCTTTGGCCCGCCCTCTTCAACCGGAAAAGAGTGAAATCCGGTTTCAGGGGATTCCCGTGGCCCGCCTTCGGCGCCTCGTGAGTTCGGCTCATAGTTGACGCGCCCCACGGGATTTTTCATAGCCATGTGCCCGTCCTGCTGGAACAAATGCATGGGACACTTCGGCGCATTCACCGGGATATGGGTAAAATTCGGGCCGCCCAGGCGCTTCACCTGCGTATCGAGATAAGAGAAGTTGCGCCCCTGAAGCAACGGGTCGTTGCTGAAATCGACACCGGGAACAATGTTGTTGGTGCAGAACGCGACCTGTTCGGTTTCGGCAAAGAAGTTATCGACACAGCGGTCAAGTACCAGCCGGCCGACCACCTGGATCGGCAGTTCCTCTTCCGGGATGAGTTTCGTCGCGTCCAGAACGTCGAAGGCGAAGGTCGTCCGCGAACTTGTCATCGAACAACTGCAGGCCCAGCTCCCACTCGGGATAGTTGCCCGTCTGGATCGCAGTCCAGAGGTCTCGACGATGAAAGTCGGGGTCTGCGCCGTTGATCTTTACGGCTTCGTTCCAAAGAACCGACTGCATCCCGAGCTTCGGTTTCCAGTGGAACTTGACGAAGGTCGATTTGCCCTCGGCATTGACCAGCCGGAAGGTGTGCACGCCGAACCCCTCCATAAAGCGTAAGGACCGTGGGATCGCGCGGTCGGACATGATCCACATAATCATGTGCATACTCTCCGGCATCAGAGAAATGAAATCCCAGAAGTTGTCGTGGGCGGTCTGAGCCTGCGGGAAATCGCGATCCGGCTCCGCTTTGGCCGCATGGATCAGATCCGGAAACTTGATCGCATCCTGAATGAAAAAGACCGGGATATTGTTGCCGACGATGTCCCAGTTCCCCTGTTGCGTATAAAGCTTCACCGCGAATCCGCGCACGTCCCGCGCCAGGTCCGGCGACCCTTTATTACCCGCAACCGTCGAGAACCGAACGAAGGCCGGAGTCTTCTCGCCCGCCCGCTGAAACAGGTCGGCGGACGTAATCCCGGAAAGCGACTGATAGTTCTCGAAAAAACCGTGAGCGCCAAAGCCGCGCGCATGAACCACCCGTTCGGGTATGCGCTCGTGATCGAAGTGGAAGATCTTTTCCCGAAGATGAAAGTCCTCGAGAGTGGTCGGCCCACGCGTCCCGATCTTCAAAGAGTTCTGATCGTCTGAGACGGGAGCGCCCTGTTGGGTCGTGAGAACCGGTACATCCTTCCCGGCCGTTTGATGAAGCTCTCCGCCCGACCCCTGGCTGGAAGAGTCCTGCTTCTTGTTTTTCATGGTCTCGTCACGCTCGTCCCGCCGCGGCCTCTTCGGTGGGCGCTCCCTTGAGAAGGCTCGCCCCGATGGTGCGAAGCTTCTGCTCCGCGGCTTGTTCCTCGGCCAGGGATTCCTTCAACAGCCCCACCACGTCGCTCTTGCCGACCCGCTGCGCCAGGCTGATCGCCGTCAAATAACCGGCCATTTCGTAGTGTTCGACGCGTGTTCCCGCCCCGATCAGTCCCAGATCAAGAACAGCCTCATCGCCATCTTCCTCAAGGGCCTCGGCGCCTTCCTTGATACAGCCCTCCATCCCGACGCACTTCTTTCCGGTGGGTTTGATGCCGAGCATTTCAGCCACCCGATCCAGCCGCTCAACTTGCGCCTGCGTCTCCTTGAGGTGCGATGAAAAAGCCGCTCGCAAACTCTCATCGCTCGCTCCTTTGGCCATCCGGGGAATAGCCTTGATAAGTTGTTTTTCGGCTGAATAAAGATCCTTGATTTCGTCCGACAGTAAAGCCTGGATATTGTTTTTGTCTGCCATATGCTCCCTTTAGCGACCGGCTTTGAGAGCACAGACGCAGCGCGGACGGAAGCACGCGCATGGCCGTTGAAAGTAATCGGACCTGCCTGCATCGGCGCCCGCCGTACTCAGGCTTACGCTTGTCGACAGGCACACCGTTTCTGAGCCGCGACCGGCAGGGAGCGCTACCTCGGTCGACCCGAAAAAACTTGAGGTGCTCTATATCCTCGGTGTGCCGAATCCGTTAAACGTCTAATCGTCAATGGCTCCGGAGCACCGGATCGTAATCCGCCACGCTCATGTCTTTTCTAACTCCCGGTAGCACCGGCGATCTTGTCGCCGGTGAATTTCTTTCAAACTTTTCCCGAAACCTAAATCCCCGGCAACCGCTGCGAACTCCATCCAATCTCTTTGCGCGCCGCCCGCCAGCAGGCCAGCGCCAGCGCGAGCACCAGATCGTCATGCTGCCCGCTCCCCTCCGCCCCGATCTTGACCTTCCCCAACTTCAAACTCGCCGTAGCCCGTACATCCACCAGTTCCCGCACCAGCGTGCCCGCCTCTTTCATCCGCCGCGCAATTTTCAGCTCGCTCTTCGCGAGCGCCACCTGCAGCCCCGCGATCAGATCGCGCTTCGGCACGCTCTTCGTCGAACCGCTCCCCGACTCCTTCTCGCCGCCCGTGATCGTCACCGCCGTCACCTCGCACCCCAGCCCCGCCGTTCGCAGCATCTCCACCACCGGAGCCCCACGCCCGTCGCGTCCACCACCAGCGCGCACTGCCCCACGCGGTCTGAGCGAGAACACAGTGATGCTTATCTGTAAGATCGTGCCGGGCATTCTGTGGGTCAGGTCATCAGATTCCTTATTAATCCGGCCTGGCTCTCCCCAGCAACACGGATACAATGTTAGTCCAGAGTTGGTCCGGAAAAGTCGGCCGTGACAGGAAAATTGAGAGCGTCAAACTTCGGTATCGCACGGCGCATCTGCTAACGGCAGGAGACGCATATGTGGTTACCGGCTTTGAACCGATCATACGCCGCCGCGTTCCATCTCGTAACGGCGCTTGCGATCAATCTGATCATCGATCCGGGGGTTCTCGCCCAAGTGCTGTACGGGTCCCTGGTGGGCAATGTGACCGATTCTAATGGCGCCGCGGTTCCGGGGGCGGCCGTGGTGCTGACAAATCGAGCTACGGCACTGCTGCGCCGCGCCACCTCGAACGATCGCGGGCAGTACTCGTTCAACGATCTTCAGATGGGGGACTATGACGCCACCGTCTCCGCCAGCGGATTTTCCGACGCCAGCAGGAACGAGATCGCGATCGCCGTCAACACGGTGCGACGGCTCGACGTTCAATTGTCGCTCTCCACCGTCGAGCAGAGCCTCGAAGTCTCCGGGTCGGCCGAAGCGTTGCAGACGGACCGCTCGGACGTGGCCGCCAGCATCGGCGCGCGGCAGATCACGGACCTGCCGGTCGGCGGCCAGCGCAATTACCAGAGCCTGCTGGGACTGATTCCCGGTGTGACGCCGCCGCGCGCGCAGAATTCACAGGCGGGCAATCCACAGGGATCGATGGTCACCAATGTCAACGGGACGTCCTACTCCGTGAATGCCAGCCGGCTGGACGGCGCCAGCAACGTTTTCATCGCGCTGCCGCATCACGCCGCGTACATTCCGCCCGCGGAATCCATCGAAACCGTGAACATTGTGACCAACAGCTTTGACGCGGAGCAAGGCATGGCGGGCGGGTCGGCGGTCAATGTAATCACCAGGGCCGGCACCAACGCGTTTCACGGCGCCGCGTTCGAGTACAACACCAATAGCGCACTGCGCGCGCGTAACTTCTTCTACTTCGGTGCGCGCATCCCCAAGAACATCCAGAATCAGTTCGGGTATGCGCTGGGAGGGCCGGTGCGCAAGAACAAACTCTTCTTCTTCACAGACTACGAAGGCACCCGGCAGCGCACCAACGCCAGTTCGCTGAACACTGTGGCGACCGACGCGCTGCGGAGCGGCAACTTTGCAGGCACCGGTGCCGCTATATATAATCCATCCACGGGCAATTCTGACGGTACCGGCCGTACGCTCTTTGCCAACAACGTCATCCCAACCAGCCTGATCGCCACCGCGTCGGCCAAGATGATCGCACTGCTGCCGCAACCCAATCAGGGCGGATTCGCCAACAACTACTTCGCTTCCGGAACGGTGCAGTTCAACCGCGACAATTTCGACGGCAAGGTCAATTACAATCCAAACGAGAAGTACGCCTTTTTCGGCCGGTACAGCATCTTCCACTTCAACCTGTTCGATCCGCCGCTGCTGGGCGCCGGTGGCGGTACCGGAATCGACGGAAGCCCACAGCCTGGCAACGCCGGCGGCAAAACGCAGAGCGCCACGCTGGGCGGCAGCGTTCTGTTCAGCTCCCGATTCCTGCTGGATGCGCATCTCGGCTTTACCCGCCAGGAGACTCACGCCGCCAACGTCGATATTGGCACAGACGCGGGACTGACCATTCTCAACATTCCGGGCACCAACGGGCCCGACCCGCTGGACGGTGGATTTCCCGCGTTCATCGTCAACGGCTACGCTTCCTTCGGCAATCCCAACGCGGCCAACCCGTATGACTGGCGCGACAACCAGTACGTGTCGGGATTCAACTTCAGCTACAGCGGCTCATCCCACAACTTCCGTTGGGGCGGGGAACTGCTGCGCTGGCAGTTGAACGAATGGCAGCCGAATTTCGGTTTCGGCGCGCGGGGCGGTTTCAATTTCACCGGCGGTTTGACCGCGCTCAACGGCGGCGCCCCTCCCAATCAATTCAATTCCTGGGCCGACTTCCTGCTGGGCCAGGCGCAGAACCTGGGCAAGGCATATGAACCCGCGGTGATGACCGTGCGCACCTGGATGTTCGCGCTCTACGCCCGCGATCAATGGCAAGTGACGCCCAACCTGACCATCAACTACGGCCTGCGCTGGGAGAAGTATCCCTATAGCACACGAGCGCATCGTGGACTGGAACGCTACGATCCCACCACGAACCAGGTTCTGGTGGGCGGGGTGGGCAACGTGCCCACGGACACGGGCGTCGATACGGGGATCGGCCAATTTGCTCCCCGCCTGGGGCTCGCTTACCGGCTGGGCACGCGCACTGTGCTGCGCGCGGGCTACGGCATCGGCATCGATCCGTACTCGTTCACGGTGGTGCTGCGCGGCAACTATCCGGCCATCACTAACACGCAATACACTGGCGCCAACGGCTTCACGGCGGCCGGGACGCTGGTCACCGGCATTCCGCCCGTCTCCGACGTCTCATTAGGCAACGGCGTCATCCCGATCCCCGGGACGGTGGCCGATACGCTGGTGGATCCCAGGTTCCGGCGCGGCTATATCGAGTCCATGAACTTAACCATCGAACGTGAGATTCATCCCGGATACACGGCCTCGGCGGCGTATGTGGGTTCGCGTGGAATCCGTCAGATGGTAATGATGAACATCAACGCAGCCGGACCAGGCGGCGGCAACGCCGGCCGGCCTCTGGCCGTGCTGTTCGGCCGCACGGCCGACACCAACGACCTGGTGCCGTTCCGGACCGCCAATTACAATTCGCTGCAAACCCAGTTGCGGCGGGCGCCTGTCCGGGGCGTTTCCTTCGGAGCCGCCTACACCTACTCCAAGGCGATCGCCTTCAACGACAACAGCGATTCCACCCTGGCTTTTAACTGGACCGGCGCGCTGCAGCGCAACCGGTCGCTCACCGGTTACGACCGTACACACAACTTCCAGCTCTACGGCAATGCCGAACTGCCGTTCGGTAAAGGCAAGCCGCTGGCGTCCAAGGGCATTGCCGCCGCCATCGCAGGCGGCTGGCAGTTGAACGGGATACTGAGCGCATATAGCGGCACGCCATTCACAGTGACGGCGTCCTCGGCATCGTTGAACGCTCCCGGCAACACGCAGACCGCCGACCAGGTGCTGTCCGTCGTGGACATTCCTGGCGGAGTGGGGACAAACGCCACCTGGTTCAATCCAGCGGCATTCGCTCCAGTGAACGCCGCGCGATTCGGCAGCTCCGGTTTGAACGCGTTGCGCGGGCCAGGGAGTTTCAGTTTGAACATGTCGCTGTTCCGCGATTTCAACGTGCTGGAACGGATTAAGATCCAATTCCGCGCCGAGGTGTTCAACGTGACCAACACGCCGATATTCAACAACCCGAACGCGTCGATTTCGTCAGCCACGTTCAATCCCGATGGAACCATCAAGGCCCTGAACGGATTCTCCCAGATCACCTCGGCGCAACCCGTGGAGCGGCAGATCCGGCTCGGTGTGCGGCTGAGCTTTTAGGAGTCCGGATGACGTTGCGCCTTGCCATGCTGCTGTGGGCGGCAGCCGCCTCCGCGCAGCCGCCTCTCACCGCGTTGCCGGCGGATGGCGGAATCCGAAGGCTTCCGGTAATCGAGAAACAAGACATCCGCTTCGACGCTCTCTCGGTTGGCGGTAAGCCGTTTCAGAAGCGGGTCTTCGCGCTCGCTCAGGACAACTACGGTTTTCTTTGGCTCGGCACCGATGACGGCCTGTACCGCTACGACGGGTACAGCCTCAGGCAATACAGCCACGACCCCGGCAACCCGCGCAGTCTGACAGACAACACCGTGATGCTGATCTATAAAGATCGTGCCGGCATTTTGTGGATCGGCACGGCTTACGGGGGGCTCGACCGGTTCGACCCGGCCGGGGATACGTTCACGCACTACCGGCATGACCCGAACGACAGCCAAAGCTTGAGAGACGACCACATCGCTGCGATTTACCAGGATCGGACAGGCGCGATGTGGGTCGACACCGTCGACGGGTTCGATCGCCTGGATGTCGCGAGCGGGCGTTTCTTCCACTACCCTGACCCTGTCGAGGAAATCGCGCGCAGGCACGTCGTCCGGGAGTTCTACGAGGATTCCCAGGGAAATCTCCTGGTGGGCTATGCTCAGGGCCTATATAAGATGGACCGGGCCAGCGGCCGGCTTTCGCGAATTTGGAACAGCCCGAGAAGCGGTTTCAGCGAATCTTCGAATAAAGGTGTCCAATGGTTGCCGGGCCGCGGGGGTATGGCGTGGTTCACGTCACTGTCTGAAAACATGATCGGTAGCGTCAATACCGGGAACGGAGGATGCAGGTGCTACGCACTACCCTGGGATGGCGCCCACAGCCCGCCTTCCATGGAGTTCCACAGGGTACTTGAGGATCGTAGCGGCGCTGCTGTGGATCGGCTCCCGTAGAGGACTGTTCCGGGTGGACAAGGACCGAAAGAACTTCGTCCGGTACGCTGATCAACCCGATCGTGGGATGGGGGGCCTGATCTGGGCGCTGCTCGAAGATTCGGAAGGGAATCTGTGGGTGGGCAGCGAGGCCGGGCTCAGCCGGTTTCAAACCACGCCCTCCGCCTTCGTGAATTACCGGCAGGACGCCGGAAACCCAAACGGATTGCGAAGCAACAAGGTCCTGTCCGTGCTCTCGGATACTCGCGGATTTCTTTGGATCGGGACGAATGCCGGACTTCACCGGCTGGATCGAAAGACAGGACAAGTCGTGCTTTACCAGAACGACCCCAAGGATCCCCACAGCCTTTCGCACAACACGGTCACCGCCATCAAAGAGGACGGTACTGGCAAGCTTTGGATTGGCACACAAGGTGGGGGACTGAACCGTTTCGACCCCGCCTCCGGACGCTTCGTCGCGTACCGGCACAATCCGGCGGATTCGCAAAGTCTCAGCAGCGATGACATACGAGGCCTTACGGTAGAGCCTGGGGGAGTGGTGTGGGTCGGCAACTGTGGGCGGGAGGCGTCAGCCGGTTTGACCCGGGAACGGGCCACTTCAAGACTTACCGCAACGATCCGCGAATCTCCGGCACCCTTTCTCACGACGTGGTGTTTGCGGTCTTCATGGATCGAACCGGAACGCTGTGGGTAGGAACGAATTGGGGGCTGAACCGGTTCGACCGCGATACGGAGCGCTTCACGGTTTATCTCCAGGACGAACACAATCGCGCCAGTCTCAGCAATGACGGGATAACCTCGATCTACGAAGACCATCAGGGAACCCTCTGGATCGGAACCCGCGCCGGGCTGAACCGGTTCGACCGTAATCGCGATTCATTCGAACGTATCACCACGCAGAACGGTCTCGCGAATGACTACATCCAGGATATTCGCGAAGACGACCGGGGACATCTCTGGCTCGCGACGCATGAGGGCCTTTCGGAGTTCGATCCGCAAACCGGGAAAGTGCACAACTATTCGGAGGCGGACGGGTTGCCCGGTAATTTCGCAAATCCAACCTTGACCGAGCGCAGTGCTGTAACTCCCGAAGGAGAATTGATCTTTGGGTCTGGTTACGGTCTCACAGTGCTGAACCCCGCTCGGGTCTCCACCAATCCGTTTCGCCCTCCGGTCGTCCTTACTAATTTCCTTCTGTTCAACCAACCTGTCGTTCCTTCCCGCGATTCCCCGCTCCGCCAGCCGATTTGGGCCACCAACGCCCTCACCTTGGAGCATTGGCAGAATCAGTTCACAATCGAGTTCGCGTCACTCAGCTATGTCGCGCCCCGAGAGCAATCGCTACCGGTATAAGCTGGAGGGTTTCGAAAAGAACTGGAACGAAGTGGGCGCCGATCGGCGCATCGCGACCTATACCAGCCTGGCGCCCGAGAAGTATGTTTTCCGGGTGCAGGGATCCAATGAAGATCTGCTCTGGAACGAGACCGGTGTCAGCTCGACGATAACCGTGCTTCCGCCATGGTGGGGAACATGGTGGTTCAGGAGCGTCGCCTTTCTGAGTACTGTCGGTCTTGTCTTCACCGCCTACCGATGGCGTGTACGGAGTCTGCGTCTTGCGGCGCGCCGCCTCGAGCTCCAGGTAGAGCAAAGAACCCGCGAACTCCGGATCGCCAGAGATGCCGCGGAAACCGCCAATCGCGCCAAGAGCACGTTCCTCGCCAACATGAGCCATGAGTTGCGCACGCCGCTCAACGCCATTCTCGGGTTCTCCGAGTCTGCTGCGCGATGGCGAAGTTTCTCGAAAGCCAGCGGAAAGACCTGGATATCATCAACCGCAGCGGCGAACATCTGCTCAATCTCATCAACAACGTGCTGGATCTCGCCAAGGTCGAGTCGGGCCGGACGGAGCTCCATATTGAGGCCTGCGACCTGAAGCGCCTGGTGGCTGAAATCATTGACATGATGCGCGTTCGCGCCAGCGAAAAGAATCTTGAGCTTCGCCTGATTGAGTCTCCGGAGTTCCCGCGGGTTGCGAAGACAGACGCCGGTAAGTTGCGTCAGGTGCTGATCAACCTGCTTGGCAATGCCATCAAGTTCACCGAGAAAGGATTTGTAGAAGTGCGGTTGAGCTGCAGGGCTGCCGAAGACGGCCGGCGTCTCCTGCTGACATTCGAGGTGGAGGACACGGGCATCGGCATCTCGCCGGAGGACCAGCAGCGTGTCTTCGACGCCTTTGTGCAGGCGGGCAAACAAGGAATCCAGAAAGGCACCGGGCTGGGTCTGACGATCAGCCGGCAATTCGTGGAACTGATGGGGGGAACCATCGAGGTCGCGAGCGCGCCCGGCAAAGGAACGTGGTTCCGGGTGGAACTGCCGGTGGAGCGGGCCGAAGAATCGGAGGTGACGTCTTCGGAGGACAGAGGAGGAGCTGACGGTCGGCGTTGAGACGGGCCAGCCCGATTACCGTGTTCTGATCGTGGAAGACGACGAGGAAAACCGGCTCGTGTTGCAGCGGCTGATGGAACACGCCGGATTCCAGGTGCGGCTGGCCGGAGAACGGGAGCACGGGGAGTCGAGATATTTCAAAGCTGGCGGCCGCGACTTCATCTGGATGGACCTGAGAATGCCGGTGATGGATGGGAAGGAGGCCACGCGGCGTATCCGGGCGCTGGATGGCGGGCGGGAAGTGAAGATCGTGGCCGTGACAGCTTCGGCTTTCGTCTCCGAGCGCGAGGAGGTGCTGGCCGCGGGAGTCGACGATTTTATCCGGAAACCGTATCGGCCAGGTGAGATCTTCGACTGCATGGCCCGGCATCTTGGATTACGGCGTATCTACGCAGAGACCCCGGCAGGAAGAGCGGCTCGTCCCGCTCGGCAAAGAAGATCTGAAAGCGCTTCCGCAGGACCTGATTCGCGAGTTGGCGGTCGTCGTTGACGCTGGATCGGGACCGGATCCGGGAGGTCATCGCCCGCATATCGGACTGCGATTCGAGAGCATGGAGACAAGCTTACGCACTACGCAGATCGCCTGGCTTACACGGAGGTCCTGAAAGCGGCCGAATTCGCTGACGATGATTCCGCTGGAGGAGTCACAAATGGCGGAGTCGCAGACTGACTTGCCATAGCAGCCCGCACAGGACTCCACCGAACAATTACGGGCGGCGGGATGGATCATATGAGCCAGCGGTATACGGATCGGAGCCGGATCCGTGGTGATGCCAACGTTGCAGACGCGATCGCCACGTTTTCCATTTTCCAGTTGTGGTCGGAAGTTGGTGGACTCAACGCAGAAGAATCGATTGCTGCCGATGAACGCGATCCACGGAAACCAACATGAGCGTATAGTCGGCTTATGCGGCCAAATCTTGCCTGACTAACTCCTGCTTATCCGGTTGTTTCAGCAAGCCCCAATAGGTAGTATTGAACGCGTGCCTCGGCCGGGATTTCCCAAAAGTCTGCGGGAATTTCAATCGAAGTTTGCCACTGAAGAAGCATGCCAACAGTATCTTGCCGCCTGCCGTTGGCCGGATGTGGAAACCGGCGCGCGTATGGCGCCGGTGCATGGTAAAAAGTCGTATGGACAAATACTGCAGCGTGTCTGTCTTGCCACCTTTCGAGATGAAGTTTCCCGGAGCGATACAATCCGACCATATCTTGGATCGTTCGAGGCGCTTCGTAGTGTCTGAGTTGTACGGTTGAGCCCATAACAGAATAGAGTACTCTGTCAGCATTCACTACGCTGCCCGGCACCGGACCCGCAGGATGGTGCCGCAGGCCCTCAGTCCACGCCTGTTGCTCTGGGAAAGCCACTTTGACGCGAAGTCGGCAAGCCGCGGAGTCGAATCGGACCAGCGAACAGCCCCGTCTTGAGCAGGCACACCTCGAATCCACCGCAATAGGCAATGTTATACAGTCTGTATATAGAACGTGCGGTATGAATGGGACAATACCAAAAATCGTCGAAATCAGCCGGACCATGACGGAATCACCTTCGAACTGGCGCCCTCGTTTTTGAGGATGAATTTTGTCTCGTTCGCCAGGATCGTATAGATTCGGCAACGGGAGAGCAGCGCTGGCATGCAATCGGAGCGGTTCGGAATGAACCGGGCACGGTGGTCGTGCTGCTCGTGGTTCACGTGTATCGGAAGGAACAAATGGCGAAGAAATCATCCGCATCATCTCAGCCCGCGCGGCTGAAACGCATGAGCTCCGAAGACATCAAGACCAGGCGATTCACTAATCGGGAAGGGCAGGCTCTCCGTGTCACCGGCGCGCGACAAGCGGCCGAGGATACCTCGCGCGTCAATCTCACTGACATCCCACGTCTGACCGGCAAGCAGTTGGCAGCGATGGTGCGATTCCGGGATGTCAGACCGCGGAAAAGGGCGTTAGCGTTCATCTGGATGAAAGTGTCCTCATTTGGCTGAAATCGAAGGGCCGTGGTCACCTGGCGCTGATTAATGACATTCTTGCGAATCTGATGGAGGCGAAGCAGAAGGCGGACCGCCCCGGTCCATCTTGACGAATTGTCGGCATCTCACGGAACCGGCGTCCAGCGGTGACTCGCGATAAGTCGGCTTGTTTCTGCCGATTTACCTCCCAATGTGGCCGCAAACCAGCAGGAAATCCGACGAAAACCGCGTTCTTTCGGCGGCGAAACTCTCCCTCGCCGCTTGGGAGGAGGCGGCCGGAAAGTCTGCGCGGAGGCATGCATTTTCTCCGTACAGCAGGCTCCGCTCTCGCCCGATTCCGGACTCATCTCAAAGAAAATCTCCGGTTCCCCTGGCAAAACCTGATCCGCACAAACTCTCTACCCTCTCAAGCCCTTTCCGGCGAGTTCTGCAAGTCATTCACATAATTTCTTCGGGAAAATGCCGAATGAATTCAACCCTTTAACCAGCAACCTGCCCACCATCCCCAAAATCGTCTGCCACAATTCTGCCGTGAGCTCAAAATTTCGCATCGCCGCATCGCGCGCAAACGGCGCCAAATCCCGCGGTCCTGTCACGGACGAGGGAAAACGCATCGCGGCGCTCAACTCCACCCATTCCGCCGGGCCTGTCACGCCCGAGGGCAAATTCCGCGTCTCGCAGAACGCCACCCGTCACGGCCTCCTCGCCGATTCGCTCGTCCTCGAAGGCGAATCCGAAGCCCGTTTCTGCGGGCTGCTCGCCGCTTTCGAAGCCGAGCTCCAGCCCGAATCCCAGATCGAACACGACCAGGCCGAAATCATGGCCGTAGCCCAATGGCGTCGCATGCGCCTCTGGAGCATCGAAAAGGCCGAATACATCGAAGAAACCCGCAGACGCAAGGCCGCTGCAAATCAAAGCGGAAACATAGTCGATGACGGCGAAACCCCAATCACCCACCTCGCCCGCACCTTCCGCACCCTCGCCGACGAATCCCAGGTCCTCCATCTCCTCAACCGCTACGAGACCCGTTTCAGCCGCGAATACACCCGCGCCCTGGCCTGCGCCACCGCACAACGAACCCTGCGCGAGCAGCGCGAGCGCCAGCTGCAGCGGGACCAGGCAACGCAGGCAAAACAAGCCAGGCGCGATCGCAACCAGCCTGCCGCAATCCAGCCCGTTGTAATCCAGTCCGTTGTAGTGGACGACATCCAATGAAAATCGGCGTTAATCTGCGTTTATCGGTGGCCCAACTCACTTCCCGCGCAACCACTCCCCGGCCCGGAAAAAGCCAATCTCCATACACAAGATTTCCAAACAAACTGAACCTAACATCGGAAAACTACGGAGCCCGCGAAGCCGCCCGCAACCACCCGGCTTCGCATCGCCCGAATCGGCGGATGGCTACCTCGCGCCAGGAGTTTTGTTTGACCGTGCCACTCGCCATCGGGGCGCATGTCGATACCTGCTCCTTTCAGCGACCGGCTTTGGAGCACGGAACCAGCGCGGAGGGCAACACGCGCAGGGCCATGGAAAGTAATTTGACCCGTCTGCATAGGCGCCGGGGCACTGAAGCGCAAAGGGCGCCGTCCCGCACCGCCAGGAAACGGAAGGAACACGCATCCCGGAGGCGGCGTGGACGCGACCCGTTTTGCGCGTGTTCCTTAGACGGTAACGCTTGTCGCGCGCGAAAACAAATGCGAGACACTGGAAAAAGGATGCAATTCAGGAAAAGCGCGTTGCTTGCCATGAGCCTTCTCTTCACCGCGACTTCACTGGCTACGGCCGCCAAAATCTTTCCGTATCCTTACGTTCAGGAAGATCTGCCGAACGGGCTCCGCCTGATCACAATCCCCACCGACTATCCGAACATCGTCTCGCTGTTCATCGTTGTCGGAACGGGTTCGCGCAATGAGGTCGAACCCGGGAAGAGCGGCTTCGCGCATCTCTTTGAACATCTGATGTTCCGCGGCACCGCCGAATTTCCGCCCGAGCGTTATCAGGCGGAACTGCAGAGCGCCGGAGCCGCCTCGAACGCCTACACCAGCGACGATCTGACCGCCTTCCACACGACCTTTTCAAAAGAAGACCTGCCCCGCATTCTTTCCATGGAAGCGGACCGCTTTCCAGCACCTTGCTTACGACCCGGCCGCTTTCAAGACCGAGACTCTCGCCGTCCTCGGCGAATACAACAAGAACAGCGCCAGCCCCAACTCGAAGCTCTCCGAAACCGTTCGGGCGACGGCCTTCAAGACCCACACCTACCAGCACACGACCATGGGCTTTCTGAAGGACATCGAGGCAATGCCGAACGAATACGACTACAGCCGTCAGTTCTTCGATCGCTATTACCGGCCGGAATACACGACCATCATCGTCGTGGGGGACGTGGACGCGAAGAAGGTTCGTGCGCTGATCGACGAGCGCTGGGGCCAGTGGAAGCGCGGCACGTTCAAGCCTTCGATCCCGGCCGAGCCGCCGCAGGATGGCGCGCGCACTGCGCACGTCGACTGGCCCACCGATACGCTGCCGTGGGTCGAGGTGGTCTATCGCGGTCCTGCTTATACCGACACGAGCGAAGAAACCGCCGCGCTCGATGCCATCGCGAGCCTGGGCTTCGATCAGACTTCCCCGCTATATCAAAAGCTCGTTATTGAAGAACAGAAGGTTGACGCGCTGCGCGCCGGCCCGCCGAGCAACCTCGATCCGGAGCTTTTCGGAGTGCTCGCGCGTGTGAAGAAGGTGGCGGATCTACCCTCGGTACAGCAGCAGATCATCGCGACCGTCCAAAGTTTCGCGACGACTCCGGTGGATCCGAAAAAGCTGGAGTTGCTCAAACAACACCTGCGTTACGACTTTGCGCTGCAGCTGAACAACAGCGAAGCCATCGCGGGAGCCGTCGCTCAATACGTCGCGCTGCGCCGAACCCCCGAAACCATTAATCGCTATTACGACGAGTATGCGAAGCTCACGCCGGCCGATATCCGCAAGGCCGCGCAAAAGTATCTGATCGAGAAGAACCGCACCGTGGTGACTCTCACCTCGAAAGCGGGCACGGACAAGGCAGGTACAAAATGAAGCGAGGTGCGCTCTTGTTTGCTGGGCTCTTGTTTGCAATGCCTGCCGCAACCGCATTTGGTGAGCCTCGGGTGGTTCAGTTGCCCGGAAAATCTCCGCTGATCACGCTTCGGTTCGTGTTCACCACCGGGTCGGCCGCAGATCCCGCCGATAAACCGGGCCTCGCGCATCTGACCGGCGAACTGCTTGGCAGCGGCGGCTCGAAGGACCTGACCTACAAGCAGATCGTTGACGCTATGTATCCGATGGCGACCTCAATCGAGGTGTATTCCGACAAGGAGATGACCACTTTCGTCGGCGAAACGCACATCGACAATCTCGACAAGTTCTATGGCCTGATGCGGGACGCGATCCTGCATCCCGGCTGGCGCACGGACGATTTCGAACGGGTTCGTGACGATGCAGTCAACGCCCTGCGCGTCAGCCTTCGGGGAAACAACGACGAGGAGCTGGGCAAGGAAGAGCTCTACAACGTGATTTACAGCGGCCGCCCCTACGGCCACGAAAATCTCGGCACGGCAGCGGCTCTGAAGAAAATGACCGTCGCCGATCTTCGCGATTTCTATAAGCGGCCATTACACCCAGGCGAACCTCATCATCGGGATCGCCGGCGGCTATCCTCCCGAGTTTCTGGAAAAGGTGAAACGCGACTTCGCCGCACTGCCCGCCGGCCCCGCCGACAAGTTCGATGACTTGCCTGTGCCCGCGAGCATCACGCACAATCGCGCCACTCTGCTGCAGAAAGATACGCGATCCGTCGCGTGGTCCTTCGGGTACCCCATCGATGTGAAGCGCGGCGACCCGGATTTTTCCGCCCTGCTCGTCATGCAGTCCTGGCTGGGGCAGCACCGCGAAAGTGCCGGGCGTCTCTTCGCCCGGATGCGGGAAATCCGCGGATTAAATTACGGCGATTACGCATACATCGAGTACTTTCCGCGGGGAATGTTCCGCTTCGAGCCGGAGCCGAACCTCGCCCGGCATCAGCAGATCTTCCAGGTCTGGATTCGCCCCGTAGAGTCCCCGAACGCCGTGTTCGCCCTGCGGCTAGCCTTGTTCGAGCTGAACAAAATGATCAAGGATGGCATTCCGCCAGCCGAATTCGAAAAGACACGATCCTTTCTTACGAAGTACGTCAATCTGCTGACGAAGACCAAATCCGCGGAGCTCGGCTATGCCATTGATAGCGCATATTACGGAATCCCGAACTACAACGAGTACCTTCGCGCCGGGCTCGCGAAACTGACCGTCGCGGACGTGAACACCGCGATCCGCAAACATCTGCGCGCGGAAAATCTGGAGATCGTCGGCGTCGCCAAAGACACCGATTCGCTCACCGCGGCTCTGACGGGAGAGGCTGCAACTCCAATGCACTACAACACGACCAAACCGCAGGAAGTGGTTGACGAAGACAAAATCGTCGAACGCTGGCCGCTCCATCTGAGTAAGGACAACGTGAGGGTTGTGCCCGTGGAAACGGTCTTTGAAAATTGACATCCGGTGAACTTGCAGCGCGTCTCAAACTGCCGTTGCGCGGAGACGCAGATCGCCCCCTGACAGGCGCAGCCATGCTTGAGGACGCCGGTCCCGAGCACCTGGCATTCGCGGGCGGCCCGAAATATTTCGATGCCGCCGCGCGGTCTTCGGCGGGGTGCATCATCGCGCTCCCGGAATTTGCGGGCGCAAAGGGCCAGACCATAATCGAATCCCCGCAGCCCCGCGCTCATTTCGCCCAGGCGCTGTCTTTGCTGTATCCGGCTCCCGAGATTCACCCGGGGGTTCACCCCACCGCGGTCGTCGAAGAAGGCGCGCAAATCGATCCGACCACCCGGGTTGGCCCGTTTGTGACCATCGGGCGAAATGCGCGCATCGGCGCCGACTGCGTCATTCATCCACGCGTCTCGATCTACGAACGCGTCACCATCGGCGCACGCTGCCTCATTCACTCGGGCGCCGTAATCGGGGCCGACGGTTTCGGTTTCGAAATGGTGGGAGAGTCATATCGAAAGGTCCCCCAGGTCGGTATCGTTAAGATCGGCGACGATGTGGAGATCGGCGCGAACACCTGCATTGACCGGGCAACACTCGGTGCAACGACTATCGGCGATGGCACCAAGCTCGACAACATGGTCCACATCGCCCACAACTGCCGGATCGGACGCCACGTCGTAATCGCGGCCCAAACAGGACTTGCTGGTGGAGTCACGATCGGCGATTATGCCGTCGTCGGTGGGCAAGTTGGAGTCGGCGACAAGGCGCGAATCGAACCCAAAGCCGTTATAGGATCGGGCGCAGGTATCCTGACTTCAAAGATTGTGCGCGCAGGCGAACCGGTGTGGGGTACGCCCGCCCGGCCGCTGCGGCAATACCTCGCGCAACTGGCTGTTCTTGCGCGTCTGTCGAAACGGAGAAAGTAGATGGTGATCGTTGTGGGCGGCCACGCGCGAAAGATCGGCAAAACCTCCGTGATCTGCGGCGTCATTCGCGCGCTCTCCCGGAGTGGAACTGGACCGCGATCAAGATTTCACAGCACTCCCATCCCGAGGAGATCAGTCCGTCGTCGGCCCCGGATTCCAGCCGCTTCCTCGCCGCTGGCGCTGCACGCGCATTCTGGATACAAGACCCGAACGAGGGCGTGCGGAAGTTGCGCCGACGTCTGAGTCCGAAAACACGATCATCGAATCCAACACCATTCTCCGTTTCCTTACCCCGGATCTTTGCGCAATGGTGCTCGACGCCTCTGTTACCGACCTCAAATCCTCAACCCTCTGGTTTCTCGAGAAGGCGAATGTCCTGGTCACGACGAGCGCGGAACCTTTCGCCTGGCCGCAGATGCCGGAGAGCCTGCTCCGGAACAAGCCGCGCTTTAGCGCCTTGCCGCCGCTTTACGAAAACCGCGCGTTCATCGAAGAAATCCTGAAAGGCATCCACCGGATCCGCCGATCAGACTTCCAGATGACGGTACAAACTCCAACACGGGCCGGCAAATACCTCACCTTCAAACTGGGCAGAGAAGAGTTTGGAATCGGCGTCATGAACGTTCGGGAGATCATGGGCCTGCAGGACGTTACCGAAGTGCCGGGCACGCCCGGCCACCTGAAAGGCGTAATCAACCTCCGCGGAAAGATCATTCCGGTCGTCGATTTGCGCCTTAAATTCGCTCTCGCCGAAGCGCCCTTTACTCAGAGCACCTGCATCATTGTCGTCCAGGTGCTGCAGGAAGGCGAAACGGCGATGATCGGCATCATCGTTGACGGCGTCTCTGAAGTCCTTAACCTCGGCTTGAGCGACATCGAAGATGCCCCGGACTTCGGCACGGGGACGGAAAACCCGTTCGTCCTCGGCATCGCGAAATTCAAGGGCTCGGTCAAGATCCTGCTGAAGATTGAAGACATTCTCAGCCTGAGAGAGCTTCGCGTCGCTCAATCGTATTTTTCATAAATGATGCGCTTCGGTCGAAGCCCCGTTCCTTCAACTGCAAGCGCAGATCGTCCACCATCTCGCGCAGACCGCAGATATAAACGTCAAGGTCGCGCCGCTCTCCCAACAGTTCGAAAGCATGCGGCTGGACACGTCCGGTGCGACCGGTCCAGTTCGCCTCGGGACGGGTCAGAGTGGGTTGATAGTCAAAATTCGAATGCGCCTTCGCCGAGCGCGATGAACTCATCGTTATATAGCAGACTATGCTCGTGGCGCACACCGAACAGCAGGGTGAATCGGTGATCGGGATTCTCCGCCGAGCTTCGAGAGCAACATCGACCGGAAAGGAGCGATTCCGGTGCCGGTCGCGACCAACAGGGAATCGGAGACAGGACGCCGCAGTATGAAAGCACCGTATGGACCCTTGAAGCCGATCTCGTCCCCCAGTTTCAGCGCGAACAGAAACGGCGAAAGATGCCCTTCGAGCACCAGATTGGCGCACAAAGCGAACCGATTCCCGCCGGGGGGCGAAACAATCGAGTACGCCCGCGTGATTTCGTCCTCGCCGACGGTCGCCGTGATTGACAAAAATTGTCCCGGAACGAACGCCGCCGGCCATTCCTGAGCTTCAAAAACGAAGTGCCGCGTGTTGGGCGCCAGTTCACGCGACTCGATCAGGCGCGCCTTCATTCCAGCACGTCCAAAGCCCGCCGTGCTCTGCTGGCGAGAATACGGCTGAGTTCAGGGATGCCCATCAAGCGGCGGAGTCACGCCAATGGGAATCCCGTGCTTGCGCGTCAGCTCTTCCACCAATTTTGGAAGATCGCGCTGCAAATGGATTCCCAGAGTCAGAAAATAGGGGAGCACCAGAATCTTTTCTGCGCCGCTCGTCACCAGCTTCGCGACGGCCTCGTCCAGACGTGGTGCGCATTCAAGAAATGCGGTCTCGTACAAATCCCATGCGCCTTCGTCAGCGGCGGAGGCGGCGACCGCTCGCACGGCTTCGTTAGCCGATTCCACGCTCGATCCATGCCCGAACACTACGATTCCCGTCCGCACAGTTATAAGATGACCAGCGGCTCATCTGGTTCCTGCAGGTCCGCATCGTCTTCCTCATGGTCGTTGCCGATGATTGCCGGATCGTAGAAACCTCTCAGGAAATCCAGAAACGCGCGGCTCCGTTTGCGCCCATTGTTGTTTGAGTACTCAAGCCTTTGCAGAAACACGAGAACGATGAGAATATCCGAATCGCTGAGGCTCCGCTCGCCTGTCTCCTCGAATTCCTTGTTTTTGACTTCCTCGATCTTATTCCGCACATACGTGGCGATGGAGGCCGCATATGGGTTCACCGGCAGCTTCTCGTAGTAAAGTCCGCTCTGCAGCGTGCGCCACGTTGCGATCAGCGATTCGAGCGCTTCACGTATATCCCAGTCCGTCGCACCCGCCGACTGTAGCGTGCCCTCCAGTACCGTGACGGCGACGAACGCCAGCAGGATCTCCCTTTCACGCAGGAATTCCTCAGCGACCTGGATATCCTGGTTGGGCAGCGTCGCCGGGTCGAGATCCGGCGGTCTTTCATGCTCATGCGCGTCTTGCAAATACGTGCAATCGAGCGGACAATCGATCGTCTCTTCCCGCTCCTTCGCGCAACAGATCGAACAAATCTCGCCCTGCACGCCAGGACACTGGCGGCGCGGTTTTCGCGTTTTGCAGATGGCGCAGGTCACGTCCCCAGTATAGGAACAGGAGAGTATAGGAAGAGGATCATGCGGACGAATTTGTTTATCAAAGTTGTCGTGGAACACGAAGAGAAGGAAGCCCCGGAAAAGCTCGGCGCCGAGCTCTGCCGACAGCTTGAACGGAACTACATTGTGCGGGAAGCCGAACTGGCGAGCTACTCGCGGGTCGAAGATTGAAAGGGCGCCTGAAGTGAAGACTGAAGCGAGGATTCGAAAATCGTTTCGTAAAACCGAAGGAAATAGCGGTCGGTCATGCCGGCGATGAAGTTGCAAACCGTCCGATGTACAGGATCACCCGGCTCGGGGCCGCCCGGCATGGCCTCGGGATGGGATACCAGGTATTCGAAGAGCCAGATTCAGTTTCGCGATCGATTCCTGCCGTTCGCCTTCGAGTACGTCGGAAGAATACACGTTCCGGAGCAGAAACCGTTTCAGTTGCAGGCTCGTTTCGCGCGCCTCCGGTGTGAACCGCACCAGCCGCGCAGCGTATCGGCGAACCGATTCGACATCGGCCACCTCCGCGGCGTCGACTGCGGCCACGGTGCCGTTGATCAGCCCTGATACCAGATCGTCGATCAGTTCCCGCACCGACTCCTGGAACTGCTCCCGCTCCGTCGCGCCTGGAAATTGCGTCTCAATCTGTGTCCAGAAGTTCGGCATAGGCGGGAACGGCGTCCGCAATCCGCGCAGGTGTAAGCAAACCCGCCTCGTAAGCGTCGTCGAGGTCTGCCGCGTTGTAGGCCACTTCATCCGCCAGATCAATCAGCTGGGCTTCGAGCGGCGGACGCAATCCGGGCAGATACTCATCAAGCTCCGGAAACTCCCCCGGCGCGAAGTCCCGAGAATGCTTGACGATCCCTTCGCGCACTTCAAAGCTCAGATTCAGGCCGGGAAATCGCGGATAACGCTGCTCGAGCGATTCCACTATCCGGAGCGCCTGAATGTTGTGATCGAAACCCTCCCCGAACCTTTGCATCTGGTGATTCAGGGCCTCTTCGCCCGCGTGGGCGAACGGAGGATGCCCCACGTCATGCACCAATGCCAGCGATTCCGTTAAATCTTCGTTCAACCCGAGCTGGTTGGCGACGGTGCGCGCAATTTGCGAAACCTCCAGCGTGTGAGTCAGGCGGTTTCGGAAATGATCGCTGATGCCCGGAGCGAAAACTTGTGTCTTGTTTTCGAGGCGCCGGAAAGCGCGCGTATGAACGATGCGGTCGCGGTCCCGTTGAAAGGCGTTTCGATACGGATGAGCGGGTTCGGGATAGCGGCGTCCGCGAGACAACTCAACCCGAAAGCGCAAATGCGACAGCATTTCTTTTCCGATATCTGCCGCGTGCAGATTCCTTTATTTGCCCGGAAGATCGTTTAGCGCTGCGGAGGCGATCTGGCTTACTTCCTGATTGCTTTTATCAGTCGTGAGCTGGGTGAGCAGTTTGCGCGCTTCATCCGGCCGCGTGGGCGCGATCGCTTTCGCATACGCGATCGTGGCCTGAATCTTCGAAACCAGATCAGTCGGATGATCCATCAGATCCTTCAACAGACGCTCGGCGTCGGCCTGGCGATTCTGGGCCAGATCGATTTGGGACAACGCCAGCTTCGCAAGCGATGCATAATTAGTGCCTGCGTGATCAGCGACGTCCTGATACTTCTTGCGGGCGTCATCCATTTTGCCGTCTTCCGCAGCGCGTGAAGCAAGGTAGTATTCAGCGACATAAGCTTCTTCTGTACCGCTATAGTCGGAAACAATCCTGTTAAAAGCGCCTGTAACGGCCTTGATCTTGGCGTCTCCACTCGGAAAGCTTGTGCCGCCGGGCGTTGCGGGCGCCCCAACCGGCGCGGAAGACAGCGTGATTGCGTTCGCCAGCAACTGCTCACGAACGGAATGCTGATGGCTGCGATAGTAAAAAACCGCCGCGACAATGGCAAGAATTGCCAGCGCAACAGCGCCGTAACGAATCACCTCCGTACGGTGCGCCGAGAAAAAGTCGACGGTTTGTTCGACGTCGGCGGTGAATTTATCTTGTTGTTTTAATGCCTTGCGGGAGACCGTACTTGCCACGAAAACCTCTGATTCGATTTAACTTTAATGTTAACATGCGTACGAACCGGCCTGATATGGTTCCGAGCCGGGATCTGATAGAATCGGAATGCTTCCGGGAACACAGAGGCACCGCGAAATGTTCAAAACAAAAAAGGAACCGCCTGTCGCCCCATCTGACCAGGAATCTTACACCAGTGGCGATGTCGCACGCATCGCCGGCGTCAGCCTACGCCAGTTGCAGTGGTGGGACGAGCGCAATGTTGTTTCGCCCAAACAGGAGGGGCACCGGCGAGTTTACCGGCCCCAGGAAGTGGTGGAGGTCTCCGTCATTGCGGAACTACGCCGCAAAGGGTTTTCGCTCCAGAAAATTCGCCGGGTGCTTCGGTTCCTTCAGAAGGAAATGGGAAAGCGACTGAGCGATGCGGTCGCGAAAGATGGCGACATCCACCTGATCACAGACGGCAAAAATATCTATCTGGAAGATCAGCCGGACCGGGTAATCGACGTGCTCAAGAACGCGAAACAACCTATGTTCCTCGTCTGCGTTACGGATCAGTTGCGCCGGTTTCAGCGTTCCGCCAACCGGAAACCTGTGAAATCCGAAGGCAGCGGCGCTACTCCGGTCAAGTCTAAACTGGGCTAATTTCCCATCCGGCTCACGCCAGCGTTCTCGCGCGGTCCGCACGGATGATTCGCCGCGAAAAGTGATGGCCTGCGGGTCTCAGAATGCCTTCATGCGTTCCGATCGTTTGAACTCTCGCAAACCCGAGTTTTGAGAGCAACTCGTGAAAGCAATTCTCGTTGGGAAGCCACCAGCAAATGTCGTCGGCGGCGGGATCCCTCCCTCCCATGTATGCCATCGCAGGCGAGTCCGAGGGCTCTCCTGGCATCATTTGCGCGATCATCAGCGTCCCGCTGCACAAACGCGCGGCGGTCATCAGCGCGTCAATCGGCCGGAGGGTATGGACGAGAATGTCGCCGAGAAATACGAAATCGAATCCTGCGTGTCCCAAACGTTCAGCCGATAAGTCGTAGACACTGGAAAAATACCGCTTCACACGCGATCCCAGCAATCTCGCGCATAACCGGAAAGGAGCATCAAGCAGATAGTAGTGCAGTTCCTGCGCGGAATACTCCCGCGTAAGCGGTTCGAGCACGTCCGCGGAATGCGGAACGATCATGTGCTGAAGCTTGCGCAAAAGCGAACTGGTTTCCTGCCCGGGAAAGCGGTCCAGTTGTTCGAGCGACGGTAACTCAACCGATACCACCTCGGCGCCGCGCCGCTCGAATTCGAAAGCGAAGAAGCCTGTGGCCGATCCGATATCGAGAACGCTCTTTCCCGCCATCGACGCGGGGAAATCGAAGTAATTCACGCTCTCCCGGAAATCGTACATGCCGGGCGTGGAAGCGATCGGCAAATCCACCGTGTGATACCAGTAATACCGATCTATATCCCCGATTCCCTTACCGCGCATCGTTTCATTGAACCCGGCAAGCTCGGCGGCGTACTCCTGCGCGATCAGCGGCTTGCTTAAGAGGCCATTCTGCATAAGGGGAATCTCCAATTGTTACACGCAAAGTTACACGTAACAGCCTCCGGGGCGTGGGAAACTCGGGTGAGCGGGAGGGAAACTTTCGTGATCTTCGGTGCGCACGTAATCATCTACAGCAAAGATGCGGAAGCGGATCGCGCCTTCCTCGCAGATGTTCTCGGGTTCTTCTCGGTAGACGCGGGGCACGGGTGGCTGATCTTCGCGCTGCCTCCGGCGGAAGTGGCTGTCTATCCCGCGGCCACTGCTGCAGCGGACGACAACGGTCGGCACGAACTTTATCTGATGTGCAACGATCTGGAAGCGGAAATCTCGACGCTCGCGGCAAAGGGCGTCCGGTGTTCAGGGTTCAGAAAGAAAGGTGGGGTTCCATCGTGAGGATTCTTCTGCCTGGTGGAGGCGAAATCGGTCTATACCGGCCGAAGCATCCGACCGCCTTAACCCACCCGGGGTAAAAAGAAGCCGCTTAATTCCGCGGCGGCAACTTCAACTGTGACGAGCTGGACGGTTTGAAAGGAGGGCGCGACTTACGCCGCGCCATCCTCGCTTCTTCGGTTAGCGTCCGGGCCGACGCGAAATTCGACAGATGCTCGGTCGTAACGGCATAGGAGGCCGCTTGCAACGCCATCTCGTCAGATCCGGCCAGAGTGTCTGTGAGAATCTGCAGGCAAAGCGCAGGTCCTTCCTGAACAGGGATGCGATATTGCGTGAACATCGCCATATCCGCTTTCAGGGTGAACTCTACAGTTTTCGGTAAATTCGCGAGGCGTACCTGCGTGACCACTCGTTGAAAATGGAAGCAGCGGATGCTGGCTTCCTGAGTAAACCCCATATAAACCAACTGCATCCGTTGCCGCACCTTCGGACGGCGTTCTTACAACTGCGTTGCGCGAATCGTCAGTGGAGATTATTAAGCGGGCGTTACTTGTTCGGCCTGCAAACCCTTGGGTCCACGATTCACCACAAACGTCACCTTGCTGCCCTCTTCCAGTGAACGATAGCCCGAAGCCTCGATCGCCGAAAAGTGCACAAATACATCTTCGCCATTCTCGCGGGAAATGAAACCATATCCCTTGCCGGCGTTAAACCACTTTACTGTTCCTGTCTCTTTCATTCTTTTCTCTTTCCAGCAATGAAGTTCCCGAGACTCGAATGAGACGGTGCAGCGAGAGGCGAACGCTTATCGTGTGAGGTTCCAAACGATGTACTGGGTTTCAAGAGCTTCATTCACATTACCACGGAACTTCCTTTATTTACAATGCCGATTGCGGTGAATCGCCACCCCGGCGCAATGGAGCTGGAAATATCCCGTGCTACCCGGAAACGAGGTTCGTGCCGAAGCGTCTGCCTCAATAGCATCTTCCACGTAGTCGCACAGCCCGAACTCCCGCACATCGCCATCTGCGATCGCCAGTGAAACGTGGTACTTTCCCGGCGCGAGATCGGGAGCGGTCCAGTGAAAGTCGACGGTGTGTATCTCGCCGGCTGCCAGGCGCGGCAGCGGATAGTTCTCCCGAGCAGTGTTGGAGCCGAAAATATTTTCGCCTTTGCTGTTGCGAACAAGAAAGCCCGCGATCGCGGAATCCACCGCTTCGTTCACCCGGAACACCACTCTCAGGACGACGTGTTTGAGCGGGGTCAACGAGCGAGTCTGACGCCCTGAAGGCTCGGCAAGGGTTCCGTTCAAAATCATGGCGCGCCCGTCGCCATAACGATGTCCCTGAAAGGCGGTCTCGAATCCCACATTCTCTTGCGAAAGAGGCAGTCCGGCGTTCGGATGCGCAGGACCGCTGGAGCGCGAGCCTCGCGTCTGGGAAATCTCTCGCTCGAGCGTCTCACTCAGATACTTCGCCACGACGCCGTCCGCTTCGCCCAGCTGCCGTATCATGCCGTCCTGCAGCCACAGGCAGCGCTCGCAAAGCGCTTTCACATCGCTCGTCTCGTGCGAGACGAAAAGAATAGTGACGCCGCGTGCCCGCAGTTCGTGAATCTTCCTCATGCAGCGTTGGCGGAACGAGATATCGCCGACGGCCAACGCCTCGTCCACAATCAGAACGTCAGGGTCCACATGCGCCGAAACAGCAAACGCCAGCCGAAGAACCATTCCCGTGGAATAAGTCTTGATTGGCTGATCGATAAAATCACCGATGCCGGCGAAGCGCTCGATATCGTCAAACCGGCCCTCGATCTCCGGCCGCGATAAACCGAGAAGCGATGCGTTCAGAAAAACATTGTCGCGTCCCGTGAACTCGGGCGAAAACCCCGAGCCCAATTCGAGCAGCGCCGCCAGGCGGCCGTTAACCATAACGGTTCCGCTGGTGGGGCGCATAATGCCGGCGATCATCTGCAGCAGGGTGCTCTTTCCTGAGCCGTTCGCCCCGATGATGCCGAAAGCTTCGCCCCGCTCTACCGAAAAATTCACGTCGCGGACCGCCCACAGGCCCTCGCCCTCACGTGGGCGGCCGGGCGCCATCAGACGTCTCAGACGCGTGAATTGAGAACCCGACAGCTCGTAGCGCTTCGAAACGCTTAAGACCTCGACCGCCTTCACGCCCGTTTACTTCCAGGCTGCGCAGACAACGCGCTTGCCGCGCGCATGCTGTTCGTAGGCGCCCGGCGGTGGATTCAGGATTTCGACGCGGCGGAAGCCTGCCTGCTTCAACATGAAGCGCAACGCTTTGGGTGACGGGCAAGTCGCCATCGGACTGACGCCGGTTTCACGATTCCCGGCTGCAAACTCGCCCGTTTCATCGATAAGCGCAAGAATCCCCTGATACGGCCGCGTCCACTCGCGCGCACCCCATTCCGCGAAACCTTCCACCTCGTCCACCACCTGGGTTTCCAGCACGCAAAGTTCGCCGGTCACCGCGGCCACCTGTCGAAGGCAGCGCATGGGATCTTCGACGTGATAAAGCACGCCCAGAAACAGCGTCAAGTCGAACGTCCGGCCCTGGTCAGCAGCCAGAGTTTCCACCTGGCCTTCGCGATAGGCGATTCGGTCGAGCCCCATCGCGCTCGCGACGAAGCGCGCCCGTTCGAGGTTCTCCGGCCGGGCGTCGATCGCGACCACGTTTCGCAGCCCGCGCCGCGCCATGGCGAGCGAATAGAATCCTTCATGGCAGCCGATATCGAGACAGTCGATATCGCGCAGCCGGTCGCCGAAATGCGCGTCAATGGCGCTGTTCACCATCCTGAGGCGAGTATCGAAGATGTCGACCACTGCGGGGGGAATGGCCGGAGTAGTCTGGAGCCCGTCGCCGAAGTCGAAGCGATAAAACCACGGGCCCAGTCTGTCGATCCCTTGTCGTATTTCGGCTGCGGTCACGGTCTTCTCCAGAGCCAGGCATCGGGCCAGTAAGTAATGTTCCGTTCGAGTCTGCTGTTGTTAAACGGCCAGCGCGGTTGGCGCATCTCGAACTCAGGGTGGGCTGCCGCAAATTCGAGCGCCGCCGCCGCGGGGTTGTCGTGCAGCCAGGACGGATCGCCGCCCGGCACGTCGGCCAGATCGCGCATAATGCCGTCAGTCGCGATGATACAGGAGCCGGGCGTGACCAGCGGCGCGTAGGCCCGCAACTCGCCCGCGACGTGCTCCTTCGAGTGATGTGAATCGAGGATGACAAGGACCCTCTCCCCCGGCTTGACCCGGCTGCGGACGCAAGCCGCTGTTTCCTCCGCTATCGAATCGCCTTCGATCATCTCGATGCGGTGCGCTAACCGGTGCCGCGAAACCGCATCCCTGGTCTCGTCGAGGACTCGCTTGTCGATTGCTATGACCCGTCCGTGTCCCATCGCTTCGCAAAGCGTGGCGTGGAACAGAAGGGATCCGCCCTTGAAAATACCCGTCTCGA
Organism: Terriglobia bacterium; assembly: GCA_963718155.1. Classification (GTDB taxonomy): domain Bacteria; phylum Acidobacteriota; class Terriglobia; order Bryobacterales; family Bryobacteraceae; genus BOG-234. Next base: position 295,991 of record CAVQYP010000037.1, on the reverse strand, counting down.
TGATCACGTCCGGCCTGAGCGCCGTCACGACTTCCTGAAGCCGGACCAGATCTTCCGGTAACTGCAGAATGGGCAGCCCGGACCATGTGAAGGTGTAGTAATAATCGGCGGCCCATCCGATTCGCACCCATTCCCGGCTGACCAATTCAAATGCTTCGCGAGAATAAAGAGGGAAATCGCGGCTGGTGCCGCCGTCCTGAGTTGTCAGGACACCGGCGTCGGTGTCGATCGTGAGCTTCATGCCGAAGCCGTATTATCGCAGGCGTTACATAAAGAAACCCCTCGCCGTCTCGAGCCATGCGGCGTCGGGACCGGCGAGGGGTTGGACAGACTTTCAGATTGCTGCTGACTATTGTGCCGCCGGAGGAGCGGTCAACGGAGCTTCTGCGCCACGATGGCAGGTGTAGCAGGTAACATGTGCTTTGCCGTCGGGGAACTTCGCGTTGATTTCTTTGGTCATCGCGAACATCTTGCGAGCCATCAACTTCGTTGGTTTCTCATCGCTCGACCGGTCGTCGACGTGGCAAAAGGTGCACATCACACCCAAACCCGTCGTGGCCTGACGCATCGCACCGGCCGACATGTCTGCTTCGGAGAGAACCTGAAGGTTCTTGTGGGGGGCGCCCTTTCCGCCCGCGGGCGGTTGCGCGCTCAGAATCATGGAGCCAATTGCGAAGACGAAAAGGAGATTACGCATCGGACTCAGTTTACTCCAAAATAGAGCCTGGCGCAGATTAATTTTCGTTCTTACATTCGCTTGAAAATTAAATGGACTTAATCATTTACGGTCCACCTTGCTATAAAAATCGTGTTCGCTTGCCCCGCCAAACACTAATCCGTCAGCCGGATTTCATAGCTCGCGTTCAGGGACGGAATTTGCATCCTCACGCCAGTCGTGGGGAGGGCGGTGGAAGGTGGGTTGACCGGCATCACCTGCCGTATTGCGAGTACCCACGTATAGCCGCCGTCTGCATCAGTCCGCGGGATTTCCATAGCTCGTAGAGTACGGGATAAGCAATAAGCTCCATTAGAAATGAGCTTGCCAGGCCACCCACCATCGGCGCCGCAATCCGCTTCATTACTTCCGCCCCGGCGCCGGTGGACCAGAGGATCGGTACCAGACCCAGGAACAAAGTGGCGATCGTCATGAACTTGGGCCGTATACGGCGCACTGCCCCGGCAAGCACGGCCTCACGCAAATCCTCATGTGTTCGCATCCGTCCCTCATTTACGCGCTTTTGCCAGGCAAGATCCAGATACAGAATCATAAAGGTCCCGGTCTCCGCATCCACGCCCAGTAGCGCGATCAAGCCAACCCAAACCGCCGGACTCACCGGGTAACCCAGCAGATACAAGCTCCAGACCGCGCCGATCGCCGAGAACGGTACCGCCAGCAGCACCAGTCCGGTCTTCGCGGCAGACCCGGTACTCCAATAAAGCAGCACCGCGATGAATGCCACGGTCAGCGGCACAACCTTCAGGAGACGCGAGGTAATGCGCTTAAACCCTTCATATTGCCCGCTCCATACCACCGTGTACCCCGAAGGCGGATTCAGCTTCCGTGCCAGCACGCCGGCCGCTTCGCCGATGTAGTCCTCTGGATCCCGTCCGTCGAGTTCCACATACACGTACTCGGTGAGCATGGCGTTTTCGTCGCGGACCATCGCCGGACCCCGCACAATCCGCACTGCGGCGAGTTGTCGGAGGGGCACAGGATCGCTGCCGCGCGAACCGCCCACCAATACCTCCCTCAGGGCATCCAGATTGTCACGCGAGTCCCGCGGCAGCCGCACGTTCACCGGGTAACGCGCTCGCCCCTGAATCACAGTGGTCACGTTGTCGCCGCCAATCGCGTTTTGTACCGCCATCTGCGCTTCCTCCATCGAGATTCCTGCGCGCGCCAGTTCGGCACGATCCCATTCGATATCGATGTAGCGTCCATCATTGGCGCGTTCGGCAAAGACGCTCCGGGTACCGCGAACGCCCGGCAGGAGTTCCTCCACTCGTCTTCCGAGTTCCTCTATCTTCGGCAGGCTCGGCCCGGCGATCTTCAATCCCAGCGGACTACGCATTCCGGTAGCCTGCATGTCGATTCTCCCGCGGACCGGCATCGTCCATGCGTTGGTAACGCCGGGAAACTTCATTGCGGCGTCAAGTTTACTGATCAACTCCTGCTGCGAAATCCTGCGCGGCCATTGATCGCGCGGTTTCAGCACGACGACCGTTTCCAGCATCGAAAGCGGCGCCGCATCCGTGGATGTGTCGGCTCGGCCGGCCTTCCCCAGTACGTGGGCCACCTCCGGCTGGCTCTTCAAACGGGTATCGGTCAGTTGCAGCAGCCGCTTTGCCTCGGTAATCGAGATGCCGGGGACGGTGGAAGGCATATAGAGCAGCACGCCTTCGTCCAGCGGCGGGACGAATTCGGTGCCCAGCCGGCGGTAAACCGGAACCGTGACGGCAGCTGCAATGAGCACCGCGGCCGCCACTAAGCCTTTGTGCCGCAGCGCCTGTAGCAAGGCAGGTTGATAGAAGCGAATCAACAGACGGCTTATCGGATGCCGTTCTTCCCCGCGAATCTCGCCACGCAAGGCGGAGTTGATCAAACGTCCCCACCATCGCCGTGCCCAGTCACGGCGTCCCAGGTTATTCAGGCTCAGCCGTAACGCGGGATCCAGCGAAATCGCCAGGATCGCCGCGGTCATCATGGTCAAACTTTTGGCCCATGCCAGCGGATGGAACAGCCGCCCCTCCTGCCCTTCCAGCGCCAACACAGGGAGAAAGGCGATTGCCATGATCGCGAGCGCGAAGAAAGCAGGCCGTCCCACTTCTTTGACCGCGCTCAGGATCACGCTCTCCACATCGTCACGGCCTCCGTTTCTCTGCCGCTCCTCCAGCTTCTTATGGGTCTGCTCCACCACAACTATGGCTGCGTCCACCATCGCGCCTGCCGCGATGGCGATTCCACCGAGCGACATCACATTGAACGAAAGCCCCATAAGATGGAACGGCACGGCCGCTGCAAGCAATGTCAACGGTATCGTCACGATCGGGATCATCGCGCCTGGCGGATGCCACAGGAACAGGAGGATCACGATTACAACCGTCAGAATGATCTCGATCAATGTCGAACGGAGGTTGTCGATGACCCGGTGGACCAGTTCGGAACGATCGTAGATGGGCACCACGCGCACTCCCGCCGGGAGTCCCGGAGAGATCTCCCGGATCTTGTCCTTGACGCGATCGATGACGTCCACCACGTTGTCACCCTGGCGCATGACGACTATTCCGGAGACGGTTTCGCCGCGTCCGTCGAGGTCAGCCACGCCCCTGCGCATTTCCGGCCCAGTCGCTACTTTGCCCACGTCCTTGACTCGCACGATTTGCGTGCTCCCACCACCCGCAACTACCGCCTCTTCGAGGTCCCGGGGGTCCGCCAGATAGCCGCGCCCGCGGATCATGTACTCGGCGCCGCCGAACTCCATGACCCGGCCTCCGGTTTCGACGTTGCTGCGCCGGACGGCATCGACCACCGCGGCAAATGGGATGTCCATGGCCCGCAGGCGCTCCGGGTCCACAGTGACCTGGTATTGCGGTGTCATACCGCCGACTGAGGCCACTTCCGCAACGCCCGGAACGGATCGCAGGTGATAGCGCAGGAAGAAATCCTGCGTCGTGCGCAGTTGAGAGAGAGACAGCTTTCCGGAATCATCGGCCAGGGCATACTGGAAGACCCAGCCCAGGCTGGTGGCATCGGGCCCGAGTTCGGTTCTGACGCCCGCCGGGAGGCTGGAGAGTGCCCCGGCAAGATACTCCTGGGTCCGCGACCGCGCCCAATACAGGTCGGTCCCGTCCTCGAAGATCACATACACCAGAGAGGAGCCAAAATCGGAAACGCCGCGGACCGCCTTAACTTTTGGCGCTCCCAGCATGGCCGTGACGATCGGATACGTCACCTGGTCTTCGATGAGATCCGGGCTGCGATCCCAGCGCGAATAGACGATCACCTGCGTCTCGCTGACATCCGGAAGCGCATCCAGCGGGATTTGACTAATGCTCCACGCGCCCCATATGGCCAGAGCCAGAACCACTCCGATTACGACTCCGCGCCGCCGCGCTGAAAACTCGATTATGCGATCGATCATTGCGATCGTCGGGCGGCGGACCTTCCCTCGTCGTCAGGCGCCTTCAGGCGGCTCTCGGAATCCAGCAGAAAGGCTCCAGCCGTGACCACGCGTTCTCCCGCCCGCAGGCCGCTGCGGATCTCCACCCGATTGCCCTCCTGCCATCCGGTCTGCACCTCGCGGAGTTCGTACTGCCCGTTGCCTCGCGCGACGAAAACCTTCGTTTCCACGCCGGAATAGATCACGGCATCGGCGTGCACCGTCATGGCAGGGCTTGCTGGAACATCAAGGTCAACTTCGACGATCATCCCCGGCACCAGAGTTCCGTCCGGGTTCTTCACTTCGAGACGCAGCTTTGCGGTACGGCCCTGTTCATCGAATTGCGGAAGAGCTGCCGCGACCTCCGCCTCGATCGCTGGCGCGCCTTCTATCCGGATGCGCGCCCGACCGATGGGGCGCGTCAAGGCCTGATCTCCGGAGTTAACCTCCGCGAGAACCCAGACACGTTGCAGATTGGCGATTACGTAGAGTGGCTCACCCTTCATGAACCTCTGACCCACCGTCACATGGCGTTCAAGGATTGAGCCATCGGCGGGCGCGGTGAGATTCACATCGAACACCTCACGGCGTGTCCGGCCGAGTTCCTCTATCTGCGGCTCACCCATCCCCAGAAACTGAAGGTTGTCGCGCGTCGTAGTGAGTTGCTGCGCGGCCAGGGCCAGTGCATTCTCGGGAGGCGATGGGGCCGCCTTCAACCTTTCCCACGATTCGAGCGCGTAGACAAAGGCTTCCTGTGGCGCAGAGATGTCTTTGCTGAAAAAGGCGGCCAACGCCGCGCCTCGCTTTACTTTGGTTGCCGTTTGGTCCGAAAAGACACGCCGCACCCAGCCGTCGACGCCCGCCGAAACGCGATACGTGAGAGCCTCATCCGGCGCCACGCGGCCCACCGTGTGAACCGTACGCGTGCCGGGCGCGATTTGCATCGTCTCGGTTTGCAGCCGAACAGCTTCTTCCTGGTCCGGTGTCAGTTGAACGCTGCCGGGAGTCATCGCCGCCGGCTGCGCAGCACTCGATCCAGCGTAGACGGGCACGAGGTCCATGCCGCAATCCGGTGCTTTTCCAGGTTTGTCCGACCGGTACGCCGGGTGCATCGGGTCTACATAATAGAGAACCTGGTGGAGGCTGATTTGCGGCACCGCGGGGGGGCGCGAACCGCGACCGGCGAAGTATGCGGCGCAAACTATCGCAATCAGACCCAAAGCCCAAATCCACTGCGGTGGGGCGCTGCCGCCGCTCGGCTGCGGATTCAACGAACTCCTGATCAGGTTCACTTCGAACGCTATTTCATTGCGATCCCGTGGGGACGTGCCGGGCCGGTAGCGAAGGCGGTGTTGAAGTCGAGGTTGAACCGCTGGTCCTCCGAGAGCGTATCGTGGGTCACTCTGAGGACATGTACCTTGTGATCGCCTTCATAGTGAATAATGCCCGCGTCGTCCTCGTTGAGGAAGTAGTCCGTGACCACCAGTCGCGCGTCGTCGCCGCTCAACACGAGGTTGTGCGGTCCGGCGTTCGCGCCGAAACTGACCACCGATAACTGCTTCAGGTTGGCGCGGTCCGTGGTGTCGAGCAGGTCTACCTGCCCTGCCATGAACGAGCCGATAATCAGCCGGTCGCCGGATCGCGGCGTCGCCATAATCTGGCCCATGCCGCCGGATACCGGAGTATCAACGTGAGGAGTCACGGTTGAGAGGTCGAACGCCGAGACGCCCGTTCCCGCGACCGGATCGATCAGATAAATGTGGCCGTCGAACATTCCGGATACGTATCCGTAGCCGTGTGGATCCTTGGGGAGCATCTTCACGTCCATGGTGCCCATCGCGGGTCCCCCATCGGGCGAGTTCAGGTCGATAGTCTTCGTAATCTTGCGTGCCCGGTAATCCCAGAGGCGTACGGAACCTCGCAGGACGGGAGCGGGCGAACCGGCAAGCGTGCTGGAGGGCAGGATGAAGTCTGCGGTCATCATCAGGTTCAAGTCGGGACGGGCTGAAATACCGTGGGGGTTGAAGCCGTCCAAAGGCGGGACCAACGGAAACTCGCGGAACAGCGATATGGTGCCGAAATGATTGGCGACGAAATGTAATCGGCCATCGAATTCGGCAACGCGCCCAGGCGCAGTGCCATCGGCCGCGCCCATCTGCGTAATCAGGAAGCCTCCGATCTCGGTCGGGAAGAAGTCGTCGGTGATGCTCGATTCGACGGCTTTGGTCGAGAACAGAAACCGCGGGTTGAGCGCTTCGGAAACGTCAAAAAAGAAGATCCCGTTCTGCCCCTTCAACAGGCTGAGCAGTCCGCCGCATCCCAAAATGGTTTTGGTCGAATTCAGGTGGCAGTGGTGCGGTTCATTGCCGATATTGCCAGGAGGGGGAAGTGGTACGGTCTTGATGACCTTGCCATAACCGGCAGACTCTTCGTCAAAATTGACGACTGCCAGGAAATCTGGCGCGATGTGAGCCTGATCCTGCGCCCAGATATATAAGACCTTGTCCTTCCCGCCGAGATGCAGCGCATCGTCTTCGGCCGGAGCGACGCTCGCCACGCCGATTGTCAGCAGGGCAACCAGGCAGAACTTTACGGTTCCACGAACCTTTATCGATTTCAACTGACCTTCCAATCCAGGCATTCAAATGCCCCCCGGGTAGACCCGAAGCGAATCGATTCCCCAATCACAGTTCCGTTCCGGGTTCGCCAAAGGATATCATGTTCGCGCTGTGCTTCCGATCCTTTGTCAACAGGCTCACCCAGCCCGGAGATGCAACCCGCCTCGTCGAAATAATGGCGTTTGTAAGGCGGTTTCAGCCTGCTGCTTCACGCGTCACGCCCTATGACGTTGCCCGCTCGTGCCACGGCACAAGGACGTAAATCTGCCAAATCCAGCCGCTATCTTCATTAAAGTCGACTCTGACCCTGGACCAGGCGCCCCCCGAACTCATCGCGAAAATAAGAGCCGGTCATCGGCCTCGCCGGCCAATGTTTTTTTTCCCCAGTTCCTTCCGAGAAAATCCGCCGCACCCAGGCGTCGACGCCCGCCGGGACCCGATATGTGAGTGCCTCATGGGGCCACGCGACCCAACGTCTAGACCCTGTGTGGGCCGGGGCGACACTTGCACCACCTCGGTTTGAAGCCGAACAGCTTGTTCCCGCTCCGGTGTCCTTTGAACGCTGCGGGGAGTCATCGCCGGCGGCTGCGCAGCACTCGATCCGGCGTAGACGGGAACCGGGTCCATGCCGCAATCCGGTGCTTTTCCAGGTCTATCCGACCGGTACGCCGGGTGCATCGGGTCTACGTAATAGAGAACCTGGTGGAGGCTGATTTCCGGCACCGCAGGAGGGCGCGAACCGCGACCGGCGAAGTATGCGGCGCAAACTATCGCAATCAGCCCCGAAACCAAAATCCACCGCGGGCGCAGCCGGTGCCGCCGCTCGGCTGCGGATTCAACGAACTCCCGATCAGGTTCACTTCGAACGCTATTTCATTGCGATCCCGTGGGGACGTGCCGGGCCGGTAGCGAAGGCGGTGTTGAAGTCGAGGTTGAACCGCGGGTCCTCGGAGAGCGTATCGTGCGTCACCCTGACGACGTGTACTTTGTGGTCGCCTTCATAGTGAATAATGCCCGCGTCGTCTTCATTGAGGAAGTAATCCGAGACCACCAGTCGCTCGTCGTCGCCGCTCAACACGAGGTTGTGTGGTCCGGCGTCTTTGCCGAAGCTGACAACCGACAACTGTTTCAAGTGGGCGCGGTCCGTGGCGTCCAGCATGCCCACTTGCCCGGCCTGGAACAGACCGAAAATGAGCCGGTCGCCGCTTTGGGGGGTCGCCAGAATCTGGCCCATCCCGCCGGTCACCTGCGTGTCTACGTGGGGCGTCACGGTGTCGCAGTCGAACGCCTCCACGCCCGTGCCGGCGACGGGATCGATCAGATAGATGTGGCCGTCAAACATTCCCGATACGTATCCGTAGCCGTGCGGATCCTTAGGGAGCATCTTCACGTCCATGGTGCCCAACGCTGGCCCCCCGTCGGGCGAGTTCAGCTGGATAGTCTTCGTAATCTTGCGAGTGCGGTAATTCCAAATGCGTACCGAACCCCTGAGGACTGGAGCCGGCGAACCGGCAAGCGTGCTTGAGGGCAGGATGAAGTCCGACGTCATCATCACGTTCAGATCGGGACGCGCGGAAATACCGTGAGGGTTGAACCCGTCCAAAGGCGGTGTGGTGGGAAACTCCTGGAACAGCGATATGGTGCCGAAGTGGTTGGCGACGAAATGCAACCTGCCGTCGAATTCGGCGACTCGCCCGGGCGCCGTGCCGTCGGCCGCGCCCATTTGAGTGATCAGGAAACCGCCGCCTTCGGTCGGCAAAAAGTCGTCGGTGATGCTCGATTCGACGGCCTTCGCGGAGAACAGAAACCGCGGATTCAGCGCATTGGATACGTCGAAAAAGAAGATTCCGTTCTGCCCCTTCAACAGGCTGAGCAGTCCTCCGCATCCAAGAATGGTCCTGGTCGAATTCAGGTGGCAGTGGTGCGGTTCGTTGCCGATATTGCCGGGAGGAGGAAGGGGCACCGTCTTAATGACCTTGCCGTATCCGGCGGACTCCTCGTCGAAATTGACGACTGCCAGGAAATCGGGCGCAACATGAGCCTGATCCTGAGCCCAGATGTATAAAACTTTCTCTTTTCCGCCGTGCTGGCTGGCCTCATCTTCGCCCGGCGCGACGCTCGCTACGCCGATTGTCAGCAGGGCAGCCAGGCAGAACTTCACGGTTCCACAAATCTTTGTCGATTTCAAAGTGATCCTCCAGTCCAGGCAATGAATGCCCCCGGGGTAGGCCCGAAGCGAACCGTTCCCCAATCACGGTTCCGTCCGGGTTTTGCAAAAGCATATCATTTTTCGTCGACACGTTCACCCAGCCGGAGGCCGCAACCCGCCTCGCCGAGATAATGGCGTCTGCAAAGCCGTTTCAGCCTGCTGTTTCACGCGTGCGGCGCCCTCTAACGTTGCCCGCTCGGGCCGCGACACAAGCACTTAAATCTGCCGAATCCGCCTCGTTATCCTTAAGAGGTAAATGTCGATTATGACTATGGACCTGGCGCCGCCCGAACTGATAGCGAAGTACGAACCGGTTATCGGCCTCGAAGTCCACGTCCAGCTCGGTACGCGCACGAAAATATTCTGCGGATGTCCCACCAGCTTTGGGGCGCCCCCGAACACGAACGTATGCCCGGTCTGCCTGGGACTCCCCGGAGCGCTGCCCGGTCCTGAGCCGGGAAGCAGTGGAACTCGCTATCAAAGCCGGCATCGCGCTGAACTGCGGCATTCGCCCTGTTTCCCGTTTCGCCCGCAAGAATTACTTTTATCCGGACCTCCCCAAGGGCTATCAGATCTCGATGTACGACGAGCCGCTCGCCGAACACGGGTTCGTTGATATCGAAGTCGACGGCGCGAAGAAGCGGATCGGCGTCACCCGCGTTCACATGGAAGACGACGCGGGCAAAAGCCAGCATGACGGTTTCCGCGATTCCGACCGCTTCACCTATGTCGACCTCAATCGCTGTGGCTCGCCTCTGATCGAGATTGTGAGCGAGCCCGACGTGCGCTCCTCCGACGAAGCCGTCGCTTATCTCACCGAAGTCAAGCAGGCTCTGCAATTCGTCGGCGTATCTGATTGCGACATGGAAAAGGGACACCTCCGCTGCGATGCGAACGTGTCGGTCCGTCAAAAAGGGGCGCCGAAATTCGGAACCCGCGCCGAGGTAAAAAATCTCAACTCGTTCCGCTACCTCAAGCAGGCCATCGAATACGAAATTGCCCGCCAGGTTGGCGTGATCGAAGCCGGTGGAACGATTCATCAGGAAACGCGCCTCTTCAACTCCGACACGGGCGAGACCGCGGGCATGCGAAGCAAGGAAGACGCGCACGATTACCGCTACTTCCCCGAGCCGGATCTGGTGCCGCTCCGCGATCAGCGAGAAGTGGCTCAATGAAGTTCGCGCCAGTATGCCGGAGCTGCCGCAGGCGAAGCGCGCCCGGTTCATCGAGTCGTACGGATTACGCGAGTATGACGCCGACGTATTAACCTCAACGCGCGCAATGGCCGAATATTACGAAGTGGTAGCCGAAGTTTCAAAAGACCCGAAAGTCGCCGCCAACTGGGTGATTGGAGATCTCTCCGGGCTGTTGAAGGCCGCGGACAAAGAAATCGCGGAATCGCCCGTCCCTGCCCGCTATCTGGGAGAGCTCGTGGGCCTGATCGTCGAAGGAGAACTCAGCGGCAAACTCGCCAAGGAAATCCTTCCGAAAATGGCAGAATCGGGTGAGCCGCCGTCGGTAATCATCGATCGCGAAGGCCTGCGGCAGATCAGCGACACCAGCGCGCTCGAAAAATTGGTCGATCAGGTAATCGCCGCCAGCCCGAAGCAGGTGGAACAATACAGGAGCGGCAAGACCACCGTGATCGGATACCTTGTCGGTCAGGTGATGAAGGCATCGCGCGGCCAGGCGAATCCTGCCACAGTGAACGAGTTACTGAAATCCCGGCTCGATTAGGCTGGGTTTACCAGGAGAAGTGGACCAGGAGAGAATCAATGCTCAAAGAGGGCGACGCAGCACCCGAGTTCAAAGTTCTGACCGACAGCGGCGAGGAATTCGATCTCGCGGACCACAAGAATGAAAAGATTGTTCTGTATTTCTATCCCCGCGCCGACACTCCGGGCTGCACAGTAGAGTCCTGCTCTTTCCGCGACACGGTCAAGAAGTTCACCGGGAAGGGCGTAACCGTTATCGGCGTCTCGCCCGACACTGCTAAAGCGCAGGCGAAGTTCAAAGAAAAGTTCGATCTCAACTTCACTCTCCTGGCGGACGCCGACAAAGACATCGCGACAAAATTCGGCGTCATGAAAGAGAAAAATATGTACGGCAAAAAGGTGATGGGGGTCGCTCGCACGACCTTTGTCATCGAGAATGGAAAGATCGTGAAAGTCTTCCACAACGTGAAGCCCGAGGGACACGCCGAAGAAGTGCTCGCGGCTCTCTAAAGGTCGCCGCGGCGCAACCCCCCCGAGGCGTCGGCCCAGGCGCGGCAGAGCACTTCGTCAAGCTCCACGATTCCGCCGTTTGAGACGGTCCAGTTGTTTCGCTCGGCGATACGGCGGAAGTAGACCTTATCGTGGCCGTGGTCTGGAATCCAGTCGGCCGTGGCCGATTCGCGCCGCAGGCAGCAACCCGGTGTCGAAAGTGTAAAGCCAGGGTTGCCGTCGGGACGGATGATGCCGCACGTCACCATCCCAGCGGCCGGATGATCGCGGAAGGTGGCCGCGAACCGGGCCAGATAACCGGGAAACATTTCGTCGTCATCATCGAAAAAGCAAATGAGACCGCCTGTCGCGTATTGCAGCCCGCGGTTTCGCGCGTAGCTGGCGCTCGGCTTATCGGAATACTGGTAGAGGCGGATTCGAGGGTCTTCGAAATCGATGCCGAAGTCGCCCGGGGCGTTGTTGACGATAATTAACTCCCAGTCCGGATGCGTCTGGGCGAGGACGCTCGCGACGGCGCGCTGAATGGTATGCTCGCGGCGATAGGTCGGCATCACGATGCTGATTCGTGGGCCGCCGAACGCAGACGGGACTGCCGGAACGATGCCGTTCCACACTGAACCGCCGGCATACTTCGTAATATCGCCGGCATTATCCGCAGGCTTTGGGAAGCCCATCGCAAGGAGCCGATGAAACCGTTCAGCATTAGCGGCTCCGCTCACATCATCCATCACCCGACGAGGATGGTACTGATGCACGATACGATCCGGCATCCTGTCTATCGGGGTGTGCCGTTCGATTCGCTCCCAGAACTCGCGATCTTCCCATCCCCAGCCGCGAAAAGCTTCATCGTGGCCACCGATCTGACGGTAGAAGTCGGACCGAATCCACAGGCAAAGGCCCATCGGATTTAAAAACAGCTCCCCTGCGTTTTCGGGATTCAGGAACAACGCTTCGGTGTAAGGGCGCAGAACCCTGATACCGGAACGTATCCGCTCCAAAGCGCGGTTTAAGGAATCGTGCGGCAGCAGAACGTCAGCGTCCAGCAGGAACAGGTAATCGGCTTCCGGGGACTCAGCGGCGCCGATGTTGAAAGCCCAGCCGCGATTGTAAAGGCCGGCGTTCGGCGCGAAGAGGTACCGGTCCACGAGGGGACCCACGAGCTGTTCGAGATGGGGCTCAGCATCCTGTTCGATGACGAGGACTTCCGTGGTCTGCGGCCGCGCGGCGAGCGAATCCAGGCACGCGATCAGATTGCGGCGGCGTTCCGGCTCCTCCGGAGCGGCGCGTACTCCGATAATGATGCTGGCTTCCACAAACTCCGAGGCACAGCGGAACACCGGTTTTAGCCGGCGATTCGCGGTTTTGGAGGTCCTCCGATAAACAGAATACCCGGGATCATCTTCTCCGCCGACTGCGCCGAGTTGTTGAGTTAACATCCGCGGAGAGCTGTAATTCCGGCGAATTCATGGGACTATCCTGATACGTACCGGTACGACCAACAGGGACAACCTGAGGAAAGGGCTTGTCCGAGCCTCTCAAGCCTCTGTAAGCTCGTAATGTACAGCACAGGTTTATCCTCCGGGCGCGGCGCCGGAGAAGAATAGCCCCGGAGAAGAATAGCCAGCGGAGATTCTGTGATCCGCTGCAACTCTTTGGGTGCGGATTCGTTCGCCACATGGAATTTTTTATGATCTCCATTCGGATCGCTGCGGGCACCTCTGAAGGCGGAGCGTCTCGGCTCCCGGTCGGGGATGGGTCTGCAGCCTGCTCCGGGCTCGCCGAGCGCAAAATCCTTCCTTCGCAAACAGCTTTCGGGTATAATAATTTCACCCAACTTTGTGTCGAGGCACGCTTCTCCAAAGACAGAATTGAACGCAAAACCGCTCACGCTCAAGACGGGGGATCACGTGCCAAAAATTCTACTGGCCGCCACTAATTGGTGGCCCCATTCAGCACGGTTGGCGATCGCCCTTTCCGATGCCGGATGCGACGTTCAGGCGGTTTTCCCCCGCGGCAATCCTCTGTCGAAGTTAGCCTTCGCTCGGGCCTTTCCTTACAATCCCTGGCGGCCTCTGCAGTCTCTCCACTCGGCCATCATGGTCAGCGCGGCCTCGATCGTCATCCCATGTGATGATCGGGCCGCCCGTCATCTTTATGAGTTGCACGGCCGCGCGAAGGCGGAGGGTGATTCGGATTTTGCAGATCTGATCGAGAATTCGCTGGGACCTGCCAGCGCTTATCCTGTTTTGATTTCGCGTTATGAGATTCTGAAAGTCGCTCGCGAAATAGGCATTTCAACGCCCGAAATGTCTCTGATCAAGACGGATGCCGATATCGATTCGTGGTGCGCACACCAGGAAAGCCCTTGGGTACTAAAGGCCGACGGGACGTCGGGAGGATTTGGCGTAAAGATCCTTCACTCTGAGACTGCGGCTCGCAAAAGTGCCGCGGCGATGAGGCGTCCGATGAACATCCTGGTGGCATTAAAGCGAGCTGCCATCGACCGGGATTGTTTCGTGGCTGAAGATTTAGCGCCTCGTTTTCCCCCCGCCGTCATAGCGCAAGAGTATATTACCGGCCGTCCGGCCAATGTTGCGGTTTTTGCTTTTCAGGGCGAGGTACTTGCTGCGATCAGTGTTGAAGTAGCTGTGGCCTACAGCGAGACGGGGGCCGCTACGGTAGTCCGCGTGGTGGAGAGTCCCGCCATGCTTCAGGCGGCGAAAGCCCTCGTGAAACACCTCTCTTTGTCTGGTTTTTGCGGCCTCGATTTCATGATCGAAAGGGACAGCGATGTGCCTTTGCTGGTTGAGGTCAATGCCCGGGTCACGCCGCAGTGCCATATTCGCCTGGGAAATGGCCGGGATCTGGTGAATGCTCTGTGCATGGTTTTGACCGGGCGTGTCGGATCGCTCAAATGCGTGACCAGGAGCGGGATCATCGCTTATTTTCCGCAGGCTTGGGATTGTAATTCATGGTCCGAATTTCTGCACAACGCTTACCATGACGTGCCTTGGGAAGAACCGGCGCTGGTGAGAGAACTCCTCAACCGGCCTTGGGCGGCGCGTAGCCGAAGGGCTCGGCTGGTGAATAAGGTGCGGACTTTACTCGGTGGAAATGAGACTGTCCGTCCACTGGTATTTCCGGAGGCACTCGATCTGGAGCCAGTCCGAAAGATCAAGACAGGTTAATAACTGCTGGCTCTCCGAAAAACGCTTCGGTCAGCCATACGTGTCAAAGTCCCCGCTCAGGCGATCCGATTCCGTCCTGGAAAAGCCGATGGACACTCCGGCCTCGCCGAGGCAATCGGCGCTAGTGAAGCGATGCGGAAACTTCGACAGGTTCAACCCGGTTCGGGGCAATCTGTTCGACGGGAGATGGCTTTTTCGCGGACCGGGAATAGGTTTGTGTGTACTCTCCCTGCATAAGAAAGTAAGGCTGAAGCCGCCTGAGTGCGTTATCCCGGCTGGATCGTATGTGCGCCCGCATTGCTTCCCCGGCAGCAGACGGGTCGTCGCAGGTAAGCACCTTGATCAGATCCTCGTGATGGGTCGGCGGATTGAGGGTCGCCGGTTTCGTGGCGCACAGCCAGGTTGAGGCCAACGCCGATGTCCTGCTGATTGCATCCGACAACGCGGCGCAGCGCGCGCACTCGGCGATTCTCCGGTGAAGTTTTTCGTGCAATCCAAGATAGATGAACCGATTTCCCTCCGGCTGCGCCGACAGCGCGTCCACCCGCGCGGCCAGCTTTGAGAGTTCCGAACGCTCGTCGCGCGTGGCCTGCATGGCGAAAAGCATCGCCGCCTGAGATTCGAGCGCTTCCCGGACAACATAGTGTCCTTCTACGTCCTGCCGCGTGGGCACCCTGACGCGAGTACCCGCCCGCGGGCGGCTCTCGAGCAACCCGTCATGCTCGAGTCGCAATAACGCCTCGGAAACCGGCAAGAAACTCATCCCCAGTTCGGCTGCAATCTTCCGGCGTGAGATCACCTGCCCGATCAGCAGTTCCCCCCGAAGGATTCGCTCGCGAACAATCACATACGCCTCTCCCGCCAACCCGTCATCCGTGGAAGAGTTTCGAATACGATCCGCCTTCGAGCCCATGGTTGTCTAGTGTATCCGAGTCAAGAGTCGAAGACCGGCAAAATACCGTCAAATTGTTGTCGAATCCTCCGGCGGTTTGCTCAAAAATGGCTGCAGGCTTTCAGAATCCAGATCGCGCGGATCGGTCCGCGGCACCCGACCGACAGAACGGCGACATGAGTATGAGACGCGGCCATTGTGATGGCAATCAGTGACAGAAACAAATGAGGAGACGCGGACGGGCCGGCAACTCGTTATAAGGCAAGTCGTGGAGAACAAGCCGAGACGACCCGGACGATCTCTGTTTCCATTTCCGGCTTGAGAAACCTGAGCACCCGAACCGCTGTCGCGAAGCCCTGACTGGCTCGCGCGGCGCTTTGGGCCGTCGGGTAATCTGGTTCGGATTACGCCACCCAGATTTGGGCGCGCGGTCACTTCAGAATGCCGATCACTCTCCAGTAGAAGTAGCCCACTACGCAGGCAACAATCGCCGAGAATGCATAGATCGTCGCCAGACGGAACAGCTCTCCGCGACCGAACCCTTGCTTTTCGGTGATCCCTTCCGTCATGGCAATCCAGAAGTTCGTATAAGGAAGCCAGAATGGCGCCGAACACAGCAGCAGGGGTGCCGTAAGGATCAGCGGCGGAAACCCGGCTTTGGAAAGAGGTGCTTCGAGCGGCAGGAATACCAGAGGCAGAGCAATGAACGCCGTAGGATCGAGGAAACGCAGCGCCAGCATCACCAGCGAAATGACAATCAGGAGAAGGATCGGCGTTGCGATCAGCGCCTGAACGTGGGGAACCATCAAACCAGCCATCCAATCCGTGATTTTGAACTCGGGAATCACGTTCTGCAGGCCGAAAATTCCACCAAGGAACAACATCAACGTCCACGAGATGCCGCCGGCGATATCGGGATCGCGCAGGATGCCCGCCAGCGCGAATGCCGTCATCCCGAACATTCCGACCATGAAAGACGGAAGCTTCGTTGCCACCCACAGAATAATGGAAACGCCTATCACCAGCGCGGTGATCAACTCCGGTCGCTGCACCGGACCGAGTGCCTTGAGGCGCGTGCGCGCGAATTCGCGCGATGCCTTCAGGGGTTCCTCTGGCTTCAGCAGCAGTTGGTTGAGCACCAGAATCATCCCGCACATGATCAGCGTGGGCAGTGTCATCACCTCAGCGTAGGAACCCTGTGATATGGGAACATGAGCGGCGCCAAACATCTTGAGGACTACGGGCCCGTTTAGTGAACCAAGAAGGAAGGCGAGTCCCGGAACCACCGCCATCTCGACCGTCGTAATCATGATGAGGGCCGTGCCCCGGCTGCGCGGACGCAATCCCAAAGACTGAACCAGGGCCCAGGCGATCGGGGCCATGATGGCCGTCCGCACGGTCATGGAAGGAATGCCCATGGCGAGCACCAGACCAATGACAAAGAACGCGCTGAGAATCCCGCCGTAGCTTCCCGGAAACAGCGACAGAATGTAATAGGAGATGCGCTCCGCGAGGCCGGTTTTTTTCATGGCGAAGCCGTAGTACAAAACCGTAAGCAGAATCCAGAACGCCGGGTCTGCATAGCCGCTGAAAACACCCGTGACGGTACCGTTTGCGACTCCGAGAGGCCGCACTCCCGCGACGAGCATCAATGCCATCATCAGGACCGACGCGACTCCATTGTTCATCACCTCAGCAGCCCAGATGACAACCGTGAACGCCAGGATTGCCAGGACCAACTGGGCCGGGTGGGAAAGTCCCGGCGGCTGTGGCGCCACCGCGATGCCGCCTCCGACCGCCGCCGCAACCAGAATCCAGACGATTTTGGACATGACCGTGGCCTTCGGGACCGGGGCCGTTCCGGGTCTAGTCACGGGTTGGGGGGCGCTTTGTGTGCTCATATTCGTGGTCGCTTGAAACACGAAGTTTATCGCATCCTGATCGGTGAGTCCGCACCCCAATGGCAGGTATGGCACGACCGGCTGGAATCGACGCGGGAGGAAGCGCGGTCACGTGCAAATTGGCGAGATGCCTCTGTCAACCCATTCGAATTGCAGCCGCGGGTTATTGTACCTGGCCGGTCCGGGGGATTCCCGATGCCCAGCCAGAAAAAGCCTCACACGAGTCCAGATACGTTTCCGGAAACAGCGCTGCGCCTCGGCCCACACCTATAGGAAGCAGCCGAGGTGTCCCTCGAATCCCTGCTCGACTCTTCCATCCGGCCATACCACAATCGGCACCATGTCACCGTACTGGCGCGCCTCATCCAGCACGGTCTGGCTGAGCTCCACGCGGCGTTCTTCCCACTTCCGCCCGTCCTCTTCCCACTTGCGCAGCAGCTTGACGCAAGCGTCGCACCCGCGAATCGTATAGATAATGGGTATCTGGAGATCGGCCATAACGACCTCACATGTTGAGCGCGTCCGACAAGAGTTGCCGCATCTCGCTGATCGCTTCCCTCCGCCAGGCGTCCGAGCGCGGCTGGATCGCGGCGATCAACTCCCGAATGAAAACCTGCCTGTCGGCATCCGGCAAGGTGGCATAGGTCGCGGACTCCGGCAGGTCGAGTCTGGATTTCACCTGGTTCGAAATCGTTGCCAGTTCAGCGTGCGCCCCGGCCGAGCGCTCCGTAAAATGCGTAATGTAACGCAAACCCTGGGTGTAGAAGATGAATACCGGGATCGCGCGGGACTTTCCGTCGTTGCTAAGGAATTCGTCCATAATGTCCGCATTCTGGTCGCGCAGGAAAATCCGCAGACTCATACCGGTTGCCTCGGCAATCCGCGCGACGCTGGGCAGTTCGCGATAGACATCCCCGCACCACGCTTCGGCGATCGCAAGGATCTTCGCGGGACCATCGCGTAAAGCGGTGGCCTTCCGGAAGAAAGCGAGATCCTCTTCGGATAGAGGCGCGGTCTTGTAGTTATTCTCGAACCTCTCCCGATTAACCACGGCTCCAGCGAGGAAATCCGCGTAAGTCAGTCCCTGATCATAACGGACGGGTGTCACAACGGTGGTGGTTGTCAGCATCTTTATATCCGCACTATGAATATGGTACGGCACGCGTCGCTGGACGTGCTTCGCCGCTTGTTTTGCGGAAAATCGAAGCTGTATCGTTGACTTATGTCTGACAGGGAACCTGCGTCCGACAGGCTCAAAGACAAGATTGCGATTGTTGCAGGAGCCAGCCGCGGTTGTGGACGCGGCGTCGCTTTGGCGCTTGCCGAGCACGCTGCGACTGTCTATGTTACCGGCCGCTCTATTCGGGGCGGCCCGCCGCCGATCGATGGCGCCTCCGGCAACATCGAAGACACTGCGGAAGAAGTCACGCGCCGGGGCGGATTGGGCATACCAATGCGGATCGATCACACGGACGTGGTACAGAGCAGGGCGCTGTTCGATCGCGTGCAAGCCGAACAGGGCCGTCTCGACATTCTCGTCTGCGCCGTGTGGGGCGGTAACGAGCGTTTCCTCGATCCAATATGGAAGGAGCCATTCTGGAACCTGCCTGTGGAATTCTGGGACGACTTCATGGGAGCCGGCCCACAGGCTTTCTGGATTGCGGCCCGGGAGGCCGCACGCGTGATGTCCCGGCAGCGTTCCGGATTGATTGCGGCGATCAGCGAACCCATGATGGAATCGGACAAGCTCGGCGGCAACCTCCAGTGGGATCTATTCGAACACCTCCCGCACTACGCCCTCAATCGCCTCGTGGTAAGCCTGGCCGCCGATGCGCTTAAAGCCGGCGTCACGGTGGTCGGTGTCTTGCCGGGATTCATGAGAACCGAGCGCGTGCAGATCCACATGCAGGACGAGCGTCTGCAAAAGCTTTACCGATACGATCTGGCCGAATCGCCGGAATATACGGGCCGCGCGATCGTCGCGCTGGCTTCGGATTCGGCAGTGGCCGCGAAGGCGGGGCAACTGATCTTCACAGGAGATGCGGCACGGGATTACGAATTTACCGATGTCGACGGCCGCTACATAGAGAATTTCTATCGCGCCACCGGGAGGCTCTAATTCATGGGCTGTGATCCAGGATGCGAGAATCCATCCCGCTTGCGCATCTATACCCACACCGAACCAATCCGAAAAGTACGCAGCGCCTTCATTTTTGTCTCTGCGGCCAATCGCTGCCAAAATACCTCCGCCTTCGAACCTTCACGCACCCGAAGGGCTCTGGATGACCCGTTCGCGACATCATCGGTGAGGGGGGCCGGCTCCGGTTTCCTGCCGGCCGGAGGAAGATGGAAGATACCGTTTTTTCGGTCACAAAAATTTTTAAAAACAATCTATTTTAAATCTATGACTTGCAGAAACAGATGCCAGCTTCGCCGAATCGCCGGTGTATCTATGAGGCATGAATAAACCCGTTTCAGAGAGTTTCGAGAGACTCATTCGCTTGCGCGCGAGCCGCCGGGGCTCACCCGTCGATCTGAGGGTGCACTACGAAGTCAGTCGCGAGAACGGCTGTGATACGTACAGGATTCTGCAAGTCGAGGAATCCGATCGGCTAGTACCGTAACGGATTGCGTTCGTGGTATTTGATACATTAGAGTATCTTATTGGAACAGCGACGGAGCCAAAGATACCGGCTGCAACTCCCTCTCCGTATTTTGCAATTAGGGGAACAGCGAGTAAATCGCAGCGAGAGAACCCGGAACATCAGCTCCGGCGGGGTATGTTTTGTGTCGCCAACCGCCGTGGATATTGGCGCGCGGCTCGAATACATCATCACGCTTTCGGGAAACAGGCCCCCGGTTCACCTCCACTGTTTGGGCAAGGTCTTGCGCAGTTCGCAAGCTTCACCCTTAAGGCCGGGGGAGTTTGAGGTGGTCGTGACAATAGAAAGGTATCAGTTCGAGCGGACGGGTGCGGCGGAAGCGCACGGGCCTGAATCTACGGCATTTCCGGCCAGCAGCATTGCGCGGTTTCCTTAGACAAGCGATAATGGTTACATTCTGGCCATTATTATGGAAGGGAGTAATTCTTGAAGCGCGCTGGGTCGGACGACACACTTCGATGTTCCTTCTGTCATAAAAGCCAGGATGTTGTTGGCAAGCTGATCTCCTCCCCGAGCGACTACCCGCGGGCGTACATCTGCGATGAGTGCATCGCGGTTTGCAACTCGATCCTCGAGGACGATAAGCCGGAACCGCCCGCCGCCGGTCCCAACAAGATCCCCAAACCTCTTGAAATCAAAGATTTTCTGGATCAATATGTAATCGGCCAGGAAGCCACAAAGCGCAAGCTCGCCGTTGCGGTGTATAACCACTCGAAACGCATCCACATGAACCGGATGCGAAACTCGGAAATCGAGCTGGCCAAGTCAAACATCCTGTTGATCGGGCCCACGGGTACCGGCAAAACACTGATGGCGCAGACATTGGCTCGCATTCTCGACGTTCCATTCGCCATCGTCGACGCTACGACGCTCACGGAGGCTGGTTACGTGGGCGAAGATGTCGAGAACATCATTCTCAAACTTCTGCAGGCCGCCGATGGAGACGTCCAGCGCTGTCAACAGGGCATTATTTATATTGATGAAATCGATAAAATCTGCCGTAAGGACGAGAATCCCTCGATCACTCGAGATGTTTCGGGCGAGGGAGTTCAGCAGGCCCTGCTGAAGATTCTGGAAGGCACGATCGCGAACGTTCCTCCCCAGGGCGGTCGCAAGCACCCGCACCAGGAGTTTACGCCGATCGACACCACGAATATTCTCTTTATTTGCGGCGGAGCTTTTGTGGGGCTTGAGAAAATCGTGAGTCGGCGCGTCGGCAAGAAGTCGATCGGCTTCATGACCGAAGACAACAATAACCGGGACGGCAAGATGACCGAGCCGGTGAAAACTGTCGGGATCGGCGATCGTCGCGACGTCGACCTCCTTCGTCTGCTCCAGCCGCACGACCTGATCAAGTACGGGTTTATTCCCGAATTTATCGGCCGTATGCCGGTCGTTGCGACCCTTGAAGATCTCGACAAATCGGCCCTCGTTCAGATACTGACGAAGCCGAAGAACGCCATCGTCAAGCAATATCAGCGGTTGTTTGAATACGAGAACGTTCGACTCCGCTTTTCCGAAGAGGCGCTCGATGCAATCGCCGCTTTGGCGCTGGACCGCAAAGTCGGTGCGCGTGGGCTGCGCATGATCCTCGAAGATCTCATGCTGGATTTGATGTATTTCCTGCCGTCTTACAAGAAGGTGAAGGAGTTTCAAGTCACACGCGAGATGGTTCTCTCCCAGAAGATCAGTCTGACTCTGCTTGAAAAGGCGGGTTAGGCGAATTCGGCGGCATCGCTTAGAATCAAAAGAGCAACAAATGTCGGGGCGTAGCGCAGCCTGGTAGCGCACCTGCCTTGGGCGCAGGGGGTCGGGCGTTCAAATCGCCCCGCCCCGACCAATAGAATCAGCTTGCCATGAATCAGCAAGTCTCTCCGGGGCGATGTACGGAAGCGTTCCTTATCGGTTGAGTGTTTGGGTGAGTTCGTCATTTTGTTTATGCCTTGAGGTGACGGTTGACGTCGGCTCTTATGAACCACAGCCACTCAAACGGTGTCGTTTATCCGATTGAAAAAGCGGTAATCAGCAACCTCCTGGAACCGTAGAGGCAGTCGGGACGGTCCTTGCCTCTCATTCTCTTGCGACCTGAACGTTATCGGCCTACATCTCCACGGCGTGCGCTTCGGCCACAAATCCTTCCACTTCCAGATCGCCAATCACGTCTTTCTTCGTGAACGTGCGAATCTCATCCCACCGGCCATCCCGCGCCTTGTTCACCCATTCTGCATCGCCGATCAGGCCGCGGCCGACCGAAATCAAGTCGAACTCGGCATTGTTGAACCGGCGCAACACCTCACGCAATCCCGCGGCTCCAGTGGACTTCGCCTCCTTGCCGAAGAAATTGTCCATCACATCTGTGTCAAGGCCAACACTTCCCACGGCAATCACCGGAGCGTCGGTCATGGACTTTGCCCAACCCGCGATTCCCCAATTCGAATGTGGCCACTCGGGAACCCAAAAGTAGCGAGCCGAAGCATGGAAGATATCGACTCCCGCCCTTCGCAAGACACTGAGCATCGTTTTCAGGTCATGCGGCGTGGGAACGATGCGGGCGTGGTAATCAACTTCTTTCCATTGCGAAAAACGAAACGAGATGGGAAACGTCTCGCCCACCTCCTCGCGTATAGCCCGGACGATTTCGGCCGGAAACCGCACGCGGTCGCGGATATCATCGCCGCCATAACCATCCTCGCGGCGATTAGTTTCCGCCCACAGAAACTGATCCAGCAGGTATCCATGACAACCGTGGACCTCAACGCCAGCAGCGCCGATCTCTTTCGCGGCGAGAGCACCCCGCACGAAAGCTTTGCGAATCGCATCCAGATCCCCGAGCGACGCAGCGATGCCGTTAGGCGTGCCCGCGCGCACCAATCCAGACGGGCTCATCGTAGGAAATGGCGAATAAGGGCCGTCGCCGCCTTCCTTCCGGACAGCGCCTTCGTGCCACAGTTGCAGGAACATTCGGCCGCCGGCGCGGTTCACTGCATCGAAGCATCGCTCCCAGGCGCTCATCGTCGCGTCATCAATGCGGCAGAAGATGGGCGTCTGCGTAGAGGAAGGATGATCGACGGCGCATGATTCAGTAATGACGAGTCCCACGCCGCCCTCGACGCGCTCCCGGTAGTATTCGGCGAGGCGGGGCTGAGGCATACCGTTTACGCACCACTGCCTTTGCATTCCCGGCATTACAAAGCGATTGGGCAGCGTGAGCCCGTTAATCGAAAACGGAGTGAACAGCGGGGCCAGATCGACGGTCGACATTGTTGGTCGGTTACCACCACAGAGTACCGCTTCAATTTTGCGTTAATCGCATAAATCTCGTTCGCACTGTCGATCTCCGCTTGTCCCGAACGCGTTTGCCAGGGATCTGAAGGAGCATCCCCGCAAAAGTCCCCACAGTGAACAACACGAGCTTTCTTTCGGGCATTGATCCTGGCTTTAAGTATGCGAAAAGTCTGGCTCTCGAACTCGTCTGGCCGCAGGCGCCGGACGTGCTACAGAAGCTCGGGCGCGGAGATTATGGCGCGAGCCCGCGCGGCCATAAGCGCGTCCTCGGCGCCGGATCGACTCGGCCGAAGAGCGAGTGCAAAGTTCCTTTATCCGATTTGTTGATACTGACTATCAACAAGGATGGATTGACTTGGATAGACGCGGCGATGATAGTCGCCACACTTGTGGTCTTAAATGGGGATTTCAGACCACATTTGATAATCCGATTCGCCTTTGATTAAAGGGGAGAGTGATGATTCGATCTCTACTGGTGGCAGCCATTGTGTGTCTGGCCGGTGTGGGTGTGTTCGCGCAATCCAACCAGGGCACAATTACGGGAACTATTTCTGATCCCGCCGCGGCGGTTGTTCCGGCGGCTCAAATTGAAGTCAAAAACACTGCGACAGGCGTCATCTATCGCGGCGGTACATCGGGCACGGGCAACTACGTGCTGTCGGTCCCGGCGGGCGTCTACGAAATTTCGGTGAATGCGCCAGGTTTCAAGAAATTCGTCCTGACTAACGTAGAGGTTACTGTCGCCACCGACACCCGCAAAGACGTAACACTGGAAGTCGGCGCGGCGAACGAGGTGATCTCAGTCACAGATACGGTGCCCTTGCTCAAGACCGAGAGCGGGGAGATGAGCCACACGGTCGCAATTAGCGAAGCGGATCAGCTTCCCGTGCTCACCATATCGGGCGGGAACGTCTTCGGCGCCACCACGATGGGCGAAATTCGGAACCCCCTGCAGACTGCGGAACTGCTTCCTGGGGTGACTTTTGGCAACGACCAGGCGGTTGTGGTGAATGGATTGCCGAGCAACAGCGAAGCCATCCGCATTGAAGGCCAGGATTCCACCGGAAACATCTGGAAAGTCCTGCAGCAGCTTAGTCAGGGCGCCAGTGTGGACGCCATCCAGGAGGTAGCGGTTCAGACCAGCAATTTCGCGGCGGAGTACGGCCAGGTGGGCGGCGGCTATTTTAATTTCACCATGAAATCAGGCACCAACTCGTTGCATGGCAGCGTCTACGACTACTTCGCAAACGAGGCGCTGAACGCCGGGTTGCCGTTCACCGATGCAGGCACGCAGGACCCGTCAAAAGAAGGCCAGCACATCCGCAACCCCGTGCGCCGCAACGATTATGGATTCACAGTGGGCGGGCCGATCCGCATTCCCAAGGTATACAACGGAACGAACAAGACCTTCTTCTTCTTCAATTTCGAGCAATTCCGCGAGAACAGGACCACTTCGAACGGCCTCACCACGGTGCCGACCCCGGCGTACCGGAAAGGGGATTTTTCTACAGCCGGCTGTTTTGCCTACGTCCCGGCCTCGAGCACCTGCGCCTTCAGTCCCCCCATTGTCAACACCGCCACTAACCAGCCTGCGGTGGATCCAGCGGGCCAAACGCTCTCTTTTGGTGAAATCTTCAATCCAGCCACGACGCGGGTCGTAAATGGATCGCAGGTCCGCACCCCTTTCGCCAACAACGCAATCCCGTTTTCAATGTTGAGCCCGTTCGCCCTTCAAATTCAGAACATGTTCCCGCTGCCAAACGCACCCGGGCTTATAAACAACTACATCATTCCCTCCTACACGGACTGGAAGCACACGACCGAATGGTCCATAAAACTGGATCACTCGCTCAGCTCAACCATGAAGCTCTCCTGGTACTTCTCGCGGCTGCAGAGCAATGAGCCCAATGCCAACGGTTTCAGTGGCATTTACGTGGCCCCGAACCCCACCGCCAATCGGAACTACACCACGCGCCTGAATTTCGATGACAGCATTAAGCCAACTCTGCTGTTGCATATGGGCATCGGTTTCATTAACCAGTATCAGCCGACGGACTACCCCAATTTCGACCAGTCCACCCTTGGCATGAGCGGGTATTTCCAGCCGAATCGCTTTCCCTCGATCGGCGGATTCTTCGATGGCAGCGGCGCCCCGACGAACATCGCCGCAGGCCTCGAAAACTTCGTCAGCGGTGGGTTCGGCGGCCCGAGCACCGGGGGATTAGGCCCAGCCTTCATTTCCTTCCTCTGGGAACAGAAGCCTACTGCCAACACCAACCTGACCTGGGTACACGGAAACCACATTTTTAAGTTCGGCGGCGAACTCGTCATCGACGGATATCCCGAGCACAGCGGATGGCGGGCCAATGGAGCGTTTGGCATTAACAATGCCGAAACCGCCGATCCGTGGCAAAATCTCCAGCCGTTCAACTTTGCCAATCCGACCGGCTTCAGTTACGCCAGCTTTATGTTAGGCCTGGTAGACGACATTGAAATCAGTCCAAACACCCAGACCAAGACGGGCACTCACAGTCTGGGGTTCTACGCGCAGGATAGCTGGAAGGTTACCAGGAAGCTGACCCTGGATTATGGTCTGCGCTACGATTTCCAGACCTATTTGAAGGAACAATACGGCCGCATGCCGATCGCTTCCTTCACCACTATAAATCCGACGGTCGGGCTTCCGGGCGCTGAGATTTACGGAGCCACTTGCAATTGCCAGCTCTCTCACAACTATCCTTATGCCTTCGCGCCGCGCCTCGGGTTAGCCTATCAGATCAACCCGAAGACTGTGCTGCGCACGGGCGCCGGCATCACGTACGGGGTGGTGCAAACCCCACAGGGCGTTCAATACAGCCTGGCGAACTACTATACCTACAACTCGACCGGTTATGGGATCAGTCCGTCCCCGAATGGTTTTCCACTGGCGAATCCCTACCCCAATGTAACGTGGCCGAACTATGATCCAGGCAGACTGCCGGTTCTGACACAGGGGCTGTTGCCGCCGTCTTCTCCGAACACCATTTTCAGTCCGAGTGCCCGGCCGCCGCGGACCTGGCAGTGGAGCTTTGGCCTGCAGCGCGAATTACGGAAGGACCTGGTCGTGGAAGCCACCTACGTCGGCAACCGCGGAGTCTGGTGGTCTGCGCAAGGCCTCGACCAGTACCAATGTAATTGTTTGACACCCCAGATTCTGGCGCAACACGGGCTCAGCATCAACAATCCGGCGGACCTCGCGTTGCTCACGGGTCAGATCGGCTCTCCGCAGGCGATTGCCGCCGGATTTAAGCCGGCCTACCCGGGAATGCCGCTCACTGAAACGGTCAACCAGCAAATCCGTCCGGTGCCGCAGTGGGCTTCTGCAGGTCCACAGTCGTTCCTCGGGCCTCCCCTGGGCAAAACGTGGTACGACGCGCTGCAGATCAAGGCCACCAAGCGCTTCTCGCACGGCTTGCAGGCCCAGGCCTCGTACGTGTGGTCCAAAGGCGAGGACCTCGGCACCGGTTCGGAGGCCCCCATCTTCCTTAGCTATAACCCGGTCATCTCGGACATTTTCAATTTCGGGATAAACAAGCAGCTCAACCAGTTGGTCTATCCGGAAGCCCTGGTGTTTTCAGGCTCCTACACGACACCCAAGTTGACTTCCGCGGATCACGGGGGAACGAAAGTGCTCTCCCAGTTAGTCCGGGATTGGCAGCTCGGCTGGTTGCTGCGCTATCAGAACGGCTCCCTGATTCAAACCCCGTCATCCAGCAACCAGCTCATCAACGAGTTGTTACGCCAGGGCGGTTTCAACGGGACTCCGGTCAATCCCGACAACCGTATCAATGGTGTGGATCCGTTTCTTCACAATCCGAACTGCGGATGCTTTAATCCGCAGACTCAAACCATCCTCAACCCGGCCGCCTGGTCGGATCCGGGGCCTGGGCAGTGGGGCACTGCGGCTCCGTTCGTCAACAACTACCGCTGGCAACGGCAGCCTGCCGAGTCGATGAGCTTTGGCCGGAATTTCCGGTTCGGCCACGAAGGCAGGTACAATTTCTTCGTCCGCGCCGAATTCCAGAACGTCTTCAACCGGCTGTTCCTTTCCGCTCCGCAGACAGGCAACCAGGGGCTCGCCCCGGGCGGGTCGCCGGCGACCATTTACAGCCCTTTGACGACTGCTAACGGAGTGTTGACCGGTGGGTATGGCTACATCAACACGGTCGCAGGGGCCGGGACCCAGCCGCGGACCGGCCAGATCGTCGGGCGGTTCACCTTCTGAGTCCGATGGCGCAGGCAAAAAGTGTCTGCGCCACAACTTATCGTCCCAGGCGTTGTAGCACGTCAAGCGCCTGCGCGCGAACTTCGGCGTCTGAACCGTTGGCGGCGATCGTCAACTGCTCGCGCGCGGACACTGCATTGCCGCTCCGCCCAAGGGCCATCGCCAATTCGAAGTGGGCGCGCCAGAGATCGGGCTGCAACCGAACGGCGGTTTCCAACTGCCGAATGGCCGCGTTGAATTCGCCGTGATCCGACAGAAGCCGGCCATAATCCAGCCGGGCTTCCGCTGAATCCGGCTTCAGTCGAATCGTCTGCTCGAATTGAAAGCGCGCTTCGGGGATCTGGCCGCGCGTGACCAGCACACGGGCCAGGTTCAGACGCCACTCGGCGATACCGGGCTGGATGCGCAGCGCCTCCCGAAACTGCTGCACGGCGGCAGCCTGATCCCCCGTGCCCCATTCGACATTCGCGAGATTGTTGTGCACCTCGGGCACGTCCGGATCCAGGGCAACCGCGCGCTCTAAATCCACCCGCGCTTCAGCGCCCTTGTTCTGTTGCCAAAGAACCCAGCCCAGAGTGGCCCACCCAGAAGGCTCGTCAGGGGCCAGGCCGGTCGCTTCCCGCAGTACCGGTTCCGCTCGTGGGAACTGCCCGTTTTGCATGAGCGCGTTGCCCAGTTGGACCAGGCGATATGCAGTTCGCTCCCGCCGCGCCGCCTCTTCGAAATACGGGACTCCCTTCGCCCAATCGCCCGCCGCGCCGTACCCCTGTCCCAATTCCGCATAGAAACCGGCTTGCGCCGGGTGGTATCGCTCCAACAGGTTCGCCAGCCGCGGTAAACCTTCCGTGAGATTTCGCCGATCGCGAACTTGTGCTGCCGCAGTGTAAAGAGCGTTCTCCGGATTATCGGCGAGCGGCGCCGGATAATAAGGGACCACCTCGCCCTGGTATCTCGGCGACTCGATGACCTCCGCCTTCGGCGCCAAAAGATCGCCCGCCGGCTTTTGCCGCTGAATCAGATGATCGGTCATGGTCACATGCACCACATCGTCGGTTCTGCGCTTAGGCATGTGGCAGGCGATGCAATCGGCTCCGGCGGTATGTGGCCCGGCAGCCGTCCGCTCGAGCGTCGCGGCATGGCACTGTTCGCAAACCGCGTTGTAGTGCGTGGCCGCCGCCTGTCCGCGCGGGATGTTGTGCGGGTCGTGGCACGTAGTGCAGCGCAGCTTGCCCGCGCTCTGGATAAAGCACTGTGATCGTCGCAGCCGGTACGCGCCCTGCGCGATCTCAAAGCGATCCTGCAGTCCGCTTGTCTTCATTCCCCCTGGCCGGTCGAACTCCACGCTGAAATCGCCCAAAGGTTGTCCTGGGACGTACGAGAAGGGCGGTCTGTCAAACCGGCGGATGGCGTGAGGAAGGTCCAGGCTGGTCGTCTCGAGGTGACATTGCATACATTCCTCGAGCTCCCGGTCCGCAGGCAGGCGCTTCGGGTTGACGATGGCGGCCCGAATTTGCTCCCGGCTTTGTTCCGTGTGTGCCCCCTCGGAGGCAAGGGCGACGTGCCGCTGCCCCGGCCCATGGCATCGCTGGCAATCAATGCCTTCGGGAAGGGGATTGAGAAAGGTCATCTCCGCGTTGGCGGCATGTTGGAGAGCATCGGGAATCCTGGGATAAGCGTTATGACAGAACATGCACTCGTAGTGCACCGGGCGAACCGAGCCGGGGAAGTCCGGCTGATCGTACCCTGGGCTCATGTCCCAATAACCGCCCTTTTCGGCATACCAGCTCAGGGGCAGGACTTGAAGCATGCCGCGGTTGGTCAGATGAAGCCAGGTACGCGAATGATTTCCCGAGCCCACAACGAAATCGACTTGTTTCTCGTCGACATTCGTCTCCTTGCCATCGAACCCGATCTGCCAGCGCCGCTGATAGTACCTGCCGTCGCGCGCGACCATGCCGAAGTAACTGTCCGATGCCTGGTGATGGAAAGGCTTTCCAAATTCGGGAACATTTTCCGGCTGCACTCTGGCGAACGACCGTCCCATGCCGGTTTTCCGGAATCCCGCTGCGAGATCTGCGTGGCAGCCGGTGCAAACGGCGGCGTTCACATAGGCACTTTCCGGATCAGGAGAAGAGTGTGTCCCTCGCTTCGTGTAAACCCACGCCGCCACCGCACTTCCCAATACCAGGGCGGCCGACGCGGCGGCGACTACCCGGCGCCTCGAAAACACTCTCAGCTCACACCCCTTGTTTTCGGCCTTGCTTCGTAAGTCATCATCGAAGGCAGCCTCGTAGTTTACCGTATTCCGGGCATTCAGTTCGGGAATGGCTCGGGTGTCAACGCGGGCCATGAGCTGGCCCGTCCGGTGGTATACTCAGCCCGTTGATTTTTTCGCTCGTAGTGTTGCTTGCCATTGCGTCCAGCGCCGTCGGCGCCGAGTTTTCAGGAAGCCAGGCATGCGCACCGTGCCACCCCGCCATCTATCGCAGCTACATGCAAACACCGATGGCTAACGGGAGCGGGCACGTGGGAACGGGCCAAATGCACGAGCAATTTGATCGCTCAGACTTTCGCGATTCCCGCGGCGCCTTCGCGTACCGCGTTCAGCGGAAAGCCGGGAGCTACTTCGTGGAGTTTTTGCAGCAGGAAACAACACAACCGATCCAGGGGAGCCGCCAACTGGAATACTTCGTGGGAAGCGGAGCCGCAGCGCGCAGCTATCTCATGAGCGTCGAGGGATTCTTGTATGAAGCGCCCGCCGCGTACTATAGCCAGTCGGCTTCCTGGAACTCCCCACCCGGATACGCTCCGCTCGACTACCCTTATCTGACACGGCCCATCATGCCGGAATGCCTGCAGTGTCACGCCAGCGGGATTCAGCGGATTCCCGGCACTCAAAACGCCTATGCCTCACCTCCGTTTCGGGAAGGTGGCACAGCCTGCGAGCGATGCCACGGCCCGGGAAGCGATCACATTGCCACGGGCAAACCGATGATAAATCCGGCGAAGCTTGCTGCCGCTGAGCGGGACAGTATTTGTGAGCAATGCCATCTTTCGGGCGAAATTCGCATAGCGAAACCGGGCAAAGACGACCAGGCATTTCGCCCCGGCGACCGGCTCGCGGATGTTTTGACGGTCTTCGTGCGCTCCGGTTCGGCGCAAATGACGGTGACGAGCCACGCCGAGAATCTTGCGCAAAGCGCTTGTAAAAGAGCGAGCGGCGAGAAGCTATGGTGCGGTACTTGTCACGATCCCCATTCCGTTCCGGGCGCAAATGAGAAGACGGCGTACTTTCGGGGTAAATGCCTGACGTGCCACCAGACTTCCGAATGCCGTGCTCCCCGGGCTTCGCGGCTGGCCAACGGCGATAATTGCGTGGCCTGCCACATGCCACGCAACTCGCCGAGCGACGTTGACCATGTCGTCTTCACAGACCATTCCATCCGGCGGCGCGCCAGACCCCCGAGCGGCGCGCCACGGACGGACGCCGATCTCGTTCCGTTTGGCGGCGGGGCCGCAAGCACGCGCGACCTGGGGCTGGCTTACGCCATGCTGGGTTCGGGCGAGAAGAACACCACGTATCTGGAGCGCGCGTTCCATCTGCTGCAGGAGACTGTTGCGCGTGGCCGTGGTGACGCGCTGACACTTGCCTATTTGGCCGAGTTCTACCGGGACCGCAAGGACGACGCGCACGCACTTCCGTTGTATGAGGAAGCGTGGCGCCTCGACCCCACTCAATCTGCCGTCGCTGCGGCGCTGGGAGCATACCAGATGCAGCGTGGGAACCTGGAGGAAGCCATCCGCTTTTGGAACCAGACTCTTGTCATCAGTCCCGCGTTGGTTCTGGTGCGCGCCAATCTTGCAACTGCTCTTCTGCGCACCGGAAACGCCGAGCAAGCTCAGGCAGAATTGAGAAAAGCCCTGGAATTCCAACCCTCGTTTCAGGCGGCGAAAGAGCTCCTCAACCGGATCACGAAATAATCCAGTAACCTTCGTGAAGCCTCCACAGGTTGTGTCGCAAACCGAATTTGTAGGTTGGTCTGGGACCGCTGGCAACCGGCCGTCCCTGAACAAAGCCACACCACGGTGTTCTTCCTGGCTGGGCTCTTCGACTGTCGACTCGAACCGCACGCGAAGCCTCTACCCCGGGTGACAACAGCTTACCCGTTCCGTCGAACCGAGCGGTCGTACACTGGCCGCGATAACGGTATTGTGCAGGATCGTCGACGACGATTAAGGCCATCCGAAGTTGATCGGTGAATCAGCCGATCATCACCCTGTCGTTACAGCGCTATCGATCAACCATGAGCAACCCCAGGCAATTCACCCCGATACCTTGGGCGCAGGGGGTCGGGCGTTCAAATCGCCCCGCCCCGACCAATAGAATCGATAAATGCCGGCTATCCCCCCGTGAGCAGGGGACCGATGGCAATCATTTCGACATTCTCGACGATCCTTCCCTCTAAAAGTGCAATTTCCCGGCGAACTCAAAATCTCTCGGATTGCCTGCCGTTGTGATCGTTCCGAAGGCAGCGCTTCCGAAGGATGCATTCGGATCGTTCAGCGGCGGCGTATTGCTGACGTTGAAGACCTCGGCGCGGAATTCCAGACTCACGCGTTCCCTGATGCGGAACGTCTTCCCGATCATCAGGTCGGCGTCCTGAAGACCGGGTCCCCGGATCGGATTGCGCGAGCTGTTGCCGATGGTGAACTGCGGAGCCGTAGTGAATGCCGCTACGTTGAACCACTCCGAAGCGCTGCGATTCGCAAAGTCGTTCGGGTCGCTGATGCGATTGGGGCGCTGTAGCGCGTATCCAAACGCCGAGTTGAAGTTCGTGGCCTGCGAGATCGGAACGGCATCGCCCGACTGGATGCGAACAATTCCGCCGATTTGCCAACCACGACCTAAAGCTCCGATTTTCTTCCAGCGCGGAATCTGGTAAACCCAACCGGCGGCGAATACGCGGGGAATGTCGCCGCTCGAAACGTCGCGTTCCAACTTGCGATTGAAAGCGTCGGCGGCGCCGATGGTGGTCAGTGTGGGGCCGGTGAAAATCGTCTGCGAGAAGTAAGTCGAGGCGTCGTCGATCAGCTTCGAGAAGGTGTAAGCGAAGGTGAAGGTCAGACCGTGGGAGAGGCGCTTTTCGAGCTTGAGTTGCAGCGCGTCGTATTCCGAGTCGCCCACGTTGTCGCGAAACATCGCGACGTTGGTGAAGCGCGGGTAGGCGCGCAGCAGTTGCTGCTCAGCGATCGTCGGCTGGCCGAGGGAAGACGATGTCGGAATCTGCCCGAAATAGGGATTCGCCACTTTGGCCAGCAGCGCCTGACCCAGCGCAAGATCGGCCACGGGCAACTGGTTCAGATTCGCTTCGGGCAAGCCGAGGTGCGTGTTCTTGGAACCCAGGTAGCCGATTTCGAAGTTCATGTTCTGCCGATGGTCTTCTGGACGGTGAAGTTCCACTGCTGCGAATAGCCGGAGCCGACGTCGCGCTCTACGCCGAAAACGCCCTGGCCGAGGCCGGAGTTCGGATTGGGCGCGGTGACCTGCACCGTTGGTCCGGCGGAGAGCAGGAACGCCGAATTGATGTTGTCCTGAGATTGCTGTCCGACGGTCTGGACGAAGGGAAACTGCGGCAGTCGTGAACGGCGTCGTGATGCCGGTCTGCTCGAAATAAACCATGCCGTATCCCGAGCGGACAACCCACGTATCGCCGAGACGGTAGGCAAACCCGACGACGCGGGCCGAAATCGCAGCATTCGACATTCCGCACGGTGTGCGGAAAGTCGAGCACCTGCGTTTGAAGGTTGAACACCGAGGTCTGATTGTCGACCTCGGTGGAAGGGAAGTTCAGCGTGTAGCGCGTGCCGAAGTTCACCGACAGGCGAGCGGTGACTTTCCATTCGTCGCCGACAAAAAACTCCGCGATGTGGGCGCGCTCCTGGATGGGGCGTTGCTGGATGTCGAGCGGAACGCGTTGACCTGCCCGAGCAGCAGAGAGGCAAGCGCGTTACCCGCTGCGCCGGTCGCTGAGTTGGTGCCGGTGGTGGTGAATGCGTACGAGCCGGTCGGGATTCGGCGGATTAACGATGTCGATCGCCTCGCGGCGGATGTCGGTCCCGAACTTGATGGTGTGACGGCCGTGGATCCACGACATCGTGTCGAGATATTCGGTGACGGAGGTCGTGAAGTTCGAATTGGCCGCGGTGGTCGGACCGATCTGCTGAAAGCCGGTGACGGTGAAGATCGGCAACGTGGAAGAAAACGAGTTCGGCGGGACGCCGGGAATCGTGATGTCGCCGTTCTGCAGCGAAGTCTGATTCACGCTGCGGCTGGTGTAGCCGAAGCGGGCCTGATTCAGAAGAGTGGGCGAAAGAGTCCAATCGTATTCGGAAGCAATGCCGTCGCCGCGCGTGATGGCGTGTCCGATCACGCCGGTCGTCAGGATGCCGCTGCCATCCGGAAGCGGTGTTACCGGGTTATCGTCGTCGCGCAACTATGAGTAGCGTACAAATGCACGGTGTTTCTCGTTGAAGATATGGTCGACGCGAGCGTCGAACTGATCCTGGCTATCGGGCTCGACGGCAGTGCGAACGAAGTTGTTAGCGGCGCCGGAACGGTTCGGTAGCGGGTAACGGTTGCAGAACCTGCAGCCCGGCGGGGTCGAAGCGACTCATTGCGATGGTGTTGTTGGGGAATGGAGTGCGTGGATTCGTGCTCGGATCGTAGATCGTGGTGGTGAAAACGCCACCACGCTGCGCGAGCGTGGGCACCGTGCTGAAGCGCGTGATTCCCGTGAGCAGGCGCGTGCCCTGCCAGTCGACGAAGAAGAAGGTCTTGTTTTTGCGGATTGGGCCGCCGAACGTGAGGCCATACTGGTTGCGGCGGAACTCGGGCTTCGGGCCCGGTTGAGCGAAGTAGTTGCGCGCGTTCAGGGCTTCATTGCGGAAAAATTCGAACAGCGTGCCGTGGAAATCGTCCGATCCGGACTTCCCGATTACCATGACCGTGCCGCCGTTCGAGCGGCCATATTCGGGCGAGTAGGCATTGATGTTGAGCTTGAACTCCTCCATCGCATCGATGATGGGATAGAAAGCAACCTGGCCAGGCTCGGGCTGCAGCACGCAGATGCCGTCGTAGAGATATTCGTTAGTGCGGGGGCGGCTGCCGTTGATGCGCGGCAGCAGCGATCCGCCGCCGGGAAGCGCGACACCCGGAGACAATGCAATCAGCTGGACGAAATTTCGGCCGTCGAGCGGCAGCGTCTCGATCTTTTCACTGGAGACATTGAATGCGACTGCGCCACTGGCCGTCTGCAAGAGCGGCAGTTCCGCGTTTACGTCAATCGTCTGCGCCGGTTGTCCAAGCTGAAGCTGAACGTCTAATTTGATCTGGTCCGCCAGTCGCAGGACGACGCCCGTCTGTTTGTAGGTCCGGAAGCCGGTCTGCTCAACAGTGAATGTATACTGCCCCGGCGGGAGACCGAGCAGATGATATTCGCCCCGCTCGTCACTTGTAGTCTGAAATCTCGCGCCTGTCGCCAACTCGTCAGCTGAGATGTTCGCGTCCTTAACGGCGAGGGCCGACGGATCCTGAACCGTTCCAAACAACTCCGATTTTCCAGCCTGCCCGAAACACGCCGGAGCGGACATAAGGATGACAAAAAAAATGAGAAGGACCTGAATGCGACTCATGTCCTGTAAGCATAACAATGTAATTAATAGAGGACAAACGGGCATGCCGGCATTGCCGACGGAGAACCAGCTGGAACACCCGGCTGTCGAAAACACCTTACCCGGAAGACACCGGCTTCAGCACTTCGACGTCGGACACCCCGGCACCACATGGGCGAATCTCTCGTGCAATCGGCCGCGCCCGGCAGCAGGAAATAAATGCCGCCGGATATTCACAATCACGCTCGCAATTCGGTCTTAACTCGCACCGTTTTACCCTCATTTCCTTGACGTCGCATATCGCACTTGATAGACTTCCGGTCACCGTTAGCCTGGCATTCCAGAACCCTCGGTCTGGCATTCCAGCTTCAGGACCAAAAGGGGAAACCATGAAGTTGTGCCTCAAAACTTTGCTGTGTCTGTCCGTGCTTTGCCCCGGACTCTTCGCTCAATCCGTCGCCACCTCTCAGATCGCTGGCACCGTTCAGGATGCCACCGGTCTGGCTATTCCGGGAGCCGAAGTCAAGATCACGCAAACCGAAACCGGCGCCACGCGGACTGCCCAGAGTGCTGCGGACGGCGGCTATGTGCTCCCCAGCCTCCCGATAGGCCACTACCGAATTGAGGTAACAAAGGCCGGCTTCAACACCTGGGTTGAGAACGACATCGTTCTCCAGGTCGCATCGAATCCCACCATCAACGCGGTGCTTCAGGTCGGAAACGTAACGCAACAGGTCGTGGTAGAGGCCTCCGCCGCGATGGTGGAGACCCGCAGTTCAGGCGTCGGCCAGGTCGTGGATCAACAGCGTGTGGTCGATCTCCCCCTGAACGGGCGAACGGCGACGGATTTGATCTATCTCGCCGGCGCGGCGGCTCCGGCGCCTCCCGCCGACCTTGTCTCCGCCAAGAACTATCCCGGCGAGGCTGTTCTTTCGATCGCCGGAGGTCTGGCCAATGGCACCACTTATCTCCTCGATGGCGGCACCCACAACGACCCTTTCAACAATCTGAACCTGCCGCTCCCGTTCCCCGACGCTCTCCAGGAGTTCAAAGTCGAAACCAGCGCTCTGCCGGCTGAGTACGGTCAGCATTCGGCCGGCGCGGTCAACGCCGTGACCAAGTCCGGCAGCAACGGCTTTCATGGCGATGCCTTCGAATTTGTGCGGAACTACCTGTTCAACGCGCGAGGCCCCGCTGCGCTCGTTCGCGATTCCCTCAAACGCAATCAGTTCGGCGGGACCCTCGGCGGACCCATTAAAAAAGACAAGCTCTTCTTTTTCGCCGGCTATCAGGGCACGATCATCAAGTCCAACCCGACGCAGGCGTTCAGTTTCGTTCCAACCCCGACTATGCTGCAGGGCGATTTCAGTGTGGTCACCTCGCCGACATGCAACTCGGGAAAGACCATCAACCTGAAAGATCCGCGAGATCCAACCGGCAAGACCTTCTTTCCTGGCAACCAGGTTCCAGTCTCGCTGTTCAGCGCGCCCTCGCTCAAGATGATGACCTATTATCCGTTGCCTCAGGACGGCTGCGGCACTCTCTACTATGGAAGCCTCGCGAACCAGACCGAGAACATGGGTCTGGCAAAAGCCGATTACCAGTTAAGCACCAGACAGTCTTTGTTTTTGCGGTATTTCATAACCCACTCTTTGCAGCCGACCCCCTATGACGGAAAAAATCCTCTTTCGATGACCGCCTCGGGCGCCGATGATCTGGTGAATTCCGCCGTCCTCGGCCACACCTTCGTCATCGGCCCCAGTATGGTCAACGCGTTCCGATTCACGTTCAATCGATCCGCTGTAACGAAAATCCAGACACCGACCTTTGACGGTCCGACGCTGGGCATCGACATGACCACTCTCGTTCCCGGGCATATCGTCGCCTCTGCCACCGGCGCAATATACAGCTCGACGGTGTTTTCATATGCCGCAAGGGATCCTGTTATGGATTATCAGTTTGCCGACGACTTCAGCCTCATCCGGGGAGGTCATCAGATTGCATTCGGCGCCAACTGGATCCATTCGATTCAGAACGTATATGGGCCGCTCGAAGGCGACGGCCTGTTCACCTTCAATGGCCAGTCGACCGGCTTGTCGATGGCGGACTTTCTCACGGGTTATGTTTCTTCTTTCACGCAGCAGGGTATTCAGTACGATAATGAGCGCTATCAGTACGTCGGATTATACGCGCAGGACAACTGGAAGGTAACCCCGCGCCTCAGCATAAATTATGGTCTGCGGTGGGAACCTTTCATCGGCGGGAAGATGGCGACGGGATACGTGATGCACTACGATCAGGCGCTCTTCAACCAGGGTGTGCGCTCCACCATTTACCCGAATGCCCCGGCGGGTATCCAGTTCCCGGGAGACCCCGGCTTCAACACCAATTTGCGCCCTTCAAATACGAAGTTGAATGATTTCGCCCCGCGCATCGGCGTGGTCTGGGACCCGAAGGGCAATGGCCGCATGACCATTCGTGCCTCGTATGGAATCTTCTACGATCTGCCTCACACGCTTTTCGCCTACGGGTTCTCGGAGGCGCCGCCATGGGGCGAAAATATTAACCGCACCAACGTGTTCTTCGCAGATCCCTGGGGGCCGGGCCAGAATAATAGCGCCGCATTCCCGGGGGGCAATCCTTTCCCGCTGAATCTGACCAAAGACTTTATTTTTCCGAACAACGGAACCTATACTACTTATCCGTTAAACGTCAAGCCCACTTACCTGGAACAGTGGAATTTCAGCATTCAGAAGCAGATCAGCGCGAACTGGCTTCTCTCGGCCAGTTACCTGGGGAATAGCACCATTCATCTCTGGGCGGACGCGCCGATTAACGCGCCCGTCTATGTCCCGGGAAGCTGCGTTGCCGGCCAGTATGGGCTCACGGCGCCCGGAGCCTGCTCCACCACCGCCAACCAGAACTTCCGCCGGCCCCTGTATCTTCAGAACCCGGCGCAGGGACAATTCTACGGGACCATCCACTCGCTTGACGACGGTTCCACCGCAAGCTACAACGGACTTCTGCTTTCGGCGCAGCACCGCCTCGCCAGCCACTTCACCGTCCTGGGCAATTACACGTGGTCGCATTGCATTGCCGGCCCTTTCACGTCCGAGCTCGACGGCGTTCAGTACACGAACCCGCAGAATCGGGCCTTCGACCGCGGCAATTGCGCGGGCATCGACCACCGCACACTCATCAACGTTTCAGCCGTCGAAGAGATGCCGAGATTTTCGGAACACTGGCTGCAAATCATCGCCGGCGACTGGAAGATGTCCCAAATCATGAAAATCCAGTCCGGCGGGTACTTTTCGGTGACTACTGCCACCGATCAGGCCCTGAACAGCATCGGAGCGCAGCGAGCCGCGTCCGTCGGCAACCCCTATCCTTCTCAACAGACTTACGCCACGTGGTTGAATCCCGCGGCCTTTGCGCAACCCGCGCTGGGCACTTTCGGGATGAGCCCCAACGCCATCCGCGGGCCCGGCACATTCGACCTTGACGCCAGCCTGGTGAGAAACGTTCGATTTAAGGAGAGGCACACGGTGGAGTTTCGCGCCGAAGCCTTCAATCTTCTGAATCACGTGCTGCCGACCAATCCGAATGCGAGCATCAGCACGGCCTCGACATTCGGCAAGATTACAGTCTTTGGCAACGCGCGCGTTATGCAGTTCGCCCTGAAGTACCTGTTCTGACAGGGTGGTTCCGCGCGCGGTTCGGAGCGTATCCGCATGTTTGACACTTACCGAGCCACGACCGGAAGGGAGTGCCATTCGAACGGCCCTTTTCAGCAGCCTGCTGGCCATTATTGCCGGGCGGCATAATGTCATCGCCTCAGACTGCCGATAGAAGTGCATGTGGGCGCTTTGCTGGAACGTGGTGGGAATCATGCAGTCGGTGACGTTCATTGGCGTCGCCGCCTGCACGGTGGTGGCTCTGTTTCGAGACCCTCTGAAGAACGCGGAATTCGAGGAGCAGGCTTCGATGCGTTCCCTTTCGTGGCCCGCTGACCATGCGGCCTGAAGGCTGAGCAGCCGATTTACAGAAACGAAGCGTCGAAAGGCCGCGGGAAGAGCGTGCCCAGCTTGAACGTCTCGGATTTCCCTGCCAAATTGACCAGGACAATTTCGATATCGCCGCAGAATTCCCAGAGGATTTGCCGGCAAGCGCCGCAGGGAGGGGTCAGCACTTCGGTGTCGGCGGCGACTACTACGCGCCGGAAACCTCCAGCACCTTCTGAAATCGCCTTGAAAACGGCCACGCGCTCGGCGCAGAGGCTAAGTCCGTAAGTCGAATTCTCGATGTTACAGCCCGTATGGATGCGCCCCATGCCATCCTCGAGGGCGGCCCCGACCTTGAAGTTCGAAAACGGCGCGTGAGCCTTCTCGCGAACCTCCAGAGCGGCCGAAACCAACGGATCGCTCATATCGCAGCCGTCTGCAAACGCGGGAGCACCCGGCGCAACAGCTCCACAATCGTATCCTTCACTCGCTCGCCCGTCTCCAGCACCTCCTGATGGCTGAGTTTCTGGTCCGTCACACCGGCGGCCATGTTCGTTACACACGAAATACCGAGGACTTTCAGTCCCATGTGGTTGGCCGCGATCGCTTCGGGTACGGTTGACATCCCCACCAGATCCGCGCCGATGGTCCTCAGATACCGGATTTCCGCGGGCGTCTCGTAACTCGGTCCTGGAAGCGCGGCGTAAACGCCTTCCGCCAGATCGAGTCCGATCTCGCTCGCCGTTTGCCTGGCTATATCGCGAAATTTCTTCGAATAAACCTCGCTCATGTCGGGAAATCGCGGGCCGAGAGATTCGTCGTTCGGCCCGGTGAGCGGGTTCTGCCCCATCAGATTAATATGGTCAGAAATCAGCACCAGCTGGCCCGGCCTGTAAGATTCGTTGACGCCTCCGGCGGCATTCGTCAGAACCACCGACTCGACGCCGAGTTCTGCGAGGGTCCGGATCCCGTAAACCACCTGAGCCGCGGTATAGCCTTCATAGAGGTGTACCCGCCCTGCCAGCGCCGCGACCGGGAAGCCCTCGATCGTTCCAATCACCACCTTGCCCGCGTGGCCAATGGCCGTCGATTGAGGCCAGCCCGGAATCTCGCCGTAGCGAATCACGCTTCGGTTTTCGAGCGTATCCGCGAATGCCCCGAGTCCGCTTCCCAACACCACGGCCATGCGGGGACACACCGTTGATTTGGATTCGATAAAGTCGCTGGCGACCGACATCGGAATCACTCCATCTTTAAAGCAGCATGCCCGCGATGCAGGCCGACATAAAGTTCGCCATCGTGCCGGCCGCGACAGCTCGCAGCCCCAGGCGCGCGAGATCGGACTTGCGGCTTGGCGCCAGCGCGCCGATGCCGCCTACCTGTATTGCAATTGAGCTGAAATTGGCAAAACCACAGAGCGCATAAGTGGCGATCGTGAAGGAATGCGGGTCGAGCTGATTCCTGATCTTGCCGAGGTCGATGAACGCAATGAATTCGTTCGTCACCAGACGTTCCCCAAGCAGTCTCCCGATCGATGCGCAATCGTTCCACGAGACGCCCATCAGCCACGCCACGGGCGAAAACACAATCCCGAAAAGCTGCTCCATCGACGTGGGAATCCAGCTGATATGGCCGTGCGCCCAGCCGAAAATACCATCCGCCAGAGCAATCAACGAGAGGAACGCGATCAGCATGGCAGCGATATTCAGGCATAAGTGCAAACCGTCTCCGGCGCCCTGCGCGGCAGCGTCGATGATGTTCACGGAACTGTTCTCGAGTTTCACCTCGACTTTGCCCGCAGTGACCGGAATCCCGACCTCGGGTTCAAAAATCTTGGCCAGCATGATAGTCGCGGGCGCCGTCATGATTACAGCCGTCAGCAGATGCTGAATCTGCACGTGGGCAAACAAAACATAAGCAGCCATAACCGCGCCCGACACATGCGCCATGCCGCTGACCATGATCGTGAAGAGTTCGGATTCGGTCAGACCCGCGATGAATGGCCGGATAGTGAGTGGCGCTTCCGTCTGGCCCATGAAGATGCTCGCCGCCACGTTGAGCGATTCGGCGCCGCTTGCGCCCATCACCCTCTGCATGACGATCGCGAATGCCTTTACCAGGATCTGCATGATCCCGAGGTAGTAAAGGATCGAAAAGAACGACGCGATGAAGATGATGATCGGCAGGACCTGAAAGGCGAACACCGTTCCCATCGATCCGCTGGAACTTCCCAGCACGTCCCCGAATACGAATTTGCTGCCGTATTCCGAGTACCCGATCATCGAGGTGACGGCAACGCTGGCAGCCTCAAACAGCTTGCCCGCACTCGTCTTGAGAATGATTACTGCGAAGGCGAATTGCAGCCCGAGGCCCCAGAGCAGAATTCGCAGCTTGATTTGCCGCCTGTT
Source organism: Terriglobia bacterium (assembly GCA_963718155.1). GTDB lineage: Bacteria > Acidobacteriota > Terriglobia > Bryobacterales > Bryobacteraceae > BOG-234. The sequence continues at coordinate 254,506 of CAVQYP010000037.1, read as the reverse complement.
GCGCGAGAACAACCATGCGACGGCCAGGATAACGATAAGTCCGAGAAGGCCCGTTAGCCGGCCCATTAAAACTAGCCGACTACCTCAAGTATCAGCTCCCGCTCTTCGGGCCGCGTACCGGAGATACGGAAGGCATCTTCCACCAGGTCGGCGGCTTCGTCCAGGTTCTCTTCCGACGTGTAGTAGAGGCGGCAAAGCACCGATCCCGCATCCACCTTTTCGCCCGCTTTCACTTCCAGAATTACGCCCACCGCGGGATCGATGACATCTTCCTTGCGGTTCCGGCCCGCGCCCATCATCGTCGATGCGCGGCCAATGTCCTCGGCCATAATGGCGCTCACGAAGCCGGCGCGAGGTGAAAGAATCTCTCGCATTCCGGTGGCATTGGGAAGCAGTTCAAAGCGGTCGAGAGACTGCGAGTTGCCGCCCTGCGCCTCCACTACCTCCTTGAACTTGCGATAGGCCGAGCCATCCATCAGCTTGTCTTCAGCGAGCTTGCGGGCATCGTCGAGCGTAGAGGTGATCTTGCCGACATGAATCATACGCGCCGAAAGCTCGAGACTCAGGCGAGTCAGATCGGCCGGGCCGGCTTTTTGCAGCGTCTGCGAAACTTCCATCACTTCCAAAGCGTTACCGACCGCATAACCAAGCGGCTGGTTCATGTCGGTAATCAGCGCCTGAACCTTCTTGTCCAGGCGGCGTCCGATTCCCACCATGGCCTGAGCGAGTCTTCGCGCTTCCACCTGCTTCTTCATGAACGCGCCGTTGCCGACTTTCACATCGAGGATAACCGCGTCGAGACCCTCGGCCATTTTCTTCGACATGATCGATGAAGCGAGCAGCGGAAGCGATTCGATGGTGCCCGTCACGTCGCGCAGAGCATAAAGCCGCTTGTCCGCCGGTGCGATCTCTTCGGTCTGGCCCATGAAGGCGAGGCCGAGAGAAGCCAGTTGCGCGCGGAACTGATCGAGCGTCAGATCCGTGCGAAATCCCGGAATCGATTCGAGCTTGTCGAGTGTCCCGCCGGTATGCCCCAGACCCCGGCCCGAAATCATGGGCACAATCACGCCCGCCGCGGCCGCAATGGGAGCGCAGATCAGACTGGTCTTGTCACCAACTCCGCCTGTCGAATGCTTGTCAACCTTGACGCCCGGAATATCATCCAGATTGAGAGTTTCACCCGAAGAGATCATGACTTCGGTGAAAGAGCTCAGTTCCCGATCTGTCATGCCGGTAAAAAACGTGGCCATCAGGAACGCGGAAATTTGGTAATCGGGAATCTCGCCAGTGGTATACCCGTCGATCAGGTATCGAATTTCTTCCACACTTAGCTCTTCGCCCCCGCGTTTCCGCAGGATCAGGTCAACTGTGCGCATGTTAAACGTCTAGCGTATCATGTTAACCCACTGATAGGAAAGGACAAGCGCTATGCGGGTTGAATCAGGGCCATGGGCAGCCTGTATTCGCCGCGGAAGATTTCCGAAAACAACAGCATCAATTCTTCGTGAATCAATCCGTTGTCCACGGCAATGTGTGGGGATTTCAAATGGTGCGGCGCGCCTCTCATATCGCGGCAAACTCCCCCCGCTTCCATTACGAGAAGTTTTCCGGCCGCCATATCCCAGGGGCTGAGTCCGAACTCCCAATAGCCGTCAAGGCGTCCGCATGCGACATACGCCAGGTCGATAGCAGCCGAGCCGCCCCGCCGGACTCCATGGCTCGTCATTGCGAGCTGGTGATAGAAATGAATGTTCACATCGAGGTGCCGGCGGCGGCTGGGAAACCCGGTGCTGAACAGGCTCTCTTCTAGGTTGGGTGCTTTCGAGACATGGATGCGAGCGCCATTCAGAAACGCGCCGCCGCCTTGCTCGCAGGTGAACAATTCCTTGCGGGTCGGGTCGAAGATAACGCCCGCGATCAGTTCTCCGGCCTTTTCAAGAGCCAGCGTAACGTTATAGATCGGATAGCCGTGGGCGAAGTTAGTAGTGCCGTCGAGCGGATCCACATACCAGCGGAACTCCGAAGGGCTGTCATGTCCGCTGCCCTCTTCCGCCACAATGCCGTGCTCCGGATACCGCGCCTTGAGCCGTTCAACCACCAGTTTCTCCGATGCGCGGTCCGCTTCGGTCACCAGATCGAAATCGCCTTTGAGCTCGAAACGAACGCGGCGCTCGAAGTAATGCTGGAGCAGAGATCCCGCTTCATGCGCGATCTCGATCGCGCTCTCGAGGAATGACTCCATGGGTCTTTCTAAGAATGGGTCTCTACGAAACCTCGTAGAGGTACTTGATGTCGTGTTTAAAGATAAACAGATTCGGCGCATCCGTGCGCGTCAGCCGGATGAAGCGCTGGTCATAATATTCGACTACCCCGCGGACCTCCTCGTCGTCACTCAGTTTCACGACGACGGGAATCTTCTGCTCGATCAGATGTTTCAAATACCTGATCTCCTCGAACGTCTGTTCCGGCGGCCGCGAAGTTTTGGCTTTTGCTTCTGCCACGTTAGTTTTGGGAGCTCCTCTGTCTGGGCGGCTTGGGCGGCGGCGGCTTGCCGGGCTTTCGAACGGAATTGCCGTCCGGGTCTGAAACAGTTCGACCGCTCGACGCCACCGGCAGCGCCTCTCCATAGTATCCATTGCGTGCGTTTACCTGCAATTGCGGGTTCGCAAGAGAGATCTCAAGGGCGTGAAAGCGGTCTTTCGTCGGAGGTACGTTCTTCGGATAAAACGCGAGCAGATACTGTGTGCGGAGATCGTGGATAATCTGATCGAAGGCCTGATCGAGCGCGGCTCCCAGTGATGGCGCGAAGACCCTGCCGCCCGTCCGTTCCGCAAGTGTCGTCAAGGCATTTTCGCCGCCCACATTGCGGCCCACTTCATTCGTAATCGGTACCACAAGTACCGGATAGATTACCGCGTCGGCAAGTTGCGCCGCCTCCGTAGCCCGTTGAAAGTCGCTATGGCTCGTCGTGTCCCCGCCATCGGTTACTACTACCAGCACCTTCCGGCCCTGGCGATCTTCGATATCGCGGGAGGCAAGCAGAATCGCATCGTAAAGGGAGGTTCCGGCGTCCCCGCGAAGTGACCGTAACGCGTGCTCGATTGACGGCACGTTGCGGGTGAAGCCGCGTTGTTTGACGATCTCCCAATTGAAGCTGTAAAGCGCGACTGCGTCGGCTGGATTGCTTTCCTTCAGCAGGACATGAACGAACCGAATAACCGAATCCGTCTCGTATTTCAGGTCCTTCGCAGTCGAGCCGCTGTTGTCGATCAGAACGGCTACCGAAAGCGGCTGATCCGTCTGTCGCTCAAAGACCGAAATCTGCTGGACGACACCGCTGTCACGAACTTCGAAATCACTCTTTTCGAGCGATCCCACCAGAGCGCCGGATTGGTCCTTCACGGTGGCTAGAATGCGCACCAGTTGGACGTTCTCCCGGAACACAGGGTCTTCCTGCGCGCTGGCGCCAGAGGCGACGGTAAGCGCGACTATGGCCGCGCTAAGAAACCACAGCGCGAGGCGCATCCTGGTCCCATTCCCCCTCCACCCAGATCTCGCCGTCCTCAAAAAATTCCTTTTTCCAGACGGGGACCAGCCGTTTGAGGCGATTAATGCCCTCCAACGCAGCCTCGAACGCGGGTTTCCGATGTGGCGCGGCGACAACAACGGCGACGCTCGCTTCACCGATCTCCATCGTCCCCAGCCTGTGCACCATTCCGACCCGGCTAATGGCATACTGCCCCGCGAGCTCGCGCCCGATTCCAGCCATCACACGGATCGCCATCGCTTCGTAGCATTCGTATTCCAGTCGCAGGGTGGCACGGCCACGTGTATTGTTACGGACTACGCCCTGGAAAGTTACACTCGCTCCGTCACATCCCTGGATCAACCTCGCTTCGAGATTTCGCAGGTCGATCGGCTCACGCGTCAGCGCGAAATAGTGCCCTTCAGGCTCCTGAATTTCCAGTATCGGAGCCGGACCGGTCGCCCCGCCGCTGACCGGCGGCAGCAGCGCCACTTCATCTCCTTCGGCGAGCGGTTCGCCAGGCGAAGTAAATTCGTGATTGCGCGCAATTACAATGCTTGATGCCATCGGCCGTAATGTCGGAAACTCAGCCGCATAATGCTCGAACACGGCTCCGGCCGTCGACCCCTCCGGCAGCTTAAGCCCGGCCTCCGCTCCCCCGCAGATCTCCTTCAAAAGCCCGAAAAACAGAACTCGGATGTGCACTACGTCCAAGCTATCAGAACACCGCCCGCTACAATTTATGCCGTGCCTCAGGAAAAGACCGTGCCCCAAAATTCGACCAGCGTTCGCGTCCGTTACGCGGAGACCGACCAGATGGGAATCGTCTACTACGCCAACTACCTGGTATGGATGGAAGTGGCGAGGGTTGAGTACTGCCGCGCGATCGGTTTCCATTACAAGGATATGGAGCTTGACGACGGAATTCTGCTGGCCGTGGCGGAGTCCCACTGCCGGTACCTGAGCCCCGCCCGGTTCGATGAAGAGATTTCTATTTCGACCACTATCGCCGAAGTGAATCACCGCTTCGTCACCTTCAATTACGAAATGACTTGCTCCGAGCGGCGAGTCGCCACGGGCCAGACGCGCCACGTTTTTCTCAGTCGTGAGCTTCGACCCGTTCGGCTGCCCGATAAATACGCCGGCATGTTTGGGATCGTTTAACCGTTCGCTATCGTGGAGTCAGTGGCCCACCGCGTCGTCATTGTCGGAGGCGGCTTCGGCGGACTCTACGCTGCCCGTTCGCTCAAACACGCGGATGTCGACCTCACCCTGATAGACCGGCGTAATTTCCATCTCTTTCAGCCATTGCTCTACCAGGTCGCGACGGGAGCCCTTTCTCCTGGTGAAATTGCCTCACCCCTTCGTTATGTCCTGAACCGGCAAAAGAACACGAAAGTTCTGCTGGGAGAAGTGGAAGATCTTGACGTGACCGGCCGCACCGTCATTCTAAAAGACAGTTCGCGGGTGCCTTACGATACGCTGATCCTGGCTACCGGATCGACGCACAGCTATTTTGGTCACCAGGAATGGGAGCCGTTCGCGCCCGGTCTGAAGAGCGTTGAGGATGCCACCAAAATCCGCTCGCGTCTGCTCCTGGCGTTCGAGCGCGCGGAAAAGGAGACTGACTCCGTCGCCCAACGGGCCGAACTGACCTTCGTGATCGTCGGCGGGGGCCCCACCGGTGTGGAACTGGCAGGAGCGATCGGCGAAATTTCCCGGGACACGCTGAAAAAAGACTTTCGCAGCATCAATCCGGCCGACGCCAGGATTTTTCTCATCGAGGGAGCCGATAGAGTCCTCCCAACCTATTCGCCGAAGCTGTCGCGAGCCGCGGAACAAGCCTTGATCAAGCTGGGTGTGCAGGTGCGGACCAGCGCCATGGCAACCGCGGTAGACCGCGATGGCGTCACGGTCAAACTGAAGGACCGGGAGATGCGAATCGAAGCGACCACCGTGTTTTGGGCGGCTGGCGTCCAGGCGTCCCCGCTCGGTCAGGTGCTGGCGAATAAGACTGGCGTGAGACTGGACAAGGCTGGTCGAGTCCCCGTCCAGCCCGATCTTTCAGTGGCGGGGCATCCCGAGATCCTTGTAATCGGCGATCTTGCCGCGTTTCTGCAAGACGGGAAACAACTTCCCGGAGTGGCGCCTCCCGCCATGCAACAGGGCCGCTACGCCGCAAAACTCATTCAGGCCCGCCTGCGAAACGACAAAACAAAGCCATTTCACTATTTCGATAAAGGCAGCCTGGCGACGATCGGCCGTAATTCCGCTGTGGCCAGGATCGGGCCCCTGGAATTCTCGGGAATACTTGCGTGGGCCACGTGGCTCTTTATCCACCTTCTGTACATCGTGGAATTCGAGAATCGGCTGTTGATCGTTATGCAGTGGGGGTACGATTACTTTACGCACAACCGGGGAGCGCGCCTGATCACCGGCAAGGTGGGAAACGCGTAATTCTCCGGGACGGCGAGAATTTGTCTGCGAACGTCAAAAAATTGTCACAAACCCGAGGCTGTTTTCACGCGAATTTCCGGATTTTCCGGCCGCCGCATTTTGGGATCCAACGGCGCGGACCAGGGGCGTATCCTGCCGCTTCGCCGCCCATACAAATCCCAGGCTGGTCCTGACCTCGCCGACTTCGATCGGCCGCCGCAATTCGTGAAAGGCGCCGCCTTCCGCTAAATCCGGCCACGGAATCACCTCGGAAAAACCGGCGCACGCAATGGGAAGAGCCCTCGGGGACGATTCCAGGACACGTTCCAGCGCATCCTGCCACGAAAGGTCAAGCTGCGTGGCATCGAAAATAACTGCCACGACCTCCTTCCTCCCGCTGATCTCTTTCAGGAACTTCAGATTCTCCGTCTGGATTACAGACCACCCGAATTCTTCTGCCACACCGTCGAAAACAGCCCGATCAATATTGAGATTTCCCAGCAGCACTACCGTTCCAGTGGACATGGCACCCTCACAAAGAGCACGTTCCTTGCCGAAGCCGACTATGAGCTTAGCGCATAAAATCGTCGGTGTGGGTCATGAATTCGGGATACGCTCCCGCGCCTAATTCATGCAAATCCATTCCCTGTTGTTCACCTTCAATACCGATGCGTTGGGGCAGAACCAGATTTAATAGCCAGTTCAGTCCGTATGTCAGCGGAAAAACAAACCCAATCAGAGTGGCGATCCCGACGACCTGAGCCGTCAGTTGCCCCGGCGAACCGGCCGTACCGAAGCCGCTGAATAACCCCGCCGCGAAAACTCCCCAGATTCCACCCGCGGCGTGGACCGAAATCGCACCGGCGGGGTCGTCTATCTCGAGCCGCAAATCGAGAAGTTCCACAAGGAATGGAATCAGGGCTCCCGCCACCAGACCGATGATGACCATCACCGCCGGCGGGACCAGGGCGCAGGCAGCACTGCCCGCGACCAGCCCGCCGACCCAGCCGTTTGCGGTCAGAGAGGCGTCTGGTTTACCGAATCTCAGCTTCGTAACGATCGCCGACGCCAGCGCCGCGGCTGAAGCCCCCATCAATGTATTAATGGCGATCAGGGGAATCTGTGGTGTGTCCGCCCCGGCGAACAGAACCGCTCCGGCGGAGTTCAACCCGAGCCAACCCACAAACGCGATCATGCACCCGAACAGAACCAGCACGGCGTTGTGACCCGGAAGCGCCATTGGCATTCCTTCGGTACCGTATTTCCCGCGGCGCGGACCGACGATCCACGCTATTGCCAGCGCGGTGAGGCCGCCCGTTGCGTGGATTGTTCCCGAGCCGCCCGCATCGATATACCCCCGGCCGAGACGAAAATTCGAACCCAGTTGCGCCAGCCAGCCGCCACCCCAGCTCCAGTGAGCGAAAAGGGGAAAGGTCACCCCGGCGAGCAGCGCAGTGGAACCGCAGATCGCGCCAAGCCTCCACCGGTCGGAACTGCTTCCGAGTGGAATCAGACCTGCGAGTCCGGCCCCGACGATTCCGAACCATGCGAAAAGAAATCCCGAAGAACTGCCGGATGACAGGCTCACGGCCAGCCCGCGGAAGAACCAGGGTTCCGCGCCAAGCCAGTACCACTGCTTGCCACCAGCCTCGAAATTTAAAGTCAGGCCGCCCGGGTATCCTTCAAAAGCCCAGCCACACACAAACCAGGCGCACGCCGCGACAGCTATGATGCACAGCGCCGCCACCATCGAGTGGGCGGCGTTGCGCGAACGGCCGAGCCCGGCATTAATCAGCGCGAGGCCGCAACCGGAAAGCGGAGCAAGCATAAGAAAAAGGATGCAGAGCGTGGTCTGGCTTTCGGAAAGATTGGCCGCCAATTCAGTTCTCGTTCCTGCGCGGTACCAGGTGGGCGCGCACGATCAGAACCAGTCCGGCCGCCTCCACCGCCATACCGGCCGCCACAAACGTGTCTCGCGGAACGGCGCGCGTCAGAAGAGACAAAGCGGAAAGAACGAGCGCCCATCCGGCCAGCAGTAATAAAAACGCGGCGATTTTCATGTTTTTGATGAATTCGGGGGCGCTCCACGGGTTCAAAGTATCACATCCCAGGGATGCTCCAACCACCCTGTTTTCAATGATATCCCATGCGATTCTATCGAAGGATAGTTATCGCCTATCCAAAAGGTCTATTCCAGTCATAAGAAATTTGATTTTCCCTTTGCGGAATAACGCTGTGAGTATAGGAACACCGGACCCCGTCACGTCTTGGCTTGCGGCCCGAGATCGAACCACAAAGGAAACCAAATCAGGACAGCTTATGGCAGATAACCCTCCTCAAATGCAGGCAACATTGGGCCTTACCGGCCTCACAATGAATGCCATGGCGCTCATCGCACCCGGCGCCTTTCTCTGGCTGACGTTCGCTCCACAGGCTGCGGAAGGGGCGACTGCTCCGTCGATGTGGATCGGTATCGTATTCGCGCTTGCTCTTATGTCTGGCCACAGCGGTATGTTACGCGGAAATGGCGAAGCTCTACCCCGGCACGGGTAGTTCTTATTACTTCGCGGAACAATCCTTTCTCAATCACTCGACTGCCTGGAAATACGCCCGGCTTTCGAAGTTCATCGTCGGCTGGGGCTCGCACCTCTATTACTGGATCTATCCCGGCGTGATGGTCGGCGTAACCGGGGTCATCTGCGGCTACCTCGTGGGAACGCTCTGGCCCAACGCCATGAGCGCCACGAACCCGGGTCCGATGTTCATGATGCTCGTTGCGATGATCTTCTCGTTCGCGGTCGCGTACATTGCTAATCGCGGCGTGAACGGCTCGACGGCGGTCAACATCGCCATCAACGTAATCCAGATCTCAGCTTTGCTGGTGTTCGCTGTGATGGCATTCAGCTATCGCTCGACTCACCCGGCCGGAACGCCTGGCTGGCAGTTTGATTCAACGACGGGCGATGCGTACACGTACGAATTTCAAACCGAAAAGGTGACCGCTAACGGTACGACCAGCGACAGCATTGTCCGCGACGCGAACATGGTGCCCAAGCCGAAGCTGGATGCTTCCGGGAAAGCCGTGCCGTTCATTGTCAACTATCCCGAACACGACGAGAAGGGCAACTTCCTGAGCCACCCGAGCGCATCGTCGGTGGTAGGAATCCATAACTTCGCATGGATGTTTATCCAGGCTACGGTCGCCATCCTGATTCTCGTCGGATTCGAATCGGTTACGTCGATGGGCGGCGAGGCTAAGAATCCCAAACGTGACGTTCCCATCGCAGTAGTAACCTCGCTGCTGGTGCAGGGAGCTTTCTGTTACCTGATCGAGTATTTCGCAGCTAACTACTTCCTCAGCAGTGCCTACACGATGCAGAACGCGTCCGGTTCGTCGGCGCCGATCGGCGACATGATGGTGATTCTCGGAAACCATTTCTTCGGACAGGGCGGCGGTCGAATCTTCATGCTTGTCGAGGCGGCCACGGTGGTCCTGGCGCTGATCGGCACGACGCTCTCCTGTATGAATACGGCCGCTCGCGTCACGTATGCCATGGGCAAGGACGACGAAGTTCCGGAACACTTCGGCATGCTGCACTCCAAGAACCTGACTCCGCACCGCGCCATCTGGACTCTTGCCATTATCTCGGCGATTGTCGGGTGCCTCTCGGTTTCGATGCTCTTCGGCGATGCGGCGGCCGCAACAGTGACCGACGCAACCCTCAAGGCGTTGCCGCAGGGATTCTTTTCCAGCTTCGGTTATCCCTCGCATGACGTGATGGCGGCGATGCCGAACAGCCTGATCACCATTACGCTCGCATCCAACTTCGGCACGTTCCTGCTTTATGCCCTGAGTTGCATCATCTGCATCGTGGCTTTCCAGGGCCATGCCATGTACAACCCGCTGAAGCACCTGATTATTCCGATCTTCGGCCTGATCGCCAACCTTGCCTGCATGGCGTTTTATCTGATCGGTCCATTCATGGGATACGGCACCAAGCTGGAGCCGCTTACGGCGCTCGGGATTGCTCTTGTCTGGGGCATCTATGGCGGGATTTACTTTATGTCTTCAAGTAAGAAGAAGGGTCGAACTACGTTAATCGGGCAGCGAGGGCGCGCTACAGCTCATTAACCGTCCGCACATCTAACCCACGAGAAAATCCCTCGCTTGCGTCCGCAGCCGGTCCGGCTCCGGGCGCCGGCGAGGGTTTACGTTTGATGCGCGTAGAATGAACGAGGCTCCCAGGACAAGACAATGTTCGCAGGCGCTGCCGCAGGTGCGGGAAAGCCGAGCCCCTCACATCCATCCATGCTCGACCTCGAGTTTGCCGAACTATCCGACGTCGGTCGCGTCCGCGTCCACAACGAAGACTATTCCGGCTATGTGTTGCCCGCCTCGGAGACCGAAGGCCGGACTCACGGCTGGCTCTTTGCTCTTGCGGACGGAGTCGGCGGCGAAGAAAAAGGCGAAGTAGCTTCTCAAACCGCGATCGAAACCCTGATCGCGGGCTTTCGCGCCGCACCTCGAGGCGAGGCGCATACGGCGCTCATGCCGCGCCTCCTTCAATCCGCCAACACGAGGATCTATGAGCTCGGCCGGGCCGCGAGCCCGGGCGGTTCGCGCATGGCGACCACCATCGTTGCCTGCGCCTTTCGTTATGATCGCGTTGTGGTGGCGCACGCGGGCGATTCACGGTGTTATCTGGTGCGCCATGGAATCGCCTCGCAGATTACCCGCGATCATACGGTGGTCGCCGAGCAGGTTCGACTCGGCTTGCTTTCCGTTCGCGATGCAGCGGAGGCGCAGACCCGCCATCTTCTCAGCCGCTCCCTGGGCAACGATCTTTTCGTGAACGTCGAAATCGGCGATCGGCAGATACAGGTTGACGATGTGCTTCTTCTTTGCTGCGACGGCCTGCACGGTTCCGTGGAGGGACAGGAAATGGGAGAGATCATAACGTGGAATCCGGATCTGAAGACCGCCGCCGGTAAACTGATCGATCTGGCCAACGAGCGTGACGGCAGCGACAACATTACCGTGCAGTTGATCCGTGTGCGCGGCGTCGAGCGCATGGGAATGTACCGGGGAAGGCCCTATAAACTGCATTAGGCGATACTGAAGCAGCGCAGCGCCCGAAAGACAATCGACCCTTCCTATGACCGCACTCCATCCCGGCGACATGCTCGATCATTACCGGATAGAAAATCTCGTCGCTCGCAGCGGCATGGCGTCGATTTTCCGTGCAACCGATACACTCAACAACCGTGCAGTGGCCATCAAGATTCCGCATCCCGAGATGGAGGCGGACGCGCAGCTCTTCGACCGCTTCAAGCGCGAACAGGAGATCGGAGAAAAGCTCGATCATCCCAATGTGATGCGTATTTACCAGGATGCGCATCGAAGCCGCATCTATATGGTGATGGAGTGGGTCGAGGGCAAGTTGCTTCGGAACATTATGAGCGAACTGCGGAAGGTCCCTGCGGAGCGGGCCGCCCGGCTCACGGCCAGGATCTGCGACGCACTGGACTATATTCACTCCCACGGAGTTGTGCATCGCGATATGAAGCCGGAAAATATCATGGTCGATCCCGACGACAACATCAAGCTGATCGATTTCGGCATCGCTGCCAATGAAGGCTCCCGCCGCCTGACCTTCGCGCAGTTATCCAACGTCATGGGGACCCCCGACTATATTTCGCCTGAACAGGTGAAGGGCAAGCGCGGAGACGCTCGCAGCGACATCTATTCCGTGGGCGTGATGCTCTATGAAATGCTCACGGGGAAAGTGCCTTTCACCGGGAACAACCCGTTCCTGATCATGAACGATCGTTTGCTGAACAGCCCGGTTCCCCCGAGGGAAGTTGACCCTTCAATAACTCCGGCGATGCAGGAGATTATCTATCGGGCCCTCGAACGCGATCCCAGGAATCGTTATGGAATGGCGCGTGAATTCGCCTGGGATCTCGAGCATCAGGATCAGGTCGGCGTGTCGGGTGACCGGCCTGAGTTGCACGAGTGGAAAAACCGCAAGTCCCATCTGCCGAAGAAGATTCTCACTTACGCGATACTGGCCCTCATACCGATTGCGGTGTTCACTTTGCTGCTCTGGGTCGCCAGAAAAGCCTGAGGAGCGAAGACACTTCCTGCCGGTCGTGGGCTCGGTAAGTGTCTGTAAAATGCGGAGACACTTCCGCGGCGCGCACTTTTTCATTACCCTGCTAAAGCATTCGGAACGGCACGTTGCTCAGAATCGCGCCGGCGGCCGTCACTACCTGAACGTTTCCGCTGCTTGCGCCGGCAGGTACCTGGGCGAGGCCTTCGGTTCCCGAAATGACCGCGAAGGCTGCGGGTGTGCCGTCAAAAGTAACGCTGGTCGCGCCCGTGAGATCCGTTCCGATGATCCTGACGACCGCTCCCACCTTGCCGATGGCAGGCCGTAGTTCCACAAAGGGGTCGAGTCCTTCGGAAAACCTGAAGATTGCGCCAGAACCTGGCATCCCGTTATCTCCGCCTTCCGCCGTGGTCCCATAGAAATCTCCATTGGTGTCCTGGATCAGACCCGCCACCGGCGCCGCCCCTCCTGCGCCGCCATCGAACATGTGAACCGTCGTGAAGACGCCGTTTAGAGTGATTTTGAAGATTGTGCCGTAGCCGAGCGCACCGTACGTTTGCGTGGTCCCGTAGAGATCTCCATCGCTGGCCTCGACCAGCGCGGCGGTAGAAACTCCGCCGTCTGTGCCATCCAGGGTGTGGAGCGCCGTGAATACGCCGTCCGGCGTGATCCTGAAGATCGTGCCGTGACCGGCGCCAGTGTCGAGTTGCGTCACTCCATAGAAGTTCCCGTCTGATGCCTGGATCAGAGGCGCACCCGGATCTTCGCCGTCTGTGCCATCAAAAATATGAAGAGTAGTCAGCGCGCCTTCCGGCGTGATCTTGAAGATCGTGCCTGTGCCTGTGGACCCGCCGCCCTCCCGTGTGGTCCCGTAGAGGTCTCCATCGGCGCCCCGGACCAGGGCCGCGCTCGGGTAGTTCCCGTCCGTGCCGGTGAAGGTGTGCAGCAAAGTGAACGCGCCACCCAGGGTGATTTTGAAGATGGTTCCGTTATAAAGGTAAGGGCCGCCCTGAGTTGTTGTTCCATAGAGGTCTCCGTGGGCGGCCTGTACCAGGCCCGCAGTCGGGTATCCGGCGTCCGTACCGTTAAAGCTGTATAGAGTGGTCAGCGCTCCCCCGCGCGTGATTTTGAAGATGGTACCAGCTCCGGCGGCGCCGCCCGAGTTGGTGGTCCCATACAAATCGCCGTTATAGGTCTGGATCAGACCCGCTTGCGGCAACTCGCCGTCGAGGCAACCGGATTGCGAACAAAAGTTATACAGCGTCGTAAATGCTCCGTCCGGCGTGATTTTGAAGACGCTGCCAAAATAGTTTGCGCCACCGGCAGCCGTTGTGCCATAGAGACTCCCGTCGGTGCCCTGGATAAACCCGGCGTACGGACTCATGCCATTGGCGCCGTTAAAGCTGAAAATAGTCGTAAACGTTTGTCCCTGCAGGATCGCTGAAGCCGCTAAGGACAAGACAAGCCAACGCACACGAACTCCCGGAATAAGCCTGCTCCATGCGGGCTTGCAAAGTTGCTTCACGCAATGCTCCTCCGACTGCTTCTGACTGCGCCTGAGCCTATCACCCGCGGCAACAAAAAGGAAGGCGGGCAAGCACCGGAAACCGCCGCCGGTGCGAGAAAGCGTACTCTTTGTCCGGCGCTTACAGAAAGGAGGATCGATCATTAGTGAGGATGTTCAAGCGGTCTGGAAAGTTGCAACGGTACTTACCGCTAACTGTACTGCCGTAGAGGAGGACAACTTAGAGCGTCTGGAGGGGCTCTGGCGCAGACCTATGCAGGTTTACGGAGCCGCGGGGCGCGGAGCGGTGATGAAAGAGACTTTCAGTGCCGTCCTGATCCGACAGGATGTTGAAAAACGCCTGTTCGCAACCAGCGGCTGACGCGCTCGGTAAATCATTCGGATTCAGCAGCCGCAGTTCCGAGCCGCGACCGTGAGCGAGCGATAAGCAGGATTTTTCAGCAGCCTTGTGCTGCCTCTATCTGCGAGCGGCCCGGCGCGGATTAGCTACTTTCCGGCGCAAAAATGCCAAATCCGACCGCACGGCCACTTGCTTACGCGCGTGGCTCGGTAGCCGTTGTTGATAGCACGAGATTTCATTCTGAGCCGCGACGGTAACGGAGCGGTCCGAGCCCGGAGAATCGAATTTTGCGCCGGAAAGTAGCTAAAGTTGTTATCCGAGCAGCAGTGTCCGGGATATGCGTTAACTCGATTCAGGCCAGCATGAATCTGACGGTCGAAATCCCGGATGAAATAGCGGGCCGGCTCGCTGCAGACGGCGTCGATCTGTCTCGCCGGGCTCTCGAGGAGTATAAGAGCGGCCGTCTGACGGAAACGGAACTACAGAAGCTCCTTGGCTTCAGTACCCGTTACAGATTGGATGGGTTTCTGAAAGCCCATGGGGTGTTGATCGTCGACTACTCTATCGAAGACCTCCATCGCGAGGTCGAGACTCTTCAACGATTGGGATTTTAGCGGGTGCGGTTGGTCATCGCCGACACCGGCCCGATCAACTATTTGCTTCTGATCAGCCATATCGATATCCTCCCGGCGCTGTTTGAAAGAGTGATCCTGCCGTCTCCGGTGAAGGATGAATTGATGGATCCGGAAGCGCCCTCACTCGTGCGCGCCTGGATCGGCAATCCTCCACCGTGGCTCGATGTTCAGCAAGCCTGCGGTCCCGATATAGTTGCTGACCTCGGGCGTGGAGAAACGGCAGCGATCACTCTTGCGATCGAACTCCACGCTGATCTGCTATTGATGGATGACCGCGCGGAGTAAATGCCGCTCGCCGGCAGGGGATTGAGGTGACGGGAACGCTGGGTATTTTGAGCCGTGCTGGCCAGCGTGGAATACTCAATCTGGCTGAGGCGTTCGGCCGGATTCAGCAGACGAATTTCCGTTACCAGCAGGAAATCATGGATCAATTCCTCAACGAAACGTCCCGGAGCCAGTAGGGCCTGAGCCGATTGCGATTCGTTATTCGATTTCGAGAGTAATACTAACCGGCACGCTCTTCGGCGCGAAGCACATCCGATCATTGCAAGCCTGGTATCGAAGCGTCCCGTTCTGTGCTGTCGCCCCGGATGGCGCATTCGCGGGAACTTTGAATTTTGTCGCGATACTGAACTCGCCGGTCACCACTGAGAGAGGCTTCGGAGAAAACGGATACTTCTCCAGCGTCCCCTTCGGGTATTCGACGCTTTCCGCTTCGAGCGGCCCGCCGGTCCACTTCAGAGTCAACGGGATTAAATAGTCGTCTGTCGGCTTATTGCTGTTTGCGTGAAAACCGGGCGGCAGAGAAGCGCGAACCGTGACTGCCGCTACCGAGCCTTTGCGCGCCTTCACAGTGGGAAGCGGCGCGACGGTCAAATTCGGGCTAGTCTGCGCGATTAGAACGGTCGCCAGAGGCATTAACGCCAGAAGGCCGGGCCGGAGCCTGAAGCAACGTTTCAATAGCATCTTCGAAATCCTTCTTGCCGGCGAGGCCGACATGAACGGCGGCGATACGACCGTCGCGATCAATGACAAATGTGGTCGGCAGCGCTTCCAGTCCGCCGTATTGATCGCCCGTCTTGTCGTCGCCCAACACAATACGGTAATTCACTTTCTTCTGCGTAACAAAGGGCGTGATCGCTTTCCAGCCATCCTCATCCATCGAGACGCCAAGAACCTCAAACCCGCGATCTTTATACTTCCGCTGGAACTCAGTGAACCACGGTATCTCGATCACGCAGGGGCCGCACCATGTCGCCCAAAAATCGAGCAATACGACTTTTCCTTTGTAATCGGCCAGGTGGACCACCTTGCCGTTCGCATCTTTGAGCGCGAAGTCAGGAGCGCGTTTTCGCGAGGAGTCCTGCCTGACGGCCGTTTTCACGGGAGGTGCGGGTGAACACGCCACAAGGCCGACGATTGCGGCCACGCCGCAGATGGCTGCCAAACGAAGATCAGAGCGGAAGTTTGTCATCGCCATCAATTCCATTATAAGGGGATTATATGGCGAACAAATAGTTGCGGAAATTTTCACGAAACCACGCGCGCCGCGCCGCCCGGCGCGTGGCCGAAAGCGTGACCTCCGAATCAGCGCCACGATTCACCCATGCTGCCGTGTCGCAGAAGCTCTCACAGCAGTATTCGCGCCAGCGCCGGGACCGTTGCGCGACATCCCGGGCAGACAACTGCCGCTTGCGCCATTCCGCTGACCAGCCGGCCTCGCCGCGCGCGCGGGACTTCCATTCGGCCGCCAGATACGCCTCCCAGGCCAGCCTGCGCGGATTCCCGAGCCGCACCCAGGCAAAATGAAAGTACTCGTGGAGCAGGATCCGGCGGTGAGTCCCGGCGGTGCGTTTCACTTCGGGGTCGAGAATGATCCGGCGCGCGCGAATCCAGCTTGCCGCGTGAGCCGGATTGCCCGCCGAATCGCACAAATTCGAGCGATAGCGAATTCGAACCGGGGGTCCGTCGAAGATCTGACGCGAGCCGACCTTGAGCGCGTGTACCGGAGGCATATGGGGTGATCCCCCTACAATATCTGCATGGATCTCGCCGCGCTGCTGACGGAACAGGCGAACCCGGTTTCCGCGCAGATCGACAAGCTGTCGACCACCGAAATGCTCTCCCTGATCAATGGCGAAGACGCCAAAGTGGCTGTAGCGGTTTCTGCGGAAATTCCCTGGATCGCCCGGGCGATCGAGGGCATAGTGGACGCCTTCCGAAAGGGCGGAAGGCTGTTTTATATCGGTGCGGGAACCAGCGGAAGACTGGGGGTTCTGGACGCGGCGGAATGTCCGCCAACCTTTAACGTGCCTCCGGATCTGGTGCAGGGAATCATCGCGGGAGGCGAAGCCGCCCTTTCGTGCGCCACCGAGGCCACCGAGGACGACCCCTCGACAGGAGTTCGTGACCTGCAGGCGCGTGGCTTTCGGAAGGCCGATGTCTTGTGCGGTATCGCGGCCAGCGGACGGACACCTTACGTCCTCGGAGCGATCGACGAGGCAAACCGGCTGGGCGCTCTGACCATCGGCATCAGTTGCACACCGGATTCGGAACTGGCGCGGCGCGCGAAGATTGCGATTACTCCGCAGCCCGGGCCTGAGATCATAGCGGGATCGACGCGGATGAAGGCGGGTACAGCGACCAAGCTGGTGCTCAACATGCTCACCACCGGCACTTTCATCCGGCTGGGATATGTGCGTGGCAATCTGATGGTGAACGTGCAGCCGAAAAACTCCAAGCTGCTCGACCGTTCCCGGCGAATCGTCGCGGCGGCCACCGGAGTCTCCTATGAGGACGCGGGAGAAATGCTGGCAGCATCCGGAAACAATGTTCGCCAGGCGATAACAAAGTGGGAAGAAAAGGTCAGGAGAAAAGAATAAACGAAGAATGGATAAATTCGTAATCGAGGGCGGCGCACCGCTCCACGGCACCATTGCCACGAGCGGATCGAAAAACTCCGCGTTGCCCGCTCTCGCCGCGGCGCTCCTTACTGATGAGACCATAGTGCTGGAACGCATTCCGCGCGTGCGTGATATCCGCACCATGGAGCGGTTGCTGGTCGATATCGGCTCGGAAGTCGAGGTCGACGAAGAACGCGTAACACTCAATACGAAAAAGATCGTTTCGCCGGAAGCCCCCTACGAACTGGTCAAGACGATGCGGGCCTCAAGCCTTGTGCTGGGGCCTCTGGTGGCGCGTGCAGGACGGGCGCGGGTGTCGCTGCCGGGCGGATGCGCGATCGGTGCGCGACCCATCAACTTTCATCTGGCGGGGCTGGAACATCTCGGCGCGAAGATTTCGCAGGAGCACGGCTATATCGAAGCCGTGGCGCCGGATGGTCTGAAGGGCGCACATGTGGTCTTCGACAGGATCAGCGTTACCGGGACCGAAGATATCCTGATGGCCGCCGTGCTGGCCCAGGGTGAATCCATCATCGAGAACGCCGCACGTGAGCCGGAGGTGGTGGATCTGGCGCATCTGCTGCGAAAGATGGGTGCCCGGATCGAAGGGGAAGGCACCAGCTTGATACGCGTCGAGGGCGTCTCCAGACTGAACGGCGCGACACATGAAATCATCGCCGATCGCATTGAAGCTGGCACTTTCGTCATTGCGGGAGCCATTACGCGGGGGAACCTCGAGGTGACGGGATGCGTTCCGGACCATCTCGGTGCGCTGATCGCGAAGCTCACGGAAGCGGGAGTAAAGGTGTCATGTGTTGACGAGACAACTGTCAGGGTCGAAGCGAACGGCGCCATTGGGCCAGCCGATATGATCACCGAAGAGTATCCCGGATTTGCGACGGATCTGCAGGCTCAGTACATGGCGCTGATGACGCAGGCCAATGGCATTTCCCTCGTGACGGAGACCATCTTCGAAAACCGGTTCATGCACGCGCAGGAGCTGATGCGCATGGGGGCGAATATCAGGATCGATGGCAGGCAGGCGATTGTGGCGGGGGCGAGCCGGTTGACGGGCGCGAGCGTAATCGCGTCGGACTTGCGCGCCAGCGCATCGCTCGTACTGGCGGCGCTTGTAGCAAAGGGCGAGACGGTGATTGATCGCGTCTACCACATCGATCGCGGTTACGAAAAAATAGAGGAGAAGTTGTCGGGGGCGGGCGCGAAAATCAGACGGATTGAGTAAATCGAAATGGCTCACAACGAAGAATTCCTGAAGCTGGTCAATGATGCAAAGACGCGGGTACGCGAGACGGACGTCGCGGGTTATAAGCAGATGCTCGCGCGCGGCGAAAAGCCCGTGCTGGTGGATGTTCGCGAGGATAACGAATGGACTGCGGGACACGTGAAGGGCGCCGTCCACATGAGCAAGGGCACAATCGAGCGCGACATCGAAAGCAAAGTGCCTGATAAGCAGACTACGCTGGTACTTTATTGCGGCGGCGGATTTCGTTCGGCACTCGTGGCGGATAACCTGCAGAAGATGGGCTACGCGAATCCCATTTCGCTCGACGGCGGCTGGCGGGAGTTGAAGCAGTCCGGCATCGATCTTGAGTAACGAAACTCTTTATCCTAATTTGATTAGTGTATTGAATATTACATAGCCATAATAAGTCGTAAATGCGCGCCATCCTCCTCCTGGCACCCCTCCTGGCGCTGTTGACGGGTTCCATTGCCTATTGCATTCTTGCAATAGTTGCCGCTGTGCGCTATCGCGGTAGCGCCGCTCCCGTGCTGCGCGACCTGCCGCCGCTTTCGGTTCTGCGGCCGTTGGCCGGGGCGGAAGACAATACGGAAGCGAACCTCCAGAGCCTGTTTGAGCAGAGCTATCCGGATTTCGAGATTCTGATGTCCGTACATGATGAGTCTGACCCTGCTGCCGCAGTCGCTCGGCGCGTGATGGCGTCTCATCCGGACGTTCCGGCTCGGCTGATCAGCGCCGGACCGTCGGAGTATCCCAACGCGAAGGTGTGGTGTTTGCGGGCGCTGCTCGCTGAATCGAGACACGAGCTGATCGTGATGAGCGACAGCGACATACGTCTGGAACCGGAGGCTCTCCGCACGATTGTTTCGGAGCTGGAGCAACCGGGCGTTGCGCTGGTGACTTGTCCCTATCGCGCCGCGGGAGGCCCCGGCTTCTGGTCGAGGATCGAGGCCATCGGACTCAATACCGATTTTCTTGGCGGATTGCTTACCGCGCGGTTGCTCAACGGAATGGACTTCGCGATCGGCTGTACCGTCGCCACCCGACGCGCGGAACTGGAAGCCATCGGCGACCTGGAACACCTGCAGCATTACCTGGCCGAAGACTTCATGATGGGCAGGCTGATGCACGGGAGCGGCAAGACGGTCTTGCTTTCAAACTGCATCATCGAACACCACATCGGCAATGCCGGGTTTCGCCGAAACTGGAAGCACCGATTGCGGTGGGCTCGAAGTACGCGGCGTTCGCGGCGTGTCGGGTACATCGGCGAAATCTTCACTAGGACAACGGCGATTGCCCTCGCGCTCTGGCTCCTGGAGCCACGGGCGTGGCGGTTTGCACTGGCCGGGATGGGCTTCCACGCCGCGGCACAATGGGCGACGGGAATCTGGGTTCTGGACGATCCTCTGGTTGCCCGCTACTGGTGGCTGTTGCCGGTTGAGGATATCGCCAGCTTTATCAGCTGGGTGATGGGATTCTTCGGCAAGACCATTCAGTGGCGCGGCCGAAACCTCACACTGGCGCGCGACGGGAGCTTCGAGCTTATTTCTTCAGAGCAGCTTATTTCTTCAGAGCTTCGATAAGTGCGGGCACGACTTCGAAGAGATCGCCGACGATGCCGTAATCGGCCACTTCGAAGATGGGCGCTTCGGGGTCTTTGTTGATCGCGACGATGGTCTTCGAGCCCTTCATGCCAACCAGGTGCTGGATCGCGCCGGAAATGCCGACCGCGACATACATCTTCGGCGCAACGGTCTGGCCGGAGCTTCCCACCTGGCGCTCCATCGGCAGCCAGCCGTTGTCGCAGATCGGGCGCGACGCGGCCAGTTCGGCGCCGAGGGCATCGGCAAGCTTCTGCACCACCGGGATGTTCTCGGCTTCCTTGATTCCGCGGCCGACGGACACGATGATCTGCGCGGCGGTCGAGATCCACGGCGCGCGCCGATTCGCGAAAGAGTTCGAGCGGCTTCGTGCGGATCTGTTCCGGCTTGAGTTCCGGCGTGGTCTGTCTCGATCGGTCGCGGCTCCTGGCTGCAGAGTATCGGCGCGAAACGCTCCGGCCTGAATCGGAGGCGAAGTACGGCGGCTCGCCGGCGAAGCGCACATCGGCGTTGAATCTTGCCCTGGAACAACTGGCGGACCAGCACCAGTCGGCGCCGTTTCGATGCGATGCGCGATCACATCGCTGACCAGCACGCGATTCAAGCGCAGTCGCCAGTTTCGGGCGCGAAGTCGCGCACCTGATAGGTGTGCGGGAAAGATCACATACGTCGGCTGATGCGCTTCGATCAGCTGCTTCAGCGCGACGGTGTAACCGTCGGGCGTGTAGTGCTGCGAGCAGCTCGTGCTCGATCGCGTGGATCTTCGTCCAGCTTGTAGCCGGTGAGCTCTGCGCAACCGCTCGACGCCTTTGCCGAGCACCGCCGCAAACACCGGCAGATCCAGTTCCGCGCCGATCTGCTGCGCCGCTGCGAGCGCTTCGAGCGACATTTGTGGAGCATGCCGTCGCGCTGCTCGAGAACCGCCAGGATACCGCTCAGCAGACGCCGCTCATATAACGCGCGCCTCGAACCGCAGCTTCTCCACCAGCTTCGCGGCCGCCTCTTTCGGCGGGCCGTCGAAGATCTGCGACTGCTTGGTCTTCTCGGGCGTGTAGATCCGCTCGACGCCGAATCGACGCAGCTGCCTTCGCGCCGCCAGATCGCGGCCGCAATCCGTTGATCTCCTTGGTCTTCGCCTTCTTGATGCCCATCAGCGTGGCGTAGCGCAGCTTCGTCGCGCCGGATTGAATCGTCAGCAGCGCGGGCAGCGGCATTTCGACCTGCTGGAACCAGCCGTCTTCCAGTTCGCGCTTGACCTTGATGCCGCTGCCGTCCGCTTCGATGTTCATGATGATGGTCGCGTGCGGCAGTCCCATCACCTCGGCCATGATGACGCCGGTCTGGCCGTAGCCCAGGTCGTCCGACTGCAGACCGGTCAGGATCAGGTCAGGCTTCTCCGATTCGAGCGCGCTTGCCATCATGCGCGCCAGCGCCAGCGGATCGGAGGCCCCGGCTTTTCCGGTCTCGATGTGGATCGCGCGATCCGCGCCCTTGGCCAGCGCTTCGCGAATGGTCTGCGCCGCGCGCTCCGGTCCGGCGCACAACACGACGACTTCGCCCGTCAGCTTCTCCTTGAGTTGCAGGCCGGCTTCGAGCGCGTAGGCGTCCGGTTCGTTGATCTCCCAGGACAGATCGGAGTCTTCGATCCATGTGCCCGCCGGATTCACCTTCAGCTGGCTGTCCCGCGACAGGCACCTGCTTGATGGCGACGACGATCTTCATTGCTTTAGTCCGTGAACCGCTTGAAGATCAGCGCGCCGTTGGTGCCGCCGAAGCCGAACGAATTGCTGAGCGCGTAGTCGATCTTCATCGGGCGCGGCTGATTCGGCACGTAATCGAGATCGCACTCGGGATCGGGGTTCTCGTAGTTGATCGTCGGCGGCGCGATCTGATCGCGCAGCGCGCAGACCACGATCCCGGCTTCCAGACCGCCGGCGCCGCCCAGCAGATGGCCGGTCATCGACTTGGTCGAACTCACCGCAAGCTTCTTCGCATGATCGCCGAACGCGCGCTTCATCGCGATCGTTTCGGCCTTGATCGCCGACCGGCGTCGACGTGCCGTGCGCGTTGATGTAATCGATCTGTTCCGGCGTCGAGCCTCGCATCCTTCAGCGCATTGCGCATCACCCGGAAAGCCCCGTCGCCGTCTTCCGGAGGGCTGGTGAAATGGAATGCATCGCTGCTCATCCCGTAGCCCACGATTTCGGCCAGAATCGGCGCGCCGCGGCGTTTCGCGAACTCCAGCTCTTCAAGCATCAGAATGCCCGCGCCTTCGCCCGACGATAAAACCATCGCGATCGCGATCGAAAGGCCGGGAGGCATGCGCCGGATCGTCGTTGCGCTGCGACAAAGCGCGCATCGCGGCGAATCCGCCGACTGCCGAGCGGCGTGATGCAGGCCTCGGTGCCGCCGCAGATCATCACGTCGGCATCGTCGCGCTGGATGATCTTGAACGAATCGCCGATCGAATGCGCGCTGGTGGTGCAGGCGGTCGCGGTGGCGGAGTTCGGCCCTTTCGCGCCGGTGCGAATCGAAATGTAACCGGACGCCAGATTGACGATGGTCGCGGGAATGAAGAACGGCGAGATGCGGCGAGGACCGTGTTCCAGAAGATTCCTGTGTTCGCGCTCGATCACTTCGAATCCGCCGATACCGCTGCCGACGTAGACGCCGACCCGCTCCGCATTTTCCTCCGTGACCACCAGACCGGAAGTCGAAAGCGCATCGTGGCTGGCGGCGATCGCCAGCTGGATGAAGCGCCCCATCTTCTTGATTTCTTTCTTCTCGATGAAGCGGGAGGGATCGAAATGCTTGATCTCGCCGGCGATCTGGCAGTTGAAGTGCGAGCGTCGAAGGATTCAATGCGCGAAATGCCGTTGCGGCACTCGAGCAGCGCTTTCCAGGTTTGCTCCGTGGTGTCGCCAATCGCGGTCAGAAGACCGACGCCGGTGACTACAACTCTGCGGGGAATAACGATTCTCCTTTACTGCGGCTTGCCGTCGCGCCGGATGGCAATTCTGCCATCGGTGGCGCGGCTCCGGAAGCGATTACTTCTTCTTGCTTTCGATATAGGTGACGGCGTCTCCGACGGTGGCGATCTTCTCGGCGTCTTCGTCGGGAATCTCCAGCTCGAACGCTTCTTCAAACGCCATGACAAGTTCCACGATGTCCAGTGAATCGGCGCCGAGATCATCGACGAACGAAGCCTTGTTGTCCACCTGGCTTTCGTCCACGCCGAGTTGTTCGACAATGATCTGCTTAACCTTCTGCTCTACGGGCGATGCCATGACTTCCTCCACTATAGCCTGGGGCTTGAATTCCGGACGGGCGCAAAGTTCTGATTCTACACCAGACCGGGTACGGATCGGGGCGTGTGAAGATCGTATTATCGCTTCCACACTCTGTGTCGTTCTCGTTTCTCCCCGCAATCCGCTGAACATCGGTGCGGCGGCGCGCGCCATGGCGAACTTCGGGCAGGAAGATCTGCGGGTGGTGAATCCCTACGAACTCGCGTTCCGGGAGGCGGTCTCCGCGGTGGGCGGAGCGCATGTGCTGCAGAGCGCGAGGGTGTTCCCGAGCGTGGCCGAGGCCGTTGCCGACTGCTCGCTCGTGGTCGGCACCACAGCGGCGCAGAAGACGGGAACTGCAGCAGCCGATCGAACGGGTGGATGCGGGCATGCCCGCTGCTCCGCGAGCACGCCGGGCGCGTCGCGCTGCTGTTCGGATCCGAGAAGTTCGGGCTCTCGAACGACGACATGAGCTTCTGCCATTCGCTGCTCCGGATTCCGACGTCGCCCGGCACGCCTTCGATGAATCTGGGTCAGGCCGTGGCGGTGTGCCTGTACGAATACGCTCGCACCGGCGCCCTGCCGCGCCAGCGCGCGACACGGACGACGCCGTTGAGGGCGCCGAGGTCGAGCAGATGGTTCAGATGCTGCTCGAAGTGCTGGAGGAATCGGGCTACACGAACCGGATCACGGCCGTCTCGACTGAGCACAAGATCCGGCGGTGGGTGCGGCGGATGCGGCTCGGCCGCCGGGATGTCCCGCTGATGCTGGGAATTCTGCGCCAGGTGCTCTGGAAGTTCCGGGACTCGGAGAAGTGATGCCGGGAACCAATCCGGACCAACCGTTCGTCTAAATCGCGCGTATCATAATAAGTGGACTTGGAATAGAATCGGTATTTCCTGGATACAGGAAGTGGAGGTCAAATGCAGAACAGAATTCTTAGCGCCGCGGTGGCTTTGCTCGCGACAGGCGGCCTTGACGCTGGCGGCGGCCGCCAGTTTTCCCGATCCCCCGAAGGTAAACGCCCCTGCGGAGGGTACGGCGTCGGTGGTTCTGGCGGGCGGGTGCTACTGGGGAATGCAGGGCATTTTCGAACACACGAAAGGCGTTACGAACACCGTGGTCGGGTTCTCCGGCGGCAAGAAGGACACGGCCGTTTATGAGAGGGTGGAAGAAGGCGACACCAACCACGCCGAGTCCATCAAGATCACGTACGATCCTTCGAAAATCAGCCTCGGCGAGATTTATAAGGTTTACTTCTCTGCAGCCCACGACCCCACCACCCTGAATCGGCAGCATTATGACGTCGGAACGCAATATCGGTCGGCGATCTTCTATGCCAACGACGAGCAGAAGAAGCTGGCGGAAGAGTATATTCGCGATCTGAACAACGCCAAAGTATTCAAGGATCCGATCGTGACGCAGGTGGTGCCTTTGACCGGGTTCTACCCGGCCAAGGCCGACCATCAGCATTATCTGGACAAATATCCGAACCAGCCTTACATCGCCGGGGTCGACATCCCCCTGCTGCGCAATTTCCAGCAGAAGTACCCCGAGCTCTACACAAAGGAGATCAAGTGAAAAGCATCTATCGCCGCAGTTTTCTGATGAGTCTTGCCGGCGGTGCGGGCGTGGGCGCGCTTATGGCTGCGACCAGCGGATCGACTCGGGAGACGAAGGTTCGGATCGTCGACTTCGATCCCTCTGGAAAGAGGCTCGGCGTCATTGAAGTTGATAAAGTCGTGAAAACGGATGCCGAGTGGCATAAACAGCTCACTGCGGAGCAATTCGAGATCACCCGCAGGGAAGGTACAGAGCCGGCGGGTTCAGGGAAGTACGCATTCAACCACGCGGACGGTCTGTACCACTGCATTTGCTGCAACACTTTCCTGTTCGATTCCAAGACCAAATTTGAATCGGGGACCGGCTGGCCAAGCTTCTACCAGCCGATCGCAAAGGAGAACGTCGTCGAGCAGACGGACCGCGCTTTCGGTATGGATCGCACGAAAGTGAGTTGCGTACGCTGTGCCGCCCATCTCGGCCACGTATTTGACGACGGTCCGAAACCGACCGGCCTCAGGTATTGCATGGATTCGGCGTCACTGAATTTCGTGCCGAGGGGCAAGGCCAGCGTTTAAACGCACTCGAGAATCTTTTACATGAAAGGGGGAGTTTCGGGTTCGAAACTCCCCCTTTTTTAATTAGTTCCGACCTCAGGTCGAAGCCGCCGTCACACGAGCTTAATGCGCAGTGGTTGTGATGATCCTGGAAATCCTTGAGACGAACAAGGTCATCCGCCAGAATCTCGCGGTCGCGTTCATTGAGACGCTCGTCATTCGACGATTTGCGGATGGAATCGATCACGTCATTCAGGATTCCATTGTCGAAACGGCCTCGCTCGAAATCACCCTGCAACTTGGTCAATTCTTCCTGCGTCTTGATCAGGCGCGTACGTTCCCTGTCGGCTGCAGCGCCGCTATAGATGTGCTCCAGGTCCGTTCTCACATTGGTAAAGATATGGGACCGCCACTCCTCGCCGCGAAAACGCTCGTCGCGGTCGTGATACCAGTCCTGCGTTGCGGCGGTTGCGGCGAGGGCCGCGACCATCACACCCGTTATCAGAAATCCTCTCATCATGCGCAGGCGTCATGCAATTTGCACGCCAAAGAGGAAATCGACCGCCCGGGCGCTACCGCATTGCGAAACGCTAATGGCGCAAAATAGCCGCATGTATCCCGAATCAGCTGCGTGTTATGGTGGCAAAAGCGCTGATGGGCCATATTGCTGGTTCTGGCGCGTCGGGAGAGTCTCCGTGGAGACCACCAATGGCTCCCCAGCCCTGGGCCCGCAACGGCAGCCTTGGGCCCGCAACTTGAGAAAATCGAGCGACACCGAAGGCGCTACGGTCGCGTTGAAACACAAGCTGATCTGAAATTCCAGGCGAATGCGGCAGTTGCTGACCAGCTTGTCTGCTCCCGCCAAACTTAACAAAAGGCAGCACATTTCCGCCTCCTCTTTTCCAGCGACAGCCCTGAGCTAACCTTTATGATGGATCGTACGCCCGTACCCTCTGCCTCATCGTCCGGCGGAATCGCGAGTCCGGCTCCCGAAACGGGCGGTCGCGGGCGCAACCCCAATTGAACGATTTGCGAGTAACCGGCTTCTGAAGCAGAACCTTACCCGGAGAGTTTATTGTCGAGGATGACGCCGATTGTGGCGCGGCGCAACTCTTGCGCCAACGCGTTCCCAAAAAAACTGCAGGCGCGCAAAAACCCGGATTCGCGGGATGCTGCTGCCGGGCGCGTCTCCAACCAAAGCAGACAGGAGCAAAAACGCATATGAAACAGGTGAACCATGCGCAACAGGTCTTGGGCGCTCGAACGCTGGCCGTCCTCCTGTGCCTCCTCCAGATTGCGCCGGCATACTCCCAAAATGCCGCCCCGAATGCGATCGACCGCTCCCCCCAGGTCGTCATGAACAGCGGCTTTCCCCGGCGGGAATTCAAGCCGGGCACTGTCTCGTCCACGGATTTCCACGATTCCACCCGAATCGATAGCCTGATACGCGCCGGACAGCTTTACCTGTCCCTGCAGGACGCCATCGCGCTGGCTCTCGAGAACAATCTCGATATCGAGCTTCAACGCTACGGCCCCCGCATGGCGGGCACCGATACTTATCGCGCCGAGGGTGGCGGCACATTACGCGGCGTGCCGCTGACGGTCAACGAAACGTCGCCCGGTCTCGGTGGTCCCAGCGGCAGCCCCTTGCTCACCAGCGCCGCCACCGGGTCAACCCCGCAATCCACGGTTTCGGTGAGCGTAACGGACACCCAGCTCATAAACGGAGGCCAGGACAACCTCGGTATCACCGGCACGTTTCCCTTCGCGAGCGGCCCGGCCATTCCGCTGTTCGATCCTGCGTTTACCGCATCACTTTTTGGTGAGCATTCCCAGACGCCCAACCCGACCACCTTGAGCACCGGCTCGTCAGAGCTCATATCCAACAACTTCACGGGAAACATCGGATACCTGCAGGGCTTCGCCGCCGGTACCGAGATTTCCGCGGGTTTTCAAAACCTCTACCAGAACGAGAATGCGCTCAATAATTATTTGAAGCCGTACGCGCTCTCCAGCCTCGGCATTACGGTCACTCAGCCGCTCCTGCGCGGCTTTGGCGCCGAACTGAACCGGCGCTTCATCCACATCGCCAAAAACAGTGAGAAGATTTCGGATTACGTATTCCAGCAGCAGGCCATCACGACCGTCTCCGGCGTGACCCGGCTCTATGATGATCTCGTCAGCCTCAACGCCGATCTCAAAGTCAAGCAGGATACGCTTGCCACTGCCCAGCGCCTTCTCGAGGACAACCAAAGCAAAGTTACGGAGGGGACTCTGGCGCCCATCGAGGCCACGCGCGCCGAGGCGCAGGTCGCCGCTTCACGACAGGATGTCATCAATTCCGAGGGTTACGTCAGGCAGCAGGAACTCATCCTGAAGAACGTTCTCTCCCGGAACTGGGGCGACGATCCGCTGCTGCACGACGCCCGCATCATCCCGACCGACACTCTTTCCACAAGCCCCTTGCCGGCCGAAACGCCCACTCAGATCGTTGCCGCGGCACTCGAGCACCGTCCCGAATATCAGGCCGCGAAATTGCAACTGACCAACTCGGAAATTAACCTGAAGGGTACGAAAAACGAGTTGCGGCCCGAGCTCGATCTCGTCGGCAGCTTCGAAAGCAGCGGCCTCGCCGGCGATCTCAATCCGGCGTTCTCAAACCTGTCCGGGTCGAATATTCCGGTCACCTCGCTCCCGGGCGCGTCGGGAGGTTACGGCACCGTTCTCGGCCAGATATTCGAAGGAAAGTATCCGACCGTCAGCGTCGGCATCAACCTCACTCTGCCCGTGCGCAACCGGATTGCGCAATCGGATGTGGCGCGAGACCAGCTGCAGGTCCGCCAGACGGAGGTTCGGTTGAAACAGCTGGAGAACCAGATCCGCACCGAGGTGGAAGACGCGTTGATCGCGCTGCAGCGCACGCGTTCCGCATACGAGGCGGCCACGGTCACCACAAGGCTGCAGGAACAATCGCTCGAGATCGAGCAGGAAAAGTTCGCCGTCGGCCTCTCCACCAACTTCCTCGTCATCCAGTATCAGAGCTATGTGGCTCAGGCCCGCTCGACGGAAGTCGCGGCGCTCGATGCCTACGCCAAGGCAAAAGTGCAGTTCGAGCGCGCCACCGGCCAGACGCTCGCGAATAACAACGTGACCATTGACGAAGCCTTCAAGGGCGTAGTCAACCGCGTATCAGCGCCTGCCATTCCGACGCCTCCCACGCCGACTCCGGCGCCGGCTCCGGCGCCCTCGGTGATTGTGTCAGGATAAGGGAACGAATGCTCAAGATCGGCAGCGTCAGATGGCGTGGAAGGTGCCCTCGCCACCCCCGATTCGACCCTTATATGGATGGCCGCGGCGCCATCAAAGCCGGGTGTGAAAAGTGTACGGCGCTTGTCGACATTTACGCCCATCACGTGCAAATGCTCGCGCTCATGCGCGGATTCGCGCCGCCGCCAAAACCCAAACGGCGTCCGCCGAAGCCGGCCGAATTGCAGGAGAATCTGTTCGGCGAGATTTGATTTTCTAAAATAGGCTGAAGTGAAAGCTCGGGTATACGTAACCTTCAAACCGTCTGTCCTTGACCCCCAGGGCCAGACCATTCGCGCGGCGCTCAACGGCCTTGGTCATCGTGGCATCGAAGATGTCCGCCAGGGAAAGTACTTCGAGATCACCATGCAGCCAGGTGAAGATCTGGACGCGATCGCGCGCGATGTCTTGAGCAACCCGGTGATCGAGGATTACCGGATCGAAATGCTAGGATGATCCGCGGGTTAACCGACGCACGTTTCCGACCCGACCGCCGCGCCTTTCTGAGCCGCGACCGGAAGGAAGCGTCACCCGCTCTCGTCCGCAGCATCGCATAGCTGTCGAACATCCATTCCGTACAATAAACACATATGTGCGGAATCGTAGGATACGTAGGCTCGCAGCGCGCCGTACCCATCATCATGGACGGTCTGAAACGCCTCGAATATCGAGGGTATGACTCAGCCGGACTCGCGGTCTACTGTGACGATCAGACTCTCGGAATCCGCCGCGCTTCCGGGAAGCTCCGCAACCTCGAAGACGTTCTGCGAATCGATCCGGTCGAGGGCAACTACGGTATCGGCCACACCCGCTGGGCAACCCACGGACGTCCCAGCGAAGAGAACGCACATCCGCACCGCGACTGCTCCGGCGACATCGTAGTCGTTCACAACGGTATCGTCGAAAACTTCCTTTCGCTCAAGGAACAACTCCAGCACGAAGGCCATGTTTTCAAGACCGAGACCGATACCGAAGTAATCGCCCACATGGTCGAAAAGTACTTCGACGGCAATCTCGAAAACGCCGTCCGTTGTGCGCTCAAGCAGATCCGCGGTGTCTTCGCGCTCGCCGTGATCGATCGCAACGATCCGAACAAAATCGTTGCCGCCCGCGAAGGTCCCCCGATCGTGATCGGCCTGGGCAAAGGCGAGTACTTCGTCGCCTCCGACGTGCCCGCCATCCTGAGCCACACGCGCGACATGTTTTTCCTCGCCGACGGCGACATGGCGATCCTCACTCCGGACGGCGTTCAGCTGTCCGACTTCGATGGTCACCCCGTCAATCGCCAGGTCCAGCACATCCTCTGGGACCCGATCATGGCGGAAAAGGGCGGGTACAAGCACTTCATGCTCAAGGAAATCTTCGAGCAGCCGCGTGCCATCCGCGACACGACTCTCGGGCGCGTAGGCCAGGAGACAGGTCATATCTTCCTCGACAAGATGGACATCACGCCGGCGGAATTTCAGTCGTTCACGCAGGTCAAGATCATCGCTTGCGGTACCAGTTGGCACGCGGCGCTCGCGGGAAAGTTCATGATCGAGAAGCTCGCCCGCATTCCAGTCGAAGTCGATTACGGCAGCGAGTTTCGTTATCGCGATCCGATCGTTTCCTCTGAGGTCCTCACTGTAGTCATCTCCCAATCGGGCGAGACCGCCGATACCCGCGCCGCCCAATGGGAAGCGAAACGCAAGGGATCGAAGACTCTCGCGATCTGCAATGTGGTCGGCTCCATGATCACCCGCGAAGCTTCGGGATCCATCTACACCCACGCCGGCCCGGAGATCGGCGTTGCCTCCACGAAAGCCTTTACCTGCCAGTTGACCGCGCTCGCGATCCTCGCTCTGTACCTCGCGGAAATTCGCGGACAACTCAGCGAAGATTGCGCCCGCGCCTTCGTGCACGAACTCGTCTGCATACCGGGCAAGCTCGAAACAATTCTGGCGAACGATCGTCAGTATGAAGACCTCGCCCGCAAGCTCTTCCGCGTAAGTGATTTTCTCTTTCTCGGCCGCGGCATCCATTTCCCGATCGCGCTCGAGGGCGCGCTCAAGCTGAAAGAGATCTCGTACATTCACGCCGAAGGTTATCCGGCCGGCGAGATGAAGCACGGCCCGAACGCCCTCATTGACGAGAACCTTCCCGTGGTTGTCCTCGCGACCCACGATCCCGCCAGCGAGGAGAGCATGATCCTCTATGAGAAGACCCTCTCCAACATTCAGGAAGTTAAAGCACGGGAAGGTAAGGTCGTCGCCATTGTGACGGAAGGCGACACGGAGGTCCGAAAGGTAGCCGACGATGTAATCGAGATCCCCGCCGCGCCTGACCTTCTGACGCCGATTCTCGAAATCGTGCCTTTGCAGTTGCTCGCCTATCACATAGCGGTGCGCCGGGGATGCGACGTGGACCAGCCGCGCAATCTCGCCAAGAGCGTAACGGTCGAGTGAAACAGAATCATGGGGAACTCAAAGTCACGACGAGAGGCAAAGGCTTCTACGACATCACGCGAGAGATACGCAAATGGATGGGCGCCCAGCAGATTCAAAGCGGTCTGCTGACCGTCTTCATCCAGCACACTTCGGCGTCACTTACCATTCAGGAGAATGCCGACCCCGACGTCAGGCGTGACCTGAGCGAATTCTTCGAGCGCCTGGTTCCGGAAAGCACGCCATGGTTCCGCCACACCACCGAAGGCAGCGACGACATGCCGTCGCACATCCGTTCCGCCCTGACGTCAACCACTCTCTCGATCCCGGTTCGCGGAGGACAGCCGGGCCTCGGCACATGGCAAGCGATCTACATTTTCGAGCATCGCGCCGAACAACAAATCCGCCACATTTTGTTGCATCTGATCGGCGACTAAAGCAATCTTCCGCGCACTTCTCCGAAGCCCTTTTCCGAGATGGGACCGCGAGGCAGCGACAAGCCTTCATCCCGAAAATTCTCGAACCCGCAACGAACGAGCCAACGAAGGCGTCACACTGGCATGACCTGGAACAGGCTGCTGGCCGTGGGAGTATTTTTCGCTGCATCGGCGTGCGCCGAGACCTTTTCGTTCGGCGTGCTGGGCGGCGCGCCTTTCACCGACGTCGTGAACTCAGTGACTCAGAATAATGTTTCCTACGTGGCCAACAGCACGAACTTCACCGTCGGACCAGCGTTTCAGGTCAACTTGCCCCTGAGTCTTCGATTCGAAGTTGATGCCCTTTACCGTCCCTACAGTTTCCTCGCTACGACGGTCCCATTCCCGAACTTCGAGAGCGCAGCCTCCACGGGATCCGCCTCGGAATGGCGATTCCCACTCCTGCTCCAATATCGGTTCCACACGCCGATAGTAAAGCCGTTCCTCGAAGCGGGCGTATCGTTCGATCATCTGGCCGACATTTCGGCGGCAGCCCAAAACTTCAACTCCATTAACGAATCGAATACCGGCTTCGTCCTTGGTGGCGGCGCTGACGTAAACATCCCCTTCATCCGTCTCAGCGGCGAATTGCGTTACACCCACCACGGCTCTGCCTACTTCGAAGGACTCTCAAACGTGAACCAGGCGGAAGTTCTCTTCGGAATCCATTTCTAAACAAGTGGGGCAGACGCCCTCGTCTGCGCCGGCCCCCCGGTCCGGCTTCTAACTCAGTACATCGCCAGAGCCAACGCTCCCAGCACGCCGGCACGATCACCCAGCCCAGGCGCCACCACCTCAGGCATCCTCGCCACATAACCAGCAAGAAGCCGGGATAACTCGTGCCTGATCATCCCGTAGAGCCGGGCTCGCCGCATCACGCCACCCCCGATCAAAACCAACTCCGGCGAAAGCGTACAAATGAAATTGCTGATCCCATACGCCAGATACTCCGCTTCGAGCGTCCACGCCGGATGATCATCGGGCAGCTCCTCCGGACGAACACCCCAACGCGCCTCGATCGCAGGCCCTGAAGCAAGCCCCTCCAGGCAATCGCCGTGATAAGGACAGTTGCCGCGAAACGGATCGCATCCGAGATCATGCGGAACCCGCACATGGCCCATCTCCGGATGCGTCAGCCCATGGAGAATACGCCCCGACACAATCGCCCCGCCGCCGACGCCCGTGCCGACTGTCAGATACAGACAGTTCTCGACACCACGCGCCGCGCCCCACCGCGCCTCACCCAGCACCGAGGCGTTCACGTCCGAATCGAACGCAACCGGAACGCCAAGGTCTCTGGCAACCGCGCCCGCCAGATCGAAATTCCTCCACGCGGTCTTCGGCGTGGAAGTGATGTAACCGTAGGACGGCGAGTCCCGCTTCAGTTCAACCGGCCCGAACGATCCGATCCCCACCGCGCGCAACTGGCCTCTCGATTCTGCGCGCAGCCACGACACCGCCGCGGCCACGGTTCTCTCCGGCGACGTAGTGGGAATCCGGGTGGTAATGAAATCGTCCGGACCCGTCCCGACGCCACACACAAACTTGGTGCCGCCCGCTTCAATCGCTCCAAAGACGCCCATGAACTCGAACTCTACAACGTCTTACGGAAGTGAACGCACCGATCCACGACTTCAAACCCCGCGCCCACATGAGCCCGCTGGGAATCCTCGTGATCGAGCCAGGTATCCGAAGCCATTTCCCTGCAGCCGCGGTCGCGCGCCCATCGCTCGGCCTCGCGTACCAAAGCCGTGCCCAGTCCTTGCCGGCGTACCGCTTCTCGCACAAACCAGCCCTCGATGTATCCAACCGGATGCGCAGGGTCGCATCCATCGGCATGAGATCGCATCCCCACCTCAATGAACCCCTGCATCGTGCCGCTCTCATCTCTGGCGATGAAGATTGCAATCGGCAGGCCCCCGCACACACCCGAGGCCAGAATCGCCTGCCGCTCGATACGGTGTTCCTCTGCCGAAACGTCTGGCCAGAGCAGCGCGCACAAGTCCGCGATCTCCGACGCGTCCTCATGGCCCGCTTGAGACAGCGTGAACTTCATAATATCTGCAACATTCGGAAACGCCTCCGAGCCGCGCGCGGAAGCAAGCGCCTTTTGACCCTGCCGCAGCGCCCTACGAGCGGATGAACTCCAGCAGATCGGCGTTGATCTGATCCGCATGAGTCGTAGGCATGCCATGCGGAAATCCGGGATACGACTTCAGAACGCCGTGTTTCAGAAGCTTTACCGACTGCGCTCCACTGCTGAGAAACGGGGCAATCTGATCGTCCTCCCCATGCATTACCAGCACCGGAACATCGATGCTCGCGAGATCCTCATAAAACTCGCTTTCGGACAAGGCCTTGATGCAGTCGTACTGAGCCTTGATGCCTCCCATCATCCCCTGTCGCCACCAGTTGTCCCGGATACCCTGCGAGACCTTCGCGCCAGGACGGTTGAAACCATAGAACGGAATCGTTATGTCCTGGTAAAACTGCGAACGATGATTCCCGGTGCCGTCGCGAAGCTGGTCGAACACCTCCATCGGCAACCCCGCCGGATTCTTCTCCGACTTCAGCAGCATCGGAGGAATCGCACTGATGATCGCCGCTTTCGCGACTCGCCCCTTGCCGTGCCGAGCCACATAACGAATCACCTCGCCGCCGCCAGTCGAGTGTCCGATGTGAACGGCGTTCCTGAGATCGAGCGCATTGGCCACCGCAGCGACATCGGCGGCATAAGTGTCCATGTCGTTGCCGGTCGCCGTCTGCGTGGAGCGGCCGTGCCCGCGCCGATCATGGGCGATTACCCTATAGCCATGGCCCAGGAAAAACATCATTTGCGCGTCCCAGTCGTCGGCCGAGAGCGGCCAGCCGTGCTGGAAGAACAACGGCTGACCTGAACCCCAGTCCTTGTAGAAAATCTCCGTGCCGTCAGAAGTCGTAATAATGCCCATTTGATGTCCTCCAGATTAGAATCGTGACTCTTTCATTGAAACCAGAAAGCGGCCGCTCGTAAATGGGCGGAAGTGACAAAGTGCGGGCCAAAACTGCCACCGCCCGAAATCGCGAACCTATAGAGATCGGGATCGTGCTTTATCCCGGCGCGTTGATGTCGGCTGTGCTGGGGCTGACCGACCTTTTCAGCGTCGCCAACCGGTTGAGCGCCGAGCATCACGCCGCGGGCGCCAGGCAATTACGAGTCAGTCACTGGCAGATGCCGGCCGATGACAGCAATGAACTCGAGCGCGTCTTTGACACGCATTCGCAACCACCCGCCCCACTCGCCGGTCTGATCCTGCCGCCCAATCTCGATACCGATCCGCACGGTCCCGCAATTTCCGAAATCCAACGATGGGTCGAAACGCAGCATGCCGCCGGATGTCTCGTCTGCTCGGTCTGTGGAGGCGCCTTTCTGCTCGCCAAAACAGGATTGTTGAACGGACGCCCTGCCACCACCCATTGGACCTTCTCCGAGACCTTCACCGATCAATTCCCCAAGGTTCGCGTGGAGACCGAAAAACTGGTGATCGACGACGGCGACATCATCACCGCCGGAGGCGTCATGGCCTGGGTCGATTTGGGATTGAAACTGGTCGACCGTTTTCTCGGTCCAACGGTCATGCTCGAAACCGCGCGTTTTTTTCTGGTCGACGTTGCGGGACGCCAGCAGCGCTTTTATTCGAATTTCTCTCCCCGGCTGCACCACGGCGACGGCGCAATACTCCGGGTTCAGCAATGGCTTCAGACTTCGGACATCAGCCGCGTCAGCATTTCCATGATGGCCGCCAAAGCTCACATGGAGGAGCGCACCTTCCTGCGCCGCTTTCAAAAGGCCACCGGGCTGACACCGACGAAATACGTGCAGCATCTTCGGGTCGGCAGGGCTCGCGGAGAGCTCGAATTCTCCTCCCTGCCCATAAAGGAAATCGGATGGAAGGTCGGATATGAGGATTGCGGAGCCTTTCGAAAGGTCTTCCGCAAGATCATGGGACTCTCACCCGGAGACTATCGTCTTCGATTCGCCGTCCCCAGGAGGGCTGCGGATTGATAACAATTCCTGGTTTCGGCTTTCTGCTGTGGGGCGGACGCCCGCGTCCGCGCCGGACCCCCGGTCCGGCTCCGCGAGCGACGCGAAAAGTTGCCGCGTTTCTAAAAGACTGGGGCGGCAGGGATCGGGGCCGCATCGCCACCGATCGGGCAAGCGCAGAGGCAATTGATGAGGCTCCTGCGAGACCGGTCACAAAAAACTGAAAAAAATCTTCGCCTGCACCTGCCTGATAAGAAGCGACTTACCAAAATCACTGCACAGCAAACTGTCGCGTCGCCAAAAACCCATGCTACCTTCCAATCGAAAGAACCTCGTCGCACCCATGGCGTACGGGGGCACTAAACCATGCGATTCCTCGAGGCTCCGTGTGGCATAACGTCGAAACAATGGGCGGCAGGCGCTCCCGTTATTGGTGCGGCCCCGGTCTCGCCCGGGAAACCAAAACGACCGTTCCGTCTGACGGGAATCAGCCGGTTGGAGCGCTCCAAACTTGATCTTAAAAGCAAAGCAAACCGCAAACCGGGTGGAACGTGACCGCCCGGACGGCGTCTAATCGGGTTGTATTCTTGGAATTGATGTCAACCTTCCCGGCCACGCTCGCCACGCGTATCGCGCCGGGAAAGCTCCGGCAGCTGGAAAGCGCCATCGAACTCAGCATTCGCGGCAAGTCCGAGGCCGTGCGTATGGCCGTAGTGTGTCTGCTCGCGCGCGGTCATTTACTCATCGAAGACGTGCCAGGAGTCGGCAAAACCACCCTTGCGCAGTCCCTCGCGCGCGCGGTCGATGGCTCCTTTCATCGCCTCCAGTTCACCAGCGACATGCTTCCCTCTGACGTTCTGGGCGTGACGGTCTACAACGCGCACACTGAAGAATTCGAGTTCAAATCCGGCCCGGTTTTCACTAATTTCCTGCTGGCCGACGAGATCAACCGCACCACTCCGAAGACGCAATCGGCGCTGCTGGAGGCCATGAACGAACAGCAGGTATCCGTCGAAGGGCGCACCCTGCCCTTGCCGGAGCCATTCATGGTGATCGCGACCCAAAATCCGGCCGAGCACCACGGCACTTACCCGCTTCCCGAATCGCAGCTCGATCGTTTTCTCATGCGTCTCCGCATTGGCTACCCTGATGCCCGAAGTGAACGCGAAATCATCCGGCAGCCCGAAGCGCATCATGGCGAAACAACCCCTTGTGTGCTTACGCGCGAAGAGTTGAACGAACTCCAGTGTTCCGTGAAGCAGGTCGCGGTCGATGATGCGCTCGTCGACTACATGCTCACTCTCATTGAGCGAACGCGCACGCACGAGGGCCTTTCACTCGGCGTCAGCCCGCGCGGTTCGCAGGCGCTCTATCGGGCCGTGCAGGCAAACGCTCTGGTCGAAGGCCGCGGCTATGCTCTGCCGGACGACGTAAAGGTGCTCGCCCCGAAGGTTCTCGGACACCGCGTCATGCCCGCTGCCAAATCGTCTCTCGCGCTCCGCCGCGATTCGAACGGTGCCGCCAAAGGCGAGCGCATCATTGAAGAGATACTGGAGCAGATCGAAGTACCTCTTTAATATCTAATCGGAATGGAGCGCACAGGCCGAAGGTCCGTTGTGCGCGGTAAAAGAAATGAAAACAGCAATCATAGGCCTGCCCATGGTGGGCAAGACATCTCTATTCACCATCCTCACCGGAGTGACTCAGGAAACCCGCATGGGTTCGACCGCCGTCCGTACCGGTGTCGCGAAAGTTCCCGATCCGCGCGTAGACGCACTTTCGGAGCTGTATCAACCGCCGAAGATCACATACGCGACCGTCGAATACATCGACGCCCCGGCGATCTCGAAAGAGACCCTGCGCGATCCCGCCTATCTCGCGAGCCTGCGGGTAGCGGACGCTTTCGCGCAAGTCCTCCGCGTATTTCAGGACGAAACGGTCCCGCACGAACACGGCTCCGTCGATCCCACACGGGATTTCGAAGACGTCGAAACCGAACTGATCCTGAGCGATCTGGTCGTCGTCGAGAAGCGTCTCGACCGGGTAGACAAAGACCGCAAAAAGACCAGAAATCCGGAGCTCGATCAGGAATACGAACTGCTCGTCCGTTGCAAGGAAGCGCTCGAAGCGAACACCCCTCTGCGCAACCTGGAGTTCGAGGCGGAAGACGAAAAACGGATTCGTGGCTTTCAGTTCCTTTCGCAAAAACCCATGCTTCTGGTCCTGAACCTGGGCGAGGAAGATGCCGCGCGCCTGCACGAAGTCGAAGAAAAGTACCGCTCCGGACCTCTCGCGGGTAAAGCCAACACAGCCGTGACCGCGGTCTGCGGCAAGATCGAAGCCGAACTCGCCGAACTCCCGCCCGCCGACGCAAAAGAATATCTCCTGAGCTACGGCCTTAAAGAAAGCGGACTGCAGCGCATCATCGAAGCCACTTACCGCCTTTTAGGCACCATGAGTTTTCTCACTGCGGGCGATACCGAAGTGCGCGCCTGGACCATCCCGATCAACAGCACCGCCGTCAAAGCCGCGGGCGCGATCCATTCCGATTTCGAGAAGAAATTCATCCGCGCGGAGGTCGTGAACTGGAAGAACCTCATCGATCTCGGCGGCTACCCCGGCGTGCGCGAAAAGGGTCTGCTGCGCCTCGAAGGCAAAGAGTACATCGTCAAGGACGGCGACGTGCTGGTAATACGGCACTCATAAGCGCCGCCGCCGCGGCCAGGGCGCAAAGCGCCACAAACCAGTCGCCATAGCGCGTGTAAAACGTCAGATCCTGCCGGTATCGGTACTGGAAGCGCGCCCCCAGCTCCATATATTCCCGCGCGGTCCGGACCACGCGCCCGGCCGGATCGATCACCGCGGTGATGCCGTTATCTGTCGCCCGCAAAATCCAGCGGGCATTCTCGGCCGCTCGCATGCGCACGATCTGCAGATGCTGGTAGCGCGCCTGGCTCTTGCCGAACCAGCTGTCGTTCGAAATGTTGAAGAGCGCATCCGCGCCCGACGCCGCAAACTGCCGGATATAGCTCGGAAACACCGATTCGTAACAGATAAACACGCCGATCTTATGCGAGTTAACAGGCGACACAACAGCCCTGTTGCCGGCTGCGAAATCCCCAGCCTCGCTCGACACCTTCCGGGTCAGCAGACCGAAGGGCCACGGAACGAATTCGCCAAAGGGCACCAGATGAACCTTGTCGTACCGGCTCACCACGGCGCCGTTTGAGTCCATCAGCAGCGCCGAATTCAGCGGAGTCCCATTGGCTGTGTGCGCAACGATCCCCGTGAGGACGTCCGCGTGCGCCGTCTTCGCGATCGAAGCCAACAACCCGGTAAACTCGGGATCGCTGTCATAAAAAGGAGCGGGCACTTCGGGCCAGACGATGAGATCGGCGCCGCCCCGCCGCCCGAGAGGGCTCAGCGACAGCAGCGTCATTTGCTGCTCAGTCCGACGCAGCAGTTGGGGCGTCCAGGTGGTTTCGTCGTCGATGTTCGGCTGCACCAGAACCGCCGACGCGTCTCCACGCTGATCGTCCGGTACCGCCGGCAAAAACATCAGACCGGGAAGCAGCAGCATCCAGAGAATCTGCAATCGAGGTCTGCGGAGAATCAGCGACGCGATCCCGACAGACATCAGCGCAAACACAAACGAAATGCCCCACACGCCGGTAATCGGGGCTAACCGAAGCGGCACCGACATATCGCTTCCGGCGTTGCCCAGGTTGAGCCACTCGAAGCCGGTGAAGGAGTGGGTCCACTCGATCGCCACCCAGAGCGCGGCGATAGCGGGCAAAGCGAACACGGACCGCAGCAGCACACCCGCCAGCGCGGCGAACACGCCCATCTGGAAAGCCTTCGCGAGACAGAAGAGCGCGAAGAGAAACCACGCAAGGCCGCCACTGATGCCCGCATGGTTCGCGAGCGTCCACTGGATCCAGTTGCAGAGACCGAACCAATATGCAACGCCCGCTCCATACCCCAGCGCGAAACGCCACTTCCATCGGTCCTCACGCGCGCATGCGATCAACAACGGCGTCAGTGCGATGGGCGCAAGCCACACGAAACTGAACCGCGGAAAAAGCAGCACCAGCAACGCGGAAGAGCTGAAGGCCAGAATCCAGCTCAGGATCACGCGCGCGCAGCCTGTTCGTTCACCAGTTCGGCCATATACGAACTCCGCACCAGTGGACCGCTGAAGACCGTCTTGAAACCCAACGACAGACCGAACTCGCGATATCGCTCGAACTGGGCGGGCTCAACATACTCGACCACCGATAGATTGCGTCGCGTGGGCTGCAGATACTGGCCGATAGTCGCGACGTCGACATCCTGCTCGTGAAGATCGCGAAGCAGTTGTTCAACCTCCTCAGCCGTCTCGCCCAAACCCACCATGAACCCGGACTTGGTCACCACATCGGCGCGATAGTTCCTTGCGAAACGCAGCACATCGAGCGATTGCCCATAATTCGCCTGCGGCCGCACGCGCCGATAAAGACGAGGCACGGTTTCCATGTTGTGGTTGAAGACATCCGGGCCGGCGTCAAGAATCCTGGCGACCGCCTCCATGTTGCCATCGAAATCCGGTGTGAGCACCTCGACCCGAGCAGCAGGTAACGCGCGGTTGACCTCGCGCACCGTCTCCGCGAAATGAGCCGAGCCGCCATCCGCAAGATCGTCGCGATTCACGCTGGTGATCACGACATATCGCAGGTGCATCGCGGCCGCCATCCGCGCGACGTTCGCCGGCTCCGCCGGATCGAGGCGCATGTCATGAATTCGCGGATTGCCCTTCGGCACCGAACAGAACCCGCATCCGCGCGTGCACAGATTCCCCAGAATCATGAAGGTCGCGGCCCCGCGATCGAAGCATTCATGAATATTCGGACAGCGCGCGGATTCACAAACCGTATGTAAATTGAGGGCTCGCAGCTCGGACTTAAGCCGGTTCAGCGACTCGAAATGCGTCGTGCTCCGGCGCGCCCACTCCGGCAATCGTGGCCTCGCCGCGGGTTCAATATTGACCAACTTCGATTATGCAATTTTACAGTTCAAGCTTGCCGTTGAAGACCATCTCTTTCGGCTTGAATTTGTACTTGACGGGAAGCGCGCCCAGTTTTGTGGTCAGATCGATTTCCTTGTCATCGGCCGTAAAAGGGGTGGTTTTCGGAAACGCAAAAATCACTTCCTGCGACTTCTGTGCCGTGTTGACCTGTAAGTCGCTCGGCTTGATCGCTGCTTTCCCGCGAGCGGATAAAGTGGTCGCCTCCATCAGGCCGGCCTTTAACTCGTCCGGAGTGCCTCGCAGAAGCGCGCGCAGAGGACCGGACAGAATAATCACGTAACTCCCGTCATCGCGATCGAGAACCTCTTTGGCAGCGGCCGACGAGGCCCCTTCGGCGCCGTACTTCACGCGGACGAAGGCCTGCTTGAGGGGTAGCGCCGACTGCCAGCGCGCAACGATCTCGAGCGACACTCCGCCGGCCGATGACGGCACCGGTGGTCCGCCACCGCTTCCGCCGCCACGGCCCGAACGTCCGCTGCTTTCGCTGATTGGCGCGGGCGCCGAATCCTGATCCGCGCCTCCGCCGCCACGCCCCCCACGGCCCCCTCCGCCGCTGCTCGCGCTATCGAAGTCGGAGGGACCCCCGCCTGTAGGCAAAGTAAACGAATGAGCCCACGGCGAATTGTTCAGGATCTTCTGGAGATCTTTGTCGGTCCATTCGGTGAATGGCTTCGTTTGCCAGACATCCGCAGCGAAGAGGCATCCCGACAGAAGAAGTAATGAGAGGGCAATCTTTTTCATCTCTGTGGTTTGAGAGTATATACCCTTACAAGACAATGCTTCATGAATACGCATTCGAAACAGCCGCTTCGGCAATTCGGTTCGGCGCCGGAGCAACGCGCGAGATTGGCGCGGACCTCGTCGACCTCGGAGCGCGTCACGCTCTGCTCTTTACCGACCCTAACCTGCGCAATCTGCCGCCGGTCATAACCGCGCTCGAGTCGCTGGAGCACAACAAGGTTCGTTTCGCCGTCTTCGACAAAGTAAGAGTCGAGCCGACCGAGGAGTCTCTCCAGGAGGCGATCCGCTTTGCCAGCGAAGGTGATTACGACGCATTCATCGCTGTGGGAGGAGGCTCCACGATCGATACGGCCAAAGCCGCCAACCTCTACAGCTGCTGGCCGGCCGACTTTCTTGACTACGTCAATCCGCCGATCGGGAAAGGCAAGCCCGTGCCCGGTCCGGTGAAGCCGCTGATCGCGATTCCAACCACGGCCGGAACCGGCAGCGAAACCACAGGAGTTTCGATCTTCGATTACAAACCGCTCCGCGCGAAGACCGGAATTGCCCATCGGCGCCTCAAGCCCACACTCGGCATTGTCGACCCCGATAACACCCGGACTCTTCCGCCGGCTGTAGCGGCATCGTCGGGCCTCGACGTCCTGTGCCACGCAATCGAATCGTGGACCGCTCTGCCCTTCACAGACCGGCCTCGTCCCGACCGGCCGATCTTACGGCCCGCCTATCAGGGTTCAAACCCGATCAGCGACCTGTGGAGCATGGAGGCCCTTCGGCTGACCGCGAAGTTCCTGCGCCGAGCCGTCGCCGACCCCTCCGACGACGAGGCCAGAGGCTCAATGCTGCTCGCCGCGTCTTACGCTGGAATCGGGTTCGGAAATGCGGGAGTGCATTTGCCGCACGGGATGTCCTATCCGGTAGCGGGGTTGGTGCGAAGCTACAGGGCTCCGGGTTATGACGCGGTGGACCACGCCATGATCCCGCACGGAGTCTCGGTGATCGTGCATGCTCCAGCGGTGTTCCGCTTTACCGCCTCGGCGAACCCCGAACGTCACCTCAAAGCCGCCGAAGTTCTCGGCGCAAAAGTTGACCGGGCGCGAAACGAAGATGCCGGAAAAATTCTGTCGGACTGCCTGGTGGGAATCATGCAAGACCTGCGAATCCCGAGCGGCTTGCACGAACTCGGCTACGCAATCTCCGATATTCCCGCGCTCGTCGAAGGTACGCTCCCGCAGCATCGCGTGACGAAGTTGTCGCCGCGTCCAGCGGGTCCGGAGGAACTCGCGCGATTGTTCGCGGAAGCAATGGTTAACTGGTAGGGTGTTCGTCCCCGTTCAGCAGCACTTTCCCTATCGGTCTTTAGAGGATATTCCTGGCGCGGTACAAAGCGAACTGGCGCCGATCGCCGCGCAAGTGGGGCCGGGCGCGCGGGTCGCGATCGGCGTCGGTAGCCGCGGGATCGCCAATCTCGCGCAAATTGTCCGATCCGTCGTTGATGGGTTTCGATCGCGTGGCGCGCAGCCATTCCTATTCCCGGCGATGGGCAGCCATGGCGCTGCGACGGCCCAGGGTCAGGCCGACGTGCTGGCGCATTATGGCGTCGATGAGGCGTCGATGGGTTGTCCGGTCGTCAGCAGCTTCGATGTCATCTCGCTCGGCCGAACAGGGAAGGGAATCGAAGTCCTTGCTGGAAAAGACGCATGGGAGAGCGACGGGATCTTCTTCGTCAATCGCGTCAAATGGCACACCAGTTTCGCGGGCGCGCTTGAAAGCGGCGTAAGCAAAATGATGGCGCTCGGTCTGGGAAAAATCGAGGGCGCCAAATCGTGCCACGGGCATGCCCGCTCGATTGGCATGGAAGCGGTGATCCGTTCAGTCGCCGGCTACTTGCTCGACACCGGGAAAATTCTTGGCGGCCTCGCGATTCTGGAAGACGCTCACCATGACACCGCCCAGTTGACCGCGCTGGCGGCTTCCGGATTGATCGAACGTGAGGTCGATCTGCTGGCGCTCGTCAAGTCCTGGATGGGCCGCCTCCCGGTTTCTTCCATGGATGTCCTGATCGTGGACGAGATCGGCAAGAACATCAGCGGCACCGGCATGGACCTGAAGGTCGTCAACCGCGGGGTTCACGGCGAATACAACCCCTGGCCGAATACGCCGACCGTTCAGCGGATCTTCATCCGCAGCCTTTCCGATCTTGAGTTACGGGAACGCTGTGGGGATCGGCCTCGCCGATGTTATCCACGATCGCCTGCTGGAAAAGGTCGACGTCGCGGCGGGCCGCACGAATGCCAGGACCTCCGGCTCGCTCGCCGCGGTTCGCACGCCGCTCCATTTTCCCTCTGATCGCGAGTGCCTCGATCTGTTGTTCAAGACGGTCGGAAAGTTCAACGACAGCGACGTCACCGTGGGCTGGATCCGCAACACGCTCGATCTCGGCGCGATGGTCGTCAGCGAAAATCTGGCGGCCGAAATAAAAAAAGCCCGGCGATCGAAATCGCCGGGCCTTCCTTTGAGTTACAGTTCGACGGAAGCGGAAATCTTATGCCGTGGCCGCCGTTTTGACCATTCCCGCAGGCAGGAACCTGCGAACGCCGAAATCGTAAGCCGCCGCGCCGATAACGCCTCCCAGCAAGGGTCCCACGATCGGCACCCAGAATACCGCCGGGCCATCCGTCAGTCCGTTGTTCTTGAAACCTGCTACGACCGTGAACAACCGCGGTCCGAAATCGCGCGCGGGGTTGATGGCATATCCATGCATGCCGCCGAACGCCATTCCGATGCCCACAACAATGGTCCCAATCAGAATCGGCGTCAGGTTGGCCGGCGGCTGATTGCGCTCATCGATGAGGGCGAAGATCAGAAACACCAGGATCGCCGTTCCGATGGTCTGATCCACCAGGCCGGCCGACAACACGTCCGGGAACGCTGGGAACGTAGTGAAAACCCCGGCCGTGTGGTCCAGATTCGGGTCGACCTTCAGGAATTGGAGATGGTAATCCCAGAACACAAGCGCGGAAGCACAGAAAGCTCCGGCGGTCTGGGCCAGTGAATAAGGAATCACCTTGACCCACGAGAAGCCGCGAAACACCGCGAGCGCCAGGGTCACCGCGGGATTCAGATGCGCGCCGGATATGCGGCCCGCAATATAGATCCCCATGGTGACGCCAATCCCGAAGGCAAAATTGATG
The DNA here is from genome assembly GCA_963718155.1 of Terriglobia bacterium. Classification (GTDB taxonomy): domain Bacteria; phylum Acidobacteriota; class Terriglobia; order Bryobacterales; family Bryobacteraceae; genus BOG-234. Next base: position 209,536 of record CAVQYP010000037.1, on the reverse strand, counting down.
TTGCTGTATCCGCCATTAACAATCTCTCCCGGAATGCCATGGCCGAACAGCACGACCATGGCAACAACTCCATTTCCGAAGAGAATCAAAACCAATGTTCCAAAAAACTCTGCAGCGAGTTCCGGAAACATGCGGATCAGGCAACCTTCCGTAACTTGGTGACGCGGCCGATCTCGACCCACTCCACCACGAAAATGTTGCCGCTGTGATCGAAAATCGCCCCGTGCGGAGCCACGAACTGGCCGGGGACGAACTTGCTTCGGTCCGTAGTGGTCCGCGGCGGATTGCCCTCGCCTTCGCCGAGCTGCGCGACCATCTTGTTGTCTTTGTCCAGGATATGCACCGGGCCCGAGAGGTCGGGAACCACGACATTGCCCTTGAGCTCGTGTGGAAGTGGCAAGGTTGCCGCAGTTGGGGTCCCTCAACGATGTCGATCGGCTTGTCGTCGAGCGTGTAGCGCACGATGCGGCCGTGACCGCGATCGGCCACCAGCAGAATCGGCTTCGCGGGATCGCGCAGGTCCACCATGTTGCCATGCGGATTGTTCATCTGATCGATGGGCGCCGGAGGCCGAGCCGCTCGTCCACCGCCTCCACCGCCGCCACGCGCAGCGGCCTGGGCTGGGGGCGCACCTGCTCCGGGAGCACCCGCCGGAGGCGCGCTGTCCGGGGTCGTCGTTGGCCGCTCTCCCGAAGGAGCAGCGCCTCGACCGCCACCGCCGCCACGGCCAGCTGCCGCCGCGATCGGCGCCGGTCCGCCAAAAGTGTTTACGAGCTTGGGATAGGCCGTCGGGCTCGCGACCGAGTAGTGGAACATGTAGTACGAACCGTAGCCGTCACCCACCCAGAAATCGCCGTTCGGAGCAATGGCGAAATTCGTCGGGCGGTAGTTCAGGCCGGCCGCTCCGCCGGGTCCCTTGACGCCGATCCCCTTTGCGTAGATGGGCGAATCCTGCGGATAGCCCATCGTCCAGACTTCTTCGCCTTTCAGTGTGCGCTTGGTGATGATGCCGTGCTTCTCGTCGCAGAAGTACAGATATTCGGTCTTGCCTTCTTTGCTGAGGTGCATGCCGTGCGCGCCGCCGCGGAACATGGCGCCGAAGGAGCGTACAAACTTGCCCTTTTGATCGAACACCACGACGGCGTCCGGGCTCTGGCTGTCCTCGTACACGGTGTGGTGGATGTAGATGTGTCCCTGCGCGTCTTCGGCGACGCTGTGGGTGTTGCCGTATTTGATGTTGGAGGGCAACTCGCCCCAATCATGAATGCACTCGTACTTGTATTCGCCCTCTCCGATGATCGGGTTCTTCGAGCCGGACTTATCCTCGGCTCTGATAAACGGAGCGATTGCGCCGGCGGCACCTGCTGCTGCCAGAAAGCTGCGTCTTGTCGTTGTCATTCTCAGATCCTACTCCTTGCTTCGAAAATTACAAAATGCCCTGCGGACGAGCGGCGTTGGGACGCAGTTCCCGGACGGGCCACTATTTATCCCCTGAAGATTGTATCCAACCTTGCATTGGCGTGGCGGCTTACCCCGCCGTTACCCCTGGCACTCACTTATTCAGGCTCGATCATGTCACCATACGGTTATGGCTGTTCAGCTTGCATTCGGGCGCGGCGTTCTCGATCTGGATTTACCCTCCGGCTATGACTGGCGCGTGCTCGAAGCCCGCTCGGCGGCGGCGCTGCCCGACGCCCCGGCGGTGATCGGGCGCGCACTCGACGAGCCCGCCTTCGGAGCGTCTCTCGCGCAAATCGCGCGCGGCAAATCGACGGCGGCCATTTCGGTTTGCGATATCACCCGGCCGGTTCCTTATCCGGTTATGCTGCCTCCGCTGCTCGAACGCCTCGAGGCCGCGGGCATTTCGCGTGACGGGATCACGATTCTGATCGCGACCGGACTGCACCGGCCGGCGACGGAGGGCGAGATCGCTGAGATCCTGTCCCCTGCTGTGAAAAGCCGCTATCGAGTGGTCAATCATCGCGCCCGCGAGTTGCAGGAGCACCGGCGGCTGGGAACGACGCGAGCCGGAACGCCTGTCGCGATTGACGAGCGGTTCATGGCGGCGGATCTGCACATTACCTGCGGATTGATCGAGCCGCATCTGATGCTTGGCTTTTCCGGCGGCCGGAAGCTGATCGCACCGGGAGTCGCTTATCAGGACACGATCAAATCGATCCACAGCCCGCGGTTTATGCGCGATCCCAAAGCGGTGGAGGGCTCGGTCGAGGGTAATACCGTTCATGCCGAGCTGCTCGAAATCGCGCGGATGGCGCGGCACGATTTCATGCTCGACGTGGCGCTTACACGCGAGCGCTGCATTTCTGGTGTGTTTGCGGGAGAGCCTGAAAAAACCCACGCGGACGCCATGCGCTTCGTATCCGCCGCCATGATTCATGAGCTTGACGAACCTGTCGATGCGGTGATCACGTCGGCCGCAGGGTATCCGCTCGACCAGACGTTCTATCAGGCGATCAAGGGGATTACGGCCGCGGGGAAAATCGTCAAGCAGGGTGGGAAGATCCTTCTGCTCTCGGCATGCAATGAGGGAACCGGCTCGCAGGAGTTTGCGGGTATGCTTCGGGAAGGCATCTCAGATCAGGAATTTCTCGACCGGATCAGCGGCGCGCCGGTGCTGGTGGATCAGTGGCAACTCGAAAAACTGGCTTTGGTGACGAGGCGCGCGGACGTACTTTACTACGTCCCTGGCTTACCGGCAGATTATTATCCGGCGCTCTGGGGACAGGCTTATGCGACTCCACAGGAAGCGTTGAACGCCATGCTCGATGGGCTTCCCCGCGGCGCCACGATCGCTGTTCTACCGGAAGGTCCGTACGTCCTGGCCAGCGCCGCCGCCAAATAAAAAAGGGCGGAGCCCCCGCGGGATCCGCCCCCGAACGGTCGCCCCTTCCGGTCGCTGCTCGGAACACTGGTTCTGCGCCGCGACCGGAAAGGAGCCTGAACGGCTTATTTCTTGAGCGATCCGTGAGGATCGATAACGAACTTCGTCGCGGCGCCCTTGTCGAAGTCCTTGTAACCCTGAGGTCCTTCGTCGAGAGTGATCACCTTCACGTTGACGGCCTTGGCGATGTCAATCTTGTCGTTGAGGATCGCCATCATGAGGTAGCGGTTGTACTTCATGACCGGGCACTGACCGGTGTAGAAGTAGTGGGACTTCGCCCAGCCGAGGCCGATGCGGATGCTGAGGTTGCCGGTCTTGGCCGCGGCGTCGATCCCGCCGGGATCGTCGGTCACGTAGAGGCCGGGGATGCCGATGCCGCCGCCCGCGCGGGTGATCGTCATCAGTGAATTCAGCACCGTGGCCGGCGCTTCTTTCGTGGCGCCCGCATGGCCGTGGCCGCGGGCTTCGAAGCCGACGCAATCGACGCCGCAATCCACTTCGGGAACGCCCAGGATCTGTTCGATCTGTTCGCCGACCGAGGCGTCTTTCGAAACATCAACCATTTCGCAACCGAAGCTCTTCGCCTGTGCGAGGCGCTCGGGGATGAGGTCGCCGACGATCACGACGGCAGCGCCGAGCAGCTGGCAGGCCGCGGCGGCGCCGAGGCCAACCGGACCGGCGCCGGCGACGTAAACCGTGGAGCCCGGCCCAACGCCCGCAGTGACGGCGCCGTGATAGCCGGTGGGGAAGATGTCGGAGAGGCAGGTGAGACTCTTGATCTTCGCCATTGCCTTGTCTTTGTTGGGGAATTTCAGCAGGTTGAAGTCCGCGTAGGGAACCATGACGTACTCGGCCTGGCCGCCGACCCAGCCGCCCATGTCGACGTAGCCGTATGCCGCGCCCGGACGAGCGGGATTCACGTTCAGGCAGATGCCGGTCTTGCCTTCCTTGCAATTGCGGCAGCGGCCGCAGGCGATATTGAACGGAACGGAGCAGAGATCGCCGACTTTGATGAACTCGACGTCACTTCCGGCTTCGATGACTTCGCCGGTGATCTCGTGACCGAGAATCAGACCGTGCGGCGCGGTGGTGCGCCCTCGGACCATGTGCTGATCGCTGCCGCAGATGTTCGTGGAAACGATCTTCAGGATCACGCCATGGTCGCATTTACGATTTCCGAGGGCCAGTTTGGGGTAGTCGATGGTCTGGACCTCGACCTTCCCCGGTCCCATGTATGCCAAACCTCTGTTGCTTGCCATTTATGTCTTTTCCTCGTTTGAGTTTCGTTTTGAATTCTTCTCTGTCGATCGGTAAACGGCGGCACCGGCTCTCGCCGTTGCACGGTCCAGACCGCTGGACCCGCCGCTGATTCCGATTCCGCCGGCAACGATCCCGTTCATAAGGAACTTTCGCCCGCGAAATAATCATACGCCCACCGGGTGTATGGCGGGTCGCGAGGGCTTGCATCCCGAAAAAACGACTGCCCGGCGGCCGGCGACCGCGAAAACGCGGCATCCGACCTCTCGTTCAACAAATGGGCAACCATTACGATTCTTCGTGGATCGCTCAAATAACAAAAGCCCCGTTGATGGGTGTGTCTACTGCTCCACGAGATATCCTAACAACTCTTCCGCACGAGCGGCGATTGGTAACGAAGACAATTGGGCGGCTTTGTCGCGGACCGCGCTTCTGCGTTCTCCTCGTCCGCGTCCTCCCCATATCTTTTCTCCCGAATTTTTAGGCGGACAAGCCGATTTTTTTCGTGATCCCGGCGATCGAAGCCGGAACAGATCCTAACGATAAAATGAATTCATTCTCAGAAGTTAGAATTCGGGGCAGCGTTTATAACTTTCGACTAAGTTTCCGGAGATGATAGAAAGCTTCAGGTTGACTAGTTAGTAACTATAGAAAGTCCCGTTAGCCACTTGGTAGAAAAAAGGTTAAAAGATAAAAAAAATATCAAAAAACCCTTTGACACCAGTAAACCCGTGTAATAAACTTCGAACCCGATAGGGTTAACGGGCGTTACCGTTCATGCGGTGTGCGCGATTCAGCGCCGCTGGCGTGTATCTGGATCTTTGTCATCCACAGCACCGCCCGTTGCCAAATACATCCACGGGAGAAGTATGCGCGCAATTGCCTTCGGGCTTTGTCTGCTGTCGCTTCCCGTTGCCGCTTTTTCGCAGACGGCGAACGGGACAATCACGGGAACGGTTACCGATTCTACAGGCGCTCTGGTTGCGGGCGCGGCAGTTACTGTGACCAATACAGATACCGGAATGGCGAATTCCACGGTATCCACAGGCACGGGTAACTACACCGCACCTAACTTACAGCCAGGTCCTTACTCCGTTACAATAACTTCCGCCGGCTTCAAGAAATACACACGGAACGGTCTGGGACTCGCCGCGGCGCAAACGCTTCGAGTCGATGCCTCGCTGCAAGTAGGCGAGTCGACCGAATCGATCACCATCAGCGCCTCGGCCACACTGCTCAAGACAGAGACGGGCGATGTAGCGACGAATGTCACCCTGGAGCAGTTGCAGGACCTTCCGGTGCTGGGTATCGGCGGCGCCCAGGCGGGCAGTTCAGGGGTACGCAATCCGTACAATTCCATGGTGATGCTTCCGGGGGTAGCCTATAACGCGAACTTCACGATGATCGTTAACGGCGCGCCGACTAATACGGCCGCCTATCGCGTGGAAGGCATGGATAACACGAATCACACGGTGAATTATGCGCTGCAGGAAAATCAGCCCAGCGCCGATGCGATTCAGGAAGTGGCGGTGCAGACCAGTAACTACGCCGCCGAATACGGGCAGGCGGGTGGAGGACTGTTCAACGTCACGATGAAATCCGGAACCAATCAATATCACGGGAGCGGCTACGAGTATTTTGTCAATGAGGCGCTCAATGCGGGGTTCCCCTTCTCCAGCAATGGAACCGGCGGCAAATTGCGCCCGGTGAACCGGCGCAACGATTTCGGCGGAACACTGGGAGGGCCGATCAGAATTCCCAAGGTCTACAACGGGACAAACAAGACCTTTTTCTTTTTCAGCTACGAAGAATATCTGGAATCCCAGGGTATAAACCCCAGCGATACGGTTCCCGCCGCCGCGTATCGCAGAGGCGATTTTTCCGCGATTTCGCCGAATGGCGGTGCCAATTTCGATCCGAACCTGGGCGTCCCCCGCGGTCAGATCGGGGTTGATTCGCAGGGTCATCCGATCTTCGCCAACGAGATTTTCAATCCCACCACGCGAGTGGGCAACACCGCGATGCCGTTTGCGAACAACATGATCCCGGTCTCGATGATCACGCCCTTCGCCAACGCCGTGCAGGCGTTGATACCCGCGCCGAACAACGGGAATCTGATCAACAACTACAATGGCCACAACGACGGGCTGCGCACTACGAAGTTACCGTCGGTCAAGATTGATCAGACCATTGGCGGCAAAGGCAAGCTGTCTTTCTATTGGGGCCTTACCGGCACGGACTCACAATACTCCACTCCAAACGGAGGCGCGGACGGCTTACCGGACATCATTTCGGCGGCTCGCGGCACGTTTATCCACTCCCTGACCGAACGACTGAATTACGATCACAGCATCACCCCCACACTGTTACTGCATTTTGGCGCCGGCTATTCGCGCACTCTTTTTGTCGACACCGCGCCTTACACGAAAAAGGGCAACACGTTCGATTGCGCCAGCATCGATCTGGCCGGTTGCGATGTGTCGTACAACTTCCCGACAATCACGTCGACCCGGTCGACGCTGGCCGCATCGTACTCTGGGCGGGATGCAGCAGATGGGAAACGCTCTCGCTCACACGAGGACGATTACTCTTCGGCCCTCGTTTAACGCAAATGCGACGTGGATCCGGGGTACCCACACCTATAAGTTCGGAGGGGAAGTCTGGTTCCAGGGGAATATTACCGAGCCTCCATCCGGAGTGGGATTAACATTCGGGTCCACCACGAATTTCGGCGCGACGGCGGAGCCATACACGGTGCCGGCGGGGCTGGGAGGCCAGCAAATGGGTAACTATTACGCGAATTTTCTGCTGGGCGACGCGATCTCAACCACTCAGTACGCGGTTCAGGAGCCGCGCATGGGCAAGTCGCAATGGGGCTTCTTTGCGCAGGACGCCTGGAAGGCGACGCGAAAGCTCACGATCAATTACGGTCTGCGCTGGGATCTCGCAACACCCACCGAGGAACAGTATGGCCGCTCGTCCAATCTCGGCGTGAATGCGGCAAATCCCGCGGTTGCGGGCCGCGAGGGAGCGCCGATCTTTCAGGCCACCTGTGGATGCGACTTCATGAAGACCTATTACTGGGCGTTTGGTCCGCGGCTCGGCATCGCATATCAGATCGATCAAAAGACGGTTCTTCGCGGCGGCTGGGGCCTAGCGTATGGGGTTCCTCCCGACATCAGCGCCAGTTCGCAGGCGCAACTGGTCAGCTCCGCCGTCGGTACCAATGCGTTCGTGAACTATACCACTCCGGGTTTTCTGCCGCAGCCGGCGTGGCCCAATTTCGATCCGGGCCAGAGCCCGTTGCCCGGTCAGATCGTCGGATTTACAGGGCTGAGCTTCATCGATCCGAACGCTGCCCGGCCGCCGCGGCAGAACCAGTGGAGCATCGGCATTCAGCGCGAATTGAGCCGAGATTTCGTGATTGATGCCTCTTACGTCGCGAACCGTGGTGTCTGGTGGGGGGGGCCGCTGGGACTTCTCAATCAGGTTACGCCGGAAACCTTCGCCGCTTACGGGTTGCATCCTTACACGAACCCCGCCGATAACCTGCTTCTGAGCCAGCCGCTCAGCAGCGCCGGCGTGATCGCGAGAGTCGGGAACTACCTGCCTTACCCGGGCTACTCGACTTCCAACACGCTGCTCAATGCCTTGCGCCCGTTTCCACAGTTCAGTACGATTCTGGTTTCGGACTCGCCGACCGGTAAGACCTGGTACGACTCTCTGCAGGTCAAGGCGACGAAGCGCATGTCGCACGGCCTGCAGATCAACAGCGCTTTCACGTGGTCCAAGGCTTCGGTCTTCACCCGCGAAGATATTTTCAATCCGGACAGCTCGGGGAAATCGATCCAGGCGACGGATCAGCCGTTTTACTGGACGACAAACGTCCTCTATCAGACCCAGAAGTGGTTCAGCAACCGGTTTCTGGCGTTTCTCACGAAAGACTGGCAGGTCGGCGCATTGATAGCCGTCGGCAGCGGATTGCCATTGCTGCCGCCCGCTTCGACCGCAACCAATAATCTCGGCACGAGCGAGCAGGTGCCGACCGGAAAGCCATTCTTTACGAAAGATCTCAACTGCGGCTGTATCAATCCCTATGTGGATCAGGTTTTGAACCCGGCCGCGTGGGCGAATCCGGCTTCCGGCACGTATGGCCCCGGCCCCACGACGCTCTATTACACGAACTATCGACAGGCGCGGCGTCCGCAGGAAAACTTCAACATCGGCCGTAATTTCCGGATCAAAGAAAGCATGGTATTTTCGATTCGCGCCGAGTTCACCAATATCTTCAATCAGACGCAGATCGGCAATCCGACTACGAGCAATCCGGCTGGTCCTCTTACTCGCAATTCCGCGGGTCAGCTGACTGGAGGGTTCGGCGTAATCAACCTGGTGGAGGCGGTCGGAGCGCAGCCGAGCATCATATCCAATGGCATTGTCGGCGCTCTCTACTCGGCGCCGCGGCAGGGCACAATTATCGCCCGATTCACGTTCTAGGCCAGCCTGACGGCGTGATGAAAAAGCCAAAAAACCTTTTGCTGACGCGCGCGGCTCGGAAGTGTATCCCTTTGTTGGAGACGCTTACCGAGCCGTACTGACTGGAGATTGCGCCTCGAAACTACTAACGCTATTCCACTTATCCCTCGCGGCTTCGCGAATGACATTCCGCCTGGATCAACTCGGCAACCGGCACTGATAGATCAGAACTGATAGATCAAAACCAAAAAACCCTTTGACACCGGGTGGTCCGATGTTATATGCTTCAAGGCCGACAGGGGTTTATCGGTGTTGGGACGTACGGAGGCGCGCTCAAAGAAGCACGCTCCGAGTGTGTCGAATTTCATTCTTATAGAACCAACAGCGCTGTCTGAAGTGAATGAGGGGGAAGTATGCGCATACTCGCTTTTACGTTTTGTTTGCTATCGATTCCGATAGCCGCGTTTTCGCAGACCGCGAACGGAAATATTACCGGTACCGTTACGGATGCCACTGGGGCGGTAGTTGCGGGAGCCACAGTTGAAGTAACTGATACGGACACGGGTACAACGATATCTACCGTCACAACCGGAACCGGAAGTTATACGGCGCCCAACTTGCCGCCGGGTCCCTATTCGGTGGGAATCACGGCGTCGGGATTCAAGAAGTACACACGCAGCGGCATGGCACTTGCCGCCCAACAGACCCTGCGGGTCGACGCCACACTGGACGTCGGCGCGTCCACGGAGTCGGTAACGGTAAGTGCGGCGGCGTCATTGCTGAAGACGGAAACCGGCGATGTGGCGACTAACGTAACTGTGGAACAATTGCAGGACCTCCCGGTACTTGGTATCGGAGGCGCGCAGGCGGGAAGTTCCGGTGTACGTAACCCGTTCAACTCCATGGTGATGTTACCCGGGGTGAACTACAACGCGAATTTCGTCATGATCGTGAACGGCGCGCCGAGTAACACGGCCGCTTATCGTGTGGAGGGCATGGACAACACCAATCACACGGTGAATTACGCTCTGCAGGAAAATCAGCCGAGCGCCGATGCGATTCAGGAAGTGGCGGTGCAGACCAGTAACTACGCTCCCGAGTTCGGTCAGGCGGGTGGCGGCCTCTTCAATATCACAATGAAGTCGGGCACGAACCAATATCATGGAACCGGATACGAGTACTGGGTCAACGAAGTTCTGAACGCGGGTTTCCCGTTCTCCAGCAACGGTGAGGGAGAGAAGTATCGGCCTGTAAATCGCAGGAACGATTTCGGCGGCACGTTCGGAGGTCCGGTTCGTATTCCCAAGATCTACAACGGAACCAACAAGACCTTCTTTTTCTTCAGCTACGAACAGTATCTGGAGAATCAGGCCATAAGCCCCAACGTTACCGTTCCGCTCGCAGCTTATCGTACGGGAGACTTTTCGGCGATCTCGCCCAACGGCGGCGCTAACTTCAATCGAAACCTCGGTGTTCCGAGTACCCCAATCGCATTCGAGGCGGACGGTACGACGCCGATTTTCGCCAATGAGATTTTCAACCCGGCGAGCAGAAACGGTAACTTCGCGACTCCTTTCGCCAACAACATGATCCCGGTGTCGATGATCACCCCATTCGCGAATGCGGTCCAGGCTCTTATCCCTTCGCCGCTGAACGGCGGACTGGTCAATAACTACAACGGTTATAACGCCGGAAATCGCAATACGAAACTGCCTTCTCTGAAGATCGACCAGGCGCTCGGCGGAAAAGGCAAGATCTCTTTCTACTGGGGACTTACAGGCACGGATTCGCAATACTCCTTCCCGAACGGCAATGCAGACGGCCTGCCGGATATCATCTCCGGGGCGCGGGGAACATTCATCCACTCTCTTACCGAGCGGCTGAACTACGATTACACGGTTACGCCTACCCTGTTGCTTCACCTGGGCGTAGGCTACTCTCGAATCCTCTTTGTTGATACGTCTCCCTACACCAAGAAGGGGAACACGTTCGACTGCGCAACGCTCGGTATCGCCGGGTGCGATGTCTCCTACAACTTCCCGACAATCAATACAACAGTATCTGGCCCCAACGGAAGCCTGGGAGGCATGCAGCAAATGGGTAATTCTCTTGCTCATACCAGGACGACGACGCTCCGTCCTTCGTCGAACGCGAATCTGACGTGGATTCGCGGCAGCCATTCCTTCAAGTTTGGCGGGGAAGTCTGGTTCCAGGGAAACATTACCCAGCCTCCCTCCGGTGTTGGCATGAATTTCGGATGCGTCGCATCCACTACGTGTGCGGCTACCAATTACGGCGCAACCGCGCTTCCTTATACTCCGCCGGCCGGACTCAACGGCCAGCAGATGGGCAATTTCTATGCGAATTTCCTGTTGGGCGACGCAATCTCGACAACTCAATACGCGCCGGTTGACGCTCGCATGGGCAAGTCGCAGTGGGGCGTGTACGCTCAGGACTCCTGGAAAGTAACTCGCAAGCTGACCCTCAATTACGGTCTGCGCTGGGACCTTGCCACGCCGACAGAGGAACAATATGGACGGTCCGCCAACCTGGGAGTGAATGTCCCGAATCCCGCGGTGGGAGGCCGTCTGGGCGCCCCGATTTTCCAACAGACCTGCAATTGCGATTTCATGAAGACCTACAAACTGGCCTTTGGCCCCAGGTTGGGATTGGCTTACCAGCTTGACGAGAAGACGGTCCTGCGAGGCGGTTGGGGAATTGCCTACGGATTCACTCCGGATATCGGCAACAGTTCGTCCGCTCAGCAGACCAGTACGGCTGTGGGAATCAATTCATACTTCAATTATGCGAGTCCCACTTTTCTGCCTCAGCCGACGTGGCCTAATTTCAACCCGGGCCAGACTCCGCTGCCGGGTCAAATCGTCGGCTTTAACGGATTTACTTTCATCGATCCCAACGCGGCGCGGCCGCCCCGCCAAAATCAGTGGAGCATCGGTGTGCAGCGCGAAGTCGCTCGCGATCTCGTCCTCGATGCTACGTACGTTGCGAATCGCGGTGTCTGGTGGCCAGGGCCCCTGGGCAATCTGAATCAGGTTTCGCCGCAAGCGTTCGCCTCAGTCGGTCTGAACCCTTATTCGAATCCGGCGGACAATCTGCTTCTCAGCCAGCAGGTGGGTAGCGCCGCGGTGGTCGGCCGAATCGGGAACTATTTGCCGTATCCCGGTTACGCGACGACCAACACGTTGCTCAACGCACTGCGGCCATTCCCCCAGTTCAGCACAATCGCGGTGGTCAACTCGCCGACCGGCAAGACCTGGTACGATTCGCTTCAGGTGAAAGTTACGAAGCGCATGTCAAAGGGCCTGCAGGTGAACAGCGCATTTACGTGGTCCAAGGCGATGGATGCGATTGATTCCGACATCTACAATCCGCAGTCGTACGGGAAATCGATCCAGGCCACGGATCAGCCGTTCTACTGGACAACGAACATTCTGTATCAGACCCAGAAATGGTCGCAGTAACCAGTTCGTCGCGCTGCTCACGGAGGACTGGCAGTTGGGCGCGTTGTTGTCATACGGTAGCGGCTTGCCATTGACGCCGCCGCAGATCACCAGCACGAACAACCTGGGAGTAGCCACGGAACAAATCCCCACAGGTCAGCCATTTTTCCTGAAGGACCCCAACTGCGGCTGCATTAATCCGTACTATGACCAGGTGCTGAATCCCACAGCCTGGAGGAATCCCTCGCCGGGAACTTTTGGTGTGGGCGCCTTCCCGACAGGTGGCGCAAATGGCTTGTTCTATCCGAACTTCCGGCAAGCCCGGCGTCCGCAGGAAAACTTCAACTTTGGACGTAACTTCCGTATCAAAGAGAGGGTGACGTTATCCATCAGAGCCGAGTTCACCAATATCTTCAACCGCACCCAGATCGGTAATCCGAGTACCGTCAATCCGGCGGGATCGCTCACGAAGAACGGCGCAGGTCAGTATACAGGCGGCTTCGGCGTGATCAACCTGGTTGAGGCGGTGAACACGCAGCCCACTATTCTGTCCAACGGCATCGTCGGCGCGCTCTATTCGGCGCCGCGTCAGGGCACACTCATCGCGCGCTTCACGTTTTAACAGCCGGGCGCGCTCACCCGCTCCAGCGGGCCGTCTGCTCCTGGCCTCACCAACGGGGATTTCGGTTATCGAAATCACCAATCCACCAACCCCGATCCGATACGGATCGGGGTTCTTTTTTGTCTTGCAGGTTGCGAATCGTTTGATATAGCACCAGCGACACCGCGGCTTGTAGCGTCAGAACCACAAAAACCGTTAGAAACCCACCATTTTTGACCCCTCTAGCGCATCCAGACTGAAATATCAAGTTTGACAGTCGGCCCGTCGCTCTTATAAACTGCCTCAAGACAGGGGTTTCAGAAATGTGACGGGGAGGCGGGTGCCGCTCCGCCATCGCTGTGTCCTATTCAAATTTACACGCCCGAATTTTTCGGGCGAGAGAAAGAGGTTATGCGTTTAATCCAAACATCGTTATGTTTGCTGCTGCTCGCGTCCGCAGCACTCGCGCAAAGCGACCGCGGCACAATAACCGGCACGGTTACCGATTCCACCGGAGCCGTAATTGCCAATGCTCAAATCCAGGCAAAACAGGCCGAAACCGGGGCGCTTGTTCCCCACAGTCAGTACTGATACGGGAAACTACACTCTGGTGCAGTTGCCGGTCGGACCCTACGAAATCATCAGTAACAGTACCTGGATTCAAGAAATTCGTTCGATCCGGCATCACCGTCGAGGCCGCGCAGGTCGCGCGAGTCGACATTCCGCTCCAGATTGGCGCGGAGACCGAGTCTGTCACGGTCAGCGCTGAGAGCAGTCTTCTCAAAACCGAGACCGGCGATGTCAGCCAGAACGTTCAGGTCCAGAGTCTCGACCAGCTTCCCATGTTGGGAACGGGCAGCGCAAATGCCGGCAGTTCCGGTATCCGCAATCCGAATAACGTACTGAATGTCGTTCCCGGCGTTTATTATGTGCCGAACTCGCAGGTGAAGATCAACGGCGCGCAGAGCAACTCCTATGCCTATCACGTGGACGGCATGGATTCGACCAACGCCGGCTTCCCCTATGCCGCGGCGCAGACTCAGCCGGGCGTCGATGCGATTCAGGAAGTCGCGGTCCAGACCAGCAATTTCGCGCCGGAATTCGGCGCGGTCGGCGGCGGATTCTTCAACGTGACGATGAAGTCAGGCGGGAACCAGTTCCACGGAACGGGTTACGATTATTTCGTCAACGAAGTGCTGAATGCAGGTACGCCGTTCACCAGCCAGACGCAGACCGACAGCACGAGGTCGGGCCTGATTCGTCCCCGCGCGCGCCGCAACGATTATGGGGGGACAATCGGCGGACCCGTAATAATCCCGAAACTGTACAACGGAAAAGACAAAACCTTCTTTTTCTTCAGCTTCGAACAGTTCCGCGAGACCCAGATTATTAACAACACTCCGATCACGGTGCCCACACTTGCGTACCGGAACGGAGACTTCAGCGATGCGATTGCCGCTGCAGGCAACCCCCCTAACTTCGGAGGTAAACCGGCTCTGGATGCGAACGGAGCCCCGATCTTCGTGGGCGAGATCTTTCAGCCCGGCACCGGTATCCCGTATGCCAACAACATCATTCCGACGAGCCAGCTCAATCCGATCGCTCTGAATGTTCTGACCCTGATCCCGACTGCCGCAAACCGGCGCGACGATTAACAACTACATTCCGAGTTATCCCGGCATTGCGGCACACGACGATTCCTTCCGTCAAGATCGACCAGGTGCTCGGCTCCAAGGCCAAGTTGTCGTTTTACTGGTCGCAGACCGGGACGGTTGCACCCGCTTTCGCCGATTTATGGAAATTCCGAAGGTCTGCCTTCGCCGATCACGGAATCGCGCGGTTCATACATCCACTCTCATGTGGAACGCCTGAACTACGATTACACGATCTCGCCGACTCTGCTTCTCCACCTCGGCGCCGGCTATCAGCAGAACAACTTCTTTGACGACGCTCCCGTCCATCAACTACAACGCGTCCGCCGCTCCCCGTCGGTATCGGCTTTCGGGCGCAACTCTAAATCGAAACTTCCCGATCTTCAACGGTCTCTGTGTCCCGGAAACGACGGGATGTCTGGCCGCCGGCGGTACTTATAACATGGGACCTCCCGGACAAGGCCACAGCTACTGGGAAAAACCTGGAGGCAACGCCAGCTTGACCTGGGTGCGTAACAGCCACACGCTGAAAGCGCGGTTTCGACCGCTACTGGTCCGCCGTCCCCAGACCCCTTACACCAATACCGCCGGCGCTTATACGTTCAGCGGTAACGAAACCGGCAGTGCCCAGTCTGGTCGGTACGACGTTCTCGGGCGGAACCATCGGGCTTCCCTACGCCAGTTTCCTGCTGGGCCAGGTCGATCAGTTCACTCTCGCGCAAGTAGCGGACTTCCGCCAATCGAAAGTCAGCTCGGATTCTTCCTGCAGGATTCGTGGAAAGTGAACCGTAAGCTGACCCTCGATTACGGTGTTCGTTACGATTACGGAACCGCTTACTCGGAAGAACACGACCGCGCGGTGAGTTTCTTCCCGAACGCTGACAACCAACCGATACCCGGCGAACCAAAGGCGCGTTCCTGTATGAGGGCAGCGGGCCCGGCGGTTGCAACTGCAACTTCGCCAACGCATATCCCTACGCCATCGGTCCGCGCGTCGGTGTCGCATATTCGATCGACGACAAGACGGTGCTTCGTGCTGGATGGGGCCTGATCTACGGCGCCACCAGCGTCAACCCGCTCGGCGTCAATTCGGCTGGAATTCTTGCGACAAACAGCATCACTTCGCCGGGTCTGGGCCAGGCTGTCATGACTCTCGGCGGTCCGCTTCCTGTGGCGGTCCCGTCGTTCCCGTCGCAGATCTTCCCTCAGTCGCTTACGGGCAGGTCAGGTGGTTCCGCGGCGTCAATTTCTTCGATCCGGGCGCCGGACGTCCGCCGCGGCAGAACCAGTGGAGCATCGGCATTCAGCGCGAGATCACGAAGGATCTCGTCGTCGAGGCTTCTTATGTCGGAAACCGCGGAGTCTGGTGGCAGGCGCCTTCGCTGCTGGATATCAACGCGATTACTCCGTCGATTCTGGCCGCTCACGGGCTCAACCTGAGCGATCCCAACACGACTCACTCTGCTTTCCACTCCGTTGAATCGGGTTGCCTCGGCCACCCTGGCGCAATACGACTTGGGGCTCCTTATGCGCGGTTTCGCGACTTTCGAATACGGTGGGGCAGTCGCTGCGGCCCGTTCCCGCAGTTCGCGAACATTCCGGCTTCGGGCGATCCTCTGGGCAAAACCTGGTACGACTCGCTGCAGACCAAGCTGACCAAGCGTTTCTCTCATGGTCTGACCGGCACGGCCACCTACACCTGGCAGAAATCGCTGGACGTCGGGGTTGACGGGCAATGCCAACATCACGGTTCCCAACGGCTCCGGAGCTCCAACCAACTACGTGAACAACACTGTTCTCGGCGCTCAATCCAGCAAGGCGATTTCGGCTCTTCGATCAGCCCCAGGTTCTCACGATCGCGGCCAGCTACTCGCTGCCCAAAATCGCGGCTCTGGGTAAGGTCGGATCCTGGATTCTCCAGGATTGGCAAGTCGGAACGCTGCTGAATTATTCGAGCGGCCTCCCGATCCCGGTCCCCGCAGCGACCACGAGCACCGCCAACGCCTTGTTCCAGGGCGTAACCATGTACCGAGTTCCGGGAGTGTCGCTCTATACGGTGTCCGAGCCTGAACTGTGCGCTGCTACGACCCGACCAGGGTTTCGGTTCTGAACCCCGCGGCCTGGGTTAATCCGCGATCCCGGCCAGTTCGGCGGCGCGCCTTTCTACACCGACTATCGTTACCAGCGTCATCCGGGTGAGAACATCAACCTGGGCCGCACGTGGCGAATCAAGGAACGGATGAGCTTCAACCTTCGCGTTGAGTTCTCGAACTTCCTGAACCGGACTTACTACAACAACCCAACCGCCACGAATCCGACAGCCAAGGTCACCGCCAACCAGTTGGGCGCCTTGACGGGAGGCTTCGGCTACATCAGCACGGTCTTCTCAAGCACCACCCAGCTGGCGCAGCCGCGCAACGGCACCATCGTTGCCCGGTTCTCGTTCTAGCTGCTGAACGGACCACGCGGCGGAAGTGGAGGGATCGATCCCTTCCGCTTCCGCCGTTTTGCTTGTAAAGGATCGAATTTGCGGGTGATATAAGATTTAACTGATTGCGAGGGAATACATGATCAAACCAATTGCTCTGCCGCTATTGCTCGCGGCAGGAGTTTCCGCTATTTATGCTCAAAGCAACCCGCTGACCAGCGAACTGAAGGCTAACTACAACAACATCAAGAACAACCTCCTCAAGGGCGCTGAAAAAATGCCCGAGGCGGATTACGGCTTCAAACCCGCACCTGAGAGCCGCACTTTTGGCGAAGTGGTGACGCACATCGCGACGGTTCAGGCGGCGCTGTGCGCTTCGGCGAAAGGCGAGACCAAACAACTGGACGGGACGAAAACCTCCAAAACGGACGCGGTTGCGCTGCTCAAAGAGTCGGTCGATTATTGCGATCCGATTTACAACGCCATGACCGATGCAAGCGGACTGGAGATGGGCAAGATGTTCGGGCGCGACCGAACGAAGTTCGGCATTCTGGACTTTAACGTCATTCACGACAACGAAATGTACGGGACGATGGCGGTCTATCTTCGCGCGAAGGGCGTTGTGCCTCCCTCCAGCGAGCCTCGCGGCAACAACAAGAAATAATAATTTTGACGAGCTGCTCATCAGGCCGCCAGCGCACACACAAGTGGCATAGAATGTTGAGCGTGAAAGAAATAACAAGCAGCTCCCCCGGAGCGTGGACCGTGAACAAGAATCTTCTGAAATCCTTTCTCTTAATTGCCGCGGTTGGTCTGGCGGCCTGTTCTTCGGAGCCCGCGAAGACGAGCGAGACCAAGGCGGACACCGCAGCGCCCGCGAAGCCCGCCGGGCCGCCCGAGCCGGTTACGGGCAAAACGGCCTTCTATGAGATGTATACGCCGGCGCATATGTGGGCGGCGGATCTTTTGCCAATCAGCTTGAAAAGTGGAGACGTTTCGGGCGTGAAGAACGCGGATGGCAAGGCGGGAGTCTGGACGGCGATTTTCGCTTCTCCCTCCCTTCATGCGGCTCGCACTTACGTCTATTCGGTGGCCGATCAGTTACCGACCATCACCAAGGGCGTCACGGCGCAAGGTACGGATTCCTGGGCGGGTCCTACTACCGCGGTTGAGACCTTTCAGACCAGCGATTTCATGATCGATTCCGACGCGGCTTACAAGACGGCGGCGGGAAAGGCCGCAGACTGGCTGAAGGATAAGGAAAACGCGGAGAAACCGGTTACCATGTCGCTTGGCGCGGCGGCGCGATTCCCCACTCCCGTCTGGTACCTTCTTTTCGGCTCGGAGAAGGGCGGGTTCGTCGCCTTCGTAAGCGCTTCGACCGGCAACCTGATCACGAAGTGAAGGCACGTCAGACGGGTTTTTTCGCGTCCCGGTGGGTTACTTTAGCCTGATAGCCGCCGGCCGAGAGACCCTTGCGGATCTGATCGGCTATGAACACCGACCGGTGGTGTCCTCCGGTGCATCCGAATCCGATGGTCAGGTAGCTTTTGCCTTCGGCGATGTAATGCGGCAGCAGGTAGATCAGGAGATCCGTGATTCGCTGAATGAACTCGCCGGTCTGGGGAAACGAGCGGATATACTTTGCGACGCCGGGGTTCCGTCCGGTCAGCTTTTTGAACCGCGGGATGTAGTTCGGGTTCGGCAGAAAGCGCACGTCGAAGACCAGATCGCAGCTGGGCGGGAGCCCGTGCCGGAAACCGAAGCTGGTGATGTGGACCAGGATCTTCGACTCTTCGCTGTCGCTTTGGAACTGTTCGCGGATGAAGTGCCGCAGATCGTGAACGTTGAAGCGTGAAGTACTGATCGTGAGATCGGAGAGCTCGCGGATGGGCGCGAGCATCTCCCGTTCCTTCTTGATGCTCTCACCGATCGGCTGATCGCCGCTCAGCGGATGCGGTCTGCGGGTCTCGCTGAAGCGGCGGATGAGCGATTCGTCCTCCGCTTCCATGAAGAGAAGCCGGACGTTCAGGCTGCTGCGGATCCTGCGGAAGATCGCGGGAAATTTGCGCAGGCCGGCGCCTTCCCGAACGTCGACCACGAGCGCCGCGCGGCGGATCGAAGCGGAATCGCGAACGAGATCCGCGAAGGTCGGGATTAATTCGATCGGCAGATTGTCGACGGCGTAATAGCCGAGATCTTCGAGGGCGCGCAGTACCGAACCCTTGCCGGAACCGCTCATTCCGGTGATCACGACGAGTTCTGAGCCGCCCCTCCCGCGGGCCGGCTGCCGCGCTGCTTGTTTACTCTGGTGCTTCGGTTGATTTGCTGGACTCTTTTTTGAACCTGACGCCTTCACGTAGTCTGCTCATGACGTTTGGCCCTCGGATTCCGGCAAACCCGTCTCCAGTGAGGCATCCGTCTCTTTCCGCGGAGTCCGCTTGCTGTCCCGCCACTTTCCGCGCACGCGTATCGCCTGCTTTTCGAGCTTATCAACGGCGGCGTGAATGGCCGAGAAAAGATCCGGGTCGGAGCCTTCACCGACCAGCTCATGGTTGTGGTACGGAACTGTGATCTCGACGTTATTCTGATGGCGTTCGTGCGAAAGCACCACGTGGGCTTCGTGATTCGCCTCGCCCGTTGTCGAGCAACTTTCCCACCTTCGCGAACTCGGCAGTCAACTTCTCCGACTGCGCCGGCGACAAATCGATTTGACGTCCCGTATAAGTTACTTTCATCTTCAGTCGCGGACCCGGCGCTGGTGAGTGGACGGAATCTTCATATCCTCGCGATATTTCGCGACCGTCCGGCGCGTAACGTCGATGCCTTCGGCCTGCAGCCGCGAGGTGATCTGATCGTCGGTCAGCGGATGCTTTGAGTCCTCCTCCTCGATCATCTTCTTTACTCTGCGTTTCAAGAGCAACAGCGGCGTTTCGCCGCCGGACGGGCCCTGCACCGCTTCCGAGAAGAAGTAGCGCAGTTCGAAAACG
Source organism: Terriglobia bacterium (assembly GCA_963718155.1). GTDB lineage: Bacteria > Acidobacteriota > Terriglobia > Bryobacterales > Bryobacteraceae > BOG-234. Next base: position 189,769 of record CAVQYP010000037.1, on the reverse strand, counting down.
CCCTGCGGCGTGTGCGCGTACTTGTTGGCGACGGCGCGGCTGACGGTCGAAGGATGAACGCCGACCTCTTCCGCCACGTCCTTGATCATCATCGGCTTCAGGGGGTCGATTCCGTCGGTCAGAAACTCGCTCTGGCGGCGGAGGATGGCCTCGCAAACCTTCAGAATCGTCTGCTTGCGCTGCTCGATGTTCTTCATCAGCTGAATCGCCGAGGTGTAGCGCTCCCGGACGTAATCGCGCACTTCCTTTGTAGCGCCCTGGTCGCGATCCAGCATCTTGCGGTATTGCGCGTTGAGGCGCAGCTGCGGAAGTTCGTCGTCATTCATCTGGATGAGGTAGTCGTCGCCGTCTTGGATGAAATAGACATCCGGCTCGACCGTGCGCGCGCCGGCGCCCGAATAGCGCAGGCCGGGCCGCGGATTCAGGCGCCGGATCACGTCGACCGCGATATCGATATGTTCCTGGGGCCGGCCGAGAACCTTGGCCAGTTCCTTGAACTGGCGCATCTCGAGCAGCCGCATATGGTTCGACACGATCTTGCCAGGCGACGCCGCCTTTGCCGTTCGCGCTCTCGAGCTGCAGCAGCAGGCATTCCCGCAGATCGCGCGCGCCGACGCCGGCCGGGTCGAGCGACTGGACGGCCTTCAGCGCGGCTTCCATCACCACCCGGTTGCAGCCGACCTGATGACCCATCTCCTCGAGCGTCGCCGTCAGATAGCCGTCTTCGTCCAGGTTGCCGATGATCGCTTCGGCCGCATCGCGCGTATCGTCGTCGAGCACGACCACGCTCAACTGCGAGCGCAGATGATCGGGCAGAGTCTGGGGCTGGGAGAGAAACGTCTCGAAACGACGGCTTCTCGACGGATTCCGCCGCGGGACTCTTGTAGCCGGGATCGAGATAATCGTCGAAGAACGAGCCGAAATCGATCTCGTCGAAGGGATCGGTCGTGGAGGTTTCAACGGCGTCCGACGCATCGCGTTCCACGCCGTCGGCCGGGGCCTCGCTCTCGGCAAAGGCGTCGGTATTCCTCGTCACCTCCGGCGAATCGCCGTCGAGCTTGATATCGGCCGCATCGAGCAGTGACTGGTCCGCCGGTTCCGACGAGCGCTCCGCCTCGAGAAGTGGCTGAAGTTCCTCGGGTGTGATTTCTTCGCCCTCTTCGAGCGATTCTTCGAGCACCGGATTTTCGACGATCTCCTGGTTGATCATCTCCTTCAGCTCAAGCCGGTTGAGCTGAAGCACCGTGACCATCTGTACGAGCCCAGGAGTCAGAATCTGCTTCTGCGCGACCTTCAGTTGCAGTCTGGGAGATAGCATACTCACACCGACATTATAAGCGCGGAATCGATGAAATTTTCACCAGAATTGTGCAGATGGGCACAGAGTGGAATTAAAATTGCTGTGAATTTTGGGACACGAATGAGGGGCCGCGAAGCTCTTTTATTCCGCCCCCCCAAGATCTATACAATATCCCCAAAGACCCGTAATATAGCTGTTTGCGGCTCCCGCCGCACGTTTTTCATGAACAATCAAAACGAATATGTCTCACTTTCCGCCGCAGACGGCACGTCGATGCGGGCTTACATTACTCGTCCGTCAGACACTCCGCGCGGCGGCCTCATCGTGTTTCAGGAGGCCTTCGGCGTCAATCAGCATATGCGGGATGTCGCCGACCGGTTTGCCCGCGAGGGCTACCTGTGCATCACGCCTGAATTGTTCCACCGCACGGCGCCGGGACTTGAGGCCGGTTACACGGATTTCCCGGCAGTCATTCCCCACATGCAGGCGCTGACCGACGAAGGGCTGGCGACGGACATGCGGGCCGCGTACGACTGGCTGAAGAAGAGCAGCGGTTTTCCGGACCTTTCGACCAGTGCTATCGGTTACTGCATGGGCGGACGCACAGCGTGCCTGGCCGCGATGACCCTCCCGCTCGCTTGCAGCATCTCTTATTACGGAGGCGGGATCGCGGGGAATCAGATCTTTCCCAGCCTGCTTGATCGGTTCAGCAAGATCAGCGCCCCCGTCCTTTACTTCTGGGGCGGTCTCGATACGCACATCGGACCGGATCAGGTGAAGGCCGTTAACGACGGCATGCGGACGGCGAAGAAGACGTGGATCAACGTCGAGTTTTCCTTTGCGGACCACGGGTTCTTCTGCGACGCGCGCGCATCGTACAATGCCGAAGCGGCGGCCGAGGCTTGGGCATTGACTCTCACCTTCCTGAATAGTCACGCCGGCACGAAATAGGACAGGCGCCGGGCGGGTCGGGAAATGGGTTCGTTTATTCGCCCACCCAGGTAAAACACCTGGTACTGTCTCTCACTCCGGGTCGGCGTAAGTGACTCTATACTAAGAGCAGTGCTGAATCTCCTCGAAGAGATCCAGTTCCGCGACCCTGTTCGTCCGCGCCCGGAACTTAGTCATCTCGAAAGCCTCTCGTCGGCTGCGGCTGGCACTGTGTCGGCGCTGCTGCCCTCCCTGCCCAATCCGGAGGGGTCTCTCCAGTTCCTGAATCGCCTCATTTCCGAAAAGCCGGAGCAGGCGCGCCAGATCGCCGAGGATCCGGCCGCTCTGCGATACGCGCTCACCGTTTTTTCTTACAGCCGTTTCCTTGCCGATTCCGTGATTCGCTACCCGGAATGGCTCCTCGAGATTGCCGGCGCACGCGAACTTCATCGCGGCCTGCTGGCCGAGGAATATGAAGAACTGCTCGCCAGATCATTGCCGGTCAACGGGCAGCCGCAGCCGGTGGATCTGGCGCTCTTTCGTCGCCGCCAGTTGCTCCGGATCGTTCTGCGGGATGCCCTTCGCTTTGCCGATGTCTCGGAAACGACGGAAGACCTTTCGAACCTTGCGGATGCGATCCTGAACGCGGCTCTGAAAGCGACATGGAGCGTGGTTTGCGCGGAGTTTCCCGGTCAAGTGAACGAACCGGCGTTCTCGATCATCGCGCTTGGCAAACTCGGGGGGCGCGAACTCAATTACAGTTCCGACATCGACCTCATGTTCGTATATTCCGCAGAGGCGGCGGTGTCCGGCGAGTTTTTTCGGGCTGCCGCCAACCGGATGACCGATATGCTCTCCACCTACACGCCGGAGGGCATGTGTTATCGGGTCGATCTGCGGCTGCGTCCCGACGGGCGCTTCGGAGAAGTCTGTCAGTCTCTCGAAGGCGCGAAGCAATATTATGAGTCGCGGGCGCGTGACTGGGAGCTCCAGATGCTGATCAAAGCCCGAGTCGCCGCCGGAGACGAGCGCCCAGGGCGTGAACTGCTGGAGTTCGTCGAGCCCCTGATCTATCGCACGACCACCGACTTCGAGACGGTCGAAGCCGTCTCGGAAACCCGGGCGCGTATTCACGAGAAGCACTACAGCGAGAAGTTGCGCCACGGCAAATCCACTGGGGCCGATGTGAAGCTTGCGAAGGGCGGCATCCGCGACGTGGAGTTTCTCGTTCAATGCCTGCAGCGGCTTTACGGTGGCCGCGAGTCCTGGGTCAGGCATGGCGGTACGCTGCATGCGCTTTCGCGGCTTCGCGACAAGGAATTTCTCTCGCCGCTCGAATATGCGCGGCTCGCCTCTGCGTATCAGTTCATGCGGCATATCGAACACCGTCTTCAGTTTGAAGAAGATCGGCAGACGCACACCTTGCCATCGTCCAAAGAACAACTCGACCTCCTGGCCCGCCGCATGCCGCCGAGCGGGTCTTCCAGCTTGCCCAGCGCCGGCACTCTGGAACGCGAGCTGGACCATCATTTCGCAAGCGTGCAGGACCTGTACGACCGCGTGATTCACTCCCGGCTCGCTGTGCCCGCGCAGGAACCCGCGAGCGCGCCCGAGGAACGGGAGGAAGCCGCGCTTGAATCCGAAGCCGCGACGCGCCCGGAGCGGGCGGAGGTGCTCTCGGGAAATCTGCGCCGGTATCTGGAACAGAAATCGCCTGCACTCATGCGGCTGGTTATGAATTCCGGGATGTTCCGCGGGGCGGCCTCTCTGACCAGCGAGAGTTTCGAATCCTTCATTGAAAAAGTGGTTGCGAATCCGTCGTGGCTCGATATGCTCGAAACCAACGCCGAGCTGGCGCGGTGCACCCTCGATGTCTTCGAACACAGCCAGTATTTCGCGGACCAGCTCGTCAGCCATACGGAACTTCTCCGCGAGGTGGGAGCGGCGTGCAACTCAAAGCAGGGACGCACCGGATTCGAGACGCCTCACGACCCCGAGGGTTTGCGGCGCTACTTCCGCCGGCAGATGATTCGGATTCAGAGCGACAGCGTTTACCACCGCGCGCCGGTCTTCAAGACGCTGAAACGGACGTCCGAACTGGCGGAATCGATTATTTCCGCGGCATATAAGATTGCAGTGGCCGAGACGTCTGACACCGCGCCCCCGATGAGCGCCACCTACGCGCCCACCAATCAGATGCTGGTGGTTGCGCTGGGGCGGCTGGGGATGCTCGAATTCGACCTGGCCTCGGATGCCGACCTGGTTTTTGTCATCCCGGACCGCGACGCCTCCGAAACTCTCTTCTGGACGGCTGTGGCCGAACGAATGATCGGCATTATCAGCGCGTATACGGGCGATGGCGTAGTCTTTACGATCGATTCCCGGCTGCGCCCGAATGGCCGTTCGGGCGCGCTTGTGCAGACGGAAAGCACCTACAAGGATTACTTCGCTAACCATGCCGAGGCTTGGGAGGGGATCTCTTATATGAAGGCCCGGGCCGTGGCGGGCGGCGTGGACCGCGCCACGCGGTTTCTGGGAGAACTGCAGGAGATCGATTGGCGCCGTTACGGGCAGAACGGGCGGTCGCGGGCGGAGCTGGCCCAGATGCGGCTCCGGCTGGAGCGGGAGCAGGGAACCCGGAACCCCCTGAAAGCCGCGTCCGGCGGATATTACGACATCGATTTTGCGCTGATGTACCTGCGGCTTCGCAGCGCGGGGGTATTCTTCAAAGTTCTGAATACGCCCGAGCGTATCGACATTGTTGAGAAAATGGGTCACCTCGATCGTGAAGATGCTGAGCTGCTGCGCGATTCGGCGACCTTCTATCGCGCAATCGATCACGGCATTCGTATCCTGAGCGGTCACGCGGAGGGACGGCTTCCGACCAACCGCGCCCAGGTCGATACCCTCACCAGCCTGGTCCGCCGATGGACCCCCGAAAGCCTGCATGAGGACAGCCTGCACGGCGCTTCCGAACGCATCCGGCGTCAGACGCGCGCCTTTTTCGAGCGGCTCTTCGGCAAACTTATCTAAATCTCGTTTCCGCACGATAAAATGGCGGAAGCAGGATGATTCGTGACGGAATTTACTACGGGCTGGGTTTTACTGCGGGGGGACTCCTTGTTTTGTGGTTTGCGGGACCCTGGTCCGCGCTTCCTTTTTTCCTGATGGGGGCGTTCTGCGCCTGGTTTTTTCGCGACCCGGAGCGGCCGATTCCCGTGGGACCCGTGGCTCTGTCGCCGGCGGACGGCCGCGTCGTGGCGGTGGTTCCCGAAGCGGACCGGTGCACTCGAATCAGCATCTTCCTGAATATCTTCGACGTTCACGTGAACCGTTCACCTATATCCGGGGTGATCACCGATGTCACGTATCAACGGGGGCAGTTTCTTGTCGCCAGCCGCCCGGTCGCGTCTCTCGAGAATGAGCAGAACATCATTACGGTGCGCGCCGAAGACGGGACGAAAGTAGTGTTCAAACAAATCGCGGGATTGATTGCCCGCCGCATCGTGTGTACGAAGAAGACAGGAGATTTCGTGCAAGCTGGCGAACGGGTCGGTTTCATCAAGTTCGGCTCGCGAGTGGATGTCATCTTCGGCCCGGAGTGGCGCGTCGAGGTTTCTCCGGGATCGCGCGTTACGGCAGGTTCGAGCGTTCTTGCCAGCCGCGGCGGCAACATTGAATTGGCGCTGCCGCTGGTCGCCAGCATTGAGGAGGCGGCGCTCTGTCGGACATAAATTTGCCGGAGATGACCTCGTCGGGTATAGCCCCGCGCAAGAGGCCACCTCGCGCGGCGTACGCGCTGCCGACGCTTTTCACTGCAGGCAATATCTTTCTCGGATTTATTTCGATCATCCGCTCGATTCACGGCGTCCTGAATTTCGGATCGAATCCGAGCCTTGCGGCGCAGGATTTCCAGATTGCGGCGGAAATGATCGGAGTTGCGTCGGCCATGGACTGGCTCGACGGCGGTATCGCCCGTCTGACGAACACGGCTAGCGAGTTCGGCCGCGAACTCGATTCTCTTGCCGATGTGATCAGCTTCGGGATCGCGCCCGCCATTCTGGCTTACACCTGGGGCGTGCAATTTGTCAGCGGGACGTTTGCGGCGGGCCTGCTCGATCAACTGAAACGGTGGGGCACGGGTTGCGCTTTCCTGCTGCTGGTTTGCGGGGCCGTGCGGTTGGCGCGGTTCAACGTCCAGAAAAACCCTCAGCCGAGGAACCCCGGGCCGCCGCATCGCAAGTATTTTGTGGGCCTTCCAATTCCGGCGTCCGCGGCGATGATCGCGGCTGTTGTCTATTCGCTCGATGGTTACCCGATCACCGACATTGTTCCGGCAATCCTGTGGCTCGCTCTGCTGGGATTGCTTTCCTTCCTGATGGTCAGCACCTGGCGCTACTGGAGCTTCAAGGACCTCAATCTTCTGAGACCGCGCACGCCCATGATCCTGGTGCTTATCTGCGCCGCGATCTTCGCGGTGTGGAACTGGTCGCAACCGGGGCTTTTGGTCATCGCTTCGTTTTATGTCGGCAGCGGCATCGCCATTCGGCTAGGCGGTATCATCAGGCGTCACTCGCACCACCCGAAACCGAATCCGGAGACACAGGTTGGCTGAAACCATCGCGCTGGTGGGCGGCGAAACATTGCTGGGCAGGGAAGTACGCGATGTGCTCGGTGAAACCGCTCTGGGGCAGCACATGCGGCTGGTCGCCGGAGCGGATGAAGAGTCGGGCACTTTGACCGCAATTGGCGATGCCGCGGCATTTCTCGCCAAGCTGAACCCGGAAGATCTGGTCGAGGCAACGGTCATCATTCTGGCGGGGTCGCCGGAATCTTCGAAAACGGCTTTGAATGCGCAGCCCTCGGGACTGATTATCGATCTCACTTACTCTGCCGAGGATGATGCTGAGGCGCGGATCCGGGCTCCGCAGGTGGAAGGGTCTGATTACGAGGCGGACCACGCGGGACCGCAGATCGTCGCGCATCCCGCGGCAACAGCCATTGCAATGGTTCTGAGGCAGCTGAATGCCAGTTATCCGATTGCGCGCGCGGTGGTGCACATCTTCGAACCGGCCAGCGAGAGGGGTACGGCCGGTATTGAAGAACTCCAGCAGCAGACGGTCAATCTGCTTTCTTTTCAGCCCGTGCCAAAGAAGGTTTTCGACACTCAACTGGCTTATGCGATGCTCGCGCAGTTTGGCGCCGAAGCGCCCGTTCCGTTGAGCGATGTCGAGGATCGCATCGAGCGGCATCTGGCGAGTCTGCTGGAACGTCTGGAGGGTGTGCCGATGCCTTCCCTGCGTTTAATCCAGGCCCCTGTTTTTCACGGATACAGTTTTTCCTTCTGGATTGAATTCGAAGAAGGCCCTGCTGCGTCAGACATCGAAGAAGCTATGAGCGGCGCCGTGAGCAACGACGCATTCGATCTGCGCACGGGCGATCTGGAGGCGCCCAATAACGTCGGGGTTGCAGGGCAGAGCGGGATTGCCCTCGGCGCTATTGCACCCGACCGGAACAGCGCCAATGCTTACTGGATCTGGGCCGCGATGGACAACTTGCGTCTGGCGGCCGAAAGCGCGGCCATGATCGCCGGCGAGGCGGTATGAAGTCCGCCGTTCTGGCACTGGCGGCAGTGCTCATGTTAGCCGCGACCGGTTGCGGATATCACGTCGTGGGGACGGTTAACCCGCTGCCCACCGACGTGCATACGATCGCGGTGATGCCCTTTTCGAACGTCAGCATGAAGTATAAGCTTTCGGACTACATTGCGCAGGATGTTTCGCGGGAGTTGATCTCGCGAACCCGTTACAGCGTGATCGCCGACCCGGCAAAGGCGGACGCGGTGCTTTCCGGCGCAGTGGCTAATCTTTTCTCCAGCGGCACCATCACGGATCCCGTGAAGGGCGCCACCGGGGGCCAGCTGGTGGTTCAGATTCAAGTGAGGCTGATCGACAAGACCGGCAAGGTTCTCTTTCAGCGGCCGAACGTGGAGTTTCGCGAGCGCTATGAGATCAGCGTGAATCCGCAGCAGTATTTTGATGAGAGCGCGGCCGCGGTGCAGCGTCTGAGCCGCGACGTGAGCCGCGAAATCGTCAGCGCGGTTCTCGAGAAGTTCTGAATAAGACATGACGCCCGCCCAGTTTCTTGCCCGGGTCAAGCGACACGAGATTCCGCACGTGTGCCTTTTCCTCGGGCAGGAGGGTTACAACCGGAAGAGATGCCGGGAAGCTCTAATCGCCTCCGCTCAAGGTGTTGAGCCCGAGCAGCATGACGCTTCCGAAATTTCGCTCGCCGCAATCATCGACGATGCGCGCTCGATGTCACTCTTTGCTTCCGAGCGACTGATCTTTGTGATCGGCGCGGAGGCGGCGATGCCGAGAACGCGTGCAGCCGGGACCGATGACGACGAAGAAGGCTCGAGCGCGACGGCCGCAGGTTCGGCTACCGTACTTGACGCGTATGTGAAGAGCCCGACGCCCGGGGTGACCCTGATATTCGAAGCCACTCGTTGGGATTTCGAAGGCGAGGATAAAACGAAGAGCGACCGCGTGCGGAAGTTCTTCGGAGCGATTCCCGACGTTGTGGAGTTTAAGCGGTTCAGCCCGGACGAGGCACGCATCGAACTGGATCGAATTGCGCGGGCGGCGAATGTCCGGCTGGATCCTGCAGCGTCCGAAGCTCTGGTGGAAGCGCTCGCCGCGGATGTGGCGCGGCTGGCGGTCGAGATCGAGAAGCTTTCGCTTTACGGAAAGCCGGTCACCGTGGAGGATTTGCCGCTGCTTGTTCCCGACGCGAGGCAGAGTACGATCTTTGCTCTGGTGAACGCGTTGGGCCGGAAGGACCGCGCGCGATCGCTTCAGACTCTGGATGCGCTGGTCCGCGAGGGCGAGTATCTGCCGCTCGCACTCACGTTTCTTGCGACACAATTCCGTATGGCGCTCGTCGTAAAGGAAGCGAATCTGCGCGGAGCTTCGCAAATTCAAAGCCATTTTCAGAGATCGGGCATCCAGATGTGGGGTTCGCGCGCCGAGCAGGTCTCGGTTACGGCGACAAAGTTTTCGAAAGAACAACTGGAGCGCGGGTTGAAAATGATCTTTGAAACCGACCGCGATTTGCGAAGCGCCAGACCGGACGATCGGACCGTGGTGGAGAACTTTGTCGTCCGGTTATGCGCCTGACGCCGTGACCTGGCTCAGGCTTCACAACAGGGGATGGCGTATGACTTCCGTCAAATATTCCTGACACAAGAACTGATTACGCTTTGAATTCAGCTTGAGTTTCGCCGGTAATGACCTTATACTAGCCCAATATTCGAGAAGATGCCGGTGGGCTTACCCGGTGCGATGTAATGTAACGGTCAACACAAGCGTTGAAGGCAGGCGTATACAATGCCGACGAGAATTCCGCCCGACCGCGCAGTCCGATTCTTACGATCTCCGGATCTCCTTCTTGGTTCTGCGCATCGTTCGTGGCGAAAGCAAGTGACCAGCCGATTTGAATATCGCCGCCCGGACGGCGTCGCTGCTCCGCCCGCACAGGTGGACCTCAAATTAATCGAAACCTGCAACCTTCGCTGCAAGATGTGTTCGCAGTGGGGCGAGTCCGGATATAACTTTCAGCGGCCGCGAGAAGATGTCAAGGCGTTTTGCCGGTTGCCGGTCTACCAGGATCTGGCGGAGCAGCTCTCCGCTTTCAGCCCCAAACCGTTCATTTACATCTGGGGTGGCGAGCCTTTCCTCCATCCTGAGTTGATGCCCATCATTGAGTGCTTCAAGAAAAGGAAGTTCTCACTGAGCATTGTTACGAACGGTACTCGTTTGCGTGCGAACGCAGCGGCGCTGGTAGCGGCACGAACCGATGTGATTCTGGTGTCGCTCGATGGCACGGAGCAAACTCACGACGGCATCCGAGGCTTGAAAGGAGCCTTTGCGACGACCGTTGACGGTATCCGCGCGGTGCAGGAGGAGAAAAAGAAGCGCCGGTCGGCCAAGCCTTACATCGGGATTATTTCAGTGGTCTCTGCCGACAATCAGGATAGCCTTGAGGCGTTATTTGAAACGGCTAACGGGCTGGATATCGATTTGATGATGGCTTGCTACGGCTGGTATCAGACGGATGACAGCGGCGCCCGCTATACGAAGATGCTGCAGGAGTCATTGGAAATAACGCCGTGGTCCTGGAAAGGCTGGCAATGGAATGTGGGTAAGATCGATCCCGCCGTTGTGGCTGCTTCGATATCCCGCATTAAAGAGAGGCGCTGGAACTTCCCCTGTCTCTTTTTCCCGGATCTCAAAGAGAATGAGATCGCCAGTTACTATCAGGATCATTCGGCTACCTTCGGCCATAACCAGTGCCGCGCACCGTGGTATGAAGCCGCCGTCATGCCGAACGGCGATATGGTGACATGCCGCGACTACCCGGACGTCCCGCTGGGAAACATTCAAAAGGCCAGATTTCTGGATATCTGGAATAGCCCGCGAGCGCTGGCATTTCGTCAATTAGTGCAAAAGGAAACTCTGCTTCCGGTGTGCAGCCGGTGCAGTAACCTCATGTGTATCTGAGATGAAACTGTCAGTAGGACCGCAAGCGACGGCCGATGGAACGGGCGTATCGCGCGCCCAGGTTCCTCACCGGCTGATTCGTTTGCGGGAGGCACTGAGCGCCGATCGTGAAGAAGTCATCGGCCAGCATGCGCGGCACCTTAGCCCGCGTGCGATAAAGCTGTATCAGTTCATCGGACTCGATCAGATTCCGATTCGGGCGTTGGGTCCGCACTTCTGGGACGTCTCCGGCCGGCGTTACACAGACTTTCTGAGTTCCTTTGGGACGGTGAATTATGGACATAACCATCCCCGTTTGACTGCCGCTCTTGACGAGGTGATCGATTATCCGAATCTGGTCGAAGGTCCCAGCGCGCTCGCCGGTGCGCTGGCAAGTAACCTGGCGTCGATGATTCCGGGGCTGGAGCGCGTCTATTTCGCAAATTCCGGAACCGAAGCGGTAGATGCGGCCATTAAGACGGCGCGCGCCGCTACGGGTCGCACGGTTCTTGTGGCATGCCGCGGGGCCTTTCATGGACGCAGCCTTGGAGCATTGTCACTGATGGACAAGCGCCATTATCGCGAGCCATTCGAGCCCCTGCTCACCACCCGTTTTGTCGATTTCGGCGATGCGGCGCAACTGGCGAACGCCTTGAAGCCCGGCGACAGCGCGGCGTTCATAACGGAGCCATTTCAGGGCGAAGCGGGCATGATCGCGGCGCCGCCCGGTTATCTGGCGGAGGCCAGACGTCTGTGCTCACGCCATGGCGCGCTATTGATCTTCGATGAGATACAAAGCGGTCTGGGACGTACTGGAAAATTGTTCGCCGCGGATCACGACGGAGTGGTAGCGGACTGCGTGCTGATCGGTAAAGCTTTGGGCGGCGGCATTGTGCCCTTGAGCGGACTGCTCACAACTGATGCGATTTGGCAGGCCAGCGGCGGCAACGGGCCTGCGTCGCCATTTCACTGTTCGACCTATGGGGGCAACTCTCGTTCGTGCGCCGTCGGGCTGGCCGGTCTGGAACTTTTGTTTGATGAGGGTCTGGTTGAGCGGGCTGCGAGGATGGGCGAATACCTGATCGCGAGATTACGCGAGCTGCAGGAGCGTCAGCCGCTGATCGCGGATGTTCGGGGCAGGGGCCTGATGATCGGAGTGGAGCTGCGACCCCCTGCCAGACTCCAGTCACTCGCGGGCATGTTCGGGCGCAATCTGGAAGAATCCGACGCCCGGCATCTTTTCTGTGGCCTGGTGCTGAAGCGTCTGATCGAAGAGCACGGGATGGTTACCGCGATTACGTTGAACAATGCGGACGTCCTGCGCGTCCAGCCGCCCTTAAACGCCGGACAGGAGGTGCTGGACAGCTTTGTGGACGCGCTCGATGAGACGCTGCGATCCGTGAGCCGCTTCGGCCGCTCCGTAGTTCGCGTATTACCTGATATTGTGCGCCTCTTCAGGCCGGGCAACTTCGCCGCGTCCTACGAATAACCGAAAAGCGGCGCATCGGCGAGACGAATTATGAAATTCCTCTTGACGGTGATGCCGTTTCCAGGAACTTTGCATCCCTTCCTGGCTGTCGGTTGTGCATTGCGGGCACGCGGCCATGAAGTAGCGATTTACACCAGCCGAGCGGTCAAAAAGAAGATTGAAGACGCGGGTTTCGGTTTTTTCCCCTTTCCCGCGGCACTCGATGAGGCTGTCTGGGAGATGATCTTTTCGGCCGATTCAATGGGCGCAAGCTGGACGAAACCGCACCGCGTCGGGGCGACATTAAGCCGATTCTTTGCCGAGACAATCCCCTTGCAGATCGAGGGTCTGGAGCCGGTGCTTCATGGCTGGCGCCCCGATGGCATTGTTTGCGATCTGGCGCTGCAGGCCCCTTATCTGATCCTGAACGAGACATCAGGGGTTCCGGTTGCCCTGCTGTTGTACGCGCTGGGTTGTTTCCTTCCCGGTCCCGACAGGCCGGCGATCGGGCTCGGCCTTCCACCGGCGCGCGGACCGCTCAGCTGGTTGCGGCAATTCCTGGGTGCCAAAGCGGTCGATTTCGCGTTGAAGCGCGTGCGAGCTTCGAGCGACGCGATGCGTCGCCGATACGGCCTTGCCTCTCTGCACGCGCCCGTATTGAGCGTGATGCGCCGCCTGCCGCTTTTTCTGGTCACCAGCTGCGCGGAGCTGGAATACCCTCGAGAGGACCTTCCGTCCAATCTGAACTATGTGGGCCATTGCAGCTGGTATCCGGAGGGTGAGCCTCCGGATTGGCTACGCGACATGCCGCAAGACGTTCCGCTCGTGCACGTCTTCGAAGGCACGCTCCACACGACGGAACCATTTCTGATGCGTTCGGCGCGGAATGCGCTCGCCGGCGAGCCGGTTCGCGTGGCCATGGCGACAGGTCCGTATCGACGTCCGGCGGATTTGGGTCTGGAACCCTTGCCGCCTAATATGAGAGCGGAGCAGTGGATCAACCACAGCTGGCTGATGCCGCGAACATCGGTTCTGATTTGCGCTGGAAATACCGGGGCTATGCTCGCCGCATTGCGCTGCGGCGTACCGATTATCGCTATTCCCACGGAATGGGATCACGCTGAAAACGCCCAATGCGTGGTGCAGGCAGGCGCCGGAATTCGCATTCCGCGCTGGCGGTGCACACCGATACGCCTCCGCAAGACGGTCGAGGAAGTACTTCGGAATCCCAGCTATCGGGAGAATGCCCGGCGAATCGGCGCGGCACTGGAACGCAGCGGAGGCGCTGAGCGTGCTGCAGAGTTAATCGAGCACAAGCTGGTTCCGGCCGCAGCGTTGAAAGGATAGTCCGCGGATTACTTTTTCGTGCCCGCGATTGACGTCACAGCCTGCCAGAAGAACTGCACGTGCTTGTATACGGCTTCTTCAAGGATGCGCTCCTGATCGCTGTGCGCGCCGAAGCCTTTTGCGGCATCCTCTTCGTCCGCCATTGCTCCAATGCCGTAGCACTGAACGCCTTTGGCTCGCAGGAACGCCATATCCGTTGCGCCGGTGGACATGTAAGGAATGGTCGTCACTCCGTAGATGGTCTTGTATGCGGCTTCAATCTGGTGAAATGCATCCGACTCGATGCTTGAAGGCGGAGCGCCCGGGCGCTGGTTGCGTGTGTCCGGCACCACCTCGATCGCAGGATCGTTGATCACCTTGCGCATCATTTCGTAGAACGCGCGATGTTTTCGTCCGGCAGCGCGCGGATGTCGAGCGTCGCCTCCGCTTCCGACGGTATCACATTGACCTGGTACCCGGCCTGAATCATATTGGGCGAGATCGAGGTGTGCAGCATGCGAATAAGTGCCGGGATCATTTTCGGCAAGGTACGCGCGGATCGCGGGCGCTTTAGCGGGATCGAACAGTCCTTTGTACCGCGCCGCTTCGTCCGGTGCGCTCACGTTCGCCAGCTTTTCGAAATAGCTGCGCGTTGTGTCGTTGAAGCGCATGGGCGGGTCCCAGAGCGCAATCGTATCGACCGCGCGCGCGAGATGGACGACAGCGTTCGTTCGCAGCGGACGCGAACCGTGGCCGGCTGGTCCTTTTGCGATGAGACGGGCTCCGCGCGGCTGCTTTTCCGTTGTCTGCACGGTTGCGAAGAGCGGTTTACCGTCGCGGCGATGCACGCCTCCGCTTTCCGCCAGGCAGACCTCCGCTTCGATCTCGCTCCAGTGCTCGTTGACCAGATATTCGATGCCTGGGCCGGTCGACGCTTCTTCGCCTGCCTCGGAGACGAAGATCACGTCACGGTCGAGCGGAACGTGGGAACGCTTCAGCAGGACCATCGTCATCATCGCGGCCAGCAGATCGCTCTTGTCATCGAGAGTGCCGCGGCCGTAAACATAGCCGCCCTGACGGGCCGCGCTGAAAGGCGGAAAGGTCCACTTCGAGGCGTCCACGCGAACCGTGTCGCTGTGACCCATGATCAGCAGCGGCTTCTTTGATCCGTTGCCCTTCAGCCGCGCGATCAGATTGGCGCGAGCCGGATCTTTCGCTACGAGCCTGGACGCGATGCCTTCGGCGTCGAGAACCTTCTTCACGTATTCGGCAACTTTGGTCTCATTGCCGGGCGGATCGGTGCTGTCGATCTGCACCAGCGCCTGGAAGTGGCGCATGGCCTCTTCGTTGATTTTTGCCCATTCGGGAGTTTGGGCGAAGATAAGGGCGGGAAGAAAGGCTCCAAGGGAGAATGTTGTCAACCCACGATACATTGGACCAGTCTAGCGCGGCCTGGAGCCTGGAACTTGAAAAGCAGAGACATACAACCCGGAAGTTGTATGTCTCTCTATATAGGCCTCTTCATGGCAGCGGTATTACTGGGTCATTGCTGATTTCACCGGCTAACCCTTGACAGGTTGGTGAAAAAGGGCACTGGTCGCTTGTGAGGGGTCCAGCCTAAACAAAGGACTTACGCGACGCCCTCAAGGTTTTACCTTGCCACAAGCGAGAGCGTCGCTCCCTTCCGGTCGCGGCTCAGAACAAACTGTGTTCCTCTGGAAGGACTTGCCGGGCCGCGCGCTAAAGCTGGCTTAGTTCGACCGTGGTGAAGAAGTATTTCAATTCTTCGGCCGCCGTTTCGGGCGCATCCGAACCATGAATCGCGTTCCGCTCAATGCTTTCGGCATAAAGCTTGCGCACGGTGCCTTCCGCGGCATTGGCCGGGTTGGTCGCCCCCATCACTTCGCGCAGCTTCTTGACCGCATCCTCGCGCTCGAGGCCCATCACAATCACCGGCCCCTCGGTCATAAACTTCACGAGGCTTCCGAAGAACGGCCGCTCGCGATGGACGGCATAAAAGCCCTCCGCCTGCGACTGGCTGAGCTTCGTCATGCGCAGCGCAACAACCCGAAACCCGTTGTCTTCGAGCAGAGAAAGAATCTTGCCCGCCTTGCCCGACGCAACGGCGTCCGGTTTGATAATCGAAAACGTCTTCTGCAATTCGCTCATTTATTTTGGCAATCTCTTCTGAATGTTCTCGCCGATCTGGGCCGGCGAGGAGCACACCGTAATCCCGGCCTTTTCCATCGCGCGAATCTTGTCCGAAGCCGCGCCGGAACCGCCAGAGACGATTGCGCCCGCGTGGCCCATGCGCCGTCCCGGCGGCGCGGTTTGACCCGCGATAAAGCCGACCACCGGCTTCTTGACCTTTTCGCCGATATAGGCGGCCGCAACCTCTTCCGCATTGCCGCCAATCTCACCGATCATCACGATCGCATGCGTATCAGGATCGGCATCCAGCATCTTGATCGAATCGAGGAAAGTTGTGCCGATAATGGGATCGCCGCCGATGCCGATGCAGGTCGACTGCCCGATACCGAGCTTCGTCAACTGGCCCACCGCCTCATAGGTCAGGGTGCCGGACCGCGAGACCACGCCGACGTTGCCTTCGAGGTGAATATGCCCCGGCATGATCCCGATCTTGCATTTACCCGGCGAAATGACCCCCGGACAATTCGGCCCGATCAGACGCGATTTCTTTCCCTGCAGAAACTCCCAGGCCTTGACCATGTCGATCACGGGAATGCCCTCCGTGATGCAGACGATCAGCGCGATACCCGCATCTGCCGCCTCCATGATCGCGTCCGCAGCGAATGGCGGCGGAACGAAGATCACGGTCGCATTCGCGTCCGTTTCCTTCACCGCCTCGGAAACAGTATTGAAGACCGGACGGTCGAGATGCCACGTGCCGCCTTTACCGGGCGTAACGCCGCCCACGACATCAGTGCCGTAAGCGATCGCCTGTTCCGCGTGAAAGGAACCTTCCTTACCAGTGAGACCCTGCACCAGCAGCCGCGTATTTTTATCGACGAGTACGCTCACTTTGAGCCTCCCTTACCGGCCTTCGCGAGCGCCACGACCTTCTCGGCCGCGTCTTTCATGCCTTCCGCCACCGTGAAATTGAAACCGGATTCTTCGAGCACCTTCCGGCCGAGTTCCACGTTGGTGCCCTCCATCCGAATCACGATGGGTACCGTAATCCCGAGATCGCGAGCCGCGGCCACCACGCCGTTCGCCAGCGTGTCGCACCGCAGAATACCGCCAAAGATGTTGATGAGGACCGCCTTGACGTTCGGATCCGAAAGCAGAATCCGGAATGCGTTCTTCACCTGTTCGGCGTTCGCGCCGCCGCCCACATCGAGGAAGTTCGCAGGACTTCCGCCCGCGTACTTGATGATGTCCATGGTTCCCATGGCAAGACCCGCGCCGTTTACCATGCAGGCGATGTCGCCATCCAGCTTGATGTAATTCAGGCCGAACTTCGAAGCTTCCACCTCCAGCGGATCTTCTTCATTCAGATCGCGCAGTTCCAGAAGCTCTTTGTGCCGGAACAGGGCATTGTCATCGAAGTTGATCTTGGCATCAAGCGCGTAGACCTTGTGGTCTTTGGTGACGATGAAGGGATTGATCTCGGCCAGCGACGCATCCATGTCGAGGCATGCTTTCGCCAGGGCCATCATCGCCGCGGCGGCCGCATTGCTGGCTTTCGCCGGGACGCCGATGCCGAAAGCCAGCTTCCGCGCCTGATAAGGCATCAGACCAAGGCCGGGCTCGATAAATTCTTTGAGGATCGCTTTTGGCGTCTTCGCCGCGACTTCCTCGATGTCCATGCCGCCCGCGGCCGAAGCCATGAATACCAGCTTTCCGACCGTCCGGTCGAGCACGATGCCCGAGGTAGAGTTCCCGTTCGATCGGCAGCGTTTCTTCCACCAGGAGGCGCTGCACGACCCGGCCTTCCGGGCCTGTCTGGTGCGTGACAAGTGTCATGCCGAGCATCTTCTCGGCGACCACAGCGGCTTCGGCGGCATCCTTCACGACCTTGACGCCGCCCCCTTTTCCGCGCCCGCCCGCATGAATCTGCGCTTTGACAACGACGCTCCCGCCGATGTTCTTCGCAGCCGTCTCGGCTTCGGCGACGGAAAACGCCACCTCCCCGCGAGGCACGGGGACTTTGTATTTGGCCAGAATCGTCTTGGCCTGATACTCGTGAATTTTCATTTTGGAGCGGTTGCTGCTATACCTTTGGATTGCAAGCGACGCAGCCCGACAAAAATGTGTCAAGCCAGGCCAAGCATCCAAATTAACATGAGCGGCTTAACATGAGTGGCTCGGGCATTCATTCGTTTCTTTACACGGTTGTTGAAGGCGGCTCCCTGACCGAGGCTGAAGCTCAGGAGGCCATGCGAGTGTTGCTCGCCGGTGAAGCGACTCCCGCGCTTACGGCTGCGTTCTTGACCGCGTTACGGATCAAAGGTGAAACGGTCGAGGAACTGACGGGCTTCGCTCGCGCGATGCGAGCGGCGGCGCTGGTGGTCCCTCTGGACGCCAGCGATCGCCCGGTCCTCGATACCTGCGGCACAGGCGGGAATGGGACCTCCACGTTCAACATATCGACAGTGGCGGCGTTCGTCGTGGCGGGCGCCGGCGTCCGGGTGGCGAAACACGGCAATCGGTCGATTTCGAGCAAATGCGGCAGTGCCGATGTTCTGGAAGCGTTAGGCGTGCGGACCGCCATCGATCCTGCAACTGTGGCGCGCGCTATTCGCGAGGTTGGAATCGGCTTCCTGTTCGCGCCGCTTTTCCATGGCGCAACCCGAAACGTGCAGCCGGTACGTCTCGAATTGAAGATGCGCACAGCGTTTAATTTTCTGGGCCCTTTGACGAATCCCGCGCGCGCCGAGATTCAGGTGGCCGGAACGTGGTCCGATGACGCTGCGGAGAGAATCGCCGGCGCAATGGCGCGACTCGGCCTGCAGCGCGGCTACGTGGTTCATGGTTCGGACGGCCTGGGCGAACTGACCATTACGGGTTCATCGAGCGTTTTCGCAATCCAACATGGCGCGGTAACTCGCATCGAGCTTTCACCGGCCGATTTCGGTATGAAGGCCCAATCGGCCGAGGGTATTCAGGGGGGAGACGCCGAATGCAACCGGGCCATCGCCGAAGCAGTTCTTGGCGGGAGTCGCGGGCCCGCGCGGGATATCGTGTTAATGAATTCCGCGCTGGCGCTGGTTGCCGCGAACCATGCCCGGAACTTCCTGGAAGGGGTGGAACAGGCGGCGGAATCGATCGATGCAGGATTCGCGATTCAAAAGCTCAAGGGGCTTCGCGAACTGCTGGCGCGGGGGCGAAGCGTTTAAGTAATTCCGCCAGGTCGCGCGCAAATACGGATCGCGCAACGACTCTGTCGCAGCCGCAATCGCACGCCTTCTGCCGCAGATCCGTTTGCACGTGCGACACGAATCCGATAATTGCGACGCCCGCGGTTTCGGGATCGCTTTTGATTTTGGCGATCAGGCCCAGTGGGTCGGAGGCGGCGCAATTCAAATCCAGAATCACCACCGCAGCGCCGGATTTTATGTGATCGAAAGCTGCCGCCTGGTCTTTCACGATCAAGGTCGACATGCCTAGCTTCTTTGCCTCGTCCTGTACCTTCGCCGAAAAGAACAAATCGCTCATGACGGCGACCACGTTCGGTGACTCGGCAGACATGATCTATTCTCCTCCAGCGGTCTTACTGCTTTTCTGCGGAGACTGAGGTTGCCGGATGGTACCCCGAATACGTGAGTTCTTCGTTGAGGCTCTTCGAATGAACCAGGAGCACATGGGCAACCCCGTTGATCTTGAGAGTGCTCGGCATCCAGATCCCGTTCGAGACACGGGTCTGATCGACTTCGAAACGGGTGCCGGGGCCAACGCGCGCCAGAATCCACCCGATGCTGAGCGTGTCAATGACATGAGCCTGTGCTTTGGAAAACCGAAAATCCTGCTTGTCGACCCACATTGTGGCATCCAGATGTTCCATCATCCCGGCGTGAGGCGCAGTCGGGACGAAACCGGGACGAGGAGTCATCTGGATGACCCACGCGGGTCTCCCATCGATATCTTCCTCCCCCTTCACTTTGAAGTTAAACGCTTCCGGGACATCGGCGATGAACTCGCGGCTTTCGTCATACTTGCGGATACGCGCAGCGCGCTCGGCAGGGGTCTCATCCTTCCGCTCTTTTAACGCCTTCTCGTATTTGCGGGTCTCCTTCCTCTGCTCTTCGGGTGAAAGCGGATGGCCGTTCTTACGGATCAGGCGGTCGTAGGGTGTCCCGTAGAGGGGCCCAATTTCCGACACCTCAACTTCTTTTGTGTCATCGGAAGACGTTATATCGGTTTCTGTCCAGGCCCATTTCCGCTGCTCGTGCCAGTCACGCCCGTAATTTACCATCGCTCTGCGGACGATCTCTTTGGGCACAAGCTGGCCCCAAACGGTTGAGACAACCACGAAAGAGAGCAAAACGGACCGCATCGCCACCCCTCCTATGAGCAAGGGACGTTCCAAAACAACAACTGTATACCAACCTTCGGGAGAAAGCGTCAGGTTTCGCACCGAGGCGGACTAGGCCTGCCAGCGGTTGTTACATGTCGTTCGCATTTAATTCAAGCGAATTGGGGCGCCTCGTACTTCGGATCAAGAACGCGGCTTTAGAAAATGAGCGATCTTCCACGGCTGCCTATAAACCTCGGATCCTTCGATAGTCGATTCATGGGCGATGTTATTCGAGCGTGCCGCCTACCCAATGGCCGCGCGAGTCACTCGTGTACAAGCGGGTTTTCGCGAGATGAGGCGTCCAGCGGGATCACTCGATGTGCATGAACTCCCCAGACCATCACAACCTCTCCGGGCGGATGCAGCACGCGAAATCCAAAAGGCGTAAAACTGGCGTGTGGAAATCCGCTGAGCAGGCAATGCACGTCGGACTCTTCGACCATATGGTTCTTAGCGGGATCTTCCTGGTTTTGCCGGGCCCAGGGCTGATAGGGAATCCTGCCGTCAGGCGGATCCACGAGGACACCTTATGCGGCCTCTGCCCCCGGGCAGCGTTTCGACCGGAAGCATCGACATGGAATTGCCGGCGCGCGGGCCAGCCACACTCCCTGCAGATCCGGCTTGCCGCCGGAAAGACGGGGCACAGGACCACCTTTGACTTCCGCAGGCGAATTGCAGGGATTCGGAGTAAGAAGCGGATTCACGCCCGCCTGGGAACCTGTGCGAGGGCGCGGCAGCGAGCCCCATGAAAGTCAGGGCGGTAGAAAGGCGGATGGCTGAGAAGAGATTTGGTGGCATAAGCATCTCGCTATTTACCCTCTTCCAGCCGGGATGATCGGGGTTGGGTTTACCGCCCACCGTAACGGTGAGGCCGTGTTTGGGCGCCTGACTTTCGGGTCTTCAATCATGGCTTCGTAGCTGATCGTGTCCGCGCCCGTTCGTTTGAATCGTTCGACCACATGCATCGCGTCGCTGTGATTGTTCGGGGGACCGGTTTCGAAATCCCACGTCTCGGTCTTGACGGTTTCCTTACCGGCCACTTCCATGTGGATACGAGTGCGGATTGATCGAAGCCATTTTTGGTGGAATTTCCGTCGAGATAGGAACCCGCAGTCGCATGAAGCCGAAATCCTCCAACGTAAAATGTACAGCACCTGCGGCTATTTCGTAGGGCCTGCGGCGATTTGACAGTTCTCGCGGCCGTCCGCTAGCCTGATACTTACAAGGTTCCGCTCCGGGCGACAGCTTCCAGTGCCACCCGCCCCGCTCCTTTCTAATTTCAAATGCCTTTGAACAGATTCAGTTCTCAAATTACGCAGCGAAAGTCTCAGGGCGCATCGCAGGCGATGCTTTACGCCACCGGACTTGAGCCGGCCGACATGGACAAGCCGCAAGTCGGCATCGCCAGCGTCTGGTATGACGGGAATCCGTGCAACATGCACCTGCTCTCGCTGGCCGACAAGGTGAAAGAGGGAATGCAAGCCGCCGGCCTGGTTGGCATGCGCTTCAATACCATCGGCGTCAGCGACGGTATCTCGATGGGCACCAGCGGCATGAGCTTTTCGCTCCAGTCCCGCGATCTCATCGCCGATTCCATTGAGACGGTAATGTCCGCCCAATGGTATGACGCCAATGTGTCGATTCCAGGTTGCGACAAGAACATGCCCGGATGCCTCATCGCTATGGGTCGACTGAACCGTCCGGCCCTGATGGTCTATGGCGGCACGATTCGCGCAGGCCACCAGGCCGGCAGAAACGGCGATCAGAAGCTGGACGTAATATCGGCATTCCAGAGTTACGGTGAGTTCCTCGCGGGTAACATCAGCGACCAGGAACGGCAGTCCATAGTAAGGCACTCTTGTCCGGGGGCCGGCGCGTGCGGCGGCATGTACACAGCCAATACCATGGCGTCGGCAATTGAAGCTTTGGGAATGTCGCTTCCCTACAGCTCCTCGACGCCGGCGGAAGATCCCTTGAAGCTCGATGAATGTCTCCGCACGGGCCCGGCGATCCGGAAGCTGCTGGAGATCGACCTCAAGCCGCGGGATATCATGACCCGCGAGGCTTTTGAGAACGCAATGGTCGTAGTTTCAGTTCTCGGCGGCTCGACGAATGCTGTTTTGCACCTGATCGCGATGGCGCGCGCTGTAAGTGTGCCTTTGACGATTGACGACTTTCAGGCGGTCAGCAATCGGGCGCCCTTGCTGTCCGATTTCAAGCCCAGCGGAAAGTACGTTATGGAAGACCTGCAGGGTGTCGGCGGTTTGCCGGCAGTCATGAAGATGCTGCTTGCGGAGGGACTCCTTAACGGAAATTGCCTCACCGTGACCGGTAAGACGGTGAAGGAAAACCTCGAAGCGCTTCCCGGGTTGAAAGAGGGTCAGGATATCGTGCGGCCTCTGTCAAATCCTCTGAAGGCTACTGGTCATATCCAAATCCTGAAGGGTAACCTTGCGCCTCTCGGTTCTGTCGCCAAGATCACGGGTAAGGAAGGGTTGCGATTCTCGGGACCCGCAAGGGTTTTCGACTGCGAGGAAGAGATTTTGACCGCGCTCGAAGAGAAGTCGATCTCAAAAGGTGACGTCATTGTGATCCGGTATGAAGGGCCAAAGGGAGGGCCCGGAATGCCGGAGATGCTGACTCCTACTTCCGCCATCATGGGAGCCGGGCTGGGTAAGGACGTGGCGTTAATTACAGACGGCCGGTTTTCGGGCGGTTCGCATGGCTTCCTGGTAGGACATATCACGCCGGAAGCTCAGGATGGGGGCCCGATCGCTCTCCTGCGTGACGGTGACACCATTACCATCGATGCCGAATCGAATGAGATCTTCGTGGACCTCTCCGAAACTGAACTGAGCGGCCGCCGGCAGAAGTGGACTATGCCGCCATTCAAAGCGAATCGCGGCACGCTCGCCAAGTACATCAGGCTCGTCGGAAATGCCAGTAATGGATGTGTGACCGACGAATAGCCAGTAAGCCTCACAACCCGGAGGCCCGCGTCCTTACTTCTTGCGTGCTCGTTTTCCTGGAGCTGCCGAAGCTGCTCTTTTAGCCGCCCATCTGAGCCGGAGCGCTTCGGACAACCTCTTACGTCCTTCGGGGGTCATTCCACCCTTGCGCTTCGCAGGACGCCCTGCGGAAGAGTGTCCCGACGCCGCTCTTTTGGCCGCCCAGCGCTTCCTCAAGGCCTCGGACAACCGGCGCCGTCCCTCGGGAGTCATTCCACCCTTTCGCGTCGCTGCCGGTGCTACGGCGGCTGACGTCCCCAGATCGGCTTCCACATCAGTACCGTCGATTTCATGCAGAGCCGTTAAAGCCCGGTCAATCGCCGTGCGCTGATGTTCCAGCTTCTGTATTATGTCCTTCAGACTTTCTGTCATTCATGCTCCTTGGTATCTATCAGGTGGAACCCACACAAAATCATAGCGCGTTTCTCCAAAGTTTCTTATAAGAATCCGGAGATTGTGATTGTGAAGATCCCTTGCAATTGTAATCCAAACCACCCCCAGGATGCTGATCTACAAAAGTTTTCCTTTATTTAACAGTGCCAAATACCGGATAACCGGCCGGTGGAATTACCTGCTATGGAATCAAAGTCATGTTTCCGCGAATTTTCAGACGCGGGAGTTTGATTCGCCGGATTTTCCACCATGTCACGGCGAACAGATATTCCGGCCGAGCCAGCCATACTGCCGCCCTTACTTCGCCGTCGGAAGGACTCTAAATCGGGCCCTTCGCAGGTTTGTGGGCACGCGTGCCGTTGAAAGGCTGTTTTGCCTCGATATCCGGGAAAAGTCAAGATGCTTCGCCCTAAAGGTATTACTCGCTGACTTGACTCGGCGAACTTCCATAAATGACCGTGGCAAGAACGTCCCACTAACTGGTTGATGCGCGCCCGACCCCGCGCGTTCCGGGCGGCGATGCTTCATCACGTGCTCACCGGCTTTGGCGGTTCTGCTAAAGAATCTGACCCATCTGCCGATCTATAGGACATGGCAGAATACACTGCGGCCATAGTTTCTCGAATCTGCGATCCGGAGCACTATGGCCTTGAAGGCGCGATTCAACAGGCCCTGGCCGTGGCTGAGTCTTCGGACCGTTTTGAAGTCGATTTGGCCAAGTTCCTGCGAATCCGGAGTCTCGCCAATCACGTGAACCATCAGATCATCTTTCGCGGTCTCGAAGTCCTTGGGGCAATACTCCCCGAAAATCGGCTGGGTAAGACCCTCGGCCCCTTTCTGAGATGCAGCGACCCGCAGATCGCCTCAAAAGCGGTCCTGATTCTGGGCCGCCGGTCTGAAACGCTGGCATCGCCTGCCCGGATACTGGTCGAGGGCGACGACCGCGTACGTGCCAACATGATCGAATCCCTCTGGAATCGAAGCGAACCCGAGATAGAACGGGTTTTGATCGAGGCTATGAACGACCCGCATCACAGGGTTGCGGCGAACGCCGTCCATGGCCTTTACCTGCTTAAGTCAACCGCCTGGAGGGGAGGCATCGAACAACTGATCGGGCATAAAGATCCCATGTGCCGGCGCGCGGCTATCTGGGAACTCAAATCAAGCGGTGATGCCGGTGCTGCATCGACCATCAAGCCGCTGATTCACGATTCCGACCTGGCCGTTCGGCGCGCCGCCTTCAATGCTCTTGTCTCGCTTCGCCAGAATGGCGTGACGCAGGGTCCCGGGTAGCCTGGGTTTTTGAAAACACGCGCAGAACAGAACTCTCCTGCCGGAGGCGCAGCGCGAGGCAGTTCGATACTTCCCGGGCCACGACCGGAATGGAGTGTTGTTCCAACGGCCTTTATCAGTACCCTCTTAAGCCTTAGTTCGCGGCGCCACGTCCCCAAAGTTTGGCCGATGCCCGCCGGGCGCCTTCGCTGAGAGCCTTCATTTTCATCCAGCAGAACGGAGGAAATACCGAGCCGAATCCCGCAAAGGTACCGAAACCGCAATCCGTTCCTGCAATAACACGCTCTTTTCCGATCACCTCGGCATAACGGACGATCCGTTGCGACACCACTTCCGGATGCTCCACATAGTTGCTGTTGGCGCCGATCACGCCCGGAATCAGAACCTTGTCATCGGGGAGTTTGATGCTCTTCCACGCTTCCCATTCATGCTCATGCCGCGGGTTGGCGCCTTCGATAAGGAAGGCTTTCGGCTTTGCCTTGAGAACGATGGGGAAGATTTGCCGGCAGTCCATGTCATCGACATGCGAGCCCTCATAATTTCCCCAGCAGATATGCATACGGACCCGGTCGGCGGGTACGTTTTCAAGCGCATGGTTGAGCGCCTCCACCTGAATCTCAGCATTCCGCAGGAACTCTTCGTCGGTAAGATCCTTGAAGCGCGAGTGGCGGCCCATGGCGAGATCCGGGCAATCGATGGAAAGGATAAGTCCCGATTTTACGATCGTCTCGTACTCCTCCCGCATGGCGCTGGCGAGTGCATCCATATAGGCCTGATGCGAGGGATAGTATTCGTTGGGCTGAAAGACGGCGATGGTGCCCGGAGACACCGCGTTCATGAAACCTTCTTTGCCCGGCGCCTTCGTCAAAGCCTG
This sequence comes from Terriglobia bacterium, assembly GCA_963718155.1. Lineage (GTDB taxonomy): Bacteria > Acidobacteriota > Terriglobia > Bryobacterales > Bryobacteraceae > BOG-234. The sequence goes on along the minus strand of CAVQYP010000037.1, from coordinate 164,099 downwards.
CTTGATGCGCGCAATATCCTGGCGGAGCGGATCGAGGTTTTTGACCGCGATCGGGCCCTTGCAGACCGGCCGTCGATAAGTTGCCGAGTGACCGGCTTTGACCAGACGGTCCCGATACTCGGGATAATCGTCGAGGTCCTTCGGCGTCGGCCGCGACGAATCGCCCTCGAATCCGGTAAGGCGGTGCCGGATGTAAGTGGCGTAACTGATCTTGCTCATCTCGCCGTCGTCGATGATGTCGATTCCGGACTCCACTTGCAGCCGGACCACCTCGGCGACGGCTTTGGCGACGACATCCTCGAAATGTGCCGCATCGACTGCTTCGCCGCGATCCTGCGCGAATAAAACATCGACTACATCCTGCGGGCGCGGCAAACTGCCGACATGGGTAGTAAGTATGCGGTCGGTGCTTAGTTGCATTCGTTCTTCTCCTGAGAAATGTCGTCTGAAATGTGCCTGCGAAATTGTTCGTACGAAGGCTGCGGCGTATCCGCCAGATTGATCATATAACCGACGGTTTTCTCGCCGCGGATTCCGCTTCATGTTAGCCTGGTTGAACCGTGCGAACCCGCAGCCTTCAGGTCGCCTTCTGCTCGATGGCGATCATGCTGGCGTGGCAGGCGCTTACCGTTCACTACAACTTCGGAGGCAACTGGACAGCGCTGTTCTGCACCGGCGAACTGCTGGCCCCGCCTGCCGAACTGAAGTCTGAAGGTATATACCGGTTTCCGGGTTTTGGATATGACGGGCAGTTCTATCACTACATCGCGCATGACCCGCTGATAACCCGAAACTTCGCAAAGAGCATGGACGCGCCCAGATTGCGTTACCGGCGCATCTTCGTCCCTGCCGTTGCGTTCGTGCTCGCCCTCGGACAGGATCGCGCCATCGATTTCGGCTGTATCGCAGCTTTTGCGCTTTCCGTCTTGCTGGGGTCATACTGGCTCAGCCGGTTCGCCGTCTTCCGGGGACTGGCACCGGCGTGGGGTCTCCTGTTCTGCCTCGCGCCTGCCGTCCCAATCTCGGCCGACAGACTCACCGTCGACGCGGCATTGGCCGCCTGCTGCACGGGCTTCGCGCTCTACCTGTGGAGCCGCGCTCGGACTACAAACTGTATGCGTTCTTACGGCCGCGGCTCTCGTCCGCGAAACGGGCCTGCTCCTCACTGCCGCGTTCGTACTCTTCCTGGTCGGAACCCGCGATTTTCGCCGCGCAATCCTTTTCTCGACAGCCGTGATCCCTGCCGCTTGCTGGTACGTTTTCGTTGCAGTTGCACACTTCGCCTGGCGGCGACAGCTTTCATTTCGCCGGCTACTATTTGCCGGATTCTTCCACCGCATCCTGAGTCCTTTCCCCTACCCTTTTACCGGGCTAATGGTACCCCTCCTTCGGATTTCGACCTGCTCGCGCTCGCGGGGATTGGCGCGGCCCTCGTGTGGGCCCTATACCGCGCATTCGGCCACGCCTGGACTCCCGTGACCGTGGCGATCTGGCTATTCGCGATCCTCACCATCACCCTCTCAAACGCCGATGCCTGGTCAGAGGTATACGCATTCGGACGTACGCTCACCCCGCTGGTTCTGCTGTCAGTGCTGGATGGCCTGGCGATCGGCTCGATGCTGCCGGTTTACGCGATGCTCGGCGATAGACCCGCGAATTGGCCTTCAGTTCGGCACACAAATCCTGAATGTAGTGCGCGGAGTCTTCCCTCTGTCCTGACTTAGATCGTCCGTCTGCCCTGAGTTAAGTCTTTTCCCCTGCACTTGAGTCATTTTAGTGGGGCGGACGCCTGCGTCCGCGCCGGACCCCCGGTCCGGCGCGCCCCTAATGCGGAGGCGCTTCAACCTTCGGAGCGCCATGCTTCAGAGGTACGCTCCGCAGCAGAAGATTCAGAACCACCGCGAGAGTCATAATGACTGCGCTGGTCACAAAGATCAGGTTGATCCCGTGCACCAGTGCCGCACGCACATTCGCCAAGCAGCGACTTCAACAGATTCAACCCGTCCGCATAGCCGCCGAACAAGTTATCCAGCTGCGGACGAATCTGCGCCAGCATCAACGGATTCGTAAAGGGCTTAAGCAGATTCTCCGGCGTGCCCGGCGGATAGCTTCCCGCGAAATCGCGCTGATAGTTCGTAAGCAGAATCGTTCCGAAAATCGCGACTCCGACCGTGCTTCCAATCGACCGGCAGAAGGTCGGCAAAGCGCTGGCCGCGCCCATATGCTCGCGCGCCGCGGCATTTTGAATCGCCACCGTATAAACCGGCATAAGCTGTCCCATGCCGAACCCGGCAATCAGCATGCCGGTCAGCACCTCCCCGTGGCTCGTCGACGCATCCATGCGCGCGAACAAAATCATCCCCGCGGCTATAAAAACCGAACCCACTACCGCCGACGGCTTGTAAGTCCGTAATCGCAGATTCATCTGACCCGTAAGAATGCTTCCCACGACCGAGGCCAGCAGCAGCGGAGTCAGCAGATTTCCCGATTCAGTTGCCGAAACACCCAGAACACCCTGCATGAACAAAGGTAGATAAATAATGACTCCGAACATTCCCATTCCGAGAATGAACGAAGCCACTGCGCTCATGCTGATGATCGAATTCCGGAACAGGATCAGCGGTATAAGAGGTTCGGCGGCGCGCCCCTCGGCCCGTATAAAGACCGCAAGCATCAACACCGAAAAAGTCAGCAGGCTGATCACGCGCACCGATGCCCATCCGTAATCCGTAACCCAGGTAAGCGCCAGCAGCAAAGGCACGATGCAGAGAATCAGGCTCGCCACGCCGGACCAGTCGATGGTTCGCTTCACCCCTTCCGGCCGCCAGTACGGAAAGTAAAGATAAATCGCCAGAATCGCTACGATCCCGACCGGCAGGTTGACGTAGAAGCAGGCGCGCCACGAGACACGGTCGGTGAGCCACCCGCCGAGAGTCGGTCCGAAGATCGACGCAAGTCCGTAAGTGGCCGCGAAGAACCCCTGGTACTTACCGCGCTCGGCGGGCGAGAATACGTCTCCGATGATGGTGAACGCGAGCCCCATCATCATTCCTCCGCCGATTCCCTGCAGTCCGCGCGAGACGATCAACTGAGACATGCCGTCGAACGGCAGCCAGTTCATCGTCCCGGAGGCGCCGCACAACGCGGACGTCAGGATGAATGTCCCGCAGCCGGCAAGAAAGAACCATTTCCGGCCATAGATATCGGAGAGGCGCGCGAAGATCGGGATGGCAAGGGTGGACGTAAGCAGATAAACGGTCGACACCCACGGATACCGGTCGAACCCGGAGAGCTGAGCGATGATTCGGGGTTCAGCCGTCCCCACGATCGTCTGATCGAGCGAGGCGAGCAGTACCGAAAGCATTAACCCGGCCATCGTGCCGAAAAGTTGAGCGCGCGTGAGCCGAATGATGCCCGATGTATGGAATTCCGGCTGAACTGCGGCGGTGCTCATCGCTCCAGCTTACTGCTCCGGGCATTCCAACCGAAGCAAAAGCTTATCACTTTCGCTGTCCGTTCGCCATATTTCCTGGTAATAGTGGTATACTTTGGTCACAACCCATCTTGTAGTAGCGTCGTAACCCGCACAAATTTCGGCACTTGCTCCAGAAAACCATTGCAAGGGTGTTTGAGTTCGTGCCACAATCCCTTGTAGAGCAAGTGGAACGAAAGGGGAGCGAAAGTGGATCAGGCTGGGCAAGTTTCGAATACGCCCGTCGAACTCCCCCGTGGCAGACACTCCGGACGGCTGGACGAAAAAGGCAGGCTCAAATTGCCTGCCGCCTTTGTGCAATTTTTCGAAAGTTTGCCGGAGAAGAAGCTGTTTCTAACCAGTCTGGATCGCTCCATAGCGCAACTATATCCGATTGCGGAATGGCGCGTGAACGAAAAGTTTTTTGCGGAGTTCCGCGCCAACCCGAGTGCGGCCAGGAACATCCTGTTCAACGCCAACGATCTCGGCGCGGACGTGGAAATGGACAGTCAGGGCAGAATCACCGTCCCGGCGTCGCTGCGACGCGATTTGAAGATGGAAGGCGAGGATCTTCATCTGATGGCTTCAAAAGGTCATCTGGAGATCCTGACCGAACCCCAGTATCAGGCGCGCAAGAACAAGGCTCTGGAGAATACCGCCGCGGATCTGGAAGTTCTCGAAATGGCTGGTTTGAGGTGAGGTCGCTGCGGTGACGCCCGATGCCAGAACATTATCCGGTCATGCTGGCCGAGTCTCTCGAGTATCTGGCGATCAAGCCCGACGGCCGGTATCTCGACTGTACGGCGGGACTTGGCGGCCACTCAGGCGCAATCGCAGCGCGGTTAACGCGCGGCGGAAAGCTGATCGCCAACGATCGGGACGCGCAGTCGCTCGAGTTAGCGCGCGCGAACACGGCCGAGTGGGCGGATCGGATCGAATTCCGGCAAGGCAGCTTTTCGGAGCTGGCCCAGTCGTGGCAAGCGACGCCGGATCTGGATGGTTTAATCGCGGACCTGGGGGTCAGCCGTTATCAGCTGACCGGCCCGGAACGCGGATTTTCATTTCAGGCGGAAGGGCCGGTCGACATGCGCATGGATCAATCCCGTGGCGTGACAGCGGCCGAACTGCTGAACCACAGTGCCGAAAAGGCAATCGCCGACTGGCTCTACCAGTTCGGCGAAGAAAGGAGAGCGCGGAAGATAGCCAGAGCAATCGTTCGAGCGCGGCCCATTCGGAGCACACTGCACCTGGCGGGTGTAGTGGAACGGGCCGCACCTCGGACGGGACCTTTGCATCCCGCGACTCGTACTTTCATGGCCCTCAGGATCGTAGTGAATCGGGAGCAGGAGGAGCTCGACGCGTTGCTCGAAGCCGCGCCGCGCATGGTCAAGCCGGGCGGCCGGATTGTGATCATCTCCTTCATGTCGCTTGAGGACCGCAAGGTCAAAGAGAGTTTTCGGGAACTGAAACGCACGGGCCGGGCTTTGATTCTCACAAAAAAACCTCTCACGCCCGGTGAAGAGGAAACCCGAATGAATCCGCCGTCTCGCAGCGCAAAGCTGCGCGCGGTGGAAATCGTGTAACGCGGCAGACAGAGACAAGAGAAGCAGGACGGTAAAAGAGGGCTATAAGCCATGGCAACACTGGCAACATTTTTGAGAAGAGGCGACGCGATTGCGATAGCAGCGCAACGGCGAGACGCGGTTCGGGTGCAGTCGGATCCATTCCAGCTGCGCGCACTCCCCAACGACGACATCTACTTCTACTCGAAGAAGATCGATAACTCGCGTGTGATCCGTCAGGCGGACCCGGGCGCGCGCGGCGAATGCTGGTCGGCGGTCGGAGCGGCCGGCGTCCTTTTGATGCTGGGCGCCAGCATCATCGCCCCGCATGTGGGCTCGGTTCTCGCCGGTTACAAGCTTGAAGCGCTGAAGCAGGAGCGCCAAACGCTCATCGATCAGAAGCGCGATCTCGAAGTTAAGGAGGCCGGCCTCCTGAGTCCCGCGCGCCTGAATGCTCTGGCCCAGAGCCGTAAGCTGACGAGCCCGGCTTCCGACCAGGTCATTCATCTGGACACGGATACCGTCGACAGCAGCGTTGCCCGCGTTCAACCACCCGTTCCCTCGAGAGAAAGCGTCCGGTAAAGGGGGCTCGCAGCCGTGGAACTCTGGGGGCGGGTTGTCTCTCTTTTCAGGAATCCGCCGCACAACGGCCCTCGTCTCGTCCGCAAGAGTTCACCCGCGGTCAACAGACTTACCTTACTGTCCGTGGCGTTGCTCCTGTGGGCCGCCGCTATTTTCGTAAAACTGATCTCCCTGCAGGTTCTGCAGCATGCCAAATACGCTGCCATTGCGCGCTCGCAGCAGGAACACACCATCGACATTCCCGCGCCGCGAGGGACTATTCTCGATCGCAACGGACAGCCGCTCGCGATCAGTGTTCCCGTCGCATCGGTGTCGGTGAATCCTCTCCAGATCGAAAACCTCCGCCTCGCCACCGAAGTTCTGGGTAACACTCTGAATCTCGATCAGCGCGTGCTCTTCGAACGGTTGACCTGGGCTCGCCAGAACCACAAGGGTTTCCTGTGGATCAAGAGGAAGATCGATCCTTTCGCGACCGATCGTCTGAAAGCCATGCACCTCGACTGGATCACCTTCCACACGGAAAGCCAGCGCCACTATCCCGACGGGCAGCTCGCATCGCATGTTCTGGGAGCGGTCTACAAAAATGAAGAAGGTGCGGCCGGTGTCGAGCGAACTCTCGATCCGGTGCTCAAGGGGCGTGATGGAGAAGAGCGCCTCGTCATGGATGTCAAGCGCCGCGGACTCGATTCTCACATGGATGCCGCGGTACAGGCTGGCGCTACCCTCACGCTCACCATCGATCAACGGATGCAATATGTCGCCGAGCGCGAGCTGAAGGCTGGCGTTGAAGCCAAGCACGCGCGCAGCGGAACCGCCATCGTCATGAATCCCTATACGGGTGAGATCCTCGCGCTCGCGAACTATCCCACTTACGATCCCAATGTGCCGCCGAAGAAGGGCGACGATCCCATCTCGCGTTTCGACCTGGGCGCATCGGTTCCTTTCGAACCCGGATCCGTCTTCAAAGTGGTGACGCTCAGCGCCGCGCTCGAAACGACAAATCTGCGCCCTGACTCGCTGATCCCCACCGGCAACGGCGTACTGGTTCTGCCGGGGCGCGTGGTTCATGAATCGCATGGTGGATACGGCACTATCACGTTGCAGCAGGTGCTGGAGAAATCGAGCAATATCGGCGCGATCCTGATTGGCTCGCATGTCGGTCGCGAGAACATGTACCAATACGCGCGCCGTCTTGGCTTCGGCCAGAAAACGGGTCTGCCCGTTCCCGCCGAATCGGCCGGGAAACTGCGGCCCCTCAAAGCCTGGGGCACCACGTCTCTTGCGTCGGTTTCGATGGGCCAGGAAGTGAGCGTCACCTCCGTACAACTGGCGAGACTCGGCGCGGTAATTGCGAACGGTGGCATGCTGGTAAAGCCGAAGCTGATTTTGAAGCGCGGCGATAAAAACGAACCCGTCGACCCGCCGGTCCGTGTTCTGAAGCCCGAAACCGCGATCACGATGCGCAACATGATGGAAGGCGTTGTCTTGCGCGGCACGGCTCGGCTCCACGGCCGGCTCGAGGGATATACTTCGGCCGGCAAGACCGGAACCGCGCAGATCTTCGATTCGGTGACGCATCATTACACGCACAACTACAACGCTTCGTTCCTGGGTTTCGCGCCGGTGACGAACCCCGCGCTGATCGTCCTGGTGACTGTACACGATACGTCCGGTGAGAGCGGGCAGGGGGCCGACGCCGCCGCCCCGGTCTTCCAGAAAATCATGACCGAGGCGCTGCGCATGCTCGATGTTCCGAAGGACATTCCGGAAGATCTGGAGATCGCCAAAAAGCCGGAGAAGAAGCCGGTAGAAATTCATGACGACGTTTCCATCGCCGACCTCGGCGAGCCCAGCATCATGGAAGATGACCCAACGGTCCGGCAGCTCCTCGCGGACCAGATGAAGCCCCACGAGGATCCGGATGAGATCCCCGCGGCGAATACGACGGGAACTCCTGTAACCGTGGCGCAGGTGGCTCCGGCGCCGACCATACTGCCGGCGCCGCCGGCGCCCCCAACTCCCGCTCCCGCCGCGCCTCGGGCGACCGTTCCCGATTTCCGGGGCAAGTCGATGCGTTCCGTGGTGGAGGAATCGGCCGCGCGCGGCATCGACGTCATGATAGAAGGCAGCGGGGTTGCGCGAGCCCAGTTGCCGCTGCCGGGCAGTCCGCTTCGTCAGGGCGAACAGATTCGCATCATTTTTACGCGCTGATATGAAGTTCCGTCTATGACGTTTTTTTTATGACGATGACCGAGGCGCTGTCGGAAGTTCCGCTGCAGTCGGAACTCGAGCCCTCGCTCGCCCGAACAACCATTCAAGGGCTCGATTACGACTCCCGCCGGATTCAGCCCGGCTGGATCTTCTTCGCATTCCCCGGGGCGCGCTTCGATGGCCGGGAGTTCGCCGCCCAGGCGGTCGAGAAGGGCGCAGTTGCGGTGATCAGCGAGTTGCCTGCGCCTGCGGACTTCGCAGCGCCGTGGATTCGAGTTGAGCATGGACGTCACGCTCTCGCCCTTGCCTCGAAAGCTTTCTATGGAAGACTCGACGAGCAGATCCCCCTGGTAGGAATCACGGGAACAAACGGCAAGACCACCACGAGCTACCTGATCGATTCCATCCTCCGCAGCGCTGGGAAAACGACTCTGCTGGCGGGAACGATCGAATATCATCTGGCTTCCAGGGTCCTGCCGGCCGCGAACACCACCCCGGAATCGCTCGATCTGCATCGCATGCTGGCGGACCTGAATTCGATCGCCCCGCCGGGGCCGAACGCGAAGGCGGCCACCATGGAGGTCTCATCCCACGCTCTTGCGCTGGGCCGCGTGTACGGCTTGCAGTTTCACACCGCGGTATTCACCAACCTCACGCAGGACCATCTGGATTTCCACTCAACGATGGACGATTACTTTGCCGCCAAGCAGTTGTTATTCACCGGTTCCGGTGGTCCTCCGCCGCGCTATTCGGTAATTAATCGGGACGACGAGTGGAGTCGTAAGCTGGCAGCGGGCCGATCCGGATCGGAACACCTTTGGTACGGGCTCGGCAGCGAGGCGATGGTGCGTCCGCGGCATATCCATTCCACATTCAACGGCCTGCGCTTCGAAGTCATCTTCGAGAAGGTCCGGTTCGAAGTCCAATCGCCCCTGATCGGCAAAATCAACGTTTACAATATTCTCGCGGCCTGCTGCGCGGGGATGACGTTTCAGTTCACGCCCGATGAAATTGCCCAGGGCATTGCTGCATGCCAGGGCGTGCCCGGTCGTTTTGAGCGCGTCGATGAAGGACAGGCGTTTGCCGTAGTCGTCGATTATTCGCACACGGAAGATGCGCTGCGCAACGCGATCTCCGTTGCGCGCGGGCTTAATGCCAAACGGGTAATCACGCTCTTCGGCTGTGGCGGCGACCGCGACCGCGCGAAACGGCCGCTTATGGGAAAGGCCGCGGGAGAATTGAGCGATCTTGTCATCCTCACCAGTGATAACCCGCGCTCGGAAGACCCGCTGCAGATCATGAACGATGCGCTGGTCGGTCTGCGCCGCACGGATACGCGCACTATCGTAGAACCCGACAGGGCCACCGCCATTCGCAAAGCCATCGAGGAAGCGCACGCAGGTGATGTCGTGATTCTCGCCGGCAAGGGCCATGAAACTTACCAGATCTTTCGCGACCGTACGGTTCATTTCGACGACCGTGAAGTAGCGCGTGAAGCTCTGCGGAGTTTCGGCTACGGAAAGGCGGCCGAGTGACCTTCTCAATAGCCACCATCGCCGAAATGCTCGCCAGCCGGAAACATCTTCCGAGCCGCGACCAATTTCCGAGCCGCGACCGGCAGGGAGCGACAAAAACCGTATCGGGCTGGAGCATAGACAGCCGAACCATAAATCAAGGCGACTGCTTCTTCGCCCTGCGTGGTCCCTCAAATGACGGACACGACTACATCGCGAATGTACTTGAAAAGCGAGCGGCGGTGGCCGTTGTAGATCACGAGGTCGATGCAGCCATACCGCAGATCGTAGTTCCCGACACCCTGATCGCATTCCAGGAACTTGCGCGGAAAGCTCGCCAGCGATGGGGCGGCACCGTTGTCGGGGTTACCGGAAGCGCCGGCAAAACGACCACCAAAGACGCCATCGCAAACCTCCTGAGCGTAGGAATGCCGACCGGTCGCACCATCGGAAACTACAATAATCACTTCGGCGTGCCGCTCTCGATTTTGCGCCTCCCCGACGACAGCCGCGCCGCAGTCATCGAGATGGGCATGAACCACGCCGGCGAGATTCGCGATCTGGCGAATATAGCGAAGCCGGAAATCGGAGTGGTCACCAACGTTGGCTGGGCCCATGCCGAGTATTTTTCAAACGGGATCGAAGGCGTAGCGCTCGCCAAACGTGAATTGATCGAAGAACTTCCGCCGGATGGCATCGCCATCCTGAACGCTGACGACGAGCGCGTCCGCGCATTCCGCGAAATTCATCCGGGCCGCTCCATGCTCTTCGGCTTTTCCGAAGACGCCGAGGTGCGCGCCGAAGACGTTCACCTCTGCCCGAACGGCGCAAAGTTCCACTGTCTCGGCGTGGAATTTATCTCACCGCTGGCCGGCCGTCACGGCATCAGCAACGTTCTGGCGGCAATCGCCGTTGCCCGCGCCATGGACCTCGCGCCCGAAACCCTCGTCGATGCCGTGCGCACGCTCGCAATCGGAAAAATGCGTGGCGAGCGGGTCGATCGGAACGGCATAACGATCATCAACGACAGTTACAACGCAAATCCCGAAGCGATGCGTTCCATGCTGGAACTGCTGTCGGGAACGCCTGCGCGGCGCAGAATCGCCGTTCTGGGTGAAATGCTCGAGCTTGGCCCCGAGGCGGCCGCTCTGCACCGCGGCATCGGACAATTTGCGGCGGAGCAGGGGATTGACGCGCTTCTGGGCATACGCGGCGCTGCCCGCCTGATGGTGGAATCGGCCATCGAAGCGGGGATGTCGGACAGCGCCGCATTTTTTTTCGAATGCGCCGAAGAGGCGGGAGACTTCCTGCGCAATTTTGCGCATCCCGGCGACGCGGTGCTGTTCAAAGGTTCGCGCGGCGTGCAGGTGGAAAAAGCCCTCGGCCGCGCCTTTGAGGAAGGGAAGCCCTGACCGATGCTCTACTGGCTTCTCTATCAGCAGCTCTTTCCGGCCATCGGACCGTTCCGCGTCTTCCGTTACGTAACGACGCGAACCCTGTTCGCCAGCCTCAGTTCGCTGTTTTTGTGCATTCTTCTCGGCCCATGGCTGATCGGCAAGCTGCGCGAATTCCATGTCGGCCAGAGTATTCGGGAAGACGGCCCGAAATCGCACATGAAAAAGGCCGGCACACCGACCATGGGCGGCGTTCTCATCATCATCAGTATCGTGGTGCCGACGCTTCTCTGGGCTGATCTGCGCCACGTCTACGTCTGGATCGCTCTCTTCGCCCTGGTCGCCTTCGGCGTCATCGGCTTCATCGACGATTACGCGAAGGTATTGAATAAACGGAACCTCGGATTAACGGCGCGACAGAAGCTCGCCTTGCAAATGGCGGTTGCCGCCGTGATTACGTGCGTGCTCGCAGCGATGCAGTATTACGGCGCCTACTCGACGACCTTGAACCTGCCGTTCGTAAAGTTTCATCCCGATCTCCTTTACCCTCACGCAGCGCTCTCGAGCCCGTACACGTATGTCCTGGCGTTCTGGCCTTTTTATCTTTTCTTCGTCTTCGTGGTGGTCGGGTCGAGCAATGCGGTAAACATCACCGATGGTCTCGACGGGCTGGCGATCGGCCTCATGGTGATCTCCGCGGGTGCGCTGACGATCCTTTGCTATACCAGCGGCAACCGTGATCTGGCGAACTTCCTTTTCCTCGCGCGCAATCCGCGCACGGCTGAACTAACGATTTTCTGCGGGTCCATGACCGGCGCGAGCCTGGGCTTCCTCTGGTGGAATGCTCATCCGGCCGACGTGTTCATGGGCGATGTCGGGTCGCTTTCGCTTGGTGGGGCGATGGGCGTGGTCGCGGTGTTGATCAAGCAGGAAATCCTCTTGATCTTCATCGCGGGCATGTTCGTTATCGAACTCATGAGCGTGATCCTTCAGGTGGGCAGTTACAAGCTGCGCAAAAAACGAATCTTCAAAATGGCGCCCATCCATCATCATTTCGAGGCGCTCGGGTGGCAGGAATCGAAAATCATTGCGCGCTTCTGGATCGCGGGCCTCGTGCTGGCGCTCTTCGCGCTGACAACTTTGAAACTCAGATAAATGACATTCGAAGGCACAAAAGCGCTCGTGGTGGGTATGGAGAAGTCCGGTCGCGCGGTCTTCGAATTCCTGCACGCCCAGGGGGCCGAAGTCACCGCGACCGACCTCAAGCCGCTCAGCATTGTCGATTTCGAACTCCAGACCGACGAACTCTTCGACGAACCCTGGAACCTGATCGTGCCCTCGCCCGGCGTACCTCTCGACCTGCCCGGAATCGAACGCGCAAAGGCCCGCGGCGTCAGAGTGATCGGTGAAGTCGAACTCGCCGCGCCGTACCTTCGCGGTCCCGTCATCGGCATCACGGGCACGAACGGAAAGACCACTACAACATCTCTGGTGGGCCACATCCTGCAGACCGCGCGCGTCCCCTCGCAGATCGGCGGGAATATCGGAACCCCGGTAATCGCGATGACTGAAACCTCGCGTCCCGGCCAATGGAACGTCCTCGAACTTTCCAGCTTTCAGCTGGAGACGGTAAGCACCTTCCGATCCCACGTAGCCGTCTGCCTGAACGTGACCCAGAACCATCTCGACCGGCATCACACCTTCGAGAACTACGCCTCCGCCAAAGGCAATCTGTTCCGGAGCCAGCAGCCCGGCGATTACGCCGTCCTGAACGCCGACGACGAAACATGCCGTTCTTTCGCGGCTCTCACCCCGGCCCAGGCGGTCTGGTTCACCGGTCGCGAAATCGAGCAGCTCTTGCCGCTTTCCGAAATCCCGATCCCCGGCATGCATAACGCCGAGAACGTAATGGCTGCGGCCGCCGCGGCGGGCATCGCGGGAGTTTCAGAACCTCAGATCGCAGCCGCCGTAAAAACCTTCAAAGCAGTCGAGCATCGTCTGGAGTTCGTCGCCGAAATCAACGGAGTCCGCTTCTATAACGATTCCAAAGCCACCAGCGTCGACGCCACCCTCAAAGCTCTCGATTCGTTCCCTGGCGACCTTTGGGTAATCCTCGGCGGCAAGGACAAGGGCAGCGATTACACAGTGCTTCGCGATCTGCTCCAGCGCAAAGCCAAAGCGGCGCTCCTGATCGGCGTGGCGGCGGAGAAAATCGCATCGCAGCTCGAAGGCGCCACAACTCTGGTTCACTCCGGCACTCTCGATTGCGCTGTTGCGGAAGCGTGGAAGAACGCAAAGCCCGGTGACACCGTGCTCCTGGCGCCCGCCTGCTCCAGCTTCGATCAGTTTCAAAGTTACGAACATCGCGGTCAGGTTTTCAAAGATCTGGTGAACGGTTTACATGGCTCAAAAACTTAGAACAGACTGGATTCTCTTCACTACAGTGGTTCTGATGGTGCTCTACGGCGCGCTGATGATCTACAGCGCCTCTTCGGTCGTGGCCGAAATCCGCATGGGTTCCAGCTATTACTTCGCCCTGCGCCAGTTGCTCTGGATCTCCATCGCGATCCCGCTCCTGATGTTCATGAAGCGCCTGAACTACCGCAAGCTGCAGACCCCGGCCGTCGCCTTCACCGCGATGAGCATCGTCATGATCCTGCTCGCGCTGGTCTACTTCGCAGACCCGAAGCAGCACCGCTGGATCCGCTTCGGTCCCTTCGGCGGACTGCAGCCCTCCGAATTCGCGAAACCCGCACTCGCTTTATTCCTTGCCTATTTCATCGCCCTGCGTTCGCATGCCATCAACAGCCGCTACACGCTTCTTCCCGCGTTCCTCGCCCTGGGATTCGTAACCATGGCCGTCGTCGTGGCGGACCTCGGCACCGCGATCGTCCTTGTCGGCACCGCCGCCGTAGTGTTCTTTGTAGCCGGACTGGAGACGCGCTACATCGTGATCGCGTGCATCCTGGGGCTGGTCGGATGCGTCGCCGCCATCGCCGCCAAACCGTACCGTCTCGTGCGCGTAATCAGCTATGTCGACCCCCAATACAAGCTCGTCGACAAGATCGACAAGCGCGGCTGGATTCGCGGCGAAATGAAAAAATCCATCACCGCGAAGGACACGAACTATCAGTCCGAACAGGCGAAAATCGCAGTCGGCTCCGGCGGACCTATGGGCGTGGGCCTGATGCAGGGCCGGCAGAAGCTCTTCTATCTGCCCGAAGCCCACACCGACACCATCTATGCGGTTGTAGGCGAAGAGTTCGGGCTGTTCGGCTCGGCCGGTCTGCTCATCGGCTTCGTCATTATCCTCTGGCGCGGCATTCGGGCGACGCTGTTGATCCCGGACGAATTCGGGCGCTATCTCGCCCTCGGCATTACCACCATGCTCATCGTTCAGGCGTTCTTCAATATGAGCGTCGTCCTGGGCATGGTGCCGACCAAAGGTATTCCGCTGCCGATGATCAGCTTCGGCGGCAGTTCACTCCTCGTGACGCTCGCCTCGCTGGGTGTTCTGCTCAACGTAGCGGAGCATGCGGGGTGAGCCTGTTCGTAATGGCCGGCGGGGGAACCGGCGGCCATGTGATCCCGGCGATTGCCGTGGCGCGCGAAATATGTCGAAAGGGGCATAAAGTTTTGTTCGTGGGAACCGAGCGCGGCGTCGAAAATCGTCTCGTGCCCGCCGCCGGATTCCGGCTGGAGAAGATCAGCGTGGGTGGCATTAAGAACCTCGGTATTGCAACGCGCCTCGCCAGCTTCTGGCGGCTGATCAGCGAAACGGCCGGGCAGATCTCGCGCTTCCGCGAATGGAAACCCGCCGCCGTGTTCAGTATGGGCGGGTACGTCGCGGGGCCGCCGGTACTCGCTGCGCTACTCCGCGGGGTCCCGGTGGTTGTGATGGAGCCGAATGCGGTGCCCGGTTTCACCAATCGCCGCATCGCCCGCTGGGTCAAACGTGCATTGATCGCCTTCGAAGAGACAGCCCGATTTTTCCCAAAAGGGCGCACGGAAATCACCGGCCTTCCGGTGCGCGAAGAATTCTTCGACTTGCCCGCAAGCCCAGCCGGCGAGTTCACAGTCCTGATCACCGGAGGAAGCCAGGGGTCCCGCACCTTGAATCTGGCGGCGCGTCAAAGCTGGCCATTGTTTCGCGAAGCCGGCCTTGCGGTGCGCCTGATTCATCAGACAGGCGCATCCATGTTTGAAGAGATTTCCGCCGGCTTCCGCGAGACAGGCCTTCCCGGCGAGGTCGCTCCGTTCATTCCCGACATGGCCGCTGCGTTTGCCCAGGCCGACCTGGTCGTGTGCCGGTCGGGCGCAGGCGCGGTTTCGGAACTCGCGGCGGCAGCCAAACCGTCCATACTGATCCCCTATCCCTTCGCCGCCGACCAGCACCAACTGAAGAACGCCGAAGCCTTCGAGCGCGCAGGCGCGGCGCGTCTTTCGCTCGATCGCGACTGGAACGGCCGGCTCTTCTTTGAAGCAGTACGAGAGTTCTATAACGACCGCCCGCGCCTTCACGCAATGGGCGAATCTGCACGTAAACTCGCTCATCCTGGAGCGGCGCACCGAGCGGCCGAAATTTTGATTGACAGCGCGAACTTATAGCCGAAACAATAAGAAACGAAAATGTTTTTCTCACGGCAGCATCTGCACTTTGCGGGGATCGGCGGGATCGGAATGAGCGGTATCGCCGAAGTGCTGCTGAATCTCGGTTACACGATTTCCGGCTCCGATCTGAAGCTTTCTCCCACAACCGAACGTCTGGCTGGCCTGGGAGCGACAATCTACGAAGGCCACAATGCGGAGAACGTAGCGGGCGCGAAGGCGCTGGTGGTCAGTTCCGCCGTCGAAGAGTCGAACCCGGAGGTCCAGGAAGCGCGCCGCCTGCAGATTCCCGTGATTCCCCGGGGCGAACTCCTCGCCGAATTGATGCGCCTGAAATACGGCATCGCCATCGCAGGCAGTCACGGAAAAACGACGACCACTTCAATGGTCGCCACTATCCTCAGCCACGCCGGCGTAGACCCGACCGTGGTCGTGGGGGGCAAGGTCGCCGCAATGGGCGGAACGAACGCACGCGTCGGCAAGAGCGACTTCCTCGTCGCGGAAGCCGATGAAAGCGACGGATCGTTTCTGAAGCTTTCCCCCATCTTCGCCATCGTGACGAACATCGACCGCGAGCATCTTGACCATTACGCCAGCATCGAAGCCATTCGCGCCGCGTTCGTCGAGTTCGTCAATAAGGTTCCGTTCTATGGCGCCGCGGTGCTCTGCCTCGACGACGAAAACATCCAGACCATCCTTCCCGAAGTCAGGCGTCGAACCATCACCTACGGACTCAACTCTCAGGCCGATTACCAGCCCGGCATTCAGGAGTCCGGCGACTTTCACAGCCGATTCACTCTGCGTTCCCGCACCACGGATCTCGGCGAGTTCGACCTCAACATTCCAGGCGAGCACAACGTCCTGAACGCCACCGCGGCCATCGCCGTCGCGCTCGAAATGCACGTCGAGCCGGATGTGATCAGGGAAGGGCTTCGCAAATTCACCGGTGTCGGCCGGCGCTTCGAAGTTCGCGGAGTGGCGAACGGAGTGACCGTCGTCGACGACTACGGCCATCACCCCACCGAAATTCGCGCCACGCTTGCGGCCGCCAAATCCTGCTGCCATGGCCGCATGCATGTGCTCTTTCAGCCTCACCGTTATTCCCGGACCCTCCACCTGCTCGACGATTTCGCCCGGGCCTTTCACCAGGCCGACCGCGTGCTGGTCCTCGATATATACGGTGCCTCCGAAAGGCCCATCGAAGGTGTCACCGCGGAAGCCCTGGTAGAGCGCATGCGCCAGTTTGGACATCGCGGCGCCGAATATGCCGGATCGAACTCGGCGGGCGTCGAAATGATCGTGCAGGGTGTCGAACCGGAAGACATGATTCTTACCCTGGGCGCCGGAAGCGTTTCCCAACTGGGCGACCGGATTCTCCAGAAGCTGAGCGAAGGGCGCAGCGAAAGGAGTAAAGAGAAACTCAGTGCCTAAACGCATCGAAGAGCCCAGGCGAAAATTCAACTGGCGCATGGCCCTGAACCTGGTCGTCTGGACCGGAGTCCTTGCAGGCATGGCTTGGGGCGCGAACGAAGTGAACTCGTTCCTGATGCGCGACCCGCGCTTCGAACTGAAATGCGACTCCGGCGCGCCGCGGTGCGCCGATCTCCAGATCGAGGGTGCGGTCTACGTGTCTCGCGGGCGCGTCCAGTCCGTCTTTGCCGACGATTTCGGCGGCAGCGTCTTTCGCATTCCCCTGGCCGAGCGCCGCCGTCGCGTGCTTGCGGTCGATTGGGTCGAAAACGCCTCCGTTCAGCGCATCTGGCCCAGCCAGATCGTCGTGTCCGTGACCGAGCGCACCCCCCTCGCCTTCGCCAAACTCCCCATCGCATCGAGCGGGCACTTCCGTTTCGAGCTGATCGATAAGCACGGCGTCCTGTTATCCATGCCCCCTCGTTCGCGATTCCGTCTCCCGGTCCTGAGCGGCGTGACGGAGGAACAGACTGAAGCCCAGCGCGCCGTTCGTGTGGACGCGATGCAGCACCTTTTGAGGGAGCTCGGGCCTCAGGCGGCCGACGTTTCGGAGGTCAATGCTTCCGATAACCTCGACATGCGCCTGATCGTGGAGCGTGATCGCCACGCCGTCGAACTCTGGCTGGGCGATCAGCACTTTCGGTCCCGTTACCTGAACTTCGTCAATCATTACGCCGAGATCCACAGGCACTCAGGCGACGCGACCGTTTTCGACTTACGGATGGACGACAGAATACTGGTGAAGTAAACAACATGAGCAACAACATTTTCGCGACCGGTCTCGATACAGGCAGTACTCACACTCGCTGCATCATCGCGGTTCTCGAACGAAAACGGCTGCGCGTACTGGGATACGGCTGCGTGCCTTCCCGTGGCTGGGCCAAGAGCCGCATCTCCGATCAGCAGGCCGTGTCGGACTGCGTGCTGGCCGCTGTCGAGCAAGCCGAGGCGATGGCGCATACGACGGTCAGCACCGTCGTAGCGGGCGTCGGGGGTCTAACCGCCCGCGGCGCGAACACCCGCGGCCGCATGGACCTCGGACGTCCCCGCGAAATCGAACAGCGCGACATCAATCGCGCCATGGACCGAGCCGTACATGTTCAGCTGACCGAAGACCGCATGGTCCTTCAGCTGCTGCCCCAGGACTTCGTGGTCGACGACCATCCCGGCTTCCACGATCCCCGCAAAATGCTCGCCTCCGTCATCGAGGCCAACGCCCACCTCGTCACCTTCTCGGCACAGGAACACAACAACCTCCTGGGCGCTATCAACCGCGCGCACCTTTCCGTCGATGAGACCATCTACGAGGCCATTGCAGGCTGCTATGCCGCTGTCCTTCCCGAGGATCGCCATGAGGGAATTGTGTTTGTCGACATCGGCGCGCATTCCACGGAGCTGGTCTGTTACTACGGCGAGTCGGCGCAGCTGGCCACTTCGCTGCGCATCTGCGGTGATCACTTCTCACGCGATCTGGCGCACGCCTTCCGCATTCCCATCGAATCCGCCGACATCGTGAAGCGTGAGTTCGGCAGCGCGGTGTCCGATGGGACCCCGGGGAACAGTACGGTGGAACTGCCCGTGATCGGCAACACGCCGGCCCGCGACGCCCCGCGCAAAACCCTGAACGGCATCCTCGAATCTCGCGCGGTCGAGTTATTCGAGATGGTCCGAGGCGAACTCGCGCGCGTGGGAATGACCCGGGCCATCGCGAACGGTGTCGTGGTTTCCGGCGGAGGCGCCCTTCTGCCGGGCATCTGCGACGTCGCCGAGCGCGTTCTCGAATGCCCCGCGCGCATCGGCCTGGCGCAGGGTCTTCTCGACTGGCCCGAAGAATTGAACGATCCGGGATGGACCACCGCCGCGGGACTCGCGATGTATGCCGCCCGCCTGCGCAGCCAGGTGGATCTCGAGAAGCAATCGGTAGGAGTGTTGGGACGAATTCTGCGATAAGGGCCGATCTTAAAAGGAAAGACAAACACATGGAAATCCTGAAATACGAACTCCAGGAAGAAACGCGCAAAGGAGCGCGCATCAAGGTGCTCGGCATCGGCGGTGGAGGCACGAATGCCGTGGGCCGCATGTATGAAGAGGGTCTGGAGGGCGTCGAGTTTTACGTGATGAACACCGATGCCCAGGCTCTCGAAGCCTCGAAGGTGCCGAACAAAGTGCAGATCGGCGTCAAAGTGACCGGCGGCCTCGGCGCCGGTTCCGATCCGGCTATCGGCAGGCAGGCCGCGCTCGAAGACACCGAGCGGATTCTGGCGATTCTGGAAGGCGCGGACCTGGTGTTCGTGACTGCGGGCCTCGGCGGCGGTACCGGCGCGGGCGCTTCGCCGGTGATCGCAACGCTCGCCAAGGAACTGGATGCTCTGACTATCGCCGTCGTGACGAAACCCTTCACTTTCGAAGGAGGGAAGCGCATGCGCCAGGCCGAGCGCAGCGTCAGCGATCTCGCCTCGTCGGTGGATATTCTGACCACTATTCCGAACGACCGCCTGTTGACGATCGCTCCAAAAGGCGCCAGCATGGCGCAGGCCTTCCGCATGGCCGACGATATTCTGCGCCAGGCCGTGCAGGGTATCAGCGAAATCATCCTGACCCCGGGCCTGATCAACCTGGATTTCTCCGACATCAAAGCGGCCATCTCCGGTATGGGGCATGCGCTCATCGGTACAGCGATAGCGAAGGGTTCGAACGCGGCGGTTGAAGCGGCACGTGGCGCCATCAACTCGCCGCTGCTCGAAGACACCAAAATCAAAGGCGCCCGCCAGGTGCTCATGAACATCACGGCCTCCGGCGATATCGGGCTGCACGAACTGAACGAAGCCTGTTCGATCATCCGGGAAGCGGCCGACTGCGACGACTTGCAATTAAACTTCGGCGTAATCGCCAACGAAGCGATGGGCGACTCGGTCAAAGTCACCGTGATCGCAACCGGCTTCGCGAAGGCGGAAGACAAACGCGAATCGATTGTCGAGCCGAAACCTGCGGCGGAGTTCTTTGCCGACAGACAGCACGCCCCGGAGCCGCCGCCGCCCTCGGTCGTGGAGGAGCCCGTCCCGGTTGCGGCTGCCCCGGTGTTCGAAGAGGAACTCGATGTACCGGCGTACCTGCGCCAGGGCAAGCTCCTGAATTAAAGAGAGGCAGGCCTTGTATCCACGGGCTTCCGCCAGCCGGAAGCCCGGCCCGCGTGTTGCGATCTTTGTCGCCGCTGTCCTCATAATTCCGAGCCGCGACCGCCAGGGAGCGACTGGTGCGCTTTTCCGCAGCCTGCTGGACCAGACAGCCCTCCGCGTCAGACCGTAGCGCCGGCGATCTTTGTCGCCGGTCCTTAAACAAATCGATACACGCCTGCCCTCGCCCTGAATCTCGCTTCTTTTTCGATTCAAGTGTTCTCTGGTGCCACCTCCCTCCAGCAACTTCGGACGGCGAAGGTTCGGTGCGCTGCCCGAAAAAGCGTCGCCCGCGCGAAAAGCTACCGATATTGTCAGAGATCCGCCGGGCTGGGATCCCTGTGTCCTCTTTTTCCTGTGAAACCGCGCTACTATCTTTAGACAGACAAAGGCTGTCTGACGAAAGATGATACATCTGAAATTTGCGCTGTTTGCGCCCTTGGCCATGTTGGCGATTTCGCCTGCCTCGCAAGGACAGAATTTCACACATTCGCAATCGGTTATCGCCGTTAATCCATACGCAGGTGGATATGGCGATAACTTCGAAGACTCACTGGGATTTTTCGACAATAGCGGATCGCCAAGCTACTTCCTGGGGTCGTTTGCGGGAGCTCGACTCTTCACACCCTCGGGACCGTTCGTAGTGACTTCTCAAGCGGCGGGAGAGTTCTACGAGAGTAGTAAGACCTACCTTTACCCGGGGAATAAATACCCGGACCTGATTGTAAGTGAAAACAATCAGTTGGTCATGTTGATAAACCCTGCCAACGGCAACGGCGGGAACGCTAGCGTTAGTTGGGGAAAGTTCGTGATAAACCAAGCCGCAGGTTGCCACATTCTTTATGTCGTAGATCTCGACGGGGACGGGCAAGATGATGTGGCTTGCTCAGGTAGCGTGACATTGCATACTACGAGTTTTGTCGTGTTCCAGAACTCGAGATTCAGTTGGTCCCCGCCTGTAAACGTGGCTCCGAGCGGTGACGGCATCGCGCCGATCGCCATCAATGGGGTTAACGGAGGAGCGGAAAATAGCCTGGTGGGATGCAACCCAAACGGCAATGGCACCACTCTCTACTTCTACAAGAATCCAGGGGGGGCGGCGGCGAGAAACGCAGGTAACTGGGGTGGGTATCCCATCGGTCACTGTAATCAAGGAGCAACGATCGGCTCTCTCAACGTCGGAAACCGCGAGATAGCTATCGTAGGAGCGAGCGAAACACCATTCGCTGACGGGCTTGCATACTTCGATCCGGGGTCCAACCCTTACGGAAATTGGGCTGAAACCATCATCGACTCCTCGTACGTGGCTATACACCAGGTTAATGGTATCAATTTCATGAACATCCCATTGGCGATTCTGGGAGAGCAAGAACAGTCAAGCTCCATCTGCAACAATCAGGGATACAACCTTCATCCACAAATTAGCGGGTGCCGAGTAGCGATTTTCCCCTGGACGGGCAGCGGCTTCGGCTCACCGACTCTCCTGTCGAATCTCGGGACACACAATCAGGAATCGATGATCGTTGGAAACACCCTCTACATAGCGGGGACTAACCATGATCTCTATGGGGCCACGGACCCAAATTACGACCTCTGGGAAGTCCAGCTTGCCGGAACTGGATCTCCGCTGGCGCCGGGGACTTACGAGATTTCCTCGGGGAAGGAAATCGTTGACGGGGGCTTCGGCTACCATAACGCTACACCTTACGTTCAGTTCTACTCAGAAAATGACAACGCATTCCAACATTGGACGTGGGACGGTTCACGTTTCCTGAACGTCGGCTGGGCGGGCCACTACATGGCCGATGCCGGTAACGGCACGGTAACGGAAAACGCTTCCGGTGACACCTGGACCGTTACCGCCTCGGGAGGGGGTTACGTCGTTCACGACAGCCGAACCGGGCACTACCTCGAAAACAACGGGAACATTCTCGCCATGGGGTCAACTGCCACGGTGTGGGCGTTTGCCTCCTCTACCGGTATTCCAGGTGGGTCTCTGACGGGATCCGTTACCACTTCGAATGCCGCAGTGAATCTCACCACGGAAGGCACGACCGACTGGATACATTGGGGCAACACCGCAGTGAACCGCAAATCGGGTGTGACGGCGCGATTGAGCAGCTACACGGTAATTGGTACGGCCCCGCTACTACACTACACCGGCGACTTCCGGCCTGTGAGCTGGACCGATGGTACTCCCACCGCAAGTACTACAAATGACACAAGTGGAGTTTACGTCTACACGGTTGGCGACGGATTTTCCCTCACGGCTCCAGCCGATACGACGACGCGCAAGCTCATACTCCACCTCGGGGGATGGGACAGCGGGGCTAAGCTGACGGCGCATCTGTCAGACGGGTCGGCGGTGGACTATACAAACACGGCGGCCGGCTCTACCGGACAATACGACGACAACTATACGCTCATTTATAATGCCGCAAGTCCGGGGCAGGCCCTTACGGTGACATGGACGATGGCCTCGGGAGTGAACGGCAACGTAACCCTGAGCGCGGCCGCTTTACAATGATGCGGTCCGCGATCTCGCAGCCGAATGACGTACCGGCGCCCGGTTCATAAAGCTCCGCGATGGATCGCTCGGGCCGCGATAAACCAGTTCTGATCGCCGGGACAAGGGAGATCCAGGCGAACGAACTGCGGTTGCCCGTTGGCCGAGACAAACAGTGAAGACACTGTTCGCCGTTCGCTGTAAATTCATTGTGCCCAGGTTACGCGACGGGCGGCTCCGGCGGGAACGAGGACCCTTGTTCCCGCTGGTGGGTTTTAAGCGATCCGGGTTTTCATCTCGTTTTATATCTGGCTTTTTCTACTCGCGCTCGAGCGCGGGCATTCGCTCCTGGCCACAGAACCTGGAAGCATTCAGCGCCTCCGCTAGTTCTGCACGAAACTCCATTTCTTCGAGTGATTTCCGCAGGCCATCAAGAGCAGTCGCAACGCCGCTTCCTCGTTGGAGAACGAACCTCTCGTCTTGATGATCTCCGCAACGAGCGAAGCCGGAATGGTCAACTCATCCAGGACAAGGCTGACCAGCAGTCTGCGCCCGTGGTCAAGGCTCATGTTCAGCGATTCAACCGCGTTGGTCGTATAGATCACCTTGCGAATCTCCGCCGGGAAGGCCAGGAACGGCGTGATCCGCTCCCAGTTCCGCCGCCACACCTGACTGATCGTCGGATGGCTCTTATCCCGTTCGGCAGCGAAGTCGTCCAGGGCCAGTTCCGCGGCTACAACTGTCGGCGCCATAGATGGCGGGCAGATCCGACGCCACCACTCGCCTTTGTTTCCAGGACACGTAGTTCAGACTGTGCCGCACCGCGTGCACGATGCAAAGCTGCTGCACCATCCCCGGACTGCGCCGGTCACAGGCTTTTCCTTTGCGGTTTTCGAGACCCGCCAAAAACCCAGTCAAATTCATTTGCCCCCACGAAAGACGTGGAGCTATTTAACGCGATCTTCAAGTCCTTGAGGGCGCTCCTCCTTGAATAACCATCCGAAGGATCTTCGCGGCTCCCTGTGTCGTGGTCTCATGTTCGAGGCTGAGGCGGTTAGTTTTCAGTCTGCAGGAATACAGGTTGGCGCCGACAACGAAAGATGCTGAGGATCGTTTGTTGTCGGAAGCCCTCTCGACCTTTGTGTCCAGCCGAAATAATGCGTTAGAGATGGCGAGGCTGTATGCAGTCTTGCACTGCCACGAACCGTCAGAAAGCTGCTTTTGGCGATTCTTGGCTCGAGGGCGACAAATCTGATCTGCTGGGTTTCGTAGACTTTGGAACTTGGGCTCGATCATTACTGAGAACTGGAAGCATTTTGAGGCCTTCTGCCCTCGCAACACTGGTTAAAGCAGAGGATGGACGAACTCGAGACGGTCCGAAACTTTATCGCTCATAACCGGATGCTATTACCGAGCGAGTTTCAACGGATTTATCTATACGTTGCCGACTGGAGTAAGGCGGTTGGCCTCTAACAACCCTCATCGACGGAAAGTTCTTCTGGCAGTGTACATCATTCCACGTGCGCCAATTAGCCCTGTGCTTCGACCTCATCGAGCAGTGGCCGCGGCTGTTCTGCGCCCACGCGATCAAATGGAAGCCAGATCGCGCAATCGCCCGAGGACGATACCGATTCGGGACTGGCTTGCCGCATCGGGAAGAAGGAAACCGGGCAGCGCATCAATGAAGCTCCCATTTCCCAGCAACTTCGCCGCCTCGCGGCGCACATACTCGCTAAGATCAACTTCCGCGTCTCTCACCTCCGCGCCCAGAGTCTCACGCCCGTCAACGACAGAAACGACATCCTCCAGATCATGACTCGCAAGAAAATCTCCACGTCCGCGGCCCTTGAATGCTTCGATCTTGGTAGCCACGAAATACGGTGCGCTGACGATTCAAATCTCCAGATCGTCACGGAGTCTTTTCTTTACGGACGCTTCCATCGCAGCTTTATACCAGCGATTCGAAAATCCCAGAATCTTCTCATCGAGCGGCATGATATCCATAATCGTCCTGCCCCGAATCCAGCGACAGACAGGCGCACCCTCGCTGGTATCTTCGTTGAATCCGAGACTGCGGAGGCGATCGCCAAACTGCGCGTACTGTGCATACGACGTGATTTCGGTGATTGCGTCCACATCGATCGTCCCGCGCGGCTCACCGGCAGCTTCGTCCGTAATTAGCAGGCCGGTCACACAACCTCCGACAAACACTAACTCAGGCAACAGCGGACGAAGAGCATCAGCGGCGACGATGAGTTGGTCAAGGTTCGGGTGGCGCATTTGCCTTTTCGAAGCGACGATGAATTTCTCGTTCAGCGTACTTCCGCTCGCGTGCACGCCCGTCCCGAAGGGCGTCGGCCAAAACCAGGTATTCGTAGAACGCAGGGTCGCGCAGCGCCGCCACCGCTGCAGTCTTGTACAGCGGCTCGAATGCGATGCCGCGCTCTTTTCCTTCTGGATAGGGCCACACGGGAATCGGCTCGTTGCCCTTTCCAATTACATCCCGCAACGGTTCGGCCGCGTACGAGGTGGGAACGCCGCGGGTAAATTCCCCATGATCAGCTGGGAACGCATACTTTAGTCCATGTACCAGGAACTCCTCCAGAGCGCCAAAGTTAGGGCTGTTCTGGAACTCCGGCCCATGGATCAGCTTCGCTGATTGGGCGCGTTTCACCGACGCATGTACTTCAGAGGCACTCATGGCCAATTCGCTGGCGAGCTGCGCGTACGGCTCCCGAAGACCGGAGGCCACAATCTTCAGCACCACGTAAACATCTTGGGGCTTCAGAACCATACATTCATTCTATATTCGCGAATCGCGAATTGCGAATTTCCCCTGTCTCGCGCTGTATGGCCAAAATCCCAGTCACAACAATCTCGCCCTGTAAATTCAACAATTTAACACTCAAGCTCACTTTGCCTGTGGTCTAATCCGAATCGTAAAGGAACCCAGACTCCAAATGATCTCCGAAAAGCAGTTAGAAGCCAACCGCCGCAACGCCCAGTGCTCCACCGGCCCGCGCACCGAAGAAGGCAAAAAGACCGCCGCCCTGAACGCCCGGCGTCACCACCTCACCGGCCAGGTCACGACTATGACCGACGCCGACCGCATCATGCACGATGCCTTCTCCGCCGCAATCGTCGAGAGCCTCGCCCCCGAAGGCGCTATGGAAACTCAGTTCGCCCAGCGCATAGCCACAGATAGCTGGCGTCTCAACCGAATCAGCGCCGTCGAAGACAACCTCTTCGCGCTCGGTCACAACGCCCACGCGGACGACATCGAAATCGAGGATCCCGAAATCCACGCCGCCCTCACCGCGGCCCGCGTGTTCACCGCCGAATCAAAACAGCTCCAACTCCTGACCCTCTATGAGCAGCGCATCAACCGCAATATCCAGAAAAACCTCGCCACCCTTCAGGCGCTCCAGGCGGCACGCATCGCGAAGCGCGAAGCTGAAATGAAGGAGGCGAAGAAACTCCTCCAGCTCAGTGAAATGAAAGGTTTGTCCTATGAGCCAGCAAAAGATGGCTTCGTTTTTTCAATCGCGCAAATTCACGCCGCGCTCGACAAGGAACGCCGTCTCAACCGCGCATATCAGACCGGTTTCACGCGCCACAAACCCCAAAAATTCCACGCAAACGCAGCCTGATCTTTTTTTATTCGTGTTCATTCGCGTTTATTCGTGGCCAAAATGAATCGCCTTCCGTTCGTTAAGCCTGAAGTGTGCCTTCGCGCGCCCCGGCCCTGCGAGAATAGACGAATGTTTCGCCGCTGGATCCCTCTCCTCCTCTGCATAGCCGCCATAACCGTAAGCGGCGCGGAGCGGCCCAAAACGCCTGTTGCTAGCGCGACATCCACCATGGATCGCCGTCTGGCTGAACTCAAGAAGAACCCACCCGAGCTCTTCACGTTCCTCTACAGAATGCCCAAAGGCGGGGACCTTCATAACCACCTCTCCGGCGCGATTTACGCCGAAAATTTTCTGGCCGCGGCAGTCGAACAGCATCTCTGCGTAGACAAAATCGCGCTCGCCCTGACACCGGCGCCTCCACAAGGCGGCGCATGCCCCACCGGCCAGGTCGACGCGGCGCAAACTCAGACCGACAACGCGCTCCGCAACGCCCTGATTGACAGCTTCTCCATGCGCAATTTCGTCCCCGGCCGCCAATCCGCGCACGATCATTTCTTTGATACCTTCGATAAGTTCGGAGCCGCGGGCAGCGGCAGCCTCATCGCCGCAGTGGTCCAGCGCGCGGGCGATCAGAACGAGTCTTATCTCGAACTGATGGCGCTCTCCGGCGGCGGCTCCGTCTCTGATCTCGGCAAAATGGTCGGACTGCCCGGCGCATCCACTGCCGATTTCGACACTACCCGAGCGAAACTCGAAGCCGCCGGTCTCGGTCGGCAAGTGACGGCCATGCGAAGCCGCGTCGATCAGATGGAGCAGACGCGCCTGACGGATCTCAAATGCGCCCAGGCCCCCGACTCAGCCGCTTGTCGTGTGCAGGTGCGCTACGTCTACCAGGTGCTTCGCGAGTTTCCCAAAGAGCAGGTGTTCGCCCAGGTACTGGCCGGCTTCGCGCTCGCGAACTCCGATCCCCGAGTTGTCGCCATCAACTTCGTTCAGGCCGAAGACGGATACAACTCAATGACCGATTATCACCTGCACATGACGATGGTCGACTACGCGCATCGCCTCTACCCGAACGTGCACATCACCTTACACGCCGGTGAACTGACTCTGGGGCTGGTCCCGCCCGAAGGCTTGCGGTTCCACATCCGCGAAGCCATCGAACTGGGACACGCCGAACGCATCGGGCACGCCGTCGACATCTCTTACGAGGAGGATTCAGCAGGGCTGATGGCCGACATGCGCGCCCGTCACATCCTTGTCGAAATCAACCTGACCAGCAATGATGTAATCCTCGGAGTCAAAGGCGAAGAGCACCCGTTCCCCGTTTATCGCAAGAGAGGCGTTCCCGTAGCGCTTTCAACCGACGACGAAGGAGTATCGCGATCCGAACTTACTGAAGAATTCGAGCGAGCCGTACTGACTTACAACCTGACTTACGCGGATTTAAAGGAGCTGACAAGAAACAGCCTGGAATACTCATTTGCGCCAGGAGCAGGTTACTGGACCGATCGTACCTATAGAAAGGTAGTTACACCCTGCGCCGAAGGCAGAAAAACCAAAGCCTGCCGGGACTATCTGGAGAAGAATAATAAGGCGAGCCTTGAAGCCGACCTCGAAGACCGCTTCGAGGCGTTCGAACGCGATGCCCGCTAACAATCGCCTTCCGACCCGCGATGCGCACGTTCCGGGCCGCGACGAGCACCTTCCGAGCCGCGACCGGGAGGGAGCGTCACTCCCCTCAAATCTCCCGCCGGCCCTCCATAGCCTTCCACATCGTAACCTCGTCTGCAAACTCCAGATCGCTGCCCACGGGAACGCCCATAGCAATCCGCGTAACCTTAATCCCCAGCGGCTTAAGCAGCTTCGACAAATAAACCGCCGTAGCCTCGCCCTCCACCGTAGGATTGGTCGCGGCGATAATCTCTTCCACCCCACCCCTGGCAATCCGATCCACCAGGCTCTTGATCTTCAGTTGCTCCGGCCCGATCCCGCGCAAGGGCGAAAGCGCCCCGCCGAGCACATGATAAAGCCCATTGAACTGCCGGGTAACTTCAATCCCCACGATGTTATTCGGATCCTCCACCACGCAAACCACCTTCTGGTCGCGTTGCGGATCCCGGCAATACTGGCACAACTCCCCGTCGCTGATGTTATTGCACGTCACGCAGAGCGACAGCTTGTCCTTCACATCCAGAATGGCGCGCGAAAGATGCTCCGCGTCGTCGCGGCTGGCCCGCATCACATGAAACGCAATCCGTTGCGCCGACTTCTGTCCGATCCCGGGCAATCGTTTGAACTCCGTAATCAGCCGGGCAAGCGGCTCCGCGAAATCCGGCATGAGTTAGAAGAGGCCCGGGGGCAAGCCGAGTCCGCCCAGCATCCCGCCCATTTTTTTCTGCGATCTCGTCGTCGACCTTCTTCGCGGCGTCGTTCGAAGCCGCGAGCACCAGATCCTGCAGCATCTCGACATCGCCCGCCACTTCCGGATCGATCTTCACGCCGAGCACGTTCTTGTGCCCGTCCATTCTGATGCTCACCATGCCGCCGCCGGCAGTGCCTTCCACGCGGATCAGCGCAACTTCGGCCTGCAGCTTCTCCTGCATCTTCTGCGCCTGCTGCATCATGGCCTGCATGTTTCCGGGCATCTTCATTTGTTTCAGGACTCCTTCAGGTTGCGGACGTTCCGTACTTCGCCGCCGAACAGTTCACGAAAACGTTGTACTTCCGGATGCGAGAGCGCCCGCTCCGTCACTTCATCTTCCTTCACCGCCGGCTTCTGCAGGGGTTTCTCCATGGGCGCGGCGGCGGATCGCATGTCCGCCCAGGTCACTTTAAAGCGAAGCGCCGGGAAACCGAGATGCTTCAGCGCAGTGCGAATCTCCTCATTGCCGAGGTCCAGCTGGAACTGTTTCGGCGCGGTAATCTGCAACTCGTTGTTCACGAGCGCGACTTCCGCCTGCGTGATCGCATCGGCGGAGAACGTAAGTCCGGCCTCGTTCATAGCAGAATGCAACTTCGCGCGCCAGTCCTCGGTAGCCGAAGGAGCGGCGGCGGCCACGACCGGCGGAGGCGGCGGGGGTACCGGCTTTGCTACCGGCGGCGTAGGCCTTGCTGGCGCACCTCCGATCGAGGCAAGCGCCTCCTCGATCGAAGTCAGCCGGCCCGCCTGCACCATCTTGAGAAGTCCAATCTCCAGATGGAACCGCGGCTGCAGCGACGCCTGCAAATCGCTGAACAGTTCGAGCGCAATCTGCAGGTATCGAGTGAGGTCTTCTTCCGAGAAACCCGCAGCGATGCGGGCCATTTCGGCGCGTTCGGCCTCGCTGGCCGTAACGAGCCGCGAATCGGCGCCTGCGATCCGGGTCACAAGCAGGTTCCGCAGGTACCGCGAAACCTCGCGTGAAAAGTGTTGTGGACTCCCGCCGTTCCGCTCGAGTTCGTCGACGAGCGTCAGTATTGCCGCGCCGTCCTGCGCAGCCAGTGCAGTCGAAACCTGCGCCATCGCGTCGAGCGAAAACGCTCCCAGCAAAGCCCGCACCTGCGCGGCCTCGAGTTTGTTGCCGCAGCAGGCGATTGCCTGGTCTAGCGCCGAAAGCGAATCGCGGACCGAGCCCTCGCCCGTCTGCGCGATGACAGACAGCGCTTCGTCGTCAGCTTCGATACCCTCCTGCACGCAGATCTCGCGCATGCGCTCGATCAGGTCGTTGAAATCGACAGAGCGAAAGCTGAAGTGCTGGCACCGCGAAGCGATCGTCGCCGGAATCTTGTGCGACTCAGTCGTGCAGAGGATGAAGACGGCCCATGGCGGCGGCTCTTCAATGGTCTTGAGGAGCGCGTTGAAGGCCTCACTGGTGATCTGGTGAGCCTCGTCAATAATAAAGATTTTGTAACGATCGCGCGCGGGCTGATAGCGGACATTCTCGCGAAGTTCCCGCATTTCATTGATGCCGCGATTGGACGCCGCATCGATCTCGATCACGTCGACCGAACCACCCGCCGTCACTTCGAGGCAGCTCGCGCAGACGCCGCAAGGCTGGTCAGTCGGGCCCTGCTGGCAATTGAGGCAGCGGGCCACGATTCGGGCCGTGGTGGTCTTACCCGTACCGCGTTGTCCCGAAAAGATATACCCGTGTGCGATCCGGTTCTGCGCGATGGCATTTCGCAGGGTGGTTTTAATGTGTTCCTGGTTCAGGACATCGTCAAACGACTGCGGACGATATTTGCGGGCGATGACCTGATACATTGCGCGGTTTGTTCCGGAGCGCACAGGCCGTTCGGTGGCCGTTGTGCGCGGTCTAAATTCTCTCGAGCGCACAGGCCGTTCGGTGGCCGTTGTGCGCGGTTTAAATTCTCTCGAGCGCACAGGCCGTTCGGTGGCCGTTGTGCGCGGTCAAATAAGGTCAGGCTCCGGGTAATCCGCGGCACACGGGGTAAGCCACTACCGTTGCTTCCTTCCAGACCTGGCGGGGTTTGCAGCCGCCCATTGCACGGAGCCCGAAACCTGACGAACTTCATGGTAGCAAAAGGCCTTTGTGAGAATTTCCGTTCCAATATGACACTGCTTACTTACGCTTATGACGCTCGACCACTGGATTGCGAGGCTTCTTGCGCCCCTCGCCTTCTGGGTCCTTCTTAACGGCATCGACGACCTCATCATCGATATCGCCGGCCTTTTCAGCGCCATACGAAACAAACGAGCGCCCACGGAAGAAGAACTCGACGCAGCCCCGCCGCGCCGGATGGCCATTTTCGTGGCTCTCTGGCAAGAACACAAAGTCATCCAGCGGATGATCGACAACAACGTCACAAAACTCCGATATCCGCACGCGGATTTCTTTATCGGGGTTTATCCGAACGACGCCCCGACCATCGCCTCCGTGCGCGAGGCGATGAAGCGCTACCCCACGGTCCATCTTTCGATGTGCCCGCACGATGGGCCGACATCCAAGGCGGACAATCTGAACTGGATCTACCAGCGGATGCTGGTCCACGAGGAGCAGCACGGCGTCCGTTTCGAAATGATCCTGACACACGACGCCGAGGACCTCATGGATCCCGACGCGCTCCGCTGGATCAACTACTACGCCCAGTGGAACGACATGGTGCAGATCCCGGTGCTCGCGCTTCCTACGCCGCTGCGCGAACTGACCCACGGAGTCTACTGCGACGAATTCGCCGAGTTTCAATTCAAAGACATGCCCGCCAGGCAGACGATGGGCGGCTTCATTCCGTCAAACGGGGTTGGCACCGGGTTTTCGCGGCGGGCGCTCGAAATGATCGCCGAGGCGCATTCGAACCGCATCTTCGAACCCGCCTGCCTCACCGAAGACTACGAGAACGGCTTCCGGATCAAACGGCTTGGGCTGCCGCAGTACTTCATTCCGATTCACTTCCGGCACGGCCGGCCGATCGCAACCCGGGAGTATTTCCCGCGGAAGTTTCTTATGTCTGTCAGGCAAAGGACGCGCTGGACGACGGGAATCGGACTGCAGTCGTGGGAATTTCACTCAGCGAGCGAAACCGTCGAGCAGCTTTACTGGTTCTGGCGAGACCGGAAATCCTTGATCGGCAATCTGATCGCGCCGATCACGAACATACTCGACGATCCTGGGCGGCGCGACATGGATCGAATCGCTGGCAACGCACACGACGTGGGGCCTGGCGCGGGACCTCTCGCGTTTTTACCCGCTCTATGTAGCCGGGCTGGCGATGCAGGCGACCCAAACCGCGATCCGGATCCGGTGTTCCGCGAAGGTTTACGGGTCGCGGTTCGCGGCAGGCGTCCCAGTCCGGGTTCTGACGGCGAACATAATCAACTGCGTTGCCACGTTGCGCGCGCTTTGCATGTACGCTAACGCGAAGCTACACCGGCGGCCTTTACGTTGGGTCAAGACCGAGCACGCGTACCCGCAGCGGGCCGCTCTGCAGACGAACGAAAGCCGCTGGGCGAAATTCTGTTGGAGTCGCACGGATTGACGACCGGGCAGGTGCAAGACGCAGTGGCGAGCCAACCTGCCGGAGTTCGCCTCGGCGAACATCTGGTGCGGATAGGGTTAATCGGGGAGGAAGACCTTTATTCCGCATTAGCCGCCAGAATTCCGTTCCCCTGGGTATACCGGACGAGGACGCCGTCTCCTATCGGTGACTCGCGCGCTTCCGGTCGCACTGGCGAGGAAGCTTCGCGTTCTGCCCTTCCGCATTGCGGCCGGCGAACTGTATCTCGCGGGTCCGGATCTGCCGGGCGAGCACCTGCACGAGAATATCCGGCGGTTCAGCTCACTCGATATTCGTTTTCATCTGATTACTCCGGCGGAATTCGAGGAACTGGCCGAGCGATATCTTTTAAATGACACAAATCTGAGATAACCGGGACAGGGTCCGGTTGTTGCTCTATCTAACGTGGCGCCCTGATTGTCGCCCCAGAAACGGGATTCGCATTTCCAGCACCCGTTCTCGGAGGCGCTCCTCCTGAAGATTTCGCACGCGCGCGCCCAGCAGATCCTGTAGAGAAACCATCCCGACCAGCCTGCCGCCACTGTGTTCGACAACCGGAAGCCGCGTCAGCCCTGTTTCCGCCATGCGTGTCACTACGACACGCAATGGCTCGTCTGGACGCGCCGTAACAGGATCGCGAACCACTTTGCCGAGGCTGATACCGGGCGGTTCCGTATCGATCAGCTCGCGCAACTGCTTGCGCGTCACCACACCCGTCAGCCTCTTCTCGTCATCGACAACCGGGTACAGGTGCTGTCCGCGCCCGGCCGGTTCGCGCAGAACGATATGCCGCAGATCCTCCACTGTGGCCTCCGCCGGCAACACTGCCAGCTTCGTCCGCATCACCTCGCGCACAAACAGAATCTCCAGAGGATCGATCGAATACTCACGCGTGAGGTGAAATCCGCGCCGCGCCACCTTCTCGGTCAGAATCGACCGTTTCAACAGCAGCACGGTTGTGCCGTGCGCCAGTATCGCAGCCACCAGCAGCGGCAGCATCACGTTGATGTCGTGCGTCAGCTCCAGCGCGAACAGCACAGCCGTGAACGGCGCGCGCATCGTCCCGCCCAGGATCGCTCCCATGCTGACCAGCGGCCAGAAACCCGCTCCCTCATTTGGCAGGAAGAGCGCTTCCACTCCTCCCAACGCCGCGCCCATCATCAGCAGTGGCGCCAGCACGCCGCCCGACGTCCCCGACCCCAGCGAGATAATCCAGATAGCCGATTTCACCAACAGCACACCAGCGATGACCGTCGACGCCACGTCTCCCTGCAGCAACGCACGGATCGTGTCGTAACCTACTCCGAGCGCCTGCGGAAAGATCATCCCGCCAAGCCCGACAAACACCGCGCCGATGGCCGGCCACCACATCCAGTGAATGGGTAATTTCGTGAAGGCGTCTTCAGCCGCATAGACGCCGAGCGTCAGAAGCGCCGAGAGTCCGCCCGCCAGCAGCCCCGCGACCACGCAGCCCAGCAATCCCTGCGGACCGATGAAGATCGCATGATGCCGGTACCGGAAACAGCGGACCGAGACCCAGAATGTATCGCCGTCCCGCGCCCGCCGCCGCGCTGGCCAGAGCCACGGGAATCGCGCTTCGCGGCTTCCACTCGAATAGCAGTAACTCCACCGCGAGCAGCACCGATGCAACCGGCGCGGCGAACGTGGCCGACATGCCCGCTGCCGCGCCCGCTACCAGCAGCGTCTTTCGTTCCGCCGCCGTTAAATGAAAGAACTGCGCGATGATCGATCCGAACGCGCCGCCCGTCATGATGATCGGGCCTTCTGCGCCGAACGGTCCCCCGGATCCGATCGAGATTGCCGACGACAGCGGCTTCAGAATCGCCAGCCGCGGCTGCACCTTGCTTCCATTAATAAGGATCGATTCCAGGGCTTCCGGAATCCCGTGCCCGCGAATCCGCTCCGAGCCGTATCGCGCCATAACGCCGATGACAAGAGCGCCTCCCACCGGCACCAGAACCGCGAACCAGCCCAAATGATTTCCCGCCGGAGACGTGAGAGCGGTACTCACCTGTCCGAAGTAAAAGAGGTTGGTGAAGAAGCCGATGAGCCGCAGCAGCGCCCATGCGACACCTGTTGCCAGCAGACCAATCGCAATCGCCAGAAGGGAAATCGGGATCACGCGCGCCGTCGTCGTGAAATCGCCCAGCTGCATCGAATTGTCTTTGTGATGGTGTTTCACTGCGCGGTCGCCCTTCGGTTGTGACGCAGCACCGACTGTAGTGCTCGGGCCACTTCCGGGCCCGAGCGTTCGAGTTCCTCGCGGTGCGCCAAAGCCAGTCTGTGCAGGATTCCCCGTCCTGCCGGTGTCAGCCGAATCCATACCTCGCGCTTATCCTCCGGCCCAGGACTCCGCGCGATAGCGCCGGTCACCTCGAGCCGGTTCACCAACTCGACAGCGCTGTGATGCTGAATGAACAGCCTCGATGCCAATTCGCGAATCGTTGGCTTGACTCCTTCGGGTAACCCCTGCAGTGCGAGCAGGAGTTGATGCTGCTGCGGCTCAATGCCGAAAGTCTTCGCGGCCGCCTCGCTGAAGTGAAGGAACTGGCGGATCTGCCGCCGGAATTCGGCCAGGTCCCGGTACTGGTCAGAAGTCAAGTCTTTCGCCATTTCAAGTCACACATTCTGTAACTACATTATTCCTTCGTAAAGGTTGAGTTGTTCGAACCATCACATATCGGCTTGGCGCTTCACCCGCGCGGTT
Organism: Terriglobia bacterium; assembly: GCA_963718155.1. Classification (GTDB taxonomy): domain Bacteria; phylum Acidobacteriota; class Terriglobia; order Bryobacterales; family Bryobacteraceae; genus BOG-234. The sequence goes on along the minus strand of CAVQYP010000037.1, from coordinate 129,250 downwards.
GGAGCTCGCTCACATTTGATCCCTATTGACGGACGCAACCTCAAGTCGGACGCGAGTTGCATGCGAGGGCGGGATAGATTAGCCTGGATTTTGGGGAACGAGACGGCCAGGCCCTGGCGCCTGCTCCGTCTGATGCTCAGTGAGCACGGGGTGGAAGTTCAAAGGCGCAGAGTTGCATGAGCGCCGCGTTCGGATCGTCGATCGTTTCAGCCCTGCCGGTGTTCTTCGTGTTCCTTTTTGTAGTACTCCTGCTGGGCGACCTTTTCATCACGCGCTCCCTTGCTGGTGAGGCTCTGATGGCGCGCGGCCTTAACACGGTCTTTCGTAATCGACTCGGAACTCACTGCAAACCCGGAAAGCAGCTGCTCAATATCCTGGCTCTGGCACGACGGGCAGGCGGGAACTGGAGAGTGTTTGAGGATCAGGAGTTCAAATTCGTTGGCGCATTGACGACAGCGGTAATCGTAGATCGGCATCTCTCTCTGCCGGTATCGTAGCAGAAACACAGCGGATGCCGTGCTTCTTGTACAATAGAAACAATCCCCGTTGGTGTCCGCCTGCCGGGCCGAAACGACCCTGAGCTCAAATGTTCGATAATCTGTCCGACAAACTGCAGCGTGTCTTCAAGAACCTGCGCGGTGAAGGACGCCTCACAGCCGAGAATATGGAGGCGGCGCTGCGCGAAGTGCGCGTGGCGCTGCTCGAAGCCGACGTTAATTTCAAGGTCGTCAAACAGCTGATCGAAAGCGTCAAGACGCGGGCGATGGGTCAGGAAGTGCTGAGTTCCCTTTCGCCCTCCCAGCAGGTAATCGGAATTATCAATGAGGAACTGATCAAGGTCCTCGGCAGCCATGAATCGAAGCTGCGGTTCGCCAACGAGCCGCCCAGCGTTTTCCTGATCGTCGGCCTGCAGGGCTCCGGTAAGACCACTTCGACGGGCAAACTGGCGCGCTGGCTGACGAAGAACGGTCATCGCCCGCAAATGGTGTCGGTCGACATCTACCGGCCGGCGGCGCGCGAACAGCTGGCGATCCTCGCGCGCGAAGTCAAGGTTCCGATTTATCCGGGCACCGCCGGAAGAAAAAGCCGCCTGTCGATCTGGCCCGTTCGGCGCGCCGGGAGGCGGTCAATAACGGCCGCGACGTTCTGCTGGTGGATACCGCCGGCCGGCTGCACATCGACGACCAGCTCATGACCGAGCTGAAGCAACTGAAAGACGCTGCTGAACCCGGTCGAGATCCTGTTCGTGGCGGACGCCATGACCGGGCAGGACGCGGTGAAATCGGCCGACGAGTTCCACAAGCAGCTGGGGATCACCGGCGTCATTCTGACCAAGATGGATGGCGATGCGCGCGGCGGCGCGGCGCTTTCGATCCGCAGCGTGACGGGGCAGCCGCTCAAGTTCGTCGGCGTGGGCGAAAAGTCCGACGCGTTCGAGATGTTCCATCCGGACCGCGCGGCGTCGCGCATCCTCGGGATGGGCGACATCGTCAGCTTCGTCGAGAAGGCGCAGGAGGCGTTCGACGGCAAGCAGCAGGAGGAGATGCAGCGGAAGCTGATCGAGAACGAGTTCACGCTCGAGGATTTCCGCGATCAGTTGAAGTCGCTGCGCAAGCTGGGGTCGCTCGAATCGATCCTGAAAATGATGCCCAAGACGGGCATGATGAAAGAGCTGCAGAACATGCAGCCGGATGAAAAGGAATTGACCCGCATCGTGGCGATCATCGATTCGATGACCCCGCGCGAGCGCAACAACCACATGATTATCAACGGAAGCCGCCGGCGGCGCATTGCGCACGGCAGCGGAACCTCCGTCAACGAAGTCAACAACCTGCTCAAGCAGTACGGGCAGGCGCGAAAAATGATGAAGAGCCTTTCGGGCAACATGGGATTCCTCGGCAAGAAGATGGGGAAGATGGGGTTGGGAAAGCTCGGATTACCCGGTTTTTAAGATTTCCGTTTCCAGAATTATTGAGGACAATAGAGCAGATGCTGATGATCAGACTGGCGCGTTTTGGCGCCAAGAAGAAGCCGTTTTACCGCGTGGTCGTGATTGAAAAAGAGCGCGCGCGAGATAGCCGTAACCTGGAAGTGGTCGGCCAATATAACCCTCTCACCACGCCCGCGCAGGTGAAGCTCAACCATGAGCGCATCGAGTACTGGACGAAGAATGGCGCGCAGCTGTCCGACACGGTCGGCCGGCTGGTGAAGAATAATCCCGCTGTTCCGGCCGCTTAATTCCGGCCGCTTAAGCGTGGATAAAGGCCACCGGCGACAAGATCGCCGGCGCCACCAGTCCCGTGGGGCGGTTGTATAAGTATTCAGGAGGGAAGTCGATGAAACAGTTGATCGAAGACATCGCGAAGGCTCTGGTCGACGTCCCCGAGGAAGTAACTGTTAACGTGATCGAGGGCGAGCAGACCACCGTGCTCGAACTGAAGGTTGCGCCAGGCGATCTGGGCAAGGTGATCGGAAAGCAGGGCCGCACGGCGCGGTCCATCCGAACGATCCTCGGCGCGGCCGGGATGAAGCTGAATCGCCGTTTTACGCTGGAAATTCTTGAGTAGTGAAGGCTGGGTAACGGTTGCGGTTTTGGGCCGCCCCCGCGGCAATCGCGGTGAAGTGACGGCCGCCTCCCTTTCGAGTAAACCCGAACGGTTCGCGAAATTGACGACTGTGCAGCTGGCGGGGGAAGGTGATCTCTGCGCTTCCTGCGAGGTCGAGGAAGTATGGGACCACGCGGGTACGCTGGTGTTCAAGTTTCGGGGAATCGACTCCATTTCGGACGCGGAGAAGCTGCGCGGGGCGGAGGTCCAGGTGCCTCTATCGGAGCGCGTGGAACTCGAACCGGGAGAGTATTTTCACTCCGACATGGTTGGCTGCGAGGTGCGTGAGCGCGTCTCGGGCCGCGTGGTCGGGCGCGTGACGGATTTCGAGGAGTACGGGGGGCCGCCACTGCTCGAGATCGACCGCGGCCGGTTGCTGATCCCGTTCGTGAAGGCGATTTGCGTGGATATCCGACCGGAAGAGAAGCTGATTCTGGTGGACCTTCCGACCGGTCTGGAGGAAGCGCTCGGCAATTCCGGTAACGCATGAAGTTTCATCTGCTGACGATTTTCCCGCAGTTTTTCGAAGGCCCTTTACAGTACGGGGTGGTCGCGCGCGCGGCGGAGGCCGGGGCGCTGGAGCTCAACGTTCACGACCTGCGGAACTGGACTCACGATTTGCATCGGACGGTTGATGACCGGCCCTTTGGAGGCGGCGCGGGGATGCTGTTGAAGCCCGAACCGATCTTCGATGCCGTCGAAGACGATCTGGCCGTCGCGTACCGAGAGACAGAAGGTGATCCTGCTCTCAGCGCAGGGGCGGAAGTTCAATCAGCGGATCGCGCGGGAGCTGCTGGACAACGATGAGCTGTCTGCTGATCTGCGGGCGGTACGAAGGCGTGGATGAACGCGTCGCCGAGCATCTCGCGGACGATGAGCTGTCGATCGGCGATTATGTGCTGAGCGGCGGCGAGCTGGCGGCCGCCGTGGTAGTGGATGCGATCGCGCGATTGCTGCCGGGCGTGGTGGGCAATCAGGAGTCGACCGTCAAGGAGTCTTTCGAGCAGGGGATCCTGGACTCACCGCAATGGACACGGCCTGCTGAGTTCCGCGGGTGGAAAGCTCCGGAGATACTGCTTGGCGGCAATCATGCCGAGATTGAAAAGTGGCGGCGGCAGGCGGCTCGGGAGAAGACGGCCAGGCTGCGGCCTGACCTGCTTCCGTAACCGCTACACTGGAAAGGCCGACGAATGACAATCGATGAACGACTGGAAAGGCTGGCCGAACCGCACGAAGCGCTCGCGCAAAGCGTAGAGATGCTTCTGGTTGCGAGCCGCGCGAACACGGAAAATATCGGCAAGCTGGTAGACGTATCGAATCGCGATGCGGAGGCAATCCGCTCGCTCGCTCGGATTGCCGCCAGGCGCTCATAACCCCAATCGTTACAGCATCGATACATCTCATTTAAGAATGAGCCGGATCAGTTCTTTTTACTTCGGCTGCGGAGCGATGTATAGGAAAATGTCCGGTATCGAATGCAATGCTACGATCTGATCGTTATCGGCTCCGGTCCGGCCGGCCAGAGGGCGGCTATTCAGGCGGCCAAGAGCGGAAAGAAAGTCGCGCTTGTTGAAAAGCGCGAAGTTGTCGGCGGCGTTTGCATCAACACAGGCACCATTCCCAGCAAGACCATGCGGGAAGCCGTAATCCACTTATCGGGTTATAACTACCAGGCCATATACGGGATGAACTACCGGGTTAAGGAAAAGATCTCCATGGCGGATCTTTCCTTCCGGGTGCAGCACGTCATCAAGACCGAGGTCGACGTGACGCAAGCGCAGCTGGCGCGCAACAACGTGGAGATGCTGACAGGGCAGGCCAGCTTCGCCGACGCCACGCACATCAACATCGATAATTCGCGCGGCAAGATTACTGTCGAAGCGCCGTTCGTAATCATCGGCGTGGGAACCAAGCCGGCCGTCTCCGAAAGAGTACCAGTCAACGGACGCAACATACTCGACAGCGATCAGATTCTCTCGATGACGGAAATGCCGAAGACTCTGATTGTCGTGGGCGGCGGCGTGATCGGCGTCGAGTACACCTGCATGTTCGCCACCCTGGGAGTCCGGGTGATTCTGGTGGAAAAACGGCCCCGGCTGCTCGAGTTCGCGGATTCCGAAATAGTTGAGGCCCTCTCCTATCACCTCCGGGACAGCCGTGTCACGATGCGGCTGAACGAAGAAGTAGAGAGCGTGGAAGAGGTTTCGGGCGGCGTGGTGGCCAACCTGCAGAGCAGGAAGAAAATCTCAGGCGATGCGCTGCTTTATGCTGTGGGCCGTCAGGGAAACGTCGATGAGCTAAACCTTGCCGCGGCGGGGATCGAGGCTGACTCGCGCGGACGCATCAAGGTCGACGCCGACTTCCGCACCAGTCAGCCAAATGTCTTCGCCGCAGGCGACGTCATCGGCTTTCCCAGCCTTGCTTCGGTGTCGATGGAGCAGGGAAGGGTGGCTGCAGGCCGGGCGTTTGGCGTGCCGCTGTTCTCAAAGCCGGCGTTCTATCCGTATGGCATCTATACCATTCCCGAGATCTCATTCATCGGCAAGACCGAAGAGCAGCTCACGGACGAAGACGTGCCGTACGAAGTGGGCGTGGCTTATTACCGCGAGATTGCGCGCGGGCAGATTCGCGGCGATACAACGGGACGCCTCAAGCTGATTTTTCATCGGGAGACGAAGCTTCTGCTGGGCGTGCATATCATCGGCGAGGGCGCCTGCGAGTTGCTGCACATCGGGCAGGCGGTGATGGTTCTTGGCGGAACCATGGATTATTTTGTGGATACAGTCTTCAACTATCCGACGCTGGCGGAATGTTACAAGGCGGCCGCTTTTAACGGGCTGAACAAGCTGTCACGCTTTTAAGCAACCGGAGCGCACACGCAATGGAACAGTCAATTGGAATATCGGCCGGCGGGAACATCGCGGTCGGAGTGGTGGAAGGCGAAAAGGTCGTCTTTCAGGCCAGCGTTTCCGCGGAAGAAGCTCACACGAGCGATTTTCGGTCGATGCCGATGGAAGTGCTCGTAGAAAACGTGGCGGCAACGGTTAAGGATCTATGCCGGGATCACAAGGTCAATCCGGTAGCGGTAGGCATGTGTTTTCCCGGAATCATTCAGAACGGAATTATCGAGGAATCGCCGAATCTCAAGCAGGCGAAGGGCGCGAATCTCCGGGCTCTGCTGACGCGTGCGCTTGAGGGTCGCGGATTGACTACGCGGGTTTCGGTTTGCAATGACGCGGATGCGGTCGCGACCGGGATTGCGGCGCGCAGGGGTCACCTCGAAAAACTCATCCGAGTGTGGACGCTGGGCCACGGTATCGGGTTCGGCCGCTATCCTCACTCGGCGGGACCCTGCGAAGGCGGCCACACCGTCGTGACGCTCGATCCGAAGGAAGTTTACTGCGGCTGCGGCGGACGCGGTCATCTCGAGGGCATCATGGGTTACCGCGCGATGCGCCTGCGTTTTCTTGATCTGGAGCCCGAAGAGGTTTTCGCTGCGGCGCGCGAAGGGGACCAGCGATGCGTTGACTTCGAACTCCTCTGGCATCGGGCGCTGGCTGCGGCTTCGGCGACGAACATTCATCTGGACGGTCCGGGCAAGTTTTTTATTACCGGGGCGAACTCGGGGTTTATCAAGGTCGGGCTTCTGAGTCAGTACCTGCAGGAGATGGTAACGATGTCGCCGCTGCAGGGAAGCGTGTTCGAAGTGGTTCCGGATCACGGTGAACTGGCGATCGCCGGCGCGGCCGTCAATGCCGCGCGCAGCAATTAACGGGTAATGCGTACCTCTCCTCGCCGCACTCGGAGCACAGCGAGGAGAGGTACGCGCATGTGCTTCTCCTATTGCTGCTCGTCTTGAGGCGCCGCCTCCGCGGCGACTCCGGAAACCGTTCCCGTAAAGTTCCCTGTGGCCGTAAGGAGGGCGGGGTGGCCTGAAGCGTCGAACAACGCTGGCACGACGGTCTCCGTGAAGGTAAGGGTGCCGGTTGCATTTTTGAAACGGCCGGTTCCACCGATGATCTGGAAAATCACTGTACAGTGTGCCTGCCCGGCCGCGAGATCGATGCAATCGGAACCCTGCTTCAGATTGACCATTAACAGACTCCCATCCCGGAAACGAAATACGCCCGTCGTGACCGCCCTTACAAAATACAGCATATTGGGGCCGGAGCACGCGCTGGGCGGCGACGAAGAAGGTAATTCGGCCGCTAAATCACGAAAGGTAAATGCTCCCAAGGTACCCTCTCCAGCGTAATCATCTTCGGAGCTGCCTGCGCCGGACGCCAGGATGAAAGTGCTGGCCTCAGACGTTCCCGAAAACGTCATCTTTACGGGCTGCTGTTGCGCGTAGATACCGACGACGCCGAAATTGAGCATCAGCGCCACGGTTACTATGTGTTTTGTCGATTTCATACTTCCTCCAGGGTCAACCGTACACGCGGGATCGCCCGCATGCCATACCTGGAGGGTCATTTCGAGCCAGGAATGGATGTCACCAGCCATCGCATTCAAAACAAGACGATTGCCGGGCGGGAGTCATCAACCCTAAAGTCCGTAGTAGACTGTCTCTACCTCATTGGCGAGAGCTTATGGCTGTTCCGAACCAATCACCGGCTCGCGTTGCGTTCGGACCTTTCGAACTCGATGCGTCCACGGGTGAACTGCGCAGGAGCGGCATCCGCGTCCGCCTGTCCGGCCAGCCATTTCAGATTCTTCTGATCCTGCTCGAGCATCCCAGGGAAGTGGTTACCCGCGAGCAACTGCGCGACGCGGTTTGGGGCGACGGGACGTTTGTCGACTTTCGAGCACGGTTTGAACGCGGTAGTTAATAAGCTGCGGCGGGCGCTGGGCGACTCGGCGGAGAATCCGCGTTACATCGAAACCGTGCAGGGGCGCGGATATCGCTTCATCGGAGCTCTGGCGGGCAGCCACGGTACTGTCCCCCTTGCAACCATTGCCGCGAAGCCGCCCCCGCGAGGGCGCGGAGTTCATAGGTGGTGGCCTGCAGCCGTTGTCGTGGTTGTTGCCGTTTCGTTAGTTGTGGGATTGCGCTTCCATCACTCCACGACGACCCCGCCCGCCTGGAGGCTTACCCGGATCACAAGAGATGCAGGGCTCACGGACTCACCGGCTTTATCGCCCGACGGCAAGCTGGTGGCTTACTCCTCAGACTCAAACTCCCCTGGCGCACGGGATCTCTATATCAAACAGGTTGCGGGAGGCCAGCCGATCCGTTTGACCTTCGATGGCGCCGGCAACACGACGCCGGATTTTTCGCCGGACGGCAGCACAATTGTTTTTCGATCAAACCGGGATGGCGGCGGCATCTATTCGAAATACCAGCGTTTGGCGGTGAGGCGCGATTGCTTGCACGGGACGGGTTGAATCCCCGATTTTCGCCGGACGGGTCGCAGGTGGCGTACTGGATCGGCGCGAAAGAGTTTCCGCGTCAGTACCCGGAAGCGGCACGATCTGGTTGGTCCCTGCAGCCGGAGGGAAACCGCGGCGAGTTGGGGTGAATTTCACGGCTGCCCGGTATCCGATATGGTCCGCCGACGGGAAGCATTTGCTTGTGCGTTGGATACACATCGGCGAAGGCGAACGAAACCTCCGGCTTCGACTGGTGGGTCCTCGCCTCGGATGGGGGCGTGCCGGTGAAGACCGGAGCGCTACGATTTGCTGGTCGCCAACAGAATGCGACCCTGGCGGGTGTCGACGGGGACGGTGGTAATATCCACATCGATTTACCCTCCCCAAGCCACGGTGTTGGTCGGTCACCAACGCCGTTACGTTTAACGCTGTGAGTGACGAGCCTTCGAACCTATGGGAGCTTGGGATATCGCCGCAAACCGGCAAAGTGAGTGGCGCGATCAGAAAACTGACGACAGGAGCGGGGAGTGAGTTAGATCCATCCTGAGCGACCAGTGGCATTACGGCATTCACGAAAGCGGAAACCCGCGCCGACGTCTGGTTGCTGCCCTTCGATTTGGACCGGGGCAGGGCGACCGGCACCCTGGAGCGGGTTACGCAGACTCCGGCTTTTCGAGAGCATGCTTCCCTTTCCGCCAATGGCCGGTTTTTTACTTTTGCTTCCGATCATTCGGGAAGGCTGAACATCTGGACGCAGGACCTGGCGAGCGGGAAAGAATCGACGATTGCGAACTCGTCTCTCTTGCAAAGATATCCGGTAATCGACGCGTCCGGCGACAGAATCGCATATTCGGTCTACGAGCAGGATAAGAGGCTGGTATACATGTCCAGCCTTGGAGGCACGCCGGAGAAACTCTGTGAAGGATGCCTGCGAGCTACGGATTGGTCGCGTGATGAGAAGAGGCTGCTGGTGTTCGGCGGCAATCCTTATCGTATAGACACTCTGGACTCTACTTCCCATAATCGAATGCCACTGGTGGAACATCGGGAATACAACTTACTCTACGGCCGCTTTTCGCCCGATAATCGCTGGGTGAGCTTCACGGTTCGGACTCAGCCGAATCACTCGCGTATTGTAATCGCGCCGGTCGACGGCCCCAAACCGGTTCCCGAGAGAGCCTGGATTCAGATCGCCGAAGAAGGCTCTGAAGACTGGGCCAACTGGTCGAACGACGGAAAAACACTCTATTTCACTTCCGGGCGGGATGGTCATACGTGCCTCTGGGCGCGGCGGATCGACGCAAGCTCGCATCTGCCGGTGGGACAAGCCTTCGCCGTGCAGCACTTTCACGGACGTGCTTCGTATCAGCAGGGAGGTTGGTCGGCGGCCGGAGGGAAAATTGCCATCGTCCTCCGTGAGGATACGGGCAACATTTGGATGATGTCACGCCAGGACACGCACTAATTCAGAATGATGGGCAAACGTGAGAAGTGGGTCGCTTGCTGACGCGCGCGGCTCGGTAAATCCTTCTGTTGGGGAGCTAGCCCTGGACCCGGGTTTCTTTGCCCGTCCAGAAGGGCTCGCGCAATTCACGCTTCAGAACCTTTCCCGTGCCCCCTTTCGGAAGCGGCTCTGTACGGAACTCATACCTCTTCGGAAGCTTGAACTTCGCCAGGCGCTGCGCCGCGAACTCGGCCAGCTCTTTTTCCGAACAGGTGACGCCAGCTCTGAGGACCACGAAAGCCACAGGAATTTCGCCCCACTGCGGGTCAGGCGCGGAAACCACAGCCGCCTCGGCCACTGCGGGATGCGCGGCGAGAGCGTTCTCAACTTCGATTGAGGAGATGTTTTCACCGCCCGCAATGATGACGTCCTTTTTGCGATCGACGATGTTGATGTATGTTTCGTTATCCCAGACGGCCATGTCGCCGCTGTGGAACCAGCCATCGGTCATCACGGCCTTAGTGCCTTCGGGGTCTTTGAAGTAACCATCCATCACGTTGTCCCCGCGAATGACCACTTCGCCGACGGTCGACATATCGCGGGGCACGTCGCACATATTGGTATCAACCACGCGGAGTTCGGTGCCGGGCAGCGGCCAGCCCGCCATAGCTTGACGCTGGTAGCGTTCGCGGTCGTCGGCGTAAACTACAGTTCCCTTTTTGCGGGCGCTTGAGGCAACGGGGCTGGTTTCCGTAAGACCGTAGCCGGCCATCGCTTTACAGTGGAACGTGGCTTCCAGGCGTTGAATCAGCTCGGGCGATGAAGCGGCGCCTCCGAGGTGAATTTCTCTGAGGCTGGAAAGATCGTAATCAGCAAGGGCGGGAAACATCAGCAGAGCTCCCGCCATGGTGGGCACTACGGACATGGCCGTCGCCTTTTCATCCTGAATCAGCCGACAGACGACGGCGGGATCGAATCTGCGGACCATCACCTGCCTGAGACCCATCATGGTGGCCGTCTGGGCGCGTCCCCACCCGTTGGCGTGGAAGAGGGGGATCGTGTGCAGTTCGACGTCGTTGTCGTCGTGATTGAACGTGCCCGCGACGGCCATGGCGTGCATGTAGATGGTGCGGTGCGAGAGCATCACGCCTTTGGGCGTCCCCGTGCTGCCGCTCGTATAGAAGAGTTCGGCGATGGCATCCTCGTCGAAGGTGAGGATGTCGGCTCGTTCGGGCTCGCCCGTCGCGAGAAAATCTTCGTATTCGGTATCGAGATTCATGGTCCGCATTCCGGGCCAGGCTTTGCGCAGGAATTCCACCATAGGCGCGAAATCGTTCTCGTAAAAGAGAATTCGAGGTTCGGAATGGCGCAGGATTTCGCCCAACTCCGGCGGGGACAGGCGTACGTTGAGAGGCATGACAACCGCGCGTGCCTGCGGAGCGCCGAAATAACCTTCAAGCAGCCGGTGAGTATTGAAACTCAGGAAGGCGATGCGGTCGGTGGGACGGACACCGGCAGATTCCAGGGCGGACGCAAGCCGCTCACATCGCTCGCCGAAGGCTGAATAGGTGAAGCGCTTCGCGCCGCAGATGACGCCTTCTTTGCTGCCGTAGAGATCGATGGCGCGATGAAGGCATCGCAACAGTGTCAATGGAATTTTCATTTCGAGTTCTGGCCCGGCCCACCGCATTCTATCGCGAGGCGTCGGGGTTAGACTCCACTTCACGCTGTTGTAGGATGCAAAAGGTGACGCCGTCAACCGCAAAACCGGGAACGCAAACGCTGGGGGATGTGCCTCGCCCGTTTGCCGTGCCCACGGCTCAGCCTATGGCCCGGCGCGTTGCGAAACCCTGGCAGATTCCTGGCGGACTGGCGGTCTCCGGCTTTCTGCTTGCATTGCCGGGCGGATTGCTGCCGCTTTGGGGCTACCACATCCGTCCCGATTTCGGAACCGCGGGCAATTACTTTCTGGCGCTGGGCGCCGGGATTGTGGGCGGAGGGGCGCTTGCGCTGCGCCTCAGCCGAACAGTGACGCTGGAGCGGCTTCTGACGGGCGGTTACATCGCCGCGGCGTCCGCAATCATAATGCTTGCGTTCGCTGCCCCCCCAGCTCAGGTCTGGTATCAGATGCTGGCGATGCTGGCGACCGGGCTGGCCGCCGGTATCATGAATTGCGCGGTGCTGGAAGCGATGACGCCGTGGTATGAATCCAGCCCCACCCGCGCGATTCTGACGGGCGGCATTTTCTTTGGCGGAGGCAGTCTTCTGGCGGCGCTTCTGCTGGCGCAATCTTTCGGAGGTGCCGGGGCGGTGCGTCTGCTGGCCATCGCGGCGTTGCTGCCGGCGACCGCCGGAGTCTGGTTTGCCCGGCTGCGGGTCGAACGGCCGGAACGAGCGGAAATCCCGCGGAGCCGGTCGATGGGCGATCTTCGGAGCCCTCTGGCGATTTTTTTCGCTCTTCTTCTGTTCTTTCAGTTCGCCAACGAGTGGTCGATCGCGGGGTGGCTGCCCGTGTATCTGATCGACCGGATGGGGGTGAGCCCTTCCACCGCTGTCAACCTGCTGGCGCTCTACTGGCTGTCTCTGACGGGGGGGCGGATTGCGGCGTCGCGGCTCGTGAAGGTGGTGCGCAACGGGAAACTGCTCGGAATCAGCGCCTTTTGCGCGCTTTTCGGATGCACGGGGCTGCTGGCGGGGAACCGGTTCGGGGCAATCGCGGGTCTGCTGCTTACGGGCGTGGGATTCTCCGTGATCTACCCGCTGGTGTCGGAACGAATCTCCAGCCGTTTTTCGTACTATCATCCGGGTTATTTCAACGGCATTTTCACCTTCGCGCTGATGGGTGGTTTGCTTGCTCCGTTCGCGCTGGGGCATCTGGCGGAGCGTGCAGGGCTGAACGTGATTCCGGTGGCCACCATGGTGGGAAGTTGCGCGGTCTTCGCTCTGATATCGCTGATCTGGCTTGGCCATAAAGTCTCTGGCAAATGAGTGCCGGATTTACGGTTGGTTGACGCTGCCGGAGCGGCGTCCTACAATGGGAGTCGAAAGGTGGCCGTTTAATGTTTGCGCAAAGCTTTCAGACTGCGGGGTTGGGTGGCCTTTCCGGAACGGAGCTCCTGGTAGTACTTGGAGTCGCGGTTTTGCTGTTCGGCGGCAAGAAAATTCCGGAAGTGGCGAAGGGCTTGGGTGAAGGCATCAAGAACTTCAAACAAGCAATGAAGCAGGAAGAAGAGCCCTCCGTAGAAACCAAGAAGCAGGCGTAGGCTTCAAATCGCTGCCAGCAAGTCGGGCGGCACACGGCTTCGAGAGAGTTCAAAGAATAAACCCCGCACTGCCGGATGGCAGACGCGGGGTTTTCAATTTCCGGGAACTTCCAGCTGATCAACCCTGCTGATCAGGCCCTGCCTGATCAAGCTTTGCCTCATCAAACGTCGCCGTCAAGCCTTTTTGACTTTCGGTGGAACGATCGCGTCTTTCGCCGCCTTTGCAACTCGAAACTTGACCACCTTCTTGGCGGGAATCTTGATGGATTCGCCGGTCGCGGGGTTACGGCCCAGGCGGGCTTTGCGATCCACGCGGACGAGTCTGCCGATGCCCGGCAGCACGAATACCCCGTTCTTCCTTACCTCGCTTACGGCAAGGCTGGAGAGATGCTCCAGCATCGCGCGAGACTGCTTGTTCGTCACTTCACCTGCTTCCGCCAAACCCCGCACGAGTTGGGTCTGCGTCATTCTCTGAGTTGCCATAAACCTCCTGTTTGCTGTTGCGCGTTGTGTGCGTGGATACCCTTTATTTAAAGGGCTGCAAACGCATACCGGCGCTCGCTGAGTCGTTACAATCATACGGAACGCCGCAAACGATGTAAAGCGAAAAGTGCCGCAAATGGCCTGTTTTCGAGGTTTTTTCGGGATTCGCTCGAACTCGTGTCGATCTGACTCACTGCCGCCGCCCTTTGCAACAACCAAGTAGACTGGTAGGTTCATGCCATTTGAAGAAGTCGTCGAGGCCGAAGGCCACCTGATCGATTCGCACGTGATGGAGCAGATTTTCGACAAGGTTGTCGAATCCAACGGCCGGTTTGAAGTGGAACAATTCCGAATCGGGCGCACGAACGGCGAGCCGTCTTATCTTCGTTTGCGGGTGGAGACGCCGACACGCCTCGAGATGGAGCACGTGCTCGCGCAGTTACTTGCAATAGGATGCTCGCCGGCCGAGACCGGCGATGCGGAGCTGGGGCTCGTGGAACGGGATCGATGCGCACCGGAAGATTTCTATTCGACCAGCAACCATCGGACTTCCGTTCGCGTCAACGGTGAATTCGTCGAAGTACAGAACCAGCGTATGGACGCGATGATCGTCGTGACAGGCGCGGAAACCGGTAACCCGCAGGCATTCTGCCGCCGCCTGCGCGACCTGAAGGCGGGCGACATGGTCGTGACCGGAATGCACGGGATCCGGGTCGCGCCCGAATCGAAAGAGCGCGACCGTCTGGCGTTCGCCTTCATGTCGAACGAGATCTCCTCTGAGCGCCAGGTGGAGACAGCTGTGCGGCAAACCGCTGCGCTGGCACGCCAGGCGAAGGAACAGGGAAAGAAAATCGTTGCTGTGGCGGGGCCTGTAGTCGTGCACACGGGCGGAGTTACGGGACTTTCGAAGCTGATCCGCGACCACTGGATCGACGCCGTGCTCAGCGGGAACGCTCTGGGCGTGCACGATATCGAATCCTCGCTGTTCGGAACGTCGCTGGGCATCCGGCTGGCTGATGGCCGCCAGGCTGAGCACGGCCATCGGAATCACATGCGCGCCATCAACGCGATCTATCACGCCGGCGGGATCAAAGGCGCCGTGGAAAGCGGGCGGTTGAAATCCGGTGTGATGTACGAGTGCGTGAAGAACAACGTTCCCTTCGTTCTGGCAGGCAGTCTGCGGGACGACGGGCCGCTGCCTGAAACCATTACCGATATGAACGCCGCGCAGGACGCTTATGCCGCGGCCGTCAAGTGCGCGGGTCTGGTGGTTTGTCTTGGCTCGATGCTGCATTCGATTGCGACAGGGAACATGCTGCCGAGCTGGGTCAAGATCGTGTGCGTCGATATCAATCCGGCGGTGGCCACCAAGGTAAGCGACCGGGGCACCGGACAGGCGGTGGGCGTGGTCACGGACGTCGGCCTCTTTCTTGAGCTGCTTTCGCGGGAACTCGCGCAATGAGCACAGAGTATACGGACGAGCATGCGAGCGCGGGGATCGACGCGCCATTGCCGGAAATCGAAACTTGGCCCAATCAGTTTCCGAACTACGAGATTGAGATCGCGGTCCCGGAGTTCACATCAGTCTGCCCCAAGACCGGTTTGCCCGATTTCGGCACCATCACGATTCGCTATGTGCCGGACCAGTTCTGCCTGGAGTTGAAGTCGCTCAAAATGTACACGCTGGCTTACAGGGATCTCGGGATTTTTCAGGAAAACGTGGTGAACTGCTTCCTGCGCGACATCGTGAAAGCCTGTCTGCCCGTGCGCGCAACGATCACGGGCGAGTTCGCGTCGCGAGGTGGCTTGAGTTCACGAATGGTGGCTTCGTTTGTTCGAACGGACCCGACAGCCGAGGCGCCGTCTCATGGCCGTTGAAGCGGGTGACGATTCCGCGAAGATCGCGGAGCTGACGGCGATCATCGAGGCCGTACGGGCCCGCGTGCGTGCGCGTTATCCCGAACCGAATGGCGCTGGGAGCGCTGCGGGGCAGGCTGCCGGAATCAACGTCGCGATCGCGGATTTGATGCCGCTGGTGCATGCGCGCGATGCGGCCCAGGCCAAGATCGCGGCGATCGGAAGCGTGAATCCGCGGAGGGGCGGGCTCGCGAATGGCGCCATTCAGCTGGTGAAGAAGACCGTCGCACGTTCCCTGCAATGGTTCGTGCGCGATCAGATTACGTTTAATCGCGAAACGGTCTCGGCGCTGGAGGCTGTGATCGAGGCGCTGAATGAGCATAATCGGGCACTGGTTTCGCTGGCGGCGCAAGCGAATGAACAACACCAGCGGCTGGCCAGCCAGATCGAACCGGAAGTGCTTGAGCTCAAGGACATCCGCAGCCACTGGGCCGAACTGCGCGCCAACTGGGAGAGCAGAGTCACCGCGAACGAAATCCAATTTCTGCGGAGCGTGGCGGATCTGCAAGGCGCATTTCAGCATCGGTCCACTTTGATGGAGACCAATTTCCGCGAGATCTCCAGGGCGCAGCATGCCGATTATCTCGGCGCGCTCGAGCGGACCACGATGGATATTCACAAGAACCTCTGGGCCGATTTCCAGAAGGTTCGCGCCGAATACGGCCAGATGATTCATGACGAGCTGCGCATTATCCGGATGCGCCAGCCGAGTGCGGCTCCGGGTGTCGCACCCGCGGCCATTGTCGTTCCGCTGCAGGCCGTTGCGCCACCGGCATCATCTCCCGCTCTCGATTACACGCGTTTCGCCTTTCGTTTTCGGGGTCCCGAAGAACACGTCCGGCAGAGCGAAGAGTTCTATAAGCCATACTTCGCCGGGTGCCGGAATGTTCTGGATATCGGTTGTGGCCGGGGAGAGTTCCTCGAACTGATGCGCGAGATGGAGGTTCCGGCGCAGGGCATCGATCTGGGCGAAGAGTCCGTTGCGCAGTGTACGGACAAGGGCCTGAGGGCGGAAGTTGCCGATCTGTTCGAGTACCTTGGCCCTGACCGGAGCGGTGAGTTCGACGGCATTTTTGCTTCGCAAATCGTCGAGCATCTGGACCCGGCACGCCTGCCGGAGATGATTCGGCTGTGCGCCGCCAGTCTGCGCCGCGGCGGCATTCTCGCGATTGAGACGCCCAATCCCGCCTGCCTTGCCATCTTCGCGACATACTTCTATCTGGACCCGACGCATACGCGCCCGGTCCCCCATATGCTCCTGGAATTCTATATGGAAGAGGCGGGACTGGGGTCCATTGAGGTCCACGAGCTGTCTCCTGCGGGGGACTCAATGCCGGAGATTTCGGAGTTGCCGGAGTCGTTTCGGAAACGCTTTTTCGGCGGGCTGGATTACGCGATCATCGGGCGCAAGTTGTAGAGTCCGAGCCGCGTTGTACAATGGGTGCTGACGCATTCGCGTCGCCTTCGCCGCGAAAATTGCGGCGCCTCCTGCTGGGAGGTCGTCCAACGGTAGGACTGCAGATTCTGGATCTGCGTATCGGGGTTCGAATCCCTGCCTCCCAGCCAAAATTCAAGCACAACCTGCGTCGACAAATACCGTGAGGACGATATAATGCAAGCTCATATTCGTGAAGGCCGAATCGAGTTCTCGCCGAAATTCCCATAGGGAAACAGGCGCCGTTCGCGTGGCCCTTCCCTCTGCACTGCATTCCACTCCAGTTGATCGCCCGCCGCCGGTGGCCTGATTGAAACAAAAATGGATGCCGAGCGTTGGGAACGAATCAAGAATATTTTTGAGTCAGCTCTCGAAGCCTCCCCGGATCAACGCGCCACCATTGTCGAAAGCGCCTGTTCCGGCGATCCGGAACTGGAGCAGGAGGTCGCTCGCCTGCTCGCCGAGCTGGACCACGCCGACGGCTTTCTGGAGGAACCTCGTGACACCGCATTCGAAGCCGGCGACCTGGTGCTCGGAAGATATCGAATTATCAGGCTCCTGGGCCGGGGAGGCATGGGAGAGGTCTATGAAGCGCACGACCAGCTTCTTGATGAAGCGATTGCGGTAAAGACGCTGCGCGCCGACCTCTCTCACGATCCGGCATTCGTCCGGCACTTCCGGAAAGAGATCCAGCTTGCACGCAAAATCACCCACCCCAACGTGTGCCGGGTGTTCGAGGTCGGCACGCACGAGTTCCCGGACGGCCGCCCGGCGCTCACCGTGTTCACGATGGAGTTGATCGCAGGAGAGACGCTCCAGAAGAGGATTGAAACCCGCGGCAGCCTTCCAGCGGCCGACGCCTTCCCTCTGATCGCACAGATCGCCGATGGACTCCACGCCGCCCACCAGGCCGGCATCATTCACGGAGACTTCAAGAGCGGAAACATCCTGCTCGCCGGCAATCGTGCGGTGATCACCGACTTTGGTCTCGCGCGCATCGAGCTTTCGGAGGGTTCCCCCAGCGGAAAAAGTACGGGAACCGGCGGTCAACTCGCGGGGACGATCGCCTACATGTCACCGGAGCAAATGAGCGGCGCTGCGCTGACTCCGGCGTCCGACATTTATGCGTTCGGCGTTGTGCTGTTCGAAATGGCGACAGGCCGCCTTCCTTTTGATGGAAGGAATATCATCCGCTCGGCCGTACAACGCGCTTCGGGTACGCGAATTCCCGTTCGGAGTCTTGCCCCGCAGATCCCGCATCGGTGGGAAGCCGCCATTTCGCGCTGCATGGACCGCGAACCCGGCCGGAGACCACGGAACCTGGCCAGGTTAGCGGAGCAGTTCAGGGGTGAACGTTCGCTTCGTGGGCCCAGTCGCCTGGCGCTTATGCTTCGCAGGCCGGCGATTGTGGTTGGCGCGGCCGCTCTGTTGCTGGCATTGTCCCTTTTTTTCGTTGTTCCACGCATATATCGACGAACCCTTAAAGAAGGATCGGAAATCATCGTGACTCCGACACTGAATGCGACGGGAGAGCCGAAATTCGACGGATTAAGCGCGGCCCTCCGCACCAGCGTCGGGCAATCGTCACGCTTTGCCTCCTGGGACATGTCGCGCCTGGCCCCCGTACTCCGGGGTATGCGGCGTGACCCGCGCGCTCCGCTGAAAGCAAAGGATTGGCGCGAGGTCGCGTTTCGAGACCATGCTTCGGCGGTTGTGTTCTCCACGCTGAGCCGCGTTGGCGACGGCTACACCCTGGCGGTCCATTGTGAGCAAATCGGTTCGGCGCCGGACCCTCCGGTTCGCGACTGGGATCATACGGCTACGGTTTCCGGGCCCGACACCTTGTTCGAGGCGGTACGCGACTCCGCATCCTGGATTCGGAAGACCGCGGGCGAAAGCAACGAAGAACTATCGGGTCACAACAAACTCCCGCAGGACATCACCAGTTCAAGTTGGGAAGCGCTGGAGCTCTTTGAGCAGGCGCAGGAAGCGAGCGCCTCGGATCCATCCGCCGCGATCGCGTTGCTCCGCAGGGCCATCGAACTCGATCCCCAGTTCGCCATGGCCCTGATGCGGCTGGGGGATCTTCTGGTAACTCAGCGATCGAGCGAGGGCTACGACTACTGGAAACGCGCCATCGAGCAGGGGAGAGCCCAGCATCTCTCCGATCGCGAACGTTTGACGATTGAGAGCCGCTATCCGATCGAGATCGGCGATTACAAGGTGGCGGAGCCCGTCCTGCGGCAGTGGGCCGCGGAATTTCCCAACGATCCCCGTCCAAGCGAATGGCTCGCGGCAACATTGATCAGTCTCGGCCGTTTCCCGGAGGGCGTGTCCATCGAGCGCGAGAGAACGCGGAAATTCCCGCCGACGGTTTTCAGCACCGGGTACCTCATTCATGGCCTTGGACTCAGCCGGCAACTCGATCAGATCCCGGCGGAAATCAGGGTTCTGGAAGCTATGGGAAGACACGCCGATGCCTTGCTCTTCGAAGGGATCACGGCCGCGGTTCGGAAAAACTATGCGGATGCCGCGCAATTCTTTAAAAGATATGGCGCCGAAGCGACGGGTCCGCAATCCTCGGAGGCAATAAGCTTGCAGGCCGCGCTGGCCGCCGACCAGGGCAATTTCAGCGAAGCTTCCCGGCTACTTGCAGAGGGCATCGAGCGCGACAAAGAGGCCGGCAGGGATGGGATGGGAGCCGAGAAGGCCTCCGCCCTGGCCTTCATCGAAAACATTGCCGGCCACAAAGAACAGTCGCGGGCGTGGGCTCTGGAGTCGGTCTCCCTGCTCGTCTCCCCGGAGATCGTAATGCAGTCGTCGACGCTGCTCGCTCGCGCAGGTTTCATCTCAGACGCCCGGCGCATCGCGGCCAGAATGCCGGCCGGCGAAGGACCCGCCTGGGAAGCGGATCGCCTGCGCGCTCGCGGCGAACTACTCGCAGCAACGGGAGATTACCAGGGAGCCATTGACGTGTTGGAACGCGCGGCGCGGCTCGAACCCGCTACACGCCCGAGCAGGTATCTGGCACGCGCTTACGCGCTCGCGGGTCTTCCCGATCGCGCTCGCATCGCGTACTCCCGAATTGTCGACACCCCGTGGGTGGTCTGGGTTCTGCCCGAATCCGAATGGCCCGGCCAGCGCTTTCTGGCCGAGCAATATCTGACCGGTCAAAAAAGGAGAAACTGAGTGGCGCGAAGGAAGCAAACGGTTTATCTGCGGCATATGGCCGCCATGCATCTGATCCTGTCAATGCAGGACAATACCGAAGACGTACCCAATGTCGCATACGTGGCGAAGTATGCCGTCGCGCCGAAGGTGACGGACTGGTCCGATAACGATGGCTACGGCGACCAGTACACCAGATTCCAGTTCCTGCATGACATGTTCCCGCTCGTTGAGCCTGAAGTCTATAGCGCGTTCCATCAAATGGTGACGACCTCAAAGCAAGTCGGCAGCTTTCAAGTTCGTCTGGACAGCGTTCACGATGGGATGAAGTTCTTCGCCCCGATGTTGAATCAGTGGACCGATCTCGCGAACATCCCCCTATGGTCGGGCGGTTATCCGCACGGCTGCTTCTATCTGATGCGTGAAGTAGTGGCCGACCTGCTGGCGGTGTAGGGGTAAAACAATGCCGGGTTTCCGCAGGAACTTGTTCCTGATGCTTGCCGGTGCGGGAAGCTGCAGTTTGATCGGCGGCTGGACCGGCTGCGGTTCCATGGCGAACGCCGTTCGCGCCACCGGGCCCGACGCACTGCAGGACGCCTTAGCCCTCGCGCAAGGGGCGATTCAAGCTCCGGGAAAGCGTCTGCCGGAATTTCTGACGTGGAGTACGCGCAGGGGAATCGCTAATTGCACCACCCCGTCGAACGAATTGCCAGACCATTCGGCTCTCCGCGGGACCGCCGATAGTCGACTGCACAATTTCCCGCAAGGCCGAGCGGTTCCCCCGCCCGCCGCGACAACGGATTTTGGCTCTCTCGGCTTTTATTACGACGACGCCACTCGCAAACGCCTTTGCGAACCCGCGATTAACGTAGCGGGTGCAACTGCGGCCAGCCCCGTGATCATGTCCGGCGGGGTGGGCCAATGGTGGAAGAACAGCGCGATGCCGATCGATTCGATCGATACGGGCTTTCCGATCGGAGCGCGGGCGGGGGCAGCGATCTGGACAAAAATCAAGCGACCAGCGGCTCCCACGGTGCAGAACTTTCAATTTAATTTCCGCCGGGGAGGGACGCGCGCCACCCTGCCGGTCGCAATAAATATCAGCAGCGAGTTCCTTCGCAGGGGCACTGCCGGGACAACTGTTTGCACCGAGCCGTTAACGCCGCCGGGGCCTGCGAACGCTTCCGCCAACCCCAATGCTCTCGAGTTGCGCTCTTTCTATTGGGTTCAGATTCAGACTCGCGACCTTGTCGACCAGGCCAGTTGCGGCGACCTGATGGTGCTGACAGGGTTTCATCTGATTCAAAAAACCGCCCAGGGCTGGCTCTGGAGTACTTTTTGGTGGGATCCCGGATCCACCGAATTCAAACACCTGACGGGCTTGCAGGGGGCCGGCGACGCGCCCTCCGCCTGGCAAAACTATGCAGTCGATGCAGGATATGGACCCAGCGCGGTGCTCTTCAACCCCTGGAAGGACACCGAAACGAACGCTTCGAATTGCGAATTCTGTCATGTCCACGCGGTTTTTCCAGCGGGACCCCAACCGGCCGGAACGGCGCCTCCGGGATCGGTAGATCTGCCCGCCCACGTGCTTAAATTCGATTTCATCTACGGCGCGGCTCTGGCTCAGAGACCCTGACGCGGCGGCTCCCGATTCAGTTCGCCGTGCAGCCATGCCCGCGCCACTTTCCAGTCGCGCTTGACGGTTCGCGACGCCACCCCAAGAACCTGCGCTACCTCGTCTTCCGAAAGACCGCCAAAGAAGCGCAATTCCACCACTCTGCATTGACGTGGATCCCATGCCGCGAGGCGATTGAGAGCCGCATCGATCAACAGAATCTGCTCAAGGCCGTCGTCGGAAATCGCCAGGGCTTCCGTCAATTCCACGCGCTGCAGGCCTCCCCCCCGCTTTCCGGCATTCTTCTTTCGCGCGTAATCGACCATAATGCGGCGCATCAACCGGGAGGCGATCGCAAAAAAATGAGAGCGGTTCGTCCAGTTCTTTTCCGTCTGCCCCAGCAGTTGGAGCCAGGCTTCGTTGACGAGCGCGGTTGGCTGCAGAGTATGGCCACGCCGCTCGTGCCTGAGATACCCGGCCGCGATGCGTTTCAGATCCGGATAGAGGGCTTCCATGAGTGTCGATTCCGCTGAGGCGTTGCCGGTCCGCACTTCTCTCAGGAGACGTGTGATTTCCGCGGATTCTGCCATGGATTCAGATGTCGCACGCCGATTCTAACGCCCAACAGGGTCGTTTTCAAACCTTTTTCCGCTTTCCCTGGGTTCGGCAGGACTGAAATCATACGTGTGGCGACTGCGCCCGGCGTCGCGTTCGGCCCGAAATCCACCATTCTGTTGTTTACAATTAGCGCAGAAAGGTCCTCAACCGGCGCATCGGGCTCAAATCCGGGCCTGCCGGCCCGATGTTTCGCCGCATTTGAGAGTTTCCTCCGCAATTTGCGTGTTTTTTATTGTGGATCTTGAAACATTGTTTGCTCACAATGTTTCGGGATTCTGTATACTTTCATCATGGCTACAAAGTCAATGACTCAAACTCAGATCGTGAAGGCGATGGCCGATGCTTGTGAAGTCTCCAGTGTCAAGGCTCGCCAGATGCTCACTTTTCTCTCCGACACGGCCGTCAAAGAGGTGAAGAAGAACGGCCTGTTCGTCGTACCCGGCCTGGGACGACTGGTCAGGGTGGAGCGGAAGGCCCGCATGGGAAGGAATCCCGCAACCGGCGAGACGATCAAGATCGCGGCGAAAAAGGTGGTTAAATTCCGGATCGCCAAGAGCGCCAAAGATGCGATCGTGCCGCCGAAGGTGAAGAAATAGTTCCAGGCAGTTAATCCCGGGGCGGAGCGCGATGCGATGCTGATAGTGTCGCAATGATCTCCGTTCATCTTGATCAGGGCAAAGTCGCTCTGCAGCATACTCCGAAACCGGAGCGGCCCGAAGGTTTTGCCCTAATCAGGCTGATTGAGGGCGGTATCTGCAACACGGATCTGGAACTGCAGCGCGGCTACTACGGATTCTCCGGGACGCCCGGACATGAGTTCGTGGGCGAGGTCGTCGAGGCGGATTCGAAGGATCTGTTGGGCAAGCGGGTCGTCGGCGAAATTAATCTTTCGTGCGGAGTCTGCCCCTGGTGTATTCGCGGTCTGGGGCGCCACTGCCCGGATCGTTCGGTGCTTGGCATAGTGCGCCACCCGGGCGCGTTTCGCGAGTTCCTGACCCTCCCCGAACGTAACCTGCACGTTCTTCCGGATTCAATTCCCAACGAGACGGCGGTCTTCGTGGAACCTCTGGCCGCTGCGTGCGAAATCCTGGATCAGGTACACATACCCTGCAGCAGCCCCGTGGCGGTATTGGGCGACGGGAAACTCGGGTTGCTCGTGTCGCAGGTGCTGCAGGCGAACGGCTATCGCGTCCATCAGTTCGGAAGGCATCGCGAGAAGCTTCAGATCGCCGAGAAAGCGGGGGTGACCACCGAACTACGCGGCGACCACCTTCCGGTAGCCGAGTATCAGTGGGTCGTCGATGCGACCGGATCACAGGCTGGATTGCACGCGGCGATTCGCATGCTCCAACCGCGGGGCACGCTGATCATGAAATCCACGGTGCATGGAGAAATTCCTCTCGATACGGCACCTGTGATCGTTAACGAAATTACTCTGGTGGGTTCGCGCTGCGGGCGCTTCGAGCCGGCTCTTGAGTTGCTTGAACGCAATGTGGTGGATGTCGCTTCGATGATCTCGGCGCGGATGTGTTTGGCCGACGCGCCCGCGGCTTTCGAGTGCGCCGCGCAGCGAGGCGCGATGAAGGTGCTGCTTTCGAACTAAGGATGTTAGTTCGAAGCCGTTACGCGGAAGGGGTTTTCGATGCGCACGCCGTTGATCTTCGCGCCATGGTGCAGATCTTCGGTGTAGATCACGGAGCAATTCGCTTGCGATGCCGCTGCAATAATCAGGGACTCGTACCACGAAAGCTGATAACGCGCTCGGATGTCGAGGGCCTCATGGAATAAGTCGATCGAGGCGTGAACGCCGAGCAGGGCTCGAAAAACGGTGTTCACATAGGATTGAGCATCGGGAATCGTGATCGAAGCGGAAAACTTTCTGGTCGCCACGCCGAGAAACTCCTGGACAACCTGATAGCTGATTATGCTCTGGCGCCGAGTAAGCGCATCGCGGATCAGATCGCGCGCAATCCGGCGCTTCGCCGGAGGAGCGAGAGTATCGACGTCGTACACGAAAATATTCGTGTCGAGGAAGGCTCTACCGCTCATTCATTTCTTCGCGCGTGAATTTACGTCCTGCCTGGACGTAATTCAGGCGTTTCATCAGCGCCTCATACTCACCGACCCCGCCGTCTGATTGCGTATATAATTCCAGCCATTCGCGAAAGGCTTGATTCAGAGTTTTGTGCTGCGCCTTCGCGGTCTGGCGGGCTTGCTCAATCAAATGCTCCTCAGCAGAAAGAGTCACGTTCTTCATACCATTACTAGTGTACACGACTTTCGTGTACACTGAACAAACAAAAGAGCAAGCCGCAGGCCCGTCTGTAATGATGGAACGTTCACCTTGAAGACCAGTGCCCGGCGTACATTGCTGTTCGATCTCGCGGTTCTTTGTCTCGCAACGGCCGTCCTGATCCTGCCCCTGTTCCGAATTAACTATCTCGACAACTGGATGTCGATCGAAGGCACGTTCATTTCGAACGCCCGCTACATTCGCGACCACTGGCCGCATCCCGCATGGCACGCCCTCTGGTATTGCGGCACGAGATTCGATTACACCTACGCTCCAGGAACTCCCTACGCCGCAGCCATTGCGTCGATGCTATTTCGCGTGGATCCCGCGCGTGGCTATCACATTTACATCGCGGTAATGTACTGCCTCGGAATCGCCGGGATTTACTACCTCGTTCGAACCGGAACCGGCTCACGAGGATACGCGTGGCTGGCCGCCTGCGGCGGGCGCGTTCTTTCGCCGGTATTTGCATTCCTGAAGCAGTACCGTCTGGACTCGCTCAACTGGACGCCCGAACGCCTGAACGTTCTCGTGCATTGGGGCGAGGGACCGCACATGTGCGCTCTGTCGTTCATACTCTTCGCGGTTGCCTTTTCGATATTGGCCTTCCGTGGTGGTCGGCGCTGGACCATCGCCGCCGCCTCCCTTTGCTACGGGCTTGTGGTTCTCAACGACCTTTATGGCGCGCTCGCCCTCGCGATCTTCTTCCCGCTTCTTGTCTGGAGCCACGCAGCCGCAAACCCTGTTCGCTTCCCATGGCGGCGTGCTGCCGGATGGTTCTTCTGACCACCGGCCTCTGCGCCTGGTGGCTCACGCCATCTTTTCTGCTCCTGACGAAACGGAATCTGAAGCTTGTCGCCCTGCCGGGCAACTGGTGGTCGACGATCGCAGGATCCTGTATTGTCGTGTTGTTCGGGGCGGTTTCCTGGCGGGCCGGACGCAAACGAAGAGCCTCCGCTGGACGCTCTTTATTTGCGGACTGCTGCTCTTCTTCGCGGTCAATGTGCTGGGGCAGATCTGGTTTGGGTTTCGCATAGTCGGTGAGCCGGTGAGATTCCTACCCGGAACTGGACATCGCTCTGATCCTCGTTATCGCTGACTGCATTCGTCGGCTCTGGCTTCACCAAAAAATGGGTGGCCGTCGCCGTCGTGGCTCTCTGCTGTTGCCTTCTCCGCGAACTATCTTTCGAGTCCCTGGGCAGGCTTTCGGGCCGATGGCGATTACCGCCGGCGAGTGGAGTACCGGATAACGGAGTGGATCGCCCGCAACCTCCCCGGTTCACGAGTATTTTCCTTCGGTTCGATCGGCTACTGGTATACGGCGTGGCGGGATCTTCCGGACGCTACCGGAGGATCCGATCAGGGGATGCAAACGCTGATGCCCGCTCTGTCGCGCTTTCAGATCCGAAACGGCGACAAGAAAGAAAGGGATATCGCCTGCTGCAATCGCTGGGAGTCGACGCGCTCATCATGAACGAGGCAAACTCTCAGGAGATTTATCACGAGCCGAAATTCCCGAGAGGCTTCATGGGCGTGCTGCCTGTGATCTACGATCGGGATGGGGACATTATCTATCGCGTGCCGAGGCGTCCCGGGTCTGGCCCGCGTGGTCGACGAACAGCGGATCTCGCGTCTCAGTGAGATTCCGTGGAACAACGAGGACGGCGACCAGCTGCGCGCATATGCCGACACTCTCGAAGCCATCGATTCTGCCGGCCGCATACGATCGCCCTGCCATCGATGAGATTCGGACTTCCGCCATAACCGCTCAGAACCAGTCCGTCCTTATTCAGGAAAACTTCGATCCCGGCTGGCGCGCCTGGGTGGACGGCGTGCCCGCGAAAATCGAAACCGACATCATGGGATTCATGCGGGTGCGCACCAACCCCGGCTCGCATCGGATTCGGTTTGTTTACCGCGAGAGCGCGGAAGCATTCGCGATCGCCGCAGTCAGCCTCGCATCTTTGCTGGTGGCCGCCGTGATCGCGTGCGATTCGCGGCGCCGAGCCGAATGATCGCACTCCGGTTCGCGGACCAGCCGCCCTCACGACGCTCATCGGATGGTTACACTGGGCTTATGTTGGTGATCGGGTCCAGAGGCTCGGAACTTGCGCTCTGGCAGGCGAACTATGTCAGGGAACGTTTGGAAGCCCGTGGTTCGGAATGCCGGATCGAGGTGATCAAAACCACCGGCGACAAGATCCTGGATGTGCCGCTCAGTCAGGTCGGAGGCAAGGGTGTTTTCACCAAAGAGATTGAAGAGGCACTCCTTGACCGACGCATAGATCTCGCCGTACACAGCATGAAGGACCTGCCGACCGAACTGCCGAAAGGCCTGACCGTATCCGCGATACCGCACCGCGCCGATCCGAGGGACGCGATCATCGGCGGCAAGCTGCGGAACCTCAAACCGGGGGCCACGGTCGGAACCAGTTCGCTGCGGCGCATCGCTCAGCTGAAGAGGCTGCGGCGCGATCTCAATATTCGATCGATTCGCGGCAACGTAGACACGCGAATCAACAAAGTCGAACGCGGCGAGTATGACGCCATCGTCCTGGCAGCCGCAGGCCTGCAGCGACTGGGGTGGGGCGACATTATCAGCGAAACCTTTCGTCCCGACATCATGTGCCCGGCAGTGGGCCAGGGTGCGCTCGCAATCGAGACACTGGAAGAAGGGCCGGGATACGAGGCATCCGCTCTACTGGACGATCCCTGGACGCGGCTTCCCGTCACGGCGGAGCGGGCCATGCTCGCCGAGCTTGGCGGGGGATGCCAGGTGCCCATCGGCGCATTCGGGACGCTCGACAACACCGAGCTCTTTCTGACCGGAGCCGTGTTCTCGCCAGATGGCGGGGAGATGATCCGCTACACCGCGACCGGCGAATGCACGCGGCCCGCGGAACTCGGGCGGAATGTCGCTCAGGTGCTGCTCAAGCGCGGCGCAAGAGCCCTTCTCGATCGTGACGCGGCCTAAGGTTTATCTGGTCGGCGCGGGACCGGGCGATCCGGAACTGATCACCGCTCAAAGCCAAACGTCTTCTGGAACAGGCCGACTCGGTTCTCTACGATCATCTCGCCAGTTCCGAACTGCTCAGCCTCGTGCCCGCGCACCGCCGAGCGCCTCTACGTCGGCAAGAAGAAGGCAGAGCACGCTCTTTCGCAGGATGAGATCTGCGAGTTGCTGGTCGATCGCGGGCGACGCGGACTCAACGTAGTCCGGCTCAAGGGCGGCGATCCCTTCATATTCGGGCGCGGCGGCGAGGAGGCGGAGGCCCTGGACGATGCCGGCATCGATTTCGAAATCGTGCCGGGCGTCACTTCGCCTCTGGGCATAGCGGCTTATACGGGAGTGCCGCTAACGCACCGCGATCACACATCGGTCGTCACTTTCATAACGGGTCATGATGTCGCGAAGATCGACTGGACGAAGGTGGGCACATCCGAGACGCTGGTGATCTTCATGGGCCTTTCCCACTTCGACGAGATTGCGCGCCGGATCGTCGAAGGCGGACGCGCAGCGGACACGCCGGCGATGGCCGTCCGTTGGGGCACTCGGCCGGATCAGGAGGTTGTAACTGGAACCCTCGAGACGCTGCCTGCGCTGATCCACGAAACAGCCCTCAAGCCCCCCGCAACAATCGTGGTGGGTGATGTCGTACTCCTTCGCGACAAGCTGAACTGGTATGAAAGGCTGCCGCTGTTCGGCCGGCGAATCGTTGTCACTCGCGCGCGTGAGCAGGCCGGTGTGCTCACGGAGCTTCTTCACAGTCTTGGCGCCGAGGCGATTGAGCTGCCGACCATCGAGATTCAGCCGGCGAGCGACTACGCGCCCGCTCGACCGAGCGGTCGCGAATCTCGAGGAGTACGACTGGCTTATCTTTACCAGCACCAACGGCGTGAAATTTTTTCTCGAGAGACTCGACGCCAGCCGATCGGATTTGCGGTCTATAAAGGGCCGCATCTGCGCGATTGGACCCGCTACAAGGGATGCGCTCGAATGCTTTCATATCAAGGTTGATGTCATGGCGGAGGAGTATCGAGCCGAGGGCCTGCTCGACGCGTTAGCGGTTCATGACCTTGCAGGCGCGCGGATCTTGATTGCGCGCGCGGCAGTCGCCCGCGACGCGTTGCCCGCCGAGCTTTCCCGGCGCGGGGCGACCGTGGATGTGGTGGAAGCCTATCGGACAGTCGCGCCCGTCGGATTGGCACAACATGCGTCCGAGATTCTCACGCGCAAGCCGGACTGGATTACCTTCACCAGTTCTTCCACCGCGCGCAATCTCATCGATGCCATGGGCGCCGAAGCGCTACGGAATATGCGTATCGCGAGCATCGGCCCCGTCACGAGCGCGACCCTTCGCGAAAACGGCGTTGAGGTTACGGTCGAAGCCTCGGCCTATACGGTTGCTGGAATGGTGGACGCGATCCTCACCTTCAGTGAGTCATCGAGTAAGTAATGTAATTGACCGCGATCCGGAAACTCAGCGCGGAGAACTTCTCGTCGTACAGGGGATTGTCGGCCCATTCCCACGAATCGCCCATATCCATGTTGTGGCAGATGGCCACCACGAGACGTCCCTTCGCGTCGTAGATGCCTCGCCATCCGGCATTGTATCCGTCGACTTCGGAAGAGCTCCCGCTGCGAAGATACTGGGCTCCTGGAATCTGATAGCGCTTCTGCAGGTCGTAGACATCATGAAAGATCGGGTCGCTGTCGGGAATGTCAACGATCTCCCGGTCGGGATACACGCGCTTCATGGTCGCGAGAAAGACAGCCCACTCGGCGGTGCCATGAAAGTCGTCGCACATGAAGAAACCGCCGCGATCGAGATATTCGCGCATTTTCTTGACCTGATCGTCCGTGAGTCCCCACTGTCCGACCTCAACCGCGTACAGCCACGGGTAATTATAGACATCGGTTCCGTCGTCGAGATCGACCGGCTGTTCGACGGAACGCGCGTGGATCCGTGAGAGTCGGCGAACCGCGACGGCCAGATGGCGGTCTGCCGCGGGATAGTCGGTCGTCCAGGCCGCACGGCCCTCCTTCCAGTTGCCATAACGACGCCGGTAATTGTAGCGATAGCCGGGAACGAACCCGCCGGCATACGGCGGGTACATCAGGCGTGCGAAAACCCACTCGGCCGGCTCCCTGTAATCGGAGGGCAGTTCGAAATCTTCGTGTTCCGTGCCCGGATATTCCCGGAACGGCCTGGGCTGCTGCACGATTTGCGCGACCGCCGCGCCCAGGATCAACAGCCCGAGGGAGGTGGCGACGATACTGGTCCGGATTCGCATCGCGCCTTTTCGCATCAGTGCTCCGATGAATACAAGGCTATCACCGCCGAATACCATTCGTGGGGCAGACCCCCGAGTCTGCGGCCGACGCCCACGTCGGCTTCCTCGCGGACCGGGAACCGGCCAGGGCTAAACGGGCATATACTTTCATCTTGCGTGCGTGAGGTGAAAATGCACACTCGAACCGTAAAGATTCTGACGCCCCTCGCGGGGGTCCTTCTGCTGGCGTCCGCTGCCCCGGCTCAGCAGGGAGAATGGCGCACTTACGGCCTGACTCCCGGCGAAACCCGCTACAGCCCGCTCAAATTGATCGACGCCGGTAATGTCAGCCGTCTCGGTCTGGCCTGGTCCTACGATGTCGGACCGGGTGGCGGCAATCAGGAAGCAACCCCGCTGGTGTTCGACGGCACCATCTATTCAATTACCAACTGGAGTATCGTGTTCGCCGTCGACGCGCGCACCGGAAAAGAGCGCTGGCGCTGGGATCCGGAAGTAAACCAGACCGCGGTGTTCCCGAAGATCTGCTGCGGTGTCGTGAATCGCGGTCTCGCGGTCTACAAGAACCTGATCATCGCCCCCATTGTTGACGGCCGGCTCGAAGCGCTGAATGCGACGACCGGGAAAGTCGTCTGGGAAACGCGCGTGGCGTACCCGCAGGAGAGCTACACGCTGACCATGGCGCCGCGCATCGCGAAGGACAAAGTAATTATCGGCGCGGCGGGCGGCGAGTATCCGGTTCGCGGCTTCTTCGCAGCGTACGACGCCGCCACCGGCCAGTTCGCCTGGAAATTCTACACCGTTCCCGGTGATCCGTCGAAGCCCTTCGAGAACGCCGCGATGAAAAAAGCTGCCGCGACCTGGAGTGGGGAGTGGTGGAAATATGGCGGCGGGGCTCCCGTCTGGGACGGCATGGCCTACGATCCGGATGCCGACCTGGTTTACGTCGGAACCGGCAACGGGGGACCGTGGCCCGAAGAGGTTCGCCAGTCGAAAGGCAAGGACAATCTCTATGTCGCCTCCGTTCTCGCTGTCAAAGCCTCAACGGGCGAACTGAAGTGGTATTTCCAGATGGTTCCGGGCGATTCATGGGACTACGACAGCGTTCAGCAGTTGATGCTTGCCGATCTCACGATCAAAGGCCATCCGCGCAAGGTGATCATGCAGGCCAATAAGGACGGTTTCTATTACGTGCTCGACCGCCTGACGGGCCAGTTCATTTCGGGCCAGCCTTTCGCGCAGGTCACCTGGGCAAAAGGGCTGGACGAAGCTACCGGGCGGCCCATCGTGAACAAGGAAGCGTACTACCACTCCGAGGCGGTCACATTGACGCCCGGGCCTGGCGGCGCGCATAACTGGTCGCCGATGTCATTTAATCCCGCAACCGGGCTGGTCTATATTCCGACCTCTACGGGCGGGACCTACAGTTACATGCTGGATCAGAACTTTCTCTACAAACCGGGGCAGAAGAACATCGGCGTGATACGGCCGAACGCACAGACCCCGACGGTCGATACGGCGGGAACCGCAACCGCGGCCGGCTCCACGGAAAAGCATGCGCCCCCGCCGGCCATCGGGCCGCCCTTGCCGCCGCCCGACCAGCGAGGTCTTCTGACCGCGTGGGACCCGGTGACGCAGAAGGAGCGCTGGCATACCCAGGGCGGAGGGAGCACAGGCGGTGGAACGGTCACAACCGCCGGCAATCTGGTCTTCCAGGTGATTCCCGACGGACGTCTGGTGGCTTATCGCGCGGATACCGGCGAGAAATTGATGGAGATCAAAACCGGTCTGCGAGGCGGCATGGGGCCGCCGGTTACGTGGGAGCTCGACGGCAAGCAATATGTGACGTTGATGGGTGGAACCGGACCATTCAAGCCCTCCGTCGGTGGCGCCCCGCCGCCGCCGGGAACTCCCGCGCTGCCGAAAATGTTGACGTTCGCTCTCGACGGAACAGCGCAGCTGCCGGAAACCAAACAGTAATGCGACCGTGGTGAGATCGCGCGTTACGCGGTCGCGGCCTCCGGTTTTGCCGAAAGCTTTGCGCTGTCCCTCTCGATTGTGGCGGCCAGTTCGCGAAGCAGCGCGGCGCTGTCGCCACGATAGGCGCTCCCGTGCTGACAAGCCAGCATCGACGGATTGAGGGCCGCCAGGCGCTCGAGCGTAGCGGATGTACTGCTCGCGTGTGCATAGTAGTCGAGCATCCCGCGCATTCCTTCGCTTGCAGTCAGCACCTCAGATTCGGTCACCGGCGGCATCCTGGCGCCCGGTTGCGTGAACAGATCGCCGCAGAGCAATGTCCCGGTGGATAAATCGAAGAGAATGCCGCAATCCCAACCGTGTGGCACATGCGGCGTGTACAGCCATTTCAATTGCCGGCTGCCGATGGAAAACACCTCGCCATCCCCGAACCCGCGGGCGGCCCGGGCGGCAAAATCATTAAGCGACGTCCGCACGCCGATTTCAGCGCCAAACGGCGTCGCTTCCGGTGCGGCCGCCAGGAAGTCGTTCAGTGCGCCAAATTCATCGCCTTCGAAGTGCGACCCGCCGATCCAGCGGAGTTTCTCGATTGGCATAACCAACAGCGCCTATGGGTTGAATGGTCCGTCCCGGCAAGAGAGGGTGCCGAAGGTGCATGTGGGGCGCGGAACGTGAGCGCAGGGACCGTTTGAGAGGTGGCTATGTCCGCCGATAGCGGGATTATCAGCCTGGTCGACGAAACTGAGTGGGCGAATCCGCGAAACGTGCGCACCTCTCCTGTGGTGCCTAAAGGCCAACACCCGTTCGCTGCGAGTTCGGAATCGGCGCTGCGGATGATGAAGAATCCACGATTCCGGAGATTGGGCGGAACACCTCGGGAGAATCCGGACAACCACCATGTTGCCTTGCCTGCATTGGGGACATTGGCGGAGCGAACGGCCAGTGAGGTCTTCGTAACGGTCGCGGTAGTCTGTTTCCGTCACCGGTTCGGCGTTATTCTTTTCGACCTGCGGCATGCCGAGCAGGTGGCGGCACACAGCGAGCTTTTCCTCACGGTGGCGGTTTCCCAGAAACCCGTAATAGCGAATGCGCCGGAACCCGTTCAGCAGCAGCAGCAGGAAACGCCGGATGAATTCCCCGGCGCTGAGGGTCATCGTTTTGACCTGGTCGCCTCGGCGATAGTCTTTCCACTTGAACCGGACCTGATCGTTTTCGATGTCGAGCAGGCGGTTATTGGAGATGGCGACGCGGTGGGTATAGCGGCCCACGTAATCGAGCACTTGCCCGGGTCCTGCGAACGGAGCTTTGGCATAGACAACCCAATCGCGCTCTTTCAGGCGGGCCAGATGCCGGGTGAACTCAGGCCGTTTCCTGAGCGGTTCCAGAGTGCTGAAGAACTGAAGTTTCCGGCATCAAATGCTCTCTCGAGGGACTCCAGAAAAGCAGGCGGAACAGAGAAGACAGAACCCGGACCGGCAAGAAAAGTCCAGCCAGCAGGAAACCCAACGATCACCACTAAGCGACGGTCCGCCGCCGGGCACGACGCAATGCAGGTGCGGATGAAACTGGAGGTTTTGTCCCCAACTGTGCAGTACGGCAAAGAAGCCGATTTCCGCACCAAGGTGTTTGGGGTCCGCTGCGATGGTTTTCAGAGTCTCGGCTGTAGTCCGGAAGAGAATGCTGTAGACAGCCTCCTTGTTCTGGAGAGCGATTGCGGCAATCTCTTCCGGCACGGTGAAGACGACATGAAAGTAAGGGACCTCAAGAAGTTCGTCCTTGCGATCCTCAAGCCATTGGGCTCGGGCCAGTGACTGGCATTTAGGGCAATGGCGGTTTGCACAGGAGTTGTATGCGTTTCGCTCATGACCGCAATCGTCGCAGCGCTCCAGGTGGCCACCGAGAGCGGCAGTCCGGCACACTTCGATGGCAGTCATGACGCGTCGCTGCCGGTGGACATCGACGCGCCATGTTGTTCGCGATAGGCTGCGCCATAGCAGCGGAACACGTCCGCCACTTCCAGCTTCGGACGATCCATGAGCCGCGCCGTTCAAAAATGCTGGGATGGTGCGGGCTTGGGCTCAAAGGGAACAGGGCGAGGCAGCAGGTCGAGGGGACTCGATGCTGAACATACTTTGCTGGTGGCGATCCGCAGATAACGGGCCGTAGTCGCGAGGCTGCGGTGGCCGAGCAGCAGTTGAATCGTGCGGACATGGGTCCGGCTTCGAGCATGTGAACAGCGAAGGCGTGCCTCAGGCTGTGAGGGGTAACTGGCTTGCGAACAGGAAAGCGAAGACGGGCTTTCTGACAGGCCAGTTCCACGGCATCTCTGGTAATGTGCCGGCCCTCGATGTCGCCTGGAAAAAGCCAGTGCCGGGGTTTCTCCACGCGCCACCAGGCACGGAGGATCTCCCGCAGCTTCTGTGAGAGCATGGCGTACCGGTCTTTCTGCCCTTTGCCCTGATCCACACGGATGACCATCCGCGCGCTGTCGATATCGGGAACGGTGAGATGAACCGCTTCGGAGATGCGCAGCGGCAGCATAGCAGGTGGTCAGAATGGCGTGATGCTCCTGCCGCCCCTTTGGTTATGGCTTCCAGGGTGATGGGGAACAGCTTCCTGTACCCCGTGTGGAACAACACGGGTTCTTCATCAACCAGCAGGTATGAATTGATGGTGAAGCCCCCGGGGATCACGTCCAGCGGCGTACAAATGCGATAGATGCCACTCGCGACTTCGTCAATTCGTGTGCCGGTTTCCTGATTTGTAATCATTTGCGTTCTCGTTTCTCATCCCGGAAAATCAACCCGAGTCGCCTGTATCATAACCGAACATGACGCGGGCGCACCACTACTTCGCAGCGCTGAACACCACACGCCCGCCAACCATCGTCAGTGTCGGATGAATGTGCTTGATCTCGGCCGCAGGCACAGTCATGTAATCGCGGTCAAGCACGACGAGGTCGGCCTGCTTTGCCGACCTCGAGAGAGCCGAGCGCCTTCTCCTGAAAAAACAAATACGCGTTCGAGCGCGTGTGCGCAATCAGCGCCTCCTCGCGCGTCAGCGTCTCGTCGAGCACGCGGTTGCCGCCGACGTCGAGACCGCTGACCACCCAACCGAGCGTCACGAACGGGCTGTAGTGCGAAACGATCGTCGCGTCCGTGCCGAGGCCGAACACGATGCCGCTGTCGGCGATCTTTCTGAGCGGCATGTGAGCGCCGGCCTGCATCGCCGCGCCGTGGACACCAAGCGTCATGCCCAGCGCTTTCGCGCGCGCGATGTTGGCGGGAGAGATGTCGTAGACGTGGCCGAGCGTCCAGCGCAGACCGTCGATAGGCTGGGTCTTGTTCACCCTTTCCAGGGTGTCGAGCAGATCGGTCACGGCCGAGTTGTTGATCACGTGCTCGTGGACATGCCAGCCGGCATGCGCCGCCGCGGTCGCGAGCTTGCCGTACTCGTTCATGATCTCGGCGGGCCAGGGATCCTTGCGCGGCGCCAGATCGAAGAACGGCCCATAGAGAACCTCGGCCAGACCGAAGATGCCGTACTGGCCGTCGAACTGGTTCGGACGGCTGCGCTCGATGAGTGCGGCGGCCTTGGTCGCCGAGGCGGGGTCCGTCGCGTTGACCGGCAACGTCTCCCATAGTCGAAGCGGCAGCGGGCCCTTGGCGGCGCGCGCGGCCAGGTACGTGGACTGACCCAGGCTGTAGACGCCTGTGAGTCCGGCCGCATTCAGCTCGTGCATGAAGTCGGTCAGGTTCTGGTCGAGCTGCGCGGGCGAGGCCGGCGGCATCGCATCGTACAGCGCATAGGGCGGCTGGAATGACACCAGCCCCGTGGCGCTGCGGCGCGCCCCATCGGCCGGGTTCAGCCCGACGGCTTTGAGCGCCAGGCTGTTGGCGTACACGAGGCTATAACCTTCCTGCACGAACAGCGGATTCTTCGGCGCGACGCCATCCAGCTCCTCGAGCGTGAAGCCGCCCGGCGCATCGGCGAACTGTCGCGGCGTCCAGCCGCCCTGCACCATGATCCAGTCGCCTGGTTTCAGGCTCGCGGCCTTAGCCGCAAGAATCCGCAGCGCCTCGCGGCGCGAGTTGACACCTTCGAAGCGGGCCTGCTGGTGCCAGCGCTCGACGGCGCGAGTGAAGTGGAAATGGTTGTCGATGAGGCCCGGGATGACGGTTGCGCCCTTGACGTCGATGACCTTCGTGTTCGGACCCGCATAGCGCGCGACCTCCGCGCTCCGTACCGCGTGCGACGATACGGCCGTTGTCGATCGCGAGCGCCTGAACGACTGCGGAACTCCGCATCGACGGTCAGGATCTTGCCGTTCGTGACCACCGTGTCGACTTTCTGCTGCGCAAAGGCCGCAGGGCTCATGAGTGCGGCGAGGATGCCGGAAACGAGGATGCCGGAAACGATGACGCCGCAAGCGACTCTCAGCCTCTTGAGTTCGATGTTCCCGAAATTCATACGACTGACACCCCGGAATTGAAGTCAGTGGTGGTCAAAGGTATCGGGTTGACAAGATCCCAATCCGCTTGTGCCATACGCCGGTCCCATGATCATACCCAATTCGGCGTGGCATTAAGCCGAGTGAAGAGCGTTTGGTTGCGGAGTAATCCCTCGACAACGCCGGAATCCCAGGTCGGCGGTATACGTGTTGCTCATCACTCGCATCCAGAAAGCCTTGTTCCGATTCAGTCCCTCAGTTCGTCGATGCTGTCGTGGTGCGCAGCATCTGTTCGGGGAAGACGCGTTGAGGCGGCCTGTTCGACAATTTGTCGCGCACGATCACGGCGAGCGAAGTCATCAACTCGTTGGAGTCTTGCTGCTCGTTTTCCTGTTTTCCGCCGCCCCCGGCACCACGTTCTGCTGCCGGCTCTTCCGCAAATAGAGAGGACTGTATTCCAGCCCGTAAGCGGTCTTGACTTTGGTGGCTGCCTTGTCGTCGAAGAACGCCTGGCTCGATTGTTGCCTCGCGGCGATCTCCTCCTCTGTGCCGTCACGCAGGGTGATTTCCTCTCGCGGAACGAAGAGTACCTGTCCGATCGGCAAATTGTGCGACGCTGAAATCGCCTCGCCCGGCATCAGGACGTATCGGAATTCCGAATCGTGAACGTACCAGTCGGTCTCAACCCGGATCACAAGCACCGGAGCCGCGGGCCGCTCGATCATGTTAAAGATCGGCGTGTAAACAGTGTCCCAGCCGGCAGGGGTCTGAAAATTAAACGCTCCGCGCAGCGTTACCGCCCCTGCCGGTGTGCCAAGATCATCCGGAGCAATGAACATACGGGCCATCATGCTAGCGGTTTGGGTGGATTCCGGCGTGGCCGAAATCATAAACTTGACCTCTTCCCTCGTTGCGCCGATACCGCCGACCGGAAGCTGGTAGATCACCGAAAATACCGGCTCCCACTTGCGCCCTGTTGGATTGACGGAGTATTGAAATTCGTAGCGTCCCTCCCCTTCAAAGCCGACTTGAATCAACTCGTGCTTCGCCAATGGCGGATAGACCATGAAACCGACGGCGCTGCCTGCTTCCAGCACGGGACAATGGCGGGCATGCTGAGGCAGCAGCGGCCGCTGGCTCTCCCTACGTGGCCGCAAGCCAAAGCCCGGCCTGCGCGGATTCGGAAAGAGGCTGACTTCCATCTGCGTAGTATAGGCGATCCATCCCACGCGAACGCGCTGCCGGAATGGCTTACGCGGACGGCCAGTCCGGCGCCGTCGTCTACCAATATCTTTTCCGGGAATCGCCGTGGGACGCGATGCCGTCGGCGCGTGCCAGAACGAGGTGGGGATTGGCTCCCGTGTCGTCACAAGCGGTGACGTCAGCATTCGAAGTCCGCCAGGATGGAATTTCTGGCGGTGAAGCGCGAGCGGCCACCTCCGACAGAATCAGGTTCAGGCGCCTGAAGAAATCCAGACGATGAATCCCGCACGCAGAATTCGGCGGCTCCGGTTGTCCTGGCGGGAGAGATCTCGGACGGCGCGACTGACGTATTCCGCAATGAATGCGGCGTCGTAATCGCTTGTGCCTTGTCGTGAATCTGACGCCCATCCCGAACGCCACGGAGCTTACGCCTCACCTAACACCACTGCCCGGCGGCGCATTGCGGCGCGGTCAATCTGCATTCCCGGCTTGTCGCGGTTCGAGGCGTCCCTCTGCCCAGGCAATGCGCCTCTCAGCGGTTCAGCACGTCATCTCACTCGTTATCTATGGGGTTCCAGCCGTTATCGGGATCGTACTCGTTCATCGCGGTTGCTGTTTCCGTCGTTTTCTTCCCCAAATCCCTTTGGAGAAGCAGACCATCCTGGTTGATGATAAACGTCATCACCCCCGAATTGCCGTATTCCGCGGGATAAGCGACGAGCGCGAATCCACGGGTCAACTTTCCGTCGACCGCGTATTGCTTTGCGCCGCCTGGAGCCTTATCGCTTTGTCCCTTCAGCATCCGGAAAAGGTAGCCGTGAAACGGCACGTGCGGGTCCTGCTTTGCGATGTATCCTTCGGAGGCTGCAAATGCGGCCAGCGGGCCCAGGGGGCTCTCGGGTTTACCTTGCGGCGACTCCCAATACAAACCGTTGTGCTTCCCAGGGTCGCTGATGAACTTCATCGCATATTGTTTCGTCGTCTCGCCATCGTGCACTTCCGAGAAGTACTGATGCTGAGCGTCCGTCACCGGCTCTGCAAGCGTCGATTATCGCCAGTTCATTCCGGCCAATACGGCGGGACAGAAACTCATCCTTACCGGCAGCCGTATCGAAAAACCATTGGCCGTCGGCATTCTTCTTCAGCGGAACCGCGAAAGGAAAATTGTCGGCTCCGATCAGCAGGATTTGGGCGCCATCCGCTATTTTGCGCCAGCGGTGCATCGTCTCGTAACCTGTGGCGAATGTCGTGGCGTCGTTCTTATCCTCGACGGCATCGCCCGACGAAATGATCTGTTTAGAATCGGGGCCGAAAATCGCCACCAGCGAGTTTTGATCGCCGGACTTTATCGCCGCCACCAGAGCATTACCTGCGTCATCCGGAGACGCGAAAACGCTGCCCGACGCTTGTCAGTCTTATCGGACTTGCCGCAGGCGGCGAGCGCAATAACGGATACCGGAAGTGATAAGCCAAAGCCGAAGACAGCTACTCGCGCGAAGTGGTGAACCCGCCCGACAGATGGATTCGCCCGAACTTGCACGTGTTCCTTGAAAGTTGCCTGGAGTTTTTGTGAAATCAGGATTCTCCGGCCGTCCGCATGCGGGTCGCTCATCTGCGCCATCCGCCGCCACCACCGCGGCTTGCGGCGCCACGAGCGCTCTCTGCCCTGGATTGCCAGCCGCCTCCGCCACCCCCGCCGAATGCCGGGGATCCGCTCGCTCTTCTCCGGACCTCCGTAACCGCGAGAAGCAGCAGACGAACTTGCGCTCGAGTAATTTTGGGTCGGTTTCTGACCCTGAGTCTGCTGCCACCCGCTCCCGGTGTTCTTGTAGACGTTGCCATTTGCGGCGGCATACTTGTCGCCGTTTGCGGTCTGCCCTGCTGCGGCGCTTCCGTTTACGCCGGTCGCCGCTACACCCTTTGCCGCCT
This sequence comes from Terriglobia bacterium, assembly GCA_963718155.1. GTDB lineage: Bacteria > Acidobacteriota > Terriglobia > Bryobacterales > Bryobacteraceae > BOG-234. Next base: position 90,184 of record CAVQYP010000037.1, on the reverse strand, counting down.
GCCGAGGTTTGTACGGTTCCCTCAGACCCCGCCCCCGTAGTCTGATGCTGTGTGTACGCGGTATTGCCGTTCTTCGACACAACCGAGCTTCCAGAGTTACCGTAGGCATTGGAAGTCTGATGAGTAGCGGCATAAGCTCCGGTATTCGGGTTGTATGCCTGGCCGACTTTTTGTGTCCCGTAGGCGTTAGAGACCGATCCGCCCTGGGCGTAAGTTCCTGTCGATGGGTTGTATGCCTGGCCAGCCTTAGCAGTGCCGTAACCGTTCGAAACCTCTGCGCCCCTGGCGTAAGTTCCGGTGGCTCGGATTATAGGCCGTCCCGGCCTTCGCGGCGCCATAGGGACCGACTGCGGTCACGCTGGAGCCATAGACTCCGCCGTGCCATGCACTATTTCCATAGTAGGTGGTGCTCCCGTATACCACTGTGCCACCGTGCCAGTTGGTGTTCCAGTAACTGTAACCCCATCCAACTATTGCTTATCGCCACGCCCACCGCGATACCCACTCCAAACGCAAGCAGGCCTGTCGCCACCACGGTCGCGGTGCTATACCCCGGCGTCACGTACGGCGTCCCGTACACAATCGTGGGATTGTACTGCGGGACGTACACGACCTGCGGACTGGCAGGCTGAATTACGATCACCTGGGGCGACTGCTGCACGACCGATAATTTGCGATCCTGATTTCAAATTGCCGGCAGCTTTTGCCTGGGCGCGCAACGTCTGAACTGCCGACATCAGATCGGCGGACTGGGTGGAATACGCCTCTCCCAGCGAGGAAGTCCAGGTGAGGTTTTTCGCCAGGTTGTCGAGGACCGAGGGGAACTGTGAGAGCGCCTTTACACTGGGTTCCCACGGTTGCATATCGACGGCCTGCGTGAGAGCTGTTCCTGTGAGGCTCCTGTTTTGCGCCAGCCAGTTGCTCGCGGCGGCAACCTGGTCGGGAAAGGTCGCCGCGCCGAAAATCTGGGCAACCAGGGCGTCCGGATACAGGGCGACTGGGCGCCGCCAGTTGCTGCAACTCCGCCGCGGAAAGGGGCACGCCCTGTCCCGAATACCCTGTCGGAGGCGGTTGTGCCGGTTGCTGTGCTCCGGCTTCAGGTGCCGCAGCCATAACCACCAGCAGGAAAGACATCGCCACCGACAAAGACTGTCTTAAAAACGCCCCGATCATTTACTGCCTCCATCGAATGACGGCAAAGTAACTCGAGCATGTTCACGGCTCGCACTCTGCCCGCGCCGGTCACATCCGCAATAAACCCAGATATTGATGCAGCGCGTCGCGCACTGGTTCATTTTTGTATTTCCCGAGCTATTGAAGTCGTGCCGGACGAAGAGCCATAAGGCCACTGCAGGATATGCTGCCCACACCGCTTCGCCTCCAGGCCACTCGGTTATCTCGTTGAGTACCTGTGAAGAAGACGTACTCCATCCTGTGGATTCCATGAGATCGCCGGTAACGACGCGGATTAACACACCGCGGATTTTAATTGTTTCAGGCCTGACCGTTCTTTATTGATCTGCTCGGGGAATGCAGTTTACGGGAACCTCATTCCGCCGTCTAAACCGCACGGGTCCAACCGTTTGCGTTAAGAACCATGTCGAAAAACAATTAAAATCGACCGCCCGGGATCCACATCTAAGCCTCATGGGCGTGTAGGTTTCATGTAGAGATTCCGCCACCCCAATTGGCGGCACGTTATTCAACGGCGATGACCAACCGGGTAAGCTCTGCGTCAGTCAAGGTCGGGATTTTGCAAGGAGGAGATCAATCACTATGAAGCTGACCCCGCTTGGCGCAAGGCCGTTCGGCATTCTCCGCGGCCCATTATCGTTGCTTTGTGTACTTCTATTGGCGGCCAACTCTCAAGTTGCATACGCGCAAGCACCGGCGCCGGAGGCGGCGGCCCCAAAAATTCCCAACGATCAGTTGGATTCGCTCGTGGCTCCCATCGCACTCTATCCCGATCCCCTTCTGGCGCAAATGCTCGCCGCCTCGACGTATCCTCTGGAAATCATTCAGCTCCAGCAGTGGTTGCAGGCGAACCCGACCCTGAAAGATAAAGCCCTCGTGGAAGCGGTAGAGAAGCAGAATTGGGATCCCAGCGTGCAGGCCATGGCCGCCCTGCCCGATGCGGTGAAACAACTCGCCGAAAACATCACCTGGACTACCGACCTCGGCAACGCCTTTTTGGCCCAGCAGAGCGACGTGATGGACGCGGTTCAGCGGATGCGCATGAAGGCGCAGAGTGCGGGAAATCTGAAGACCACCGAGCAGCAAAAGGTGGAAACGCAGGTCGTGGAAAACAAGAGCGTGGTTGTGATTCAGCAGGCCAACCCGCAAGTCGTGTATGTCCCCAGTTATAACCCCACCGTGGTGTACGGACCGCCGGTTTATCCGTATCCCCCGATCGCCTACCCGCCTGTGGGCGCCTACGTTGCCGGGGCGGCCATAGGTTTTGGCGTAGGCATAGCGATGGGGGCGGCTTGGGGTGGAGGGTGGGGTTACAACGCCGGCTGGGGCGGCAACAACACCATCAACATTAACAACAACAACAGCTTCGTCAACAACAGCAACAGGACGAACGTGAACGGTGGAAATCGCGCCAACGTGAACGGTGGAAATCGTGCCAACGTCAACGGTGGAAATCGCGCCAACGTCAACGGCGGAGCTGGCGCGAATAGCTGGCAGCACAACCCGCAGCACCGCGGCGGCACTCCTTATTCCGATCGGTCGACGGCCGGCAAGTACGGCGGCACCACTCGCGAGGCATCCGCAGCCAACAGACAGGGCGGTGCTGGGCGAAACCAGGCTGCCGGGCAGCAGGCAGGCGCCGGGAATCGCGCCGGCGATGCTGGCCGGCAGCAGGCAGGCGGGGGAGATCGAGGCGGTGCTTCCGCCCGACAGCAGTCGGCCGGCGGCAATCGTGGCGGTGACAGCATCGGCAACCGGAGCGTCTCAAGCGGAAGTTCCTCGCGCGGCGCTTTCGGCGGTGGCGGTAGCTATAGCGGAAGCAACGCGCGAGCCAATAGTTCCCGCGGATCTTCCAGCATGGGCAGCCGGGGTGGCGGCAGCCGGGGCGGCGGTGGCGGTGGCGGCGGGCGCCGGAGGTAGACAAGCCGTGATCGAGGACAAACAAATGGGATCGAATATATTCTGCGCCTTCAAATCAAAAGCCCTGCTTGCCGTCCAGGTGGTTGGCCTGTCTTGTGCTCTCGCTATCCTGATCCAGGCGGCGCCGCAGTCGAATCCACCGGCCGCTCAGGCGCAGATGTCATTTGCGACGCCGCAATTAGCAGCCGAAGCAATCATAAAGGCGGCGGGCGATTTCGACGTTCCCGTTTTATTGAACATCCTGGGGCCGGATGCGAAGGATCTGATTACGACGGCGGACGCTGTAGCGGATAAGAACGCCGCGATCGAAAGCGCTGCGAAATCCCGCGAGAAGCATTCCGTCGTGATAGACCCGGCGAACCCCAGGCGCGCCACCCTGTTGATCGGAAACGAAGATTGGCCCATGCCGATTCCCATCGTCGAGAAACACGGGAAGTGGTACTTCGATACGAAGGCGGGCCGCCGCGAGGTTCTGGTTCGGCGAATCGGGGAAAACGAGCTGGATGCCATCACCATTTGCCGTGGCTTCGTAGAAGCCCAGAACGAGTATGCGGCGACCGTCCATGACAATTCCGGAGTCAATCAATTCGCGCAGAAAATTATCAGCACGCCTGGAAAACAGGACGGGCTGGCGTGGCGAAACGCCGACGGCAGCTGGGCCGGTCCGATCGGAGAATCGGTAGCGAATGCCCTGGAAGAGGGGTACGTCGACAAAACCAAACCCTTCCACGGATACTACTTCAAGATATTAAAAGGACAAGGCCCGAATGCGACTTTGGGCAAGCTTGACTACGTGATCGAGGGCGCGATGATCGGCGGTTTTGCACTTGTCGCGGTACCGGCCGATTATCTGGTCACAGGCGTGAAGACATTTCTCGTCAGCTACGACGGGGTCGTCTACCAGAAGGACCTCGGACCCAATTCGCTCAGCATCGTCAAGGCCATGGAACTGTACAATCCGGATAAAACCTGGGCTCGTACGGATGACGAAGAGTAGTTCCCGACGCCGAATTATCTGAATCACCGCCGCGCATTATTCGTCTATTTCCGATGCGCGAACCCAGGACAAACCAGAGGCAAATCCTGACAGCCATCGCGCTGATCTGTCTCCCGACCGCCGCGGCGCTCTCGGCCCGCGCGCAGCCACCCCAGGCTCAGCCTGCAGCGGCCTCCGTTCCCGCTGCGGACAATACCGACGCATTACGCAAGCAGGCCCAGAATCCCGTAGCCAGCCTCATCAGCGTTCCGCTTCAGGACAACTGGAATTTCAACATTGGGCCAGCCGACCGCACCCAGAATGTTCTGAACGTTCAACCCGTAATTCCCTTGAGCCTGACCGAAAACTGGAACCTGATTATTCGCTGGATCGCACCGATAATCTACCAGCCGGTTGACGTACCGCAGGCAGCCGGACCGGCCGTTGAAGCGGGCTATTACGGGCTCGGAGACATGCAACCGGCATTTTTCCTTTCCCCGAAGAAAAGCAAAGTGATCTGGGGCATCGGGCCGCAACTGCTCTTGCCGACCGCGACAAAAACCGGCATCCTGGGGCAGGGCAAATTTGGTGTGGGTCCGACCATCGTAGTCCTGGTTCAGCCGGGTAAGTGGACCCTCGGGGTTCTTACGAATAATGTCTGGGGCATCGCCGGTCATTCGGATCTCCCTGACGTGAATCAATTTCTGCTGCAATACTTCATCAACTACAACTTGAAGAAGGGTTATTACATCACCTGGCAGCCCACCCTCACGGCAAACTGGGAAGCCGACGAACGGCGGGAGATGGGTGGTACCTGTGGGAGGCGGCATCGGACGAATCATGCGCCTGGGAGCCCAGCCGGTGAATGTCGGATTTCAGTTCTACGGCAATGTGGTCCATCCGCCCGGCGCCTCTCCCTGGACGATGCGGCTGCAAATCGCGTTTCTGTTCCCAACGGGGCGGAATTGACCTCAATAAAATAACGCCCGGCGTCGAGTTCGGCATCCAAGTTGACAGATGTCCATGTTGCTATAGACTCTCTCCCTTACGGTCTAATGCGGCGCGTCTGCTTACTGGCAACTATTCTGGTATCACTGCTTTCGGCGCAGATTCCTGTCTCCGCCCCCGCGTCCCCGCCCGGCCCCGGCGCCCCGGCCGAAGCGCCAAAGGACCCTCTGGGCCGCACGTCCCCTCGAGGTACTGTCCTTGGTTTCCTCGCAGCCGCCGGCAAGGGGAATATGGAAGCCGCGGCCCAATATCTGAACACGCCGTTGCGAGGCAAGAGCGCTGAGGGTCTGGCCCGGGAACTCTTCACCGTCCTCGACAAGCGCTTGCCTGCCCGGCTCCTTAAGTTGAGCGACAGCCCGGAAGGCTCTCTCGCAACCCTGAAACCGGGCCAGGATCTGGTGGGGACCATACCCTCCGTCGATGGCGATGTCGACATCCTTGTTGAGCTTGTCACCATCGGCAAGCAGCCACCCCATTGGCTGTTTGCAAAGGAGACGCTGGAATACATTCCAACGCTGTTCGAGGAACTCGACGCGATACCGATAAACAACTTCGTCCCCGAATTCCTGTTGACGACTCGACTTGGGGGTATTCTCCTCTTCCAGTGGCTTTTCGTTTTTGTCGGTCTGCCCGCGCTCTATTTCGCGACCGGCTTGCTCAACTGGTTCCTCGGTCTTCTGATCAATTCCATCCGCCGCCGGGTGTTGAAGAAAACGCCTTCCTCCATTCCCAGCGTTCTGTCCGTTCCCTTTCGTTTGTTACTGATCGCTCTGATTATCGAGGCGATGCTGCTCAAGATCAGCCTGCCGTTGTTTGCACGGCAATTCTGGTCTACCACCGAGAGATTTCTTGCTATTGTGGCGGGCGTATGGTTTGGCTTTCTCGTCGTCAGGAAGATAGAGAAGCTCATTCGCCGGCGGCTGGTGCGTGTCGGCAACATAGGCGCCTTTTCTATGGTCCGCCTGGGCCGCGGCCTCATGGATTTGGTGTTCCTTTTCGCCGGCCTGCTGGCTACCCTGTACCTGTTTGGCATCAGACCCTCCACGACTCTGGCGGGCGTTGGAATCGGCGGTATTGCCGTGGCCGTAGCGGCTCAAAAGAGTCTGGAGAATCTGTTGGGCGGGGTCTCCATCGTCTTCGACCAGGTGGTCCGGGTGGCGGAATTTTTGAAAATCGGCGATGTCATGGGCACTGTCGTGGAGGTGGGATGGCGTTCCACCAGTATCCGAACTCTGGACCGCAGCGTGGTCAGCATCCCTAACGGCCAACTCGCAAACCTGAGTCTCGAGAACATGTCCTCCAAAGATAAGTTCTGGTTCAATCCGGCCGTAAAGTTGCGCTACGACACTACCGCGGCGCAGATGCGCTCCATTTTAACGGGTCTGGACAGCATTCTGAAATACCATCCCCAGGTCGAGACAGACTCGATTCACGTGCGATTCATTCAGTTCGGCCCATCTTCTCTCGTGCTCGATGTTTTCGCATATGTCCTGACCACGGACCGGCTCGAGTTCCTGAGAGTCCAGGAGGAACTGCTCCTCCAGACCATGGACACCGTGGAAGCCGCGGGCGCGCACATCGCTCTCGAATCGCCGGTCTATGTATCTCCAACCGATGCGCCGCGGAGCGAGCAATTGAGATCCATGCGACAGGATGAACTTGGCCCGCGCTCTGAAGAACCGGAACAAACCGAGGCTCTAATCAATTCAAACAAGGAGGCGCAAGTCTCCGGGAGGCGTGTGAAATGAGGCGGAAGCCTCCGGGAGGTTTCATGAAATAGAGCAGGGCTATAGACTGCCGCCGCAGAAGAAGTTCACTTCGCTCGGCAGGCGAGGCGCAAAGGCAACAGTCGGCCTGAGTGCATCGATTCACCATCGCCACAGTGCCTCGACGGCAAACGCCAAAGGAATCAACCGATGGAAAATATGCGCGTCATCGAAGAAGACCTGCCGAAAATGAAGGAAATCCCGGCCCTGGGAATACCCGACTTTTCGCTGGTTCTGGGCGGTCCTTTGTTCCAGCTGTACCTCCGAGCGCGTTTGTCCATGGATTCGCTGCAACTTCTGCGGCGCCGGATCCTGGTGATCACGCTGCTCTCATGGTTGCCCCTTCTGATTCTGTCGGCAATGGAGGGCCGTCTGCTTGGCGGAGCGGTCAAAATTCCCTTTCTCCTGGACGTCGAAGCGCACGTGCGATTCCTGATCGCTCTACCCTTGCTCGTCCTCGCCGAAGTCCTGGTTCATCAACGCATCACTCCCGTGACGCGGCGGTTCGTGGAAAGACGCCTGGTCGTGACGGAAGACCTGCCGGCTTTCCATAAGGCGGTAGCCTCGGCGGTACGCGCACGCAACTCGGTTGCTCTTGAAGTGGCGATCCTTGTCCTGGTGTATACGCTCGGTCTTTCAACGTGGCGTAGCCATATCGCCGCGACGGGCATGACCTGGTATGCGACGCCAGTCGGAACACACTTTCACCTGACTCCGGCGGGGTACTGGTACGCATTTGTGAGCATCCCGATCTTTCAATTCATGCTGCTGCGATGGTATGCGCGTCTCGTGATCTGGTTTTGCTTTCTGTGGAGGGTGTCCCGGCTGAACCTTCACCTGACCGGCGCCCATCCGGATCGAGCCGGCGGGATCGGCTTTCTCCGCGATAGCTTATACGCCTTGGAGCCTTTCCTTTTCGCTCAGGGTTCGATGCTGTCCGCATTCATCGCCAATCGAATCCTTTTTGAAGGAAAGAGCCTGCCATTCTTTGAACTGGATGCCGCCGGCACGGTCTGCCTCCTGATCCTCTTCGTGCTCGCGCCGCTCCTCGTGTTCGCCCCGATGCTGGATCGCGCCAAGCGGAAGAGTTCGGCCGAATATGGAGTGCTGGCGAGTCGATATGTCTTCGGGTTTGAGGAGAAATGGATAGCGGGAGGCGCCGAAGAGATGAGCGAACTGCTCGGTGCCGCGGACATCCAGTCTCTTGCCGACCTCTCAAACAGCTACTCGGTCGTGCGCGAAATGCGCATTGTTCCCTTCACCCTTGCAGAGGTCGCGTGGCTCGCCGTCGCAACCGCCGCTCCCCTGCTGCCTTTGACGCTCACCATGTTTTCGATTGAAGAATTGCTGGGCCACGCGGCCAAAATGATTTTCGGATGAAGCGCCAACCCTGCGGGTGGTTACTGTCGCGCCATGGCGATTCGAACCGCCTCCTCCGGAGAGACCAGGTGATCGGGGCTTTCAGCGTCGTCGCCAATCGCCAGCTGAACTCCTCTGACTCGGCCCGAAAACTCGTTTCCGCGCGATCCGTAGTCGGGCGAGACAGGAGATCCCGTGTCCACCCCCACGTCGCAACCGTCATCGGCGGAGAAGATCATTGCTGCGGTAGCCGCGACCTTGCCTTCTCCGACCTTTTTGCCGTCCACGTACAAGGACGCCGTGCCACCCTTGCCAAGCCCTCCACCGGCATACGCAAACTCCATACGCACCTGGTGATCGCCTGCAGGCAGCGCCGCGGCCGATTCGGCATAGAACTGCTGAACGCCAAGCAGGTTGTAACAGTATTTGAGTTTGCCGCCTTTGGCGTAGAGACTCCATCCGCCAATATTGCCGCCTTGCGCCACGATGACGCCTTCAGCCCCGGTTGCGGGTACCGTGATCTCAGCGGTCACCGAGTGCGACTTGTTTTTGATATTGACGACCGAATTTTCGGAGAGACGCCCCATGTTGCCAAACAGGATTTGGGACTTGCCCGTGATCAGGATCGGGCGGCCCGCCGTATCCGCGTTCAGTCGTGCAGCGAGATTATCGTCCAGCGGCAGTACGTTGTATCGCACCGCCTCCATCAGCCACAGGCGCTGCAGTTCATGGAGCTTTTCAGGCATCTCTTTGGCAAGGTTGTTTGCCTGGCTCCAATCCTTACTGGTGTCGTAGAGTTCCCACACGTCGTCGTCGAATGCCGGGGTCTTCTCGCCGATCAGAATCCACGGAGTCTTGTGGCGTGTTACCGCGGTCCAGCCCTTGTGGTAAATGCCGCGATTACCAAACATCTCGAAGTACTGGGTTTCATGCCGCTCAGCCGCGGCGGCGTCATTCAGCGTGTACGCCATGCTCACGCCTTCGATCGGATGCTGCGTGACTCCATTAACGGAGAGCGGTTGGGGCAGGCCGGCTACTTCAAGAATAGTCGGCGAAATGTCGATCACATGATGAAACTGGCTTCGGATTTCGCCTTTGCCTGTGATTCCTCTGGGCCAGTGCACAATGGTTCCGTTGCGTGTGCCGCCCCAGTGAGATGCGACCTGTTTGGTCCACTGGTACGGCGTATTCATGGCGTGTGCCCAGCCCACCGCATAGTGGTTGTAAGATTCCGGGCCGCCCAGCTTGTCCAGCCGATCCATCAGGAACTGGGGAGTTTCCAGTGCGGAGGCGCCGTTGAAATTGATCATTTCATTGTAGGTGCCGTTCAGCGTCCCCTCGGCGGACGCGCCGTTATCGCCGATGATGTAATAGATCAGCGTGTCATCGGTCAGACCGAGCTTGTCCACCGAATCCAGCAACCGCCCCACATGGTGGTCGGTAAACTCCATGAAGCCGGCGTAGACTTCCATCTCCCGAACGAGTACAGGCTTGAGTTCAGCGGTCATCTCATCCCAGGACGGAATTTCCTTGTGCCTTGCCGTGAGCTGACAATCCGGAGGAATCACGCCCAGTTTCTTCTGCCGAGCGAAAGTCTCTTCGCGCAGCTTATCCCATCCCTGGTCGAACTTGCCCTTATACTTATCCGCCCATTCTTTCGGGACGTGATGTGGCGCATGGGTCGCGCCGGGTGCGAAGTAGACGAAGAATGGCTTGTCCGGGACCAGGGCCTTCTGCTGCCCGATCCAGTCGATGGCCTTGTCGGTCATGTCCGGCACAAGATGATACCCCTCTTCCGGGGTCTTCTTGACTTCGATCGGCGAAGTGCCTTCATAGAGCGATGGGTACCATTGATGCGCCTCGCCGCCGATGAATCCGTAGAAATATTCGAACCCGCCCCCGCCGGTAGGCCACGCATCGAAGGGGCCCGCGGGACTGGTCTCCCAAACCGGCACTTCATGACACTTTCCGAAGTGCGCCGTCGCATATCCGTTGAGCTTGAGCGTACGAGCGAGCGGTGCGCAGGTGTTCGGCAGAATCGAGTTATAGCCGGGCGAACCAGTGGCGATTTCCGTGACGCCGCCCATTCCCACCGTGTGGTGGTTCCGTCCGGTCAGCAGCGCCTGCCGCGTCGGCGAGCAGAGCGCCGTAGTATGAAAGCGGTTGTATTTCAGGCCGCCTGCGGCCAGCTTTTCCGCGTTCGGCGTATAGCACGGACCGCCAAAGGCGCTTGCGGAGCCAAAGCCCGCATCGTCGATCAGAATGATCAGGACGTTCGGCGCACCCTTCGGGGGCCGCAACGGCGTAATCCTCGGATATTTCGTTTCCGGGTCCTTCGCGTCATACGTGATCAGGCCGGTGCGTGGCCGGTCCGGGATGGGGAGTACGTTTCGATTCATATCGTCTCGAGAACTCATAAGGATTTTCCTTCGTCAATGCGGCGAGAATGCGCGGCGCATGTGCATCTCGGTCTGCTGAGAAGGCGCTGGATTGCTGACTTCGCGTTAGGATGATCCGTTTCAATGACTGCTTCAAAATATTTGAGGCCGGCCGGCGCCGTGGCGTGCTGCACGCTCTGTGGTCAGATGCGAAAGCTGGATTTACGGAAGCCCGCGTTTATCGAAGCCGGGTTATCATTGGGCCAGCCGCCATGGGTGTGGTTCGCTCAGAAGTGACGTATAACGGCTATTTCACCGCCAGGGGCTGGGAAATAGTCGTTAAAGAGACCCGGTCAACCGTTACGTCCGCTCGACTTGCGCCTGCGCACCAGGGAATCGGCTCTCTCAGCCTGCTCTCGGATTACCTGGCTGATGAAAGCCGCGCAGCGGACCTGTCCAGCGATTTCGCCGCGCTCACAATCCGCCGATTCACTAAGGATTGGGAACTGAGCGGACGCGATATCGAAACGTCCTCACCGAAATCGAAATCCTAAGGGCGCGGCTCCGGATCGCACTGGCGAGGGGATAGCCCCGGGCGGCCAGCCCCTTATTTCACGCGCCGGACATTAGCCAGTTTGTTGTACGCCTGCCCATGTCCGAAGCTCTCGATTTCATAACTATTCTTTTTCTTGTTGAAGCTGATCTTGGCTGCTCGGATGGCGGCCCCCGTTCCTTTGCCGTCTTTATCCAGCTTCAGCTCCAGCATCGTGTACGGATAGTCGACCGACCGTCCATTGTTCCGAAGTTCCTCGAACGTAATGTCTCGCAACGTCAGAACACGGACCACGGTCATGTCGCCGTCTACCAGCCTCCGCGCAACACACAGCGTTGTCCCGACCCTTCCAACAGGAGAGAACTGGCCGACGTCCTGTTTCTCCAGAACCGACCGAAGGGCTGCCCCACCGCTCTTCGCCAGAACGCTCGCATACTGTGCGATTTCCTCGTTCGTGTTGTACCTGGTAATGTGAATGTCGATCGGCACGGAGGTTCCGCCGGCACTTCCCCCCGTAACGACCCAGGTGGCTGAATACTGCTCCGGCCCCGGCTCTCCGTTCTGTCCGAACGCGCCCACCGACAGCAGGCCGGCTGCCAGCAAAACCAGACTTATGCGAATGATCTGCCTTCTCATGCTCGTCTCCTCCATGCACTATCGATCCGCAACCCTCTCCGAGCCGCGACCCCGAGGGAGCGGTAAGCAACCGTTTCCGCGCCCTGCTAAGAATACTCCAGATAACTTCGGCGCGGAACGGGTCTGACGCTGAATCCGCCAACGCCTCGTCCCGCCACTTCGAAGCGGGTACCAACGCCCCTGCAAGGAAACCGGACGCGAATTCTTAAAGTTTCCCCATCCCCGGGATAAACGAGGTAGAATCGCGGGGATACGGAGGATTCAAAGACGATGCGGTTGATACGATTTGCACTTGTGAGTGCCCTGGCCACCCTGGCGGCGTTTGCGCAGACTTCAGTGGTCTCACTGTCTTCGAATGACGAGAAACTCGCGCCGAGACAGTTCGGGCCGATCCACGACAAGACGGAACACGGCGACGGTACCTCGACCAGCGCCAACTGGAGCGGGTACGCTGTGACGGGTACCGGGTTTACCTTTTCCAAAGCTTCCTGGATTGTGCCGGCGGCCGTCTGCTCAGGTGTTACGCAGAACCAATATGCGGCTTTCTGGGTAGGGATCGACGGCTACAATTCGAACTCTGTCGAGCAGCTCGGAACAGACTCCGATTGCGAGGGCTCAACGCCGAATTATTACGCCTGGTATGAGTTTTACCCGAGTCCTTCGTTTGAGATCCTCAGCGTGCCCGTGAGCCCGGGAAATGTCATTACCGCATCCGTTGCTTACGGCAGCGGCGGTTTCACGGTCACGATTGTGAACCGTACAACAGGGAAAACGTTTACCAAAACCCACGCCGTCCCTTCAGCCCAAAGAACGTCCGCCGAATGGATTATCGAAGCCCCATGCTGCGCGGCCCGCAATGGGATCTTGCCGCTGTCGGACTTTGGAACGGGCGTCCTCGGTTTAGACTACACGAGCTTCGCAAATACCAATTACGCCGTTTCGAGCACGAACACCGGACCGATTGGAAGTTTCGGAGCCGCTAATATCCAGCAAATCAATAAGAGGGGAAGCGCCAGTAGTCCGCAGACGTCGACCTGCTCCACGCTATCGAGCGATGGAACCAGCTTCTCGTGTACCTGGGCCGCAAACTAGCATCATCCCGTGGGGCAGCCCTTCGGGGCTGCCGCCGGGCCTTCGCCCGGCGGGGAGCTTTATTTTTCGCCGGTGATTTCTACTCGCCCCAAGCGCCTTCAGTAGGTCATTACTCACCTCAAGCCCTTTGATGTTGGTCAACATCTCGGCCCTTAGTCATCGAAGATTCATTTGACTCGAATCCTTTCAGACCCATACCATATCGCTGCTGTCTACTCCAGATCTTCTAAGGATTTGAAATCGAAATGAAACACTTCGTTCATCCAGGCGCAGTCTTGATCGCTGCTCTTGGATTCTCAGCGGTCTCTCCCGTGTCTGCTCAGGTTTCTTTGCTGGCGATTGGATCCCTTACTGAAACCCCTGCCGGCCCCAACGCGGATCTTTCCGGGCTAACATACACTCTCGAGAATGGCGTTCCTGCCAATTTACTGGGTGGAATGGGATCGGGATTGTCTTACGCCGGAGGGAATGAGTTCCTCGCTTTGCCCGATCGTGGTCCGAATGCGATGTCCTACGATTCCTTAATCGACGACACCGTGAGTTATATCAACCGGTTCCACACCATCAACATGGAGCTGAGTTCGAAACCCAATACTCTGGGACTGCCGTTCTCCGTGACTCCGGTAATGCAAGCCACCACTCTCTTGTGGAGCCGCTCACCGCTCATCTATGGCACCGGAGCCGGCCTCAACGTCAACTCCGGCATTCCGCCGGTGAATAACCTCTTTCAGCACTTCTTCACCGGACGATCCGACAATTTCAACCCTGCGAAGAACTCCGGCAATCCCGCAAACGCGCGCTTCGACAGCGAAAGCATTCGCGTCGGGATCCACGGATTGAGCGTGTTCATCTCGGATGAGTACGGTCCTTACATCTATCAGTTCAACCGGTTCACCGGGGAACGGGTCGCATCGTTCAAGCTGCCCGACGACTTCTACGTTGCGAGTCAATACCCGGTTGGCGCAAACGAAATCAGCGGAAATACCGTTGGCCGAACCGCCAACAAAGGTATGGAAGGCCTCGCGCTTACGCCCGACGGCAAGACGCTTGTGGGAATCATGCAAAACGCTCTGATCCAGGATGCGAATGAAGTCGTCAATAATCAAAAGCCCGCCGCCAATCTGCTGCGCATTGTCACCATCGATATCGCTTCTGGCACGGTCACGCATCAGTACGCGTACATGCTCACCACGGGCAGCGGCGTGAGCGAAATCCTGGCGCTGAACAATCACGAATTCCTGGTCGACGAACGCGACGGCAAAGGGCGCGAAGGCGGCAGTAACCTGACCAGCAATGCCGCCGTTGTGAAACAGGTGTTCAGGATCGACCTGGACGGCGCCACCGACACAACCGGCCTCGACGGAGCGACCGCCGTGACTTTCGCGGTGAACAAGACGCTGTTCCTGGATATCGTGCAGGTGCTCACTGCCAATAATCTGAGCGCGACCTTCGACATTCCATCCAAGATCGAAGGCATGACGTTCGGCAAAGATGTTCGCATGAACGGCAAGACCGTTCACACGCTCTGGGTGGCCAACGACAACGATTTCGTCCTCTCCACCAACGACACGCCGCCGGTTGCGAATCCGAACGAGTTCTTCGTATTTGGCTTTACCGACGCCGACTTGAACGGTTCGACGTTCCTCCGTCAGTCCCTCAACGAAGGCGGCGCAGATCCGGGTCAATAAGGAAGCTCATCGCTGATGGACGCGGCTCGGTAACTTCCGCTCACTGTTCCGAGCCGCGACCGGAAGGGAGCGCCGCGATAGCGACGCTTACCCGTCGGATACCGTCTACTTCTTCAAACTCCGAACATACGCGACAACATTATCCAGCGACGCCCCCGTAACTGACGCGATGGGTTTCATTTTCCCCTTGCCGCCCGTGATCACCTTCTTCATATCGTCGTCGCTGAGCGCTTGAGCTTCGGGCGATTTCAGATCCGCCATTTCGACCTTCATCATTTTTGCGATCGCCGGATTGGCAGTCCCGTCCGCGCCGTGGCAGTTTTTACACGATTTCGAGTAAACCGCCTCCCCCGCCTTCGCGTCGGCGGCGAAAGCCCCTCCTGCCGAAAGGACTGCAAGCGTCAGCGATATAAATACAATTCTCATCTTCGTATTACTCCTTTTCTTCTGGATTCGAATCAGGGGCTCGGGCTGCCAGGCGCCAGACCCAGAGTCTTCAAAACCTCAGGCGATTTTTCCTGAACCGCGAGCACCAGATGGCAAACGTTGCAATCCTGCGTGATAGTCTTCTGCGGCGCCGCGGCCGTCGAGTGGCTTCCGTCATGGCAGCGGAAGCAGCCCGGGCTGTCGTTGTGGCCCAGATTGTTCGCATAGGTGCCCCATTTGACGCCGAGCTCCTGGAACACATTATCCCGATACAACCCTGCCAGCGTTTGCCCGGCTTTCCCGATCTCAGCGCCCCGCTTGCCGAAAACCTCCGGATACTTCTGCTGGTAAAACGACGCGAACGCCTCGGGGATTTTGGCCGCGGCCTCCTGGTCGGTAGCATAAGAGGCCGAGACTACCTGAATTCCAGTCTTGTGGGCGAATGGAAGATCCGTGGGAAGGCTGCCGGCGGCCATCGCGCCGTCGACGGCCGCCGCGGGCAGCTGAAATGCGTGCCCTGGACTGTTATGGCAGTCGGCGCATTCCATCGCAAACGTTTTTCCCCCGGGGTCCTTTGCCCCGGTCTCGAGATAAGTAGAAGCCTCGCCCGTATTACCGTTGCGGTATTCGACCCACGGAATATTCGATCGCTCCTTGTCCGCGGCGCGATAACGAATTGTAACGCCGGCTCCCATGTGGACTCCATGAATGCCTCCAGTACGTCCGCCCCCGACATGCATCATCAGAACGGTTTCAACCGCGGTATTCTCTTCGTCGTCACTGAACCCCCGCTCGACGCGCAACCGCGAACCAGTCTCGATCTCCCGCGAATGGCACTGCTCGCACGTTTCGGCAGAGGAGGGCAGCCTGTCCGTCTCCAGCGCAGGCGGCACCGGCTTCGGGTAGGTGCCCATGACGATCTCAACCAGTTGGCGAGTCCCGTTCATCTTCGCTTGGACGAATCCCGCCGCGCCCGGAACCACATGACAATCGACGCACTTCACGTTCCGGTGCGGGCTTCTTTGATAGGCGACGAATTGAGGTTTCATCACATGACAGCTCTGGCCGCAGAACTGGACGGTCTCCATGTGACCGACGGCGCGATAGCTCACCTGGCTGCCGATGATCACGTTGACCACAGTCATCACGCCGAAAAACAGGGCCAGCCGCCGCAGCGTCATCCGCCGATCGGGCGCCGTGGCAAGGCCGGCCCGAATACGACGCCGCGCCAGGTACGCCCCAATGGGTATCAGCGCCAGACCGATAAAAAATATCAGCGGAATCACCACGAAAATCAGGATTCCGGCGTAAGGGTCTTGCGCCTGTCCGGCGATATGCATCGGAAGCAGGAAGAGCCACGAGCAGCCCGCGATCGTAACCAGCGACGCGCCGAGAATGCTGAGCCAGTGGCTCGTCAGGACCGCCAGAACAGGCCGGCGGCCGCCGCTCTGTGTATTGTCGTTATCGGCCATTGCGCGAGCTCCGCGTGTTCAGATAAGCGATCAGATTGGCCATCTCTTCAGCCGAAAAATGGGGCCATGCAAGGCGTTTCTCACGCATCCGGTCCAGCATCGCGGGACCATGCCGCGTCAGCCCCGAAACCATCCTCGCCGCCGAAAAGTACTGGTTCCCGTTTGCCGGCGATGTGAGCGTGAGCGGCGGCGCCCCGCTGGCGGCATCGTCGTGGCATACCGTGCATTTCTTCGCGCTGAAGACCTTGTAGCCCGCGCCCGGGCTCCCTTCGCTCTCCATCGTTCGCCGCGACCAGATATATGCGGCAATCGCGCGCATCTGACCGGGCTGGAAAACCTGATTTCTCAGACTCATGTCGAGACCGTGATTCCACATATCCGCCGCGATATCCGTGATCGTTTCGTCGCGCAGGCCGATCGCAAAGAAGCGCGTCTCCACGGTGTGGCAGCCGGAGCATCCCTTCGATTCGAACAATCCTTTTCCTTCTTCCGCCGATGCGGACTGGAACACGCCTTTGCTCCGCGTCAGTCCCTGCACCGATCGGACATAGACGAGCAGGTCAGCCAGTTGCTGTCCGGTAAGCTGCGGCAGCATGATCTTTTGACGAGTCATCTCGGCCCGCATCGTGGTCGAATGGTTCCACATTGTTTCAACGAGCGCGAGCGGATCGCCGGGAACGGTCCACTCTTTCACCGGTTTCGCGTCCGCAAGCTTCGGCGTTGTAAGTCCGTGGCACTCGGAGCACTTGAGTGACGTGAACAGTGCCTTTCCCCGTCCCGCATCGCCGGGCTGCTCGAAGAAGCGCAGGGAATAGAAAAAGGCGAACAGATCGGCCGCCTGCTGTTCGTCCATTGCAGGGTGCGCGACATTGCGCAATCTCATCTCGGTCCACATCGCGGGGGCATGATTCCAGAGTGTGGCCGCAAAGGACGCCGGTGTGAACCCCTGATCCGCAAGCCGGCCCAGGTCGGGACCGATCGCCGGGCCGATGCCGTTCAGAGCATGGCAACTGTCGCATCCCTGCAGGTTAAACACCTCGGCGCCGCGCGCCGAATCCGCGGAAACTTCCGCGCCGTACAAACCCGCGGCGCAGAGTGAGAAGACCGCAAACAGAAGCAACCGGTTCATCGGAAGAGCCTCACCCCGGTAGTAACCGTCTGAGCGCGGAAACTCTGGTAGAGGTAGAAGGTTTCCGCGAAGCCATAGTAGCGCCATTCGCTGACCCAGTCGACGTGTTTATTTACCGTGATGGCCATCTTCGCCGACGGCTGATAGAACGTCGTTGGGTTGCTGCCCGATGACAGAAATGCCGAACCCCCTAGCGTCAATCTCGTTTTGGAAGCCAGCCGGCCCGGCATTTTCAGATCGATCAATGCCGTGATGGTGTGGCTGTTGTCCACGTAAATCGAGGATTCGGAAATAAGAAACTCCGGATCGAGATAATTAATGTCTGACCGCACCGAGGCGCGCGTGTAACTGCCCTCGAAAGTCAGATTCTTACCGCCCGAAGGTGACCAGATAACCGACGCCGATTCCTGGTGGGCCAGAAAGTCGTAGTTGATCCCTGGCGTCGGGTTGTGGTTATTCAGTACGCTGACATTCGCCGAGAAGCTGAACGAGGGCGAGATCTGATATCTTCCGCGCACCCGCCCTCTTTGGTAGTCGTACAGGCTGGTGCGGAAGTACGTGCTTCCGCTGGATCCGCCTTCGAAATCGGCGTTGATCGACAGCTTCTCGAACGGCCGCCAGACCGCTCCTGCCAGCGCCACGTTACGCCGGATCTTCCCCTGATCGAGAGCCCCCAGCCCGGAAATGGGCAGAGTGACGTCGCTCGCGTTGCCCCACACATAGCGGTATCCGCCGCGCAATGTGATTTTCGGCGTCACGTCGAACATCATGCTGACCTCGGCCTGATTGTAGTTCGTAACCAGTGAGGAACTGAGCAGGCTGTCGAGAGCCACCGGGCCCGTAGTGGTGCTAAGGTTTTGTTGCGTGGAACTGGATCCGTTCGTATGCATTCGGTCGGTCAGCCAGGACGGAAGAACGCGGAGCCGCCGGAAAGGCCGGATCTCCCCACCGAAGCTGCCTGAGGTATGGGGCAGCTTTGCTTCCGCCGAGACCAGGCTCTGCTCCCCCGCATAGAACAACACCTGGCTGAGTAAGACCTGATTCCCTGTTGAGAACTGCTGGAAGTTCACATCCGAATCGGGCTGGCTGTAGAGAAACTGGCCGTACAGATCGAGCCAGGAAGTAACGTTTGCAGACAGCAGCCCTTTGGTGTAGATGCTGCTGCCGCGCACCCCATAAGCTTCTCCGAGTCCGGTGAGATAGAGCGTTTGCCCCAGCAGCGGAGAAAAGAAGTTTCCGTAATTAACCTGCCCCGGACTCTGGTTCAGCTGCTGGTCGTCCTTGAAAGTCGTCCCGCCTTGTTCCAGCGTGATGTGAAAGCGCGAAAGCTCGAGACGTACGCCGCCGCGATAATTGTTGGTCGAATTTCGCACAAGGCTTGCGACAGGATATTCATTTCCACCGGAAACGAACGTTGCTATGCCGGAGCCCGTATCCGCGTCGTGATCGAACGCGAGATAGGGAACGATCCAGCGGCCGGGCCACACATCGAGTTGAGCGCTGCTCATCTTCTGACGGGTGTCGAGCGACTGCTCATTCAAAACCACGCCGTTGATATCCATCAGCGGATCCGCAAATGCCGGAAGATTGCTGTAGTAAGCGATATTGCGGTAGTCGACGGAAAAATCGTAGAGCTTCGCCTTCTTCGCGTCGGCATGGAACGTGGAGTAAGGATCGTCACCCCAGTTGAAAGCGCGCACGTTAATCGTGTCGAAGTAGCGGCGTTTGGGATCGCTGACCGTGAACTCGGTCGCCAGCATCTTGGGCCCGGAACCCAGATCCACGATGCTGCGGTAAGTCTCCAGGCTGCCGCCAACGCCGGTCATCCAGCGGTAGCCCAGATCGATGTAGCCGGTCAGCCACCTCTGATCCGACGGAACGGGCGACTCCGCTGCCGGCGCTGCCGTGGCAGGTGCCGGCGTTGCAGGTGTGGGCGTTGCAGGTGTGGCTGCAGGCCGCCCCCTGTTGCGCCGCGGCGCGCACGGAGAGAATCGCGAGGATCAAAAGCGCAAAGGGCGCTGTCCCGCGCCGCCAGGAAACAAAAGGAACAAGCATCTCGGCGGCGGCGCGAACGCGACCCGTTTTGCGTGATTTCCGAAGAAGACCTTTCATCGCAGCAGATTCCTGTCCACGTAGCTGCCATGGATCTTCTGGTGGCAAATGGTGCAGTTGCGGAATCTCGGCGAACTCAGATCGTGAAATGCCGGCGGAACAACGCCCGTGACAGGGGGCGTCGTGTTCGGAAGAGTCGGCAGATTGGCGTGGCACTCAAGACACACCAGCCGCACTTCCTGGCGGATCAGCATCTTCGCGTTTGCCGACCCGTGCGGCTCGTGGCAACTCTGGCAGCCTTCATAGCGCACCGGCGCGTGCTCGAAGGTGAATGGGCCGCGTTTGTCGCCGTGACAATTGAAGCAGCCCGGTTCGTTCGCGCCTGCCGTCTGCATGAGGCCCGGTTTGAAACTGCCGTGCGGATTATGGCAATCGACGCAGGTCATCGCATTTTCGGGCACCCGGTGTTTGAATGGCTGGGCGAATGACGCCTTCACGTCGAAGTGGCAACTCTCGCAGAGCGTATTCACCGCCGCCGCCGTGCGTACCACCAGCGCCCTGGGACCGTGCACGGAATGGCAGGCGATGCACGAGGTCGAGTTGTGGGCATGGCTTGCCTGTAGTCGTCCCGCGGCGGTCGGCTGATTACGATGGCAGGTCAGGCAGGTGCGGTCCAGTTCCGCGGGCGCAATCTTCGCGGGATTTCGAATGTCGGCGGCCGAAAGCGTTTCCACGTGCTTGCTCCCCGGGCCGTGGCACGCTTCGCAGGCGTTTCCCGTGAAACCGTGTTTATCGCCCTTGTCCACTGCCTCGTGCGGGCTGCGGGCGAAAGCCTTTCCGATATCCTCATGGCACATCCCGCAAACCTCGGAGCCCACATAAGTCGGCTTCGCTTGCGGTGCGGCTGGCGGCGCTTCCTGGGCAAGTGCAGGCGATAACGGAAACAGGAGAAGAAGACTGATGGCGAAGCGTCGGGTCATGGGCCGGATCATAGGAAAGTCCGGCGTTTAATACTGCGCGTGTACCTTGTCTACCGCGTAAGCCGAGCCCGAACTGTGGCACACCGTGCAACTCTCCCCCAGCTCCGTCGAAGTATTCAGAAGCATGTGCGAAGCCTCCGGCTTCGACGTGTGACAGCCGCTGCAGGCGCCCGATATCGCCTGATTCGGATTGATCCAGCCTTGCGGATCGACTACCGGATTCAGCCCAAGCGGCAGGTTCAGTTCACTGCCGTTGACATGGCACAGGGAGCAGTTTTGCGTGTCCCCGGGAGAACCGTTCGGGTTGAGCGGCGGAAACAACGTTGTCGAGAAATCGTTGTGGCTGCCCCCGAAGCCCACCACGATATAAGGATTCTTAGCGCCGGCCGCTGTTGCATTGGGGCCGTAGTGGATGCGATGCACCAGCATGTTGAAGTTAATCCCTTGCGGCGGCAGCGTCTTGTCCGCCGGGTTTGTCGCCGATGCCCGAGTCGTGGCGTCCGTGTTCGACGGATTGTGGCACATCACGCAATAGAGGGTATTGTTTCGCAGGGTTCCGTGCAACGACAATTTGTAGTGGCACTGATTGCAGTTGGTCAGTTCGACCGCCAGACGCCGCGGCGCTGCCGTGGACCCGTCCACCGAAAAATAGCTGACCGGATTGGCCGCCCCATATTGTATGGTTTGCTGATTCGGCCGGCCGGCCAGCACCGTTTCTGTCCGGCGCGCCTCGAGCCCGATCGCATATGTTCCGGTGGCGTCTGCGGGAACCGCGTGCTTAAACGTATAAGTACACGCTCCGCCCGCGCTGCAGGTCGCTTTGGTCGCGCTTTCGGTCACATAACCCGGCGTCGAGGCAACGTCGCTTCCAAAGATCGTATAGCCATAATCGGTGGTCGGTCCGGCCATCGTCAGCGACAACGACCCAAGAGCCGAGAGGGGAACTCCATTCCCCGCGTTGTCGGTCAACGTGAACGTCACCGTAGGCTGGCTGCCGGCCGTGCCGTTGCTGATGTTATCGATCGTTGCCTTCAGACCCGAGAGCAGGGAAGAGTCGACCGGAACCATGTGCGCCCCCACGATCGAAGCATCAAAATCCGAAGCGCCTTGCGGGATATGGCAGGTGGAACACCTGCTGTCGTCCGGTTGCGGCCCGGCGGCGTGATTGGCGCCCGTCGCGAAATTGACGTCATCATGGCAGGAGCCGCAGGTGGTGCGAGTAGGCTCGGTTAAATACGCGGTCGCCTGCGCCGCGCCGCTAGTCTGGGAATGACAAACCGTGCATCGCTGGGCCATCGCGGGGTCCACCACAGCCGAGAAGTCATTGACGCTGCCCTGGAATCCGATGATCTGATACGGGGTTCCGGCGATAACGCTTGGCAACGACGAACCCATGTGGATCTTGTGCGCCATGACTTTCAGGTCGAGGCTGTTGCCCGTATCGGGATCGACGTTCTGCGGAGTATGGCACATAACGCACACTGCCATACCTCGCCGCGAGCCGCCATGCGCCGACAGCTGGTCGTGACAGCGGTTGCAACTCGCATCCCGGATCACATCGCGGGTGGTGTTAACCGGCGAGCCGTTCGGTACGAAGTTGAAAGTCGTACTGGCGTAATTGGTTCCAAGGTTAAAGACAGCAAGATTGCGTGAACCATAAATGCCGATGGTATTCGTCACGGTCGGGTCGAATCCGGCAGCTTTGGTTTTAAAGGTATAGCTGTACTCGCCGGGAGCGACTTGTGTAGTTGTGCCGCCGGAATCGGCCGCAGGTTGGTTGGTGGTCGGAACGACTGAACCGGTAGCAGATCGCGTAATGTAGCTGACATACTGCTCCTGGCCCTGTGGAATGTTAGCAGCAAGGAAACTGAGGGAAATTGTCCCGGGGGTAGTTACGCCTGCGGCGTCAAGCGGAAGGCCGGAGGGGTCCGAGAGCGTGTAGGTCGCTGTAATCGTCCCGTCACCTGCGATGGAGGCGGACTGCACTTCAATAGTGAGCCCCGGCCTGACGAACTGGACCGTCGCAGGATCGAGATAAGTAGCCATCAGGCGTCTCTCGGATATGCGATTGATCGGCGGCCGTCCGATTGTGTCGCCGGCCGCGGCGACTGCGGCCAGAAAGGCGGCGGCGATGATCCAATTCCTGGTCTTTGTCATTGAAATCCTCTACAGCGTCGGCTGTGGAGCTTTCAAAGCTCGCCGGTTCTCCACCTGGTATAGCAACTACGATAACGCGCATTATGGCAGTTCGGCTTCGAAAATTCTGCACTTTCTGCAGCTCCGCCGTTATGCGATTAGGCTCAATACCGAGCCGCGACCGGAAGGGAGCGACGCTCTCGCTGCTGCCAACCGAATAGCGCCTGATTGGATTCTTCACGAGCCAGCGCTGGGGGATGCTGTACATCGTGATCACCAGAAGTACTTCACCGGGGCAGTTGCCCACTGGCGCACATCAGCATATATGCAGCCTTGCTGCCGTCGAGAGGCTTGCCGCTGGCATCGGTCGGCATCGAAGAGGTACACGGAGACCTTCGGTACGTTGCCGAAGATTCCCATGTAGTCGCCCATAGAGCGATCCGTGTAGCGTGCGCCCACGCCCTCGCGCGAGCCGAAGAATTTGGCGGCGTCGACACCTGCTTCGCTCCGCTTTTTCATTTTCGGCGCGCGCATCTTCAATACCTTGCTGAAGCGCTGTCCGTACGGCGGCATCGAGCTTCTTGGGTTGCCACGCTGCGCCCTTCCCGAGACCAATCGACGCCAGGCTCGTGTACATCGGTGCGTCCTCGGGATGGGGCGTTATGAAAGGACTGCTGCCGGGGCCGGTGTTCCGGGAACTGGCTCAATGGCTGAAGCCTGTAGCTCTGCCTGGATCTCTTTCACGCGCGAAAAGTCTGTTTCGCCCCCGATAAGTTGGGTCCGGGTTAGGGTTCCGAGCAAGTCGCTGTCGGCACGCACCACGCGCTTGATCCCGGGAGGCTCGCCCCCTTCCAGGAGGGCGAGGCAAGCAGTAGTTGTACCCATCATTGCCATCGAGCACCGAACCAGGATTGTCGAGAACCTAACTCCAGTAGTCATCCCACTGGCTCGTATAGAACCGATGCGGCTAGATCTGCGGCACAGTCAGAACCCACGGCTCGGCGCGCAGATCCAGCCAGGCATAGGAGTACGGTGTGTCGTTGTTCGGCGTGACGATGTCAGTGTCCGCCGGTGATGAGAGTCCGAGATGCTGCCACTTCCCAAACCTGCCATCACCTTTGATGGCCTGCATGTACATAGTGCGGTAGTTCATCAGCAACGGGTACGTGAAGAAATACGCATCCCGCGCGACGGCCCCTGACCAGGCCGGGATCGGCGAAGCCGAGGATTGAACGCTTGGTCCCATTGGGCAATCCTCCAGATTCGCAGTTTCGACTCACAGTACCCTGCTGCGCGCCGAGCCCACTGATATGTGGGTCGCGTGAAGATGCCCCTCGCTGGGTCAGGATCTAAAATTTCTGTGGATTGTGGCTGGCGGCGATTCGCCAGTTCAACAAATGTGATCAGTGGAATCAACAACTTAACACTCCAGCCGTAATTTCGTGTGCTTTACTTTGGTCGAGGTAGAAACTCGAACAACATGATCTCCAAAAAACAGCTCGAAGCAAACCGCCGCAACGCGCAGCGTTCCACCGGCCCCCGTACACAGGAAGGCAAGAAAACCTCCGCCCTGAACGCGCGCAGGCACAACCTCACCGGTCAGGTGACGGCCATGACGGAAGCGGATCGCATTATGCACGACGCATTCTCCGCCTCGCTCGTCGAGAGCCTCGCCCCCGAAGGTGCCATGGAGACCCAGCTCGCCCAGCGCATCGCCACCGACAGTTGGCGTCTCAACCGGCTCAGCGCCATCGAAGACAACCTCTACGCCCTCGGCCACTCCGCGCACTCGGACGACATCGAAACCGAACATCCCGAGATCCACGCCGCCCTGACAGCCGCGAAGGTCTTCCAGGAGGAGTCAAAACAGCTCCAGCTCTTGACCCTCTATGAGCAGCGCATCAATCGAAACATTCAGAAGAACCTCGCCACCCTTCAGGCTCTTCAATCCGCCCGCCGCGCAAAGCGCGAAGCCGAGATGCAGGAGGCGAAGAAACTCCTCCAGCTCAGCGAAATGAAAGGCTTACGGTACGAACCAACGAAAGATGGCTTCGTTTTTTCGACCGCCGAAATCCATGCCGCGATCGACAAAGAGCGCCGCCTGAACTGCGCATCTCAAACCGATTTCTCGCGTCACAAGCCGCAAAAGTTCTACGCAAACGCCGCGTGACCCGTTTTATTCGTGTTCATGCGTGGCCCCAATGAATTTAAGCGCTCCGTGCCATCGATTTCGGGCTGGGCTGCGCGTGCCCAAGAATTGCGTGTGCCCGATAAGGCTTTTCCAGCGCCGCAACCTCTTCGGCGGAAAGCTTGAGATCCACAGCCGCGATCAATTCCGTCAGTTGCTGTGTTTTGGTCGTCCCGATGATCGGGGCGGTAATCCCGGGCGCCTGCAGAACCCAGGCACAGGCGACCTGCGCAGCCGTGGCGCCGCGTTTTTTCGCCACGTCCGCCACCGCGTCGGCCACCGCAAAGTCCTCGGGCGCATAGTACATATCTTTGGCGAAGGTATCCGTTTCCGAGCGCTTCGTATCTCCGCCGCCGGGGCGTCGCGTGCCGGTGAGGAAACCGCGCGCGAGCGGGCTCCAGGGAATGATACCCAGACCCTGATCCATGCAAAGCGGAATCGTCTCGCGCTCCTCTTCGCGATAAACCAGGTTGTAGTGATTCTGCATCGTCGAGAACTTATGCCAGCCGTTTTCCTTCGCCGTGTACAAAGCCTTCGAGAGCTGCCACGCCGCCATGCTGCTGGCGCCGATATAACGCACCTTGCCGTCGCGCACCAGCGAATCCAGCGCGTCAAGCGTCACCTCGATCGGCGTGTTCGGATCCCACCGGTGGATCTGATACAGATCGATGAAGTCCATACCGAGGCGACGGAGGGAATTCTCGCAACCCTCGATAATGTGCTTGCGGCTCAAGCCGCGCTTATTGGGGCTCTTGCCCATCACGCCGTGAACCTTTGTGGCGACCACGACGTCATCACGCGACGCCATCTCGCGAAGATGGAAACCGGTGATCTCTTCGCTCAGGCCGGCCGAATAAACGTCCGCCGTATCGAAGAAGTTGATCCCGGAATCGAGCGCGATCTTGAAGTGCTCGCGCGCGCCCTCTTTGTCCACGTGCCAGCCCTTGGTTCCCAGCGCCCAGTCGGGCAGATCGCCGCCGCCATAGCTCATGCATCCCAGACACAGACGGGATACGGTGATTCCGGTATTGCCAAGAAGTTTATATTGCATTGTCTTTAGAATAGGACGAGCAGCTAAATCATGAAGCGTATTCTTGCGGCCTTAATCCTGTCCGGCTGGGCCATCGGCGCGATGGCCGCACCGCCGCCCCAGAAACCGAAACTGATCGTCGCCGTTGTGGTCGATCAGTTCCGCTACGACTATCTTCTTCGCTTCCGGGCGGATTACACGTCGGGGTTCAAGAAAATTCTGGAACAGGGCGCCGTATTTGATAACGCGCACCTGATTCATTACCCCACCGTAACCGCGATCGGACACTCCACCTTCCTGAGCGGCGCAACGCCGTCGTTCAGCGGCATCGTCGGAAATGAATGGTACGACCGGGAAACAGGCAAGACCGTGACGAGCGTTTCAGACCCGGCGACAAAACTCCTTGGCGCGAATGGCGAGGCCGCCGGATCGTCGCCTCGCAGGCTGATCGTTTCCACCCTCGGGGACCAGATCAAGATGTCCGGTCAGCAATCCAAAGTAATCGGTATCTCGATCAAGGACCGCGCAGCCATTCTGCCCGCCGGCCATGCCGCCGACGGAGCGTATTGGTTTGACGATCGGTCGGGGCACTGGGTCACCAGCAGCTACTACATGGACGCTCTGCCCGTCTGGGTCAACCAGATTAATGAGAGCAAGCCCGCGGCTAAGGCACAAAACGGCGTGTGGTATCCCGTCGACGCGAAACCAGGAACGGCCAAGGCCTTCTGCACGATGGGCGCGGCAAAAGCCGACACGCCAAAATGCCGCTCCTTCGAAGCCACGCCCTGGGGAAACGAGATTATCGAGGACTTCGCCGAACGCGCGCTGGCGGCCGAGAAGCTCGGCCAGCATTCGGGCACCGACATTCTCGCCGTCAGCTTCTCTGCAAACGATTACGTCGGCCACGCAATGGGTCCCGATTCGCCTGAAGTGCGGGACATTTCCATCCGGACGGATCGTCTGCTGGGCAAACTGCTGGACGACGTTGATAAAAGCGTAGGTCTCAATAATGTGGTATTTGTCTTGACGGCGGATCATGGCGTCGTGCCCCTTCCGGAGGTGAGCGTAGCGGGTCGCATGAACGGCGGCAGGCTCTCCGGCAGCGTTTTGCAGAAGGCGATGGAAGATGCCCTCGCGGCGAAGTATGGCGCCGGCAAGTGGATCGTCAGCATGTCCACCACTGGACCCTACCTGAATACGGAGTTGATCCAATCGAAGAAACTGGATGAGGCCGAAGTCGAAAAGACAGCGGCGGAAGCGGCTCGCAAAACGCCGCACGTGTTTCGCGTCTATACGCGCGATCAGATTTTGAACGGCCAGGTGGCCGAAGATCCGATTTCCTCAAGGGTCCGCAATGGCCTCTACCGCAGCCGGTCGAGCGACCTGTTCATCATCCAGGAACCTGGTTATTTGTATGAGGCCGGCGGCACGTCCCACGGCACGCCGTTCAACTACGACACTCACGTGCCCGTGATCTTCATGGGCCCGGGGATCAAAGCGGGGCACTACTATGATGCCGTCGCCGCCAACGACATCGCGCCGACGCTGGCGGCCATTGCGAGAGTACAGGAACCAGACGGGTCCGTCGGACGCGTCTTGCAGGAAATGTGGCAATAGCCGACCGCTTCATCCGCGTCTTCAACTTTCTGGCCAACATGGGGCTCGTCCTCCGGGACGACCCGCCGAAGGTTATTGACATGACCGGCCGGGAATGGGGCGCGGCCATTGATGGGGTCGCGCTTTCGATCCGCACGATGCCCAGGGACAGTCCGCACGATCCGGCGGTGCTGGCGGTTGTGATCAGGAACAACGGAACGGCGGAGAAGAGCTTCACCGTCCCCGGCTGGATGTTCTTCTATCACGCCGAAGTGACCAGACAGGACGGCTCGTCGGCCCAACTGACGGCATACGGGAAGCAGGTGCTGAAACCCGAACGCCAGACGGCGAAGATCGAAGTGAAGCTCGGACCCGGTGATGCGCAAGAGACCGATCTGCCGGTAGCAGCGCTCTACGAAATGCGAGAGGGGGGACCATTTCGGGTGGTGGTATCGTGCCTGCTGCCCGACGGTTTGCTACGGTCGAACGAGATCGCGGTATAGGCCAGGCAGGCATTTACCGAGCCACGACCGGAAGGGAGTGTCATTCGTCCAGCGTAATAACGGTCGCGCCGCGGCCGCCGGCCTCGAGCGGCGCATCCCGAAAGTCCGCCACGAACGGCGTGCGCGCGAGTATCGCGCGAACCATTTCGCGCTGCACCCCGATGCCTTTCCCGTGAATGATACGGAGGGCTTTGAAGCCGAGCCGATGCGCTTCCGCGAGATACTCCTCGACGACGCCGCTCACGTCGCGCGGGGGCACGCTGTGGAGGTCGAATACGTCCGTTACCGGAATACGGACAGGCAGGCCGGAGTCGTTCATAAATGCGCGTCGTTCATATATGCAAAAAAGCCCGGCCCGCTCTCCACGGAGCCGGCCGGGCTTTCCTTTTGGCGCAGCGCGCCTGACGGAGTTCAGCTTGCGTGTTGCAGGCGGTACTCGCTCACAAGTTGTTCCATCTCGTCCTTCAGATGGAGTTTGAGTTTTTTCAGACGATGTTCTTCCAGTTCCTCTTCGGCGGAAAGCGCGTGTTTCGCTTCGAGCGCCTCGACCTGCCGTTTGTACTGATGATGCTGGTCCATCAGCTCACGGAATTTTTCATTCGTCTGCATCAGGTGCGCTTTAATTTCTTCTTGAGCGTTTTGTTCCATTCGTGGCATGTCTCCTCAGTGGAGTCGCCTCGCCAGACCGTCACTGGAACCTGTTGTCGGTAAGGCAGGTAGCTTCACTTCATTTGAAGTGGCGAACGATTTCCCGTTCGTCTAATCGGACTTTACCATGAAGATTTCTTCATGACAACTGCTGTAATGGTCCCCTGGTTGTAGTATCCCGGACGGACCCCTGCTTCGACCCAGCCGTGTTTTTTATAGAGGCTGATCGCCGGGAGGTTGGGCTCCGCAACCTCAAGAAAAATGGTGCCCCTGGCCTCCAGAGACACAGCCGTCAGCAGAGCGGAACCGGCGCCTCGCCGCCTCCATGCCGGGTCCACCGCGATGTTTAAAATCTCGGCTTCATCGGGAGCTGACTGCCGCCAGGAACAGAATCCCGCCGGGGTCGCGTCGATCATGGCGAGGAGCAAAGGAAAGTTGGAATAATCGCCCAGCGGCCATTGCGCCGTTTCGGGACAACGCTGCTGAATGCGGGCGATCGCGGGAAAATCGCGCTCCGATGCCGGCCGAACCACGATGGAATCCTTCGTGCTGCCCAAACGTCTATTGTGACTGGAATGAGCTGGCCGCGAGAGGTCGTGTTATTGATTGGGTGCGCCGGCATTCTCGGTGCGACATGGGCCGAGGCACAATCGGCGCAGCGCAAGTTCAGCGCGATTGCGAACGGCCGAATGCCAGCTGGTTCCAGCGTGCTGATCACCGCGGCGGAGCTGAACTCCTGGGTGAGCGCGGAGGCGAAGGCCTACTTCCCCAACGGCTTGCGCAATCCCCGTCTGGAATTCGCAGACGGCGAAGTAACGGGATACGCCCTGATGGACTTCGTGAAAATGAGGCAGGCTGCGACGGGAGAGCCTCCAGGCTGGGCTGCAAAGAACCTCTTCGGCGGAGAGCGCCCCGTAACCGTAACCGTGCGGATCGAATCACGCGACGGTCAGGCGCGAGTGGATGTCGAGAGCGTAGAAGTTTCCGGTATTCAGATCGAGGGACGTGTTCTCGACTTCCTGATTCAGAATTATCTGATTCCCACATTCCCGAACGCGAAGGTAAATCAGTGGTTCGGGCTCGCATTTCGGATCGACCACATCACGATCAGCCCGCGAGGGGCTTCAGTTACGCGAGCCGGGGGTCTCAGAGCGTCCCGCGAGCGGCTGGACCACCCCGCCGCCACAGATCGCGACCCCGGTGCGTATGAGGGCCTGCAGAAAGTTGTTCAGCATGGCATAACAGACCTGCTCAGTCATGGGCTGTTTGCCGGGCAGCCGGAAAGTGGCGGGCAGTTCCTTTGAGATGCGAAGCCGCAGTGCATTAACTACGTTGCGGCCGGCGCGGTCGCGCTTGTTAGCGACTGTCATCGGTGTCTGCATGACGCCGCCGGTCCGTCCGTCGATGTAAAACTGGCAGCGCGAGAACCAGCCGAGGTTGGCCGGATCGGCGGCGTCGAACAGGAGCAGCGGCGTCTCCCGCTGCTCAACAGTCAGATCCAGCAGAATGCTGCGTGCCGACTCTTTCACTTTGGCCTCGAAGCCGGCTTGCTGCACGACGGCAGTAATACTGGCGGCATCGATTTCCAGCAGGATCAGTTTATGCCGCCCGGCTTGAAGAACTTGCATGATTCTGTTACAGGATACCCAATGCCGGCCGGGCAGGCCCTGACGTGACTTCTTCCGGGATCACGTCGCCCTCGCCCGGAGCCAGAAACAGATTCTCATCGAGATTGTGCTGCCGCGTATACATATCCCAGTAACGCCCGTGCAGAGCGTACAGCTGAGGATGCGTGCCGCGCTCGACGATGTTACCGCCTTCGATGACGAGAATCTGATCGGCGCGTCGAATGGTGGACAGGCGGTGCGCAATCACGAAGGTCGTGCGGCCTCGCATCAGATGAGCGAGACCCTGCTGGATCATCGCCTCGGATTCGGAATCGAGGCTCGATGTCGCTTCGTCGAGGATCAGAATGCGCGGATCAGCGAGGATGGCGCGGGCGATCGAGAGGCGCTGCCGTTGTCCGCCGGAAAGCTTGACGCCGCGCTCGCCGACGACCGTGTCGTATCCGTTTTCCGAGGTTTTCGGCGAATTCATCCACGCGCGCAATGCGGCAGGCTTCGAGCATCTCCGCTTCAGTGGCGTTGGGACGTGAGAACAGAACATTCTCGCGGATGGTGCCGTCGAACAGGAATGTCTCCTGAAGAACTACCCCGAGTTGCGTCCGGTAACTGGGCAGTTTGACTTTGTCGAGATCGACGCCGTCCACGAGAATGCGGCCCGTCGAGGGTTTATGGAAGGCCGAGATCAAGCCGATGGTCGTCGACTTCCCCGACCCTGAAGGGCCGACGAACGCGGTCACAGTCCCGGGTTTCGCTTCAAACGAGATGCCGTGAAGCACCGTGCGGCCGACGTTATAGGCGAACTCGACGTTCTCGAAAATGACCTCGCCAACGATCGGGCCGATGTCGAAGGTGCGTTCGGGATCTTCGTCTTCGGGGCGCTCCGAAAGAACTTCGCGAGTTCGTTCAAGACCCGCCAGGGCCTCGCTGATCTGCGTCCCGATATTGACGATCCCGATGATCGGAGCGATCAGAAACGCGAGCAGGGCCGTGAAAGTCACGAACTCGCCGGCGGTGAGTTTTCCCGCATAGATTTCGTGCGTCCCGAGATACATGACGAGAGCGCCGACGATGCCCATCAGCACGGTCGCGGAGAGCGACATCAGCGACATCGCGGTCAGGCTACGGCGCACGTTATCGAGCAGGCGCAGCACGCCGCCCGCGAAAACCTTCGCCTCGCGCTCTTCCGCGTGATAGCCCTTGATCACTCTCACGCCGCCGAGCGATTCGGTCAGGCGGCCGGTGACCTCGGCATTGATCTTGCCCCGTTCGCGGAAAATCGGGCGGACCGTCTTGAACGCCTTGCTCAGAGTCGCGCTGAAGACGATGACGACTGTGGCCGACACCAGTGTCAAAAGCGGACTCATCCGCATCAGCCAGAAGAACACGATGACGGAGGTCAATAATCCGCCGACGAACTCGATCACGCCGGTCCCGACGAGATTTCGCATGCCTTCCACGTCGGACATAATGCGGGAGACGAGCTGGCCGGTTTTGTTGGCGTCATAGAAGGTAACCGGAAGCCGCCCGATGTGTTCCTGCACCTTCCGCCGCAGTTCGGCGATCAGCTTCTGGCCCTCAATCGAAAGCAGCTGCGTGAGGCAGAACGAAGTCATGCCTTGCACCGCCGTCGCCGCCACCACGAGAAGGACGAGGCGCATCAGCAAGCCGGACTGATGCTTCACGATGACGTCGTCGATCAGGTACCGGGTGGAACCCGGCAACACGAGACCCGAGAGCGTCCTGATCACGATCAGGACGAAGCCGAGTAAACAGGATCCCGCGACGCGGTTTGACCATGCCCCAGATCTCGGGCCATAGCTCGCGGACTCGCATTGATGCGGCCTTCTTGGGTGTTGACGTCTGAGGATTAGCCACCTGAGACGTTGGATGCGTGCGCCGCTCGCCACGCGTCAAGCCAGTTTGTAGTCTCAAACTACTATTGTGCGCCAGATCGGGGCGTTATTGGGCTTTGCCGCCGGCAAGCCAGTAGCCGGGGCGTGTCTTCGCGATATAAGCCGGATTTTCGATGGTAACGGACAGTTGATGGAAACCGGGCTCGTCGGAGTTATTCGGTCGATAGCTGATCAGGTATTGGCTGCGAATTTCCTGGCTGACACGCTGGATGGCGTCTTCGAGGCCTTTTTCTTTAATGAAATAGAACCTGTTTCCCCCGGTCCCTTTCGCGAAAACCTCAGATGGACTGTCGACGAAGATGCCCTTGGTGTCTTTGTATATTTCCGTCAGAAGAGGGATGAACTGAACCTGATTTTCGACTCCATATGCCTGGGAGATCAAGGTCGGGGTGCCGGGTTGACCCATAAACGAAGGGTACGCAGTCGGATCGATAGGGTTTGGCCGGGGAGGCTGTGGTTTTTCGGTCAGGCGCGTGGCCAGCTGAGTAATATCGACGGTGTAGATCAGGACATTCGAAAGCTGCGCATCGATCAACGACTCCCGCACCTTGCCTTCACTCGCCTGATCGCGGGTCTCGCTGACAAGCAGGATGATTTTCCGGTTATTCGCCGGACGTTTGCGCAGCATGAAAACTGCATGATCCACGGCATCGATCATGCGGGCGCTGGAGTTTCCGGCGTTGATCTTCTCGATCGCAACCTTCAGCTTGTCCGTATCCTTCGTGAAGTCCTGCATGAGCGTCAGGCGGGAGTCGAACGCGATGATCGCCGCTTCCCCGTGATCGCCCACGACCAGCGGCAGGAGTGAGCCGAGATGTTTGATTTGCGGCAGGATGGATTCCACCCGGCCCGACTTCTCGATCAAAACAACGACGGAAAGGGGCTCGAACGCAACATCGACATTAATGTTCTGCTCTTTGCGGTTATCAAAGAGGTGAAACTGCTGGGGTTGCAGACCGTCGATGATGTTGCCGCTTCGGTCCGTGACCAGAACGGGAGCTACGATGTTGGTGACCGAAACACGAGAGATCGGTTGGTCGATTTCGGGTACGTCGGTTGAACCGGCGGGAGCCTGCGCAAGTACCGGTAACGCGCCGGCCAGGAGACACAAGAACGATAGCCGTTTCATAGCAAGGCGTTTCATAGCAACACTAGGCCTCCGCAATCCCGGCATCATGTCCGGTTTGTCCGTTCAACAAATCCAGCACGTGCGGGACCAACTCCAAAATAGCATCCAGGGACTCCACCGCACCGCGGGGCGACCCCGGGAGATTCACGATCAGAACCGAACCGCGCGCACCCGCGAGCGCCCGTGAGAGCGACGCATACTTTGTCGACTGTCGTCCGCTGGCCCGCATCAACTCACCAAATCCGGGGATCTCACGTTCTACTACGTCACGGGTGGCCTCCGGCGTTACATCGCGCGGAGCAAGTCCCGTGCCCCCAGTTGTAAAGATGACGTTTGCGAGCCGACGATCCGCAATATTTCGCAGCCGCTCCGCGATTTCGCCTCGTTCGTCGGGAATAATCTTCCGTTCGCACGACTTTGAAGCCCGCGGATTCCAGCCGGGCGATGATCGCGGGTCCCGAACTGTCGATGCGGGTTCCGTGATGGCCGCTGTCGCTGATCGTCAGTACCGCCGCCTGCCAAACTGGTGAAACGATCATCTTCGGAAGTCCCCGCTCTTGCCGCCGGTCTTCTCCAGCAGGTAGATGTCCTGGATTTCGATCCGTTTATCGAGCGCCTTGGTCATGTCGTAAATCGTCAGCGCCGCGACTGAGGCCGCCGTCAGCGCTTCCATTTCGACGCCGGTCTGCGCGGTCGTCGATGGCACGCTGACAATGCGAATGCCCGCCGGTTCAATCGTCGATCTCCACATCGACGTGCGAGAGCGGCAGGGAATGGCACAGCGGAATCAGTTCCGCCGTTCGCTTGGCCGCCAGAATGCCGGCGACGCGCGCGACGTCGAGCGGATCGCCCTTGGGATTGTCCGGCAGCGCCGCCAGCACCTCGCGGCTCATGCGTACGAATGCATGCGCGCGCGCCGTGCGCCGGGTGTCGTTCTTTTCGCCGACGTCGACCATGCGCGGCTGGCCCTCGGGGTCGTAATGCGAGAGGGTACTCATTTGAGGAGCACCGGAATCAGGTCGCCCGCCGCGTAATCGGCCTGAGATGGCATCGGCCACCAGGAACGCGTTCGCGCGGCAGAGGGAGGGGATGTCGCCGGAGCCCTGCCACGGGACCGGCGTGACCTCCGTGCAACTGACGTAAGCGGGAAGGATTCGTGTCAGTCCGGGTTTATGCCGGAATGGCTCCGAGAGTCGCGCCAGCGTCAGCGGCAGAGGCGCCTCGTTCATTCCGGAAAGGAGATCGAGCGCGGCGCGGGCGAAGACTTCGAAGGTCACGGTGGTGGAGGCGGGGTTGCCCGGCAGCCCGAAGAAGAACTTGCCCTGCGCCGATCCGAATACGACCGGTTGTCCCGGTTGAATCAGCACGCGATCGAAGTAGAACTGCGCGCCGCATTCGGCGAGAGCGCTCTCCACGAAGTCGTACTTGCCGGCGGAGACGCCGCCGGAGAGCAGCAGCATGTCGGCCTCGAGTCCTTGCTGGATCAGTTCCTGCGTGGCTTCTTTGTTGTCCTTCGCGACGGGAAGAATGAGTGGATCGCCGCCCGCGCGCCGCACCTGTGCCGCAACGGAGTACGCATTCGAGTTCCGGATCTGATGGGCGGCAGGGGTGTCGGCGATCCCTACGATCTCATCGCCGGTTGCGATGATGGCGACTCTCGGGCGCGCGTAAACGGTGACACTCGCGTGGCCGGTCGTTGCGATCCACGCCACGCTTGTATAGCCGATGCGAGTGCCCTTTGGCAGCACGACAGATCCTTGGCGGGCCTCGCAGGCCGCAGGCGCGATGTTCGTTCCGCCAGACTCGGCACGATCCGTTTCGACCGTCCCGTCGGCGTGCCGCACGGCGTATTCCACCATAAGAACGGTGTCCGCGCCTTCGGGCACCGGCGCACCGGTCATGATTTCGACCGTTTCGCCGGGTTCGACGGAGCCGGGAAAACGCTCGCCCGCGCGAACCTCACCGATGATGCGAAGACGCCCCGGTATATCCGGTGGATCGAACGGCAAAGCCATCTCTCGCCGACCGGTTGAAGGCCGGATAATCGCGGTCGGCAGGGATGTCTTCGGCAAGTACGCGACCCTCGCAGGCCTGGATCGGCACGATTTCCCGGGCCGGCAGAATGCGCGCGGCCAGCACTTCCCGAAGCACGATTGAGCGCGCATGAGTGAAAGTCAGGGCGGGCACGCATTCAGTGTAGCTTTTAGGCGGAGTCTACTCGGCAGCCTTTGCGGCCAGTGCTTCCACGACCGCGATGTTCTGGAGAAGATTCTCGGGGAAATGATGGCGGGCCTGAAGCCAGGCCGGATTATTCCATGAGACCAGGACTCTTCCGTTCGCGTCTTCGGCGACCAGGATTTTCAGCGGAAGGTCGATCGCGATTCCGGGCGAAGCGAGCATGAGCGGCGTTCCGGCCTTCGGATTGCCGAATATCAGGAGCTTCGTCGGTCGCATCCGCATTCCGACTTTTTCGGCTTCACCGCTGTGATCGATTAATGCGAATAACCGGACACCCTTTTGTCTGAGTAGTTCGTTGAGGTTTTCCACCGTTTGATCGACCGAGTGATTGCTTGAAATGGTGACGATCCCGGCATTATCGGAGGATGGCATCGACGCGCTCTCCGTATTCTAAACTGAACAAACAGGGAAGCCAATGTCGAGTCATGCAATTTCCTTACTGACCGCCGAGCAGTATCTGGAGATGGAGCGAACGTCAGAGTTCCGCAGCGAATATGTGAACGGACAGGTCTCCGCGATGTCCGGCGGAACGATGAACCACGCGCGCATTGTGCGGAACACCCTCTCGAGTCTCTCAGAGCAATTAAGAGGACAACCCTGCGAAGCCTTCGCGAATGACCTTAGACTCTTTTGCGCCCGTTACAACATCTTCAGTTATCCCGACATTGTGAGCGGGTGTGGCGCCAGCAAGTTTCTGGACGAGCGTCGCGACACAATTACGGGTGCCACAGCTGTTGTAGAGGTGCTCTCTCCAGGCACCATGAATTACGATCGTGGGGAAAAGTTTCGCTATTATCGCTCTCTCGAGTCCTTCTCGGAATATCTGCTGCTGGCTCAGGATACGCCCCGCGCTGAACATCACGTGTGTCAGACGGATGGTTCCTGAATTTTTCGCGAATTCACATCGCCCGCGAGTGTCGTCGAGTTGAATTCGGTCGGCTGCCGGTTGGCTTTCGAAACAATCTACGAAAAGGTTGAGTTCGATTAGGTCCGCGCGGTCGCAGAGAAGGGAAAGTCCGCCGGCACAAGATCGCCGGCGCTGCCGGCTTGCCTGGGCGCGCGGATGCTCGGCGGCGCGCGCGTCTTATCCCACAACGTCGTTTCGGAAGATATCAGCATCGCCGACCTTTTCTGGCATGATCATCACAGCTCGGATCTCGAAGTCGATCCTGGCGGCGATATCATTCAGAAGGACCGACGCAAAGACCGCGGCGTTCTCCCTGATCGAGCACACGGAGCACACGAACATGAAGCCAAAGAACACGATCTGCCTCTGGTTCGACAAAGACGCGCATGAGGCGGCGCGCTTCTACGCGGCCACCTTCCCGGACAGTGAAGTAACCGCTGTTCACCAGGCCCCCGCTGACTATCCGGGCGGCAAGAAAGGCGATGTGCTGACGGTAGAGTTCACCGTCGTGGGCATTCCCTGTCTCGGTCTCAACGGCGGCCCGACGTTCAAGCACAGCGAAGCCTTTTCCTTCCAGATCGCGACGGACAACCAGGAAGAGACGGACCGTTACTGGAACGCGATCGTCGGCAATGGCGGCACGGAAAGCGCGTGCGGCTGGTGCAAGGACCGCTGGGGCCTCTCCTGGCAGATCACGCCGCGCGCGCTGACCGATGCGCTTGCGGCTGGCGGCGGTCGAGGCGAAGCGTGCCTTCGAGGCGATGATGACGATGAAGAAGATCGACATCGCCACCATCGAGGCAGCACGAAAAGGCTGACGTAAAACGGGCCCGCAGTGGGCGAAGCCATGGCCCTCTGTCCCCGGGCATGCGGGTCGCTGCCAATATCACTTTCCGGCGGAGGCCTGCCGTTGATTTCCGGAATCCGCGAACTGCCGCCGATATAACTCCGCGTAAACGCTGCCCCGTTCCAGGAGTTCGGCATGGGTTCCGCGTTCGACGATGCGTCCTTCGTTCACGACCAGGATCTGGTCGGCCTTGACGATTGTGGAGAGGCGGTGCGCGATCACGATCGACGTGCGCCCGCGGAGGGCAACTTCAAATGCGTCCTGGATTGCGGCCTCCGATTCGGAATCCAGATGCGCGGTCGCCTCGTCGAGGATCACGATATCCGGTGCTTTCAGAAGCAGGCGCGCAATGGCCAGGCGCTGCTTCTCGCCTCCCGAAAAGCGATATCCGCGGTCACCGCACAGCGTGTCGAGACCCTTCGGCAGCGAAGAGATGAGCGGCAGGATCTGCGCCGCGCGCAAGGCTTCCGTAAGTTCCGCTTCCGTGGCCTCGGGTCTGGCATAGAGAAGGTTGGCGCGGATGGTGTCATGAAAAAGGTGCGCATCCTGCATGACCGTGCCCACACGCTGCTGCAGAGAATCCAGCTTCACCTTACGAACGTCAATGCCGTTGATCGCCACCGAGCCGCCCTGGACGTCATAGAGCCGGGCCACCAGGTGCGTGATGGTAGTCTTCCCCGCTCCGGAAGGGCCCACCAGCGCCACCAGTTGCCCCGCTTCCGCGGAAAAGGTGATGTCACGCAGCACCGTTTTATCCGGCATCGTATCGAGCGCGCCGGATTCGAGCACGGCGGCTTCGAGCGAGGCCAGCGAGACGTCAGACGGCGCCGGGTAGCGAAACTCGACCTGGTCGAAACGAATCCGTGCCGGACCGCCGGGAAGGGGGACGGCGTCGGGAGCATCCCGAATCATCGGTGGCAGGTCGAGTACCTCAAAGACACGCTCAAACGAGACCAGCGCACTCATTACGGTCACCTGAATATTGGACAGCCCCGTCAACGTCAGATAAAGGCGCGTCAGGTAAGAAAGAAAGGCAACAACGGTGCCCAGGTCGATTCGGTGCCGAAGAGTAAGCACACCGCCCCAGCCGTAGGCGAATGAGGTGGCGATCACCGTCATCAGCATGATTGCCGAGCCGAAGAGGCGGCCATAAATCACGGTCTTGACACCGATGGCGGAGACTCGCCCGGCTTTTGTCTCGAACTCTCTCGCGTCCTCCTCGGGACGGCCGAAAATCTTCGCAACATAGGCGCCCGCCACGTTAAACCGTTCGGTCATCAGGCCGCTCATCGCCGCGTTTAGGGTCATGCCCTCGCGCACGATTTGCTGGAGTTTTCGTCCCCAGAAACGCGCGGGAAGCACGAAGAGGGGGACCAGGATCAGCGCGGCGACCGTCATCTGCCACGAGAGCGCAAACATCGCGGCAAGGATGCCCAGCAAAACCACACTGTTGCCGACCACGTTGGAGAGAATGTCGGTGAAGGCGCCCTGCGCGCCAGCGACGTCGGTGTTCAGCCGGCTTACCAGCGCCCCTGTCCGCACGCGCGTAAAAAAGGCGAGAGGCATTTGCTGGATGTGCGCGAACAGCTTCGTGCGGAGAGCCAGCACCACGCGCGCACCGACTGTGGCGGAAAGATAAGACAGCCCGACGCCGAGCGCGCCATCGATGAGGCCGAGTATGCCCGCCAATACGGCATATCGGATAATCAGCGCGGCGTTGCTCTTCAGAAATCCGTTATTGATGATTTCCCGATAGATCAGGGGATTGACGATACCGATACCGGCATCCACAATTACGACCAGGAGAAAGAGCGCCAAAAGGCGCGTATAGGGAATCGCGAATCGCATCATGCGCTTCGCGGTCCCCGGCTTGATTTTCTGTTTCACGACCGATGCGTCCTGCATCAGGGAGCGCATCGACCCCATCATTGGTGTCATTCGATAGTTCCTTCAGGGTTGCGACGCGAGCAGCGCAGTCCATGAATGGACTCTACGCGCTTAAGCCCGGCCGCTGGTTGTTTTGGATGGAGAAACTAGGCGAGGCGGGAACGGCTGGAAAGAAGGCCGGCCTGCGACGTCTGAATCGTCAGAGCTTTGAAGTTAGAGTCGCGCATAAGTCCGCCTCCTTTCTGAAAGTGGGAACTTGAAGAGATTAACACGAATCTGGAAGAATTTCCATCGTGTGCCGCCGCGTCCTTTCTGCCTCCTAACGCGAAGTCGTGTCATCCTCGTAACCTTACCGGTTCCCTGGCGGCGGCCACGGGCAAACCCTGGAGAGCAAGAGACATTCCGACATCGCGTTTGTACATATGGCGCGCTCCCGGAGACTGATCGCTCTCAGGCTGCCAGACAATCTTCGGTGGAGATCTCCAGCGTTCCATTGATTCGCGGCCCACGGCCTGACGCAACTCCAGGCGCCGTGGCGCGTTCATGTTTAGCAGGCGAACTGTCGCTCGACCGGTCGGCGTAATTCCGAACACCTGGCCCTCTCGCAACACGAAATGGTCGTCCCAGGAATCTTCGCGTGGATAAAACAATCGCGCCACTTCTCTGGTTTCCGGATCAATGCCCGCGAGGTCAGGTCCCTGTACGCATTGCAGCGGTCGCATGCCAGCGCAAGACCGGTTTCACTATCAGAACCGCCATGTTGCTTCGGCACAATATGCTCCATGTGGAAAGGAAACAGGGGCGTTGCCCATTGAGGTATCCGGC
Organism: Terriglobia bacterium; assembly: GCA_963718155.1. GTDB lineage: Bacteria > Acidobacteriota > Terriglobia > Bryobacterales > Bryobacteraceae > BOG-234. Next base: position 50,083 of record CAVQYP010000037.1, on the reverse strand, counting down.
AATATCCGCGCGGCGAATCTCCAGCCCTTGGCCATGCGTCTCGATCCATATGTCCCGATATGGGCGTGTGCCGTCTTGCCGGACGTCCCGTGAACGCCGATTCGAATAACGTGTCTGCTGTCTATGGCCTCTTTCAGCGGGTTGCCACTTTGCCTTTCGGTGATCCATCGTGTCCTTTCGGTGAACCTGCATAGTCGGGCTTCGACCACACAGGCCGGATGGCCTGGTTCGAGACGCCTGACTGCCAAAAAAAAATGATATATGTAGAAGCGATAGGCGTATTCCGCGATGACGAAATCAGAACTGCCTCAGGGTACTCTCGACCTCCTGATCCTGAAGATTGTTGCGCTGGGACCTGTCCACGGGTACGCAATCGCGCAACGTCTGCAGCAGGTATCTCGCGACGTGGTCCAGGTTCCCCAGGGATCTCTCTACCCTGCGCTGCACCGGCTCGAGAACCGTGGCCTGCTTGGCGCGGATTGGAACAAGACCGAAACCGGCCGGGACGCAAAAGTCTATAACCTGACCAGGAAGGGGCGGACGCAGCTTGAAAAAGAAACTGCAAGCTGGGAGCGGTTGACGACTGCCGTACGCCTCATTTTACGGCTTTCCGAGGGAGGCGCGAAATGAATTGGTGGCAACGGTTGTCGCGCCGCCGGCAGATGGAGGAAGAACTTGATAACGAGGTGCAATTCCACATCGAGCAGCATGCGGCTGACCTGATCGCGCACGGGATGGACCCTGAGAACGCGCGGCGCGAAGCCAGGCTGGTGATCGGAGGTCCCGAGCAGGTGAAGGAGAGCTGCCGGGACGCGCGTGGCACACGCTGGCTGGAGGAACTGCTGCAGGACTCACGATATGCAGCGCGTGTGCTTCGACAGAACCCGGGCTTCGCGGCAGTCAGCGTGCTGACCCTGGCCCTGGGCATCGGCGCGACTACAACGATATTCAGTGCGGCGAACCCTATTCTGTTCGAGCCTCTTCCGTACCCTCATCCGGAGCGCATCGCGACCATCTCGTACCGAAACGCCGATGGATCCCGTATTCCCCAGGCTTTCGGCACATATCGCGAGCTTGCCGCGCGCAGCCGCCTCTTCGATGCCTTCGCCGTGTTCAAGCTATGGCAGCCGACACTGGCGGGCCCTTTCGAGCCCGAGCGACTGAACGGATATCGTGTCACGCCGGCATACTTCCATGTGCTCGGTGTGGCGCGGGCCCTGGGACACGATTTCGATTCGGCAGACGATCGGCGCGGAGGTCCCAATGTGGTTATCCTCAGCAACGCTGTCTGGCAGCGCCGCTTCCATGGTGATCATGCCATTGTGGGGCGCCAGATCACGCTGGATGACAGTCTCTACACCGTGGCAGGCATAATGCCTGCCGGCTTCCAGGATGTATTGGCGCCATCGACCCGGATCTGGTCGCTCCTGCAGTATGATGCTTCGCTTCCCGCCAATGGCCCGGAGTGGGGACATCACCTCGGCACGGTCGCACGGCTGCGGCAGGGCATCGCGATGGAGCAGGGAAAACGGGAGCTTGAAGAAATCGCGCGCAGCCCAGTGCCGGAGTTTTCCAGACCTCCCTGGTGCTCCATGAATCACGGTTTGATCGTTAATCCGTTGCGGGATGACATGACACGCGGCGTCAGGCCGGCGCTGCTGGCGCTGTTTGGTGCTGTAATCCTGGTGCTGGCTATTGCCTCCGTGAATGTCGCTAATCTTGTGCTGGCCCGCGGGGCGCAACGGCACAGTGAGTTCGCCATGCGAACGGCACTGGGAGCGCGACGAACTCGCCTGGTCCGGCAGTTGCTCGTGGAGAGCCTGCTCCTGACCCTGATGGGCGGTGCTCTGGGAATGGCCCTCACGGGAATCGGCGTGCGCGCTCTGGTGGCCCTGAGTCCATCGGATATGCCGCGGCTGGCCGCCATTCAGGTGAATATGCCTGTCTTCATCTTCGGCATCGGGGTGACGGTCCTGATCGGGCTCACGGTCGGGATCTCCCCGGCACTGCATGTGTCGCAGGGCGACTTGCATGTCGGGCTCGAGCAAAGTTCGCGGCGTTCCACTCGAGGTCAGCAATTGACCCGCCGGGCTCTGGTCGTGACTGAGGTCGCTCTCGCCCTGCTGCTGCTGGTAGGCGCCGGCTTGCTGCTCCGCAGTCTTGAGCGCCTGTTCGCCGTCGCTCCGGGCTTCAATCCCTCGCATGTGCTGGCCATGCAGGTGCAGGTCTCATCGGCCCATCGATTCTCCGACAGCACTGCGGTTCAACCGGTTTTACGCTCAGGCGCTGGATGCTGTCGCCCGCGTCCCCGGTGTCGAACGAGCAGCCTTCACCAGCCAGTTACCGCTGAGTGCCGACCCTATGGAGGTATATGGCGGGCGTTTCGAGAACGACAACAATCCCAGCGAGAACAGCGCAGCGTTTCGATCGGCGGTGACCCCGGGCTACTTCGAATTGATGGGAATTCCGCTCATCCGCGGCCGGCTGTTCGGGCAGGGCGATATGGAACCCGCTGCGGTGAGGCCGGTGCTGATCAACCAGTCGTTTGCGCGGCGCAAATTCCACGACGAGGATCCGATCGGCCGGCGGGTTCGTTTCGGCGGACCGGACAACCGTCCGTGGGACGTCATCGTGGGCGTGGTCGGCGACGTGAACCAGATGTCCCTGGCGGCGGGCCAGGCGGACACTATGTACGTTACGACTGCCCAGTGGCTCTGGGCCGATAACCTGCTGTGGCTGGTCGTCCGGTCTCGCGGAGACACAGCAGCGCTGGCTCCCGCCGTGAGGAAGGCCGTCTGGTCGGTCGACAAGGACCAGCCAATCGTACACGTGGCTACGATGGAATCGATCGTGAAGACATCCGCGGAACAGCGGCGTTTCGCTCTGACCTTGTTCGAAGGATTCGCACTGGCGGCTCTCCTGCTCGCAGGCATAGGCATCTTTGGCATCCTCTCCGGCAGCGTGACGGAGCGTATACGCGAGATCGGCGTAAGGTCGGCACTGGGCGCTTCGCGTGGTGACATACTCGCAATGATTATTCGCGAAGGAATGACGCTTACCGGCCTCGGTGCCGCGCTGGGGCTGGGCGGGGCAGTGTTTGCGACCCGCGTCCTCGTAAGCCTGTTGTTTGGCGTACCTCGACTCGACCCGATCACGTATGCCGGCGGGGCAGCATTGTTGGGCGGAGTGTCCGCGGTCGCGTGCCTGATACCGGCGCGGCGTGCGATGCGCGTCGACCCTGCAATGGCGTTGCGGACGGAGTAGCTGTATCTCGACAGCGTTGGGCGACGCCGCCGAGCCATCAATGTGAAGAACGAGAACCGGGATCTCCTGATGCCGCGGCACATGGTGGTGTCATTGGGAAACGAACCATACTTCCCTCGCGCCAAACGGTAGCGCAAAATGGGCGCTTCATGGCGCGTCTGCTCGGGAGCCATTCTTTGCGGTTCCACCGTTCCGCGGTCTCATCAATGATTTCCAACGTTTGTTTGACGATCTTTGGGTGGAGGATAGCTCCCCCATGAAAGGGGATGGTCACTCGGAATTCGCGTTTACCGTAGATTCGGTGGCTTCGCTTGGAGCGAAGGAGTTCGGACCCGGCGAGAAGCAGCGCTTTCTCCGCTTCGGCGGCGGTCCAGCGCGGCAGTTCAGGCATTCACTTCAACGGACGTTGTCAGAATCTCCCGACTGAGAAGCACGTCCCGTTCATCGGCGGGTAGCATCTCGAGGTATAGCTCGGCGGCCTCTTTGATGTTCGCCATTGCCTCTTCAAGAGTGTTCCCTTGCGACTGGCATCCCTTGAGTTCCGGACACCAGGCGTAGAAGCCGTGCTCGTGTTTTTCAATGAGGACCGTTACGATTCCGCCGAAGCGGATTTTGACGAGCACCCGGTTCGCAAGGTAAGCGCTGCCATGCGTGTTTATCGGGAGTAATCTCCCCGAACCGGACACATCGAGAGCTTGTGGGGAGTCCGAGCCGTCCCCTCCAACGTTATGATATGGAAACCCCACGATGGCCAAACTGATCTACGCGACTCCAACATCGGTGGATGGCTACATCGCGGACGACGGCAACTTCGAATGGTCGGCGCCGGACGATGAGGTGTTTGCTTTCCTCAGCGACGTTCTGCGCCCCATCGGCACTTATCTTTACGGACGCAGGACGTACGAGACGATGGCGGTCTGGGAGACGCCGGACGTCATTCCCGGTCTGACGCCGTTCATGCGGGGCTTCGCGCGGATCTGGCAAGGGGCCGGCAAGATCGTCTATTCCGGATCGCTGGAGGCCGTCGCTACATCAAAGACCCGTCTCGAGCGGGAATTCGACGCGCAGGCGGTTCGCGACCTGAAGGCTCAGTCGCATCACGACGTTTCGGTGGGTGGTCCGACGCTCGCCGCACACGCGATCCGGGCCGGACTCGTCGACGAGTATCATCTGTTCGTCGTGCCTGCTATCCGTGGCGGCGGCAAACGGGTCCTGCCCGAGTGACGTATCCGTAAAGCTGGATCTTCTGGAGGAGCGCCGATTTTCGAATGGATGGGTCTGTCTTCACTATCGGACACGGGCCTGATTGAGACCGAGGCTGGCGTCACGCCTGCGTCATTGCCTCGCCACGCCGGCCATCAGCCGCCGCGTCGAATATGACATCGAAAGGGAAATCAAAAGCACTCGGCCAGTCCGGGCTCCCTCGCGCCGATTGGATCGCAAACACCCTTCTGGCGCCGCGCCGCAGATGCCATAGCTTACACTCAAACGACGTGCTCAACCGGGGCTATGCCTACGCAACAATCATCAGCAGCAAATACCATGGACAGACCCTGCTCTCCCACCTGGCAAGCCTTTACCCCCACTCAACTCCACAAGCCTGGCAACAAAAACTGAACAACGGCGAAGTCACCCTCAATGGCGACACCGCCACCGGAAGCGAATCGGTCACTTTAGGCCAAACCCTTGTCTGGAACCGCCCACCCTGGATCGAACCAGACTCCCCTCAGCACTTCGAAGTCCTGTTTGAAGACCCCCATCTGCTGGCCGTCAACAAACCCAGCGGGCTCCCCACCCTCCCCGGCGGCGGCTTCATGGAAAACACCCTCCTGCGCCTGGTGCAAAAGCGAACCCCCAACGCAAACCCTGTCCACCGGTTGGGCCGAGCCACCTACCGGCATCGTCCTCTTCGCCAAGACACCGCAGGCGGCTTCTAATCTATTCGCAAACTGGAACACACCCAACATTCAAAAAATCTACCGGGCGCTGGGTCAAAACATTGCACAGCACGACGCTTACGAAATCCTCACACCCATCGGCCTCGTACCGCACCCGCTCATCGGTTCCGTGTGGGCCGCCAACCCAGGTGGCAAACCGTCAAAGTCATTGGCAAAGGTGATCTCACGCAACATCAGCACCACAACATTTGAGGTAAGCCTGAATTCGGGCCGCCCTCATCAAATCAGAATCCATCTGGCATCCATCGGCCATCCCCTGGTAGGCGATCCTCTGTACGGCTTAACCGGCCAGCCTCTTGAAAATCTCCCCGGCCTCCCCGGCGATGGAGGATATTTCCTGCACGCCCAATATCTGAAATTCCACCACCCCATCACCGGAGAACAAATCAATCTTGAGGCGGCGTTGCCGTCTGGATTCCCATTGCATCAGTAGGTTCACGGCGGGAATCAAATCAGGGTGGCCGTTGAAACCTGCGCGATCCCGCCATTCCGAATCCTGACGAAGCGTCAGAATGCCGCTATATGGACGAGTGATCCACAACTTCCCAGAAGCGGGCTTCCCTGGGAGCGTGGCACTCTGAGCCTCACATGAGGTGGGCTTTCCTCCTTTTGCGGCTCTCACGATTCGGTATCGTTGCGCTGCTGATGGCCGGATGCATTTCGGGCACGGGACGTGCAACCGTAGCAAACGAATCCTCTGAGCGGCGGGGTGCGCAAATCCGGTCCGAGCACTAGCCGCGGACGCCCGCAGAAAAAGCTTTCAATTACGACTGCCGATTTCGCAATGTGTATTAGGGGCAGCGAACCGTTGTAGCCCTTACGACGGCAGTTTCAGTGAGGTGAGGGGCACTTCACAGATGAAAGAACAAAGGACGCGAATGCAAAATCGAATCGAGCATGCGCTGAAGAAATTGACCATTGCGAGCGGGAAGAGGCCGACGACAATGAATAGAGAGTAAATGAGACTCGGGCGCCACGCGGACCGAGTCTGTTGCAGCATGCTCCGAAGTCGCGCGAGCCCACTATACTTTGGAACAATGCGTATCGCCCTCCTTTTGGCGCTGCCTTGCTTGCTGCGTGCGCAGCTCATACCCTCCGGTGCCCCCATTTCGAAGGGCCCGAACCCGCCGGTCGTGACTTGAGTAACTCCGACGATGCGGTGCTCTACTCGCCGGTCAGCGTTGCTGAGTTATGGACGGGCGCCCGGCCAAAAGAATATGAAGCTCTGCGAAAGCTGTTTCTCGCACTGACGTGTGCGCCGATCGACGAGGCCGTCGGTCACCAGGCCGGGATGTATCTTCGCCAGTACCGGCCGAGCCATACCGTGGAAGCGGCGGATGCCCTCATCGCTGCGAGTGCGGTCGCGAATAGCGCCGAGTTGTGGACTAACGTTCCGGCCCGTTTTCCGGAAGCAGCGTAGTTTTTCGCCTCGAAAGCAACGGAACCGATCAGCCGCGCCGAAAGGGGTGGCCGGCTCGGTCCACCAGATCTTTGAAAACTTTATAACGCAACGCGCCAGCTCGCGTCCCAAGGGCAATCAGGCGCCAGCCCCGAGCTCGCCCCGAGTTCGCGCTCGGCCCGCTCGAGCGCCGCTTTCTCCACCAGAATGCCCTGGCGCTCGTAGCGCTTTCGCGCCCGGCTGAAGCGCACCACGACGACCTTTTCGCCGCTGTATTTCGTCGCCCGGCGCGTCAGTGCCGCATCGCCCGAGGGGAGGAACTCCAGATCCGCCAGTCCGGCGCAATCCATACAGAGGGCTTCCTTGCCGTCCAGCGTCAGGAACTCGCCTCTTTCGAGCTCCGTTTTGCATTGGGCGCATTCGGAGTCGCGCAGAATCTCGAAGACAACGCGTTCGGGCGGCCGGTTCAGGCTTTCCACCAGCTTGAAGCGTTGCGCTTCGGTCAGATCGGGCGAAAAGAAATAAACACGGAAAACTCTTTCGGCGTCGGCATCTTCCTCGGAGAAGACTCGAAGCTCCACCTCGCCTTCGCGCGTCCGGCGAACATGCTGGACCAGGTGCGCAATCAGCCCCTTGCCGCGAGCCCACTCGAGAAACAATTGGATCGAACGGGAAAGCTTCTCCGGACTGCCCTGAAGCAACTCATCGAGGAACTCGAGGCGGCCTTCGCGCCAGGCGTCCACGTTAACCGGAGCGACCAGACCCATGCGCGACAAAACGTCGAGCGCGCCAACATACTTCTGCCCGGCGAACGCCGCTTCCGCGGAGCGGATGACCCGGCTTTCCAGTGCCTCAGGCATTACTCAGTTTGAGGATGAAAGGCAGCGCGCTCGCGGCGATCTCCCACTGAACGTTCAAAAGCTCGTGATCCGAATCGAGTTCGGTCAGGGCAGCGTTTGTATGCGTGGCGACAAATGCGCGCGAGTTTTCCACGGGCACTACCTCATCGCGAATTCCATGATAAATCAGCGCGGGCTGGCGGAAATCGGGCGCAGGCGGATACCGCAGGGCATCCTCAATCAGGCCGTAATGAACGCGTCGCATGGCACGGTCGCCATAATGAAAGACTTCGATATCAGCCGGTTTGGGTGGGTTAATTCGCGCGTCCCAACGCTCAGCCATTCCGAAAGCCGGAGCCAGAAGCACCAGCCCGGAAACTTCCGGATGCCCGGCCGCATAGAGCGCCGCGAGATATCCACCCATACTGGACCCGATCAGACAGACCGGCTCGCCATGAAGCGTTCTTTCGATCAACGCGAGCTGCCGGGAAATCGTAAGGTGCTCGAAATCGCCCTCATCGAGCGCCGGAACCTCCAGCGGAATTCCGGCTCCAGCCATCGCGGATTGAAAAGCTACCGCCTTGCTCGATCGGGGACTGGACGCGAAGCCATGCAGGTACACGAACCTCATGGACTCAATTGCCGATATAGCGGGAGTAAATCCCGCGCGCGACCCCAATATCCGTGGTGCCTTTGATGATGGCGCGCCCATCGGGGAATACGGTGATCTCGTGGTCCCCATTGCTGAACCGCAGAGCGAATTCGTTGCTGCGAATGGCGCCCAAACCATCCAGCCGTTCGGCGAGCTCCCGAAGATCCAAAGGTCGCAGACGCTCGTGAATCTGGACTGCATTGCGTCCACAGAGACTGACCGGCGCTCGCCTGCCGTTCAGATAGCGGAAATCGCGAAGCCCGCAGCAGGGGCAGCCGGTATCGCGCGGCGGCATGGCCGTCTCGCGTATGGGGCCATTCCAGAGGTCGGCGGTGAAGATCCTGCGGCGCACACTCGAAACACGGCCGCTCAGCACCTTCATCGCTTCCATAGCCTGGATCGATGCGATCAGGCTCGTAACCGGTCCGAGTACGCCTGCCGTCTCGCAGGTCGGCTGCGCTCCCGAAGGCGGCTCGGGATACACGCACCGGAAGCACGCGGAATCTTCCGGCAGAATAGGCATGGCGATGCCGTAGCTGCCCACGGCGGCGCCGTAAATCCACGGAACTCCCTCGCGAACCGAATAGTCGTTAATGAGCAGCCGGGTCTCGAAATTATCGGTGGCGTCGAGGATCACGCCCGCGCCGGAAAGCAGATCGTCGACGTTTTCCGGATTCAGATCGGAAACATGCGCTTCGACATGCGACTCTCGAATTCGCTTCGAGCAGATGGCGCCGCGCCGCTTCGGCCTTCGGCAACGATTGCAACGCATCCGCCTCGGTGTAGAGCACCTGCCGCTGCAGGTTGCTTTCCTCCACATAGTCCCGATCGATGAGGCGAATGGATCCGACGCCCGCCCGCGCGAGCAGGGCGGCCTGGACGGTCCCCAGAGCACCGCATCCGACGATGGCCACTGTCGACAACGCCAGATTCGCCTGGCCCTCGGCGCCGAAAGGGGCGAAGCGAATCTGGCGGCTATAGCGTTCGGGATTGGGCAATTCGGCGTCCTGGCGCCATCGTAGCAGGTGCGGCTTATGCGGAAGCGGGCGCGGCGGCTTCCACCAGCGGCCGCACTTCGATTGTTCCCGTCTTCGCCGAAGGAATTCGGGCGCCGATCTGGATCGCCTCATCGAGGTCTTTCGCCTCGATCAGATAGAACCCGCCGAGCTGCTCGCGCGTCTCGGCAAAAGGCCCGTCGGTAACCACTCGCTTTCCGTCGCGAACACGGATGGAAGTCGCCGTGGCGACCGGCTGAAGCTGAGCGCCGTTCTTCATGTGTCCGCTCTTCTGGATGTCCATGGTGAATGCGCCGTATTCCTGGTACATCTCGCGACCCTGCGCCTCGCTCATTTTGGACCAGACCTGCTCGTCGTCATAGATCAGTAATAGATACTTCATTTGTTACCTCCACAATGAAATCGAATGGGGAACGGCCAAAACGACAGCGAACGAAAAAATTTTCCCATGAGCGCGGATGCGGCGGTCGAGGCGCTCTACCGGTCGGATTGGGGCCGGATCGTGGCCACGATGATCCGTCTGACCGGCGACTTCGAGATCGCCGAAGAAGCGGCGCAGGAGGCGTTCACAGCAGGAGTCGATCAGTGGAGAGTCTCGGGCGTGCCCGAGTCGCCCCGTGCGTGGATCATCCGGACAGCCCGGCACAAGGCGATTGACCGGATCCGGCGACAGACCCGGCTGAGCGAAAAGCTGGAGTTGTACGCGGTGTCGGAGCAGGACCGGACCGAGCCGGACCCTTCATGACAGATACCGCTGAAATCCCCGACGACCGGCTCCGGCTGATCTTCACCTGCTGCCATCCCTCGCTCGCCCCCGAGGCGCAGGTCGCGCTCACCCTGCGCACTTTGGTCGGCCTCGAAACCAGCGCAATTGCCCGGGCGTTTCTGGTACCCGAAGCGACAATGGCGCAGCGGCTGGTCCGCGCCCGGCGCAAGATCCGCGACGCCGGCATTCCCTACCGGATGCCCGATGCGAACGACATGCCGGAGCGGCTCGACGCCGTTCTCACGGTGATTTACCTGGTCTTCAACGAAGGCTACACGGCAACCGCCGGCGAGGAACTGTCGACGGGACGACCTCTGCGCCGAGGCCATCCGGCTCGGCCGTCTCGTGCAGGACTTTAATGATCCCCGCAGCCGCCCGCGGAAGCCACAGGTCTGCTTGCCCTGATGCTGCTTCACGATTCCCGGCGCGCGGCGCGTCTGGACGAGGCCGGAGAGCTGGTGGTCCTGGAGGAGCAGGATCGCTCGCGTTGGGACCGGGCGGAGATAGCCGAGGCGCTGCCGCTGGTCGAACAAGCGCTTCGGGCTGGCGCCGGGCCGTTTGCGTCTACAGGCTGCGATTGCCGCGCTGCATTGCGAGGCGGCGCGGCCCGAGGATACGGACTGGCATCAAATCGTCCAGCTCTATAACGTGCTGGAGATTCAGCAGCGATCGCCTGTAGTTTGGCTAAACAGGGCAGTGGCGGTCGCCATGGCCGACGGTCCGGCCGAGGGGCTCGCATTGATCGACATACTTGCGAAGGATGGCAGCCTGGACGGATACCATCTGCTGCACGCAGCGAGAGCCGATCTGCTTCGCCGCATGGGATCGTTCGAAGAGGCGGCTGCGAGCTACCGGAAAGCGCTGGCACTGGTCAGCAACGAGAAGGAGCGGCGGTTCCTCGAACGCCGACTACACGAAGTCGAATCGCTTGCATTTCGCAAGTGAAATTGTTACCGTAATCAGTTTGTCGGGAGAATCCAAACGCCGGTCCGGTTGCCCGGTCAGCATCTCGCTCGAAATACTGGGCGACCGCTGGTCGTTGCTGATCATTCGCGATCTCATGGTCCGCGGTCTGCGCCGGTTCCGGGAATTCCAGCAGTCGGGCGAAGGGATCGCGACGAACATTCTGGCGGATCGGCTCCAGAAGCTCGAAGCGGCGGGAATCATCACCGTCGAAGTGGATGACGCTGACGCGCGCTGTATGAACTATCGGCTGACGGAGAAAGGGATCGATCTGGCGCCGGTGCTTCTGGAACTGCTCGATCTGGGGCGCGCGCCACGAGAACACGGGCGCGCCGTGCGACGTCATCGACGAAATGGAACGGGACCGTGAACAGGTGCTGGCGGAAACGCGGCGGCGATGGCGAGAACGCGATTTGACTCCCGTGCTGCCGTCTTTTGGAGGAGATGGTCAATGAGCAAAGTACGAGTACTGGTTGGCACGCGCAAAGGCGCGTTCGTCCTGACGTCGGACGGCAAGCGCGAACAGTGGGACGTCAGCGGTCCGCACTTCGGGGGCTGGGAGATCTATCACCTCAAGGGATCGCCGGTCGATCCCGAATCGGCTGTACGCGTCGCAGTCCAGCGGCTGGTTCGGGCAGCTGATCCAGCGCTCGAACGACGGCGGCAAGACCTGGGAGCCGGTGGGCAACAAGTTCGTCTACGACGGCGTCCCCGGCACGCATCAGTGGTACGACGGCACGCCGCATCCGTGGGAGTTCAAGCGCGTCTGGCATCTGGAGCCGTCGCTGACCGATCCGGACACCGTCTACGCCGGCGTCGAAGACGCCGCCCTGTTCCGCTCGACCGACGGCGGCCAGACCTGGCAGGAGCTCTCCGGGCTGCGCGGCCACGGCTCAGGGCCGCGACTGGCAGCCGGGCGCGGGCGGCATGTGCCTGCACACGATCCTTCTCGATCCGAGCGATCCGCAGCGGATCTTCATCGCGATCTCCGCCGCCGGCGCGTTCCGCACCGACGACGGCGGCGAGACGTGGCGGCCGATCAACCAGGGGCTGCAGGTCCGAGCATATCCCGGACCCGACGGCCGAGGTCGGCCACTGCGTTCACCGCATCGCCATGCACCCGTCGCGGCCCGGCGTGCTGTTCATGCAGAAGCACTGGGACGTGATGCGCAGCGACGACGCCGGCGATTCGTGGCACGAGGTCAGCGGCAACCTGCCGACCGATTTCGGCTTCGCGATCGACGTTCACGCGCACGAGCCGGAGACCATCTACGTGGTTCCGATCAAGAGCGACTCGGAGCATTATCCGCCCGAAGGAAAGCTGCGCGTCTACCGCAGCCGCACCGGCGGCAACGAGTGGGAGCCGCTGACGAAGGGCCTGCCGCAGAGCGACTGCTACGTGAACGTGCTGCGCGATGCGATGGCGGTCGATTCGCTCGATTCGTGCGGCGTCTACTTCGGCACGACCGGCGGGCAGGTGTACGCGTCGGCCGATGCGGGCGACAGCTGGGCGCCGATCGTGCGCGATCTGCCGGCCGTGCTTTCGGTCGAGGTGCAGACGCTGTCATGATCCGAGTCGTGCTGCCGGCGCATCTGCGGACGCTGGCGCGCGTCGAGGGCGAGGTGGAGCTCGAAGTCGCGGGCGTGGTCACGCAGCGCTCGGTGCTCGACGCGCTCGAGGCGCGCTATCCGATGCTGCGCGGCACGATCCGCGATCACGTCACGCAGCAGCGCCGGCCGTTCGTGCGGTTCTTCGCCTGCGAGGAGGATCTGTCGCACGAGTCGCCGGACGCGCCGCTGCCGAAGCCGGTCGCGGCGGGAAAGAGCCGTTTCTGGTCGTCGGGGCAATGGCAGGAGGTTCAAGGAGGAACGATGCACTTAACGACTCATCTGAATTTCAATGGCGACTGTGAGGCGGCGTTCCAGTTTTACGTTCAGCACCTGGGCGGCAAGATCGTCATGCTGATGCAGCTATGAGGGCTCGCCGATGGAGAAGCATGTGCCTGCGGAATGGGCGAAGAAGGTCATCCACGCGTCAATGTCGTTAGGAGACGGCATGCTGATGGGCGCAGACTCACCTCCCGATCGGTACGAAGCACCCAAAGGATTCACCGTCACGATCGGACTGAGCGATGAGGCCGAAGCCGAGAGAATTTTTGCCGCCTTGTCCGAAAATGGCAAGGTCGACATGCCGCTGCAGAAGACGTATCTGGGCGACTCGCTTTGGCATGCTGACGGACCGCTTCGGAATCCCGTGGATGATCAACTGCGGCGACTCGGAGGGCTAATAGAAGCTCTCTTCCCCGTCGGGCCGCGTCTTCCAGCGGCGGTGAATCCATAACCACTGGTCGGGAGTCTCGCGGATGGCGCTCTCGACGGCGCTCTGGATCCGGCGGGTGTCTTCGACGGCATCGCCCGTGATCTCGACTTCGGGATAAAACCGCAGAATGTAGCGGTGCTTCCGTTCTCACTCCACGTCGCGAAGCCCGGGATCACGGCGGCGCCGCTTCGCGCCGCGAGCCTGGCGAAGGTGAGGTTCGCGCACGCGAGTGTTCCGAAGAAGGGCACGAACGCGCCATTCTCGGCGGAACTGTTCTGGTCGACCAGGATGCCGACCGGTTCGTTGTCTCGCAAGGCCTTGAAGATCGACCTCGCGAAGTCGCGCTTCGAAAGCAACGTATTGCCGGAGAGAGCACGCCGCTGCTCGACGATGGCGTCGATCACTGGATTATCGAGCGGCCGCACAACGACATTCATCGGCTCGGTCAGCAGCGCATGGGCGTAGGCGCTCAGCTCCCAATTGCCGAGATGGCCCGTGGCGAACAGGACGCCTTTGCCTCGCTGCTTTAGCGCGCTGATAGTGTTCAAAGCCTTCGTAGCGGATCCAGTCGCCAACATTCGCTTTTGTGATCTGCGGGAATTTCGCGAAGGTGACGAGCAGCCGCCCGATGGATCGAAAGACTCCGTCGATGGTTTGCTTCCGCCACTCGGCGTTGCGGTCCGGCCAGGCGAGTGTGAGATTTCGGTCGGCGATGCGGCGGAGGCGCGGAATGGCGGTATCGAGTAACTTCGCGCACGCATGGCCTATGCGGTCCGCAACTGGCCTGGGCGCATAAGCGAGGGTCGCAATAAGAGTGCGGGCGAGGGCCGCCTCCACCGCATTGCGGAACGCCGACCGCCGGCGCAATCTATTCGATCCAGCCGCCCCCGACGACGAGGTCGTCCGAATAAAACACGGCGGCCTGGCCGGGTGTGACGGCTCTTTGCGGTTCGTCGAAAATCGCTTCGGCGCGATTGTCGGAAAGCGGATACAGCGTCGCGGGCGCGGGGACGTGGCGATTGCGAATGCGGACCCGCACGCGCGCCGGTCCTGTGAGCCCCGGCCAGGACAGCCATCGGATGTCACGCGCGATGAGACTGGGGCGCAGCAAATCGTCGTTGGACCCGACGGTCACGGTTTGCGCACTCGGATTCGTCGCGATCACGTACAGCGGCTCTTTTGCGGCAATGCCCAGGCCCTTTCGCTGGCCAACCGTGAAGTGATGCGCACCGGCGTGGCGGCCCAGCTCGCGGCCCGTCGGTGTCGACGATCTTGCCTTCGGTCGCCTCGGGCGCTACTCCTTTTTCGCGGAGATAAGCGTCCATGAACGCCGCGTAATCGCCGTTGGGGACAAAGCAAATCTCGTAGCTCTCGTGCTTGCTTGCCACCGGCAGATCGAATTCCGAGGCAAGCGCGCGCACTTCGGGCTTGGTCATGCCGCCGAGTGGAAACATGGTGCGGGCAAGCTGCTCCTGGGTCAGACCCCAGAGGAAGTAAGTCTGGTCCTTGGCGTGATCGATCGCGGTCCGCATCTCGTAACGGCCTGTCTCGGCATCGCGTGTAATCCGGGCATAGTGGCCGGTGGCGATCGGTTGCGGCGCCCACCGAATCCGCCAGTTCCAGGAACCGATCGAACTTGATGAAGGTGTTGCAAAGAGTGCAGGGGACCGGCGTGCGGCCGGCAAGATACTCGTCGACGAACGGCTCGACCACACTCTGTTCGAACTGCCGCTCCAGATTGACGACGTAATAGGGAATGCCGACGTGCTCGGCCACGCGGCGGGCGTCGTAGACATCGTCGAGCGAGCAGCAGCGGCCGGTGGCGGCTTCGGTAGCGACTTCGGGCAATCGCCGCTGATTCCAGAGCTGCATGGTCATCCCGGCGATGTTGGATCCCTCGCGCTTGAGCAGGGCGGCGACTACGGAACTATCGACGCCGCCTGACATCGCGACCGCGATCAGCTCAGACATGGCTCGCTACCGCGACAGGCGAGATGCGCCGGAGGTGCGCCACGCTCGCTTTGACTGCGGCAATCAATCCGTCGACTTCGGCTTCGGTGTTCTCGGGACCCAGCGAAAATCGTACGCTGGACCGCGCCTCTTCCGGCCGTAGTCCCATCGCGAGCAGAACGTGCGACGGCTCGACTGCGCCGCTGGAACACGCCGAACCGCTCGAGACCGCATACCCGCGCAGGTCGAGCGCAATCACGATCGCTTCGCCTTCGATACCGTCGAAACGGATATTGGTCGTGTTGGGCAGGCGGTGCCTGATCGAACCGTTTACGGTCGCGCCTTCGATGCGGCCGAGAACGCCGCGCTCGAGGCGATCGCGCAGCGGGGCGATCTGTGTCCAGTCAGCAGCAAGCTCCGCGGCTTTTCCGAGCGCGGAGATGCCGGGCACGTTCTCGGTACCCGCCCGGCGGTCGCGCTCGTGATGGCCGCCGAACAGAATGGGCCTGAGCGGAACACCCTTGCGAACGTAAAGCGCGCCCACGCCCTTTGGCGCTCCGAACTTATGCCCGCTGATGGAGTAGAGATCGACGCCGATTTCGCGAACGTTCACGGGCAGACGACCGGCGACCTGAACGCCGTCCGAGTGGAATGCCACACCGGCGGAACGTGCGATCTCGGAGATCTCCCGAAGGGGCTGCACGGCTCCCGTTTCATTGTTCGCGTGCATGATGGTGATCAGCGCGGTCGAAGGCCGCAGGGCCCTTTTCACATCGTCGGGCTGGATAATCCCGTCTGCGCCGGGCGGCAGATACGTTACTTCGACGCCCTCCCGTTCGAGTTGCGCGCAGGCGTTCAGCACAGCCGGATGCTCCATCGCGCTGGTAATGACATGCGACTGCGTTCGCCGGCGCGCGAACCCGCGACAAATAGCCAGATTGTCCGATTCCGTTCCCCCGCTGGTGAAAACAATTTCGCGCGGATCGGCTCCGATGCGAGCAGCAACCTGGCGGCGCGCGTGCTCGATCCGCTGCTTCGCCGCCTGGCCGTAATAATGAATACTGGAAGCGTTACCGCAGACTTCAGACAAGGGTATGCGTGAGGTCTCGCAGCACTTCGGGCGCGACGGGCGTGGTCGCGTTGTGATCGAAGTAATAGTGCTGCATTCCTTATTCAGTGTAACTGTTCACTCTCAAATGAAGGCTTTCCGATGAAACGTCCCGTGATCAGTCTCCTCACCGATTTTGGTTCTTCCGACCACTATGCAGGCACCATGAAGGGCAGTCATGCTCGACATCTGTCCCAAGGCTCACCTGATCGACATCACCCATGACATATCCGCCTATGCCATTGCGGAGGCTGCATTCACTCTGGCGCAGGCATGGCGTTACTTCCCCAAGGGAACGGTGCATCTGACTGTGGTAGACCCGGGCGTGGGAAGTTCGCGGCGTCCCATCGTTGCCGAAGCCGAAGGACATCTTTTTGTAGCGCCGGACAATGGAGTACTTACGATGGTCTTCGATGCGGTGGAGAACTGCCGGATTCGAGAAATCACAGCATCCCGCTTCTTCCGCAATCCTGTGAGCCAAACCTTTCATGGCCGAGATATCTTTGCGCCCGTCGCCGCACATCTGGCGCGCGGCATAACGCCGGCCAGGTTCGGCACACGAATTCAGGATCCCGTGCGCGCGGGCTTCTCCAGACCGATTCAGAATGGCCCGAAACGATGGACCGGCTCGGTCCTCAAGGTTGACAGGTTCGGCAATCTTGTGACTAATTTCGATTCCGAAAGATGGCGGCATCTTGCAGCGAAGCCATTTCGGATGAATATTAACAAACATTCCATTTCGCGGGTGGCCGCGAATTATGCCTCAGCGGAATCGAACGAGCTGTTTGTGATCGAAGGAAGCTCGGGATATCTGGAAATCTCAGCCAAACAACGCAGCGCGAAGGCCCAAACTCATTGCGACACGCAAACGCCAATCGAGTTACTATTACTCTAAAAGCCAGCAGTATCCCCAAATTTCCATAGATCTGTCCCGGTACCGGGAAAACCAAAACCTTCAGTACTGGTGCTTGTTGGCCGAGCCGTTGATTTCCTACACT
The DNA here is from genome assembly GCA_963718155.1 of Terriglobia bacterium. Classification (GTDB taxonomy): domain Bacteria; phylum Acidobacteriota; class Terriglobia; order Bryobacterales; family Bryobacteraceae; genus BOG-234. The sequence continues at coordinate 32,850 of CAVQYP010000037.1, read as the reverse complement.
TGGCTTGCGAGTAACTTTATTCCGCATCCGAGGGTGTACTAACATATGAAACTCAAAGCAACTCTTATTGCTGTAATCGGAGGTGTGTTTATCGGCGCCGCTCTTCCGGCAAGCGCCAGCACACTCTATCTATCCGATTCCACGCCGGCCGGCTTCACGCCGGGCCCTTATCAAGGTACGCTGGATGGTGTGGGCGTCCAGCTTTTTTGCGACGACGCCATCGACACGGCTCCTATCGGTGGGAGCTGGACAGTCGATGTTACGTCTATTGCCAATTCAACCAGTAATACGCGATTTGGCGAGGCTACAACTAATAACTGGACTTCAACCAGTTATTTCCCCCCGGGAACTACTCAAGCGCAGCTTCCAACCGGAGCCATGCTTTACCAGGAGTTAGCGTGGCTCTTTACTCAGCTGGCGACGCAGACTAACCCGACGATCAAGCAAGGTATTCAGGATGCGGCGTGGGATCTCACCTCAACCGGCGCACCCAGTGACGATCTTGCCGACGCAAAGATCTGGATTGCGGCAGCGGTAAACGACTACAGCAAGACTTCGGGAATTAGCCCGATTTCCGTTGATGGAACATCTGTTGTGATAGTCAACCCGGCTTACGGCAACTGGATGATTCTGACAGATGTCAACTCCATCAATAAGCCGACCGGCGGCGGAAATCAGGAGTTCCTTGCCTACTACAACACAACCAACCCGGGAGATCCGCCCAGCGCAGCGCCTGAACCGGCGAGCTTCGGACTGCTCGGCGGCGGCTTACTCGCTTTCGGAACGTTCGCGACGCGCAAACGGCGCGCGGCGACAGCTCGAAACGCCTGACTCGTGAGCGTAACGGCATAATTTCTTCTCTGCCGGTTTGTAATACGTCAGAGCGGCAGCCCGATCGGATTTTCCGGTTCGGGCTGCCGATTTTTACTTGCCGGCTCTTTACTTACCGGGGTTTTTCCTTAGCCGGCTGGGCCGTGGTCTCAACGATTCGACCGTCGCTCATGTGCATCGTTCGATGTCCGAAAGCGGCCGCCTCGACGTTGTGCGTGATCATGAGAATCGTCTGATTCAGCCGCTGATTCAGGTCGCGCAGTATGTCGAGCACTGCCAGGGAATTACGCGAATCGAGGTTTCCCGTCGGCTCGTCTGCCAGCAGGATACCTGGTTTGGTTGCCAAAGCGCGCGCGATCGCCACCCGCTGTTGCTCTCCGCCTGACATCTCGGACGGTTTATGATCGAGCCGTCCCGCGATCCCCAGCGACTCAAGAATGATCAGGAAGGCGCTGTCGAAGTTGTCAGGGGGGAGTCCGGAGATATACCGTGCGGTCCTGATGTTGTCTCTTGCGGTGAGATTCGGCAACAGATTGAACTTCTGGAAAACGAAGCTGACCTCCTTCCGGCGGAGCTCGGTCCGGCCGGCATCGCCGACAGCCGAAACGTTGCGTCCGGCAACGATTACTTCGCCCGAGGTGGGCGGCGTCAAACCGCCGATGATGTGGAACAACGTGGACTTACCCGACCCGGAGGGTCCCACGATGGAGAGAAAATCGCCTCGGGGCACGTCCAGATCGACGCCGCGCAGCGCTTCGACCGACACCTTGCCCATGTAATAAGTCTTGCGGAGTCCTCTGACTTGAATGACCGAGTCCGAAACGCCGCTATTCATAGGCAAGCGCCTCAATCGGATCCTGACGAACCGCCAGCATTCCGGGATAGAGCGCGCCCAGAAGCGCCGCGCCCATGGCAACCAGCCCGGCGATGGGCCACCAGGATGGAACAATCGCCTGCGGCAGCGATGCGGGCACGAGAACACTCATGACCCATTTCGTACCAAAGCTGAATATGATTCCGAGAATTGTTCCGCCCAGACCCAGCAGGAATGCCTCAGCGAGGATCAGGCCCATTACAAAGCCTTTCGATGCGCCCAGGGACTTCAGTATCCCGATTTCCCGGGTTCGCTGCAGAACCGCCATGTACATCGAGAGCGAAACCACCGCAAAACCGATCACGACGCCGATGCCGATGATCACGTCAATGAAAGTTTTGAGCACGGGAATATTGTTCACGGAGAGAAGGGATATCAGTTCTTTCATCGAGTAGATGGGATAGCCCTGATACTTCCCTTTCAGGTAATCGACCACCTGCCCCGTGTTATCGGGATTATCCAGCTTCAGATAAATGATGCTCAGCTTGTTCGTGGCCCCTACCAGATCCTGGAGGACCGGCAGTTCCACGAACAAGTGGGACATTTTGCCTGGTTCGACGATGCCTGCAACATTCCATTCCCGATTCAGCAATTTCAAGCGGCCGCCGGCGTGAACATGCGCCTGATTGGCATAGTATTGGTCGACGAGAATGTCGTCCGGCTTCTCGAGAGTATGCCCCTCGAGAAAGGTGAAGCCGCCGCTCATGCGGCTAAACGCCATGGGATCGATTCCGGTAACGCTGTCGAGGCCGCCGCCGACTGGCTGGTTGACGACCCCCATTGACTGAACAACGTGCGGCTCATGGCCGAGGACATCTACCAGCTTTGCAGGTAGTCCAGCCACATTGAACGACATCAGAGTACTGCCGGACGGGCGGACCAATATGTCCGCGCCGATGCCCTCGGTCGCGGCGAGCATTGTCATCGAGAACGCCATGGCTCAGGCCGATCAGCATCAGAATCAGTGTCACAGGGACCGCGATCAGCAGAACGCTGAGCAGAGTGCGGACGGGTCTGAACCGTACGTTTTCCCACACGAGTCGGAGCCGTCACGCTATTTCGCCGCTCCGATGATCTGTAATTGAGATCCTTCCGGCTGTGGAACAGCGAACTTGTCGTCCGTCAGCATCAGGTTCATCTTCATGTCGAGCAGATCCAGCACCAGTCCGTACCCGTCTTTCGGTCGATTGATATCGATATGCGCGGGGAACTGCACGCCACTATACTGCTGCCATTTCGAATAGCGCGTGTCGCTGATGATCGAACCCGTCTCATCCAGCACTTTCTGGCGTACGATGCTGAGGTCGAGACGATCGAACCAGACATTTCGTGCGATCATCGGCCACCTTCGGGAGTCCTGGTGAGGAAGTGGAGAATGTAGAGGGCATTATCTTCGTCAGTCGCGTCCTCAAGTACAGGGGTTTCGTCCGGACCGGCCGGGCGAATCAGCATGGAAGAGAGAAACGCTCTGGGGCGAAGATTTTCGAGTTTGTTTTTCGACGTTGCGGGCGCATCGTTCGATCCTTCGATGAACAGCGGTTTGTCCGAATGTCGCAACGTGGACGCAACAAGCAGCTTGAAGGAGCTGCCGTCGGAGGCCATATCGAAAGCCTGAGTGCGAACGACGGGAAGCTGCCCAATGATGTGGATGTCGGAAGGCTTGCGGAAGAGAACGTATGCGTGAACGTCTGTAATCTCGGTGATATGGCCGGTATAGACGCTGCCCACGGACGGCGTCATCTCCACCGTGGCCTGAAACGAGTTGATTGCGTTATAAAGATTCGCGATCCTGGTGTTCAATTCGTCCCGTGTAGCGGTCAGCAGGCTCGGAACGGAGCCAGGAGTGACCTTTTTACCACCCCGCGAAAATGATTCGCGTTCTGGTAAATAAGCAAGAGGTGGAGGTGAGGCCCAGAATCAGAACAAGAGCCACCGGGACGTGCCGGCGCGGTTTGGGCATCGTTTCTTATTGTAAGATGCGGCGGGCGGATTCGGAGCTTCGCGTATGTTCGATTCCACGCCTCGACACTGCGCATTTGTCGGTCCATGCGATATGATGGAACAGTTGCACGGGCGTGGGCCTGTGGCGCAGTTGGGAGCGCGCTTCCATGGCATGGAAGAGGTCAAGGGTTCGAATCCCTTCAGGTCCACCAAGTCACACGCAATCGTCCGGCGCGCCGCGCCAAACAAGGCAATCATGTGGCCCGGGTGATGCTTGCGCGAACCACTATCCGATAATTCAGATTGCCTGACCTGCAACTTCCCCGGGTCTACCCGATCGTAGACACCAAAACTCTCGAGCGCCTGGACTTCGATCCGGTCAAAGCGGCAGCTGCCCTGCTCGATGGAGGCGCCCGGATACTCCAGTTTCGCCACAAGGGGTTGTGGAGCCGCGATGTCTTTGCGCAGGCTCAGGAAATCGCGGCCCTTTGCAGCAGCGTGGATGCGCCGCTCATCATCAATGACCGGGCGGACTATGCCGGTTTGCTCAGCGCGGGCGTTCACCTCGGACAAGACGATCTCCTGCCGGCCGATGCTCGCACTGTCATCGGGCCGGGACCGATCATTGGCTTCTCTACGCATAATCCTGTTCAGGTGAGCGCGGCCCAGGCCGAACCAGTGGATTATGTCGCCTTCGGGCCGGTCTTCACCACCGCGTCGAAGGAGCGGTCGGATCCGACCGTCGGCATTGAAGGACTCCGTACGGCTCACGGGATCAACTCGAAGCCACTGGTTGCCATAGGCGGCATTACCCGCGACAACGCCTCCATTTGCTGGGACGCCGGAGCGGATTCCGTGGCGGTAATCGGAGACCTTCTGCCTTACCCCTGCAGGCATCAAACATTGCGCGAGCGCATGGAGGAGTGGCTGAAGCTTTGATCAGGGCTACGGCTTCAACTGGAGGTTCATCACAGCTTCCGCGTGGCTGTCAAACGAACTCAGGACGCGTGGTGCGCTCGATTTTCCGCTGAACTGGGCCTTGAGCTCGTAATCGACATCGGTCGCCAGGCCGTGGAAGAAATAATCGCCGCGCTCCTTCGCGATAAAAGAGCGGACCTCCAGAGTTTTCGTGTTCTTAAGTTGCACGACAGCGCCGGGAACGGGGGCTCCGGCCGCATCCGTGACTATCCCCGTCACCGATCTTTCCGGAGGCTGCTGATTCTTCTTCTGCGCGAGCGTGAAGCTGGCCAGGGCCAGTAACAGAAAGATCGAGGTCAATCGTGCGGCCATTATCTCCAAGCTTAACAGGGCGCTGAAATGGCAGCCTGACGCTCCGTCACCTGCCAGCGCCCCTAAAGGGGTCCCGGCCCGGAATCCTCTGTATTGATTTCGAGGAAGTTCATGAGCAACGGAAAGGCGCTCTTGATGCCTGCTAAACCCACCATGGCGCAGAGGGTTTCTCTCTTATTACGATCGTGTCCAGAAAATCGACCGCCTTCGTCAATCCCTCTTCCGGCGAGAGCAGGCTGTCCTCGTGCTCGATCGAAAGCACGTAATCGTATCCAAACATCCGCAGAGTGGAGATGAACTCCGCCCACCACTCTTCTCCATGGCCGTACCCGACCGTGCGGAAGATCCAGGAACGATTGCGCTCGTCCGTATATTTTTTGGTATCGAGCACGCCGGTCAGCGGGAGATTGCGGGGATACATTTGCGTATCTTTCGCATGCACATGAAAGATCGCATCGCCAAGCACTCGGATCGCCGCGATCGGATCGATGCCCTGCCAGAACATGTGGCTGGGATCGTAATTACAGCCGACCGCCTTCCCGCCGATCGACCGCAATCGCAGCATGGTTTCGGGATTGTAAACGACAAAGCCGGGATGCATTTCCACCGCTATCCTCACACCGTGGTCGGCGGCGAATTTACCGTGCTCTTTCCAATAGGGCGCAACACGGCGATCCCACTGCCAGTTGAGAAGGTCGAGATATTCAGTCGGCCAGGGACATGTGACCCAATTCGGATGGCGGCTCTTGTTGCTGTCGCCGGGGCATCCGGAAAAATCGATCACAACCGGGACACCGAGCTGCTGCGCCAGTTCAATCGTCTTGCGACTCACCTCGCGGTGCGGAACGCCGATGTCACGGTCGGGATGGAGCGCGTTTCCGTGGCAACTGAGGGCGCTGATCGAGAGGCCGTTATCTTCGAGCTTCTTCCGGAACTCGTCGAGTTCCGCCGGGTTATCGAGCATCGACAACTTGCAATGCGGGTCGCCGGGATAGTTGCCGGTGCCCAGTTCAACGGACGTAATGCCAAGGCTCTTCATCTTCGCGATGACCCCATCCAGCGGCATCTGCGAGAGCAGCGCGGTAAAGACGCCTAATCTCATATGGCGGGCCTCATATGGTTTTATCCTTCGCGTAGCAGATTGGGTCAAGGCTGCACTCGGCGCACTTCGGCTTCCGGGCCACGCAAAGCGCCCTGCCGTGGAGTATCAGCTGATGGGAAAAGAGGATCCAGCGATCCTGCGGAAGGATTTTGATCAAATCCTGTTCGATCTTGACCGGATCGGTTTGCTTTGTGAGATCGAGACGATGCGAAAGGCGGGTCACGTGCGTATCGACCACGACACCCGAGGCGATTCCGTATGCGGTACCAAGCACCACATTGGCGGTCTTGCGCGCGGCGCCCGGTACCGTAGTCAATTCTTCCAGCGTTTGCGGCACCTTACCGCCAAACTCGTTCACGATTCGTTTCGCCGCGCCGATGACCGACTTCGCCTTGTTATTAAAAAAGCCGGTACGGCGGAGGTCATTCGCCAGCACTTCCTGGCGTGCTGCCGCGAAATCGTTCGGCGTCGGATACTTCCGGAAAAGATCCGGCGTCACCTCGTTTACCACCTTGTCGGTACACTGCGCCGAAAGAATGGTGGCGACCAGAAGCTCCCAGGGCGTGCGATAGATCAGGGCACAGGTCGCGTTCGGATACATCTCGTCGAGCTTCTCGAGAATCGCCTGAACGCGCGCCTGCCGGCCGGCTTTGGTCTTCGGTTTCGGCACGAGCCTCGGGTTCATAACCATCATTCGTATCGTAAGACCTCAACCGGGGTGATGCGCGTGGCGTTACGTGCGGGATAAAGCGTGGCGAGAAGGCTGATTCCGAGCGCGGCGGCCGCAATCCAGACACCGTCCCAGGGGCGTGGGTCGAACGGAACATAGCTCAGCGCATAGACCGACTCGTCGAGCGGGATCAAATGATACGTTTCCGCGAAGTGACAAAATGCGTACCCGGCCACGATTCCGATAATGGTCCCGATGATGCCGATCATTGCTCCCTGCATGACGAAGATGCGCCGGATCTGGCCGCGCCGCGCGCCCATCGACATCAATACCGCAATGTCTTTGTACTTCGTCAGCACAATCATCGTAAGGGTGATGAGAATGTTCAGAGCGCCCACCAGTTCGATCAGTCCGATGGTAACGGCCGTAACCGCGCGCTCGAGTTGCAGCGCGTGAAAGAGCTGCCGGTTCTGCTCTTCCCACGTTTCCGCGCTGTAGCGATTGCCCGCGAGGTCCAGCGCTTCCTTGGCAACGGCGGGCGCGCGATTTGGATCGTCCAGCCGGATCTCTATGGCGTTCACCACGTCATTGAGCGAACGGAGTCTCTGCACCGAACCGAGGGACGCATACGCCCAGGCATCGTCCACGTCGAAGAAGTTGGTTTCAAAAATGCCGGCCACGCGAAACCGCTGCCTCTTCGGCGCGGGGCCGAACGGCGTCAGGTTCCCTTCCGGATCTATCACCGTGACAGCGCTGCCCAGCAGCAGCCCGGCATCCTGCGCGAGCCGCATTCCGATCACCACGCCAGGCAAGCCGCTGTCCTGTTCCAGTTGCGCAAGCGATCCCGATTTCAGATGCCGCAGCGTGTCGCTTGCCGCCAGCTCAGCCCGCGTATCAATACCTTTCAATGTCACCAGCTTGGCGCCATGAGGACCGGTGAGAAACACCTGATCATAGAGGACAGGCGCCACCGCAACAACGTGCGGCATTTTCTGAAACGTCTTGATCAGGTTGCCCCAGTCATCGATGCCGGCCCCGGGATTCTTGTCCAGGATGTTGATGTGTGCCGTGGCCGCCAGCATATTCCGCTGCAGGGTGTTCTGAAATCCATTATTGACGGCAAGCGATATGATGAGCGCCGCGACCCCCGCCGCTACGCCGATGACCGAGATCACGGTGATGACCGAGATCACCTTCTCCTTGCGGCGCGCCCGGAGGTAACGGCCAGCGATGAAGTATTCGAAAGATCCGTTCACTCTTTACCTAAACGGCGTAAGCGGTCCGCTATTCCGATCTCACCTTCCGGCCGCAACAGCGGGAACAGGATGACATCCCGGATGGATTGCGAGTTCGTCAGTAGCATCGCAAGCCTGTCGATACCGAGACCTTCGCCAGCGGTGGGCGGCAGCCCGTACGACATTGCGCGCAGATAGTCCTCGTCCATCTGATGCGCCTCTTCGTCGCCCCGTTCCAGCATGGCGCGCTGCGCGTCGAAGCGGCGGCGCTGCTCCATGGGGTCGTTCAACTCTGTGTAGGCGTTTCCGATCTCCATGCCGGCAATGATGAGCTCGAACCGCTCGACAAACGCGGGTTCGTCCGGCTTGTTCTTTGCAAGCGGCGAGATCTCGACCGGAAAGTCATAGATAAATGTTGGCTGGATCAGCTTCCGCTCCGCGTGTTCCTCGAACAGCAGGGCAAGAGCTTCGCCCGCGTTTGCCTTTCCTGTCTGAGTTGTGAGCCATGCGGGATCGCGCACCTGGTCCGGGGAGGGTTTATCGGGCCCATCCCAGTATTCGATGACGGCCTCACGCATGCTGAGCCGGCGGATCGATTGGAAATCGAGTTCTATGTCGCCGAACGGCACACTGGTGCTGCCGATAACGTCAATCGCAAGCTGCCGCAGCAGCTGTTCGGTCAGTTCCATCAGGCCGCGATAGTCGGTGTAGGCCTGATAAAACTCGACCATGGTGAATTCGGGATTGTGACGGGTCGAGATGCCCTCATTACGGAAGTTGCGGTTGATTTCGTACACACGATCCAGTCCGCCCACGATCAACCGCTTGAGATACAACTCGGGCGCGATACGCAGGTAGAGATCGATACCGAGAGTGTTATGGTGCGTCACGAACGGTCTCGCGGCGGCACCGCCGTAAACCGGTTGCATCATAGGGGTTTCCACTTCGATAAACCCGCGCTCTTCGAGCTGCCGCCGCAACGACGAAATCAGCTTCGCGCGCTTTACGAATATCTCGCGGCTGTCCTGATTGGAGATCAGATCGAGATAGCGCTGGCGATAGCGAATCTCCACGTCTTCCAGCCCGTGAAATTTCTCGGGCATGGCGAGAAGCGTCTTCGAAAGAAACTCCAGCTTTTCGACATGCAGACTCAGTTCACCCGTGCGTGTGCGAAAAAGATAACCTTCGACGCCGACAATGTCGCCTATGTCAAGCAGCCCGAACAGCTGGTAATCGCGCTCGCCGACCGAGTCTTTTCGCACATAGCATTGCAGCTTCGCACCACCTTGCTGAATGTGAAAAAAACCGGCCTTTCCCATGCGCCGGATGGTCTGAATGCGCCCGGCGACCAGCATCCTGATCTCGGGAAGGAGTTCTTCGGCCGTCTTGCCGCCATGCCGAAGAAGCACCTCCGGCACGGTGCAGGTGAAGTCGAAACGCTTGCCAAAGGGCCTGTACCCAAGTGCTTCGATCTCATGCACACGCGCGGCGCGCTGTTCAAATAATTCGTCTTCCAGCGACAAACTTAAGTCTCCTGTAGTGGGAATCCGTTATTATAATTCTTCGTTACCAATTACTTTCCTTTTGAACCGTTCTATCTCAATCATCATCCCTGCCTATAACGAGCAGATCAGGTTGCCGGATGCGCTCCGCCGGGTCACGGACTATCTGAAGTCGGGAGGCTGGAGCTTCTACGAAATTCTGGTGGTCGACGACGGCTCGAAGGATGACACTTTCGCCGTGGCGGAGGACTTTGCGAAGGCGAACTGCCACGTTCGCGTGCTGCGTAATCCGGGTAACCGAGGCAAAGGCTTTTCCGTGCGACACGGAATGATGGAGGCGAGCGGCGAGTGGCGTCTGTTCACGGACGCGGACCTTTCCACGCCTATTGAGGAACTGCAAAAGCTCTGGTGCGCTATTGCCCGGGGGAATTACGACATCGCGATCGGCTCGCGCGCGCTGGAGGAATCTCTGATCGGAGTTCGCCAGCCCGGATACCGCGAAGCCTTCGGGCGGTTCTTTAACAGAGTGATGCGTATCGTGACCGGGTTGCGGATTTCGGATACGCAGTGCGGCTTCAAACTTTTTCGCGGCGCGGCAGCGGAGGAAGTCTTCGCCAGCCAGCTTCTCGAACGCTTCGGGTTTGACGCGGAGGTGCTTTTTATCGCATCGCGCCGGGGATATCGCATCGCTGAGGTGCCGGTACGCTGGGACCATGTCGAGGGTAGTAAGGTCAGCCTGGTGACCGGGCTGCATGCCTTTGTGGAGGTCGCGCAGATCCGCCTGAATAGCCTGCTCGGCAGGTATGGCCAGAAAAGATGATCGACGACTTTATTCACAAGTTCGTCGCGGGACGTTCGCCGGTGACTCTGCTGTTGCTGCACGGGACAGGCGGTGACGAAAACGACCTGCTGCCCGTGGCGCGCGCGGTCGCCCCGGGGGCGGCGCTCCTGAGCCCGCGCGGCAAGGTTACGGGGCAGGGCATGGTTCGCTTCTTCGGGCTCGACTGGCGGGACGTCCCCGAGCGCGCAGCGGAATTGGCCGCGTGGGTGGGAGAGGCTGCGGCGCATTATGCGATTCGATCCCGCGCGTGTGATCGCTCTGGGGTATTCGAATGGCGCTAACCTGGCCGCGAATCTGATGCTGTTGCATCCAGGAGTTCTCTCCGGCGCCTGCCTTCTTCGGAGCAGGACCATTCTCGTTCCCGAGAATCGAGCGAATCTCAATGGCACGCCCGTCCTGATTTCCGCGGGACAGAGCGATCATATTATTCCAGTGGCAGATGCCGAAGCGCTGGGAAAGCTGCTGACCGACGCGGGAGCGCGCGTGGACCTGGCGATTCAAAACGCCGGCCACGAACTCACACCCGCCGACTTTTCGCTGGCGAAGCAGTGGTTCAGCAGGCTGCTGGCGGATCAAGCGGGTTCCTGATGTCCCAAATCAAAATCTTCGGTTTGCGCGATCATCTCGGTCCGATCACGCAGAGCGTTTCGGATGTGATTCATTCCTGTGTGGTCGAAGCGCTGCAGTATCCGTTGGGGAAGCGCGCTCATCGATTTCTGCTGCTCGACCGGTCGGAATTCTTCTATCCTGAGGGACGGTCCGAAAAGTACACAATCATCGAGATCAGTATGTTCGAAGGCCGCAGCGTGGAGGCGAAAAAGAACCTGATTCACCTGTTGTTCCAGCGGTTTGCCGACGATCTCGGCATTGGGCCCAACGATGTGGAGATTACGATCTTCGAAACGCCGAAAGCGAACTGGGGATTCCGCGGTTTACCCGGCGACGAACATGTGCTTGATTACAAAGTGGACGTTTGATCCTGCCGCGTGAGCACTTCGTTCAAAGCGCCTTGCCGGTAGCCTTCCAGGTCCAGCGTTACGTACTTATACCCCAGGCGTTTGAAGATCGCTGTTAGCCGGGCCGCCATCCCAATGTTGAGGGCCCGCGGTAACTCTTCCGGCGCGATTTCGATTCGCACCAGCTCACCGTGAAAGCGCGTGCGGAACTGGCGAAATCCAAGGGCTTTGATTGCTTCCTCGCCAACCTCGACCGTCTTGAGGTTCGCAATTGTTACCGGCGTTCCGTAGGGAATCCGGGAACTCAGACACGCAGCCGCGGGGCGGTCCCAGGTGGGCAGACGCGCCATCCGTGACAACTCGCGAATCTCCGCCTTGGTCAGGTCCGCGTCTACGAGCGGAGCTTTTACAGAGTGCAGTTTCGCCGCTTTCTGGCCCGGCCGATAGTCGCCCAGATCGTCTTTGTTCACGCCGTAAATGATGTTGGCGAAGCCACGCTCGGCGGCGATCTTCTCCAGGACCGTAAATAACTCGTCCTTGCAGTGGAAGCAGCGGTTGGCGTCGTTCTTTACGTAATCCGGATTATCGAATTCGTGCGTTTCGACATATTCGTGCCGGATCCCGAACTCACGAACAAACGCCTCGGCGTCTCGCTTGTGCGACTCCGGAATTGAAGCTGAGTCGGCCGTAATCGCGATCGCGTCTTGTCCTAAAACCTGCTTTGCCGCCCACGCGAGATAAGCCGAATCCGTACCGCCGGAGTAAGCCACAACCACGCGTTCCATCTCGCGTAAATTCGCGAACAGCCTCTCCTGCTTGGTCACCCTTTCATGTTATCGGACGAGGTTCATGCCCTGCAGAAGCTTATCTACATGTTTGGCCAGAACGTCACACTCGATATTGATGCGATCGCCCGGTTTACGGCCGCTCAGGTTGGTGGCTTCATACGTATGCGGGATGATAGCGACGTGAACGTGCCCATCTTCGACGCTTGCGATCGTCAGGCTGATGCCGTCGATGCAGATGGAACCTTTGTACACGAGGAACCGGTCGAGATGGCGCGGGACGTGGACCACGAGTTCCCAATTCCCGTCGCCCAGCTCGCGCAGCGCCTCCAGCGTAGCGGTGGCGTCCACATGCCCCTGAACGATATGTCCGCTCAAACGCGCCTGCAGCGTCATGGGGCGTTCCAGGTTCACAGAATCGCCCGGCTTGAGATCGGCGAGATTGCTGCGGTCCAGGGTCTCCGGTGCGAGATCGGCAGAAAAGCCGTCCGGGCGAATGTCGACTGCAGTGAGGCAAACGCCGTTCACAGCGATACTCGCGCCCATTGTGAGATCGGCGAGCACGCGCGAACAACCGATGGACAGGCGCGTTCCCGCCGCTTCAACCTTACCCCGCTCTTCGATGATTCCCGTGAACATTCAGATATTCATCCTCAAATGTCCTTCCGCACGTAGGCCTCGACAGCAAACTCGTCCGGCGGGATCATATGCAGCGCGGTGCGTTCCAGTAGAATCGCATCCGCCCGCCGCATTTTTCCAATTCCGCCGGCCATCGGCAGCGACTGCAGGCCTCCGAGGATCTTCGGGGCATAGTAGAGAAACACCTTGTCCACCGCACCGCATTCCAGCGCGGCCCAGTTCACTTTGCTGCCCGCCTCGATCATCACCGACAGGCAGCGGCGTTCTCCCAGCAGAGCGATGACGTCCCGAATATCGACCCTGCCTCTCGGCCCGTCGAAGAGCTTCACCTCAATCCCACGATTCTCCAGCGCGCGCCGCCGTTCGGCCGATGCGGCGGATGTCCCTGCCACCAGCAGATCATTTTGCGCCGTCCGAACCAGTTTCGATTCGAGCGGTAGCCGCAGCGTTGAATCGAGCACGATGCGAATCAATGGACGAACACGGGGCAGGCCACTGCGATCCGTCAGCTTGGGGTCATCGGCGAGCACCGTTCCGATACCCGTGATCACAGCGTCCGAGGCGTGCCGAAGCTCCTGCACGTGTGCCCGGGCGCGTTCGCTGGTGATCCAGCCGCTGTTGTCTTCCGGCGCGGCGATCTTGCCGTCGAGCGTTGAAGCGGACTTCAGCATCACGAGCGGCCGACCTGTGCGAATGAAGTAGAAGAAGGGCTCGTTCAGCTTCTCCGCTTCGATCTGATATTCGGTCGCGATCTCCACCTGAACGCCGGCGGCGCGCAGCTTCCGGAATCCTTCGCCCGCGACGAGCGGATTCGGATCGGCCGAGGGCGCCACCACCTTCTCCACGCCCGCGGCGATCAGGGCCTCTGCACAGGGGCCGGTGCGGCCGGTATGCGAGCAGGGTTCGAGCGTGACGTACGCCGTAGCGCCGCGGGCGCGATCACCGGCCTCTTCGAGCGCGAGAATCTCGGCATGCTTCAGACCGTCCCAGGTATGGAATCCACGGCCGACAACCTCTCCGCTGTTCACGATCACAGCGCCCACCATCGGATTCGGAGTCGCAAGGGCGATGCCTCTCCGCGCGAGCGCCAGGGCCTGGCTCATGTGCCCGGCGCGCACAGATTCCGCGCTCATATCGAAAAAAGCGAATCGATGAACGCTTCCGGGTCGAACGGAAGCAGATCCTCCACCTTTTCGCCCACCCCGACGAATCGGATCGGCAGGCCAAGTTCGCGCGCAATGGCGACAATTACGCCGCCCTTGGCGGTGCCATCAAGTTTTGTCAGGACAATGCCTGTCACGCCGGACGTCTCGGTGAATTTGCGCGCCTGCTCCAGGCCGTTTTGTCCGGTGGTGGCGTCCAGCACGAGCAGAACCTCGTGCGGCGCATCGGGGATGACCCGCGTGGCGGTCCGGCGCATCTTCTCCAGTTCCGCCATCAGATTGGTTTTCGTTTGCAGGCGGCCGGCGGTATCGACGATTACGTAATCGGTCCTGGCCGCCTTCGCAGCCTGAAGGGCGTCGAACATTACGGCGGCCGGATCAGCGCCCGTCTTCTGACGGATCACTCGTGTATCCGTGCGCTCGCCCCAGACTTCAAGCTGCTCGATCGCAGCGGCGCGAAAGGTATCGGCCGCGCAAAGAAGAACCGTGTGACCCTCGGCCTTGAAGTGAGAGGTGAGCTTACCGATGGTGGTGGTCTTTCCGGCCCCGTTTACGCCGACCAGCATGATCACCGCGGGCGGTTCATCCACGTATGCCAAAGGCCGGTCGTTGGCCTGCAGCACTTCGAGCAGATACTCGCGAATCAGGCCGCGGAGTTCCGTCGCATCGCCAACGAGCTTCCGGTCTACGCGCTCCCGTATGCGGTCGAGGATCTCGTTGGTGGTCGCGACGCCGATATCGGCGCTGATGAGCGTATATTCCAGTTCATCGAGGAGGTCCGCATCGATCTCCTTGCGGCCCGAGATCACGTCTTCAAGACGCGAGACAAGTCCTTCGCGCGTCTTCTGGACGCCGCTCTTCAATTTGTCGAGTAACGTCGGCTCCTGTTCCACCGAGCCGAATAGGGTTTGGATCATGCTTCACTCGATGTTATCGTGGCGCGGGTTCCGGGCGTTTCCCGAGGCAGTAGACATCCTACATGGGGAGGATGTAGAATCCCTACAGCTCAAATGCCTCCAAAACGTATCGAACTGCTCCAGGGAACGCTCGACATGCTCATCCTGAGAACACTGCAATGGGGCGCGCAGCACGGCTATGGGATCGGCCAGGCGATCCGCGCCCAATCCGCCGAAGTGCTGCAGGTTGAGACCGGATCACTTTATCCGGCGCTCCAACGCCTGGAGAAGCACTGTTGGGTAACGGCGGAGTGGAAGCAGACGGAGAGCAATCAGCGGGCTAAGTATTACAGGCTGACCCCGGCGGGGCGCAAGCAACTCGCGTCAGAGGAAGCGCGTTGGGAGCAGCTGGTGCAGGCTATTGCCGCCGTGATGAACCCGGCCGGAGGGGGGAGCGAGTCGTGACGCGGCGGCAGCGCGAGCGTGAACTGGAAGAAGAGATTCAGGCGCACCTCCATCTCGCTGTTCAGGATCGACTCCGGAATGGAGAAACAGCGGAACAGGCTTCTCTCGCCGCTCAGCGGGAGTTTGGTAACTCGACACTGATCAAAGAACTCGCGTGCGATGTGTGGCGCTGGAGCTGGTTTGAAAGCCTGCTTCAGGATATCCGCTACGCCATCAGATCGCTGCGTCGAACTCCGATATTCACGACAACTGCCCTGGTCGCTCTCGCCCTCGGAATCGGAGCGAACACAGCGGTCTTTTCCCTGGTTGACACGGTACTGCTCAAGCCCCTGAATACGCCCGATCCCGACCGCGTGGTTACGTGCTCGAACGGCGTTCCCGATGGAATCGATGTGGCCTCCCCCGACAAGTTCAACATATGGCTTCGCCAAACCGATCTTTTTCACGACGTGAGTGCATGGCAAAGCGGCCGGGTGGTGAATCTGACAAGCGTTGCCGTGCCGGAGCAACTGCACGAAACGAAGGCGAGCGCGAATTACTTTCGACTGTTCGCCGTGCCGTTTGCAGAGGGCCGCGCCTTTACCAATGAGGAAGATCGTCCCGGCGGGAACAATGTCGCGATTGTGACGGATGCATTCCGGAGGCGGCATTTTGCAGGGGATCCGCAGGTGGTCGGGAAGAACATATCGCTCGGCGGCGTTCCGTACCGCATAGTCGGAACCATCACGGCAGGTTTCCGCACCGAGGAGATGTCACCTGCCGATGTCTATGTTCCGTTCCAGATCGACCCCGCCAGCCGTGATCACGGCGATAGCCTGAGGATCGCGGCGCGCCTCAAGGCCCGGGTGAACATTGTCGCGGCACGCCAACGGCTAAAGGTGCTCGGCGAGGACTATCTCCGCCAATTTCCCGGGGGCCTCGATCCGGGCCAGCGTTTCGACCTGATGCCGTTGAAAGACGATCTCGTCGGAGACTTAAGAGCCCCGCTATTGATGATGCAGGGAGCGGTTGGCTTCGTCCTGCTGATTGTGTGCGCGAATATTGCCAGTCTTTTGCTGGCCCGGGCGAACGGCCGAAAGCGTGAGATCGCGATCCGGGCGGCGGTTGGCGCGGGGCGCGGGCGCATCATCCGGCAGCTCCTCACGGAAAGCGTCATTCTATCGGGAGCGGGCTGCGTCCTCGGTCTGTTATTGGGCGTAATCGCGATTCACGGATTGCTGGCCGCAAATCCGGTCGATCTTGTTCGCATCGGCCGGGCGGGATCTTCGGTGACATCCGACTGGCGAGTTTTCGCGTTTACGGTCGCCGTTTCTTTTGCGGCCAGCCTGGCTTTCGGCTCCCTTCCTGCCTTCCAGATCGCCCGCACGGATGTTAACGACGCACTGAAGGAAGGCGGCGGCCGCTCCGATACGGGATTTCGGCAAAAAAACACCCGGGCCGTGCTCACCTTGGCCGAAGTGGCGCTCGCCCTTGTGTTGCTCATCGGCGCGGGATGGCAGATTCGTTCCTTCCTGGGGTTGCGCGCCGTGAATCCGGGTTTTGTGCCTCATGACGTGGTGACGATGGAAATGTCGCTGAGCGGGCCTCGCTTCGCCAAAACTTCCGCAGTGGCGGAACTGATCCGCGAGAGTTCCCGACAGGTCCGCGCAGTGCCCGGCGTGATCGCCGCGGGAGCCACCTTCTGCATGCCGATCGATTGCAGTCTCGACCTGCCCCTCATCATCGCCGGAAGACCGCTCAATGGGACCTCCCACGGCGATACCAATTGGACCCCGGTCTCCCCGGGATTCTTCGAAACAATGAAAATCCCTCTGCTGCGCGGCCGGTTCCTTACGGATCGTGATGACGCCGGCTCGGCTCGTGTCGCGCTGATCAACCATGCGTTAGCGCAGAAGTTCTGGCCCGAAGGCGATCCCCTTTCAGAGCGTCTGATTGTCGGACGGGACCTCGGGCCGCAATATGAAGATCTTCCGCGTCAGATCGTCGGGGTCGTCGGCGACATTCACGACGAGGGGCTCGATGGAACCCCGAAGCCCGCAATGTATATTCCCGCCGCGCAGATCAATGAGCGGTTCAACAGGGAATTCAGGGAGGAGTTGTCTTTGACCTGGGTCGTCCGGACTCAAACTGCGCCAACTCCGCTCGGCGCTTCGATTCGACATGCGTTGCGCGTCGGAAGCGGCGGCCTGCCGGCCGCAAACATCCGCACCATGGACGATATTCTTTCCCGATCAATCGCCGGCGAGAACTTTGCCGCTCTTCTTCTCTCGATTTTCGGAGGCTGCGCGCTACTCCTCGCGGCAATCGGCATCTACGGACTGATGGCCTATTCGGTTCAGCAGCAGACGCCGGAAATCGGCATCCGGATGGCGCTGGGCTCGGAACCCGCTCGGGTCAGGAATCTGGTGGTCTATCAGGGAATGCGTCTGGCATTGATCGGAACCGTGATCGGGGTCGCAGGCGCCCTCGGTCTTTCCCATTTGCTGGTCAGCCAGTTCTACGGATACCAACCGCACGATCCTCTGGTCTTCTCGATCACTCCGGCCCTGTTGCTCGCCGTAGCGTTCGCCGCAGTCTGGTTTCCGGCCCGGCGCGCGAAGCCGCATTAATCCGGTTGACGCGATTCGCCAGGGGTGAATCTCACGTCAGCCTTGCGCCACCTTCTCAAGCGCCTCGTGTCGACTATCTTCATCTGCATCATGGCTTGCATCGCCTTGGAATGCCTGAACAGGTCGGCAATGCGTCCGGGCACAATCTGCCATGACGGCCGAATCTATCCTTGACCCAGCCGCACTGCACCTCAGCGCCTCCGTCCGAGAGTTTCGCCCAGTAGTAATCGCTCTCTTCCTGCCTTTCGCAGCGCACGACAAACGAAACGGCCTCAGTGAACCTAAAAGCCGGTCCGCCGTTCAAACCGTGAAGGTGCTGGCCGTCAAGTTCGAAAGAGACGGTCAGCATTTTATCTTTGGGTCCCGCATTGCCGCCCGCGTCGCGTAGTTTATCGAGCCGCCGGGAGTTTTTGAAAACGCTCAGGTAGAATTCGATGGCATCTTCGGCGTTCGAATCGAACCAGAGAAATGGCGCAATTCGCGGAAACTTTCGAGTGCGCTCATAAGCTCATTCTGGCTCTATCCTGCTAGCTTGCGCGTTTTTCGTGCATCAGCATGTCGACCGCATGCTCCATCGAACCCGCCAGCGTGATCTCTCCCGAATTCACGAAGAAGATCTGGTCCACATTGTCGATCGTGTTCAGGCGGTGGGCGATGATCACCCGCGTAGTGGTAGCCGGCAGCTTGTCGAGAATCTCCTCGAGAAGTTCCTCGGTCACCGTGTCGATATTGGCCGTCGCCTCGTCCAGAATCAGCAGTTCCGGGCTTCGAAGCACGGCGCGCATGAACGCGATGAGCTGTTTCTGTCCCAGGCTGATGCTGTTTCCGCTGGTAGTGACGACCGTGTCCAGGCCTTCCGGAAAGCGCGAAATCAAGCTCGATGAGATTGGACTTCCTCCAGAACCTCGGCGAGCTGCTGGCTGGAGTAATTCCTGTATGGCTCATTTCCATAGACGATGTTGTCCCGCACCGTGCCGCTGAAGAGAAACGGGTCCTGCAGAATAAACCCGATCTTTTGCGCGCGCTCATCCGCGGTATAAGAACGGATGTCCCGGCCGTTCAGAAGAACCGACCCTCTGGTCGGATCGTAAAGGCGCGCCATCAGACTCGCGGTTGTGGTCTTGCCGCCGCCGGTCGGACCCACCAGCGCATATGCCTTCCCGTTCTCCATTTCGAAGCTGACGTCGCGCAGAACCTCTTTGCCATCGGGATACTCGAACCAGACGTCCCGGAATGAGAGCACCGATTCAGATTGCGGGGCAGCCGCGGCGATCACCGGCATATTCGATTCGAGCGACAGCACTTCCGAGATTCGGTCCAGCCCGGCCATGGCCAGCTGGAACGATGACCACACCGTCGCCAGCTGCCGCATCGGACCATAGAAGCTGTTCACGTAGAGCAGGAAGCCGATCAGCAGTCCGACCGTTACCTGCCCGGCTTCGATAAGAGAGATCCCGTAAGCCACCACGATCAGCTGCGCCATCTGGGAAGCCAGACCGTACAGAGGCATGAAGATGTTGTTCGCGAAACCCGCCGAGACGGAAGCGCCGAAATTCCTCTCATTGGCAGTTTCAAATCTCCGGCGAAAGTAATCCATCCGGTTAAACGCCACAATCACCTTGAAGTTATTCAGGCTCTCCTGAATCTCCGAACTCATTCCGCCCAGCGCCTGCAGGCTTCCGAGGTTCTTGCGCTTGACCCATGCGGAGGTCCCCCGAGTCAGAAGCAGAACGCCGAAAGCCGGCATGAGCGCCGCGAGGCCCAGCTTGATATTCAGGCTGACGAGAAATATGCCGGCGCCGGTGATCAGAAAAATGCTGCCCACGAACTGCATCAGCGCCTGAGAGACAAACTGATTCAACTTGTCGGTATCGTTGTTCAACCGCGAGATCAGATCGCCGGCCTTGTTCTGATTGAAAAAGGCGACCGGCAGATCCTGCAGCTTCAGAAAAAGCTCGTTTCGCAGGTAATACAGTACTCGCCTGCCGACTCCGCCCATGGTTCTGACCTGAACATAGCTGGCGACGGCGCCCGCCACGTAAATGAGCGAACACGAAAAGCGCCGAGATCAGAAGCCCGTGCATATTCTTTAGCCGGATATCGGTATCGATGGTCCGAACGATAACGACCGGGGCAACCAGTGTGGCGCCGGAACTGATCAGAATTGCGGCAACCGCGGCGACGAAGGGAGCCTTCTCCGTCGCAAACAGCGGCAGAAACCTGCTTCCGTATTCCCGGAGCGATCTCTGCTGCCGCGGGCCTTTCGCGGTCTCAAGCGTGTACTTCATAGTGGCTCGTGCTTCGCTGCGAATCGTAGAGCTGGACGTACTCGGGCGATGTCTCCATCAGCTGGCTGTGGGTGCCGACGGCCAGTACTTCGCCTTCCATCAGGAGAATGATCTGGTCGTAGTCGACCACGGAGGCGATTGTTTGCGTAACCGAGATCAGCGTGATGCCGGGATAGTTTCTGCGTACGTTCTGCAGAATGGTCCGTTCGGTGTTCGGGTCGACACGCGCCGTGAAATCGTCGAGCAGCAGCACCTGAGGGTTCAGGGCCAGTGCCCGCGCCAGCATCACGCGTTGTTTCTGTCCGCCGGAAAGACTCGTTCCGCGCTCTGAAACAACAGTCTCCAGAGCGTCGGGCAATGCGGCGATGAAATCGTCGAGTTCGGCCGTTGCGATCGCTTTTGCGAGGTCCTGCTCTGCGGCACTGGTGCTGAAAGCAATGTTCTCGCGCACCGTCAGGTTGAATATCACGCTGTCCTGAAAGACAAATCCGACACGCTGGTGCAGCGCCTCTTTGTCGTAATCGTCGATGGGCTCGCCTGTCGTAGGTCACGGTTCCGGATGACGGCTTCAGGAGCCCGATCAGCAGATACAGCAGTTGCGTCTTGCCGGCGGCGGTAGGTCCGATGATCGCCGTTCTCGTTCCGGCGGCGGCGGTGAACGAAATGTTCTTCAGCACGATCTTGTCTCCGAAGGACAAGAGACACATCATTCATGCCGACATCACCGCGAAGTTCCGTCACGATCTGGCCTCCCCGGTCTTCTTCGGGAGCGCTCAGAACGGCCCCGATGCGCATGTACGAGGCCGAAGACTGAGCGATCACGTTGCTCATGAACCCGATGAGAATAATCGGAAAGACCAGGATCGCGAGATAAGAGTTGAAGGCCGTGAAATCGCCCAGCGTCATGCTGCCGGCGATGACGAAATGGCCTCCGAGCGCAAGGATTATGACGGTGGCAACGTTGGTCGCCAGGGTTATCGAGGGTATGAGGCTCGCGAACAGACGCAGGATGCTGAGACCCAGATCCCTGGCTCTGGCATTGGCCTCCATAAACTTGTCGTACTCAATCTGGCGGCGTGTTGAGAAGCCTGATCAGTGAAGCACCGAGGATGCTCTCATTGATGACCCGGTTCAGCCAGTCGATCGCTTCCTGGGATTGCTTGAAAATGCTTCGTACCTTGCGAAGAACAAGCTGGAAGGTAATAAAGATAAACGGAATGATGCCGAGAATTGCGAGCGCCAGACGCCAGTTGATTGAGATCAGAAGCGCGCTGGCCCCCAGAATAAGGAAAAGCGAAGAAATGATCGACGCGATTGCCTGGGAGACGAACGTCTTCACCGCATCCACGTCGGAAGTCAGGTTCGTCAGGAGTTTCGCAGGAGTAAGTTGCTCCACCCAGGCAAACGACTGGTGCGAGATCTTCGCCGCCACGCGCGTACGGAGGTCTTTGGCCACGCGTTCCGACGCCCACGTCTGAACGAGGCTCTGTCCGTAGGCCAGCACAAACACCAGCATCCCGACCACCAGAAATTCCGCAACAACGGTGCGCAGCACAAAGTGGCCCTGCGTATACGCGTCGATGGCGTGCGAGATCAGCTTTGGAACGACCAGATTCAGGCCGTTTCCCACGACGGTAACGACAACCAGCGTGACGATCAAAAGCCGGTACGGCTTGAGCAGCGGAAGAAGTCCCGCCGCGGATGGTGCCTTAGGTTTCTTTCCCGTCAGGGTTGCGGCGGCTTTGGTGCGCATAGCGGTGCGTATCGCCACTGAGTGGCCAGGTTCAAACAGAAGATTAAAACAGATGTTTAAACATTGTCAAGAAAATCGCGGACGGCCATGTGGCGATGCCACTTAAGAACGGGTCTCCGATGTACCTCCCGATGCTTCCGCCGAAACAGTTTCGAGCAACCATCGCGGCGTCACAATCCGGGTTCCCGCCCACGACGCGGGAAAGTGTTTGATGTTTCCGGTCACCAGATAATCCGCATTCGCCGCTTGAGCCCATCCAGAAAAATGTCGTCATCAGGGTCGAGGCATGCTGTCACGCGGTCGGTAGGGCTTACCCCAAGGCCCTTCTCGCGAATGGCATGAAGTGTTCTGGTAATGATTTCATCACTGCGCTGAAAACGGGGGCGCTTGATGACCTCTTCATTCCACAAAGATGCTGCCCCTGACGCACAGTTGAATGGAACCGCTGAGAGCGAGCATCAACAACCGGGCTGGCGGACCGAGAGGCTGCAGAAGGGCGGAGAATATTCGTATCAAGCCGGATCATGACCCCGGTTGCAACCGGGACTCATGCAGCGCCTTCCGGGCGGCGGCAATCTCGGCGTCGATTTCTTCCATCGAAAGCTGATCGAGCCCCCCTGCCCTGGAGCTGTCCCAGGATCTGCGAAGCCATTCCAGCGCCAAATCGCGCTCAAGCACCCGCTGCGCATATTGTTCGGGAGAAAGCCCCTTAGCTTGTGCTTTGGCTACAAGAGCGGCTCGCTGGTCGTCGGGAAGTTCGATGGTCAACACCGTCATAGCTCTTCCCCCAGTTTGAGCTGAGAACTCGTCCGCTACTAGAAAGCTCCAGGAAATGATCTGGCGGAGAGGGGGGGATTCGAACCCCCGGTAGAGCTTTAGACCCTACGACGGTTTAGCAAACCGCTGCTTTCGACCACTCAGCCACCTCTCCGTTTAACTCGCCTGATTTCAGTGTATTGCGGTGGATGTTTCCCCATTATACAGCAACCCTGTCGTCTGCAATGTCGCTAATGAACTCGCCGCAGCAACCCGCACACCACGTCCCTGACGATTCCCAGATATAATGTCCTTCGGCTCAATCTCGGGCCGGGAGCGTCCATGATCTCACTTCGCTCGATTGCCGGCATTTGCCTTCCCGCTCTCCTGCCGTGTCTGATAACGCCGGCCAATGCCGATACTTACCAGTTCATCCTCCGCGGCAAGGTCACCATGCGCGATGGCTCGCCTCCCCCGGCCACCGCCGGTATCCAACGGCTCTGCAGCGACGGACAAGGGTCAGCGCCCGGCCCCCTTACGAATAAAAAAGGTGAGTACCTCTGGCGCATGGATGTCGACAATATGCTCACCCGCACATGCCGTCTTGAGGCCACGCTAGCCGGTTACGCCTCCTCATCGATCGATATCTCGGACCTCAGTGCATTCATCAGCAGCGCCAAAGAACTTCCGCCTCTAATCCTGATGAAACGCGGCGCGGACCCACGGACGATCGACAGTAACACCTCCGACGTGCCATCGGCCGCGCGGGGCCCCTGGAAAGCCGCGATTAAGGCCGTCGACACGCGGCAATTTACCGGAAGTCGAGGCTCAGCTCAAACTCGTCGTGGCCGCGGCGCCCAAATTCGCGCGAGGCTGGCACTCGCTGGGAGTCGCTTACGAGACGCTGCAGATGCCCGCCGACGCGAAGACCGCTTACACGCACGCGATTGAGGCCGACCCTAAATAACGGTCGCGTATGTCACCCTGTCACGCATGGATGTGTTGCTGAAGGACTGGCCCGGCGCTGCCGCCGCCGCTGACAATGCCATCCGGCTCGATCCCGAACGCACGTTCCCCGAGGTCTACCTCCATCAGGCGGTGGCGCGCTACGAAATGAAGGACCTCGCGGGCGCTGAAGCCAGTGCGAAGCTGGCTCTGGAACTCGATCAGAGCCACAAAGGGGCAAGAGCCGAATTCGTAATGGGCCGTATTCTCGACGCGAAAGGCGATTCAGCCGGCGCCAGCGAACACGTCGCGAAATACCTGGCGCTCGATCCCAAAACTCCGGACGCGGACCTGATCCGGGGCTACCTTGGAGTCATCGGCAAGCCCGAAGCCGCGGCGGTGCATCCCGATCTCGAATTACCCTGATTTGCCATCAGCCTGGTATTCCCACCGGGGCGACCAGGCGCTTTATCCCCATCTTCATGTCCGGGGTTATTGTCGCGAGGTGGTTTGTGTGCCAACCTGAATGATGTATCAACCGGAACGGATAACCCATAGTGTGTCTCGTGTGTCCGTTTTTTCTTCCTGAAAAGGGTCCATGACAAAAATCAAGACAAACGGATCTCTGATTTACAGTGCTTTGGCGGTGAGCCTGGCTCCCGCTGTCCTGGCGCCGGCTCTTCTGGCGCAACCCACCGGGCATCCCGTCGCGGTGATTCGGGAAGGCATGAACGAAACGAAACTGGTTGCCCTCGAGGGCAACACACGGCCCGAAGCGAACGCCCAAAACGATCGCGGCATCGTCGACGACAGCTTTCAGCTGGATCATATGCTGCTCGAGTTGAAGCGCTCTCCGGAACGGGAGGCGGCGCTGAAGCAATATATCGACGAACTGCACGATGCCAACTCACCGAACTTCCATCAGTGGCTTACCGCTGCCCAGTTCGCGGAACACTTCGGAGTGGCCCAGAGCGACGTCGATGCCGTGACCGGCTGGCTTAAGTCTCACGGTTTCGCAGTCAATGGAGTGCAGCCCAGCGGATTGACGATCGATTTCGGCGGTAGCGCCGGCCAGGTTTGGGGCGCCTTTCACACGGAGATCCATAATCTCGTGGTGAATGGAGCGAATCACTTCGCCAACATGAGTGATCCGCAGATCCCCGCGGCCCTGCAACCGGTTGTAGCCGGAATCGTCTCGCTGCATAACTTTCATCCGAAACCATTGCTGGTGCCCAGAGGTCAGTACACCTACACCAACACGAGCGGAACGATTCACGCACTGGCGCCGGGTGACATTGCCACCATTTACAACCTGAATTCCGTCTTTCTGTCCGGCTTCAGCGGACAGGGCACGTCCGTCATGGTCGTGGAAGATACCTATCTTTATGCAACCTCTGACTGGTCGACTTTCAGGAGCACATTCGGCCTTTCCACGGCGTTTCCTTCCGGAACGCTGAGCCAGGTGAGCCCGACAGGTGCGATAAACTGCGCGAACCCCGGCTTTCAGGGACCGGGCACTCCCGGCTATGGAGACGACGGCGAGGCCATTATTGACGTGGAATGGGCTTCGGCGGCGGCGCCGAACGCAGCCATCGTGCTCGCTGCATGCAAGGATACTCTCACCACGTTCGGCGGCCTGATCGCGCTCGAAAACACGCTGAACGGACCCGCTTCGGGGCTGCCTTCCGTGGTGAGCATCAGCTACGGAGAAGCGGAGGCTTCGAACGGCGCCGCTGCGAACCTCGCGTACAGCACCGCCTATCAACAGGCCGATGCCGAAGGCGTTTCGATTTTCGTCTCCTCGGGCGACGAGGACGCGGCCAGCGCCGACAACACCAATCCTTCGACACACGGCATCGGAGTCAGTGGATTCACTTCGACTCCGTACAACGTTTCTGTGGGTGGAACCGATTTCGGCTACAGCGCGGATAACGTCGATCCCGCGACGTACTGGAGCTCCACCAACAAACCGAACTTCAGTTCCGCTCTATCGTACATCCAGGAAATACCATGGAATGATTCGTGCGCAGGAACGCTCGTAGCGAAGTTTCTCGGCGCCACCGGTCCACTCGCCCTCTGCAATGAATCGGATGTGACCAGTCCCTCGGGGTCGCTCAATTTTCTTCTGAACTCCATTGGCGGCAGCGGCGGTCCCAGCGGATGCGCCACGGGTACGCCATCCTCGATCGGGAGAGTCAGCGGCACGTGCACGGGCTATCCTAAGCCTTCCTGGCAAGCCGGTCTCTTCGGCAACCCGAGCGACGGCGTCCGCGACATTCCCGATGTCTCCCTGTTCGCGTCAAATGGCTTCTGGGATGCGTATTACGTTACTTGCTGGTCCAATCCCGACACCAAGGTGGGCGGCGGATTCACCTGCACCGGCGCGCCGAGCACTTGGGCCGGTTTCGGTGGCACGTCCGTTTCTTCCCCGATCATGGCCGGAATCCAGGCACTGATTAATCAAAAGACAGGCTCGAGCTGGGGTAACCCGAATCCGATCTATTACTCTCTCGCGGCCACCGAGTATGGAGCCTTCGGAAAGACCGCCGCTCTCTGTAACTCGAACATTGTTAACAAGACAAGCAACGGCTGCGCCTTCTACGACATCACGCAGGGTGACAACGTGGGAGTGTGCAAGGCGCAGCTTCTTGTGGCGACTGATTGTTTCCGGTTCTTCACCACTTATGGGCTGCTCTCGACATCCAATTCGGCCGACCAGCCCGCCTACAGCGCGAATACCGGCTGGGACTTCCCGACTGGCATCGGATCGGTGAACGCGTTCAACCTGCTGAAGAAGTGGCCCACAACCGGGGGAAGTCAGTAATCCGGCCCAGGTGAAACGAGCCTTGCGTGCGCCAGCGATCTTGTCGCCGGTGCTCGTAGAACCGCGTATTCAACGGAGCCGTCCCGAAATTCTGGTATGGGGCGGTTTGTTCAGACGCCCCATACCAAGCCACCTGATACTCTCTGGCAGCTGCCCGGCTGGATGGATTAAACCGGACGATGGATCCTAGAACAACCCGTGAAGGTACGACGCGAAATTAGCGACGTCCATCGTGCCCGCCCCGGCTCCCGGATTGTAAGTGAAACTGCCTCTGTAGAACCAGTTGTCCCCGTACGCGATCGGGTTCAACGGGGGCTTCGCGCCGGTATAGGCTGTCCCGGTATTCAGCAGATTGTAGAGCGGCACGTTCAGCAATCCCATACGTTGCTTCAGGCCCTGTCCCATCAGGGCTGCGACGCCGTTCAGCTGCGGCGCGACAAAGCTGGTGCCTCCATAAAAGGAATAAATACCAGATCCGCTTTGGTCGGAAGTGTAATAGATGATGTAACCGGTCTCCGGATCGGCATTGAAGGAGACATCCGGGACATTACGGCCGGCATAAAACGCCGGCAGGGTGTACTGCAGCCCAATTCCCTCAAAGTTCTGTCCCGCTCGGAACACCTGCAGGGGTTCGCTGGTCCGGGTTCCGAGGATTCCGGTTTGGTAGGCGGGTACTGGAAACTCAATGCTTACCCCGCCGCCGCTTCCAGCTGGGAAGGTTCCACAGCTGACCGGGCCGGAGAAACCCAGACTCTGACACAGGCCGTTGAGATAATCCCATCCCCACACGCTTTCGTGCTGGATGACAACATCATAAAACGGCGCCGTGCACGCAGAATTCAGGCAAAACTCCTGGATCCCGGGCAGCGTTGTGCCTCCAGCGGCGGTAATCAGAGGGTCACTCGCGGGATAATCCACGCTTAGTGTCAGGCTGCAGCTATTTGGATCCGTGGGCGAGAACGGGCCGAAACAACCAAGGTCACCATTTACTTCGAAAGCGCCGCTATCCCCTGAAGACGTGAAGGGGCTCATTCCCTGAATTGCAGCCCGAATCAGAGATCCGTGGGCCGCTGAAAGGTCGCTCCCGATCTTCCCGGTATTCGGGTCGGTTACTGGCGAGTTCTGGAAATTATCGAACCACTCCCATGAACCCCAGCTCATGGAAAGGCTGTCCGCTAAGTTCGCGTCCACAGCCGCGGCAAAGACATCCACGAACCCCTGGTTTGTATTGGGCGCCTGGTAGACGATAATGTTCGCGCCAGGAGCAATTCCGCCAGACTGCTCGACATCCAGAGTGGTCTCGATCGAACCGGACGCGTCGCTCGGAGCCCCCGGGCCGCCGTCAACATTGACGATCTGGATGCGATTCGACGCCACATTCAGCCCGAGCGAACTCCAGTAGCTATAAGCATCGGTGGGCGTAAAGCTTGCGAAAGTCAGAATACCGATGGTTCTGCCCTTCCCGTTAAGGCCGCCAATATACAGCGGTAGTACGTCATAGTACTTCGCAAAATCGAGCACAGTCCATAATCCCGGGGGATCGGCCGTCGTGGTTGTCGATGGCATGGCGGTTTGTGGACCGTGCGCGACTTGGGGAGAGGATTTATAAAAGGGATGAACGGCGGGCCTGCTGTCGAGGCCGACTACGGCGGTTACTTGCGCCGAAATTTCAGCTGGAATCACGGCACGACTGAGCGGAGCATGAAATGTATAGCCTGCAACGGCGCCATGCGCGAGAACTTCGAAACTATGCAGGCTTACCGAGAAAGCCCGTTCCATATCAGCCGGCAGTCCCGTGACTTTAAGCGTTGTTGCGGTGGCTCGCTGGGCCGTCAGCCCGTAGTTGCCAAGAGCCGTAATGACTCTCACGACATCCGCGCTGCTGGGGGCAAAGCGTGCTGCGAATTGATCGGCGGTCAGAAACTTGTGATATTGCGGATCCCCGGCCTTATAGAGCGACTGGGCCAATTGCTCTGCCTCGTTCACGGAGCGCAGTCCGAGAGCGAGAGTGACTGACATGGGAGTCGCTCTCGATTTCGCGTTGAGCACGCCGCGATCGATCGGCTTGGGAGTGTCGGCGGAAGGAAATGGGACGCCTGCCTGCGCCGAGGTCAGTACCGTTGCCGAGAGAACCAGTCCCAGAATATCCAGGCGGCGGGCAAGGCGGAATGTAGTCTTTCTCATGCGAATCTCCTTCTGAGTTTTTGGTTGGCACTTTTCGAGCATTTTATACAGTGGAACAGCCTGCTAACCGCACGGACTTTATCGTTAACTCACGATTTTAAGAGTATTAACGTGCTTGACAGTTTCAAACTGCCTTCAGATGTTAACCGAATCGTATCTTCGCCGCAAGGGAAGAACCTTGTATCTGTTGCCGGTACAGTGATCGTCCGGATCAATTAGCACGTGAGCGGGTGTTGAAAGTGCAGGAAGCGAATTTGACCGGACGGAAACGGGATTATGACCTCGACCGGGCAACCATTTCCTGGTGACGCCGAGTGGGGCAAGGTCGATCCGCGCCGGCTGACGCTGTTGCGGACCTCTGAAGAACTGAACACCAATAATAGCGGACCTAATAGCCCGCGTTACCTTCCTCAACCATTCACCAGTGAGCAAGATCTTCGGCGCTCGCGGCGTCTGAATTACATCAGTTAATCGTAAGGACTTACTGAGCCGCGCGCGTCAGCAAGCGCCTTCGAAAAGTTAATGCGTCATCGAATAGACGATGTAATTAACTCCAATACGAATCCCCTGCGCCGAATACTTTTCCGGATAGCGCGGTTCATCAGCCCATTCCCAGGAATCGCTCGTGTCTGAATTGAAATCCACCACCACCATCAGCCGATTTCTATCGTCGTAAATGCCCCGCCAGTGACCTACGCGGCCACCGTTCAGATACGGTACGCCCGAATGCAAAGACCATTCGCCCGGTATTCCATACCGGTCGCTCAGATCATAAAGTACATGGAAGACCGAATCCTGATTCGGGATCTCAACCAGCGGGCGGTCGGGAAAGACCCGTTGCATCGTTTCGCTGAAAATCTGCCACTGGTTCTCGCCCCACGTGTCGGCGCACATCATAAATCCGCCGCGCAAAAGGTACTCCCGAAGCTTCTTCGCCTGAGGCGCCGTAAGATCCATGGGTGAAGCCTGAACGGCATATATCCATGGCCAGTTGTAAACGTCGTCGCCGTCCTCGAGGTTGACCGGCTGCTCCACAGATCTCACTTGAATTCGCGTCAGGCGCCGCACCGCCTGAACGAAGTGACGGTCAGCGCGCGGATAATCGTTGGTCCAGCTCGTGCCGCCCCGGCGCCAGTCGCGATAACGATCGAGGCCGCCGAACATGCCATATGGCGAGCCCGGATACATCAGCCGTCCCATGACAAACTCGGTCTTCTCGCTGGCGTCCGGCGGAACGGGGAAGTCGTCGTACTCCTGACCGGGATATTCGCGAAACGGCAACTGGAACGCGAGGGCCGCCCCGACAATCATGAACATGCCGGCCGACCAGATCCAACTCCGAATACGCATCGCGCTCGTCGTCCCTACTATAACCTCCGCCAATCCTGATATCTTGATGTGACGAGAGCGGCCTTAACGATGCGAACGCTTATTTATCACCTTTTTATGCCTCGTCACCATGCTCACCCCGGCCGCCGCGCAGGACATCGGCGTCCGGGCCGGCGAGACTTCGAAAACCGTTGCGCACGCTGTCACGGCGCCGACGCCACCGGCGGCGAATCCGGTCCCGGAATCGTGACCCAGATCGCATCGCGCAGCGACACCGAACTGGCGGTGTTCCTCCGCGAAGGCCGGCCCGCGAAAGGAATGCCGGCCTTTCCCCTCGCAAACGACGAGATGACGGCGCTGGTCAGCTACGCCCGATCCCTCGGCGCCGATGTCGCGCAACGCGCCGCCCGCGATGGTGCGCCGAAAGGTCCAGACCACAGACGGACAGCACGCTCGAAGGACAGGTCCTGAGCGAAGGCATGAGCGATCTGCAACTCCGAACCGACGACAACGAACTGCGCCTTCTGCGCAAGGACGGCGACCGCTACCGCGTCGTGACCTCGCAAACCGACTGGACGACCTACAACGGCGATCCAAGCGGAAACCGCTACACCAAGCTCACGCAGATCGACCAGAGCAACGTCGCGCGTCTCGCGCCGAAGTGGATCTTTCCGATGCCGAACGTGCCGCAGGTCGAGAACACGCCGCTCGTGGTCGAAGGCGTCATGTACGTCTCGAGCGCCAACGAATGCTACGCGCTCGACGCGGGCAGCGGCCGCATGATCTGGCACTACCAGCGTCCGCGCACCAAGGGCCTGGCGGGCAACGCGGCCATCGGCTTCAATCGCGGCGTCGCATGGTCCGGGCGATCGCATCTTCATGCTGACCGACAACGCGCACATGATCGCGCTGAACCGCTTCAACGGCGAGCTGCTCTGGGAAACCGAGATGGCCGACTGGCATCAGAACTACAACGGCACCTCCGCGCCGCTCGTCGTCGGCAATCTGGTCATCTCCGGCACCGCGGGCGGCGATGAGGGCGTGCGCGGATTCGTCGCCGCCTTCGATCAGCGACCGGCAAAGAAGTCTGGCGATTCTGGACCGTGCCGAAGCCCGGCGAGCCGGGTTCGGAAACCTGGAAGGGGAATTCGCTCGAGCACGCGTCGCGGCGCCACCTGGATGACCGGCACGTACGATCCGCAGCTCGACACGCTCTACTGGCCGGTCGGCAATCCCGGCCCCGATTTCAACGGCGACGACCGCCACGGCGACAACCTCTACACCGATTCGATCCTGGCGCTCGATCGCCAAGACCGGCAAGCTCAAATGGTATTTCCAGTTCACGCCGCACGACGTTCACGACTGGGATGCGCAGGAGCCGCCCGTGCTGGTCGATGCGAACTGGCAGGGCCAGCCGCGCAAGCTGCTCCTGCAGGCCAATCGCAACGGCTTCTTCTATGTGCTCGACCGCACCAACGGCGAAGCTGCTTCTGGCCAAGCCGTTCCTGAAGAAGCTGAACTGGGCGGAGGCGATCGGAAAAGACGGGCGTCCGATCCTCAACAAGCTGCCGGAGACGGCCGACGGCGAAACCTATGTCTGTCCCGGATTCCAGGGCGGGACCAACTGGTTTTCGACGTCGTTCAATCCGGGACACGGGCTTTACTACTTCCAGGCGCTCGAACGCTGCAATCTGTTCTCGAAAAGAACCATGGAATGGGAAGCCGGAAAGGGCTACATGGGCGGCGCGGCGCGTCCGGCGCCGGGCGAGACCTTCGAAAAGGTCGCTGCGCGCGATCGACATTCAGACCGGCGAGATCCGCTGGGAACTGCCGCAGATGAGCGGCACCCTGACCGCCTCCGCGGGCTTGCTCTCGACCGCATCGGGCCTGGTGTTCTTCGGCGAGAACAGCGGCGCGTTCATGGCTGCCGACGCGGCGACGGGCAAAGCCTTGTGGCAATTTCCCGACCAACCAGACCTGGAAGGCGTCGCCGATGACCTACATGTTCGACAACAAGCAGTACATCGCGGTCGCGGCGGGTTCGAATATTCTGGCCTTTGCCGTACCCGACTAGCCATTCGGTAGCGCCGAATCCAATTCGGCGTTCCGCGATCAGCCGCAAAGGCTCCTGATGACTCAGTTCGTGCCCAGGACCAAACCCGAAGGCAATCCTTCGCCAAAAATGCGGCCCAGCGCGTGTTCATCGCGCTCGGCGTCGCCTTCCAGTTGAGCGATCGACTGCGGGTCCGTCAAACGCGCGCGCACCGCGGCGAAACTGGCCGGCGAAACGTCGCGGACGGGATCGCCGGTCCGCCGCGCCAGCGAAACCAGAGCATCGTCGGCCTTGGGAACCGGCAGCAGCGCCTCAATCCAGCGCGAAGCCACGGCCGCCGACAGCACCTGATTCGCCGGTCCATAGAACAACTGGCGCGCGCCCAGCCGGGACAAACACCACACAACGTAATCTTCTTTCGGCTGCTTAATCAGCGCATCCCCAAGCTGCATCCGGTTCGCCGCGGGAATCAGTTCCATGCTCGCCGCCGTGCGCCACATCTCCCGCAACAGGCTGTTATTGATGCGCGGGGGCTTTTTTCCTGGCTTCGGCAGCAAAAAGGGCAATAGCCGCTGCACGATGTCCGTCTGCTGGTTGCGGTTCAATCCTCCGGCGAGCCGGCCCCAGAAAATCCACCAGTCGATCTCATTTTGGGTTTGATTTGCAAATTGCGGGCCGCCTGCATAAATCCGGCGAACCTGCTCGATGCGGAACTCATCGCCCGGATACCCGAACCCGGGACGCAGACAAAACCCTCCCAGATTCAGCCAGCGGACCTCACACGCGGCGCTTCGCTTCCGGTTCTCGATCTCGTCAAGGAACCCATCCGCCAGTTGCCGCGTCACATCCACAGGCCACGAGTTGCGCCCCAGTCCCAGAGCCGCTTCCAGGCGCGCGGGCAATTCCTCGGGAGCAACCG
>CAVQYP010000036.1:0-22827 GCA_963718155.1 Terriglobia bacterium | reverse complement strand
GAAGTACCTCGGCGTCTATGCCATCGGGGACGGTGCAAACACAGGGACGCCCAAGGCAGGAGTATTCGCCGAAGGTGCGGCAAAGGCGGTAGCGAGCGCACTGATCGCGAATGTTGGTATCGATAAAAGTCGTTGTCGTGGTCATCGTCTTGGATTTGAACCTAGGTTTGCATCCACACGCGGCCGTCAACGCGATTCCACTCGAGATCCTCGGGCGTGCCGTCGAGGATCGTGGTCACGAAGCGGTTGGGGGCCTGGAATTCGAAATAGAACAGCGGCGATTCGGTGGCGCGCAGCCGGTGCTTTGCTTCCGCCGGGATGAACACCATATCGCCCGGGCCCACGTCGCGATGCCCTCCGGCGTTTCGACCGTGCCGTTGCCTTCCATGATGAAGTAGAAGTGCTCGCAGTTCTCGTGCAGATGGTAGCGGCGAAGACGCGCCCTGCTTATAGCGCATGATGCCGGCCAGCATGTCGTCGATCTTGGTCAGCTCTTTGTTGACGAAGAAAGTGCGCTCGCGGCCCGGGCACAGCCGAGACCAGCTTCGGCAGCTCGTCTTCGTGAAAAATGTATGCCATTGGTCTTTCCTCTTCTAATTCGGCCGATAACTCACGCGCGCGACTTCGGCGTAGGGCACCGGGCGCGACCGTCGCGCGGATTTCGGCCTGCTTGTGGCGCTCGACCGTCGGCTTGGTCGATCCGCGGCCTTCTTCGCCCCAGACCAGCGTCACCTCGGTGCCGGGCTCGCGTGCTCGACGTCGACCATCGCCAGCGAGATCATCGCGCGTTCGTTGTAAGTGTAGCCGGTGTAGGTGGAGAGGCCGATGGTCTTGCCGCTCTTCAACACTTTGTCGTACGGCAGCGTCGAATAGTTGGCCAGCGGCAAATCGATGTACTTTTCGATATCGCCGCGCGTGGAACAAGGTGCCCGAAGGCGCGCTCGACATCCTCGCCGTTCCAGACCAGCGTTACTTTCTTGCGCTTCTGATTGCCGGCCATTTTCTCCAGCGCCGCTCGGCCGACGAAGTCGTGGTCGAATTTGACGAAGGGTCCGTAGCCGAGATCGTAGGGCGTCAGATAATAGTCGCCGATGTCGTCGGAATAGAAGCTGCCGCCGAGCGACGCCATGGCTTCATAGCTTTTCCCGGTCAGCCACTGCCGGTACGCCTTTCATCTCGTCGCCCGTGTAGATCGCGGGAAGCGGCGAAGGAATCCAGCCCGATTCGAGGCAACTGGTCGGATAAGTCCGCGCGCCGACCTGCCGGATGCCGAACTCCTGGCCGGCTTCGACGATGGCGTCGCGGACCGCGTCGCCGTCTTCCCAGGGTCCGAACAGTTCCCATCCCGGGCTGTCCCACCATGCCATGGCGCAACGCGCGCACGTCGTGGCCCGCGACTTTGAAGATCATCCATGTGGAAGAATCGGATGTCGGGCGCGGGCTTGCCCGTTACCTTCTCCATCACCTTCAGAGCGTGCGGGCCCTGCACCTGATAGCGGAACGTCTTGCGCCGGCCCTGATTGACGGCGGACCGTTCGTCTCTGTCGGCTGTGGCCTTGTAGCCGCCGGTTTCCAGGTTGTATTGCACCCAGTTGGCGGCGGGCGGGCGGCCCACCAGATTGAACTTGTTCTCGGCCAGATAAAACAGAATTGCGTCGCCGATCACATGCCCGTTGTGATTGCACGCGACGAACTGCTTGGCCTGATCGACCTTGAAATTCTTGAAGGTATTGACGCCGAGATCGGAGAACAGCTTCAGCGCATCGGGACCCTCGACATAGAGATCCGTCATGTGGTGCGACTGGTCGAACAGCGCGCAGGTTTCGCGCCAGGAGCGCTGCTCATCTCGCCAGTTGGTGAACTCGTGGCGCACCACGGGAAAGGCGTACGGGCCGATCTGCGAGTTGCGCAACAGCTCGACCGGACTCTTCACGGATTGCAAAGCTTCTTCCAGACTTGCGTAACTCATCTCTGCTGGTATTCCCTCCGGCGCGCTTGACGACGACCCTGAACCAGTGTGAATTATACCAGGCATGTTACGCCTGCTAACGCGCGCGGCTCAGTAACCGAAGTCTCGTTTCCGGGCCGCGACTCTGCAGGAGCTTGTTCAATACGGCTCAGCGGCAGAAATCGATATATCCGCGCACCGGGTCCGCGCCGGTGAGCGTGACCTGAAGCCTGTCGCCCACATCCACGCCCTCATGCCCGCGGCACAGCATTCCCTCCACCGGAGGATTGAATACGCGCACGAATGTGCCGCTTGAGTTGACGCCGGTCACCACCGCGTCGAACTTCTGGCCGATCCGGCTTTGCATGGCCACCGCGGCCACGCGTTTACCCATGGCTCGCTCCACTTTGCGCGCCGCATGCTCCATGAGCGTGCAGTTGCGGGCGATGTCATTAAGCGCGTCATCGGTGTAGGGCGCCGGCGCTTTGGCGAGGTACGCCTTGACCAGACGCTGCGTGACGATGTCCGAATAGCGGCGATTGGGCGCGGTCGAATGCGTATAGTCCTGCGCGGCCAGCCCGAAATGCCCATCCCCCGTATCGCCGGGCCGCGACATCACGTATTCACCCGGCCCCATCAACTTGATCACCGCGAGAGCGATGTCCTCGTAGTGATCCGGGTCGACCTTATGACAATGTTGCAGGAAAGCGCTGAGCGCCCCCGAGTCGGGCGTATCGGGCAGCTTCTCCCCGTAGCGCGCGGCCAGTTCGACGATGCGCGGCCAGCGCTCGGGCGTCCTGACGACGCGGCGGATGGAACTCCGACCCGCGTCCTTCAACGTCTTCGCCATCACCCCGTTCGCGCCCACCATGAAGTCTTCGATGATGTCGTTGGCGCGCGTTTTCTGCGCCGCCTGGACATCCTGAATGCGGCCATCGGTCACCATGGCGACAGCCTCGACGCGATCGAAATGCAGCGCGCCGCGCTGGTCGCGCTGGCGACGCATTCGCGGGGCCGCTTCATCCTGCAGTTTGAGCTGAGCCTGCAATTCCGGTGACGCGGCGATCTTCGCAGGAGCGGCCGCGCGGCCTTCGAGCCAGGCGCCCGTGCCGTTATAAGCCAGCTGGGCTTTGTTGCGAAGAACGCCCGGTAGATGCTGGAGGACGCAATAGAGCCTTCGGCATCCACCAGCATTTCGACCACTACCGCCCGCCGGTCTTTGTTCTCGTTCAGCGACGTGAGATCGGTCGACAACTCCTCCGGCAGCATGGGGAAATTGTGCACCGGCGTGTAGACGGTGACGGTCACTCTTCCCGGCGTGCTGATCGATGGGAGTCCCGGCCGGCACATCGGCGTCGACCTCGGCGACTCCCACCAGCACCCGTATGCCGTTCGGCGTGCGCTCGGCGAATTCCACCTGATCAAGGTCTCGCGAAGTATCGTTATCGATCGACGACCAGAGCAGAGCGCGCAGATCGCGTATACCATCTTCCGGCGCCACGGGCGGCCGGTTCTTGATCTCCTCCACCTGCTCTTCCGTTCCGGGGGCGAAATCCGGATCGAAGCCCTGCTGGATCATCTCGCGGCGCGCGGCAGCGAGAAGGTCGAATTTTTTATACATCTGTGTGCGAGAGCAGGTAAAGGATCACGCCGGCCCGATTTTCATGTTTTCTGGGGATTGAGAATAAGAAGCTACTTCTTCGCCGCGGCTCTTTTCACTGCCCAGCGTTTCTTGAGCGCCTCCGAGAGCCTCTTCCGGCCTTCGGGGGTCATACCACCCTTCTTTTTGGCCTTAGCCTTGGCCTGGGTTTTAGCCAGCGGTCTAACCTGCGACGCCGCCCGTTTTACCGCCCAGCGTTTCTTGAGCGCTTCGGAAAGTCTTCTGCGGCCTTCGGGAGTCATGCCGCCTTTGCGCTTAGGTCTTCCCCGGCGCGCAGGAACCGCAGCCACAGTCGAAGGAACACCCTCCGCCGTTGTGCCATCCACCTCTCGGAGAGCCGCGAGAGCGCGCTCGATCGCTGTCTTTTGTTTCTCCAGCCCCTTGATAACTTCCTTAAGTCCGTTCGTCATCTTGACTCCTGTGACCAGATAGGTCGGCTAACTCCGATCATAGCGCGTTCCCGTCTTTATCCTTTCTTCTTATACCTTAGCCGGAGCTTTAATGCGAACTTCCTTGTCATTAAAGGCCTAAAGAAGAGTACGGAAAGTGCCGATTGGTATGCATGGGCGCGTTGATCGCGGAGATCTGCAACTCGGGTTGCCCGCTGGACGATGCCGTCCAGCGGGCAGCTGTAGCCGCGCAGGCTTCGCCTGGGTTCGAATTCGAGCTTTCGAAGTTCCTGCAAGCCCAGTGTATGGCAAAGAGCATCGATCATCCTACTGTTTTCCGGGGGCTTGAGGTTCTCGGCGGCATGTTGGAGGAAGCCAGGCTTATCACCTTCCTGCGGCCCTTTCTCCGGTCAAAGGATTCACAGATTGCCTCCAAGTCGGTTCTGATCCTCGGCAGACAGTCACGCAGTCTTGCATGGATGACGAGCATACACGCTGAGAGTGACGACAGGATTCGCGCCAATCTGGTGGAATCGCTCTGGGACCGGCGCGAACCCGAGGTGGAACAAGTGCTGCAGGGGGCCCTTCGCGATCCGCACCACCGCGTGGTTGCGAACGCTGTGTATGGTCTTTATCGGCTGGGTTCCGACGCGTGGATGGCGGGGCTGGAGCGGTTGTTGCAGAGTTACGATCCGGTTGCAAGGCGATCGGGTATCTGGGTAATCAAGTCAGCGGGGGGTGCGGAGGCGGGCGCAAGACTAAAGCCGCTGATCCGCGATTCCGACCCTTCGGTAAGACGTGCCGCTTTTGCGGCACTGGTGTCTTTGCGTGAAAGCGCCGAAAGAAGGGCTAGCCCTGCCTCTCGCCCGGACGAGCCCGCGCCGTCGGGAGGAAGTGAGCGCAGAGTCAGCGCCCGATCCCGTTTCGCCGAACTAAAGCAAAATTAATAAATCCAACACCGCTCCTCGTAGTCGCGGCTCGGAAACGAGGTAATGCTACCGGGCCGCGACCGCGAGGGAGCGGTCAACATTAATTCAGTGCGGAAATGCTTAGTTCGATGCGGCCTTGCCCCACAGCTTAGCCGAAGCCAGCCGCGCTCCTTCACTGAGAGCCTTCATCTTCATCCAGCAGAACGGCGGAAACACCGAACCGAACCCGGCGAACGTGCCGAAACCGCAATCGGTCCCCGCGATCACCCGCTCTTTGCCCACCACTTCCGCATAACGAACCAGCCGCTGCGCAACAACCTCGGGATGCTCCACGTAGTTGCTGTTCGCGCCGATCACGCCCGGAATCAGAACCTTGTCATCCGGAAGCTTGATCGTCTTCCATGCTTCCCATTCATGCTCGTGGCGCGGATTGGCGCCCTCAATCAGGAACGCCTTCGGCTTGGCTTTCATCACGATCGGGAAGATGTACTTGCAATCCATATCGTTGACGTGAGAGCCTTCATAGTTCCCCCAGCAGATATGCATGCGCACGCGGTCAGACGGCACATTGGCAAGCGCATGATTGAGAGCCTCCACCTGCAGTTCGGCATTGCGCAGGAACTGTTCGTCCGAGAGTTCCTTGAAGCGCGAGTGGCGGCCCATGGCGAGATCGGGACAGTCGATCGAGAGCATCAGTCCCGACTTCACGATCGTCTCGTACTCCTCGCGCATGGCTTCGGCCAGCGCACCGATATAAGCCTCATGCGACGGATAGTATTCGTTCGGCTGGAACACAGCGATGGTTCCCGGCGATACGGCGTTCATGAAGCCTTCCTTCGCCGGCGTCTTTGCGATCGCGGCTTTGCATGCGCGCGATGTCCGCCTTCAACGAATCGAGACTCTTCACCTTCGATCGGGCCCTTGCAAACCGGGCGGCGATAGGTGGCCGAGTGGCCGGCCTTGACGAGGCGGTCGCGATACTCGGGGATAGTCGTCGAGATCCTGCGGCGTGGGCCGCGAGGAATCGCCTTCGAAGCCGGTGAGCCGATGGCGGATATAAGTGGCGTAGCTGATCTTGCTCATCTCGCCGTCGTTGACGATGTCGATACCCGACTCCGCCTGCTGCCGGACGACCTCGGCAACGGCCTTGCTGCACGACCTCTTCGAAGTGCGCCGCATCAACGGCTTCGCCGCGGTCCTGCGCGAACAAGACATCGACCACGTCCTGCGGGCGGGGCAGGCTGCCGACGTGGGTGGTAAGAATGCGGTCCTTGCTTACTTCCATTTTGAATCAGTTCTCCTTGAGGCCGGTTGGAACAGGGCCGTGCCCCTCATAGATCATAATCCGTGACTCTTGACAACGCGCCGGATCAGAGAGCCGGCAGTGGACACGCAGAAGAACAATGTCCTGCAGGGCACTCTGCCGCTCCTTGTTCTGAAGACTCTGGCGGCGAGAAAGCCGATGCATGGATACGCGATTACCGCGCGGATTTGGGAAGCCGCTGAAGATCCGTTGCGGGTGGAAGAGGGGTCACTCATGCATGATTCGCCAGGAGCTGTCCCTGCAGTAGTCTGGCCATTCGATACCGCTTCCTGCCAATGGTGGTTTTGCTGAGCCGCGAATGTGAATGAGCGGTAACGGAATCGCGAATGTAGCCTGACCCTCAGTGCGGCGCCGTTTCCACCTTCGGCGCGCCGTGCTTCAGCCGCACGTTTCGCAGCATCAGATTCAGCACGACCGCCACGCCCATAATCACCGCGCTCGAAACGAAAATCAGATGGATGCCGTGACCAGAGCTCCGCGCACATTGCCCAGCAGCGTCCTCAGCAGACTCCAGGCCGCCCGAAGTCTGCGCGAACACCGCATCGAGCTGCTCGCGCTTCTGCGCCAGCATCAACGGATTCAGAAAGTCCGCCAGCAAACTCGCGGGCGTTCCCGCCGGGACGCCCTTCGCGAAATCGCGCTGGTAATTCGTGAGCAGAATCGTCCCGAACACAGCCACGCCCACCGTGCTCCCGATCGACCGGAAGAACGTAGGCACAGCGCTCGCCGCGCCCATATGCTCGCGCGCGGCGGCGTTCTGGATCGCAACCGTATACACCGGCATCAGCAGGCCCATGCCGAAGCCTGCGATCAGCATCCCCGTCACCACATCGCTGTGCCGCGTCGAGGCGTCCATGCGCGCGAACAGAATCATCCCCGCCGTGATCAGAATCGCGCCAGCCACTGCCGAAGGCTTATACATCCTCATGCGCAGATTCATCTGGCCGGTCAGGATACTTCCCACGACTGACGACAACAGCAGCGGCGTCAGCAGCGTGCCCGATTCGCGTGGCCGAAACGCCAAGCACGCCCTGCATGAACAGCGGCAGATAAATGATCACCGCAAACATGCCCATGCCGAGGATGAACGACGCCACCGAACACATGCTGATCACCGGATTCCGGAACAGCACGAGCGGGATCAATGGCTCCACCGCCCGCGTCTCTGCGTAAAGGAAAGCGCCAAGCATCGCCGCCGCCATGACCAGCAGGAATTCCACGCGCGCCGCCGCCCAGCCGTAATCTCGTCACCCACGTGAGCGCGAGCAGCAGCGGCACGATGCACAGGATCAACGCACTCACGCCGCTCCAGTCGATACTGCGCTTCACGCCCTCCGGCCGCCAGTACGGGAATTCGAGATAGATCGCCGCGATCGCGATCAGTGCCCACCGGCAGGTTGACGTAAAACGCCGCGCGCCACGAGACGTGGTCCGTAAGCCAGCCGCCCAGCGTGGGACCGAATGTGGACGCAAGGCCATACGTCGCCGCGAAGAATCCCTGGTATTTGCCGCGCTCGGCGGGCGAAAAAACATCTCCGATGATGGCGAACGCAAGGCTCATCATCATGCCGCCCGCGATGCCTTGCAGGCCGCGCGAGACGATCAGCTGGTTCATGCCGTCGATGGGCAGGAAGGTCAGTCAATCCCGACGCCCCGCATAGCGCCGAGGTCAGCATGAACATCCCCGCGCCCGTCATGAAGAACCACTTGCGCCCGTAAATATCGGATAGTTTGGCGAAGATCGGAATCGCCAGCGTCGAAGTCAGCAGGTACGCGGTTGCCACCCACGGATAGCGGTCGAATCCCGAGAGCTGCGCGATGATTCTCGGCTCCGCGGTTCCTACGATAGTTTGATCGAGCGACGCGAGCAGCACTGAGAGCAGCAGCCCCGTCATCGTGCCCAGAAGCTGGGAACGCGTCAGGCGGACGATTCCCGAGGTGTGAAATTCCGTTTGAACCGCGGTACTCATATTTGCGGGCGAGAGGAACTGCTTCACCCAGTATCGTCAATCGCGTAATTTTCTGAGAACAAGACGCGCGTTTTCCACGATACTCTCATGGCGGATACCCTGGATTCCACCGGCAAGTGGGAAGTGCAGCTGAGAAAGGGCTGTATCGAACTGGCTGTGCTCGCGACCCTTTGGGAGGGCCGGCTGTACGGCCTCGAAATGCTGCGCCGCCTCGAGTATTTCTCTGGCCTGCCTGTTTCCGAAGGCACGCTTTACCCGCTGTTAAGCCGGCTGAACAGTGCCGGCTGGGTGATCTCCGAATGGCAGGAAGCGCCACTGGGGCATCCGCGGCGCTATTACACTTTGACACCGCGCGGCCGGAAGCGAGTGGAGGAAATGTCCCGTGTGTGGTCGGGCCTCACACGGAACATCGATCATCTGCTCACGCGATTTGCCCGGGGTCAGACCGCCGGTTGACGCCACACGTTCTGGCGCTCTCCCTCAGGCAAGCTTGCTGCGTTTTGTCCAACCCAGTGCCAATATTCCCGAAGCCAAAAACAGCATTCCAAAGGTTCCAGGCTCGGGAGTATCGGGAAACCGAAATGTTGTCGATGATCACCGACGACTCATCCGGTGAGGTTGTCGTTTCGAGGAACTTCAAAGTATCTCCGCCCCCGTTGGCCACAAATGTCAGCGTGCCCGTGTTGAAGGTGCCGTCCGGAGGGGGGCCAATGTCGTTGCCGGTGTAATGTGTTGCATTCCCATTGACGATGACGTCAAACGGATAGGCAGGGTCGGCAGGAGTCGGATTGTTGTCGCCCCAGTACTCGA
Organism: Terriglobia bacterium; assembly: GCA_963718155.1. GTDB lineage: Bacteria > Acidobacteriota > Terriglobia > Bryobacterales > Bryobacteraceae > BOG-234. The sequence goes on along the minus strand of CAVQYP010000036.1, from coordinate 13,797 downwards.
AACTCAACGAATAGGTTTGGCCCGCGATGAGACCGTTGATGGTTGTGGAAATGGAATTGTTGGCCCCCGGCTCTTCGTTCAAAGTGATGGCGGTGTGACCGTCGAAATCAAACTCGGTATCACCGGCAGGGGTCGACCCGTGGAATGCGAAGACTCCGCAAGTGGGAGCAGGGTCGGTGCAATTGATGCTCCAGCCCGCCGGCAGACTCGTGATGTCGTTGTAGCTCCCCCACGAGCGTTCCGAGAATCCTCCGGATGGCCCGCCCTGAGTTGGCGGAATATCGACTTGACCCAGCACCGTGCTATCGAAATTCTGGCTGTAAACGACCTCGGCAAATGACGGACCGGACGTGGCAATAATCCCTGTCGTCGCCAGCAGCAGATATCTCAGTGTTTTGTGACTATTCAAAAGGTCCTCCTGACCTGCCCTCCCTGTTTGGAACCAAAAACTGTACTGGTTCTCTCAGAGATGTATGGATACCGTAGATGGATATCGTTAGTTAACGTACAACTAATTAACGGTCCGGGGCAACGTCTGCAGTACCGGTACCTGACGGTTGCCCAACCTTAGAGAGTTCAAAGCGCTGTGACCGGGCGCCGCTTTCCTGACGCGACACGATCAGGTTGAGGTTGCTCCCCGTCCCCTGTAAACTAGCGTTGCTCATGAAATTCGTCTGTTCCGCCCTGCTCGCGACCGTGGCAATCCTGCCATTGTTAAATGTGTTAAATGCCCAGAACGCCGCCGATTGGCCGACCTGGAATCATGATCCGGCGAGCACGCGCTATTCGCTTCTGAAGCAGATCAATCGCACCAACGTCGCGAAGCTCACCGAAGCCTGGACGTTCACCACGCGTGCGAGCACTCCCGCGCCGCCGCCAGCAGGACGCGGGCCAGGCAGAGGACGCGGCGGTCCGGGCGGTATCGGCGCCGAAGTAACGCCCATCGTGGTCAACGGCGTGATGTACGCACCCGCCGGCAATCTGGTGGTCGCGATCGATCCCGATGCGGGCACGGAGCTCTGGCGCTATCAGCTGCCTTCCGGTCAGGCATCGTCACGCGGCGTCGCGTACTGGCCGGGCGATAAACAGAATCCGCCCCGCATCATCTTCACTTCGGGACGCAATCTGGCCGGACTCAACGCGAACACCGGCAAACTCGACCCCGGTTTCGGCAAGGAAGGCATGGTCGACATGGTGGTCGGCTACGGCGGTGTGCCCACGATCTTCAAAAACTCCGTGATGGTGGGCGCGAGCGTCAACGAAATTCCCAAAGGGCCGCCTGGCAACACCCGCGCCTATGATGCGCGCACCGGCGCGAAAATGTGGGAGTTCCAAACCGTTCCGCAGCCCGGCGAGATCGGTCACGAAACCTGGCTGAACGACGGCTGGAAAGAACGCTCCGGCACCAACGTCTGGGCATGGCAGATGACCGTCGACGAGGCGCGCGGCATCCTCTACATGCCGATCGGCGGACCGGCCTCGAACTACTACGGCGGCGATCGCCCCGGCGCGAACCTGTTCGGCAATTCGATCGTCGCGGTCGATGCCGTCACCGGTAAATACAAGTGGCATTTCCAGGTCGTCCATCACGACCTCTGGGATTACGACAACCCGCCCGCGCCCGTCCTGATGGACGTCACGATCAAAGAAGGGCCGATGAAGGGCAAGAAGGTGCCTGTGATCGCGCAGGTCGGCAAGACCGGCTGGATGTTCATCCTCGATCGCGAAACGGGCAAGCCGGTTTTCGGCGTGGAGGAGCGGCCCGTGCCCGCAGGCGACGTTCCGGGCGAATGGTATTCGCCCACGCAGCCGTTTCCGGTGAAGCCGTCGCATCTGGGCCGCATCGATTTCAAGCCGGAAGATATGGTTACGGCCGGAAGACACCACACCCCAGCATGCCCAGGCCTGCAAAGAGCTGTATGACCATTCGGGCGGCTTTTACAACGCGGGCGCGTTCACGCCTTTTCTGTATCACGCCGAGGGCGCACCGCCGAAGTCCACGCTCATCTTCCCCGGCGCAACCGGCGGCACCAACTGGGGTGGCGTTGCCAGCGATCCGAAGGAAGGCTACGTTTTCGCCTACACCCAGAATGTCGCGCAGATCGGCTGGACCGAAAAGAAAATACCAGGCGTCGAGTATGGAAGCGAAGGCGGCGGCCCGGACCTGCTTTACGCCCGCGCCAGCGTCGATGGACCCGGCCCCTTCCACACTTTCAGCGCCGTCGTGAAGGACGCCGATGGCAAGACCGTCGGGACGTGGCCGTGCCAGAAACCGCCATGGGGCCAGCTTCACGCGGTTGACGTCAAGACCGGGAACATCGCGTGGTCAGTGCCGCTGGGCATTACTCCCGAACTGCCCGAAGCGAAGCAGCACACCGGGCGTTCGGTCAGTGCGTTTGCGGGTCCCACAGCCACGGCCGGCGTCCTGATCTTCATCGGCGCGGTGCCCGACAACCGCTTCCGCGCGCTGGACTCGAAAGACGGGCAAGGAACTCTGGAGCGTCAAACTGGACGCCACGGTGAACGCCAATCCGATGACTTACCAGGGCAAGAGCGGAAAGCAGTACGTGGCGATCGTCTCCGGCGGCGCCATCCACGCCTACGCGCTACCTTAGACCCTCAAAGAGCTAAGCTGAAGAGGCATGGACGGCGTTCAAATCACAGTACCCGCAGAGTTGCTCGAAGCGGCTGGCGTGAATCCTGCTGACGCCTCCAGGGAATCGGCGAAGCTCCTTGCGCTCGAACTCTACCGTGAGCACAAAATCTCCATGGGACGGGCCGCGGAGTTGTGCGATATGCCGATCGAAGAGTTCATGGTCTTCGCCGGGAAGCACGAAGCGCCAATGCACTATAGCGTCTCTGATCTGGAAGAGGATCGACTGACGCTCGAGCGTTTGAGTGCGTGATTGTCCTCGCGGACTCCTCTCCTCTCATCACCCTGGCGCGAGCCCGATGTTTTGAGTTACTGCATGAGTTCTACGGCGAAGTTGTCGTTTCGCGCGAAATTCACGATGAGATCACCGTCGCGGGCGCCGGGCTGCCCGGTGCTGAGGAGATGAAGCGGGCAAACTGGATTCGAGTGCAGCCGAATCCCCCGGGGGTGTCAGCTGAGGTCAAGGTCAAGGCAGCGTGTGCCGGGCTCGGCTCCGGCGAGCGCAGCATCATCTATCTCGCATCCGCGCTGGCTGCCGACCTTGTTCTGATCGACGAAGAACGAGCGCGGCGCGCTGCCAGGAGGGTGGGACTCACTATCGCCGGTTCGATCGCGATTCTAAATGAAAGAGGCGCAAGGCTCAATCGAGTGGTCGATCTGCGGTCCGTGTATATCAGCCTCCTGGAACAGGGAATACGGTACAACCGCGGATTATTGGACCACAGCCTCGGACGGCTTGGGCTCGCGAAACTCACAGGTTGAGCAGGCGGGACAAACAGCCCTGTCTGAACGCTCGCGGTACGGATGAAAGATGATCAAAGCTCTCCGTCGCGGTCGCGCCAGGCAGAGCCCTGTCAGCAGCGGTTGCGGCGCTTGCGGAGCACAAGGCCGGCCAGTCCCGCAAGTCCTGTCAGGCCGAGCGACACCGATGCCGGCTCCGGAGTCGTCACCGCCTGCGGTGAAAACCGCAGCGCCTGGTACCAGCCATCCACGCTGGCAGAAGGTACGCCGTGGCCATCGATCTGATCGAACGGATCAATAAACGCCCCCAGCTCGAAGTAGGGTCCCGCAGGGTTGTCATCGTCGAAGCCGACGTTGACAAGTCCGATCCCCGTTCCGCCCGGAACCGGATTGGCCCCGACCGAGTATCCTCCGAAAACGCTGGAAGTTGGCGTTAGCGAGTTGCCGCTGGAATCAAGAAACGCGGCATATGCACCATCGAAATCTGTCGGCACAGCCGCGTCGAGCCCGGTCTGATTCATTGTCCAGTTATCCGCCGTATTCGAAACCAGCTGCGTGCTCGGCGTGGCGGTTTGATAGTCGAACACCAGCCATTCGCTCGATCCGTCCGGCACGATTGAAATCGTAAGATTCAGTGCTCCGTTATCGATTGCCGTAGTGCCATTCTGTAAGATCACGGATTGCGAGAAAGAGGTTGTCGAATCGGTTACATCGGTACCCGAAACGGTGAAAGCGCTGCCAATGTTGAACAGGTCGGCCTTTGCGGGCTGTCCCGTCATCAGTAGCGCGGCTGCTGCTAAAGCTGCGCCAGTCGTCAGGCGATGGAAAATCATAAAAATCTCTCCTCCTAAGTACGCGGACTGCGATAGGTGTCTCGTGACTACCAATAAAAACTTTACAGTTCCGAGTAATCGGCTGGCAATACTTTTGCGCTGTGCGCCATCTGGTTTCGGTACTCCGCGTTACGGGAGAGCTTCGTCCACGTACTGGTATTACTGGTTCCTTTGGCCGTCGTCGTCCCAGCTCTAATGGCCCATTGCCTGCCGTCGCCACAACTCCCACGCGCGCCGGTAATCGTCGGCCACCGATAGCTTTCCTTCTTCCGGCGTCAGATAAGTAACGTTCTTACTCAGCGCCATCGCCTGGGCCTGCACGCGTGCATTCATATCCAGATAAACGCATCGCCCCACCACCAGCGGCAGCGACGCCCCGGTCACAACGGCTCCATGCCCGCGCATCAACGCCGCGGGTTTATTCCCCAGCGTCTGCGCCAGCGCCCGCCCTCGCGCCGCATCGCGGATCAGCAGATCCGTCATCCCCGCCGTCTTCCGAATCTCGAAAACCGGTATTCCCTCCGCGATGAAACCAGCCAGCCCGAACATCGGCCGCAGCGGCACATCGGTCGCGCCAAACGGAATCAGCGACGGCGTGTGGCAATGCACCACCGCCTTCACATCCGGCCGCGCTTTATATACCTCGCCATGGATAAATCGCTCCAGAAACAGCGCCGCGCCCGGGCGCCGATTACAGCGCCCGCGGCCTTAATTAAAACGCTGTCGAGATCGTATTCGAGGATGTCGCCCGCCGTAACCAGATCCGGCGCAAGCGATCGCGACATGAAGTAATGCTGCGGATTCTTCTCGCTGCGCACGCTGACGTGCCCATACGCATCGAAGATCCCATGCGACGCCAGAATGCGGTCGGCGGCGACCAGATCGTCGATCTGACTCGACGCCGGCGCCTGCCGCCCGCAACCTCATCGCGGCGGCAAACGAGGCGCAACGAAAGAGGTCTCTGCGATTCACAGCCAATGAGTCTATAACGGGTTGGTTGGTTACTTCCAGTAGTCCGGCAGATTCTTCTTGGTATCCCGCACGATCTCGATCAGCGCGCGCCGGTCGTCGCTCGAAAGCCGCGCGAACGCCGGGCTGCTATCTTGCCCGCTAAGCACGTCGTAAAGTCGCCGGTAAACATGCTGCCGCGCAAGCTCCGGCATGCTATCGAACAGCTCGCTGTAAATCATGAATGACAGCGGATATTTGAACAGCCGCGTCTTCAGATCGAAATCCCGCAGTGATCGCCCCTGCTTGTCGCGCGGCCCGCGCGCCGCGAACGTCTGCGTAAACGACGAAACGCCCTTGATCGGATCCGTCAGCGCAATCTCATCGGCAAAAAGCATGTAGGTGACCATCTCGTTCACCGCCGCATCGAGAGCGGGCGACGTGTGCGGAGTCACCCCGCCCTGGCCTGACGCCGCCTGGAACAAGCGGCTCACGTCACAGATCAGATAAGTCATGTGCGTCTGATGTTCCAGCGTCATCAGCGCCACAATGTCGCTGGTCCCGGCCAGATACTTCGACGTATCGATCTTGTCCGCGAGGCTCGTCCTGTTCTGCGTCCCCTCCGTTTCGAGATCGAACGGATGGAACAGATCCGGCGCCACCGCGTTCCCCATGTGATGCTGCGAGCCGGATATGCCGGTCACATACCAGCCTCCCCAGCGCTTTTCGAGCGGCGTGCGGTGGTCGGTATCGGTGGGCTGCGTGCCGCCGATCACCACGAACGGCGTGCCATCCGCTTCCGGCAATGGTCGATTGCACTTCCAGCCGCGAGATCGCGCCCGCCGCATGGCAGTTGTTGCACTTGCTGTCCTGCCGCTCGAAGTGAGGCTTGTCGGATTTCGTCACATCGAGCGTATAGAAGTTGAGGCGCTGGCGCGGGATCCACCCCGATGAACTCCAGCACCGGGCCGCCCTGCACATACCCCACCGCCACGTCGTCGTTGAAGTAAAGCGCCCGAGGCTTCTTCGGGCCGATTCGCTCCGCCTGAAAACTGGTCTTCGAAAACACCAGAATCTGCGAATCGACCTTCACGTCCAGATGTTCCAGCAGGCTCTCGAGATAGCCCCAGCCCGGGCGATACTCCAGCGTCGTCTCGCCCTTCTGCAACTGGCGATCGAGGCGCGCTATGGGATCGTCGGGATCTTTCGGCTCCTCAGCCCAACTGGCTGCCACAGCCAGAACCGCGGCCAGCCCAATTCCACTGGCAATCAATTTTCGGGACAACCTGGTCACCTGTTTCCAGCGTACGACAGCCCTGTTTGTCGTTCAGTGACTTAAGTCACCGGGCCTGCTCCAGTTCCGTCCCCGCCAACGCCCGCCGCCGCTCGTAGAATAGTGCAGTGGGGGGCTGGAAGTGGTCCATTGACCAGGTTCAACAACGTGACCAGGCCGACCCGGGTTTTTGCCGTATCAATCGCGCTCAGCATGGCGTTCTGGTCGGTTATCGCCTCATCGCAGCGCCTTCCAGCACAGGAACAGAAGACCGTTCGGGAAGACATATCCATCCAGGCGGATGGCGGACGGCAAACAATGGATGACCCGCAATCTGGACGTCAACACGGTGCCGTCCTGGTGCTACGAAGATGCGGAACTGAATTGCCGTCGGTATGGCCGTTTGTACACGTGGGAGTCGGCGCGCCGGGTATGTCAATCGTTGGGAGGTGGCTGGCGGTTACCGGCGGACGACGAATGGCGGCAGATGGCGAAGCGTTACGGTGGCGTCAGCGTGGACTCGAACAACAAGGGTAAAGCGGCATACAAGGCACTCCTGGCCGGAGGCAAATCCGGATTCGATGCCGTGCTCGGCGGTGGCCGTTCCGGTGATGGCAAGTATGAACGATTGGAAGCCCACGGATTCTACTGGACGGCCTCAGAAATTGGTCCGGCCAGTGGATTGTTCTACAACTTTGGCCGGGGCGGGCTGGCGCTGCATCGTCAAAACGGTGGTGAAAAGCAGAGCGCCTATTCCGTTCGGTGTGTCAGGGAATAACGGCTGAAAGCTCTTCCGCAGTTTTTTTTGGCCATCGATGCCCGGTTTCGACCAGTTTTCCCGCATGAATCACTGAGGACAATCATGACTTCGACGGGAGTGATGTAATACATCGTCCAACCTCCCGCCCTCGGACCGGCTCCGCATTTCGGAGTCCGGTTCGGGGTATTTTATGAGCTGTGATCGCCCCCTCTGAAATTCCCCTCGCGGCCAATCCACTCCTGCAGCACGCGCTCGAAACCTACGCCAGCGAAACCAATAAAACAGCCGCCGTCTTTCAGCAATTCGGGCCGGAGAATTTCGCCTTCCGCCCTCACGCCAGGTCCGCTACCGTGGTCGAAATCTTCCGGCACCAGCTTCTCTCCGAACGCCGTTTTTTCGGTGAATTCCTCGGCAGTTCCGAGCCCGAACCGGCGACCGTGCTTGCCACGGAAGCGTATGCCGACTGCTTACTCGAACTGGCGCGTCCCCGGCTTCGCTATCTCGCGGCACAGAACGACGCCTGGTGGCTCGAGACACACCCTTTCTTCGACGTCGAGCGGCAGCGCATCTGGATCTTCTGGCGGCGCGTCCTGCATTCGGCGCATCACCGGACACAGCTGTCGGTCTATTTGCGCCTGCTCGACAAACCGGTGATCTCGATCTACGGGCCCACCGCCGACGTCTCCTGGAAAGGCGCGGACCCTACTCTCGCTTGATTTTGCCCTGACAGGGAGCTGAAAAATTGCCGTTCGTTACGGTTTACTCACGCGCGCGGCTCGCATCTTTCTGAGCCGCGACTACATCTTTCTGAGCCGCGACTGTAAAAGAGCGGTAAGAAGTCTTCACCAGCCTGCCTAAAAAAGTATCGAAGGCAGCCACGCACCCGCTGGATCGTTATAGAGTCCCTTGCTCATCAACGTCATCGGCTGCACGACGCGCAAGCCATTCGAAAGGCACCAGCGCAGAAGAGCGTTATTCCGCGACGGCACGAGAATTCCAGGACCGCCGAACGATTCCGCCGAGGCAATCAGCGACTGCAAATCCATATTGGTCTCGGCCGTGGCATGACCGGAAATGGCAAGGTTGGTCGCATATCCCGTGATACGGCCGGCGCGCTCGACCACAGAGGCGGTGTTCTGCTGGATTGCCTGCGCCAGTTCGGTTCCGCGATCGAATCCGTGAACCCTTCCGGCCAGCGCATTGCAAGCATCCAGATCGCCGGGCTGTGCAGTCCGCACGGCGCAGCCGGGAACGGTTCGTTCAAGGGTCCGTCCCTGCACACAGGAAAGCGGCTCGCGGATATCGAAACCGAGGCTGAGGTAAAGCGAGAGTGAGCGATTGTGATAGGCCGCCTGGACCAGTCGCACTCCGGCCGCATGGCGCGCGCTCGCTCGATCCATAACCGCCTGCATCAGCGCCCGGCCTACACCGAGGTTTTGCGCGCCGGCGTCGACGGTAATGGGACCGACGCCCGCGATCACGGAGCGCTCGTCAATGCAGTTGCTCCCCACTATGCGGCCTTCCACTTCCGCCACAACACAGTGAAAGTCGGACCGCGAAAACATCATTGAAAGTAAGCCGGTAGTAGCCTCCGGCCCCGGAAAATCGCAGGGAAAACCGTGAGCCGAACTGATTTTGGCGAAGGCTTCGTAACAGATCTGACCGCACACAGAACCGTCGTCCGGGCGGGCGGCACGAACCACTACCTCCGGCTGCGATTTCGGCGACATAACTCTATGCCTTCTAAGCCAGCACCGCGCGCATGTAATCGAGGCACTTCTTCACTTCCTCGATCGGCGTACCCGTCCCCCGATACTCATACTCGACGAACGCCGGAATCGGATACTTCTTCTCTTTCAGCAGCAGCAACACCGCCTTGATCGGCGTGTCGCCTTCACCCCACGGCACATTCGGACCGTCGTTCTTCTTCCGATCCTTCAGGTGCAGATGAGTAATGCTCGCGTGGTGCTGCTCGATGAACGCCACCGGATCGTATCCGGCCGCCGAGAAATGCCCGATATCCAGATTGATCCGCGCATACTTCGATAGATCGAGCGCGCTTTGAAAACTCTCCGGTGTGGCAAACTCATTCGCGTCCCGCGTATTCGAATGGCCGTGGAACGCCAGCAGCATCTTATGCTTCTCCGCGAATGCCAGCAGCCGCTTCGCCATGTTCACCTGCGTTGAGGAAGCAATGATATTCGTCCCCAGCCCCTTGGCCTCCTCGAACGTCTTGTCGATCTCGTCGTCGGTGAAATCCGCCCGGTAATTCATCGTGTACGAATGAATCGTGACCCCGGCGGCTTTGAACTTTTTCCCGACGTCCACGAAGTGTTCCATCGGAGTCGCGAGGCGCCACTGCCGCAAGGACTCGCGGTTCACACCCGGCCCCGGCGCAGGTTCAATACCTGGCGAGAACAGCTCGACCTCGCCCACATCGTTGGTCTTCAGGGCTCCGATGACGACCTCTACGTCATCCGGGCTTCCGTGCGGCAGCGCCCGATAGCTATAGGTCTGCACCCCGATCGCGACGCCACCCACCTTCACCGCGCCAATCGCCCGCGCCAGCGGAACACTCGCCAGCGCCATCTTTCCGAAATCGCGTCTTGAATACATCGCTATTGCTCCAATGTAAAAGCGAACAACGAATCACCCGCGCCCACGATCAGATACTGCTTGCCATCCAGCATGTAAGTCTCCGGCCCGTTGCTCACATTCGCGCCCAACCCCGCATGCCAAAGAATCTTGCCCGTCGCCGGATCGAAAGCGATCAGATTCTGCGACCCATCGCCCGTGAACAGCAGCTTTCCGGCCGTCGTAAGAATTCCCGCCGAACCCCCGCCGCCCGGATAACTGTGCTTCCACACAGTCTTCCCCGTCTTGTAATCGATCGCGCGCAGCGTGCTGCCATAGGTGCCCGAATTCCGCTCGACCGCCCCATAGCCCTCCGGCTGCGGATCGGTATCGGTCAGATAAAACTCACTGAACGTCTCGTTCGTTCCCACATAGAACAAACCCGTCTCCGGATCGAAGCTGGGCGCAGGCCAGTTCGTCGCACCGGTCGAATTCGGCGAAACCAGCACGCCATCGACTGTCGACTCTTTATCCGGATCCGGGAATCGGCTGCCCCTTCGCATTGACGCCCTTCGACCAGTTCATCGTCTCGATGAACTTCTCCGTCACCAGGTGCTCGCCGGTCTTCCGTCCAGCAGGAAGTAGTAACCATTGCGGCTGGCCTGCGCGAGCAGCTTGCGCGGCTGCCCCTTGAACGTGCCGTCAATCAGTACCGGCGTCTGCGTAGCGTCCCAGTCGTGAGTATCGTGCGGCGATACCTGGTAATACCAGACCAGCTTTCCGGTCTCGAGATTCAGCGCCACGATCGAGCACGTCCAGAGGTTGTCGCCCTCGCGCCCATGCCCGGTTACGACCGGCTGCGGATTGCCGGTGCCGAGGTAATAAAGCTTCAGCTCCGGATCGTAAGTGCCGGCACCCACGTCATGCCGCCGCCATGCCGCATGGAATTCTCATTCGGCCAGGTCTCGGAACCGGGGTCGCCTTTCTTCAGCGGCTCCGTCCACCACTTCCACTGCAGCGCCCCGTTTTCCGGATCGCACGACTCGATGAATCCCGGCACATCCAGCGAATCGCCGCCCGTCCCCACCAGCACGTGATTGCCGACGATGATCGGCGCCGGCGTCGAGAAATACTCCTGCTTCACGTCGGCGATCTGCACATGCCAGCGCTCCTTGCCCGTCTGCAGATCGAGCGAAACGAGGTAATTATCCGGCGTCTCGAAGAACAGCCAGTTCTCGTAAATCCCGACGCCGCGATTGCCGATGTGAATCCCGCCCGTGGTCTTCCAGAAGTAGTGCCACAGCTCCTTGCCCGACCGCGCGTCCACCGCCCAGGCATTATCCGGCGAAGCGAAATAGAGAACGCCATTCAGCATCAGCGGCGTGGCCTTGATCTGTAAGCCGCCGAAACCGGTCTCTCTTCCCGCCACCGGTGGAGTCGCCGGCCCCAAACCTCCGACGATGGTTCCCGGAGGATTCTGTCCCGCGCCCGGATGCAGAATCCACGCCAGCGTCATCGCCTTCACGTTGAGCTGATTGATCTGTTTCAGCGGACTGAAGCGCCGCCCCGAATAATCGCCGTTGTATGTCGGCCAGGAATCAGATGGCGGAGCAACCTGCGCCGCGAGCGCAACGGGTATGAGAAGTGCGATCAGGCCCTTCATTTCAATGTCACCAGATACGCCGTCAGATTATGAATATCCGTGTCCGTATATTTCGTCAGCATGTCGAAATGCTGCTGAATCGGGTCCTTCAACACAACCTTCGGAACCGCGCCCTTGCGCGCGAACGAATGGTAATCGCCGTTCGCATCGGTCAGCGACACCGTGAAATCGTCGATCCGTTCGAGCGTACCCTCAAACGACTTGCCGTGGAAGCAGCGTGACCGTCACCGCGATCGGCGGAGTCCGCCCCCGCCCGCCTCTTCCCGCCGGCATCAGAAGCCGGCCCTGCAGCGTGACCGGATCGTACTTCGCGCCCACGCCTTTCAAATCCCCGCCAACCGAATGGCACATGCTGCACTTCCCCGCGCCATTGAAATAAGCCTCGCCCGCCTTCGCATCGCCCGTCACGATATTCAGCACCTTGTAAGTGCCGCGCTCCGCCGCCGCCCGCACGCCTTCATGCAGGAACGCCGCGATTTCCAGGATCTGCGCGCGCGGCAACTCGAACTTCGGCATCCCCGCCGCCGGACGCCCGTTCATCACCACCGGCGCGATCAGATTGCCATCCTCGTCATCGCGCACCAGTTGAGAGCGCAGCAGATCCGGCCCGCTCTCGCCGCCGCGCGCGTTCGACCCGTGGCAGAATCCGCACTGACTCTGGAACGTCGCCTTGCCGCGCTCGAGCGTCGCCGCGTCGTACGCCTTGTAATCCAGCCCGGCGCCCCCGCCAGGCCGCCTGACGCCCGTGCTCGCCGCGAGTTCTGCGCCACCAGTGGAATCGCGCCCAGCAGCAGTACCAGAACCCATCTTCCGTGAACCAATCTCATCACTCATCGCCGCTCGCAATTGTTTCATATTATCGACATTCGTTTGTGATACCTTGACAAAACGACTTATGTGGCCACAAAGCTACACACCCATCGCAGACAGCCTTCCCATCTCGGCCATCGTTGCCGGACTCCCGATCCTCACCATGCTCGTGTTGCTCGGCATCTTCCGCAAACCGGCCTGGATTGCATCGCTGGCGGGTGTGGTCGTGGCCGCCCTGGTCGCGCTCTTCGCGTATGGAATGCCCGCGTCGATGGTCGTCAGTTCCGCCCTCTACGGAGCCGCCTATGGACTCCTCCCCATCGGCTGGATTGTCTTCACCGCCATTCTGCTCTACCGCCTCACCGTCGAAACCGGCAACTTTGAAATCATCAAGGATTCCATCGCCAGCCTCACCGGCGACCGCCGCCTGCAGGCCCTGCTGATCGCCTTCGCATTCGGCGCGTTTCTGGAAGGTGCGGCCGGCTTCGGAACTCCGGTCGCTGTCGCCTCGGCCATGCTCGCCGGACTCGGTTTCGAGCCCTTCTTCGCCGCCGGAATCTGCCTTCTCGCGAACACCTCGCCCGTGGCCTTCGGCTCGATCGGCGTACCTATTTACACGCTGCGCTCGGTTGCCGGCTTCACCGACATTCTGCCGCTATCCTCTAACGTCGGCCGCATCTGCGCGCCGCTCGCCTTGTTCGTCCCGGCGTATCTGATGCTGGTCATGGGCGGCTGGAAAGCGCTCAAAGCCGTGTTCCCCGCGGCGGCGGTTGCCGGAATCACGTTTGCGGCGACCGAGTTCCTGGTCTCCACTTACATCAGGCCCGGACGTCGCTGCCCTTCTCGCCGCCATCGTTTCGCTGGTCGCCCTTTTCCTTCTGATGATGGTCTGGAAGCCCAAAGAATCCGTCGCCGCCACGCCGCATCGGCACACCGGCGGCAATGTGTTTCTCGCGTGGTCCCCGTATCTCACGCTGGTCGTTTTCGTGGGACTCTGGGGAATCGCTGCCGTCAGTGGCTGGCTCGATCAAACCACGCTCTCAGTCCTGAACATCTTCGGTTTTCATTCGCTCGATCCCAAAGTCCCCACCTTCGCGTGGCCGGGCCTCCACAATCTGGTGCAGCGCATTCCGCCCGTCGTGAAAGCGCCGTCTCCCTACGGCGCGGCATACAAGCTGAATCTCCTGTCGGCCTCCGGCACCTCGTGCCTGTTCTCCGTCTTCGTCTCAGCCACGATCCTGCGCGTCTCGCCAGGCCGTTGCTCAAGTGTACGGGCGCCACCGCGTAAGCCAGCTCAAGCTGCCGCTGCTGACGATCTCCAGTATGGTGGCCCTCGCGTACCTCATGAATTACTCCGGCGCCACCACCACCCTGGGACTGTAATCGCCGGCACCGGCGCCGCTTTCCCGTTCTTCAGCCCGCTGCTCGGATGGCTGGGCGTGTTCCTCACGGGTAGCGACACTGCGGCAAACGCATTGTTCGGATCGCTGCAGGTAGTCACCGCGAACCGGCTGGCTTTGAACCCTGTGCTCATGGCCGCGG
>CAVQYP010000035.1:0-159804 GCA_963718155.1 Terriglobia bacterium | reverse complement strand
CGTCGCGAACCTTCTCCTGGCGCGGGCTTCCGGAAGAGGCAACGGGAGACGGCAGTGCGTCTGGCCATGGGAGCAACCCGCTCGCGCATGATTCGGCAGTTACTGACCGAGTCGATGATACTGTCTCTGGTCTCTGGGGTGGTCGGGGTGCTGACCGCAATTGCAGCCTTGCGTTTCGTGCAGTTTTTGCCGGCGCGAATTCCCCGGCTGGCCGAGGTGCAGGTGGACTGGACAGTGCTGGCTTTCGCCTTGCTGGTTTCCTTGCTTGCCGGGCTGGGGTTTGGTTTGGTTCCGGCCCTTCAATCTTCGAAGGCCGAAATTGCAGTAGCCATTCGAGAAGGAGCCCGAGGATCGGGCACCAGCGGCAAAACCAACCGGTTGCGCGGTCTGCTGATCGCCTCAGAATCTGCCCTAGCGGTGGTGCTGATGGTGGGAGCGGGACTGCTGTTGCGCACATTCTGGGGACTGCTGCAGGAAAATCCCGGTTTTAATCCATCAAGAATTGTTGCCGCCAATCTCTACCTTCCAGTGCCCAACAATCCTGATATGGATCGCTACGCCAAGCCCGAAATTTTGAACTCTTTCGTGCGGGAGGCTGTGCGCCGCGTGAGTGCCATCCCGAGAGTTGATCTCGCTTCCATGACCACTGATTTACCAGTCACCCACTTGTCGCGGCGACGCCCCGTCAATATTGAGGACCGTCCGGACGAATCTGGCAAAGGTCTGTTTTCTGAAATCACCAGTGTGACTCCTGAGTATTTCAAGGTGTTACAGGCTTCGTTAGTGCGCGGACGTTACTTCACGGAAGACGATGATACCGGCAAACAGCCGGTCGCAATCGTCGATGAAAGCGCAGCTCGTACCTACTGGCCGGACAGCGATCCGATTGGGCGCCGTTTGAGCATTAGGAGCACTAGGGGCGCAGCCAACCCGCCGTGGTGCACCGTGGTTGGCGTGATCAAGGACATCAAGAGTGATGGCCTCGACCAATCCGGAGCTCCCCACATCTACCGACCGATCTACCAGTTTCCAGGACCCAGGTCTTTGTCTTTAAGCGTGACGGTCCGGACATCTTTACCTGCCACCAGCCTGGAACCGCTCATACGCCGTGAGATACAGGCAATCGATCCAGATCTGCCGGTATTCAACGTCCGTACGATGAATGAGGTCATTGACGGTTCTCTGGCTTCGCGCCGCTTCTCCGCGGAGTTGGTGGGAGTATTTGCCGTGGTGGCGCTTCTGTTGGCGTCGGTGGGAATTTACGGTCTGTTGGCCTATATGGTGGGTCAGCGGGCGCACGAGATCGGAGTGCGCATGGCTCTGGGAGCCACGCCCTCGACCATTGGGAAAATGATTGTGAGCCGGGGCGCGAGTCTGGCTGGCATTGGAGTGGTGATCGGCCTGATCTTGTCGGGGATCATGGCCCCGCTGATTTCGAGTTTGCTGTACGGAGTTCGGCCTATTGATCCGGAAGTGTTTATCGCTGTGCCATTGATCCTCATGGTGGTTGTACTTTTGGCAAGCTACATACCGGCGAGGCGCGCGGCCAGGGTGAGCCCGATCGTAGCCTTGCGCGAGAGTTGAAACATTCACGAGGGAGAAAAAATGCTGCGGACACTATTTTCAGCGACGATTCTGGCCGGCGCGCTCGCCGGAAGTGCGATGGCGCAGGCGCCGGATGCCGGCTGTGCGTTGCCTTCGGAACCCAAGGGCATTCCCGCCGCGTTCGATGCGGCAATCAGCGGGCCCGCGGACAAGGATCGAGCCTGCATGAAGGCCCTGTTAATACCCGAAGCGCGCATGATGTTCGTTTCACTCGGCGCGGACGGAGCGCCAACCTATACGCTCCAGACCTTGGACGATTGGATCGCCCGCGTCAAAGCCCGTGGCCACACCATGCTGGAAGCATCGGCATTGGTGTTTATGCGTGCTAGCAGATCACGGTTTCGCCTGTTTTGAGCGGTTAGAGACCTTCGTTTGATACCCTTTTGACACCGATCGGTTTTGAAATGTCCAACCTCGCGATTAACCCAAGGCCCTAACCGGACCGCCTGAGTATACATATAATATAGGTGTGAATGATAGAGATGGGTGGAAAAAACGTCGCTCATTTGCAAGGGTAGCACCCCGACTTGCTTCATGAACGTAGCAGCATCCCAATAATCCGACTCGCGGCGTATTTTACCGGACTCCAATTCGAGGATGATTGAGCCGCAGACCAACGAAAAGCGTTGGCCAGTGGCCGGTATCCCTGGCAGGTCGCCTAATCCGCGCGTTAGGCGGTGCGGTTTGTGCGATTGATTCCCTGCCGCAAATATGCGGTTTGACATCACAACAGCAACGACCTATAAAAATAATTAACTTTCGCCAGGAGGTTCAGAGATGCGCTTGAGAATGCGAACTGTACGTTTTTGCACAGCGATCTTTTCCGCTGTCAGCTTTTTCACAATCACGTTTGCCGAGACAAATCCACTTTCAAAGGCTCAGGTGGCTGATCAAATCCGCAAAGTGGAAAACGGCGTGGATGATTTCGAGAAGTATCTGACCAGCCGCGGCGAAAACGCCAAGGATCAGGCCGGATCGGCGAAGAGCAGCGGAGAAGCAAAGCGCGGACAGGGTGCAAAGTCCGAGAAGAAAGAAGCCGGGAAGGAAAAAGCCAGCCAAGGAAAAGACGACCTTCAGAATGCCATGGACGATCTGAATCAGTCCACAAACCGTCTGCGGCGCAAGTTCGATTCAACGTCGAATTATCTGGAGACCAAAGTACAAATGGAGCAGGTCCTGGACAGCGCGCGCAAGGTGAATCAGGTGGTGGGGAAGGGGGGTAATGACGGCCAGGCACAAAGCTTATGGAAGGCTTTGCGCGCGAGTATCAATGACCTGGCGCGCGCCTACAACCTGACCCCCGTCGGCGCATAGGGAAGGGCAGACGGCGCCGGTTGACGTGGGCGAGATTATTGTCCGTCCCACGGCGCAGAGTTAGTCCGAGCCAGAACAGCAACGGCTTTCAGCTGCTGGCGCCGCTAAATAGCACGAGCCATTACAAGGTTTTCGGCCGAGTATGCGTGGCCGCTTCTTCGATCAGAGCTGCGACTTCCTTCGGCCTGGAAACGTAAACGGCGTGACTGGCACGAGACTTCAACTGTACGACCCTTGGCTCGCCCGGCGTACCGCGCTGTGGTCCGGACCTTGGGGGAAATTCTCAAGTCACCTAACCGTGATGGATGCTTCTCGAGTAGAAATGTCAACATCGCTGAGGCTAGATCGGCTGGTTTTTCGAGAAAAGATAAGTGTCCTGAAGGGATTTCGGCCCTCTTCGCAGTGGGGATCAAATCGGCCAACGCCTGAGTATAGAAGAGTGGCACAATCTGGTCGTATTTCCCGGTGATTGATAATGTCGGTGCCTTGATCTTCTTGGCCTGCTCCCGCACGTCCACGGCGAGATCGACCCTGATATTCTGCTCGATCAGAGGCCAGTCACTCATCGCTACAAAACTCTGGATAATTCCGTCGATGGTATTTGGTCGAACGCTGAGAGAAACTCGCGACTGAGGCCGCTCAAGAGAAGTAGCTTTCCAAAGGCAATCTTGTCCGTCCGCGCCAGGTGCCCTGCTGATTTGATTTCTGCATATTAATAATGAGTGCCTTTCTGTTGTTGATCCTATTTTTATCAGCGGCACCAGCAACAAGGACGATTAGCGAAGCGATCGTTTCCATGTGCGGCATGAGGAATACGATGGAAGGAAGCGCGAGCGCGAATTGCCAGCGACGCGTGGTCGGACTGCTGCTTTGTTCTCGGAGAGAGCTTCCCAACACAACGTCCGCCGCCCAAACTACCAAAAATGTGGGCGATTATTCACGAGCCCTGCGATGAGAACATAATTCGCGCCGGCACCACTTCAGCGCCGTGTGCGAAGGCGCGCGGTCGCTGGATTCTTGCCGCGACCATTCTCGCTTCGAGCATGGCCTTCATCGACGGCACGGTCGTGAATGTGGCGTTACCGGCGCTGCAAACCAACCTCAACGCCACCGCGGTCGATGCTCAATGGGTCATTGAAGCCTACTCGTTGTTGCTTTCGGCGTTTCTGCTCGTCGGTGGTTCGCTAGGCGATCATTACGGTCGTCGGCGAATTTTTCTGCTCGGCGTCATCCTTTTCGCGATCGCGTCGGCAGCGTCCGGACTTGCCGGGAACATTGGTCAATTGATCGCCGCCCGCGCATTTCAAGGCTTCGGAGCAGCGCTTCTCGTTCCCGGAAGTCTCGCGATCATCAGCGATTCGTTTTCGGAGCAGGAACGTGGACGCGCCATCGGAACCTGGTCGGGCATGAGTGCAATTACTACGGGCATTGGCCCAGTCCTGGGTGGCTGGCTCATCGAGCACGTTTCATGGCGTGCGGTATTCTTCATCAATCTTCCGCTCGCGCTTCTAATAATTTTGATTTCACTTCGCCACGTCGCGGAAAACTTCGGCGGTGAAAACAGTCGAGTCGACTGGGTAGGTGCAAGTTTGGCGGTACTCGGTTTGGGCTCGCTCGTCTATGGGCTGATCGAGTCGTCGCAAGTTGGTTTCGGCAACAGAAAGATCGTTATCGTTCTCATCGCATCCGCGGTCTTGCTTATAGCTTTTTGTTTCGTCGAATCGCGGCTCGCACATCCAATGCTACCGCTCGCGCTTTTTCGTTCCCGAATATTTGCCGGAACCAATCTCCTAACCTTGCTCCTTTACGCTGCGCTCGGAGGAACGCTCTTTTTTCTGCCGCTAAATCTGATTCAAGTTCAGCAGTATCCACCGACAGCAGCAGGCGCGGCGCTTTTGCCATTCATATTAATCATGTCGCTTCTGTCCCGCTGGTCGGGTGGACTTGTCACCCGCTACGGTGCAAAGCTTCCGCTTGTCATCGGCCCACTAGTCGCGGCTTTGGGTTACGCCCTGCTCATTGTACCCGGCGTCGGCGGCAGCTATTGGATAAAATTTTTTCCAGGGATCGTTTTCCTCGGATTGGGCATGGCGATTACCGTGGCGCCGTTGACCACAACGATGATGAGTTCGGTCGCGCCAAATCGAGCCGGAATCGCGTCCGGCGTAAACAATGCAGTGGCGCGCACGGCTGGCTTAATCGCGGTCGCTGTTCTTGGAATTGTTATGCTCCAAGTTTTCAAGAATGAGCTTGACCGGCACGTTTCGGAATTACGTCTGCCATCGTCAACAGTTTCTTCGTTGCGCGCTCAATCGAACAAGCTCGCCGCCATCGCGGTGCCACAAAGTCGAGGTCGGGAAGCTCAACAAGCAATTCGCCGTTCGATCGACGAATCATTTGTCTCCGGATTCAGAACGTTAATGACAATCGGCGCCGTATTAGCCGTGGCAAGCGCGATTACTGCGCTAGTGCTTGTCAGGGGACCGGATGCGTGAGCATTCTCGCTGGTCGCTTCGTCGTAGATTGAAGGAACTTCGGCGTCAGGTCTTTGATCGTTAAATTGAGGGGTGGCAGTGGTGGTGGCGAAGACTGCGCCGCGGAACAGCTCCCTACGAATCCGACGATGGCGATGAGAAGAAAGCCACGATTCACGAAGGAAGTATTCACTAAACCGCCGCTTTAGGAGCGCTCAAACTTTTGCTGTAGAACCCAGACCGGTCGAAGCAGCAAACGCGTCGTTTCCCGGCAGCGAGCATCGAGCAGGCATTTTTGATCCGACGCGCGCGCGTCTCTGCTTGCTTGGCGGAGATGATCCAGAGGATCCAATCTCTGCGCGCGATGGGCGTGATGTCCGACCACAATGCCCGCGCCTTCGGGGCGGCGGCGAGAGCTTTTCGCAGATCTGCCGGCACCGTGGGTTCCGGTTCCTCTGCCGCGGGCGCGATCTCGAGCGTGACAACGTCGCCTGCGTCTGCGCCCGCGGCTTCGCCCAACTTCCGGTCCACTCGGAGCCAGTGGCTCTTTTGGCCGTCTGGCTCGAGCACTGCTTGAAAAGCGAAGCCATTGATCGTGCCTTCGATCGCCGTCATGCCGCGGGACGGGAGCTTCGCACTAGCGTCCTTTGGCAGCGTGAGAAAGGTCCATGACTCACGCTTCTCGCCCTCGGCTGGCCGGAAGAGTTTCGCTTTGAAACGGATCTTAGAAGCGGTTTTGGTCATTTGCCTGGTATCACTAATAGGAATGCGCGAGGCGCTGGCAACGTTTCGTGGCCAAGAGCAACGCTAGGTCCAGACAACACGGCAATCAATAACAGCCGCCCAACCAATCGTCCCGTTTGCCACCACATCTTCTTTTTAAGAGGATTGTTTCGCACCCGCCGAGAGTGACTGTAGCTGCTTGATTGCGGCAGGCTGGGGCGCTCGAACTTTTCCGGTTTGCACCTTGCTGAGCAATCGCCGCAACCATTGCCGATCGAGTCGGCGCACTTCGATGAGGTGATCCATCAGATAACAATTGCCGCTGCCGAGAACGGCGCCGAACTGCTCTTTGATCGCCCTGATCTTTGCCATTGCCGATTCGGTCTGACGCAGGCGCTCACGCAATAGCTCGGCTACGGCCGGCAGGTGGGCGAGATGGAGGAAAAGCAGAGCCGGATAAATCGTTTGGGCAACGGTTCCTTTTTCCTGAAATCGATCGAGTAGAAGCTCTTGAAACCGCTTCCGGCCCTGAGGCGTGATCCGATAAATCGTGCGTTCGCCGCCGCGCGCAACCTTCTGCCTCGTTTTCGGCGCGATATCCCCCGATCTGACGAGTTGCCGCACGGCATAATAAAGGGTGCCGACGTCGACGTCGGTGTAGCACTCGACCAGAGCGTTACTGAGCCGCCGTTTAATTTCATAGGGGTGCAGGTCACCGCGGTGAAGGGCGCCGAGGATAAAAAATTCGGCTTTCATATTACAATTATAATACTACAATTAAACTAATATGAAAACAGTATCCTCGGTATATCCGCAGTCCGATAGGTCCTCCAACGCTCATTCGACCTTCAAGACGGTTGGCGCTGTTCTCGCCGCCCTGGTCACGTGGATCTTTGTCGCCACCGTCCTGAATCTGCCCCTGCGCGCCTCCTGGCCGCACTATCATGAGGCCGAAACCGCCTTCAATTTTACCTTCACAATGAAGCTTGCCCGGCTGGCCTTGGGAGCCGTCTCTTCCCTCGCGGCCGGATTTGTCGCCGCATGGATTGAAAAGGGCCGGATGCGAGCGGCTACGCTCACAGGAGTTGTATTGCTTGGTCTTTTCATTCCTAATCACTACCTGCTCTGGAGCAAATTTCCGGTTTGGTATCACCTGACATTCTTGGTCTCACTCGTTCCGCTTACGTTGCTCGGCGCCGCCTTACATCACAGATCGAAGACCCATGATGGAAACGTGACTGGCGACTAACGATCGAATAACGAATAGGTTTAGTTGATCCCCCGAAGCAAAAGAAAGGAACGGTTCGCCATTGCATTTTCTTTCGCGAGTCGAGTTCCCTACCGAGTTCGCGAAGCCGCTTGTTCAATTAAAGCGGCGACCTCTTTTAATCTGCGAGCGCGCCATGAAAGCGGCCTGCTCAGCCGACAGGTTGGCTGAGCAGTATTCATGAACTGCGCCGGGCCGAAGTTGCTTCCGTTTGATCGCCGAAATTCGATCGACAGTTGAATCAAATCACTTTCTTCAGCTCGAAACCAGTCGCATCCCCAGCGTGGCGATTGCCAGGAGAAGGAACACGATCGCGAGGCCGAACGAGTAGTCGTGCCCGCGCAAGTGAGTGATGATAGCGCCGATAAAAAACAGGACGAGGCCGGCGGCGGCGGCGATTCCAACCGCAGGCACGCGGATGCCGATCAGCAATCCGAGCGCGCCTGCTGCTTTTAAGACTCCCAGTGTGGTTATCCACGACTCCGACACGCCTACGTTCGCCATGTTGATGAGGATTGGCTTGTAACGGATGAAATCGAGCGTGGCCGAGAAAATATTGGCCGCGGCGGCTAGTGTTGTGACAACGATGTAAGTGGTAAACATGGAACGCTCGTTTTATTTCGCGATGCCGACGATCTTGTGGACGTGTTCGTGTTGCTCGATCGCGTCGAGCATGAATGCCGCAACTGCTTTGCGGGAAAGCGTGAAGCCCATTTTCGGCGCAGCATCTTCGCGACTTCGGTAAGTCAGGTAATCATCCTGTGTGAGACGAGGAGGCCGGGCGATGGTCCACTCCAAGCCGTTGGATCGCACGATTTCTTCCATGGCCAGCGAATCGCGCATGTGATTTCGCATGATGAAACTGGCAATCCGATTGGGAATTCCAGGGAAGTGCGCTGCCGCCGAGAGAACGACGAGCCGTTTCACTCCTGCGCGATCCATGGCTCGAGTGGCGGCAAGCGCGCTGTCGTGGAGCATCGAGCTTGGTTTGAAAACTTCGCGCGGCCCGAGAGTCGAAATGACCGCGTCGTGATTTTGCATCGCGTTAAACAACTGATTTTCATCCAGGACATTTCCTTTGAGAACGGTGAGCCGTTCATTTTTGGCGGTGATTTTTTCGGGCGAACGAACGAACGCAGTCACCTGATGACCTCGCGCGAGGGCCTGCTGAACGATTTCTTGTCCAGTCCGGCCAGTCGCTCCAATGACGAATAGTTTCATAATCAGTTCCTTTCTTTTGTACCGGTGTTCCTAATTCAAAATTGCCGGTAATGATCGAGTTCGTAATACCACGGAAACTATATAAGTATATTTGGTTTCCGATGCAAGTAAAACGTTCAAACAAAATTCTTGATTCACGGCAGAGCACCCCGCAACTCCGTCGGCGTCACACCTACTCCTCTCCGAATCCAATAATCGAATTGGCTCGAGTTCTGTTTGACGCGAGAAACTGGTATTCGTCTAAGGCGCCGCTTTAGGAGCGCTCAAGCTTTTACGGTAGAACCCCAGAGCGGTTGAACCAGCAAACGCGTCGCTTCCGGGCAGCTGGCATCGAGCAGGCGTTTTGAGGGAGAGATATTGGCCGAGAACAACGTTACGTGCAGACAGCACCGGTAATCGTAACAGCCGCCTAACCAATCGTTCCGTTTGCCTTCGAATTTGTCTATTGAGCGTGCGTGGCAGCTTCTTCGATCAGAGCTGCGACTTCCTTCGGCCTGGAGACGTAAACAGCGTGACTGGCGCCCGCGACTTCGACCTTATGGCTCTTGGCTCGCTCGGCATACCACCGCTCCAGGTCGGGATTGATGGCTCGATCTTTCGTCGCTACTAACATCCAACTCGGTTTGCTTCTCCACGCCGCTGTCGTGATAACCGCTTTGAAATTGTCAGCGGCGTTGAACACCTGCGATCGCGCCATGAAAGCAGCCTGCTCAGCAGACAGGTCGGCTGCGAAGTACTCATGGAACTGCGCGGGGTCGAGGTAAGTGAAGCCGTCTGCCGTCTTCTTTATCGCACTTAGACTTGCTGAGGTCACTGGGGAAGCGCTTTCCATCGTCGGCCTCATTCTCTCCGGCGTCCGGCATATGAGCGGCGATATAAACCAATCCGGCCACCGCTGCATCCGTTCCCGCTTCGGTGATGACGGCGCCGCCATAACTGTGAGCCACCAGAATGCATGGTCCATCTTGCAGAGCGAGGGTGCGCTTCGTCGCTGCCACATCTTCTTTGAACGATGTCTCCGGCTCCTGGACGATACTTACTTTGTAACCATCCTTGACGAGAATGTTGTAAACGCCTTCCCAGCCTGAACCATCTGCCCAGGCACCGTGAACGAGGACAATATTCCGCACCCGACCTTTTTCGCTCTGCGCTGAGAGCGTGCCGCAGGTCAACAGCAATAATACGATGCAGAGAGACTGCGAAATTTGCCATATTTTGATCTTCATGAGTTTGTTCTTTTGTCCCCATCATATCGGGGACGTTAGCGGTCAGCCACTGCGCGTCCGTAGGATTGTGTGTCACTCCTTAAGCGGTGATACTCGCTCCCTCTTTGGAGATATATCAGATCGCGATCCATCGGCAGCGTTCAGCTTGCCGCTGCTGGTTGGGGTAATCCGAAGGACCGCAAAGTATCGGCTGACAGGCTTCCCGTTACATCCAGTTGTTTATCGATTTGATACTTCGCTACCGCATCGCGCGTGGTCGGCCCGTAAATGCCGTCTATTGGACCGCCATAGTAACCTAGTTGCGTAAGCTGATTTTGAACGGCGGAGACCGTCGGATCAACCATTGGCGTGTTGCTGTATACCTGGCCGGTATTGTAGTAGTACGGTTCCACGTCCGCATAGTAGCCTGGGTAGTAATCATACGGATAATAGTCGTACGCATAGTACGGATAGTAGTCCCAGGGGAAGAACCCATCATCCAGCCCACACCAGAAGCCATCGATAAAGACGAAGAAGCGATGATGATCAAAGTGTGCATGCCGCCGGTCCCAGTTGTTGTGCCAATTCGCCTGATGGCGTTCGGCGACGTGACCTATTATGCTATTGAATGCTGTTTGGTGGGTTGTTGTATGCGCCTGCGAATTGCTCGCGCCGCGATCAGGTCTCGCCAAAGCCGGCGTTTGAAGTACCGGCGCTTGATGAACTGGTGCGCGCATCTGCCCAGGCCGGGCCTGAGTGAAATGCATCCCTCTACTATAGTAGTACGCTGGTCGGCCAGCGACGGACGGTGGGCCGGCGGAACGCATTACTGCACTGCCACCTGGACGGATGCCGCCTCCACCGGGGTGGCCACCACCCCCACCAATAAATCCGCCGCCGTCGCCATCGCCGCCATGACCAGCAGCCCACGTGGTGGAGCTGAGCGTCACCGCTGTGATGGCGACTAACAAGCTAAGTAATGCTTTCGTTTTCATACTGAACGCTCGCGCCGGGTCTGTTCGCTCGCGATTGCGCGTTGGCGAGATTTTGAGATGCCTCTTTGGAGTGACAGCTCTCGTTACAACAAAACTAGACGGACCGACACAGTCCAGGCGGTCGTGCGGTCGCGGCGAAAAATCAGACTTTCAGATGTATCGATTTGTCATCTACCTCGCCCACCAGAACGATCTTCGAAAGGATTGTAGACCTGAATTGCGTAGTAGGTGGTGGCACCGTCTCGTCGGACTTCCGTACTCTGTGGTCGGCCAAAGAACGCTTCTACATCGCGCGAGCTACTCCGGCCGCGAATCAAAGAACCGAGTCGTCGAGTATAAAATTCATTGGGTGTCGCTTGGACGATGTAAGCTGGCGGCGCGGATAAGATACCAGCGTGGTTGAAGCGGAAGGCCAACGCATCAGCTCCGTATCCGTGACGGAACGGATCGGCCGTATCGATAATAGGAGCGGCTTCAATGTCCAGCTGACGACTTAACGCTGAGCCGGGGCGAACGATATAGTATCCCGTGCGCGGTCCAAGCCGAACATAACGTGAATCGTCGTGCCAGGAAACCGCGGAAGCAAAAGTGCCGATTGTCAGTAAAACGAAAGCAACCAACCAGCGGACTGATATCTTTACGTTAGTAGACTGAATCAGATTCATTACATCTCGAATTGGCTCCGGTGGCTCGCGCCACCGGCTAATTTTCGACGCCCTTCCAGGGTTGACGATAAACCCGTACAAATCTGGGATCAGATTACGGGTCGCGACGTAATGACTGGCTGCAATTGTGCCAGAATTGCTTGTTTGCTTGTCTTTCCAAAAATTCCGACCGCTCTTCGCCATCAACAAAGCAAAGGACGGTCGGAATGCACCGAATCCCGTACCACAGACCAAGGTTCGGGCTATCATCGAGTTTGACGCGGGCTATCTTCAAACAATCAGATTCGCTGGCGATTTCCTCGAGGACTCCATTCAACATCATGGAAGGAAAGGCCCATCCCGTCGCAAATTCGACCAGGACAGGTTGATTGGAATTTAATACCTCGGCTTCAAAATTCGCTTCGGTTATATCGACGGTTGTTTTCATTTTTGCAGTCGATCTTGCCCTGGGTTCGATGAATTAAGCGGCAGCCAACTTTCGTTCGCTGGATTGAAAGAGTCCGATTAGTTCCGCCAGGCGTCGTTCATACGCGTCGCATGTAGGACAGTCGCCATTCGACTTCACCCATTCCGGATGCTGAACGCGCAGGTCATCATGAATCCGTTGTTGGAGCTCAGCGTAGGAATGGATCTCGGCAGTGGAGCTGGAGATCGTCGGAAAGTCGTTTGCGTTCATATCTGCGACCTTCGGTTTCAGTTCACTTGATCGCCAGGGCGCGTCCGGATGATTTGCGACTACCTCTTTTGGGAGAGTCGTCAGATGAGGAGCCATGCGCCCAGAAGTCCGACTGCCAGCGTGATCACCGGGCTGAGAATCGTAAACCAGATGGCTACATTCATGGCGACAGGTCCGTGGGTCTCCATAACTCTTACTCAGGCTGCGACCGGCTGCACTGCTGCCAGAAGCTCCTCTCTTTTGCTGAGCGCCCGGCGCAGTTTGGTCAGCGCACTATTCTGTAATTGACGAATCCGCTCGCGCGTGACGCCGAAATTTTTGCCGATGTCCTCCAAGGTCTTCGGCCTTCCTCCGTCAAGACCAAACCTCTGCGAAATGATTTTGTGCTCGCGCTGGTCGAGCAGAGTGAGCAACGGTCCCATTTCACCGAGCAAATTTTTGTCGCGCAATAATTCAAACGGAGTCCGCGCCTCTTCGTCTCCAACGCTCTCTCCAAATTCAGTGAAATCTTCATCCCCAGCGGGGGCGTCGAGCGAAGCTGGCCGAATCCCGATGCTTTTTAGTTGTGCAAGTTTCTCAGAGGCAATTCCGAGTTCTTCGGCCAATTCATCATCGGTCGGTTCGCGGCCAAGTTCATCGCTCATTTGGAGCGAGACGCGACGTACCTTCGCAATCTTATCGCCGAGATGTACTGGGATTCGGATGGTTTTACTCTGGTTGGCCAGCGCGCGCTTGATCGCTTGTTTGATCCACCACGCGGCATAAGTGCTCAGCTTCGCCTTTTTCGCTGGATCGAAACGCTCGACTGCTTTGGTCAATCCGATGTTTCCCTCGGAAATCAGATCAAGCAGCGGCAGACCCAGGTTGGCGTAATCGTGGGCGATGGTGACAACGAGCCGCAGATTCGCATTGATCATTCGCTCGCGCGCTGCCGCATCGCCTTTCTTAATTTTCCGTGCGAGCTCGATCTCCTGTCGCCGCGTTAAGAGAGGAATGGACCCGATCTCTCGCAGGTATCTGTTGAGTACGGTATCGCTTTCGTTCATACGCGTAACGTACGTGAGAGTCGGAGGTCGCGGCTATTGCGAAAGAGTGGGATTTGCAGATGCCACTCGCGGGGTGATCGTGGCTCCCTCTTTTGGGTCATCCACCTTCTCAGCGGCGACTGACTTGAGTAGCTTAGAATACAAGGGCAGTTGCTCCGCAATCTCTTCCGGACTTAGGATCTGATCATTCCGTCGATGTGGAGGTCTTCCGGAGCGTTTTCAGGGCGCTTCCCCACGCGATGAGCTGATCCAACATGTCATTGACCGACTGTTCCTTTGTCGGCCCCGGCTTGAAGACGCTGAAGTTTTCGAAGTCGGTATACATGGAGAGCAAAACCTGGTTGCGCACAGTGGCCATTTGCACCTCCGCCAAATTCAAACGCAGTTGCTCGACCGCGCGCGCTCCGCTAGCGCCTCCGTAGCTGACGAAGCCGGCTGCTTTGTTGTTCCATTCCGCGAACAGAAAATCGATCGCGTTCTTGAGCGCGCCGGAAGTTCCGTGGTTGTACTCAGGCGTGACGAAAACGTAGGCATCGAACTCGCCGATCTTAGCGGCCCACACTTTGGTGTGCGGTTTACTGTATTGTCCCATGATCGGCGGCATCGGCTCGTCGAGCAGCGGCAGGTTGAAATCTTTGATGTCCACGAGCTCGAACTCAGCGTCGCTACGCTTTCGCGAGACTTCATAGACCCACTTCGCTACCGCCTCGCCATTTCGACCCGGGCGGGTGCTTCCAACAATGATTGCGATCTTTATCATAAGTTTACCTCTGCGTTTCAAATTCTGCCGCTACGATGTTTGTTGTGCTGCCGTTCCTTTTATATTGGGAGCTCGTTAGCAAAGGCGCCGCCGCCGCCTCAGACGCCAGCGCGGTGCGCACGAGAGGAACCACGCGCGTCCCAAGCAGCTCGATCGCGCGCATGAGCCTGGCGTGGGGCAATGCGGCGACGCTCATCTGGAAAGTGAGACGGGAAATACCGCCTAACGACTCGTTTACACGCAGGATTTTTGCTGCGACGCTTTCCGGATCGCCCACAATGAGCGCTCCGGTTGGTCCGAGCAGGGCATCGAATTGTGTGCGCGTCACTGGCGGCCAGCCCCGTTCCTTTCCGATTTCAGAAAAGCTCTTTGCATAGCCGGGAAAGAACTCGTTGGCTGCTTTGGCGTCAGTTTCGGCGACATAGCCTAACGAGTGGATGCCAACCTTGAGCTGATCTGGAGAGTGTCCGGCGCGCAATCCCGCTTCACGGTAGCGGTCGATCAATGGTCGAAAACGGTGCGGTTCCCCGCCAATGATGGCGACCATTAGTGGGAGTCCGAGCATGCCGGCGCGAACAAAAGAGCCCGGTGTGCCTCCGACACCGAGCCAAACCGGCAGCGGGTTCTGCAGCGGGCGCGGGTAAACTCCCTGTCCGGTGAGTTCGGCGCGATGTTTGCCCGACCAGTGAACGTGCGTGTTCTCGCGAATCTTCAGAAGCAAATCGAGTTTCTCAGCAAAGAGCGAATCGTAGTCCTCGAGTTCCAGACCGAAGAGGGGAAACGCTTCAATGAACGAACCGCGCCCGGCGACGATCTCCGCCCTACCGTTCGAAAGTAGATCAAGTGTCGCGAACTCCTGGAACACGCGCACCGGGTCGGCGGCGCTCAGGACTGTGACAGCGCTCGTTAGGCGAATACGGCGGGTTCGGGCGGCCGCGGCGGCGAGAATCACGGTCGGCGCGGAATCGAGGAACTCGCGGCGGTGGTGTTCACCAATGCCGAACACATCGAGGCCTACCTCGTCAGCGAGCGTGATTGCTTCAAGTAACTCGCTGAGATGTCGCGCCGGATCGACGGCTCGACCGGCCGCGTCAACGGTTGCCGCCACGAAACTGTCCAGGCCGATTTCCATTTGTTGGTGAGTCCTGTTCAAGCTGCAACGCGCTGTTGGAAGAGACCGGCGAAAGCGGACCGGACGCTTAGAAACACGACGATCCAGAGCACCGTCACGACCAGGGCCAAAGGCAGACCACTCGGAAGCATCAAGATGTGAATGAGCAGGATGTTGACGATGATCGGAGCAAGCAGGGTCAGCGCGAGTGGGACGTAGCGATTGACCAGGAGCAGGACCGCCGAAATGATCTGAAGCAGAAATATCGGGACCAGATAGTGAGAGACGAAAAGCGCGCCGACGAACTGGCCGGCGGTTCCCGACGGCGGAGAGGCGGGAATGAAGTGAAGAAAGCCATTCAATCCGAAGACCAGAAAGATCAGGCCGAGAAAGAAACGGGCAATGACAGCAGTGGTTTTCATGTTAGTATTATTTGTTTGACTCAAAGTATATTGACATCAATATAATCGTCGTCAAGAGAATATTTCGATGAAAAGTAAAGCCTCCGCTCAGAAACAGGACACCAGCGGCGTTCACGTCTGGCTCGTCCTCATGAAAGCTTTCCACGCCCTGATGCCGCATGCGGCGGAGAGCATCGCGCGCACAGAGCTGGGCGATTCTGATTTCCGCGTCCTGGAAGTCCTCCTGCACAAGGGGCCGCTTCCGGTCAACACCATCGGCCCGAAAGTCTGGCTCACTCCCGGTTCCATCAGCGTGGCCGTCGATCGCTTGGCTAGAAAAGGCCTCGTCTCGCGCAACGATCACCCCGACGACCGACGGGTGCGCCGGGTGGAACTGACAGCAAAGGGCCGGACACTGATTACGCGTGGTTTTCGGGAGCACGCCGCCGCGATGGAAACCGCGATCAGCATTCTTTCAAAAAACGAGCGCCTGACATTGTTGCGGCTCTTGAAGAAACTTGGGAAGCACGCCGCCGAAGCCCGCGGATGAGCACCCGGCTAAAATGCGTTCACGAAATCGCACTGACCGCGGAGTCTACGGGGCTTGGCGCGCGGTAGCCTCGCGGCTGCGGGACGAAGTGGGGGACATCTGACTTTCGCCGGGTTACCGGCCCTCGTTTGATGCCTTTTTGACACAGGCATCGGAGTCCGAACAACGGCGCAACTCGCGCAGGCACCAGCGTCCGAGAATAAGCGTACTATATATAGAGATGCACAAGTGTTGAAGATGACGAGAGACAAAAGCCGGGACTCGTGACTGGGCCGATTTCATCGGCGCTCCGCAACTCGCGCCACCAGCATCACTGGATTTTACCTTCCTCGTCGCATCTTCTTTTCCGCTCCCCGCTTGCGCCTTTGATAAGCCGCGACTTTGATCCTGTTCCCACAAATGTTCATGCTGCACCAGCGACGCGACCCCTTTTTGCTCGTATCTAAAAAGTGAACAATACACGCTTCACATTTGCGTAAGCGCGCCGGCGACACATCCGATAACAGTTCGGCGACGGCAATCGCAATGGGAGCCCAAACGTCGTCCGGCTTCTCTAGCTCGAAAGCGGTTTCGACGCCCAGTTTTTCGCCTTCCCGTTGCAATGCGATCACGCCGGGGTGCTGCTTCAAAAGCGAGTTGAGCTCGGCAATAAATGCGTTGCTCACCGAAAAACCTGCTTCCTGACGGACCACCACGGCGCGCAAGCGCTCTCGAAACTTAAGTAGCTCTCGCAGAAGCACGGCCGCGCGAGGCGCGTCCCTCCATTTTTTGGCCAGAGCGTTGCCCTTTTTTCGCGTCAACAGACCTGACGCGACGAGCCATCGAACCAGAGCGCCCACATCGGGCAGGAGTTCTTTCGGGCCATCCGCCAGGACAAGCCTCGTGTTCAAAAAGTCCAACGCGAGATGGTTGCCGACAAAGAGGAATCCATCGATCCATTCCCTGGGAGCTTGCGATGTGATCGGCATAAAGAGTCTTCTACAACGATAACAGCAAAAATAAAGCTAACACCGGTATTGACATTGTTTATAGGTGTCTTATATCCCACTTATGAGCAGTCAGCCCAAAACAGTTATTGTCACGGGAGCGTCGCAAGGCATCGGCGCGGGAGTCGTGCGAGCGTTTCTGGCCCGCGGCTACAATGTTGTAGGAACAGCACGGAAGGCGGCAAAATCGAAGGAGCTTCCAACTTCGGATCATTTCGCACTGATCGATGGTGACATAGGTCAATTCGAAACCGGCGCAGAAAGTTGCGGAGCTCGCGCTCGAGAAGTTTAGGTCGATCGATGCGGTGGTTGCGAATGCCGGCATTTTTCTGGCCAAGCCGTTTACGGAATACACGGCAGAAGATTTTCGCGCTTTGGTGTCGACCAACCTGGCAGGCTTTATTTACATCACCCAGCTCGCAGTTAAACAAATGCAGGCACAGAAGACCGGCGGTAGCATCGTGAGTATAACCGCCGCGCTGGCCGATAATCCTATCGCTGGCATACCTGCTTCGCTGGCCATGATCACGAAAGGCGGATTAAACGCTGCCGTCCGGAGTCTCGCTTCCGAGTATGCGAAGGATTACATTCGCTTCAACGCCGTAGCTCCAGGCATCGTTGACACTCCGCTTCATTCCGACCTTTCGGAACAGGTTGTTCATAAGCAGTCTCCAATGGGGAGAGTTTCGACGATCGATGATGTAGCGGATGCGGTCGTTTACCTTACTGAAGCTCGTCAAATAACCGGGGAGGTGCTGCACGTCGATGGCGGTGCGCACAGTGGAAAATGGTAGCTCGCGAAAACGATCAACCGGCCACCGCCGAGCAGCGGTTGAAGGAACTGCGGATCAGACTCCCGGCCCCCCCTGAGCCCTTCGGCACTTATGCAGAAGCGGTGCAAACCGGCAATCTTCTTTTCCTTACCGGCATGCTTCCCACGGCGGGCCGTGAGGCGAAATTTGTTGGACGGGTCGGTGCCGAGCTCGACGTGAAAGCGGGTCGCGAGGCCGCTCACCTCGCGGCGCTCAATGCGCTGGCTGTAGCGCGGGACCACCTCGGCTCGCTCGACAAAATCACGCGGATTGTACGTCTCGGAGTAATGGTAGCGGACGCACGGAGATGTCCGCGATCAACCGAAAATCGCCGATGCGGCATCGGATTTATTTCAAAACGTTTTCGGAAAGGACAAAAATCCTTGCCGTTCAGTGTATGGCGTCGCAAGTCTCCCGCTGGGCACACCAGTGGAACTGGAAATCATTTTCGAAGTGGCGCCGTGATTCGGGTGTTTCATATTGTTTTGGTGGTTTCAGTGGTGCTCGCATCACTTCAATTGTTAGGCCAGGGAAGGGAACTTCCGATGGAACATCCGACTGTTTATCGCACCACACAGATTGATGGGCTCTCCATCTTTTATCGAGAAGCGGGTCCGAAAGACGCGCCGACGATTCTCCTCCTGCACGGACTTCCCTCTTCATCGCGAATGTTCGAGCCGCTCTTCGTCCGGCTTTCCGATCGATATCACCTGATCGCGCCGGATTATCCGGGATACGGACACAGTGACTGGCCGGACCCGAAAAAATTCGGCTACACATTCGATCACATTGCCGAGATCATGAATCACTTCACCGACGCGCTCGAGCTCTCGCGTTACACACTTTACATGCAGGATTACGGCGGCCCGGTTGGTTTTCGAATGGCGGTGGTCCATCCGGAACGCATCGAAGCGCTTATTGTTCAGGACGCGGTTGCGCACAATGAAGGCTTGGGCGCGAATTGGAAAACACGGCGAGCGTTTTGGACCGATCGCGAGCCCAACGAAAGCGCACTTCGCACGAATTTGCTTTCGCTGGCCACGACGAGGACCCGCCATGTCGGGAACGATCCCAACGTGGAGCGTTATGATCCGGATTTGTGGACGGACGAGTTTTATTTTTTGAACCAGCCCGGCCAGGCCGACATTCAAAGCGATCTTTTCTACGACTATCGAACGAATGTCGACGCCTACCCGAAATGGCAGGCATGGATGCGCCAGAAGCAACCGCGTCTGCTGGTAATCTGGGGTAAGCACGATCTCTCGTTCGATCCCGGCGAGCCGGAAAGATACCGAAAAGATGTGCCGAAGGCCGAAGTCCACGTCCTCGATGCTGGTCATTTCGCCTTGGACACAGCCGCGGATCAGATTGCGCAGCTCGTTCGGGATTTCATGAAGTAGCAAATGGAGAATTAAATATGCGCGACGCTAACAGGACGACATATAACCACGCGACGGTTCGCGGCCGAAAAATGTTTTATCGTGAAGCGGGCAACAAGGATACGCCCACCCTCGTGCTGCTGCACGGCTTTCCCAGCTCATCGCACATGTTCCGCGATCTGATTCCGAAACTGTCAGATCGCTTCCATGTGGTTGCGCCAGACTACATTGGTTTCGGCTATAGCGATGCGCCGGATACGAAGGAGTTCGAATATACCTTCGACAATCTCGCGGAGCACGTGGAGGACCAGAACCAAACCGTAGCGAAGGACGAACGCACTTACTTTGTCGATGCTAACTCGCAACCCAGCCGGCATGTGTTCCACCGTTATTCCTCCGATCCAAAGACAGGGGTTGCCGTCATGATGCTACAACATTTGCGCGCACGTAGTGCAACCCCGTCGCGCCATCGGGCACCTGATCGCGGTATTCGCTGATCTGCAGTTTTCCCTCGCCATCTGTGGCGCGAACCACCAACTGCGATTCGCCTGCCTCTTTCGGCGTCCACTGGTAGCGCCAGAGACTCCAGGAAATTTTTGTGCCTGGCTGCGAGATCTCCGCTACCTCCCACGTGTGGCCGTCGTCGGCACTAATCTCGACCTTCGAGATTCCGCGGTCGCCGCCAAAGGCCATTCCGCGCAGCTCGGCCGTTTTGCCGAGAATAAATGGTTGCGCAAAATGATTGCCCGCGACCTGCGGCGCATCGAAACGGGAATGTGTGGGGATGACATCTCCAAGACGGCCCCAGCCTTGTTGCTTGTAAAAACCACAACCACGCCGCCGATGGAGACGCGCGTCCGCTTCGTCGAGTAGTTCGATCCGCGTCAGCCACTTCGGATTTTTTTCGCCGTAAAGACCGGGAACGATCAGCCGGAGCGGAAAACCGTGACCCTGAGGCAACGGTTCGCCGTTCATTTCGTAGGCAACGAGCGTGGTGGGTTCCATTGCCTTTTCGAAGCGGAACGTCTCGTAATAGCCGTCGGCAGCACGGAACAGCACCGTCGTGACATTCGGTTTGGGTTTCACCTGCGCGAGGAGCCTCGGCAACGGCACGCCTTTCCAGATCGCATTCGAGCAGAGTCCGCTGCCAATTCCATAGGAAATGCAAAGAAGCGTCGTCTCCTGTTCGACGGCTGGCATCGCTGCGATATCGGCAAAGCTGTAGCACCTGCGGGTTTTCGACCTGGCCGACAATGTCGAGCCGCCATGAATCGCGGACGATCATCGGGTCTATCAGATTTTTTGAGACCTGGTAAAATTCATCGCGCGGGCGAATCGGTGTGATCTTCTGCACGCCTGGTCCGCTGTACTGTCGGCCGTCGTACGAGAACGTGCCGATCCGGTAAAGCCGGCGCAGTAATCCATTGAGCGCTACGGCGAGCGCAGCGCCAATCGCCAGCGCGAGGAAACGTCTCCGGCCGGTCGTGCGCACACCTGGGCTTGCGATACTTTGCTGTGCGGAGCGCGCCGAGAGCAGCGCGTGGAAAAACATGATGCCAAGTCCGCATACACTGAACGAAATCAGCATTTCCAGTGAAGCGACAATTCGGGCCCGCGCTGGCGGTAGGCCATGATAGTTCGTGATCAACGTCGGCCACAGCAGGATTACGAACAGCACAGTCGCCACTAGCACCCCCGGCACGATCAATCGCCACCCGCGCGCGTCGATAATTCCATGATCTGCGTTGTCCCAGTGTTGACGCCGCTCGAGTCGATTCAGGTACCAAGAGTAAATAACTCCGCCGATCGCTGCGACGGCCACTTGTCCGGCCAGCGCGCCATAAACACCTTGCAATTTCA
This sequence comes from Terriglobia bacterium, assembly GCA_963718155.1. Taxonomy (GTDB): domain Bacteria; phylum Acidobacteriota; class Terriglobia; order Bryobacterales; family Bryobacteraceae; genus BOG-234. Next base: position 138,754 of record CAVQYP010000035.1, on the reverse strand, counting down.
GTGGCGTGTAACCACCGGCTTTCACCAGCGAGCTGATGAAGAACTCAACCGTGAGGAACGGAAAGAGCCGATCAAAAATTAGCTCGGTAGGCGTCGGCCAACCGAACGCCAGACGCAAAATGCCCATCGTGACGAGCATAGCTATACCCGCGAGCACGCCGGCGACGACGCCGACCAGAAGAACAGCAAGAAAGGATCGCGTTGTGGTTGGCTCAGTAGTTGCGTTCATGGCGTATGGGCTCCAATTGGTTCCTCAGGCAGCGGTGCGATCGTTTCTTTTGCTTGGATCCGAAAGTTGGTCGCGATTCCACGGTGCCGCGCCGGAACGACCGTGACTTCGAAGCGCGGATCGTTGCGTTTCTCGAATTCCAACGCGGCATAAAATCCGCCGAAACCGCCACCGAGAATAAGCACGCGTGTCTTGTCACTCATAACCCAGGCCAGACTGTGCCGGCTAACACGATCACGAAAATTCTCCTTCGCGGCCATTTATTGGACTGCCGAAAACCGGTCCGCTGAGATCAGATACTGGACTCCATTTCAAAAGTAGATCCTTACGCGGGCCAAGGGGGATCATGGATTTTTGGCCGCTGCCGGCTCGGAATCAGTTACTTTGCTTTCTCGCAGCACCACCTGCGACGAATCCTTGATGTCAGTAACAACCAAATACCGTCGCGACGCAGCAGAGTTTGGATTATCGGCGGCGAGGACCTTCAGCGGACCGATCGTCTGGACAATTCCCCCGCCATCGGGATTTGTCTTGAGCACCGCAAGTGGCTCAAGTTTGCCGAATGGCGCCTGATTCGATTCTGCCAGGTAGACTTGATACGGCGTCCGGGGAGCGAGTCCTCTCGCCGCAATCTGCACAAGATCCAATAGGCCTAACGAGTTAACTGCCACTGATGCTTGGGCATCCGGCAGCGTGGTTCCGCCTGCTTCCAGATGTAGCTGCGCTGTGTTAGCAGCGGTACCGAGCGGCAATAAATTTTCTGTTCCCGGACCGTTTGGGACCGCATTCGGCACATATACTAATGCCTGCGATGTTTGTCCGATCGGAATAGTGGCGATAACCTTATTAGTGACGGTATCGATCGCTACACAGTGTTCGCCGTTTTCCAATGCGACATACACGCGTGAGCCATCGCCCGATGGCCAGATCCCGTGCGGGAGATCTCCCACCGGTATCGTCGCAACTAACTCCGACGTCGCGCCTCGGCGAAACGCCTTTACCTCGTTAGCTCCGCCAATAGTCACGTAAGCGAATTTGCCATTGCGATTGCTGGCGAAGTTCACATGGTTCGTAATCGGCCCCGTATCCAGCACCGCCTTCTGCGAGAACGGCGGCCTCGCGCTGAATACCTGCACTTTGCCCACGTCTTTCAACGTGATCCAGACCTCGTCGTTTTCCGGTGTGACCGCGATGTTCGGCGAAAACGGACTCACTGGGGCCACGCGCTTGATGATTTTATGCGAAAGCCACATCGACGACCGCGAGCTCCGGAGTAAAACTTGAACAGACAAACGCATACTTGCCGTCAGGCCCGAACATGATCATGCCCGGACCGTTCGCGAGCTCGATGCGCCGTGTCTCCTTCATCTTCGCCGGATCGATGACCGAAACGTAGTTTTCGCCCCGCACCGTCACCCACAACTCACGACCATTGGGGGTGAAGAACGCTTCATGCGGCGAGCGTCCGACGTAGACGACGCCTTTGACTTTGTTCGTCGCTGTGTCGATCAGCGTGACGGAATTCGACCCGACTGAGACCACAGCCAGCGTTTTGGAATCGGGCGCAAAACCAAGACCATGCACGAGAAGCTGTCCTCTGTACAGCGGACTCAGCGCTCCCGGTACCGGATCGCCGAGCCTAATAACGCCGAGCAATTTATTTTCCGCAGGATCAATTACAGAAACGGTATTCGAAGTTTGATCAGCCGTGTAGACCCGATCGTGCGTCGTGACGGGAATATCCGGTCGCGCCCAGGGCGCTTGTTGCCCCATCGCGGATGGCAACAAACAGAAAAACAAAAGCGTTAGCTTCATCTCATTTGGCTTTCCTTGTTTCCGCGGTAGTCGCTGGGGTCACTTCCACTTGAGATTCCGTCCCAGCAGCTTCGCGCTGTTTCAACCAACGCTGCATCAACTCGATTTCCAATTGCTGATCGGTAATGATTTCCTGCGCCAGCCTGCGCATTTGCGCATCCTTACCGTACACGAGTTGCGTCTTTGCCATGTCGAGTGCCGCTTGATGATGCGGAAGCATCAATCTGACGAAATCGACATCGCTGTTGCCGGTTGGCTGGATTGCTCCCATGGCCATGTGCATTTTGTCCATGCTCGCAATCAGCTCCGACCAATCAGGATCAGTGCTTGCTTGAGTGCCACGTTCGTGAGTGCCGGCTTGAACTATGACGCTCGCGGCAAAACCGTAGGTGACAATGGCGATTAGTAAATTGGTTAACATTTTCATGGTTACATTTCCCTTAAAGACAGCCTAACGTTTTCGTGGTTCATGGAATCCAATTCTCCTGGAACAGTCGGACTACCATCGCTTCTTTTCTTGCTAAACCGCTAGGAGCCCCTTCCTTTCCTTGGTTATCTCCTGTTAAAGATCTTCAGACGAATCAAACAGAAGGAAACAAAGTTAGCGAAGTTTTTTTGTATGGTCCGCGCGCGGTCGCCGGAATGATCCATTGGATTCATGTAGCTTGTTAGGATCGAAACCGAACAGCAAGACGACCAAGCTGCAGGTGATCACAACGGTCGTCATTGGCTCGCCTTCCGTCCTCGGAGCCTCACTGCGGACTAATGCCTGCTCAGCAGGCCCGTCTTTGAATTTCAAAATCATCAGGTTCTTCGTTCGATCTGACTCGTTAGTCGCGCTGACGTCGCTGTTTGCCGGAATCCAAGTCACTCGCCAAGCGGAAGATCTGCACGATGCCGTTTATCGGGGTCACCTGAAACGGCCGCTCCAGTGGGCGACGCATGGAAATTTTTCATTTTGCGTCGGCTTTCAATGCGTGCTCTGCCGCGAGGCGCTCGATTATGCTAATCAGGTTCACACCTAACCTAAATCTCAGGCGCCTTTTGCTGCTACGACGCGATCGCGAGATTCTTTGCTCCTACGTAAGGATCAATGATGATTCCCCATTCCGAGGGACACCGACGTGAGCGCTATATGAACGGATAGAAGGATCGAAACAAACGCCCCGAAAGCCGATCCATGCGAGTCCAACCTTCCTCAAATGCAGCTCCTTGCAGTGACGCAGACCACCAATTCAGGTACTTTTTCAGGGCTTCGCTCGCTTGACGCAGAGATTCCTGTGTCGACGGAATATTGTGCAATGCGTTCAGCAGGCGGAAATCATGTCATTGGGGTGTTGCGAGAGGAATGACGCGAGGTATTACCGAGCAGTTCAGCTCGAATGACGTTGGCTGCCAAATGCAAGGCGTCACAGAGATTTAGGAATGAGTACGGCCATAAGCGATCGTTAGAGGCGATCCACTTGCGCGCATCGGCATAGAGTGAGTAGCCCGCCCCGCGCCGTGCGTACCGGAACTTCTGCAAATCATTTGCCGCCTGAGAAAAGACGGCAACCGCCAACTTCCGTTCGGGACAAACCTTGCTCGATCCAGGTTGGCGATCGTCCTTTAAACCAAAGATTACATCCTTGCTATGCGACCAATGGGCTACGAGACCAAAGTCCCTCGACGTCGCATTCTCCGAAACCACATAGAACCTGCTCATCAGATCAGACGATCCGATGAGGTGTTGGCTTCGTTGAGATGGAATTTTCATACCCCCCTCCGCCGTAAGCGTACCGTTGTTTTCACATCATGAAGATCTCTCAATCCCAGCAGATCCTCTCTACAACGCGCGCATGGGATTTTGAAATACCCCTTGCGAGGGAATTGATGCTCCCTCTTTCGAGACATGTTGGATCGAGAAAAACGGAGCGTGAGCACGGGAACACTCTCCCGCCGCCTGCGTCGAAATCGAAGTAATCCATTTGTCCTTCGACTCCGGGCAGCGCAATCGTCTGCGTCAGTTGGATCCTCGCGTCACCGGGTTCGGCCAACCGCCAGACGACTTCCTGCTACTGCGATGACGATGGCGAGAAATGTTTCACTTGCGCTCCGTAAGTGAAAATTAACAAGCTCGGCTGCCGCGGCGGCTGCTTTAATTCGCCTCCGATGTACTTGCACCGGACAAGCTGGAGGCCAGAAGCGCCCCTAACTAATCTTAAGTTTCTCATGCCCAAAAAAAGTGGCGCTCCCTGTCGCGGCCATTGCGCGTCCGTGGGATTTTCCAGTGTCAACGCCGAGGTGATGCCCGCTCTCACTTTAGAAGTAGGCTTGAGAAAGTGGCGGGGTGCGTGAACCAGCGATGGAGGGGCGAGCTCTCGCGAGCCCGGTATTATTCGGCGTCGGGGATCTCCGCTCTCCAACGCCGGTCGCGCTGATTTGCACAGTCTGTCCCTTCCGTTAAAGCTGAATCAAGCCGCGCCGCGTCGCGTTAGCCACCGCTTCGGTTCGGCTGATCACATTCATCTTGGCGAAGATGCTTTTCACATGCGACTTCACCGTGCCCTCACTAATAAAGAGGGCCGAGCCGATCTCTTTGTTGCTTTTTCCCTGAGCCATTAGTTTGAGCACGTCGATCTCGCGTTCACTCAAACTTTCACCGCTGACTCGTTGCGCTAACTTGGCCGCAAGATGCACCGGCACGCACGTTTCGCCGGCGTGCACCCGGCGAATGCAATCCATTAGTGCTTCGCGCGGTGCGTCCTTGAGCAGGTAACCTTTAGCGCCAGCTTGAATGGCGCGGTAGATATCTTCGTCGCCGTCAAACGTCGTGAGGACAATGATTCTCGCTTGCTCATCGTCGCCACGAATTTCGTTGAGCGCGCCGACGCCATCGAGCTCAGGCATGCGCAGATCAAGCAGCGTCACATCGGGGTGATGCTGCTTCCAAAGATCGACCGCTTCGCGTCCATTGCCCGCCTCGCCGATTACGGTCATGTCTGTTTTCCGAGTGATGAGTGAAACCAGGCCTTCGCGGACGACGCTGTGATCATCAGCAACGAGCACACTAATGCGAGGGCGTCTGGTATCTTCAGCCTTCGACGCTTTCCTCGCAGGAGACTTTGTTCTTCCTGGAGCCTTCTTAGAACTTGTTTTCGTTTTCTTTTTGGATGTCATGACATCGATTCTCCGTTGCACGGTAGTAGCACTGTGATCTTCGTGCCCTTGCCGCGTGAGCTGGTGATTTCCAATTCGCCGCCCATTTGTTCGACCCGCTCGCGCATTCCGCGAAGGCCTACCCCGTCATGTCGATCTTTGGCCTTGAATCCATCGCCGTCGTCACGCAGCTCCAGACGAAGTTTTTTCGCCTCGTACGTTAGCCGCGTTTTGAAGTTGCGAGCGTGAGCGTACTTGAGGGTGTTGGTCAAAGCTTCCTGTCCTATATGCAGTAGGTTTTCCTGCCAGGGCTGAGGAAGCTCCGGTAGTTTGCCTTTCGCTTCAAACGTCGTGTGAAGCGCCGTCCCGGCGGTGGTGTTCTTAATAGTACCTTTGAGCGCGCCCCAAAAATTCTGTTCCTGCAATGCCTGCGGGCGCAACGCGTGAACGGACCGGCGCGCTTCGCTCAGGCTCCGCCGGGCCAATTCGCCGGCGCGATGCAAATGAGCGTCCGCTTCCTTACGATACCCGCAGGAAACCGCATCCTCCGCTGCTTCCAATTGCACAATCACACCAGTAAAACCCTGCGCGAGCGTGTCATGAATGTCACGCGCCATTCGATTTCGTTCTTCTAAAACCGCAGCGCGCTGACCTTGCTCGGCGAACTCGTTGAGTTGAAGCGCGAGCATGACCTGGTGGGCGAGTGCCTGGGTCAATTCGATCTCCTCCGGCCGATAAGACGCACGATTGATATGGCGAATGCCAACAAAGCCTTTGACTTGTCCACCCACCAAAAGCGGCACTGCGAGAAACCTCTTGGTCCCATTTCGTCTCAAATGCTCACCCCAATCACCGCTCACGCGCGGATCAGTCTCGACATCATCGCAAACCACCGGACCTGCCGTGAAGAGCAGTTCCTGAACTACGGCGTTCTCTTTCCAGAATAACGGGTTCTTAATGAATGGATGCTCCGGATCCGGCGCGGCCAATTTTCCGCCATCCGACGTTGACGAGCGCAAAATGAGCGAGTCGCTTGAGTCGTCGAACAACCACAAGCTCACGCTATGCGCGTTCAAGAGGCGGCCAATGGTACTCAGCATCTGGCCAATAAACTTTTCCGGGTCCGGCGCAGTCGCCAAAACATCCAAACTCTGTGCCAGCGCCTCCACTTGTCCCCGTGCCACTTGCTCGGAAGCGCGCAACGCTTCTTCCGCGCGCTTGCTTTCAGTAATATCAATGACGGTGCCCACGAACTCCACCAGATTACCAACCTCATCGCAGACAGGATGACCGACCCCGTGGATATGCTTGATCGCACCGCTCGGGTGAACAATTCGATAGTCCATTTCAAAATCGGCTTTCTCGCGAACCGCGTTGCCAAACAATTCCCTGACTCTGTCCTGGTCCTCCAAACAAAGACGTCCAAAAAATGTTTCGAATCGTGGCGGTCCGGGTTCCGGATCGAAACCACAAATCAAACCCAATTTGGCAAGACTAAACCAAGAGGACTTAGTTTATGGACACGGTCAACATCCATGAAGCCAAGACCCAACTCTCCCGGTTGGTCGACCATGCCGCCAAAGGCGAGCCGTTTATAATCGCCAAGGCGGGCAAGCCGCTGGTAAAGGTTTCGGCGTTGGATGCGCCGGTCGGGAGCCAGATTCGGCGTCTGGGTTTCATGGCTGGCCAGATTCAGGTTCCAGACGACTTCGACCAGATGGGCTCCCGCGAAATTGAGCAACTGTTCGGAGGAGGAGAGGCCTGAAGCTTCTCCTCGATACGCACCTGCTCCTGTGGGCTGCGGGAGATCCGGACCGGCTGCCGGCTGACGTTCGGATGATGCTCAACGACCCCTATAGCGAGCCGGTTTTCAGTTCCGCGAGCATGTGGGAAATCGCGATCAAGAATTTGCTCGGGCGACCCGACTTCCGGGTAAATGCACGTCTCCTGCGGCGCGGACTTCTCGATAATGGCTATCTGGAACTCCCGATTACCAGCGAACACGTTGTGGCTATCGATGGACTGCCTCCCCTCCACAAGGATCCCTTCGATCGGCTCCTCATCGCGCAGTCGCTGGTTGAGGGCATTACATTGCTCACGAGCGATCCGGTCGTGAATCGGTATCCCGCGCCCATTCGCCGGAGCTGAATCAGGCTCGGACGAAAGGGTTGGTGCGCTTCTCGACGCCGATCAAAGTTGTGCTCCCGTGCCCCGGGTATACGATCGTGTTCTCCGGAAGCGTATAGAGCTTGCCGCGAATGGAACGAGCGATCCGGTCCGGGTCGCCACCGGGCAAATCCGTTCGTCCGATGCTGTTCCTGAAAAGCGTGTCTCCGGCGATCAGCTTGTTTTCGAGCGGCAGGTACAGCGAGATGCTCCCGGGAGTATGCCCTGGCGTGTGCAGTACGTGCGCCTCAATCGAGCCCACCCGCAGAACGTCCCCTTCACTCGCAGGCGTGTCGATCCCCGGATCGTCAGGAGTTTCCATGTTGATCCATGCCGCCTGGAGGTCCAGATGATCGCTGAGAACTTTATCCTCCTGGTGCATATAGACCGGTGCGCCGGTCTGCTCCCTCAGTTTCGCCGCGCCGCCGATGTGATCGATGTGCGCATGAGTGATGACGATCATCTTCACGGTCAGCCCGTGGCGTTTGAGGATCGCGTCGATGCGCGAAACATCGTCCCCCGGGTCGACGACAATCGCTTCCCGGCTCACTTCGTCGCCAATCACTGAACAGTTGCAGCCCAACATTCCGACTGGAAGGATTTCGTGAATCATCGTTTCTCAATAAGGGGTTTCATTCGATAATGGTGACACGATGGCAATTGCCGACACGACTCGCGCCGACAAGACTCGCGAATCGACGGCCGGTCACGAAGCGCTTCTGGCGAGCGCGGGGCTGGTGGATCTTTCGAGCCGGGGGCGGATTCGCGTCACCGGCGAGGATCGCGCCCGCCTGCTTCACGCAATGACAACGAATCACGTCCAGCAGATGAAGCCGGGGGATGGAATCTACGCCTTCTTCCTGAACGCCCAGGGGCGCATACTTGCCGACGCGTACGTACTTTGCTTTGATGATCATTTCCTTCTCGACACCGGCGCGGAAACGCGCAAACTGATTTATGAGCATCTCGATCGCTACATCATCGCGGACGACGTAGCTCTTGAAGACGTCACGGAGCAGACATTCTGCTTCGGCATCGAGGGACCGAAGGCAACCGAGGTCGCGGCGAAGTGCGGTCTGACCGCACCGCACCATCAATTCGCCCACGTTCGAGCCGGGGAGTTTTACGTGGCCGCGATTTCCGCGACCGGCGCTCATGGGGTGCGAATTTACGGCGCCGGGGGAAGCAGAGATGAAGCCCTGACCGCGATCGAAGCGGCGGGCGCGATCGCCGCATCGGCAGAGGACGCTGAGGCGGCGCGAATTGAGCACTTCGTTCCGAAATACGGCTGCGATATTACGGAGCATACGCTCCCGCAGGAGACGCAGCAAATACACGCCCTGCATTTCCAGAAGGGATGTTACCTCGGTCAGGAGATTGTGGAGCGCATCCGTTCGCGCGGTCACGTCAACCGCCTTCTGATGGGCTTCCGGATCGAGTCGCAAACCGAGGCGCCCACGCCGGGAACGAAGCTGATGCTGGAGGGAAAGGGCGCCGGTGAGGTTACCTCGTCGACGGTTTCCGCAAACGCCGTTTTCGGCCTCGCTTATGTCAGAGTGCCCGGCGCGAAATCCGGCGCGATGGCGGAAGTCGATGGTCACCCTGTGGAACTGTTCGCGCCGCGGATGTAGGCGGTTCAGACCCTGGAAACGGACACAAGATCCGGGCGCTTCAGGAAGCCCTCGTTTGCCGCAAAGCGTCCGGCAAATCTCTCTTCCCATATTTCGGTATAAACGGCTTGCGTTCGCTCGATCATCTGACCCGCCCGAAAGAACCGTTCGAACCTTATTCGACCGGCGCGGCCCATGGCGATCCTCATTGCCTTGTCGGCCAGTAACCTGGTCAACGCAGAAGTCATCTCGTCCACCGAGCCCGGGCTGACCAGTATCCCCGTCTCGCCGTCGATTACTTCTTCTGAAACACCGCCGACGTCTGAAGCGATTACGGGAAGTCCCGCCCGCATCGCCTCCAGAATACTGATCGGCAGGGTCTCGGTTCTGGAGGCCAGAACGAACACGTCCGTTTGCGCGAGAATCTCCGGTATGTCCTCACGCGCGCCAGCGAATTCCACCCGGTCGCGAATACCCAGCCGGTCCGCCAGCTTCTGTACGGTCGAAAGTGTCTCCCCAATTCCGGCGAGCCTGAGACTTACCTTGCCCGGTACTTGCGCGAAGGCCCGCAAGAGCAATTCGTGATCCTTGAAATGCGTGAATCGCGCCACCATGGTGCAGGTTAACGGCTTATCGTGATCGAGTGCGGCGCGCTTCGAATGGTCGAAAATACCATTCAAGATGGGGACCACCTGGGATCTTTCACCAATCCCGAACTGTGCCGCGTTTTCCGCTGCCAATACCGAGACACTGATTATCCGATCGCACCAGCGCGCCGCCTGACGCTCACACGCGGGGGCCACCAGACGCCAGGCGAGCGGAACAGCCCTGCCGAACGGCCACATGTGCGACGTGTAGATGGCCGGGATATTCAACCGATTCGCGACGAATCTGCCCAGAAACCCCGCTTTAAAGGTATGCGCATGTACCAGGTCCGGTTCAATCCTGCGCATCAACCGTCTGAGTTCCCAGGCCGCCTTCAAATCTTTGAGTGGTCTGATCTCCCGCTCAAGCTGAGGTATCACATGAACGGCCATTCCATTTTTCCGGCACGCGCGGGTAAGAAACCCTTCTTCACCTGTCGCCAGATGAAGCTCGAATTTCTGGCCCATTCCAAGAACGAGATCGAGGAGATGCATTTGGGCGCCTCCACGCTCGGCGCGTGTAATCACATAAAGAACACGCGGTTTCCGCAGCGCTTCGTCCTTCTGGTGACCCGCCGGCGAAGGGTGGTCGAGTTGGTGTTGCGTGCGCATCAGTCGGTTTTCCCGTTAAATTCAGCGGCTACCGCGTCTTCGCTCATCGTCCTTTGTCCGTAGCGGCCGACGTCCCCCATGGAGAGTGACGCCATGCCATCCTCCTTGCGGCATTTCTCGAAGACATTCAATACCTGGTGAAGAAACTCGATGTTGCGATCGGAATGGGCGGCGAAGTCTTCCGGATGCCACCATAAGTGGAAAATTCGCCTGTCTTTTGCGGCGCTTCTCATAGCGGTCGCAATTCTCCTCAGGCGGATACTTTCGAGCGAACTCAAAGCAGGCGAAAACGGCCGCAAATAGCGGCTTGCACCAAGGCGAGCAAGAAGCCGGCCGCCGGGAAATGCCACGGTCTGAGGGCCGTTCAAATCCCAGTAGGCGTCCGCCAGCCGCAACGCCCGCAACCAGGGCTTGCGCTGTTCGTGATAAGTGACGGGAGCCTTCGATGCCGCCGGTTCGGTGCCGCGATATACATGAAATCCAGCCTGCTGCAGGATTGGCAGATAACGACGGCGCACCTGATTTCGCGGAAAAACATACGATCGCAGCTGGTACCCCGAGTTCTCCGCGATCCGTACCGCGCTGGCAATATCCGCCTTAAACTCTTTCTCACTCTGTCCCACTTCCAGCGAGTAATAGTGCGAGTAGGAATGAGATCCAATCTCCTGGCCCGGTTCCTGCCCTATTTCGCGAATCAGCGACGGCGCAAAACGGAACGGATCCTCGGATTCATCTCGCCCCATTTGTTCGGCATAAGGATCAAGCTCGGGCTGCTGATAAGCCGGGAGATGCTCCGGGCGGCACGCGTGAGCCTCTTCCCGGGAACGGGCAAACAACAGGCCAACCGTGGCCCATGTAGCTCGAATCCTGTGATCCCGAAAAGCTGCGAGAATTTTCGGCACTACGCTCCGCGCGGCTAAGAGGCGCTTGCGTTCGGGCCCGTCCAACCTGCGATGATCCCGTACGCCCCAATACAATTCAAAATCGAGGGATACTACAAAGGCGCCTTGCATTTCGCCGCTCAATCAGTACACCACACTATCGGCATAGAATCATTAGTATTCACACTGTATTGTTTCTAACTTTTACCGGGTGGCCGGCGGTCAAAGAGTCAGCCCGCGCTCCCTCGTTCGTGCCGCCTGCATGCCGGTGGGAACCTGAGCGGGTCGGATTGCACGATGGCTCGGAGACACTCGCCTGGAGTGTTCTTCCTGTGTCAGCTCACACGCCTGTGACGCTGCGACTGCATCTTGCAATCGATTGGATATTGAAACTCGTTAGTTCGCGCCGGCAACCGGTGGGAACGGCAGCACAAAATTCAGTATAGGCCGGAAAACGTCCACAAATCCGCGTCTCGGTGAACCGCAAGTACTGGGACTTGATCGCACATCTGCGCTCGCGGTGTGCGGAAAAAAGCCCGCCAAGCGCTCCCTGCCGGTCGCGGCTCGGAAACGTGTGCGTTGAATCAGAAAGGGTTACCGCGCAGCGCCTGTCGACAAGCGGTAACGAGGTTCCGCAGCCTGCTAGCGGTTACTTGCCGGATAGGTCTTACCTCTTCTTATAAGCAGAACGACAGCGACAATTGCGAAGTCAGATCAGGCTGCCCGTAAGAGCTCGAGGATGTTCTCGACAGCTTTACCGGTCTTGTAGCAGGGAGCTTCCACCTTTGCTGCTGGGGTGGTGCGTGTGTGTTGGTTCAGCGTGAAATGGAGAGAGGCGCTGTCCGTTGTGAGTATTCCGCCCTTCGGGCGGGGATTTTCAAGGCATGGGGGCTATCGATCCGATGTGGTCTCTTTGCGGAGCGCAGAAGCGTAACCGCCGCGCTCCGTTCATCGTCTCGATGAGCCCACCGGACTATCCCTCCTGTCCGACGCTTCACGAACCAGACTTCGCGGCCCGCGTCGGCCGCGGCACATCGACAAGATGGGCGTTTCTCGGGTCGAGTGATCAGCGTGAAAGTATGTATGCCCAGGCCTCGACGGATCATACCGGTCGGCATCGTGTGAAATCCCAAAGAAGCACGATCAGAGAAGCAACACCTCCAGCTGCTGGCAATCCCGGAAAAGCCCCGGCCGGATCTCATAGCAAGCAAGTTCTTCGATCACCTTGAATCCAGCGCGCTCCAAGAGTCGTGCGGAGCGCTCGTTGTTGCGGTGAATGCGTGCCCGGACCGATTTCAGACGCAACGTCCGGGCGTGGGCAAGAACGGAAGTTACGGCCTCGAACGCCAAGCCCTGACCCCACAATCGACGAACGAACATGAAGCCAATGTCAGCCGACTCTCCAGCCTGTAGTTCACTCAAATCGCACAGGCCCGCAAAAACTCCGTCGCGCAGGCGCACGGTCCAATAGCAAGCATCGCCGGATCCCATATCCGCCAGGAACTGTTCAACGATGGCGGCCGTAACGGCCGGGTTGTTGTCCGGAGGCCAATCCCAGAACGCCATGACCTCAGGGTCGCCTCGCACGCCAAACACGTCGTCCGCATCGTTCGCCAAAAGGGGCCCCAGAATCAAACGCGGGGTAAGCAAGAGGGGCTCGTCAATTCGTTCCACTTAGACCAAGGTCGCACGAAATTTGAAGGTCACGCCACGCTTCCGCGAACGGGACTTCCTGGGCGCCAACTTCCTGATGGATTCCAGCAGGAGCGCCATTGAATCAAAGAGTTTGGCTGGTTATTTTCCGTCTGGATTGGTCTAATCTGTTTACGCGCCCTCAACCTGAAGATGGCGCCTGACTTATTCGCACGCCGGCTTCACTATTGGCCAGCTAAACGCGTCATCCACTCTCGAAGTTTCCGGGATAACGATTTCGATCCGGAGGCTTTCCCGGTCGGCGACGTTAACCAACACGTGGTGCCGCTCCAGCGACGCCGAAAAGGCTGCCGCCGGCAAGAGCTGAGGTATATTCTGTTGGGAAGTAGCCCCATCCGCGCTCTTGCGCTGGCTTCCGGAAACTCACAGAGTCTGCGTCGATATGACCGGGAGCAGCCCCGCATTATCATGATGATCAGCGATAAAATGCGTGCCAATGAACAGCAAGGCGAGTTTCGAGAACTGGAACTCCTCGATCTGGTTGGCGAGATCAGTCGTGCCCGAACGCCGAGCGAGATCTACCGGGCGGCAACCCAAGGCTTATTGCGTGCCCTCGCTGCCGACAGTGCCGCCCTTCTGATCTTCGACGAGAATGATGGGTGTCGGTTTCAGGAATGGATCGGCATATCAGACGAGTATCGTGACGGTGTGACCGGTCACAGACTCTGGTATCGAAGTGCACGCGACACGCAGTTAATTGCCGTTTCAGATGTAACTCAGGATGTCTCCTTTTCACCCTGGCGGCAAACGTTTGCCGGGGAAGGAATTCGGTCCCTTGCCTTCATCCCGCTGATGGAAAGCGGGTTAGTGATCGGGAAATTCATGATCTCTTACAACGAAGAGCATGAGTTTCATGATGACGAACTCCAGGTTGCGCAGGCGATCGTCAGTCACGCTGCCTTTGTGGCAGAGCAGCGGCACGCCGAACAGGCACTTCGCGACAGCGAGCAGCGATTCCGCGCAACCTTCTTTCAGGCGGCAGTCGGCATCACCCATTGCGGCGCCACCGGGGAATGGCTGCTCGTGAACGATCGCTTCTGCGAAATCGTTGGCTACACGCGATCCGAACTGAGCGGTATGACGATTTTCGATATCACGCACCCCGACGACCGTCAGAGGTGTGTCGAGGCAGTCAGCCGCCTTCTGGCAGGTGAGCTCCCGTCTTACTCGGTCGATAAACGCTATATCCGCAAAGACGGTGCAGCCATTTGGGTGAGGCTGTACGTAACGCCGGTGTGGGATGGCGACAAACGGCTGCAATATCTCGTAGGTATCGTTGAAGACATCACCGAGAAGACAGCAGCGGAGCAAGCGTTGCGGGAAAGCGAGCTGCTGAACAAGCAAGTATTTGACAACATCCCGGAATGCATTTTCATGCTCGATGTCACACTCGAAGGCCGTTTCAAGTTCAAAATGCTCAACCCCGCCGAGGAGGAGGCCGTAGGTCTTACAAGCGCAGAGGTATCCGGCAAATTCGTCGATGATGTGCTCTCCGAAGCAGTCTCCCGCAAGGTGATCGCAAATTATCGTCGCTGCCTGGAAACGGGATTGCCCATCAGCTACGAGGATGAACTTGATCTGGAGGTGGGACGCCGGTATTTCCACACAAACCTCATTCCATTGCGAAATGTGGCCGGTCGCATTCACCGAATTGCGGGATGTTGCACTGACCTGACCGAAATCAAGCGTAGACAGGAGGAGGCACTCGCCGGACAGAAGCTGGAAAGCATCGGCATATTGGCTAACGGCATCGCCCACGATTTCAACAACCTGCTGGGGGGAATACTGGCTCAGGCGGAACTCGCCGCCGCGGAACTGACGGCGGGCGAATTTCCTTTTGAAGGTATCGAAAGAATCAAAGCCAGCGCCAGCCGCGGCGCCGAGATGGTTCGTGAGTTGATGATCTATTCGGGACAGGAGGAAACAGAACGCGTCGAGCCTGTGGATTTGTCATCTCTCGTAGAAGAGATGCTGGAGCTGCTGAAAATCTCCATCTCGAAACACGCCGTCTTGAAGACGGATCTGAACCCGAGACTTCCGGCTGTGCTGGGGAGGGCCTCACAACTGCGTCAAGTTGTGATGAACCTGATTATCAATGCGTCGGAAGCAATTGGAGAAAATGAGGGCGTAATCAAGGTCAGTACATCACGCCCAATTCCACCCCAGGAGCCGAGTCCAAACAGTCCACCGCATTTTGCTTCCGGAGATTACTTAAAGCTGGAGGTAACGGATACGGGTGGTGGCATGACAGGAGAGGCGAAAGCCAAAGCGTTCGATCCGTTCTTTAGCACCAAATTCGCCGGACGAGGTCTGGGGCTCGCGGTAGTTCAAGGGATCGTTCGAGATCACGGCGGCGCCATCAATCTGGACAGCGCGCCTGGCCAGGGGACGAGATTCGCGATCTTTCTGCCTTACATCGCCGGGACTGCGCCTTCAGACCACTCCGCTATCGCGGGAGTCTCCATGGAGGAACATCAGTCTTTGGCAGGGACTGTTCTGACGGTGGAGGATGAAGGGGTATTGCGACTCGCCGTATCGAAAATGCTGCGGAAGAAAGGCCTTGGGGTAATTGAGGCATGCGACGGCCTCTCCGCGTTGGAACTGATTCGCTCGCACAAAGATGAGATCGATGTGATGCTGCTGGATGTGACCTTGCCGGGGATCTCCGGCCGGGAAGTCTTTGAGCAAGCCCTGCGACTACGTCCCGATCTCAAGATAATTCTCACCAGCGCCTACAGCAGAGAGACTGTCGACGCCTCCTTTGCCGGACTCCGCGTCGAGTCCTTCGTCCGCAAGCCCTTCCGGTTCGCTGAACTTATGCAGTTACTTCAGGATTCCCTGTCAACATTAAGAGCTCCAGACGCCAGCCCGCCCGCCTCGCTGTAGCACGCGGCTGCAACGTTGTGATCAGTAATTCCCACGGGCCTGAGACTTTGACTGGGCTGGTCGCGGAACTCGGACCAAGTCTGCTCGAAGCGGCGCAGTCCGAAGACAATGTCGTGGTCTCGGTCCCGTTGAAGAAGTCCGCAAGATTCCCTTCGAGCCACTCGCGGACAAGATGGTGATCGACACGAACAACTACTATCCTGAGAGCGACGGCCACATTCCGGAGCTCGACAATAGATCAACTACGACGTCCGAGCTCCTGGCGGCACAGCCGCGACCCTCCAAGGTAGTGAGGGCCTTCAATCATAGCTATGCGGCGGAATTCACTACCCATGGGCAACCGACAGGGACCAAGGGTAGCCGCGCGCTCGTGATTGCCGGTAACGTCGACGGTGCGAAGGCCGTAGTCACGCACGTGCTGGATCAGTTCGGTTTCGACACCGTGGATGCGGGCCCCCCTGAAAGAAGGCTGGCGCATCCAGCGCGACACTGCCGGTTACGGCCCATGTCGCACTGCGGACGAACTGCAAAGCGACCTCGCGGCGGCCAAACGATACGCCGATCAATAACGGGTGGATCCTCACTACGGGAGCGGGCGTGTCCAGACGGCTGTTCCTTATCCTGTTGCCGCTACAAGCATCTGGAGGCTCACGGATCCTATTGCTTGCGCCATCTTTGACGCACTTCAGTCCGCCGATCGACACCGGCGGTCTGCGGACGCGCAACGTCACACTCCCAAGATACGGCGTTTGGGGGAAGTGGTGGGCTGCCGTCCGGGCGAATCGTGGGCCATCCGGAACCGATCCACTTCGCCCGCGACTCTGAACGTGTGCTCGGGCCTCCTCCAGCTTTCGATCCCGCTGGGCATGGATCTCAGCCCGACGCCCGGCAAGCATGTCCTGCGAAGTAGTGTAGCCAATGGCGCTGTTCAGGCGGACGTTGTTGTAATGATCGACGTATCTCTCGACCAAACTCCAGCAATTCCAGTCGGTTTTGAAGAATTCGGAGTCACAGGGCTCTGATTTGCGCCGGCTCCGTGCACAGTTGCAGGCCGCAGACTTTCCGCGGGCGGATGGCTGTCGCATTAAAAGAAGGCAAATGCCGAGCGCCCCGACGCGTCCTCCCGTTTAACCCGTGTCGCGCGTCCTGCTTCACAATACTCTACGGTGACCTTTTGCCAGTGAGTTCAGCTGTGAAGGCCGTTAGATCCCGGCATCCACTTCTATCCATCTGGTCAGAGATCAATTATCCAGGCATTCAGGCCAAAGGATAGTTCACACAAGATATTCCGATCGCGGAGAATGGGAGCTTACAGGGCAAGTGTCTAGCATGGCAGACCCTCGAGCTGGCGGACAACACCGCCGCATGCATCCTGATTGCCGGATCATTGGCGACGCTGACGTTCCTGCCTGCACAGGCCGGCCCGGCACATCTGCTTTTCCTGCCGTTTCTCCCGGCCGCGATGCTTTACATGGGCCCGTTCCATTTCAGTCTTTTGTCCAAGGCAGCAAATGGCTGAAGCGTCCCAACAGAAGCGCTCCTACAACTCCCGATTAAATATTTGACAAATTCCGTAAATTACAGCTTGATTTTTACTGCCGCGATGGTATTATCATTGGGAATTCTTTGGGAAGCGGGTCGCAAACACCCCCGCGACGTAATATTACAAGGCTCGGTTATCGCCTGGAGTTTTTCTTTTAGGAAACCAGTATCGGTCGAAAAGTCCAAACTCGCTGTTCATGGGAACTGGTAAGTACTGGGACTTGTTCGCAAGTCTCTGCCTTGCGATTTCTTGCGCAATAGATGAAAAGGAACAAGTTCCCGCCTTCGGGGCCTGGGAACTCCAGTCCAGCGGAATTTTAAGAATTTCGGGTCTACAGGGCTCTGATTCGCCGCGGTCCGCGACGCAGTTGCGGGCTGCAAAGGTCGCGGCGGCTGACTGGAGCGTAAAAGGCGAGCGCGGATGCGATTAAATGTTTGGAATTCCGTGAATTCCTTATTGATTTGGTCGCCGCGCTCATAATATTATTGGGTTCCTTGTTGAAAGCGGGTTCCAGCTACCCGCCACGTCTTATCACACGGCCCGGTATCTCCGGCCTCATTTAGGGAGACCTTATGGAACGTTTTGCAGCACGCCTTACCCGAGGTGTCGCCTTACTGTGGGCGCTTTTGGTCCCGATCTTGTTCAGCCAGGTTGGGTTCGGTCAGGTTAACGTTCTGACAAACCGCTACAATCCGGCAAATACTTCGGCCAATCTGAACGAGACTGTGCTCACGACCGCCAATGTGAACACAACGACTTTCGGCAAAGCAGGCTCATACTTCGTCGATGGAGTTATTTTTGCGCAGCCGCTGTATGCCGAAGGTATTACGGTGAACGGCACAGTTCATAACGTTCTGTTCGTGGCGACGATGCACGATGTTCTCTATGCTTTCGATGCCGATCAGGTGGGCTCACTTCCCTTGTGGACAGCCGATTTTCGCAATCTCGCGCAGGGGATTGCGCCCGCGCCCGTACACATCGGCACGAGCGACGGAAGCGACGGTGGCATCGCCGACACGTTGGGAATCATGGCTACTCCGGCGATTGACTTGCCTAACAATCGGATATTTGTTGTAACCGATACCCTTGAGAACGGCACTGAATTTTTTCGCATCAGAAGTATCGACATTCGCAGCGGAGCACTCCTCGCTTCGACGGCTATCGGGGGCTCGGTCCCGGCGTCAGGTTCCATCGCCGGGGCTACATTCATTCCGGGGAAATATGGCCAGAGGGCAGCTTTGGCAATTGCGGACGGCCAGGTATGGGTAACCTTCACTTCCCGTCCGCCTGGGGATAAGACAGCGCCATGGCAGGGATGGGTGATGACTTACGATCCCGGCACGCTTGCGCAGACCGGCGTATTTGCGACATCCAGGACCAACGGCAACAGCATCTGGCAAAGCGGCTTTGGTCCGGCGGTAGACGCCAGCGGCAATGTTTACTACCTGACGGGCAACGGCGGCATTTATGACGGCGTTTCGGAATTTCCCGAGACACTGTTGAAAATGAACTTCGGCAGCACGCTGACTTTGAACGACTGGTACACGCCCGATAATCCCAACGGGGACGATGACTTCGACACCCTTAACCATTACGACCTCGATCTGAGTGTCAACGGGCCGATGTTAATACCCGGAACGGATCTGGTGGTTTTCGGCGGTAAAACGGGAGACGTTTATTCTCTACATACGAGTAACCTCGGGAAACTTACTCCCAACGACACCCAGCTGGCGCAGTTCTTCCATGTAGGTGCTCCGACTCCCTATACGGAGCCCAGTTTCTGGAGCGACCGGCTTGTCGGCATGGCCTTCTGGCCAGGTTCCACGGGCGGGACCTTATATGCCTGGCCCGGCCTCGACTCCTTACACGCCTACACCCTGAATGCGGATACGTCCACCTTTACCCAGTCATTCGCCGGAACATACAACCTGCCGGGCCAGCCCTCAACTGCGCTCGCGATATCGGCGAATGGAACCACCAGCGGCACGGGAATCCTATGGGCGCCCACTACCACAAAGACCGTTCAGGCGAACGGCGTTGGCCAGTCCGGCGAACTACACGCCTATGATGCCGCGAATCCCGGTCAAGAGTTGTGGAACAGCGAGATGGCTGCTTCGGATCGCATGGGGTCGCTGGCCAAGTGGGTCCCGGTGACGGTGGCGAACGGAAGAGTCTACGTGGCTAACTCAGCTTTTGTCGGCAACTATGGAGATGGCTCAGTAGTGGTGTATGGACTCAAAAGCAGTATCTCCTCCCACGTGCTTCCTTCTGTCTCACTGGCCTCTCCGGTGGATGGATATACGGCCGTATCGGGCAATCCGATCAACATCACGACGTCTGCCTCCGCGAACAGCAGCGCGCTGACCACTGTGTCTTTCGTGGACGGCACACAGGTGCTTGAGACTGTGGCTGCTGACGCAAACACCCACCAGTACAGTTACACGTGGAGCTCGGCGCCGATCGGCATCCATACGATTACGGCACGCGCGGTTGACACGACAGGCGCCGTTACCGTGAGTCCGGCGATAACGATCAATGTGATTGGAACCCCCACATACTCCGTGTCGGCCTCGCCCGCCTCAATCGTCCTGCCGCCTGGCGGCACAGTGGTGTCGACGATCACCGTAACACCGCTGAGCGGCTTCTCCGGCCCTCCAAGCCTTGGGGCGATAGGAACGTATCCGGGTGTCACGTTGACCCTGGCGAAGACAAGTAATACCAACGTCTTTACCGCTACCCTGACCGCGCTTTCGTCGGCTTCACCAGGAGCTTATCCCCTCATCCTGAACACCGGAGCCGGGGGCCAGCCCAATGCTTTGTCTCTCCCGGTAACCATTGCCAAAACCGGCGTCGCATCGGGGTCAAATACCTTCACTGTCTCGGCGCCTGGCGGTACCCTGGGCACTCCCGTGGTATTCAGCGAAGGCGTGCCGAGCAGTTCGCTGGCGAGTCCGGACTTCACTCTGATCCAGGCCGGAACCACATGTACCGGCGCTGTATCAGGCACTTGCACGGTCAGCATACTGTTCACGCCCCAGTTCGCGGGATTGCGCCGGGGAGCGTTCAACCTTGTAGACACAAGCAACCATGTTCTGGCGACATACTATTTTTCGGGAACGGGCGCCGGCGCGGCCCCGGTATTCGCCGGCTCCGCGACAGCAGCCGCAGTAAGCACGATATATCATGCTTCCCCTGGATTTCCGTTTGGCGTTACGGTAGATGCCGCGGGTAATGCGTTCGTGGTGGACGTCCAGAACAATCAGGTCCTCAAAGTAGCTCCTAATCAAGCGGTGACGACGGTTTCCCTGGGAACAACCCTGAATTCGCCTTACGGGCTGACGCTCGATGCGGCAGGTAATCTGTATATTGCCGATGCCGGCAATAATCGGATTCTGAAGCTGCCTTACGGATCCAGCACGGCGACCGCTCTCAATATCACCGGATTAACCTATCCCGAGGGTGTAGCGGTGGATGGCGCGGGCAACATATTCGTCGCGAATACGCGCGCCGCAGTAACGGGCAGCACGGGGAACATCATCAAGCTGACGGCTTCGGGCACGCAAAGCACCCTGAGCGCCACCGGTCTCCATTTCCCTTCTACGCTTGCCATCGACGCCGTGGGCGACATCTTTATTGCCGACACTTACAATAACCGAGTGCTGGAACTGCCTGCCAGCGGCCCTCCGGTAACGATAGGGACTGGTTTGTCGCTCGCTGCCGCGGTGGCGGTGGATGCGGCAGGCGATGTTTTCATTGCGGACAAGAATAACGGGCGGGTGGTGGAAGTACCCGCGACGTTGAGTGGTCCGGGAACCGGTACCCAGATTACGCTTGCCACGGGTCTCCTGATGCCCACTGCCCTGGCTCTGGACGGCAAAGGCGACGTCTTCGTGGCGAATATAGGGACCACCAGTTCCTCGGGAAATGTTGTGGCACTGCAGACTTCGAATGCGAATCAGACGATATCCTTTAGTCCGATTCCCCCGCAGAACCTCGGCACTTCTCCGGCGCTGACGGCTACAGCCAGTTCCGGCCTGGCGGTGTCGTTTTCTTCATACACGCCCTCGGTATGCACGGTCTCAGGCAGCACGGCTACGCTCCTTCAGTCCGGCACTTGCACAATTCTGGCGTCACAGCCGGGGGGCGGGGCGTATCTTCCGGCGCCGGGCGTAGTGCGGAGCTTCACGGTGCTTAGCGCGGGAGGAACGCTTACGACCACCTTTTCAGTGCCAGCCGGCGTCACTTTGGGTACGCCTCAGGTGTTCACCGAAGGCGTCTCATCCAGCGCATTAACATCACCCGACTTTACGCTCTCATCTACTACCTGTACGGGAGCCGTCTCGGGAAGTTGCACGGTGAATGTGAAATTTACTTCTCAGTTCGCCGGATTGCGCCGGGGCGCTGTAAAGCTGGTAGACACTCAGAATAATCTGATTGCCACCGGTTATATCTCGGGGATCGGCGCCAACTCGCAGCCGGCGTTCACGCCGGGACCCGTTCAGAACGTCTGGAGCCCGGGTGCTGTCCCGGGCGTGACGGTGGACGGTGCGGGAACTCTCTACTTTGTGACCGGCGCGGAACAGATCTACAACACGAGGGGCGGCCATATCAATTCGATGCCTCTCGGAACGACCTTACATTCGCCCTTCGGCCTCGCGCTGGATGGGGCGGGCAATCTTTATATAGCCGACGCGGCGAACGACAGGGTACTGGAGTTACCTTATGGAAGCACGACGGCTGTTGCCCTCGATGTAGCCGGCCTGGATTACCCACAGGCTGTCGCGGTGGACGGCGCCGGCAATATCTTTATTGCCAACACTCGCGGCACCGCCAGTGCGGGCCATGGGACTGTGATCAAACTGGCTGGGGGCTCCCACGCTCAAAGCACTGTCATCGCGACGGGCCTTAATTATCCGGTAGGCGTGACTTTCGATTCCTCGGGCGACCTGTTTGTGGCCGACTGGGGCGCCAGCCGTGTACTCGAGTTATCGGTAAGCGGCGAGTCGATTTCCATCGGGAGCGGTTTGGCGTATGCTTCCGCCGTGGGTGTGGACGCCTTGGGCGATGTTTTTATCGGCGACCAGAATAACAATCAACTCGTGGAGGTACCGGGAACGACGAGCGGGCCGGGAACGGGTACGCAGGTTACCATTGCCACCGGGTTGCTGCAGCCGCGTGGCATCGTACTCGATGGGAGTGGGAACGTCTATGTAGCTGATCTTGGTACGGCGACCAGTTATGGGAACCTGGCGAAGATTCCGAGCCAGTAGGGAACTCCGGGGGGCCGGCACCCGGGGATGGGAACCGAGGCGGTTCTGTGCCACTGGCTTTGTCGGGCGGACCCGCGGACCGCAGCCGCACCTTTGACGGCTTACGCGGAGTGTCCGTTTGTGGAAGAGCCGGACCGGGGGTCCGGCGCGGATCAGGGGATCCGCCCCACCGCTACAGAATTTCCTCCGGGCCGTTATGCGGCGTTCGCGCAGACCAGTCCGCTCCCGCCAGCACCACGAGCGCTGTCAGAACGCTGAAAAGAACGATCGACACCGAATAGTTGAACGGGCCGTACTCGTTCTGAAACTTCTTGTCCAGCCATGGCCACGCAAAGAGAAAGAGATACTTCAGGACCTCGAGCGCCAGTCCCACCAGCACCGCTACCGGCAAGACGCGGCGCGGCGGCACGCGGCGGTTCGGAAGCAGCCAGTAAACGAGAAAGAGCGCAAAAATCGTAAACGGAATTGCGCCCGCTTTAAAAACCGCAAGCGACATCCATGGCGGAAATACGCGCCCGCCGACGAGATTAGCCACATACTGAGTGTTCACTGCCGTGAGGAGAACCGATCCGAGCGTCAGTCCTCCACACACCAGAATCAGAGCCAGGCTAAGGATTTGATTTCCGATGTAACTGCGGTTCTGCTTCACTCCCCACACCCGGTTCAGCGCTACCTCCAGAGGTTCGAAGATTCCGTTCGCGGTGAGCAGGAGCAGAAACACCGAAGTAACCTGGAACCTGCCATGGTTGACCTTTGTCAGGTTGCGAACGATGAAGCCGCCGAGATCTCCGGGAAAATAGTCCCGCAGGGCAAGCACCAGCGCCCTTTCCGCCGCTGGAAAATGGAGCACGTTGCGGATAATCGCAAGCATGACAATCAGAAACGGGAAAAAGCTCAGCAGCACGCTGGCGCCGATGGACAAGGCGTAAACGTGCACCTCTGTTTGTGACAGATACCGGACCGACGATCGCAAGCGGTTGCGCCCGGCGGCGACCGGCACTTCCAAAGCGGGATCCGGACTGTCAATAACGATATGCACGGCGAGACTTGCTTACATATATGGTAGCCGCACCCGGCGGGTTACTTTAAAGATTGTCCGGGTCCGTATCGTCAATCTCGAAAAACCGGCTCCTCCTCTTCGCGGCTGCGTTTTTGTTCTCGACCGGAGGCGCGGCAATCAAGGCCTGCGCGCTCTCGAACTGGCAGGTTGCAAGCTTCCGTTCGGGAATCGCGGCGCTGGTTCTCTATCTGCTCCTGCCGGGCGCGCGTAAGGGGTGGACGTGGCCGGTCCTGCCGATCGGCGTTGCTTACGCCGCAACGATGATCCTTTACGTGCTTGCCAACAAATTGACTACCTCGGCGAACGCAATCTTCCTCCAGTCCACGGCCCCGTTTTACCTGCTCCTGCTCGGGCCATTTGCGCTGCGCGAACCGATCGCGAAGATTGATTTCGCCGTAGTGCCCGCGATCGCCGCGGGCGCGCTTCTCCTTCTGTTCGGTTCGCCGCCGGCGGCGGCAACGGCACCGCATCCCGGCGAGGGCAATCTGATCGCGGCATGTTCCGGCGCCACCTGGGCCCTGACTATAGCCGGACTGCGCTGGATGGGAAAGCGTTCGCCCTCGACGGATGCAGCCGCGGCAACCGTGATCGCGGGTAATCTGATTGCGTTCGCCGTATGCCTTCCACTGGCGCTGCCCGTGGGACACGCTTCCGGGACGGATCTCGCGGTCTTGTTCTATATCGGCGTGTTTCAGGTGGCCCTGGCGTACGTCTTCCTGACACAGTCGCTGCGCGAGGTTGCAGCGCTCGAAGCGGCTATTCTGCTTCTTGTCGAGCCTGTTTTTAATCCTCTGTGGACGTGGCTGGTCAACGGCGAGCGGCCTGGCGCACTTGCGGTCGCGGGAGGCGCGATCATCGTGATGGCGGCGTTTGCGGAGAGCGTTTGGCAGGGAACGCGGGGCCCGGTTCCTGCCGATAGACAGGCGAATCCACAAAAGCGGTTTTGAGCAGCGGATTTCCGATTCGCAGGAATTGGCCGGCTGTGGTCCACTGCACCCCGGTATGGACTTTTAAAGATGCCGCCAGCGCAACAGCGGAGCGAAGCGGGCGAAATCAGTGTCGGCGGTGACCCACTCGCAACCGGTCTCAATCGCCAGCGCGGCGTGGGCGGCGTCGGCGATCAGTTTGCCGCACAATTGGCCGGACTCGCAGATCTGTCGAAAAATTGCCCAATGACTCGGGCCACTTCGAATCATGCAACACCCGGGCCGCTCAATAAGAGCGTCCAGGAACCGCAAAGCCTGAGAAGGCGTGGACGGCGGATCGAAGATGCGGGGATTCGTAACGATCCGCAGGAACCCGTGAAGGACTGACTCGGATAGCGCGAAGGGCTCCGGACCTGTGGCGAGGTTCCTTAACCACGCGGCATAGCGGGCGTGGTTAGCGACGCCGTCCCGGTGCGCATAAACCAGCACGTTCACGTCCGGCATCTGCATGGCCGGTCACCGCTGGGCAGTAAACTCAGATTCATCGTCGGTCAGCAAAAGCGCGGATGTACGGTCGAGGTCGGTACCGGGCTCCACGAGTCTCCCTCGAACGGTGTGTAAGCGGAAAGGCTTTGCGGCCTCTCCGGATTTCGCCGACAACAAACCCCGCAAAGCGTCCTCGACGATCGCGCTCAGGGTAACGCTCCGGGCCGCGGCAAGGTCTTTTGCACTGTGCAGGAGAGGTGTGGGGATATCCACTGTGGTTCTCATCCCTTTCAGCGTAGCATGCATGATGAGGGGTGCATCTTCTGTTGATGCCTATCTCATCAATTTCGCGAATGGGTTGCTCGAAATTGCGCTTTGTTGTTCAGAATCTGCGGCTTGCGCAACGCCGTTGATCACGGTGCGCATTCAAGAGCAACCGTTAGCTGCAGGGGTTAGCCATAGTTGAAGTGATTCAGCGAGCGTCCTTCAGGACATCTTCGACGCTTTCCGGGTGCTTCGCGATCACGGCCAACAGCACACGTGTGGGCGCATCTGGCCGAACCCGCCCCTGTTCCCAATTGCGGAGCGTGGCGGGCGGGAATCCGAATTTCAAGGCGAATTGCGTCTGGCTCAAGCCCATCTGACGGCGAACCTTTGACACGTCAACGACAGGCACCTGTATGTGCGTGACCTGGACCGGAAGCTTTTCGCCCTTTGACCAGGCGAGCGCCTCCTCGAGTCCTTCGATGATCCTTTCGCCGACGGTTGGAGGCTTCTTCGCCAGCGGTCGGCCAGACCGATTCTTCGCCTTTATCATTTTGCTCCCCGACCCTTCGCATAGCCTTGAACGATTGCGGCACCACCTTGGCCATCGCGTTCCGTTCAGCCTTGCTGAGATTTGCTTTCTCATTTTTGCCGTACATCGCGAGCAGGAACACTGGAAGGCTGTCGTTGTGAAAGAAGTAGATCACGCGCGCACCTCCTCGCTTGCCGCCACCCGGTAGAGCCAACCGCAATTTTCTGATGCCCCCGGTCTCCGGAATCACATCACCCGCTTCTGGATTTCCACCGATGAATTCGACAAGTTGTGCCGTTTGGTCTCCGGCATCAAACCGCCAGCGTCCTTCAGAAACCGGACGGTTTCGACGACCGTCATCGGCGGCCGCTTCACAGGCTCCTGTATACGCTAAATGCGTATACTGCGGTATGCCGCTCTGAATCTCGCACCATGGCCGATTCCAAGCTACCTCCTGCTTCTGGCCTCTATGCGCTAACGCAAAGGTAAAAGACTTAAAATGAGAGGTTTGGAAGAGTTGTGAACATCGGAACTCCCGGCTGCCCGCAAACCGGTCCTAAGTTCGGTTGATTGTAAGTTTGAAAAAAATGGTCGGGGCGAGAGGATTCGAACCTCCGGCCTCCTGGTCCCGAACCAGGCGCTCTACCAGGCTGAGCCACGCCCCGAAACTACCAGTCTAGCTCATCATGCGAGCCAAAACGCACTTTAGGCCCGTTCCTGGTACGTGCCTTCCGAAGTATTCACGCGAATCTTCTCGCCTTCACCGATGAAAGGCGGCACCTGGACCACCAGACCCGTCTCCATTTTCGCCGGCTTGGTGACGTTCGAAACCGTCGCGCCCTTGAGGCCGGGCTCGGTCTCAACGACTGTCATGTCCACGGTCGGGGGCAATTCGACGCTGATGGGCTTGCCTTCGTAAAACTCCACCGAAACCTTGAGTTGCGGTATCAGGAAATCCGTCGCATCGCCGAGCAGTTCCTTAGTCAGGTGCATCTGCTCGTAATTTTCGGTGTTCATGAAGTAGAAGTACTCGCCATCGTCGTACAGATACTCCATTTCCTGCTCGTCGAGAATCGCTTTCTCAACCTTGTCTTCCGACGAGAAACGATGCTCGGTCATGGAACCGGTGCGGAGGCTGCGCATCTTCGCCTGCACGAAGCCGCGGAGATTGCCGGGCGTCCGGTGAGTCATGCTGAAGACCGAGTACAACTCGTTGTTGAACTTGATCACCATTCCAGGACGCAGTTGTGTTGCGGAAAGCATTCGTGTTTTGAGGCTCCGGACTTCAGGAAGTTAAAGCTCCCAGTATATCAGCCTGTTACAGCCGTAAGACGCTCGCTGCAGGTGCCGGTTGGCGTTCCCGAAGTGCCGCATAGCCGAGGCACATGATGGCGAGAAACATCGTAAGCACCTCCGTATCGCCGAGATTTTTCTCGAACAGACCGCCGACCATCGTGCCGATGAGGCACGCCGTCGCGGCCTGGAGAATGAATCGCGCGTTCCGAGCGTCCCGCGGGCAGAGCGCGCAATCCGCGGCGGAAATCGACCAGAGCCATCAGAAGCGCCGCCGTCAGAAACAGCGGCAGCCGGCAGGCCGCACTCCGCGGCGTAATGGATGTAGATATTGTGCAGGTGCTGATAGTCGCCGGACGGGCAACGGACGGGGGATTTCGGCGGGCACGTACCCGTTCAAAAACTGCGGCTTTGCGGATCTCCTCGGGACCTACGCCGACGAGCGGGTGAGCCTTGATCATCTGCCAGCCGGTGCGCCAGACGATGGTGCGGAATGCGTTGGAATCGGTCTGCCCGTGCGGCCGGAAGAGCGACAACGCGCGTTCCTGTATTCCGGCGGGCGCGGCGACGCAGAGCCCAACGCCACGACCACCGGCATCGCAGCGGCCGCCCATCTCTTCCATTCCCAAAGCAGATAGAAGCCGGCGACGAGCGCCGCGACCCAGACCGTGCGGGTTTCGCTGAGAACCAGTGCGATACCGACAGCCAGCGCGCACGGCAGGCCCAGCCACCACCATTTCTTCACCTGCGGGTCGAACAAAAGAAACGCCGCGACGAGCAGCAGGATGAACAACTCCTGGCCGGAGAAGGTCATCCAGTGGCCCATAAAGCCGCTGATGCGGTCGGCGATGTAGTAGTTGTAGAAGTCCTGATGCGCCGCGCGCGCCCCCGCCACATCGCGGGCGTATTGGACACAGACCGCGGCCGGCGGTGAACGTGCCGACCGCGATCCAGGCGAGCATCAGACCCCGAGTCTCCGCCGTGGTGCGAACGGACGAATACGCGATCAGCAACATCAGGTAGACCACCATTTTTCGGACCGACGGAGTGCCGAACGCCGGGTCGGGCGAGAAGGCCAGTGAAATCAGCGTCCAGGCGAGAAATAACCCGAGAGGAATCGCGATTCGCGGCCACCGAGAGGCAAGCCCGAAAGCAGCAGGAATGCCAGCGCCAGCGCCAGCAGGATCTGCGAAACGGCGATCGAAAGCAGAATCGCCACCGCCGACGCGCAGGCCAGCCAGAAGGCTAGCCGCTTGAAAAACGGAGGGGGGACCAAACTCTGAGTATCGCGCGCGGAGCTGCACGCGCGGAAATTGACTACTTTATGATTGCCACCACTTTGCGCCACGGTGTACTATGGTTCATCGCATGAAAATGCTGGAAGTGCTCGCTCCGGGTGATCGGGATCGTGAGTTGGCGCTGACGCTCGATCCTGCCAGTATCCCTGCCCACATAGCCATTATCATGGATGGCAACGGTCGCTGGGCCAAACGGCGCGGTCTTCCACGTATCGCGGGCCATAAAGTCGGCGTAAGTACGGTGCGGTCCGTCGTTGAAGACTGCGCGAATCTGGGCGTGAAGGCCCTCACGCTCTATGCCTTCTCAGCCGAAAACTGGAAGCGTCCGCGCGCGGAAGTGGACATGCTGTGGCGTCTGCTGCGTTATTATCTGCGGCACGAACTGGAAGATCTGCAACGCAACAATATCCGGCTGCAGTCGAGCGGGCATGTGGAAGCCCTGCCCGAAGTGGCCTATGAAGAACTGATGGCAGTCGAGCGTGCCACCGCCCGGAATCAGGGCATGCGCCTCAACCTGGCGATCAATTACAGCGCCCGGATCGACATCGTAGACGCGGTGAACGCGGTTCTCGACGAAGCTCGCATCGCGGGGCGTCTCAACGATCTGGTGATCGATCGAAAAGATGATTTCGCGGCGGCTTTCCACTGCCGACCTTCCGGACCCGGACCTTCTGATCCGGACCTCCGGCGAAATGCGGATCAGCAACTTTCCTGCTGTGGCAGATCGCCTACGCGGAGCTCTACGTTACCGATACGCTCTGGCCGGACTTCAACCGTGCCGAGCTGCTGCGCGCCATTCTCGATTTTCAGCGCCGGGAACGCCGCTTCGGCGGACTTTCCGGCGGCCCGCCGCTCGATCCTGCCCACCTGCCGGATGTGCAGTCGCGCAATAATCTGACGCCGCCGGACGATTTAGGAGAAGATCAGGAGATAGCCGAGATCGCCGTCTCCTCGTAATGGCCCGCGTCGTCACCGCACTTTTTCTCGTTCCCATCGCCGTTTATTCCGCACTCTTCGCTCCCTGGTGGTTTTTTTTTGCCGTAATCGCGATCGTGGCGCTTCTCTGTTTCCGCGAATACGCATTGATCTCGGAATCGTTCGCGCCGCTGGGATACGTGGCCGGGATTCTGATTCTCGCTCGCGCCCGAGCATCAACTAGTCCTGCTCATGGTCCTGAGCACGCTGGCGGCAATGTGCCTCTCGCTTTCGGCAGATAACGTCCGAAAAGGGAGTTTCTCAGGCCGCTTCGCTGGTACTGGGCATCATATACA
This sequence comes from Terriglobia bacterium, assembly GCA_963718155.1. Classification (GTDB taxonomy): domain Bacteria; phylum Acidobacteriota; class Terriglobia; order Bryobacterales; family Bryobacteraceae; genus BOG-234. Next base: position 109,117 of record CAVQYP010000035.1, on the reverse strand, counting down.
TCTTCGGCGCGTGGAAAACAGGCGTATTGCTGCACGACAGCGAGCCGCAACGAGGCGCGTTTGGAGTCAGCGCCGGGCACCACTGGCTGATGTTCGGCCTGATGGTGAACTGGGTCGGCGATACCGGCGCTTATTACGTGGGGAAAAACTTCGGACGGCACAAACTGGCGCCATTCGTAAGTCCTGGCAAGAGCTGGGAGGGCGCGGCGGCCTCGGCGGTGACGGGAGTGGCATTCGGCATCATTTACCTGCCGCTGACGATCAAAGGTACCTCCTTCGGGGTTGCCGGAGGGCTGGCGCTGGCGGCGAACGTCGCCGGTCAGGTTGGCGACCTGGCGGAATCGGCCATCAAGCGTGGTGCCGGAGTGAAAGACAGCGGCGCGCTTCTTCCCGGTCACGGCGGTATTCTCGACCGAGTTGACAGCACGATGTTCGCCCTGCCTGTGCTTTACTCGCTGCTGACGTTCAGGCGCTGATTCCGTATTCTGATAGGCTGAAGGTTTGGACTTTTTCTCTTCGAGGTAGATAGAGTTGGCATTAGTAGAAGGTTGCAAGTACGAGCTGGAGATTTCCATACCCGCCGAAGCGGTGGAAGAAGAAACCAGCAAAGTCACGAAAACGTTCCAGGGCAGGGCAAAGCTGCCCGGCTTCCGTCCCGGCAAGGCTCCCGCCTCGCTGATTCGCAGAAACTTTGGCGGCGACATCCGCCAGCAGGTGCTGGAACATCTGGTTCCGAAGTTTTTCGACGCAAAGGCGAAGGAAGAAAATCTCCGCGTGGTGGGGACGCCCAGCATCTCCGACGTTCACTTTCATGACGGCGAACCGGTCAGGTTCAAGGCGAAATTTGAAGTTTTTCCCGAAATCGATCTGGCGGAATACACCGGCATCGAGGTGCCCTACGCGCAACCGGAAGTGACCGATGACGACGTCGAGAAGCGCCTTGGTGAACTGCGTGAGAGCAAAGCGACTTACGCGAACGAAGAACCGCGTCCGCTGCAGGACGGGGATTACGCGGTGATTTCGCTCGAGAGCATTTCGGGCGCGGCAGAACCGATTCAGTCGGACGAAGTCGTGGTCCTGATCGGCGGTCCGGAAACGCTGGCGGGCTTCACGGAGAATCTCCGCGGCGCTTCGCCCGGTGACGAAAAAGAGTTCGACGTGAGTTATCCGGAAGACTATGGACAGGCCAAACTCTCTGGTAAAACGGTGAAGTTCAAGGTCGGTCGTCAAGGGCTTGCGGCGGAAGGAACTACCCGAGCTGAACGACGATTTCGCGCAGGATCTGGGCGATTTCCGCACGATGGACGAGTTGAAGGAAGCGCTGCGGAAATCGATCATGTCGCAGCGCGAAGTCGAGGCTCAGCGCCTTGCGAAAGACAGGCTCGTCGAGAAGCTCGTGGATGCGAACGAATTTCCCGTGCCGGAAGGCTTTGTCGAACGGCAGATCGAGAATCGAGTCGAGCAGCGGTTGCGCTCTCTGTCGCAGCAGGGGGTCGATCCGAGTTCGTTCAATCTCGACTGGACCCAGATCAAAGAGGCGCAGCGCGATGCCGCGACCCGCGAAGTGAAAGCGTCACTGATTCTGGGCAAGGTTGCCGAACGCGAGGCTATCGGCGTGACGAACGAAGAGGTCGATCGCGAGGTCACTCGTATCGCGGCGCAGAGCCGCGAACCTGTGCCCGCTGTGCGCAAGAAGCTGACCGAAGACGGTACGATGGACCGGATCGCGTCGCATATTCAAACAGAAAAGACTTTGAATTTTCTGTTTGACAAGGCGACGAAGACGGTTCCCGAGCCCGAAGAGGAACTCCCGATGGTCGATCATGGCGCCGAGGATGAGGCCGAGGTTGAAGCGGAGGTTGAGGCGCAGCCGAGTCACCGCTTCAATCAGCGGCGGAATAGCGGAAGGGCTCGCCGGCAGCGACCGGCGCGCGCCTTTTCGCCGAAACTTATTCGGTCGCGAACTTCTGCGGCAGCGTGTAAAGATCTGCCATTCTGAAGCTGCGATAAGCAAAGTTACCGGTCAGCTGGAATGTGAATCCCAGAGTCCCTTGAACGCTCGTCGGGGATACCTCGATGGACTGATTGTAAGGCCCGGGATTCTGCAGGAACCCTTCGTCGAAATGGTAGTCGCCGTTCGACAGACGCTGCGCGCTCCCGAACGCAAGCGCATAGACCCCCATATCGCCAGCAAAAGAGGGCGTAGCCGTCATATTCGTCTGGTCGATACTCAGCACGTACCCCCGACTGTGTCCTGATCCCGAGACCCACGGGCGGCGGTGCAACCCGCGTATTGCCGTTGTCTTGCAGCGACATGATCGACGTACCCACCGAACTCGAAGCCCGACGTCGTGCTGGTGCGAGAACCACGGATAGGGATCCGTGGAGTTGATGGTGAAGTCACCTCCCAGTCCCAGAGTCCAGAGAACGTTGCCGGTTCCGGCGCCGTTGTTGTAGTCGATTTTATCGATCCAGTCCTGGTGACGCATGGAGAGAAGAATGCTGCCATCGGCTGCATGATACAGCGAGTTCCCGTGGAGCCAGTCGTTGGCTACTCCGGTGGTGAGGAAGAGCGGAACGCATCCTGGCGCCCCGGCTGTGCACGTTTCTCCGAGTACGGCTGCCCGGTTCACATTCAGATGATCAAATGAGCGCCAGTACCAGGCGACCTGCCAGTCTGTGTCGAGGTCCAGAATGGTGTCACCGATGATGTCTACCGGATTCGATGCCGAGGATCCCTGAGTGCCGTCTTTGAAGATTCTGTTCCTCAGAGCTGAGTACCAGCGTGTGCCCGTTCGACAGCCGAACCGCTTCGTGGTGCATGGCGCTCACCAGACAGTCGGTCGAGCCAAGCGTGCAGGACGATGGCAGTCCGGATAGCGCCGCTACCTGTTCCGACAGGCGGCTCGCGTTTGTCTCGCGGATTACATTTCCCGCAAGGTCGATTTCCCGCAGAACCTGATCGGCGCTTACAGTCCCGCCGACGGAATTCGGACCGTTCGTTATCATCAGCATCGTGCCACCCGTTACCGGCTTCGTAAGTAACGGCACGGCGCCCGGATTGGGATCCTTGTAATACCAGACCGGCGCGCCGCTCAAATCAACTGCGAAGGGAAAGGAGGGCGCCAGATTCGACAGGAGTAGGAACTGCTCGGCCAAAGAGTCCTGTTGTGGTGGCGTGGACCGGCAAACTGATGCCCGTAAAGCTGAAGGACGGTGTACCGGTTGTGTATGAAACCGGGGATCCCATGGTACCGACGCCGCCATTCACCGTCTCGCTCTGCATGTGATAGAGCGAGGCTGCGCGCATACCGGCTATCAGAAAATTCTCGCTTGCTCCGGTAAGGCACGGTTGCCAGTTTGTACGAATAACGTCGATCGTACCGCCTCTGACGAAATTGACGCGCATAAACGCGCCTGTGGGACATCCCGGGGAGCTGAACAACGCCACGAGTGGATTCGCCGTCGGAGTGACAACCGGCTTCAGCCCGGAAACCAGCGAGGTAAATTGATACGGAATAATCTTTGCGATCGAAGTTTGTTGGGTAGTATTGTTTCGGGCAATCACCTCAAACTGATAATTTCCTTCGCGTCTGATCGGCGTGTAAGTGAAAGTGGTGGCAACGCTGTAATCACGAACAATCGACAACTGAGTACTATTCGCAGCGCCGATCTCAAAGCGGTAGGAGATCGTGCCGGCGGATGTATCGGTCGCGCTGGCGGTCAGCGTGACCGGGGTTCCGAGCGGTTGAGGTGACGAAACCGAAGCGGCGAGCTGGACAACAGGTGCTGCCATCGCTGTGCTGCTCAGCGAAATGGCCGCCGCAAAAAGAGATACCGGCAGAAACGATCTTTCGAGTAAACGAAACGTCATTACTTTTTCTCCAGTGTGAACTTTGGCCACGTAGGGCTCCGTTGGAACCTGGCGGGTTACAAAATGCGGCGACCGAGCCCTCGTAAATACTCTGATTCCGGACCCTTATTGGACGCCGATGAATTATAACAGGGTTTGAATTAATTGCGCAGATCGGCAGTACTATCTGTAAGGGTACCAGGTCGCGAACCTTTTCCTGGAGATATGCTTTACCGGCTGAATATCGTTCGTAGAAGGGGATATGTCCCGGTAGAAGATGCTTTCGTTGCAATCACTTCCGGGCCTCGAAGGGTTATCCTGATAGATCTCTTACGAATAGGAATAAGGATGGAGTTAATTTGTCCGCTTATCGGTGGATCCGTTCCGACTTATCGACAGAATTCAGCCATTTTGCCGGCTTATGGATTCTTATCATGCCGGGGGGCTGCTCTATCTTGAGACAAGCCTGCTTTGAGACAAACCTGCTTGAGACAAACCTGCCTGGAGATACACCTACTTGAGATACACCTGAAGACCGGCGAAATAAGCTTCTTCGGTTCCGCTTCCTCCGGAAGGCGAAGCCAAATCAGGAACTCGTAAATGTTAATTTCCGTTTTTCGGCCGTGCCGGTCTCATTCCCCATTTCATTCCGATGACATCCCCGGAAAATCCTGGTCGGATAGAGCTTCGGTCTTCCATCGATTCAGCGGACCCGAGCCGGTTCCTGCTATATACTCTTTCCCGAAGGAGTTCATCATGACCCTGGCATTCACAAGTCTGCTGACTCTGGCTCCTGGCAAGTGCACCCGCTCTCGCGGCTGCATCCTGCGAAAGCCTTGCTTCGTTGAACTTGCCGCAAGCGACGATCGCGAGCGCTCAGCCTGTCGCCGCCGGCGCGTTTCACGCTTCCCGTCAGCGGGAGGGGCGGGGCGCAGGAAATCCTTACAAGGACCTGCCTGGATTCTGCCGGGTCACTAGCGACTCTAAAACCGACGAGCGACTCGGACATCAAAATCGAAGTCTGGCTACCGTCTGCGGACTGGAACCACAAGTATCAGGCGGTGGGCAACGGCGGCTGGGCCGGCGTCATCAGCTATTCCGAACTGGCCGACGCGCTGCGCGGCGGGTATGCCAGCCAGTTCCACGGATACGGGACACGTCGGCGGCAGCGGCAGCTTCGCCGCTGGGACATCCGGAAAAGCTGATCGATTTCGGATGGCGGTCCGAGCATGAGATGACCGTGAAGTCGAAGGCCATCATCCAGGCGTTCTATGGCGATGCCCCGCGCCTGTCTTACTGGAACGGCTGCTCGACCGGCGGCCGCCAGGGACTTGAAGGAAGCGCAGAAGTTTCCCGCCGACTACGACGGCATCATCGCGGGCGCGCCGGCGAATCGCACCGCCCTTGCTCTGTGGGTCGCATCCGCCGAACACAAAGAACCGGGAAGTTACATTCCTCCGGAGAAATATCCGGCGATCCATCAGGCTGCCATCGCCGCATGCGATGCGAACGACGGCTCTGAAAGACGGCCTCATTCAGGATCCGGCAAAGTGCAAGTTCGATCCGAAGACCATCGAGTGCAAAGGCGCCGACAGCCCGAGCTGCCTTACGGCCCCGCAGGTGGAAGCGGCGCGGAAGATCTACTCAAACGCGACGAATCCGCGCACCGGTCAGACGCTGTTTCCGTCGCTCGCGCGGGGGTCGGAGCTGGGGTGGGCGGTGCTGGGCGCCCCGGAACCATCGCCCATCATCCTCGATCAGTACAAGTACGTCGTCTACAAAGATCCCGCGTGGGACTGGCGCACATTCGATTTCGACAAGGACGTGGCGCGCTCGGACGAGCCGGAATACGTGGTGATGAACGCGACCGACCCGAACCTTGACGGCAGTTCTTTCGCGCATCGCGGAAAGCTGCTGCTTTATCACGGGTGGGCCGATCCCAACATCTCGCCGTTTTCGACGATTCAGTATTACAAGAGCGTGCTGGACACGATGGGAGGCGCGGCGAAGACCGCCGATTCGATCCGGCTGTTCCTCGAGCCGGGCATGGGCCACTGCGGCGGAGGCGAAGGCCCGAATGTGTTCGACAAGGTGGGCGCAATGGAAACATGGGTCGAAAAAGGCGCAGCGCCGGATCAGATGATCGCGTCGCACTCGACGGCAGGCAGCTCCGCAACCCGAAAAGTGGACCGCACTCGTCCGCTCTGTCCGTATCCGCAGACCGCGAAATATAAGGGATCGGGAAGTATCGACGACGCGGCGAATTTCGTCTGCAAATAGGTATTAAGGGGAAGATCTGGAAGATTTATGAGATCAAAACACGCACTTTTGATTGCATCGGGAGTTTTGAGCACTGCGGCCGTGTTGAGCTGGGCGCAAGCTCCGGCAGCCGCTCCGCAGACCGGTCCTGGCATACAATCCGCGCAGGATGCCAAAGAACCGGAAGTGCTGGCCGGCTGCAAAACTCCTCCTCCAGCGCGCGGGCCGGCAGCGGCCGGACGCGGAAGAGCCGGGGGGCCTCCGCCGTCGACCGCGATGCGAGAGTACACGGTCACCGAGATTCCAGGCGTGATCGCCGCGGGCCAGAAGTGGACGGAAGTCTGGAAGGTAGATGGGAACAATGCCGACGGCATTATCGGCACCCGCGACGGCGGCATACTCATCGCCCAGAACAGCAACAGCGATGTGATCAAGCTCGATAAGAACGGAAAGACCTCGGTAGCTTATTCGAAAACCAATACCGGAGGCGCCCTGGCCATGAACACGAAAGGAGTCCTGTTCCTTAACAACAGGGGATTGAATTCGGATATCGTCGAATTCGCGCCGAAGCAGAAGGTCTTCGCGAATAAGTATCCAGGGTGACGCTTTCGATTGTGTGGGGTCGGTTCTGAACGATCTGACGGCCGACAGCAAAGGCGGTGTCTACTTCACTATGGGCGGCCTCTTTTATGCCGACCCGAAAGGTGTAGTTACCAAGTATGGCGAGAATCTTCAAACCAACGGAGTCATTCTCAGTCCCGATGAGAAGACCCTGTATGTCACTAATGGAAACACGATCGCCGCGTTTGACGTGCAGCCGGATGGCGCGTTGACCAACCAGCGCACTTTTGCCAAGCTGGAAGCGGGGGGCGCGGGCGACGGCAGCACAGTCGATTCGGCCGGACGCCTCTACGTAACGTCAGGCCCGGGAGTGCAGGTCTTCGCCGCGGACGGTAAGTATCTGGGTGTGATCCCGACCCCGCAGAATGTGATCAGCACGGCGTTCAGCGGACCGGATAAAAAGACGCTCTACGCCGTGGTCAGCATCAGAGATGGCGCTAAGTTGTCGGCGCAGATTATTACGATCCCGATGATCGCTCAGGGTTTCAAAGGCAGGGCTAAGTAACGCTCGATTTTTATTGCGCATCAGGCGGGGGCGCCTTGAGGTCTTTGATTGCTTTATCGCCGTCGCCAAGATCTACGGCCTCAGTTGCGGTCCTGGGCTCGTTTTGCTCACCGGCTGAGATCTTGTAACTTCCCGGCGGCAGGTTAGCGAAGCTGTAAGTACCATCAGGCATACTCGTTGCAAATCGCGGTGCGAACCCGGCGTCCGGGTCGCTTGCAGCGAGAGTTATCTGAACGTCCGGCACACCGTCGCCGTTTTCGACCCGGACCTTCCCGGATATCGATCCGGTGGCGGCAGCGAGAAGCAGCGTCAAGTCCACCTCGCCCCCTCCGCTGGTCAGATCAAGAAGCGAACCGTCGAGTAATTTCGAACCCAACCGTATGGATTTCACGTACGCTGTCTGCCACGAGAGTTGGACATGATATTTGCCGGCCTCAACCTGGGCCAAATGAAACGTATAGCCCGCGTCAATTGAAACAGGGCTCGGGGGATCGAATCCACCGTCCTCATCCTCAAGCGAGATGGTTCGCAGAGGAGCGTCTTGTTGTGGCATCTGCTTCGCGCGATCATCCTCGAATTCGAGCCGCCCGGATATGTCAGAATCCGGAACTGCGCGCAGTTCGATATTGTCGATATTCGATCCGGCGACTTCAATATTGGCTGTCACCGTATGACCTTGCCGGCCGTCTGAGTCATCCCACTGGCCGGTGAGCTTGTACTTGCCTGGGTCGAGACGCCAGATCTCAAACGATCCGTCCGGTCTAACGCCCCTTCCCTCGCCGCCGTTATCCCGGACCACCATAACGATCGCATTTTCGGCGGACCGCGGCGCCCCGAAAATCTTGCCGCTCACCCGCAGGAAGGGAACGCGCACCAACTGGATATCTACGCCTGTCGTGTCGGCACCCGGCCTGACCTCGACCTTCCTGGCTTCTGTCTCCGCCAGAACTGATGGGTAATAAGTGGTGGCGTTGTGAACTTCCACCGTTCCGTCCGTCCGAATTTCAGGGCGGCCACCCCACAGGTCACTGGTGGAGACTTTGACGCGATATCGACCGGGGGCGAGTCCTCCGATCCGGAACTGGCCCATCTCGTCCGTGGAACGGCTTTCGTCGTTCCGTGGGCCCCGCACTTCGACGCTCGCGCCTTCGACGGGCTCGCCGTTTGCGTCGGTGACCCGACCGCTGATTGAGCCAGTCGGCGCGAGCTTTAGATTCACTTCGGTTTTATGGTCGTCGGCTTTCAGTATCGGGCGCGTCATGTTGCCCTGCCCGGGCATCTCGACGAAGCCGACTCGTTGTCCCGCGAGCGAATACGAGCCAGGCGCAATTCCGGTAATCGCGAACTTTCCGTCCGTCGTTGCCGTTGCGCCGTAGAGCCCAGGCAGCCCGTCGATTGAGCCATTTAACATAACGTGAACGCGCGGTATGGGAGCACCGGTGACTGAATCCGTCACGACGCCTTCGATGCTTGCGGTCTTGCCGCTATCGGTTTGAGCTGCGAGCGGGAAGGCAAACAGCAAGACGAGAGTCGCTCGTGCGCTAGGGCTTCGCACTTGTGGCCTCCGTTGTCATGACCTTCACATCCTTCTCGATGCGGTCGCCCTCTCGAATTTCAATCACAGGCGCTTTTGGAAAGAGCGTCTCAGCGGCGGTCTGCCAGTCGCCGGGCTGCCCCGGGTCAATGGCGATCAGGTGATACTTTCCGGGATGAAGACCTGTGTAAACGAATTTCGACCCGTTATCGACCAGTTTGAGGCTATTCCGCATCAGATCGGAGGGCGTTTCCGCCAGACAAACAAACGCGAGCGAACTGCGCAATGGACCGCCATCTTCTCCGAGGACATTCCCTGTAAGTTGACCGCCGTTCCGACTGACAGTAACCCTGAGCCTGGCCCCGTTCACTCCCTGCGAGAGATCAAGCTCGCCATCGCGCACTTCGGCGTCGTCCAGTTTCACCGATTTGACATACGCATTCTCGGGCAACGAAAGAACTCGAAAGCGAAGCTTCCGGGGAAAGACCTGGTCAATTTGAAATGAGCCGTCCGGCCTCACATTCGCCGGCTGTGGCTGCTCGGCACCGAATCCATGACCGTCTTCCGCGGGCTCGAGCCGGATGGTCATCCTTTCCGAAGGCGCCGTTTTCGCTGGGTCTCCCTCAATCTTTATGACCCCAGTTAGAGTTTCGCCAGGCATCAGCACCAGGCTGATGCCGGCGCGGTCAGCGTTATCGAGTTGCAGCTCAGCAAACCGGCTTCGACGAGGGCCGGATTCCGACTGCACGTATGCAGAAACCAGGTAGTGACCCGGCGCAAGATTGGGAACGGCGAACCTTCCGTCGGAAGCGGCCTGGGCGACGCGGCGGCTTTCGAACTGCTCGTTGCCCTGGCTCGTGGCGGTCAGGAAAATCACTGCGTTCTGAGAAAAGCCGGCCGGCGCACCGGTGACAACTCCACCGATCGTCAGATTGAGGTGACGCGCGAGCCGAATCTCGATCCCGGCGATTTCATGGCCCGCGGGGGCGTCGACCACGTTCGCCTGTTCTTCTTTCTCGGCCGAGGGGTAATAAGTGATGCCGTACAAGGGCGTGCTGAGACCATCGCTGCGAATCTCGCGCGCGCCTTGCATCCCATGCTCCGGGGACGCCTTGATGTAATATTTTCCCGGCGGCCCGGTCATGCGAAACCGGCCGCGCTCATCGGGACGTTCGTTCCGGCCCATTTCGACGCCCGCATTATGAGATTTACCTGCCCGTATCGCTTCCACTCTCACCCACTGAACGGGATCTCCATTCTCGTCAAGTACGCGCCCGGAGATGATCGCTTCCTGCGTCAGTTCCAAGTTCACGCTTGCGGGTTGTTCGCCGGGCTTAATGGTGATGTTCTGGTCTTTAGTCGGTAGTTGGACGTAGCCGTTATGCCGGGCAGTCAGACTGTAAACCGCGGGCGGCATGCTTGTAATGGAGAAGCGGCCCTCCCTGGTGCTGATCGCACCCCAAGCCTGCTCCGACGGTGGACCGTCGGGCACGAACGGCCGCATCGTAATGTGGACGCCCGCGATGGGTTGCCGGGTGAGCGCATCGATTGCAATTCCCTCAACGCCCGACTGCTGCGCCGCAAGGCCCCGGCAAACGATAAGCCGGCAAATGAGAAGGAAGAAAAGGCTTCTCATAAGCAGAGTATAAGGCGCAATTTTGAAATACGGCGAACCGCCGTCGATAATGCCCATATGGAATACAGACAACTTGGCCATTCGGGTTTGAAAGTACCTGTCCTGAGTTTCGGAGCGGGGACTTTCGGCGGAGGCAATGAGTTTTTTCGCGCATGGGGCGACACCGGTGTTGAGGAAGCAAAAAAGCTGATCGATATCTGCATGGATAGCGGCGTCAATCTGTTTGACACCGCCGATATTTATTCGTACGGGCTTTCTGAAGAGGTCCTCGGCAAGGCGGTTGCCGGAAAACGCGACAAGCTGCTGATTTCCACTAAGGCGACCTTTCGCTTTGGCGACGGCCCGAACGATGCCGGTTCGTCGCGCTACCACCTCGTGAAGTCCCTCGAGGGGAGTCTTCGCCGGCTCGGCACCGACTACGTCGACATCTATCACATGCACGGTTTCGACGCGACGACACCGGTAGAGGAAACGCTCGATACGCTCGACAGCTTCGTGCAAAGCGGAAAGGTCCGGTATATCGCCTGCTCGAACTTCTCCGGATGGCACCTGATGAAGTCGCTCTCCGTTTCGGAACGATATGGCTGGGCGCGCTATGTCGGCCATCAGGTCTACTACTCGCTGATCGGCCGCGATTACGAGTGGGAGTTGATGCCGCTCGCGCTCGACCAGAAAGTCGGCGCTCTCATCTGGAGTCCGCTCGGTTGGGGCCGCCTCACGGGAAAGATTCGGCGCGGCCAACCTTTACCGGAGGTCAGCCGCCTGCATAAGACCGCCGGTATGGGTCCGCAGCCCGCTGACGATTATCTTTACAACGTGATCGATGCCCTCGACGAAGTGGCGAAAGAGACCGGCAAGACAGTTCCGCAGATCGCGTTGAACTGGCTGCTGCAGAGACCGACGGTGGCGACCGTGATCTTCGGCGCCCGCAACGAAGAACAACTGCGCCAGAATCTCGCAGCGACTGGCTGGAATCTGACGCCCGAACAGGTTGCGAAACTCGACGCAGCGAGCCACGTGCAGCGCGCATATCCTTACTGGCACCAGGCGCAGTTTGTGGAGCGTAATCCCCTGCCGGTTCCGGAGGGCTGATTACTTCCGGCCCGCGGGAGCTGCGTTCAGGACCCTCCGGCACCATGCCTGCAGCAATCGCTTGCGGCTGGCCGACATATCGCGGGTACGCGGCATGTAGCCGGTGGTCATCCACAGCGACTGGTCGGTCCTTTCGAGGATCGCCTGCGCGTACTTCGCGACAGCGGCTTCGGAATTGAGCGCGAAATATTTGTTCATCGCCGGATAGAGCAGATAGTAAGTTCGCAGCACTTTTTCGTAAAGTACGTCGAAGGTGAGCAGGCTGTTTCCCACCGGCTCGCCTTCGCCGGGGGCGTAGTACTTGCTGAAGTCCTCGTTGTTGGGGAGGATACGCAGAGTTATGGACGGCGAATTGGTCAGCCAGGGCGGAAACATGAATGTCGAGTAGCTCGCCGGCGGCTGCCCATCAGTCCCGATCGAGAACGTAAACAGGAAATTGCCGGGCTGCGAGGTGTCAATTGTAATCGGTTCACCCGGCTTCAAACTGGTGGAGATGGCAACCGCGTTTCCGGGGTCCTGCATGGGAACGGATCGGTACTGCCAGACAGTTATGGGCGGGCAGTCCGCGGGCGTGAGTTTCGCGCCACTGCTGAAGGCCGATACCGTAAATGGCTCGGTGGTCCCCTGATTGAGGAACTCTGAGCCGCTGCCGAACTGCTCGGTATAGATCGCCTGCTGGTTGGTTACGAAATAGTAGTCGGTCTCGGCCAGCACATTGCCGTACTGGGCGCTGACAAGCTGGAACCTCGCCGTTGGGTCTTTGAGCGCCTGCTGTGCGGGTTGGTTCGAGCTGAGATCGAAATCGAAAATCCAGCCGCCGGCATCTCCCTGGGCAAGATTCGTGTAGTCCACCGGCCCTATCAACGCGTTGACGGAGCCGGCGATGACGTTTAGCGACACTGCGCCGAAATCGTACTTCGGATCGGCCGCATCTGGATTCCCCGCGTAGCTTTCGGGAAATGTTCCGACGAAATCGGCCGAGACGATATTTCCTTTCTGCCGTAATACCACGGGGGCCAGCGCGATGAAACCGTTATTGCCATTGTTCTGCGAACCGGGCGGCGTCGCGATGGGTGTCGTGTTGCAGACCATCAGGCGGCCGACGGGCGTGGTCGTGATCTCCTCATCGGCGTAGAGCGGCGCGAATGTGCCGGTAATACCCAGCGTCGCCGCATTCGTGTTGCCCGCTTTGTAAAGCGCCTCGATTGCCGCGTTGGATCGCGTCTCGGGCAGCGGGCGGTAGAGATAGTAGCGGAAGATTACGCCTGTAACTTTTGAACTTTCGAAGCCGGGAATCGCGATAACGGTGCCCTTGCGTTTCCGGATCACGTGATAGACATATCCGCCCGCGCCGGCGTCCGCCGTGAGACTCACATTGCGGTAAAAGTTGAGCCACTGGCAAGCGCCCTTCGATGGCACCCCCTTGATGAAAGTCTGGCTGCCATTCGCGAGCGTGAGCGAGTCCATGAAGAACTGAGTCGCGGGCGGAGAGCCTTCGGAGTTCACGTCGGTAATCCCGCCGGAGAAAGTCAGAGTCGCGCCGACCAGTCCAGCGGGTGGCGGAGTCTTCGATCCGGTCTGTACGCCGGTCACCGTTACCGAGCGCGTCTTCGACTCCATACCGCCGTAGTAATTCCATTCGGCGGGAATGATCTCCTGGGTCTGGTTGGGCTTCCCCGCCACGTCGAACGTTTGCACCTTTTGCGCCCATGCGAGGAACGCCTCGTCGGACATCCCGTAAGTCTGCGCCTGAACCGTTTTGGAATCGATGAGAGCGAGAGTCTGACCCGCCCACGGTGGTCCCCACGATTGAGGCAGCAGAACCGCGCCGGCATAGTCGTCGTTGTTGGCAGTGCCGGGGTTCAGCTGAATCGTGCCTTTGAAATTGATCCGGGGGTAATCGAAGATACTCATGCCTGCACCATCCTTATGCCTCGATCATCCCCGTGGTAAGCACGGGCACTTGATAGTTATTCTGAACCAGATAAATCCACAACTGGAGCGTCAGACGCTTCCCGGCGGATAAATCGCGCGTAATCGGCATGGCGTAGGTGCTCTCCTGTTCCGCTGTCGCTGAGATGGCGCTCAGGATACCGCTTGCATTCTTTTCGACTGCGGATTGCGATCCCAGATCGACGTATTCCAGCATCACGCTGAACAGCATGTCGTAGACGTAGAGAATCTGGTTATAGATGAAATTCCACGCGTGAGTTGGGTCGTGGCTGGCATTCCAGAGGGCGAGGAACTCGATCGGCACGGCATTGTCGAAAGGCAGCACGCGAACGGTGGTAAAGAAGAATGGCCCGGGCCCGGGAGGAAGCAAGGAGGAGGGCGGCGACGGAAGCGTCTGGCCCGCGGCGAATGGGAAGAAGCCGAGCGCGGGGAAGCCCGGACTCTCGGCTGCGATCGTTGCCGTAGCCACGCCGACCGAGTCTCCCGAAGAGCCGGCGGTCAGTACGGTGACGCTGGTCGCCACTCCGCTCACCTCAATGGTCTGTATCTGTCCGTTCGTGAAGTTCACGAACTGAGTCGCCGACGCATGGATCAGCTGCAGGTTCTCGTCGTATTTCACGACGAGCACTTGCGCGCCTGCCGCGGGCGCCCCATTCAGAAGAACGCTGATTTGAAAGGACTCAGACGCCGACTGATCGAGGTATATGCCGCGGCCGTCCGTCTGAGCGCTGTACGCCTGTTCGCCCAGAGCGAGGACCGGTGGCTGGGGAGCGTCGGCAAACATTGCATGCCCCCGACCATGATGAGCCGCCTGCGCCGCCGCTGGACTTTGGACCTGAATCGCGATCAGACCGTTCTGAAGCTGATTCCCGGTTCCCGCGTTCGGGAAGGGAATGTCGATGATACCCGCCGAGGCCTCATAGGCCGATTTGCGGTATTGCGCATAAGGTATGCCGGCAATGGGAATGAAGACCCCCCCGGCTTGAGTACCAAGGGTAAGAGTGCCGAAATTTGCCTTGCGCAGATCCGAATCGGAACTGTTGGGAAGCGCGACCTCCGGAATGGCGCTGCCGAAATCGAGCGAGATTAGTTCCTGCGCGTAGTTCACGTTAGCCACAACCGGGCCAAGTGTGGTTGCGGCAGTTCCGTCGGAGGGCGTGACCGAGCCTGCCGGTGACAGGTAACGTCCGCCCGGCACGCTGACGAGTTCGGACTCGTTCCAGACACCGACCGCTCCCACGATGTTGCTGTAGCAGGGTTGAGAAAAAAACTCCTCGGTGCTACCGTTCTGGTTCCATGCATCCCACGCGGCCGCGAGCACGTTCGCGAGCTCCCGATAATTACGCGGCTGCTGAGTAATGTTGTTGAAAATTCCGTTCTGGAAATAAAGGTTCGCGTAAGCGGTGAAGCGAATCATCACGCCTTGCGCTCCAGGCTGCGACGCCGCCTGCTGCAGGGCTGCCAGCAGCTTCGATGTGGCGCCCGTTCCCGGATCGGGGTTGTTTTGCCACTGAATATCGCTGTTCGAGATGCATGCCTGAAAGCAGCAGGCAACCGCGGCGGCCGGTTCCGTGAGCTCCGGCGTTGCGCTGTAAAGCCGATTCAGGTTGACCCATCTCGAGTGCATGCGCTCCACCCGCGGACCTTTGACGAACTGATTTGCCCCACCGATCTGAAGCATTCCGTAGTAGATCTGGCTGGACCAGAACGAGAACGGGTTGGTGTCCACCAGCCGCCCAGGGCCGTTGCCTCCGTCGCCTGAAATCGCGATCGGCGCACCTATGAGCGGATCGCCGTCCGATGGCTGACCGTAGCCGAGAGCGCCGCCGGTCACCGTGGAAACTTTGTCGCCGTACTGAACGAACGAGACGCCGTGCGAGCCGAACATGTTCCACTCCGCGGGGACGCGCGCACCGTTCGGTTTATCCTCCGTATCGTTTTGCAGCTTGATCGCCCACGGGCGAAAGGTGGTGGTGAAGTTTTCCGGAGTTATCTGCGGATCCTGCGTCTTCAGAAACGACCAGTTCAGAGCGGCGTTGGCTCCGTCATAGGTCGGAAATGCCTGCCAGTCGTTGTTGTTGAATGTGCAGGGGTCCCAGGCGGCGTAGCCTTTAAAGTAAATACGAGGGAATGCGAGTACGCTCATAAATGCCGGTGTCAACCTTCCTTTTCGAACGTTATTGGGGTAAGTTCGCGATGCGTTTCATGAGGGACAGCTCTTCCGCAAGCCCGATCTCGCCCTCTTTGTTCCAGGCGATTCCCACAACCGCACGCACTTCGCCGTGCCGATCCAGCACGGGCGCGGCAATGGCGGCCAGAGCGTTGACGGCCTTAGCTCCGGGCTTGATGTCGCCGCCGGAATCGGTCTGCAGATTGCAGGTTTGAACCGGAATTTTCCTCGTCTGCGCGGCTCCGGCCATTCCCTTTCCGCGAGGTACGTGCGCGACTGCCGCCACCACCGGAGGTGGTATGTTGTGCGCCGCAGTCAGATAAAGGTCGCTGCCGCGCTGGACGTGCACCGTGCCGGCGACGCCTTCGAGTTCCCGGATCAGCGACTCCAACCATTTCTGCTGGTCTTCGCGTTTGTCGTACGTGCATTCGCTCGGCATCCGGGAGTATCATCCCTTCTCCGGAGCAAAAATGCAATGATTTTTCGATTAATAAACGCCGAAAATTTTAATTATCGAGAAACGTCCTGATCGCGGCCTTAAATCGGCCACCCGTCGAGCATGCCAGCGTCGATCATTGCCTGGAAAGACGATTCGAAGTGGACGCGCATGGCGCCCGGTATCTCGATACTATCCGCGGTGCTGCTCGCGCAGAGTTTCTGCGGAACCACCGGATTTTGCGTCGGCACTACCGGCGCGGGCTTCACGGGACTGGTCAGGTCGATCACGTCCAGGAAGTTGCCGATGAGGCTCGAAGTTTCGCGTGCGGCGAGTGCCGGCACATCGAAAACCGACTCAATCAGTTTCAGCACGGAGGTGTGATCGAAGACTTTGCTCGTGACTGTCGGATTCAGAGGATTGCCTACTGTCCAGGGCGAGACAATTGCCCCCGGCACTCGCATTCCAAGCAAAGCTTTGCCGTCGACCAGGTCGGTATCGACATTGTTTGGGGCGAGCACGCGCGGCGGCGGAACATGTTCGAAGAAACCGCCCCACTCGTCACGAGCGAAAATTACGACCGTGCTGTCCCATGCAGGACTCGTTGAGATCGCCTGATACACCTGCGAAAGGAAAGCCTCTCCGTTCCGGACGTCGCAGAAAGGGTGATCGTCGTTGGCGGTATTGACTATCAGGGTGAGGGAAGGATCCAGATAAGAAACGGCGGGCAAAGTGTCGTTCGCGCAGTCCGACAGAAAGACGGAAAACTTTTCGCAGATGTTGAGATATTTCAAACCCCAAAGTGCCAGGAACGGTATGTTGCCGTAGTAGTACTTGTGGCTGACACCCGCGGTTTTCAGGTTGTCCCAGATCGTCGGCAGTGTCGAAAAGGTCAGGCTGTTGTCCAGGCGGTCGGTCTGCCCCGCATTGGCGAAGATCCGATTCGGAAATGTGGGCGCGAGGATCGAGGCGAAATACCGGTCGCACGTCGTGAAGTTGCGGTGCAAAGCGGCCAGCACCGGCAGATCCTTTTCCACGTAAAAGCCGGTGCAGTACGTGTCATTGCCGGTCGACGCCTGCAAAAACCCGTCCATTTTCCCGCTGTTGTATTCGGTACGGCCGCCGTCGTAGCTATGATCGGGATCCGGGTGCCCGCACCCCGTCCAGTCGGGAGCGAGATGGTAAGTCGGGTGACTCACGCCGTTGGAGTCGAGGTAATGCAGCCCCTTCTGCTTGCCGTCCGCGTTCGGGAACCAGCCGAGCATGTGATCGAAGCTGCGGTTCTCCGACATCACGAAGATAATGTGCTTGATCGGGTTGTTGGCCCCGCGAACCAGCTGGCCGGTGACCACGCCGGCCGCGCCTGTCAAAAAAGTACGACGATTCACTCCCGAAGACCCCCTGCTGAAAAGTAAAAAGCGCGGGGAGCGTGAAGCTCCCCGGTGCAAGCTTTCGAGATTTCGATACTGAAACTCAGCTACTGAAGTTCGCTACTTCCGGGCTTACTTGCGGTCGGGCAAGGCAAACACGTAAAGCGCGTTTCCGTAGGAGGGGTAATGAACTTCCGGAGCCAGCACCGTCGGAACCATGCGGGGGCTTCCACCGCCCAGTCCAGTCGATACCGCGACGTACTGCTTGCCTCCGACACTGAACGTCAACGGAAAACCCTGAACCGAAGTGCCGAGCCGCGTCTCCCACAGCGTCTTTCCCGTTTTGGGGTCGATCGCGCGGAACTTGCGGTCCATGTCGCCGACGAAAGACACGCCGCCAGCGGTCGACAGCACTGCGGTCATAAACGGCGCGCGCTGCCGGATCTGCCAGAGCTCTTTGAGAGTTCGGACGTCGTATGCGGCCAGTTTGCCCACATTGCCGTTCGATCCCGGAGCCTCGAAAAATCGCCGGCTGGCCCCGCCCGCGCTGCCGCCGCCTTCGACGAGATCAATCTTCTGCGCGTTCATCTCCTGGCAGCTTTCCGTGACCGGAATAATCAACTCGTTCCCCGGCTGGTAATAACTCATCGCATGCCAGTTGTGGCCGCCCTCGGAAGTGGGGCAGCTTTGCACCCACTGGCCGACCTGCTGCTCCACCACATCGTTGCGGTAGTGCGGTTCGCCGGTCTTTGGATCGTAGGAATCGTAAATATTCTGGAAGACCGTTTCCTTGTGGCCCAGATACTTTCCGGTCACGCGATCGAGCTTCCACAGCACGCCTGCCTTGCCCGCGCTGAATACAAGTTTCTGGCCGTTATCGTCGACAAGAACGCGTTCGAAAACCTCGTCGAGATCGAACGTTTCACCCGGCACGTGCGAGTAGTACCAGGAGAGCTTTCCCGTGTCTGCATTGAGCGCAACGGTGGAGTTGGCGAATAGGGTGGCACCATTGCCGGACTGCCGGCTCACGCGCATCCATGGCTTGGCCTGCGCTACGCCCCAGTAAGTCAGGTTCAGATCTGGATCGTAGCTGCCCGTGATCCACGTGTCACCTCCCGCGCGGAAGAGGCTGGAAAGCTTGCCCCACGAATCGCCGCCCGGTTCGCCTTGTTTGGCGATCGTATAGAACTTCCAGACCAGTTTCCCAGTCTCGGCATCATACGCGCTGATGAAGCATTTCTCGTCCCTGTACTGGTCGCAAAGCGATCCACCGAGCCCCTGAACCAGCTTGCCCTTGATCACAATCGGACCGCTGCTGGTGCTGTAGCTGCCGTTTGTGCGGTCGCCGATCACGGTGTCCCATACGTTCTTTCCGGTACGCGCATCGAGAGCGTAGATGTGAGCTTCGCTGGTGGTGATATAGACCTTGTCGCCGTAGATCGAAATGCCGCGCTGTGAGTTGCCCGTCGCTGATTTGCCGATCCGGTTCTCCCAGATCAGTTCACCGGTCTTCGCATCCAGCGCCTGCACGATGTTGCCCGGATTGTTGACGAACATGATGCCATCGTGCACCAGCGGCGCGGCCTGATTTGTTCCCTCGTTCATCGCCCACACCCACTCGAGTTGCAGGCCTTTTACGTTCTGCGCATTGATTTGATTGAGCGGGCTGTAATTGTTGGCGTGATAGTCGCGCCGAATCATCAGCCAGTCGTTCGGATCGGGACTGCGCAGCATCGCGTCCGTCACCGGCGTGTAGTTTTTGACTTCCCCGGGGACGGTCAAGCCTCTGGGCGTCGTCGGGACGGCAGCTTCGGCTCGTCCACCAAGCGGCTCGCCAGGCGCCCCGCCACCGCGTCCTCCCCGACCTGCGCGACCGGGGGCGGCTTGCGCGAGCGGCCGGCCCGTCGCGATCGAACGGACCCCCACACTGGTTGTGGCAGACATCGGCAGGGGGCCCGGAGTGGCGCCATTAGACTCGAGAACGAACGCCGCGATGTCGAGATAGGTCGCTTCGCTGAGGCTGCCGGCATTTCCCGGCGGCATCGATCCCTGCATGAAACCGACGAGGTCGCTTGTAGTGCGCGCGCCCCAGCTGCCCATGAAGAGGCTGCCCGCCAGTTGCGACGCATCGTTGCGGCCGCCGAGATCGGCGCCATGGCACCCGGCGCAGTTCGCCTGGTACGCGGTGCGGCCGGCGTCCGCCTGGGCTTGTGTAAAGGGGCCCGCCGCGGCTGTCGCCTGCTGCCCGATTGCTCTCTGACCCACAAGCAGGCAGGCGATCGCGACAATGCCGCAACCGGTAATTACCGATAAATTCCGTTTTCGAACCGAAAATCTCGTGACCGGCATGGGCCGCAGTCTCCTATCGCGTTAACCAGCCCCACAGAACGCCGTCCGGGGTCTTGTCGCTGTCAATGATGATATAGAGTCCGCCTTTGTGCAGACTCTCTATTTGTTCCGGGGTGAGAGTGATGGATCCCGTGATGGTTCCGTCCGTGCCCTTCGAGATCGTCAGGTCCGTGACGGCGGGCCCGCGAACTCCGGCCGCAACGGCGCTATGCAGACTGGCTTTGGTGGCCGGCGCGAGCAGACCCTTGAAAGATCCAGTGATCTCGAGTTTCGAACCGTCGAGCACCGCTGAGGCGGTGCCGGAACCGGCGAGGGAGGCGCGCGTCCTCGCATCGGCCGGGGTTGCGGAGAGCCATGCCTTAAATGTTTCCTTTTTCTGCGCGTGGACGCTCTGCACCGTGAACGAAAGCGCAACCGCCAGCGCGGGAACCGCGAAATACCGCCTGAATGCCATCCTCGTAAACTCTCCGCTCAAAATTCTACATGCTTTTATGCGATGTGTGCGCCTGTGGTCAGAACATACACCGCATAAAGGGACTGGCTGGCCGCCATAAACAACCGGTTCCGCTTCGTTCCTCCGAAGCAGACATTCGCGCAGTTTTCCGGCAATCGGATCATGCCGATACGCTCGCCGGTCGGCCGCGATCACCTGCACTCCGGGGCTCGCCCCGGCCCAGATGTTGCCGTCCGCGTCGCAGCGGATTCCGTCGGCGGCCGCAGGACCTCCGGTGCCGGGCACGTCCAGTTGCACGAAGCGCTTGCCCTTGCTGACTGTCGTTCCGTCGACGTCCCAGACGCGAATCTCGCGCCCCGCTCCCGTATCCGCCACGTAGACCTTCTTGTAATCCGGCGAAAAACAGATTCCGTTCGGCCCGGTCATGCCATCGTCGATCTTGTCGATCTGGCCGGATTGGGGATCTACCCGGTAAACGGCTTCCTTGAGTTCCTTCGGCGGCGGGAAATCCTTCGTAGTTGCCGGAGATCCCGTAAGGCGGGTCGGTGAACCAGATGCCGCCGTCCGGATGCACCACGATGTCGTTGGGCGAGTTCAGCCGCTTGCCTTCGAATTTGTCAGCAATCACGGTGACGGTGCCGTTGTATTCGTAGCGGACTACGCGCCGTCCCGCCGTGCTCGCAGGAGAGCTGCCGGCCTTCGAAATCGAATGTGTTGCCGTTGCTGTACCCCGAAGGATTCCGGAAGGTCGTTATGTGGCCATCCTCCTCGATCCACCGCATCTGGACATTATTCGGAATGTCGCTCCAGACGAAATACCGCCCGACCCCATTCCACGCGGGACCCTCGGCCCAAAGCGTTCCCGTGTACAGTCGCTTGATGGTGGTATTGGAAACGATGTAGCTGCGAAAGCGATTATCGAGCACCACGATGTCCGGGTCCGGATAACGAACCGGCTGCTCACCGGACCAGTCGCGGGGCGGTGCTGCGGGAGAGGGCGGTGGAGACGCTGGAACCGGAGAAGGTCGAGGAGCCGGCGCCGGCCTTTGCGCGAGCATCGGCGCAGCGGCCACACCTCCGAGCGCGGCGCTGAGGAACGACCGTCGCGCAAGAGACCTGGAGCCGGGATCAGGTTTGCCTGCCGCAATCATATCTGAACACTCTACACCCGCGCGGCGCCTGTTGCGTGGAAATATCAGACGTCCGCGCGGGCCAGGGGTTCATTGAAGTGAGATCACGACACCAGACGGTGTTTGCGCTCCAGCCACCGAGACCGAAAGCCCCAGATCGCCTGTGCCGAGACTGGCCGGAACAGTCAGGTTGATCTGGTAAAGACCGGCGCCCGACAACCCCGCAAAGCTCGGCGTGACCTTGACGTTGTTGATGAGGAGGTTCAACGGGGTGGTGGTGATCGCCGCGCCCGAAAACGGCTGTCCCGAGATTACTGTTGGGCTGGTCGGTCCCAACCCAACGGCGAACAGCTCGATCTGGTCGCCCCCCTTCGCGGCGACGGTTGGATAACCGAGCGAGTTTCCGGTTGGTCCGATCACGTCGTATGTTCCTCCGCCCTGAGTCCCGGATCCATCGAACCGCAGGATGATGCCGGTGACGTGGGAGCCATCGAGCAGGCTGAATGACGGGGCAACAGGCGCCAGCGTTACGGTCGAGGTTGCAGATCCGGCAGCGTTGGTAACGACTACGGACACAGAACCGGTCATGGTGTCGTCGGGAACCTGCACGTTGATCTGATTCGGGCTTGCATACCAGATATAGGCCGGTTTCCCGTCAATCGTCACGCTAGTGCCGCCCAGGGAGAGAGGAAAATCTCCGTTCCAGATGCTGGGCGAGGTCGCCAGATTGTTCCCGTAGATCGAAATCCATTCGCCGGGCTGAATGGTCGTAACTTTGCTGTACAACGGCGCTACGCCGCCGGGGGAGATCGAGGGCGCGCCGGGAACGGGCGTGGAAGAACTTGTCGTGAAGGACCACACCGGGGATACTGTCGCGCCCGCCACGTTCCTGGCTCCGATTGCCCAGTACCAGGTTGTTCCAGCGGTCAACATGCCGGCCGGCGGAACATAAGAGCTGTTTGTCGTATTGATTACCAGCGGAGGGGTGGGCGAGGTGCCCAGATAGACGTCATACGAAGCTGCTCCAGTGACCGTATTCCAGCTCAGTTGTGTCCCGGGCGACACGCTCGTGGCGCCATTGGCCGGCGAGACCAGAACCGGAGCCGCCGGCAATGCAGTGGGTGCGACGGCCTTTACGAAAGACTTCAGAAGGTTAGAGGCGTTTATACTGCCGATGCCCGTCGCGAAATCCCATCCAGGCCCCGCCGCGTACGCCGGCTGATACGACGTGTTCGACGTCGACAGAATTCCGAGAGCCTCTCCGTCGAGGTAGCAGTTGAAGCCGCCGGCGCAGGGTAGGGCGTTGTCGCCCTGAACGATGTCATTAAAAGTGCACGTGGTCGCGGGGCCTGCGGTCGAACTGCAGGCTGCCTGCCCTTCCGGAGTGCTGAATTCGCTGTGGCCAAGCGCATAATAAACCGGGTCCGGGTTGCCGACGTTCGCTACACCCGCCGCCTGGTTGATTAGAGCTTGAATGCCCGCCATGATCGGAGCCGAAACTGAGGTGCCTCCATAGCCGGGCCACTTCGAGGGCGCGTTCGCGCAACTGACGGACGATGAAAGGCAAACGACATAATAGTGGCCCCAGAAACCGTTTGACGCGAAAAGCGCCAGATCCGGAAGATCGCGAACCCCATCGACGGGGTTTCCGGATATCGATTGCCATGCCGGTTTGGGGTAGCCGGCACAACTCCCGCTGACCGCGAAATCTATGCTTCGGGCTCCCGTGGCGCAACCGCTCGGGCCGCCGCTGCCGCCGATGGTGTTCGAATATTCCGGGAACGCGTTGCAGTAGCCCTGGGGACCGAAACCCGATGTGAACCCTCCGAAATTGGCCGCAATCACCCCGCCGCAGGAATCGTTCCAGGGAATTTCGGGAATATAGGACCTCGCCGAGTCGAAGTAAGGACCGTTGGCGGCATTCCAGAAAGTCGTGGTGGTTCCAGCTGCGTAATCGGCGAAGTCCGTGCCGCCAACCGCCACGTCGTAGACCGTGGAGGCGAAGCTGCTGACGCCGATTCCGTAGATGGCTGCGACCCCGTCGCGATCGGATCCCGCAGCCGCGCTGTCGCCCGAAGAAACAAAGATTGATACGCCCGCGGCGGCTGCGGTCTGATACAGAAGACTGATGAAGTGGTTCTGGGTGGCGCCGGTCTGCGTTTCCGACTCGCCGTAGCTAATGCTGACAATGCCCGGTAGCGGACCGCCGTTCGTCAGCATATTCAGAAGGGCGATGAATCCGCCGAAGTTTGTCGTATTTCGGCACGAAGCCATAATGATTGTGGCGTCGGGAGCCGCGGCGCTGGCCCACTCGACATCAATTGCCGCTTCGCTCTGGTCGCCGTTGATTCCGGGATCAGCACAGGAACTCCCCACCAGACCTGTGGGTTGAACCTGGACGAGCTTGCCGTGGGGGTACTGATTCAGCCCGAAGGTCTGCCGAAATGTTTGCCAATCGCCCGCTCCATTAAAAAGATCCGTATCTTCGACAACCACGATCGTTTGCCCCTGTCCCGTATACCCGGTGGCGAACACAGGATTCAGGTTGTAAATGGTCGCCAGATCGGCGGGAACAAGCGCCTGGGTTCCAGGGCTGATCGTGTATTGCGTCTTCGGCACAAGCATGGGATGCGGCATGACATTGCTCAACGAGACGACCCCGGCCACGGCCGGCATCAGCGCCGCGGGAATTTGCGGATCGCTCATGTTGGCGAAATAGCTCTTGCCCGCAATGTTGAGATTATGAATTTCGGTATGCAGTGCTTCGCGCACCTGTGCCGCGGTGCCGGAGAAGTCAATTACCAGCTGGTTCGCAGAGACACCGTTAACAATGAAGCCGCGCGACTTCAGCCACCGCGAGACGGTAGCGACATCCGCAGGGGCCGCGCCAAAGCGCCGTCCATATTCGGCCGCTGTTATCCATTTGTGAAAGTCTGGAGAAGCCGGGTCGGTCAGCGATTCCACGAATCGGGCAGCCGCGGCGTCCACTTCCGGAGAACGCTTCAACTGAAGATACATATCCAGATGCAAGTCATTCCGGGCCAGGCCGGAATCGTTCTGCCGGGTCGCCTCGGGGCGAGTGTTGCCGCTCAGCGTTACCACCCTGGCCTCATCGATCGCCTGTGTGATCAAGGCGCGGGGACCTGCGGTCTGCGCCTGATCTTTGGTCGCGAACATGAGCAGCAGGCCGGCGAGAGCCAGCTCCCGGGAAGAGGGTCTACGAAGCATTCAGGTACTGGTTCTCCTTGTGGATCCTATTCCGAGTCTGTAGCAGTTACCGCGGGTATTTCGAGGCCCTTCGCGGCACAACCGCCGCGGGCGCAAAAGCTCCAGCCCACTTAGCGTAAAGCATCCGGAGATCGGGACATCCTGGCCCCGGCTAGAAGAGGGTTATACCGGCGAGCCTTTCCTGTAGCTTCTCGCGATAGCCGCGGCTCACCTTTACCTTCGCGCCGCCCTCGATCGAGACTTCGTATTCTCCGTTTGAATCAAGCCTCATCTCCCGCACACGGGCCATATTGACGATCGCCGAACGGTGGATCCGGCAAAACATCTTCGGATCGAGTTCACGTTCGAGATCGCTCATGCTGCGGCGCAGCAGGTGCGTCTTCGGGCCGACATGCAGACACGCATAATAGTCCGCAGCTTCGATCCAGTCGATCTCGGCGGCGCGCAGAAACAATACCCGGCCGGCGCCTTTCACGATAAGGCGGTCCATCGCCGGCGGCTCGGCGGGCCGCCGGGCGAGAGAGGCCTTCGCCCTGCCCAGTACCCGGAAGAATCGCGCATTACTGAACGGTTTCAGCAGGTAATCGAGCGCCTCCACCTCGAACGCTTTAAGGGCATACCGGTCATAAGCGGTTACGAAAACCACGGCGGCAGGGGCATCGCAGCCAAGCGCTTCGATCACGTCGAAGCCATCGCACTCAGGCATCTGTACATCCAGAAACGCAAGCGATGGCCGGCATTTTCTGATCACGTCTATGGCTTCGACGCCGGACGCGCACTCCCCCGCGATCACCACGTCCGGATCCGTCCTGAGCAGGGCTGCAATGTTTGCCCGTGCAAGCGGTTCATCATCCACAATAACGGTGGAAATCGCCATTGCGATCACGTCTGGTAAGGCACCTGCACTATGGTCTCGACCCCGGTCTCATTGTGATTCCGAAGCTCAATGGTGCCGGCGTTGCCGTAAAGCCGGTCCAGACGGCCGCGCGTATTGGAGATGCCGACGCCTGGCGTTATTGCGGATAGCGCCGGACCGTCATTGTGCACGTACAGCGTCAACACTCCGGCTTCCGCATGGGCGCCGATCCTGATAGACCCGCCCTCGAAGCGCGTCTCAATGCCATGAAGGATCGCATTTTCAACCAGCGGTTGCAGAATCAAACCGGGAACAAGCGCGCTGTAGAGAGCGAAGGGCACGTCCACGGTCGCGCTCAAACGGTCGCCGAAGCGCATGCTTTGGAGCTCCAGGTAACGTTCCAGAAAGGAGAGTTCCTCGGCCAGCGGAACCATCTGACTGCCGGAATCCTCCAGCACTCGTCGAAGGAGATCGCTGAGACCGGCGATCATATCGACCGCCGCATCGTTTTCGCGACTGCGTACAAGACCCGAGATTCCGTTAAGACTATTGAACAGAAAATGTGGTTCCAGCTGCCGACGCAGCCCGTCGAGTTGGGCTCTCGAAAGCTCGGCGCTGAGACGGGCTGCGTCGGCCTCGCGCAGGGCAAGACGGTTCAGGGAATTGATCGTGTAGCCAACCGCCAGGATGGCGGCATAAGTAATCAGCTCGACATGGAAACGGCTGTAGAACAGATCGATCGCATAGGTCCGGTAGGCCAACTGGTGGCCTTCCGCAAAGGGATTGAGAAAGTACTCCAGAGCCGCGACCCAGCAGGCGTCAACAATGCCGAGGAACAGACATGTCGCGCCGTGAAGTGCCCAACCTCTCCATCCCACAGCCGGCCCAGGAGGAAAACGGCGTCCCAATTCCAGAACCAGCGGCGTCGCGCAGGCCCACACCAGCCAGGAGACGGCCGAAACGAAAAACAGCGTGGACCAGTTATGGCGCATGTCGACGGCGCGCATACCCACTACCACCTGCGTGGCATTGATCAGCCCGAGAGCGACCCAGCCCAGGCAGATCGCGAACCAAGAGAGCGCGGGTGCAACACGCTTCGGCTGCGTGGTTCGGTCAGGCAAAGACATTTGGAATATCTACAAATGTAACCCTGCGGCGCAAGCCGGAGGAGCGTTTGCAGCGAAACCACGCCTCTTTGCAGCGTACGCGCTCGACTCTCGGGGCGGCTTTGCCAAATACTGGTTGCAGGTATGCGAACACATGGAATAGATGCTGGTTTGCTGGCGATGCTTTGCGCCATCGGGCTGCAGGCCCAGCAATATACGAAAGACGGCGAACTGCTCATGCCGAAGGACTACCGGAACTGGACATTTCTGACCTCCGGCTTCGGGATGAACTACCCGGAGGAAGGACCGGGGATGGGCAAGCCTCTCTTCACTAACGTTTTTGTGCAGCCGCCGGCCAACCAGAGTTTTCTGAGGACCGGCGTGTGGCCGGACAAGACCGTGATGATGCTGGAGGTCCGCGACACGGGTAACAATGCTTTGCTGAACAAGGACGGCCGCTTTCAGACAGACGTGGTGGGTTTCGTATTTCATGTGAAGGACGCATCCCGCGGGGGATGGCAATTTTATTCCATCGCGAAGGGCAAGCAAAGCGGGAAGGCATTCCCGGCGACTGCGAGTTGCTTCACTTGCCATCAGAATCATGCCGCCTCCGACACGACGTTCGTCCAGTACTATCCGACCTTGATTGAAGCCGCGAAGAAAAACGGAACATACAAAGCGCCGAAAGAGTGAAGCGGCCGATTCTGTCCTGATCCAACCCGCCGATGACGCCGGCGATCTCATGCCCTCGGGCTCTGGTAGCGGAGATGTGTCCCTTCAGAGGATGTCGCCGGCATCTTTCAGCCTCACTTTGAGCCGCCGACCCGAAAGAGACGGCGCCGACACTCGCTCAAACAGGCCCCCCGACGGCAGAAGATCGAGAGCCCGGCTGTCCGGCTTCGATTAAAATGGCTACGGCACTCGATTCAGGCGGTTCCACGACGCTGATTGAGAGAGCGGTTGGCTCCCGCTCGGCGCCGCGTCTGCGCCGTTTCCGTGAATCCCGCGGGCACCATCGTTGCCGCCGCTGCCCACCTGTGCCCACCAGTCACATTGAGCAGCGCGATCAAGTCCGCTAGAATGAAGGATTCATCCCATAGCGCGCAAGCGTGCAAACGGAAACGCGATGCGAGGAAACGGTGCCGGGAATGACCGCGTCCATCGTGATTGTTTAAAAACGTGATCCCTTGCGCCAGGTGGAAAGGAAACAGGTTTTCATGACTTTACTCAGGCCGATGCGCCTGACCAGTGCGTTCGTTTGTCTTTCCGGCCTGATCGCCGTAGTACCCGCACTATCCCAGAATTCTCCCGCGCAGCCGCCCGCCGGTGGGCAACAGACCCAGCAACAACCGAAGACGCCGGCGCCCCCTGCCGGTCAGCAACAACCGCAGACTCCCCCGCCGGCAAACGGCAACAATCCTTTCGAAAATGTGCCCCAGGCTCCCGCCGCCGCTCCTCAGCAACCCCCGGCGCAGCCTCAGTTCGAAGCGCCCAAAACTCCCCAACCGAATACCCAACCGCCTGTTCCTTCAAATGTGATAGAGGGAATTGAGTTTCGCGGTGCGCGGCGCGTGCCCCAGGATACGCTTCGCGCGCTGATTTTCAGCAAAGTGGGCGACGTTTACAACGAGGACACGCTGCGCCGCGATTTCATGGCGCTGTGGAATACCAACCGTTTCGACGACATCCGGCTGCAGAGCGAACGGGGCGACCGCGGCGGCGCCGTGGTGGTCTTCATCGTTACCGAGCGTCCCGTCATCCGCGACATCAAGTACGAGGGAGCGAAGTCGGTTTCAGTCTCGGACATCCTCGACCGGTTCAAGGAACGCAAGGTCGGTCTGACCGTTGAGTCGATGTACGACCCCAACGTCGTGAATCATGCCGCCGTTGTGCTGAAGGACCTGCTGGCGGAGCATGGCCGTCAATTCGCCATGGTCACTCCCCAGCTTCGGCGCATTCCTCCGTCGTCGCTCGAGGTCGTCTTCAACGTTGTCGAAGGACCCAAAATCAAGGTCGGAGAAATCACGATTCTGGGCAACAAGGCTTTCACCCAGCGCGAGGTGATACGCGCGATGAAGAATACGCGGCCGATCGGCATTCCGCATGGACTCTTCCTCGAATTTCTGTTTCCCGTCACTTTCGACGCCGCAAAGCTCGAGGAAGACAAAGAGCGTATTCGAGATGCCTACCAGAAAGAAGGCTACTTCACCGCCAAAGCCCTGGATCAAACCCTGAAGCTGCGGAATGTCGGTGGAGCGAACGGTGGATGGCACATCCCTCTCTTCAAAGAGAACAGGCCAGGCGTTGTAGAAGACATCACGCTTCCAGTGGAGGAGGGCCAGCGCTTTTACCTGGCGAAGATCGATTTTCAGGGCGTCAAACTGTTCCGCTCGACCGAGTTCCTCGGACGTCTATTCCAGATGCAGCCGGGCGATGTTTTCTCGACCGAAAAACTGCGAAATGGTTTGAAGAACCTTACGAAAGTGTACAGCCAGTTCGGCTACATCGATTACGTAGCGGAGCCCCAGATCGACATCGAGCCGAACACCAACAAGATCGATCTCACCCTGAACGCCGACGAAGGCAAGCAGTTCTTCGTGCGCCGCATCGACTTTACGGGCAACACGACCACGCGCGACAAAGTCATTCGCCGTGAGATTCTGATCGATGAAGGCGACGTCTACAATTCGACGCTCTGGGACGCCAGCATCCTGAGACTCAATCAGCTCGGATATTTCGAGGTCCTCAAGGAGAACGAGTCGTACGAATTGAAGCGGAACGCGGGAACCAACACCGTTGATATCAATCTGAAGGTGAAGGAACGCGGCAAGAATACCATCAGCCTGAATGGCGGCGTTTCCGGCATCTCTGGGACGTTCATCGGCCTCAATTACTCCACGAACAACTTCCTCGGTCTGGGCGATACGCTGACGATGCAATCGCAGGTCGGAACTCTCCAGGATCGCATCACACTCGGCTTCACGCAGCCCTATCTCTTCGATCGCCCGTTGCAGGCCGGCATAACGTTTTATCTCAGCCGGTATAACTACGATCAGGCGCGGCAGGAGTCTCTGCTTACCGGAGTTGACCTGCAGGCTTTCTACAATTCACTGGGCAGCGCCAATGTTCTGAACTACGTGCAGAATTCGAAGGGCGTCACGCTCTCGGCGAGTTACCCGATCAAGCGAAGCTTCGCGCGCCTCGGTGTCACCCTGGGCTACGATATTTCCAGCATTCAAACGGAATCCACCGGAGCTCTGGCGTACTTTACGTACCTCAACTTCCTTGGCGTGAACGGGCCCAACGCGCTGGACGGTATCAAGACATTCAGCATCACGCCGTCTTACAGCTACAACTCCAAGAACAGCTTTACGAACCCGACCGCCGGCAAGAGCATCTTCTTCTCGATCAAAGCCAGCGCCAGTGTACTCGGCGCGAATGTCAATATTATTCAGCCGACCTTCGACGGGCAGTACTATCACGCGAGCCCGCGCTGGCACAAAAACGTACTGGCCTTCCATCTGCTCGCTACCACTGTCACGGGATACGGCGGGAAGGTCGCTCCTCCATTCATGCGCGGATACATCGGCGGCGAACAGGACGTGCGCGGTTTCGATTTCTTCAGCATCACTCCGATCGCGTTCATACCCAGCAGCGCGACTATCAACCAGCTGAATCCCGACGGCACCCAGCGGGTCCAGAACGAAATCGTAGCCGGCATCAAGACTCCGGTAAACGTTACGCTGCCCATCCCCACGTACCAGATCATCACGCCCGGCGGCGATACTCACGCGGTATTCAATTTCGAGTACCGGATTCCGATCGTCGGACCCATCACCCTGGTACCGTTTTTTGACGCGGGCGTGAACCGGATTCTATACACCGACCAGCTCACCGTAAATCCAGGGCAGATTGCGAACCTCGACAACCAGTTCCCCCAGGCGGCATTTCAGAACAAGGTCAAAATTGCCCCAGGAACGGAAGCGATCCGTACGTCCACGGGTGATCGAAGTCGACGTTGTTCTGCCCATCGTGCAGGCCCCTTTCCGGGTCTATTGGGCATATAATCCGACAATCGTCCAGGAGTACCTGCAACCTCCGATCGTGGTAGACCGGTCCACGTTCCCGAACGCCGCGACTTTCACGAATGCGATCGCGTCTTACGGAACGCCCTTTCCCTATTTCGAGAAACACAGCGTGTTCCGGTTTACCATCGGCAGGACCTTTTGACGATCGGCCTCGCCGCCCGGACTTTGTGCCGTGGCGATTTACTAAAATTGAGTTTTGCAGTAAAGGAGTTTAAACGTGAGAAGTAGATTAACAATTGTGCCGGTGCTTGCCCTTCTGGGCGGCCTGAGCGCCTGGGCACAAGCGCCCCAGAAGTTCGCGATTATCAACATGCAGGAGGCCCTCATCTCGACGAAAGACGGCCAGAAGGCCGTCGCCGCCCTGAAAACCAAATTCGCTCCCAAAGAACAGGAGTTTCAGAAGCGCCAGGCGGACTTGCAGGCGAAGCAGGATGAGCTTCGGCGAACCGAAAACACCATCAGCGAAGACAAGAAGGCCGCTCTGGCCCGCGACATCGACTCGATGACCAAAACCCTGCAGCGGGATACCGACGATGCCCGCGAGGACGTGAATCAGGAACAGCAAAAGATTCTGAACGATCTCGGTGCAAAGGTGATGGCGGTCCTGAACAAGTATGCCGTCGACAAGCAGTACACCATGGTGTTCGATATCAGCGGGCAGCCAAACAACGTGATGTTCGCGACGAATAGTATCGACATCACGCGTGACATCATCTCGCTTTACGACGCGAGCCCTCAGCCGACCCCGACCACCTCGTCATCTTCGGCGCCGCCGAAAGCTCCAGCCGCCGCGCCCAGGCCTCCTGCAGCCGCCGGCACCGCCGCCAGGCCTCCCGCACCGAAATAATTTCGGTGTTACTCTGAAACCGAGGGAGGTAGCGCGATGAGAGCTCTCTCAGCTTTCTGGTTACCTGTTGTGGGCGCGGTTGTTTTTGCGATGCCTGCCGCCGCGGGTGGTTTTGCGGCTGCGAGCGGCGCTGGATTTGGAGGCCGCGCAAACGCCCTCGGGGGAAATCCCGCTTCACGTGGGGCGTCGATCCGTCCGCTTGGTGGTTTGCCGCCACCCAGTTATCCCGGCATTCCCAATTACGGCCTTCCTCGCCATCCCGGTTTGGGTTACGCGGGCCGGTATGGCAAATCGGGTCGCAGCGGACCCGGTTACGCCTACGGATATTCTTTCTACGTTCCGAATTACTACGACGGATTCGATGACGGCGGGGCATATGCTCCGTCTTATGGAGCAGCCCCTCTCCCTCCGCAGGAATCCCTGGCGCCGCCGGTCTCTCAGCAACCGGTTGTTATCAATCAGTATTTCGGAGCTCAGCCTCTGCCACCGCCGCAGGGCAATGAACCCCAGCAGATCGTTGACGCTCAGTCGGCCCAGGGTGAAGTAATCGGGACGCCTCAGAATTATTATCTGATCGCCTACAAAAACCACGCCGTGTATGCGGCACTGGCGTACTGGGTCGAAGACAAGACGCTGCACTATGTCACGACTCAGAATACGCACAATCAGGCATCGCTCGATCTGATCGATGTAACGCTTACGAAGTCGTTGAACCAATCGCGGGAAGTTCCGTTTACCCTTCCGGGCCAATAAGAAATTCCAGAAATCGGGTATCCCCTTCGAGGAAATCGTATTTCGCCAGTTCCTCGCGCCGCACCCATAGAATTTCTTCGAATATTCGATTCTCAACCTGGCCGCGCCACCCAGCCACCCGCCGAAAAATCAGCAGGATCGGTTTTTTTCCGGCATAACTGAATTCGTACCGCATCAGTTCCGGCCCGGCGCTCCCGTCGATGCCGAGTTCCTCGCTCAGTTCCCGAACGAGCGCCGCTCCCGGCGATTCTCCCGGCTCCAGTTTGCCACCGGGAAACTCCCATTTCAGCGGATGCGCCTGGTCACCCCTTCGGCGGCAAATGAGAATTTTCCCCCTGTCTTCAAGCACCCCCGCCACCACTTCAGTCATCGGCTTGTGGGGCACCGCCCGGCGCGGAGTTTCGTTTCATATGGCTACAATTGGAGCACTCACCGATGTCGCCGCAACTGATCGAGCATTTCACCAACCCACGGAACGTCGGCGAGTTGCCCCCGCCCGCCCTGACCGTCGAAGTTTCAAACCCGATCTGTGGGGACATCTTGCGCCTTTCGGCCGTCATCGAAAGCGGCCGCATCGCCCAATCCCGCTTCAAGGTCCGGGGCTGCACCGCCTCCATCGCTGCGGGCTCTGCCCTCACGGAAGTCATCGCCGGGCGCGATAAACCCGCGCTCACGAAACTCGCCGCATCCGACGTAGAACAAGCAGTCGGCGGCCTCTCAAATGAGTCGAAACACGCCGCAGTCCTGTGTATCGACGCCGTTCGCGCCCTACTGACCAAGTTTCCGGTGTAGAAAATCGAGAGCCATCTGCGCCGCGAACGCCCGCACGCGCGCCCGATCGCTGGTGGGCCAGACGCGGTGAAACGAAGTCGTTTCCGCCGGTCCGCTCAATCCCACGTGAATCATTCCGACCGGAGCCTGCTCGCCGTCCGTCGTCGGCCCCGCGTTACCTGTGATCGAAAGCGCCCACGTAGCACCCGTCCGCCGTCGCGCGCCCACTGCCATAGCCTCCGCCGTTTCCGCGCTGACTGGACCGAAACGATCAATCACCTCTGCCGGAACGCCCAGTAACTCCGTCTTAAGACGGCGCGTATACGTCACGAACCCGCCGAGAAACCAGCCCGAACTGCCCGGAACGCTTGTGATCCGTTCCGCGAGGCCACCCCCCGTCGCGCTCTCAGCCACCGCGAGTGTGGCGTGAAGCCCCGCCAGCTGTTTGCCAACAACAGCCTCAAGCGGATCCCCATTGTGCGAGTAGATCCGCGAGCCGAGCGCCACATCGATCTTTCCGCCCACCTCCGCCAGCAAAGCCATCGCTTCGCCTTCCGTCGCGGATCGCGCCCGCAGGTGCACCTGCATGTCCCCGTTATGCGCGAGGATCGTGGTAACCGGGTTATCGTACCTCTTGTAGATCGGTGCGATGGCCTGATCCAGCTCCGATTCCGACATTCCCGAAATGCGCAGTTCCAGTGTGCGGATTACAAGCGGCGGCGCGACGCGCACCAGCCGAGGCAGGCACTGGCGCGTGAACATCGATTGCAATTCATGCGGCGGCCCGGGCAGGCTGATAACAATACGCCCCGAATCTTCGATCCACTGTCCCGGCGCCGTGCCGCGATCATTCGTGAGCACATGCGCGCCATCAATCACCATGGCCTGCCTGCGGTTGATCTCAGGCATGGCCCGATTCATCTGCCGGAAGCGCTGTTCGATCCCCTCATTCACTGCCTCATTTAACACCTGGCGGCGGTCGAGAGCCATCGCCAGAGCGTCGCGCGTGAGATCGTCCTCAGTTGGCCCCAGCCCACCCGACAGGAGCACCACCTCGGCCGCGCCCATCGAACGCCGGATCGTCCCCGCCAGCCGCTCCAGGTCATCGCCGATCACGTGCTTCGCCGTGACCTCGACACCCAGGTTGTTCAACTGTTCAGTAAGGAATAGAGAATTGGTGTCGACCCGTTTATGCGTCAGCATCTCCGAGCCGACAGCTATAATCTCAGCGTTCATCCCGGGCGCCGGCTGCTAAGGAATCCGCGATCCGCGAAGTCCCACATCGACGCGAAAGATCGCATTCGTCGTCGAAATAATCATCGCGCGCGAAGGTGAGAAGGCCAGCCCTACAATCCCTGGTCCTGAGACGTACAAATCCACTTCGCGATCCGGCGTAATCCTCACCACGCCCTTGCGTCCGGCATGAGAGGCCGCCGAATACAGGTTTCCGTCCGCGTCGAAGGCCATCCCCTGCGGGCGCCCCAGCCCGCGGTAAAAGGTTTCCACATCGCCGTTATCCTTCACCCGGTAGATGCTGTCGAAGCTCGAAGTCGTGGGGCCGCTCACGTAAAGGTGCTGGTCCGGACCCCACGCCAGATGGTACGCGGATATTGAAGGCTCGATGGTCGCAAATACGAAGATCTGCCGGTTGGGGCTGATCTTAAAAATCGTGCCGCTGCGGTCGCCCACGTACAGATTGTCGTCGTCGTCGAATGCGAGGCCCGTGGCGACGCCCATACCTTCCACAAACACCGACATGTTCCCGTTCGGGCTGATCTGATAAACCATGCCGTCAAATCGGCTGGAAATATAGATGTAACCGTCGCGTCCGATCGCGATCGCCGTGGCGTTCATCATGTCGTTGATGAACGGCGTCAGGTTGAAATTCAGGTCGATGCGGTAAACGGCCACCGGCACTTTTTGCCCTCGCGAGCCGCTGAAAGTCGTATAAATATTGCCGATCGAATCGACTGCGGGGCTCGTCACCGGGTGCAGATTTTCGGCAATCTGAACGCCGATATCGCAACTCCACGAATCGCTGAGGTGGTTTCCGTTGCCAACCACCAGTTCGCCGGCCGAAGCACCCTCCGGCACCTTGACAATCACCAGAGAGTTCGACCCGATCACGATCGGTGCTGCAACGTCCCCGATCGT
Organism: Terriglobia bacterium; assembly: GCA_963718155.1. Taxonomy (GTDB): domain Bacteria; phylum Acidobacteriota; class Terriglobia; order Bryobacterales; family Bryobacteraceae; genus BOG-234. Next base: position 73,952 of record CAVQYP010000035.1, on the reverse strand, counting down.
CACCCGCGGCCGGTCGACAGCCGTGAGGCTTTTACCTCTGATATACAGTTCCCCGCCTGTAATCGCCGCTTCGGGTTGGACCTGGGAAATCTGCGGCCTGCCATTGGAATCTTTACGGGTTGCCATCTTTAATGATGATTGAACCATCCCACCAGAAATAAGACAAGTGCGCCGTAGGCTCCGGCCATCATGTCGTCGAGTACTATACCGGCCCCGCCGGGCACCTGTTCTATGAGACGTACGGGCGGCGGCTTCCAGATATCAAACAATCGAAAGAGCCCGAAAGCGAGGGCAAAAGTCAACAAATCGAACCGCACCGCGCCCGCGAGCGTCAGCCACTGTCCGAGGACCTCATCCACGACCACGATCTGCGGGTCTTTTCGCCCCGATTCCGCCGCAACGATGCTGGAGGCGCGGACTGCCGGGTAGAGAAGCGCAAACGACAGAATCAAAAAGTGGAGTCTGCCGAATCCAAGGCGCGATAGCGGCCATGCGATCACAATCGCCGCCAGCGACCCGATCGTACCCGGAGCCCGCGGCGCGTAGCCGGAGCCGAACCAGGTGGCGAACAGCCACGCTCCATTCGATCGAGGAGCCCGGCCCTGTCGGATGTCAGTCTTCATCAGATTCGGGGTCCGGCTGCCTGTCCGCGGGGCGATCAAGAGAAGGATGCGCAGGCGTAGAAATCACATATTTTTCCGTCGCCCAGTTGCCCAGATCGATCTCCCGGCACCTCTCGCAGCAGAATGGCGCCTCGGGATCCTTGAGGTCGACCGGCTTTTTACAGATCGGGCACTTCATCGCGCAGGAATCTGGTTCGGAATCACAAAGTTCGGAGCGATCTGGATCAGATTCGGCGGCTGAGTTACCGAGCCGCTCGCGTCAGCAAGCGACAACGGCAACAACGTACCGATCAAATCGTAATCATGCGTTTCCGTAATTCGCAAGAGGCGCATCTGACCCGCCGCCGGCTCCGCGCCTTCGAAATCGTTGATCAGCACGACGCCATCGATCTCCGGCGCCTGCGTCGACATGCGCGCTTGCCAGAGCAAATCCGTCTCCGGCGAAGGCCCTTCCACCAGAACCGGAACCTCGCGCCCGATCATGCCGCGGTTCTTAACCCGTGAAATCTTCCGCTGAATTGCCATCAGGCGGCGCTTGCGATTCGAAATCGTGCGCCCGTCGACCTTGCCGTCAAGCGCATAGCTCCCGCTCGTGTCTTCGTCGGAATAAGAAAAAACACCCAACCGGTCGAGCTGCGCGGCTTCGACGAACTGGCACAGCGTTTCAAAGTCCGCGTCGGTCTCGCCCGGAAATCCCGCGATGAAGCTGGTGCGAATTGCCACGCCGGGAATCGTCCGTCGGATCCGCTCGATCAACTTCAGGAAAATATCGCCGGAAGCGCCGCGCTTCATCCGCTTCAACACCGGCGCGCTCGCATGCTGCAAGGGCATGTCGATGTACTTCACGAGGTCCGCGTGCTCCGCTATGGTGTCGAGCAGCTTCTGTGTAACTTTATTCGGATACGCGTAGAGAAACCGGACCCATTTCTGCTGCGGCGTTTCGATCTGCGCCAGGCGCGCCAGAAGCTGGGCCAGGCCATCCTTCAGCCCCAGATCCTCCCCATAGCACGTCGTATCCTGGCCGATCAGGTTGATCTCGCGCACGCCCTGACCAAAGAGGCGCGTTGCCTCCGAAATCACCGATTCAAACCGCCGGCTCCGGAACTTACCCCGATACTGGGGAATCACGCAAAAGCTGCAGGGATGATCGCACCCTTCCGCGATCTTCATATAGGCGAAGTGCCGCGGCGTCGAGAGAATTCGAGGCGTCAGATCGTGATAAAGATAAGGCGCGGGAGCCGGCGCCGACTCGTCTTTTCTCTCTTCAGCGACGCCTTCGCACACCGCCACAATCCGCTCGATCTCGTTTGTCCCGATGACGGCGTCGACCTCGGGCATATCCTTCCGGATATCGCCTCGATAGCGCTCGACGAGACAGCCCGCCACAACGAGACGCTTCGCGTTGCCGATCTTCTTGTACTCCGCCATCTCCAGAATCGTGTCAATCGATTCCTTTTTGGCTGGGTCGATAAAACTGCAGGTATTGACGACCAGGACCTCCGCCTGATCGGGACGAGTCGTCAGTTCATGGCCATGGGCGGCGAGTTCGCCCATCATGACTTCACTGTCGACGAGATTCTTGGGGCAACCGAGGCTGACGAAACCGACTTTCAAGGGGAGCTTTTTTTTCTTTCGGGTGAGCTTTATTTATGATACCGTGGCGCTCTCCGCGGTATTCGGAGCTTTTCCGATCCCTGCTATTCTGGTTCTGCAAAATGAGGCCATTGTGGACCTGAATCTCGAAACACTAAAAGGCGAAATCCTCGACCATCTCGAAAGCTCCGAATTCGCGATCTTCCGGAGCCACGCGGGGGCTCTTGAGGGTCTCCCGATGATTACCTGGGACACGGAGCGTTATCCCGACTACCGCATCTTTCTCGACACTGCGCGAAAAGTGGGCGAGAAGTTGATCCTGTTCGCCTCGCGGGAACTGGCCGAAGAAGAGGTTGATGAGGCGCTTGAAGAACTGGCCGACAGCGAGTTCACTCGCGACGAACGGCGCGAGCTCGAAGGCCGCCTGGGCACGGCGCAAAGGCATATTGGTGCGACCTGCAGCCTGGAGCTGGCATTCGATCACAACTCACACCTCTACGTCTACGAAGCCCGTCCCGATTGGTACGACGATTTCCTCGACGCGTGCGAGGAGATCACCTCGGTCGTCTCCGTGGATACCGGCGAAGACCCCGGAACAGACGGCATCGGCGGCTACTATTCCAACAATTAAAGGTGGTGCCGGCGATCTGGTCGCCGGTGATCTTCGCACCCCGGCGAACGCGAAGGTTCTCTCGTGACGAAACCGAGCCGCTGGCTGTTCCCCGGGGAAGACGGCGAAAGCGCAAAGCTCGCACAGGAATTGAACTTTCCGGCCGCGGCCGCCCGCATACTCTGCCGAAGAGGGTTCCGCGATAGCGTAACCGCTGACCGCTTTCTCAACCCAAGCATCGCCGATCTCCACGACCCCTTTCTCCTGCGCGACATGCATCGCGCAGTCGAACGCATTCGTCTGGCAGTCGCGCATCGCCATCAGATCGAGATCCACGGCGACTACGACGTCGACGGAGTAACCTCCACAGTTGTACTCAAAAAGGCTCTCGAACTGGCCGGCGTTCAATCTGGCTGGCATATTCCCCATCGCCTCCACGACGGCTACGGAATGCAGCCCGCCGCAGTAGAAGCCGCCGCGGCGCGCGGAGTCCGGTTGATCATCAGCGTCGACAACGGCATTCGCGCGGCCGCGGCGATCACGCGAGCCAATGAACTCGGCGTCGACGTCATCGTGACCGACCATCATCTCCCTGAATCCGCGCTCCCGCCTGCGCTCGCCGTCATCAATCCTAACCGCGAAGATTGCTATTATCCGAACCCGAACCTCTGCGGTGCGGGCGTTGCCTTTAAACTGGCTCACGCAATCCTGACCGGCCTGGGGTGGGCGGAGGCAAAACTCAACCGCATCCTGGAGTCTTTCCTCAAGCTTGTGGCGATCGCCACAGTAGCCGATATCGTTCCCCTCACGGGCGAAAACCGGGTAATCGTAAAGCATGGCCTGAGCGGCCTTCGCGACCCGCGCAATCCCGGCCTGCGCGCTCTACTCAAAGCCGCCGGATTTGCCGACCGCACTCCCGACGCAGGCGAAGTGGGCTTCCGCATCGCACCCGCAATCAACGCCTCCGGCCGTATGGACAGCGCTGGTCAGGCCGTTCGCATGTTCCTCACCGCGGATCCCGAAGAGGCAACGGAAATCGCGCGCGAGCTCTTCGCTCTCAATCAGGACCGCCAGGCCGCGGAACGCGAGATCGTGAAAGAGATCCTCGATCGGTGCCTCGAAACTCCAGTAACGGACGGCGATGCCGCGCTGGTGCTCTGGGGCAGCGGCTGGCATCGCGGTGTTGTCGGCATCGTCGCCAGTCGCGTCGTTGAGCGCTTTCACCGCCCCGCAATTATCCTCGGCGTCGAGAACGGCGTGGCGCAAGGCTCGGGAAGAAGCATCGAAGCATTCCATCTCCTGGACGCTCTCGAAAGCATGCGCGAGCTGTTCACGAAGTTCGGCGGTCATTCACACGCGGCAGGCGTCACTCTGCCCGAGTCGTCGCTCGATGCGTTCCGCGGACGCATGAAAGAATGGGCCGCGGCCCGCCTGACCACGGAGGACATGCGGCCGACGGTTGCCGTCGACGCAATGGTCGAATTGAAAGAAATCGACGACACCCTCTGGTGCGCCCTCGAGCGGATCGAGCCGTTCGGGATGGGAAATCGGCGCCCGCTGTTTGCCGTATGCGGCGTTGATCTTGCCGGACCTCCTCAAGTCTGGAAAGAGAAACACATCAGGATCGCGGCCCGGCAAGGCGGCAAAACTGTAATGATGCGCGGCTGGAATCTCAGTGATCTCGCCACCGAACTGCGCGACGTGAAGCGGGTCGACATCGCATTCGAAGTGGAACGGGACTGGTACGGAGGTTGGGCGTTAACGGTGCGCGCCTGCCGCGCAGCCGAGGCCATGGCGGCGGGTCAGTAGTTTGGATATAGTGGCAGGCTCACCATGTTCAACCTGTCCCACCGATGTGCACTGATCGTCGCGCTGACCTCGGTAACCGTTCTCCATGCCCAGCAGCCTGCTCCAGCCGGAGCAATTACCGGCGTGGGAAACTTCAGCCACATCGTGGCGAATCTCGAACGCTCGGTCGATTTCTATCACAACGTGCTGGGCCTCGACATAGCCACGCCGCCGGCCGCATTCTCGCCCAACCCCGCGATCATGAAACTGGGTAACACGATCGGCGCCCAATCCCGCATCGCCGTGCTGAAGATTCCCGGCGCCGGGATCGGCCTGGAACTGATCGAGTACAAAGACATCGACCGCAAGCCCGCCAATCCCCGTTTTCAGGATCCGGGAGCGGGCAATCTCGCGATCCTGGTAAAGGAAATCGACCCGGTTGTAGCCCGGGTCAAAGCCTCCGGCGCGCACGTCCTGACCGCGGCGGGCCAGGCCGTCGACGTCCTGGGACGCGAGAAAGGTTTCTTCGTGCAGGACCCGGACGGCTTCATTGTAGAGCTTACCCAGCTCACGCCGCTGCCTCCGACAGCCGCCGTGACCCAGGGAAATCTGTTTGGGGCCAGCGTCGAAATCACTATAGCGGACACCGACGAGACAGTTAAGTTCTATCGCGACCTGCTGGGCTTCACGCTTAACGTCGGCGCATCATTCAATGGGAATCAGTTGATGGCCGCAACGGCAGGCACGCCCGGAGCGCAGTTCCGTCAAAGTTCCGGGCAGATCCCCGGGAGTTCCGTCCGGATGACCTTCATCGAATTCAAAGACATCGATCGCAAACCGTTGCACACAAGAGTGCAGGATCCCGGAACCGCACTAATTCAACTCCGGGTGGCCGATATGGATTCTCTTCTGAAGACCCTCAAACAAGGCGGCGGAACAGTAGTCTCAACGGGAGGCGAACCGGTGGCCATCGGCAATCTGAGGATCGCCATAGTCCGCGACCCCAACAATCTGTTTCTGGAACTAATGAGCACGCCGCCCGCAAAGTAGCGTGGGTTACTCCGGCAACCCAACCCTTTTCCGCAGCGTCTTCAGCCGTGAATCGGCGCGAACAAAAGCGAATTCCGGATAGTTAAGATTCCGCCCCAGCCGCACCGGACCAAGCGAAGCCATCCGCTCCAAGGCCCCGATCGTGCGCTCTCTGTCGCCCATGCCGGCAAAGGTCATGGCCTGATTGTAGGGTGCCGGCGTTGCGGCTGCGAGCTTCTCGGCCTCCGCCCTCCGGCCAGCGCGACCATACGCATACCCGAGTGCGGCCATGGCCGAGTCCTCCATACCGGCATCGTGCCTGACCCTGTCTTCAAGTATCTGAATGGCTTTCGAAACTCGCCCTTCGCCCACGAGGGCTCGTGCCAGCCACTCGATCCTGCCCGGAAAGCCCTCGGGCAGGTGTTCGCAATATCCCGCCGCTTCATCGAACCGGCCGGCAGCGATCAGCGCGTTCGCAAGGATAAAGCGAAGCCGGGGCGCGAGCGGGTCATGCAGCACGCCGGTCTGCAGCTCGCGGACAGCTTCTCCGATCCGTCCGAGAGGGAAAAGCAGGTTGAGCGCGAAATTTCCGTAAATTACCGAATCGTTGGGATCCAGTGCCAGTGCACGCCGAAAACTCTTCTCCGAACGCTCCCACTGCGCCTGACGTGCATAGATCATTCCCAGCGCACCGTACGCCTCAGCCAGCAGGGGATCCAGTTCCAGCGCCTTTTCTCCCGCCGCTCGCATCCTGGCGAGTTCATCCTGCGAAGCGCCTTGCCCCGTTCCGGAACGGGCTGCCATCGCCGCAGCAAGCCCGGCATAGGCGGGCGCGAAAGACGGATCTTTCGCGATTACTTGTTCGAACCGGGGGACGCTCTCCAGGTCGCCGGCCAATCCGTTCTGAACTCCGAGCGTCCTCGCCTGAAGATACAGATCGTAGGCTTCGGTACTCGTCTCATACCGTCGTCTTCCGCGGCCGAGCTTGAGGCGTAAGCTGTTCACGATGCCTCGGGAGATCTCGTCCTGAATGGCGAAGACATCAGTCAGCGTGCGGTCGTACCGTCCTGACCACAGAGGGAAATCATCGCGAACGCGAACGAGCTGGGCGTCGACGCGCAGCCGGTTGCCAATCCGCAGGACCGAACCCTCGACGATATAGTCCGTATCCAGCTCTCTTCCCATCTCCCGCAGGTTCCGCGGTTTGCCCTTGAATGCGAATGAAGAAGTCTGGGATCGGGGAGAAAGCCCTTCGATCAGCGACAAATTGCGGATCAGCTCATCGGTAAGTCCATCGGCGAAATAATCGCTGCCCGGATCGTGACTCAAGTTTTCCAGCGGCAGAACGGCGATGGCGATTGGCGCGCTCCGGTACTGAATCCGCCACCAGATGAGGACTCCGACGGCGACGAGCAGACTGGCCGCAAGAGCAATAAGCCAGATCCGGCGGCTCGATTTCCCCGTAGGCGCCGTGCTTTCCAGCACAGGGCTTTCAGGCTTCCTTTCCCACCGGCGAAACACCGGGGTGTACCCGCCCTTCGGCAACTCGATGACGATTTCGTCGTCCTTCCCCTCACCGAGATAGTATTCCGCCAGCCGGGCGCGCAACCGCCCGGCTTCCGTTCGTACAATCGAGTCCTGAGAAGGATCGTGGTCGGGCCTGCGTCCGAACACGTCCACCGCGATCACGGATTCCTTGAGGTGACTGTCTGCCCCTTCCAGATGCCGGTCCGCGACGAACCGCAGGAACCGGCTCATCCGTTCATTCCGGGAAAACCGGGGACTCGCCAGAACCCGTTCCAGCTGCCAGCGCGCGGCGTCGAGATCCGTGTCCGTGGTGGGCATTTTCCGACCTTACATCTTGTTTACATCAAGTGCAAATTGTTTCAACGACGTGCGGGTGTTTAAAACATACTTCCAACCTGCCTGGACTTGTTCTTTTTCGCCGCCCGCCGCATCGTGGAGTCGGGTCGCAAAGCGATCTGGAATGAGGAGCAAAATGAGAATTCGTTACGGGCAAGCCGCCGGCATTGCTTTCACCCTCGCGGTGGGGCTGGTCTCGGCTCAGGATATGAGACGCGTGCAGTTTGCCGGCACGATCAGCGATTATTCACCCTCGACGGTTTCGGGCGGTCCTTACGAAATGCACGGTGACTGGACTCTCGATGTGGAGAGAACCGGCACCGCGAACTTTTCGGCGGCCATGGCGATGGAGACATCCGATTACGGGATTACAGGCGCCACGCAGGTGGACCCCGCAAACCCCGCGACCCGGAGCCCACACACTCACCACATAAACGTTACAAACGCCGCCGTCAGCTACGACACGAGTGTCTGTCCGGCCAACAATCCCGTGACCACCGGCGCCGGCGTCGTAGTTACCGGCTCAGTCACCATTTCGGGGAACGGCGCCCCTGCGCCATTTGAATCCAAGGGTTCATCGACGGTGCAGATCTGCGTCATCGGCGGCCCGGAGATCGAGTATTCGAACTTTACGATGGTGTTCACCGGGCCGGCGACCACGCACTTCGGAACGCAGGCGATTCACGGCGTCGTCAAGTTAGTGTCAGCGAAATAGAGTGGCTGGACTGAGTAATTGGTCAGGGGCTTCGGCTTTGCTGAAGCCCCGACCCTCAACTTATTTCCCTATCAGGTGGTTGACGTCCCGGTTGTTTTCCTGGCAAATGTATTCGATCAGCTCGCCTTTGAGCAGAGTCGGATGGGTGGTGAAGCTCCACGGTTTGGAGAATGTCTTCGGATCGTCAATGGTGTGTTCTATTGTCAAATGGCCCAGATCCGGACGGCTGATCCGCTCCGTCACCTTCATTTCGGTGGAATGCGGAATGCCGGACTCGTCCAGCCAGGTGATATCGTTCTGTCCCACCGTTTCGATTACCAGCGTGTCGCCATCCCAATGTCCGATGGAGTCGCCCAGCCATGTGTCGGATACCTGCGGATTATGGGGACGCCCGTCCAGGAAGACCTTGCGCCAGATATGCGCGCCGCCCTCATAGACGATCACCAGCAGATCCTTGGTCTGAATGAAGCTCCAGGGATACGGCGTAGTGCTCATGCGCGGAACTCCGGGCGGGAGGCAACGAGCCTCTGGATCGTCTTTGCTCAGGCCAGCCTTGTGTTTTTCGTATACAGCCCTGGCGGCGGGCAGCAAGGGCACATCGACGCCCGAGCCGATCAGGTCGACGTTCTCGCGGATCGCGTTGGGCTGCCAGTTCCCGGTAAGATCCGGATGGCCATCGGCAGCACGGGGCGTGGGGCCCTTGGGGGGCCAGGTCGGGTCCTGCTTCGGTGCAGCGGCGTTGCCGCGGCTCTTGCTGAGTTGCAGATCCTGCGGTTCACGTTTTTCAGAAGGTTGTGTCTGGGCGGCCAGTGTACCAGCCAGGACGAGGGCGGAGCAACAGAAAAGTGATGCGGTTCTCATACTTAACTTTCAGGATAGCGCAGGCGAAAAAGCTTGAACTCTCATAAACCGAGCCGCGCGACGATGCGTAAGCGGCGGTAGTCGGCCCACCAGGCGCCGTCGTGCCAAAGTTCGGCGCGAAGCCGCGACTCGATGTCTCCAACGATGCCCTCGCGTTCATGCGCTGGCACCACTTCAAACCAGTGTCCTGCAAACATTTCCAGTAATTCGCGCAGACCTTTTTCGGGATGTTCGAGTTTGTTCCATCGCTCGATGGTCCACAGTGCCTCAATTTCGAAGTTCCGTTCTTCGAGCAGCGATGCGTATTCCGCAGCGCTCGGAAAATACCAGGGATTACGCGCCGGGTAGCCGGCTTCCTCGATTGCCGCGGTCAATGCCGCTACGATTCGCGCGATATTACCCTTCCCGCCCATCTCCAGAATCAGACGCCCGCGGGGTTTCAAACATGTCGCCACACGGGCAATCACTGAACTCGCTTCGGGAATCCAGTGCAGCGCGGCATTCGAGAAAACGGCATCGAACGGCTCGTCGCACTGGAATGCGCGGGCATCAGCGAGGGAGAACTTAAGCTTCGGATAATTCTGCCGCGCCTGCGCGATCATTGAGGCCGATCCGTCAAGGCCAAGCACCTCGGCGCCGCGCTCGGCGATTTTCGCGGTGAGATGTCCTGTGCCGCAACCGAGGTCCAGAATGCGCTCACCCGGTTGCGGGCCGAGCAAATCGATCAGGTCTCCGACTTTTTTCCAGACCCACGAATGCCGGTCATCGTAAAGAGAACTGTCCCAGCGGTCGGCCATCAAGGCTCGTTTCCGGGAACCAGAACGAAATAGTCATAGATGGTGCGGGAAATTTCGGCGATGGCTTTTTCCGAGGCCTCCTCCGGCTTGTAGGACGACTTGGTGAAGACCGAAAGAGCTACGTGGCCCGCGCCTTCGGGCAGTGTGATGATTCCGATGTCGTTCGCAACTCCGCCGAGCGAGCCGGTCTTGTGGGCGACATCAGTGCCCTGAGGCAGGAGGCCTTTAATACGCGATTTTCCGGTCTGGCAACGATCCATCACGTCAAGCAGAACGCGGGAGCTTCGCGGGGAAAGGATCTCAGTCCTCCAGACGCGGAGCAGCAGCTTCGTCATGTCGTCCGGAGTAGCGGTATCGCGCGGGTCAGCCATCTCGGCGCGGCGCGCGCGCATGTGCTCGCGCTCAGGAACGGCATCATAGAGCTTGTCCCAGAGCTCGCGATTCCACTGCGATTCGGGCGGCAGGTTCTTCGCACCCTGCCAGTCGGAAATGAGCAGGGCGGTGGACCGATCAACGCGAATTCCAGGCACGCCAAGCTGGCGCATTCGCGCGGTCACCGCCGACGGGCCGCCCGCTTCTCGCAGCAGGATATCCGCGGCGGTATTATCACTGATCACGAGCATGAGTTCCATCAGATTGGCGATCGAAAGCGATGCACCGGGATGGAAAAACAGCTCAGTCAATTTGCCGCTTCCGGGGTGGAGATCGGTGGGCCCGAGCGACACCATCTGGTCGAGCGTGAGCTTGCCTTCGTCGACAAGCGACATGAGTTGCACGGCGACCGGAAGCTTGAATGCGCTCGCCATGGGGAATGCTTCGGACCCGCGAAGCGAAACGGAGCGCCCGCTTTCGAGGTGGACAGCATTTACTCCGACGACGCCGTCGGTTGTGTGCGCGACGAATTCGATCTGGTGCTGGAGGCGCACCAGAGCGGGGTCGGTAGCGGCGGCGGTCAGGAATGTGGCGGCGAAGAAAAGATAAACAGCCCGCATGAGTTGAGTGTAATGCGGCGCGCGATCCCCTGGCGTGCGACTACGGTTTGCGTACTATCGTTACGCTCTTGATGACAACCGGTACAAGTGGCTTGTCGTTTCGAACCGTCGGCACTCGGGAGATGTTGTTCGCAACCTCCTGGCCCGCGACCACCTTGCCGAAGATCGTAAACATCCCCTTCAGATAATCGGCGTTTCCGACCGTGATGAAGAACTGGCAGGAGGCGGTGTTGGGTTTGCCCGCGTTCGCCATGGCGAGCCGGCCGGGCTCTTTGAAATCGACAGCGGGATCGATCTCGTCGCGCAGGTGCGGAACTCCGCAGTTGCCGCTGCCGGTACCGGCGACGTCGCCGCCCTGAATCATGAAGCCTTTAATTACCCGGTGAAAGGTGAGACCGTTGAAATAAGGCCGCTGAACTTTTTCACCCTTTCGATCGAGAGTCTCTTTCGTACCGCGGGCCAAAGCGACGAAGTTCTTCACTGTCGCGGGCGCTTTCTCCTCGTAGAGCCGCGCGACGATCTGCCCCATCGAGGTATCGAAAACCGCATAAAGGCCGGGATCGGAGGGTACTTCAGCGGGCGGAGCCTGTTGGGCGACGATCGCCAAAGCGACGGCGAGACCGATACCGACTGAGCTGAGAAGGCGCATCGAACCGAGTTTAACGCGGCTGATCCCTGCCAAATGGCGCCACGAATTACTTTCCCGATCCATACACGGCTCTTTGGAACAACGGCCGTAAATCGATAAGACTCGTCTCTTCAAAAGCGCGTTCCAGGTCTGAGGAATCAACAAGCTTGCCCTGGTTCTCCTGGGAATAGCGCGCCATCGCTCGCCAAAACGTATTGTCCCCGATCATAGAACGGATTTCGTGCAGGAAAAGGGCGCCTTTGACGTAGGGCAATTGCCCCAGCGCATCCTTCTCATCTTTCCAGTTTTCGAAGTGCAAAGGCCGGTCTGGCGCAGAATCAGTCAGCTGTTTGAGACGTATCTTCAGTTTCTCAATCTCAGCAAGAAACGGCTCTTCGCCGCGCACGTGCTCAAGATAAAGTAACGATACGTACTCGGCGACACCTTCGTTCAGCCAGAAGTCAGACCACGATCTGATCCCGATCGACACTCCCCACCACTGATGCGCGAGCTCATGCGCCATGAGCACAACGTCCCCCTGGTCTTCCAGATCGCTCAGTGCGCGTTGGGTCATCAAGGCGAACTGCGCCGCCTCCTGGCCGAACAATCCCTTCTCGGGCAGAAAAATTTCGCGGTAACCGCCGATCAGCGGATTTATGCCCGTTTTCCCGGTTAAAAATGCTGCCGCCGCCTCGGTTTGTCCCAGCGCAGACTTGCGATCTGGTTCTGGCGCAAGCACCTCGAATCCCTGGTGCTTTGAGGCAAACAATCGAGCCGCAGCGAAACTAAGGAGGTATGTTTGCACAGGAGCCGGTGTTTCGAACAGCCAATGTTCGCCATTACCGTCACGCCAGTGCTTGCGTTCGACGCCGGGACCCGCTGCGCGATACTTCCCGTCCTTCACTACGATCTCCACCCTCGAGGTCGCGCGTCGACCCGGCGACATCGAGCAGATCATCCAGGCACTGCAGTAAAACGTGCTGAATACGCCGGGCTCCGTTGTTATCCAATGAAGCCCCCTCGTGTCCTTTACCGAGTATTCGAATTCGACCTGTTGCTCGCCCGCGCGAGAGCTTGTGTAGTTAAGAAAGCCGTCCGCCGAAGCAATTTTTCCGGTTGAGGATTTGCTTCTGAGAATCGCGATTTCCGGCCGCTTTTCCCAGGAGGCCGTTTCAGCGTCCCGGCTGAAGCGAATTGATTCCCATCCATGCAATGCGTGTTTCGCAAGGTCGACGTTCAGTTTGACCCGGTATTGAACTACGGCCGATTGCATCGCCGCGGGGAATAACAGCCAGAGAAGCAGGTTGCGAACCCTCATGGCGCAATTCTCTTATTCGTATTGCGAACCGGTCGGGTTTGTCCGGAATCAGGTGAACCAGGCAGGGTGGACTAGACGACGTCGACGCCCATCGAGCGCGCAGTTCCCTTGACACTGCGGATCGCGGCTTCGACATCGAAGCAGTTCAGATCCGGCATCTTGATTTTTGCGATCTCTTCCACCTGTGCGGCCGTAATTTTGCCGACTTTATTTTTATGCGGCTCGGGCGAGCCTTTCGCAATGGCGACGGCGCGCTTGATCAGCACGGGGACGGGCGGCGTCTTCGTAATAAACGTGAATGAGCGGTCCGAGAAGATGGTGATGACCACCGGAATAATCAGGCCTTCCTGATCCTTGCCCGACGTCTTCGCGTTGAACGCCTTGCAGAATTCCATGATGTTGACGCCCTGCGGACCGAGCGCAGTGCCGACCGGGGGCGCAGGGGTCGCCTTCCCCGCCGGAATCTGCAGTTTTACCGAACCAGTTACTTTCTTCGCCATTACAAAACCTTTCGTTATATGTTTTTGTGCGGTGAGGGACTACGCGGTCTTCTCGACCTGCAGGAAGTCCAGTTCCACCGGCGTGGCACGGCCGAAGATCGTCACCAGCACGCGCAGCGTATTGCGCTCCGGATTGATCTCGTCCACCTTACCCTGGAAGTTGTTGAACGGCCCGTCGATGATACGCACCATCTCGTTCTTTTCGAACGTCATCTTCGGACGCGGACGCTCGGCAGCCGTGGTCTGGCGGTAAAGCATCTTGTTGATCTCATCGGCGCTCAGCGGCACGGGAGTCTGGCCGCCGCCCACAAAGCCGGTGACGCGCGGAGTATCTTTGACGCGGTGCCACAACTCGTCATTCATTTCCATCTGAACCACAACGTAGCCCGGATAGAGCAGCCGCTTGCTGGTCACCTTCTTGCCGTTGCGGAGTTCGACGACCTCCTCTTCGGGAATCAGAATCTGACCGATCTGCTCCGAAAACCCGAATGCATCAGCGCGCGTTCGGAGGGATTCCGCCACCTTGCGCTCGAAACCCGAATAAGTGTGAATGATGTACCAGTGTTTCGTCTCTTCGAGGGGAACTTCTTCGACGGGAGCTTCTTCGACAGTCTCTGGGGCAGCGTCATCCGCCAGCTCGCCAACAGTTTCTTCCACAAGCTTCTCCGCGGGTGATGCCTCCATGGAGAGTTCCTCGTCGTAGGCAGGCGTCTCGGGCGCATCGGGGCGCTCGACGTCTTCAGGTGCGTTATCTAAATCGGGCATCTTACTTGGCCAGGTTCACTTCGAAAGACTCGCTACGGCCGCCACAATGGTCTTTTGGAGGATGGTGTCGACGAGCTTGAAATAGGCGGCAAAGATGAACACGCTGAGGATCACCACAACCGTAGTTGATTGAACCCGCTCACGGCTCGGCCAAGTCACTCGCTTCATTTCGCTGCGGATGTCGCCGAGGTATGCGCGAGTACTCTCGATCCAGTTTTGTTGTTTCGTATCCAGTTCGCCAGCCATTGATTGCTTCTTCTTCTGTAGTGGACCTGCCTCTGTTCAGGCTCTTTTGCTGGGGAGTCTGGCAGGGGCGGAGGGATTCGAACCCCCAAAAACGGTTTTGGAGACCGCCGGTTTACCGTTGAGCCTACGCCCCTTTTTCAGGTGAATCCGCTATTAGTGTACCGTAAATCGGGATTGGAATTCGCAGCTCGGTTTCCAAACGCTGCGACCGCGGTTTATTTGGTCTCCCGGTGAGGATGGTGCTTCCGGCAATACGGGCAGAACTTCTTCATTTCGAGACGCTCAGTTGTCGTCTTTTTGTTCTTCGTGCTCGTATAGTTCCGGTTTTTGCATTCCTGACACTGGAATGTGATGATTTCTCTCGGCATTTCGTTTTACCTCTGATCTTTCGAGCGCTTAAACTAATCCAGGATCTCCGACACGGTACCCGCGCCGACCGTTCTGCCGCCTTCGCGAATTGCGAAACGAAGGCCTTTGTCCATGGCGACCGGCACCTGCAGCTCGACATCGAGCTGGATGTTGTCTCCCGGCATCACCATCTCCGTTCCTTCCGGCAGCACCGCAACTCCCGTCACGTCCGTCGTGCGGAAGTAGAACTGCGGCCGATAGCCCTTGAAGAACGGCGTATGACGGCCGCCTTCTTCCTTCGACAGCACGTACACTTCGCCGCGGAACTTCTTGTGCGGTTTGATCGAACCCGGCTTCGCGATGACCTGTCCGCGTTCGACTTCCGTCTTTTCCACACCGCGGAGCAGCAGGCCGACATTGTCGCCCGCACGGCCTTCGTCGAGCAGCTTCTTGAACATTTCGACGCCCGTGACAACCGTCTTGCGGGTATCTTTGAAACCGACGATCTCCATTTCCTCGCCGACCTTGCAGATTCCCTGCTCGATGCGGCCCGTGACCACCGTGCCGCGGCCCTGAATCGAGAAGATGTCTTCGATCGGCATCAGGAACGGCTTGTCGACCACGCGCGTCGGCACCGGAATGTAGGTGTCGACCGCTTCCATCAGCTCATCGACCGTCTTTTCCCACTGAGCCTCGCCGTTCAGCGCGCCAAGAGCCGACACACGAATGACCGGCAGATCATCGCCGGGGAACTGATACTTGCTGAGCAGTTCACGCACTTCGAGCTCGACGAGATCAAGCAGTTCCGGATCGTCCACCATGTCGACCTTGTTCATGGCAACAACGATGTACGGCACACCGACCTGGCGGGCCAGCAGAATATGCTCGCGCGTCTGCGGCATGGGGCCGTCGGTTGCGGCTACGACCAGGATCGCGCCATCCATCTGCGCTGCGCCGGTGATCATGTTCTTGATGTAATCGGCGTGACCGGGGCAATCGACGTGAGCGTAGTGCCGCTTGGACGTCTCATATTCCACGTGAGCGGCCGCGATCGTGATGCCGCGCGCCTTTTCTTCCGGCGCGTTATCGATCGAATCGAACGAACGGAAGGCAACCTTCGGATTGTGCTTCGCCAGCACCTTCGTGATGGCCGCCGTCAGGGTCGTCTTGCCGTGATCGATATGCCCGATCGTTCCGATGTTGACGTGCGGCTTGCTGCGGTCGAATTTTTCTTTACCCATGGGGGATCAGTCCTTCAAAAACGGAACCAGCGCACCGCGCCGTCCGGGCGTTGTGATCGGTTCAAACAAGCGCACAGCCCGCCACTCGGGCGGGCGTTGTGCGCGATTAAAAATGGAGCCGTTGACCAGGATTGAACTGGTGACCTCGTCCTTACCAAGGACGCGCTCTACCAACTGAGCTACAACGGCCTCTCTTCAAAAACTTTTTGGTGGACAGGGGAGGATTCGAACCTCCGTAGCTCGCAAGGAGCGACAGATTTACAGTCTGTTGCCATTAGCCGCTCGGCCACCTGTCCGGGTATTTACTTTCAATAGCTTAACAGATACGCCGGAAATGGAGACCTGCTGATTTGGGCTATTGCCTGGGCCAGTGTTTTGACGCACCAACCCACAACTCGTTATGATACCGCATCGGGTAACGCCTGTGGCGCTCAGAAAGCCCTCGACTTCGGCGGCGGAATCAAACCCTTCCGTTTACTGACGCGAGTCGGTACACCGACCGCAGCGGCGGCCTTCCCTCAAGCGACTTCGAGCATATCGGCCGAGTGAGAAGGTTGGGGAATTTGGTCGCCATCCTCGCGCATGGCTTGCAAATGCAACTCAATGGCTTCCGTCATGCGCGAGCGCGTTTGCTCAAGTGTCTGGCCGGTGGCAATGCAACCCGGCAGATCGGGCGCATATGCGCTGTACCCCGTCCCCGTTGGTTCATAGATCACAGCGTATCTGCTCATTTCAGGCCTGCCTGCTTCATGATTATGCTACGGAGCGTACCCGGAGCAACTTCGTCGGCGGGATAGCCGTTCACGGTAACCTTTCCGGCTTCGCCGCATGAATATATTGCCGGTGACTTCCCTTTGTGTTCTTTAGCCTCCACCCGTCAGAAGCCGGTTTTGCGGAGCGATCACAACCTGCGATCTGCGCGCACTCTGATTTTCTCGCTCAAGGCCGCACACTCCCGATCGCCCATCTACTTCTTGCCGGGTTCCACGACCCGGAGATGCAGATCCCTGAGCTGCTCGGGCCGGACGGTGTTCGGAGCGTTCATCATCAGGTCTTCCGCGTTCTGGTTCATCGGGAACATGATGATTTCCCGGATGTTCGGTTCGTCCGCAAGCAACATGACGATGCGGTCTATACCCGGGGCAATGCCTCCGTGCGGTGGCGCGCCGAACTTCAACGCGTTTATCAGAGCCCGGAAGCGCTGGTCGACTTCCGATCTCTCGTATCCCGCAATTTCGAACGCGCGGTACATGATCTCCGGGTGGTGATTTCGAATGGCGCCCGAAGAGAGCTCGTATCCGTTACAGACGATGTCGTACTGAAAGGCCTTGATCGTCAACGGATCGCGTGTGTTCAGCGCTTCCAGCCCACCCTGCGGCATGGAGAACGGATTGTGGCTGAAATCGATCTTCTGATGCTCCTCGTCGTACTCATACATCGGAAAGTCGACGATCCAGCAGAATCGGTAAACATCTGGCTCGATCAGATTTAGTGACTGGCCCAGATGCGTGCGCAGCCCTGCCATGATCCGGCAGATCTTCGCGGTATCCCTGTCGGAAAGGAAGATGATCGCGTCCTCCGGTTCCGAGGCGGTCCTGGCGATTACTGCCGCCGTATCATCGACGGTCAGGAACTTCGCGATCGGGCCTTTCAGCGTATTACCCGCTTCGACGAGTAACCAGGCGAGACCTGCCGCCCCTTCAGACTTCGCTCGCTCCTCGAGTCTGTCGAAGAACGAACGGGACTGCTTTGCCGCGCGCGGGATCCGAAGCGCCCGGACGGTCTTGCCCGCAAACGCTTTGAATGACGAACTGGCGAACAACCCAGTCAGCTCTCGGATCTCGAGAGGATTACGCAGGTCGGGTTTATCTGTTCCGTAGCGAAGCATTGCCTCCTCATAGCTGAGGCGCGGAAACGGCGCCGGCGTCATCTTACGGGAGGGAGCGAACTCCTGGAACAGCCCGCAAAAGAGCGTTTCCACGGCGGCGAAAACATCGTCCTGAGTGACAAAGCTCATCTCCAGATCGAGCTGATAAAACTCGCCAGGAGAGCGATCGGCGCGAGCGTCTTCGTCTCGATAGCAGGGTGCGATCTGGAAGTATCGGTCAAAACCCGCCACCATGATGATCTGTTTGAACATCTGGGGGGCCTGCGGCAGGGCGTAAAATTTGCCAGGCTGACGCCGCGCCGGCACCAGAAAGTCGCGCGCGCCCTCGGGACTGGATGCGGTCAGGGTCGGAGTCTGATACTCCATGAACCCGAGTTCGACCATGCGGCGGCGGATGCTCGAAATGATTCTTGACCGGAGCAGGATATTGGCGTGCATCCGGCTGCGGCGGAGGTCGAGGAATCGATAGCTCAGGCGCAGATCTTCGGGAACGGGATTTTCCGGGAAAACGCTGAAAGGCACGGGTTCGGTGGGGCCGAGAACCTCAATGTCAGTGACCTTGACTTCAATCTCGCCGGTCGGCATCTGCGGGTTGAGTTTGCCTTCCTCGCGGGGAACGACCTTGCCATCGGCGCGGATGACCGTCTCTTTAGGCAGGCGCGTGATCTGGTCGTACATTTCACTGCCGGGGTCGATGACCAGCTGGGTGATTCCGTAGTGGTCCGCGAGATCGATGAAGTAAACTCCTCCGTGATCGCGACGGTTCCGCAACCATCCGGAGAGCCGGACGGTCGATCCCGAATCTCCCGCACGGAGTTGCCCGCAGGTGTGGGTTCTATAGGTATGCACTCAGTTCTGTTTCCAATCTTTCTTAATTCGGATCGTTAGTTCGCGATGACCTGAAACAGCTCGTCGCGGGAGACGCTTTGCTGGTCTCCGGAGAGCATGTTCTTCAGCGAATATTGTCCCGCCGCGATCTCGTTATCGCCCAGGATCAAGGCGTAGCGCGCGCCCGCTTTGTTCGCCAGTTCCATCGCCCGTTTGAGTTTCGCGTTCGCGGCCACCTCTACGGACGCGCCGGAGCGCCGAAGATCCCTTGCCAGGCCGCCGGCATGCAGCAATGCCGCTTCTCCCAGAGGCGCCACGAAGATATCCAGGGGCTCGCCGGCCCGCTGATCGACCGTCATGACAAGCCGGTCTTCACCAATTGAAAAGCCGATCCCCGGCGCCGGTACGGATGAGCCGAGCGATTCCGCGAGCCCATCATAACGGCCGCCGCCAAGGACCGAATTCTGCGCGCCCAGATTGCCGTGCACCACCTCGAATGTGGTGCGCATATAGTAATCGAGGCCGCGTACGAGTCTCGGTCTGACCTCGAAGGGGATTCCGCGATCCCGCAGATAAGTCTGAACGGCCGCAAAGTGTGGTTCGCAGTTGCCGCAGAGGTGGTCGAGGATCGAAGGAAGCTTGTCGATAATCGGCTGGTCCTCCGGAACTTTACAATCGAGGACCCGCAATGGGTTCGTTTCGACGCGTCGCTGGCAGTCTTCGCACAATTGCGGCGCAACCTGCCTGAGCGATTCGCGGAGCTTTTCGACGAACTGTGGCCGGCAATTGGCGTCGCCGACAGAATTGATCAGGAGAGTAAAGCCGCTGAGTCCGGCGCGAGAGAGCACCTCCACCACCATTTCGATCACCTCAGCGTCGACGAACGGCGATTCCGAACCGATCGCTTCAGCGCCGATTTGGAAGAACTGACGGTAACGGCCTTTTTGCGGGCGCTCGCGGCGAAACATGGGACCGATGTAGTAGAGCTTCTGGACCCCTGGCTTCTGATCGAGTCTGTGTTCGATGTAGGCCCGAATTACGGATGCGGTGTTCTCCGGTCGCAGCGTTACCGAAGTGCCGTCACGGTCTTCAAAGGTGTACATTTCCTTCGAAACGATGTCGGTTTCCTGGCCGACGCCGCGGGCAAAAAGCTGCGTCTCTTCGAGGATAGGTGTGCGGATTTCGTGGTAGTTGTAAGTTCGAAACACCTCGCGCGCAGTGCGTTCCACACGGTTCCAGACAGCGGTATCCGGCGGTAATAAATCTCTTGTTCCTTTAATGGCGCGAATCATTGACTATATGCGGAGAGGCGGGAAGTATCAATGCTATCACGCACATAGAAAGGCGCGACGGCTCAGCGTCCGCCCACTTCTGGAGGTGGGGCGGATCGCCTGATTCGCGCCGGACCCGGGTCCGGCTCTTCCACCGCGGATCAAAGCCAGTGGCACTGACAAAAGTCGCCACGACGGCTCTTGACGCGCCGCCTTCAGGCCGGTGGCTGTTCAGCGGGGTCTGTTCGCCCAACGCCGCAGCAATCGCGCATTGCCGGGGAGAGCTAACCTGCCGGGCGGATCCGGATTTCATGTTCAAACGATGGCTGCCGGAGGCGCCGGGTCTTCTGGTCTCCCCGCATTGGCCAGCGGTACCTTGACGAGCACAAAGCCGAGCAACAGCAGGATCAGGATCCCTACGATATACGACGGGTTCGGAAAAATAACGGGGATCTGCACTTTCAGAAAACTGAACGTGGCTGTGACCAGACCCGTCAGAGCTTCGCCCGCGATCATGCCCGAGGCAGCCAGCACACCTACGCTTTCGACGCGAATCTTCTGGGCCTCGTTAAGGCCGCGGCGTCTTGCGAGCGTATCGGTCACCCAGCGCACCATGCCGCCGATGAAAATCGCGAAGGTCGTTCCCACCGGCAGATACATTCCGATCGCCACCAGCATGGGGCTCTTCACGCCGATCATGACCAGCGCCAGGCCCATCAGAATGCCCGCGGCAATTAAAGGCCAAGCCATGTCACCGCCGACGATCCCCTGGGCCAGCGATGCCATCAGTCCAGCTTGTGGCGCGGGAAGCGCCTTATCGCCGAAGCCAGTGCCGCCTGCGTTGATGTTGCCCTGGTATAGAACCAGGAGAGGAAAGTACATCACGAGGCTCGCCGCCACCACCGCAATCAGTTCCACGATTTGAATGCTGCGGGGGGTTCCGCCGATGATATAGCCGACCTTGAAATCCTGTAACAACTCGCCCGCCACGGCGCTCGACACACACACGACGGCCGCCACGCCGAGCACGGCGATTACGCCATTCGAACCGGAGACTCCGAGGGCGACCATCAGAAGTGCCGCAATAATGACGGTGGAAAGGGTGAGGCCGGAGATCGGATTGTTGGAGGAGCCGATTACTCCTACCAGATAGCCCGACACTGTCGCGAAACAGAAACCGACGATCAGCATGACAACCGCCGCTACGACGGCGGGCAAAACACCGCCGGAAAGATAGGTGTAGAGCACAATCATTACCGCGAACACACCAAAAATGCCGAGCAGGACGACGCGGGAACTCATGTACCGCTCGGTGCGCACTTTGGTTTCGGGCGGTGCGGCGCCTGTCTTCAGTTCTGTGAACGCGCGGGAAAGGCCGACACCCAGCGATTTCCGCATCTTGAATAAGGTGTAAGCCGCGCCAAACAGCATGCCTCCCACGGCAACAGGCCGCACAATATAGCGCCAGACCAGGTTGGCCTGGGCAATCCAGGAGTCGTCGCCGGCATTCGCGGGCATGAACGCATGCAGCTGCGGGCCCATGAAATACATCAGCAGTGGGATCAGCAGACCCCACGCGATGATCGTGCCGGAAAAATTGAGTGACGCAAGCACGGGACCGATGACGTAGCCCACCCCGATATACGCCGGGCTTACGGTCGGCCCGGAAAATACGGTCGAGCCGCCGGTCGCCAGGACGTTCGTGGTGCCGGGGGCCCCAAGGCGCAGCTTGCTGCTTCCCATTTGTCCGACCGGAAAGACCCAATCTTTGTCGGTCGCGAAAAAGTTGAAGGCGCCTGCGAGGAAAACCGCGCAACCGAACGCCATGTTGTAGAAGAGATACTTCGCCGCCTGTGCGCCCACTTGCCCGGCTTTGTGAATTTGCGATGCGGCGACCGATTCGGGGAACGGCAGTTCCGGATCCTCAACCAGCGCGCGGCGGACGAGAGAAACGAACAGCACCCCCAACACGCTTCCCACCAGCATCAAAGAGGTCGATTTCCAGTAGGCGGTGCCCGGCGAGAAATCGAGCCACGAGCGCGAAATAATAAACGCCGGAATGGTAAAAATCGCCCCGGCCGCAACCGATTCTCCTATGGACCCCGCAGTTCGGGCAATATTCTCCTCGAGGATCGATCCTTTGAAGATCCGCAAAACCGCCATTCCGATTACCGCCGCCGGATACGTGGCGGCGATGGTCTGACCCGCGCGGAGGCCGAGATAGGCATTCGCCGCGCCGAGCACGACGCACATAACGAGCCCCAGCAGCACGGCACGCAGCGTGAACTCTTTCATCTGCACGTGCGGCGGCACGAAGGGTTTGTGCTCGCGCTCGATTTTCTCGGCCTGCAAGGGTGTCATGCCAATCTCGCTTTCACTTTCTCGCTGATCAGTTTGCCATCTATGGTCTTCCCGGCAAGTTTCGCCTGAACCGCTTTCATCACCAGGCCCATTTGTTTCGCCGAGGTGGCGCCCATCTCCGCAATCGACGCATCAATCGCAGCGGCGATTTCTTCCTCGCTTGCCGAAGCCGGCAAATAGCTCTCAATGATCTTCTTTTCGGACTCTTCCTTGAGCGCCAGTTCCTCACGGCCGCCTTTCCGGAACATGTCCGCGGCGTCCACCCGCTGCTTCGCGAGGCTCTTCAGAATCTGCTGATCGGCCGCATCGTCCATCGGCTTGGCCGCATCGACGTGGGCTTTCTGGAGGGCTGTTTTCATCATCCGGAGAGTGCTTAAGCGGGCCTCATCGCGGGCCTTCATGGCCGTTACCAGGTCCTTCTGAATTTGGTCTGAAAGTGACATGTGTCTGATATTCTAGTTACTCTTAATCCGTCTCCATGCATATCCGCAAGCAGCGTCTGCTTACTCCAGGCCCAACTCCGCTCTATCCACCAGCCCTCCACGCGATGATGGCTTCGGACATTCACCACCGGACCGAAGAATTCAGAAACGTCTACAAATCGGCGCTTGCGGACCTTAAGGAAGTTTACGGCACTTCGAACGACGTTTTGTGCTTCGCTGCGTCGGGGACGGGGACGATGGACGCTTCGGTGTCCAATTTATTCTCGCGCGGCGACAAGGTCATCGTGTGCACGGCCGGCAAATTCGGCGAGCGCTGGGTCGAGATTGCCCGGGCTTACGGACTGGAGGCGAGTGTTCTGAAAGCCGAATACGGTGAGGTCGTCACGCCGGATCGCGTTGAGGCGGCGTTGAAGGCCGAGCCCGGTACGAAGGGCGTCTTCATACAGGCATCCGAGACTTCGACCGGCGCGGAGCACGATGTGGAGACCATCGGCGCGCTTGTCAAGAAGACCGAGGCCATCTTTGTTGTGGACGCGATCACCGGCATCGGAACCATGCCTCTCGATATCGATGGCTGGGGGCTCGACGTGGTGATCGGCGGTTCGCAGAAGGCGTTCATGATTCCGCCGGGTCTCGCGTTTATCTCGGTGAGCCCGAAGGCATGGAAGTTCGCCGATACCGCAACTTTGCCGCACTATTACTTCAGCCTGAAGATCGAGAAAAAAAGTGCGGCGGCCAATGACTCCAGTTGGACTCCGGCAACGTCTCTCATTCTGGCGCTCGGAGAATCGCTGAAATACATGAAGAAGATCGGCATGGCGAACCTGATCGAAAATGCACAGCTTCTGGCCCGCGCCACCCGCGATGCGGCGAGCGAATTGGGTCTCGAAGTTTTTGCCAGGCGTCCCGGGAGTTCCGTGACTGCGATCAAGGCTCCCGCGGGCATGGATTCGAAGGTCATTGTCAAAGGCTTCAAAGAGCGTTTTGGGGCGATCATCGCCAACGGCCAGGGCAGTATGCAGGGCCAGATATTTCGTGTGGCGCACCTCGGCTATTTCGACTTCGCCGACATGTTCGGCGTTATCGCCGGTCTTGAACTGATACTCCGCGCCAACGGGCACAAAGTGGAACTGGGTAAGGGTGTCGCTGCCGTTCAGCGTGTTTACGAAGAGGCGAAGGCAAACGCATAATGAACGTTTTGATCGCTGAGCCAATGGCTCAGGCGGGTATTGAACTTTTTCAGGCGCAGCCAGGCTGGAATGTCATCGTTTCCAATCCGAAGGAATTCGCAAAACATCTTCCCGACGCCGAGGCGTTGATCGTTCGCAGCGCGGTCCAGGTTACGCCGGAAATTCTGAAACAGGCTCCGAACCTTCGGGTGATCGGGCGCGCGGGCGTCGGTGTCGATAACGTGGATCTCCCCGCCGCAACCGCCGCGGGCGTTCTGGTGATGAACACTCCCGGTGGTAATGCGGTATCGGTCGCCGAACATACCATCGCGCTCATGCTTTCGATGGCACGGTTTATTCCTCAGGCGAGCGCCTCCACGAAAGCCGGCAAATGGGAGAAGAAAAAGTTCCTCGGCAGCGAGTTGCGGGGCAAGGCAGTGGGTATCATCGGTCTGGGCAGTATCGGCCGTGAAGTGGTAAAGCGCGCGCGTGCCTTCGAGATGCGCATCTTTGCGCATGATCCGTATGTCACCCCGCAGATTGCGAAGGATCTCGGGATCCAGCTGGTCAGCCTCCCGGATCTCTACAAGAACAGCGATTACATTACCGTCCACGTCTCCCTCACGCCGGAGACTGACAAGCTTCTGAACAAAGAAGCCTTCGCAAGGATGAAGAAGGGCGTGCGTATCGTGAACTGCGCGCGCGGAGAACTTCTCGATGAGGGCGACCTCAAAGACGCGATCGAATCGGGCCAGGTCGGGGGCGCCGCGCTCGATGTTTTTCTGAAAGAACCCACCGACGCCACCCATCCGTTGTTCGCGCTGAATCAGGTGCTGGCTACGCCGCACATCGGCGGCTCGACGGAAGAAGCTCAGGAGATCGTGGGCGTCCGCATCGCCGAACAGGTGGTCGAATATCTCCAGAATGGCGTCGCCATCAATGCGGTCAACATGCCCGCGATGTCGCCGGACCAATACAAGAGCGCGGGACCATACATCGATCTGGCCGAGCGTCTTGGCAATTTCGCGGCGCATCTGGTCGATGGCAACCCGAAAGCGGTTCGCCTGACTTACTACGGAACAGTCACCGACTTGAACACGACGCTTCTTCGCAACGCGGGACTCGCCGGGGTGCTCAAACGCTCAACTGCTTCACGGGCGAATGTCGTCAACGCCATGCAACTGGCGTCGGATCGCGGATGGAATGTCGCGGCCGTGCATGACCGGCGCTCCGCGCATCTGGATACCATCCGGATCGAAGTCGAAACGGATTCGGGAGTCACGACCGTTGAGGGCGCGGTGGTTTTGGGCAAGCCCCGCTTAATCCACGTCGATGGCATCTACTGCGAGGCGCCCCTTACCGGATCGCTGGTGTTTCTCAAGAATCTGGACTTGCCCGGAGTGGTCGGCCATATCGGCTCGGTTCTCGGCTCCAGGCAGATCAACATCGCCAACTTCTCTTTTGGACGCAACGAATCCGACAATCCTGTGGTAGCGATCGCCGTAGTTACCACCGACAGCCCGGTTCCGCAGGATGTGCTGGAGAAGTTGAAACTGCATCCGGCAGTTCAGAGCGCACGATTCGTGAATATCCAGCTCTAAAACCGGAGCGATATCATCAGAGTGTCTCGTGGCAGGCATCTACATCTCCTGGCCGTTTTGCGCTCAGAAGTGCACCTACTGTAACTTCGCTTCGGGTGTGCTTCCCCGCGAACTGGAATCCCGATACCTTGCCGCCCTGCTCAGGGAAATTGCCGCCCACGTGTGGGAATGGGAGCCGGAAACCGTTTATATCGGAGGCGGAACACCCAGCGGCATGAACGAAGCCGCACTATCCCGTTTGCTGGCTGCCTTACCGGACACGACGTGCAATCTTCCAACGCACCAATTTCCGACCCGCGACATCCTCCCGAGCCGCGACCCAGCATCCCCTTTAGGGGTGCTGGCACGGGAGGGAGCGACCGCCCCCTCCAACCGGATCTGGCGCGAGGCCACGCTCGAAGCGGCTCCGGGAACCCTGAACCCCGACCGCGTTACCGCGTGGCGCACCGCCGGAATCAATCGCGTAAGCCTGGGCGTGCAATCCTTCGCCAAGTCCGAGCTGGCGCGTACCGGGCGCAGGCACGATGCGCAGACCGTGGAACAAGACGTTCGATTGCTGCGCGCTGCCGGCATTCCGAATATCAATCTCGACCTGATCGCCGGTCTGCCGGGCCAGACAGAGCACAGCTGGCGCGAGTCGCTCGAAGAGGCTTTGCGACTCGATGTCCCGCACATCTCGGTATACATGCTCGAAGTAGACGACGACAGCCGTCTCGGCTCGGAAATCCTCCTCGGCGGCAAACGCTACGGGGCAAGCGATGTTCCCTCCGACGATGCAATCGCAAATTTCTACGAGACCGCGGTCGAGGTGCTGGAGCGCGCACGGCATTCACCGTTACGAGATCTCTAACTTCGCCCGAACCGGAGCGGAGTCGATCCACAATCTGAAGTACTGGAAGCGTGAACCTTACATAGGGTTTGGCGCCGACGCCCATTCCTTCGACGGTTCCGCCGCGGTGGCAGAACGTCGAAGCGGCTGCATGACTACGTGACTCGTTCAGAGCGAGGAGAATCCGTGCGCTGCGCCGAAACCTCGCCCGATCCCGTTGAAGAGAAGTTCTTCGTCGGGCTTCGGCTCTCCGAAGGAGTTCACGCCGACAATGCCGACTGGCAGCGCTTCGGCTCTATGTTCGAATACTTCCTCTCGACCGGCATGTTGGAGCGGGCGAATGGCAACCTTCGCCTGACGCCGCGAGGCGTGATGATCTCCAACGAAATATTCCAGGAGTTTCTGACCGCATGATCGATCTCCGCAGCGACACCGTCACGAAACCCACGCCGGCCATGCGCCAGGCGATGTTCGAAGCCGAAGTGGGCGACGACGTCTACGCCGAAGACCCAACCGTCAAACAACTCGAAGAGCGCGCGGCCGAGATCGCCGGCAAGGAAGCGGCGCTGTTCGTCCCCACCGGCACGATGGGCAACACCATCGCGATCAAGCTGCTCACGGAGCACGGCCAGGAAGTGATCTGCGATTCGCGCGCGCACCTGCTCGACTGGGAGCTTTCGATGCTCGCGTGGTTTTCCGGTTGCCTGATCCGTTCAGCCGACACCCCGGACGGAATTCTGACGTGGGACACCATTCGCACGGTTTTGAAACGGGGCGGAGCTCACTCGGCGCCCACGGGCGCGATCGAAATCGAAAACACTCACAACATGGCAGGCGGCCGCGTCTACCCGCAAGACGTGATCGACGACATTTGCGACCGCGCGCACGACGCCGGCGTCCCTGTCCACATGGACGGCGCGCGAGTCTTCAACGCGTCGACTGCGACCGGAAAACCGGTAAGCGAAATCGCGGCCAAGGTCGACACAGTCATGTTCTGCCTGTCGAAAGCGCTTGGTGCGCCTGCAGGCTCAATTCTGGTGGGCCCCGCGAAGTTAATCCACCGCGGGCGGCTACTGCGTAAACGCCTCGGCGGCGGCATGCGGCAGGTCGGGGTTCTCGCCGCAGCAGGCCTGATCGCGCTGGAAGAATCGCCGAAATGCCTTCACCTCGATCACGCCAACGCGCAACTCATCGCGAAAACCCTCTCCCGTCTTGAAGGCGTGACCGTCAGTCCCATAGAAACCAACATTGTCATCTTCAAATTGCCTGAACAATATTCGCCGAACGACGTCTCGGCGGACCTCAAAGCTCGCGGGGTACTCATGAACGCGGTAAACAATCAATTCATGCGCGCTGTAACGCACTACGATGTGAGCCGCGAGGAATGTCTCCAGGCCGTCGACGCGCTCGAAGAAGTGCTTCGCGAAACAAGTAATCAGGCGGGATGAAAGAACTCCTGATTCTGTCGCCTGACGGTCAAAGCAGGCTCGTTCCACTCGACACGGACCGCATCACGCTGGGACGCGCCGGCGGAACAGAACTCTGCTATCCCGAAGACACAGGCCTTTCGCGCCAACACCTCGCAATCGAGCGCGATGGCGACGGGTGGGCACTGCGCGATCTTGGCAGCAAGAACGGTACGATACTCAACGGCGCGAGAATCGCCGCGCGAGTGCCGCTCAAGTCGGGTGACCGAATCGCCGCGGGCCATTTGGTGCTGATCTACGACAACCCCGCTTCACAGCCGCGCCGGCCAGTCGTCGTTTTCGATTCCACGCCCGGCAATGGTGAGGCAGGCAATAATGACGCGCCCGTAAGTTCGTCAACCACCATCACCCGGCTCGAGGGCGTTATCGGGAACGGGAATCGCACCGAGCCTTCCGAGACCCTCGCGGCAAATCACGTTTCCGCGCTCATCCGCGCGGGTAATGAACTGGCGGGAAACAGGCCGCTGCCGGAGCTCTTCCGATTCATTCTCGATCTCTCGATTCAGGCGGTCCAGGGGCATCGCGGGGTGTTGATGACTCTCGAAGGGGGGGATCTGGTCGTTCAGGCAAACAAGGGTGACGGCTTCCGGATCAGCGCGGCCGTACGTGATCGCGTCCTGAACAGCGGCGTATCGATTCTGGTCCGGGACACCGCTCTTGACGACGCATTTCGGGAGCGCCGCAGCATAGTGGGACAGAACATCCGGACCCTGATTGCGGTGCCGCTGCAAACCCGCGATCGGATCATCGGCATCATCTATGTGGACTCGCCCTCGGTGATTCGCGAGTTCACGAAGGACGACCTGAACCTGCTCACCGTCATGGCGAACGTCGCGGCTGTCCGGATCGAGAACGCCCGTCTCGCCGAGCTTGAACGAGCGGAACAGCTGCTGGCCCGCGATCTGCAGCAGGCGGCGGAAATTCAGCGGGGACTTCTGCCCTCCGCGCCGCCCGCCGTGCGCGGACTCGATCTGGCCGGGTACAACGCACCCTGCCGCACCGTGGGCGGCGATTACTACGACTTTTTTCCGTACGGCCCGAGCCGTATCGCCATGGCTGTCGGTGACGTATCCGGCAAAGGGATGCCAGCCTCTCTGCTGATGATGGGATTGCAGGCGCGCGTTCAGGTGTTAATCGAGGAACCGAAAAGTCTGGCGGATGTGATGACCCGGCTGAACCGGATTACCTCCACGAATTGTCCCCCAAACCGGTTTATCAGCTTGTTCTTCTGTATCCTCGACGGCGATACGGGAGAACTCACGTTCGCGAACGCCGGCCACAACCCACCGCTGATTCTCCGCGCGAATGGCGAGAATGAGCAGTTAAGCGGAGGGGGCCCGGTGCTCGGAATTACGCCGTCTGCCGAATATCGCCAGTACGTTTCACACCTGGACGAAGGCGACACGCTCCTGATTTACAGCGACGGCATCACCGAAGAGATCAATTCGGCTGGCGTCGAGTTCGGAGTCGGTGGCCTGGCGAGGGTCGCAAGCCAACGGCGCACGGACTCGGCCGCCACAATTGTCAGCGAAGTGAATCAGGCTCTACTCGCCTGGACGGGCGGCGCACCTCCCGCGGATGACATGACTCTCATCGTCGCGCGACGCGTCGTTGCTTAAAGAATGCTGGTCTGAAGCCCCTGGTATAGTCGGAACGGTGCCGGTTCTCGTCTTCGATGGCGATTGTGCGTTTTGCAAAATGTGGGTGGGCTATTGGCGCTCGCTGACCGGCGACCGCATCGAATACCTCCCTTATCAAACCGCCGCTAAGCGGTTCCCTGACGTTCCGCTCTCCGACTTCCGCAGCGCGGTTCAGTATTTAGAAGGCGACGTTCGCGCCAGCGGAGCGGAAGCAGTTTTCCGCCTCATGGCGCTGGTTCCTGGCGGACTGTGGACCCTCCCGCTCTGGCTTTATCGCCACTTGCCAGGCTTTTCCGCTGTCATGGAATTCCTGTACCGGATCGTGGCCGCGAATCGGAGTGCCGGTTACCGGATTACGCGCCTGCTCTGGGGCAAAGAGGTTGTGCGGCCGACTTACAAGATTGCGTCGTCTCTCTTCGCCCGCGCCATCTCCCTGATCTATCTCATAGCATTCATCTCTTTCGGACGGCAGGTCAGAGGATTGATCGGCGAACAGGGCGTGCAGCCCGTGGCCGAGTTCCTTGCCCAGGTAAGCCGGCAATTCGGCAGTCAGGGATTCTGGCAGGCGCCCACACTTTTCTGGTGGATCCATACCGATGGCGGCCTCGAAACGATTGTCTGGGCCGGCGCGGTGCTCGCTGGTGTCTCTCTGATCGGCCGGCCGCACACCGCGGGCCAGAAAGGCGCGCTCATCGTCCTTTTCATCTATTACCTTTCCATCGTGAATGGCGGTCAGATCTTCATGTCCTATCAGTGGGACTTTCTGCTGCTCGAAGCCGGGTTTATCGCCATCTTCCTCAAGCCCTCCTGGGCGCGCGTGTGGCTGTTCCGCTGGCTGCTCTTCCGCCTGATGTTCGAATCGGGCGAAGCCAAGCTGTTAAGTCACGATTCCACCTGGCGGAACCTGACGGCCCTCGCGGTTCACTACCAGACTCAGCCCCTGCCGACGCCACTCGCCTGGTACATGATCAAGCTGCCTCTCTGGTTTCACCAGATGTCCACGGTGTCTGTTTTCGTAGTGGAACTGGCGCTACCGTTTTTCATGTTCGGACCCAGGCGTCTGAAGCAAATCGCAGCCGCGGGAACAATCGCTCTGCAGACGCTGATTCTGCTGACCGGCAACTACACATTCTTTAACCTGCTGACCATCACGTTTTGCCTATTCCTCCTGGACGATCAGCTTCTCTCCCGATTCATCAAAATCGACATCAATGCCAGCATCAAATCGCGGCCGATTAAGCCGCTGCGTTCGAACAGGTACGTCTCTGCCGTTTTGCTCGTTCTCGTGATGTTCCTGTCGCTCACCCAACTGGCGGGAATGTTCGGCGTTCAGACGCCGGTGGCCGCGAATGAAATCATGGGCCGTGCGATCCCCTTCGGCGTCGTCAACCAATACGGCTTGTTTGCCACCATGACGACCACGCGCCCGGAGATTTCGATCGAGGGCTCGTACGACAGCGTGAACTGGCAGCCCTATGTTTTTCCTTACAAGCCGGGGCCGCTGAACCGCGCGCCAGGCTGGGCCGAACCGGGGCAGCCGCGTCTCGACTGGCAGATGTGGTTTGCCGCTCTCGGAAGCTATCGTGAAAACCCATGGCTGTTACGGTTCATGATGCGCCTGCTGCAGGGGTCGCCTCCCGTGCTGCAGTTGCTCGATCAGAATCCATTCGCCGGCGCACCGCCCAAATACGTGCGTGCCACGGTCTACGACTACCAGTTCACCAGTTTCGATGAACGGCGCCAGACCGGAAACTGGTGGAAACGCGAACTGAAGGGCACATATTTTCCGCCGATCAGCCTGCGCGCGCAGCAGGCGGCCGCTGAGCTCTCAAGCCCCCTGAAATAATACGAGAGATGCCAATCAGCCCTCTCGCAGGCAAGCCGGCTCCGCAGGAGATCCTGATCGACCCTGCCAAACTGGAGCGCGATTACTTTGAGCGCAAACCCGATATTTCGGACCCCACTCAACTGGTCAGCTTCGGCACCAGCGGACATCGGGGAACGCCTCTCAACGGCACTTTTACCGAAGCCCACATCCTCGCCACCACCCAGGCGATCTGCGAATACCGCCGGGGCAAGGGAATCACCGGTCCGCTGTTTCTGGGCAAGGACACTCATTCGGTTTCCGGTGTGGCGCAGAACACCGCGCTCGAGGTGCTCGCGGCGAACGGCGTAGAAACCATCATTCAGGAGCGCGACGGCATTACGCCGACGCCCGTGATTTCTCACGCGATCCTGGCGTTCAACCGCAATAACAAGCTCGCGTCCGACGGCATTGTCGTAACGCCATCCCACAATCCGCCCGAGGACGGCGGGTTCAAGTACAATCCGCCGGAGGGTGGTCCCGCCGATACGGAGATCACCGATTGGGTCCAGAATCGTGCCAACGATCTGCTGCGGGGCGGCAATCGTGACGTCAAGCGCATTCCGCTATCCCAGGCTTCAAAAGCCTCGACGACGCATGAACAGGACTTCGTCCGCCCTTACGTCGACGATCTTCGCAACGTCATCGATATGGATGCGATCCGGTCGGCGAGCCTGAAAATCGGTGTCGATCCGCTTGGGGGGTCGTCTCTGCCTTATTGGGCGCCCATCGCCGAACGGTATGGCCTGAACATCAACGTGGTCAACAAGACGCTCGATCCGCGGTTCGCCTTCATGACGGTCGATCATGACGGCAAGATTCGCATGGACTGCTCCAGCGTGTACGCGATGGAGCGGCTGGTCGGCCTGAAAGACGATTTCGACATCGCCTGGGGCAACGATCCGGATGCCGACCGCCACGGCATCGCCACACGCTCCGTCGGTCTGATGAACCCGAATTACTACCTCGCGGTCGCGATCGAGTATCTGCTGGCCAACAGGCCGGGGTGGCCGCAAGCCGCCGTTGTGGGCAAGACCGTCGTCAGCAGTGGGCTGATCGATCGGGCCGTCACCGACCTTCACCGCACACTCTGGGAAGTGCCAGTGGGCTTCAAGTGGTTCGCCCCCGGCCTCTTCGATGGCTCCTGCTGTTTCGGAGGGGAAGAGAGCGCCGGCGCAAGTTTCCTGCGGCGTGACGGAAAG
Source organism: Terriglobia bacterium (assembly GCA_963718155.1). Taxonomy (GTDB): domain Bacteria; phylum Acidobacteriota; class Terriglobia; order Bryobacterales; family Bryobacteraceae; genus BOG-234. The sequence goes on along the minus strand of CAVQYP010000035.1, from coordinate 41,452 downwards.
GTCTGGACGACAGATAAGGACGGTCTGATCCTCGGATTGCTGTCCGCCGAGATAACAGCTCGCACAGGCAAAGATCCGGGAGAGCACTATCGCGATTTGACGTCCCGCTTCGGCCAGTCGTACTACACGCGAATCGATGCCCCTGCCACGCTCGAGCAGAAAACAGCCCTCGGTAGACTCTCGCCGTCGGCCGTTACCGCCGCTGATCTTGCGGGCGACGCCATCACATCGAAGATTACCGTCGCGCCGGGGAACAAGGCCCCGATCGGTGGCCTGAAGGTGACGACGAACAGCGGATGGTTCGCGGCTCGCCCGTCCGGAACGGAAGAGATCTACAAACTATATGCCGAAAGCTTCCGCAGCGATGCCCATCTGTCAGAGATCGTGTCCGAGGCGCAGAAGATCGTCAAACAGTCGCTTAGCGCATAGCCATTCCGAGCCACGACCGGAAGGGAGTGTCATTCGAATCGTCCTGCAACAGCACACTGCTGGCCGAGGAAGTCCTTTGTTTTGGCGCGACCCCTCGAAGTGTCATGCGAATGGCCTTCAAAAATCGGAGTACCCTGAAACCATGCGCAAGGTGATTCTGATTCTTCTCTTTTTGACGTTCGGAACCATGTGCTTCGCTCAACGAGGAGGCGGCCATGGTGGAGGCGGTGGGGGCGCCCGTTCGTACGGCGGGGCTCGCGCGGATATTCCGGCGGCGGGGGATACCGCGGTGGTGGTGGAGTTTATCGCGGGCGGATACCGCGGTGTGGAGGGTATTCCGGCGGCGCAGTCTATCGCAGCGGAGGATATCGCGGTGGCTACGGATACCGCGGCTACGCCTACCGCGGGGGTTACGGATATCGCGGCGGCTACGGCTACTACGGCTACGGTGGATATCCCTGGTGGGGAGGTGTCTGGGGATATGCAGCATATTACCCGGGCTATTACTATGGCGCCTATTACGACCCCTACTATCCCTACCCGGCATATCCCGCGCCCTACATCGCCCAGTACCCACCCGTCGGCGGCTGGGGAGCATATCCGGCTATGCTTACGGCGGTTATCCGGTTGTCACGACCGTGTCTGTCGGCAGTCAACGGTATGTGAACGACGGCGTCTGGCATCAATTCGGACGTTGAGCCGCATCGTTCAGTTAAACTGAAAAAGTCATTCATGGCGGAATGGCGGAACTGGCAGACGCACCAGACTCAAAATCTGGCGAAGTTCACTCTTCGTGAGGGTTCGACCCCCTCTTCCGCCACCAATCAATTCAATAGTTCAGATGTGTTTTCACCATGTGGGCTTTTGGCTCTTTCTTGGGCATTGTCACTGTCAGCTCGGGTTCGGCATCAGAGATGTAGCTGCTCAGTCTGGGGCTGCTTCGTGCGCACGCCTTCTGCCAGGCGCCCCCACTGTTCGTCCACGATCACATATGGAGCATTACACATGAAGTTGGTACCGGAGAGTGTTCCATGTCACGGAGGAAGTGCCCGACGATCCAGTGAAGAAAGCGCCGGATCTGCTACTAATTTCAGGTATCCGCGGCCGCCAGGAAGCGGACGCATCTTTTCAAAAAACCTCACCTCAACAAACTTCACCATAATTAATTCATCACTCCGGAAGCTGTGCGATCGAGAATCTCCGGCCGTCAAAACTCCAGACGCAGCGCCAGTTGTATCTGCCGCGGCGAACTGTTCGTTGCGGTAATCCTCCCCGCCGTTCCCACGAGCGCGGTGCCTGCGAAGATTGTCGCGCCCGGATTCTGGAAATTCGGATGGTTCAGAATATTGAAAGCCTCCGCGCGGAATTGGAGCGAGGCCAGTTCTTTGATCCGCCAGGTTTTTGCGAGGGAGTTATCGAGGTTCCATAAATTGGGCCCGATAATGTTATCCCGGCCGGCATTGCCATACGTCCCAAGCGGCTGCAGGGCAAAGCAGTTCGGGTTGTACCACAGCCCGTGCAGTTGCTGGAATCCCGGACCCGTCGGATTGCAACCGGCCACCACGTTGGGGCGTCCGGAGTTCGCGCCCGTACCGCTAAAGACACGATTCGTCGCGGATGAAATCGGATAGACCGGCGCTCCCGAGAGATAAGAGAAGATCCCGATCACCTGCCAGCCGCCCAATATCTGTCCCTTAAGTCCCTGGCCGTTGTAGGGGAGACTGTAAATCCCGCTGATCCCAACATTCTGTTTTCGATTGAAATTCGAGGGTCCCCAATCGGCGTTCAGATTTGTGGGGTTCGAAACCGCGCCGCCTCCGTCGAGCCCATACGTGCCCGAGCTGTTGTCCATTGATTTCGACCACGTATAGTTCACCTGGAACTGTAATCCGTGGCTGAATCGCCGGTTCAGTTTGGCCTGCAGGGCGTCATATCTCGAGGACGCCTGAGTATCGGCCATCTGCTGGCTGTTGTAAAGCGGATTCAGCCGCGCATTGGGAACCCCGGAAGCATTGCTGAACGTCGGCGCGCCGTTATAGAAGCACCCTGTCTGGCCAGTGAGGAGCACCGGCGAGTTCGGCACTTCGGAAGCGGAACTTACGCACGGCGTCGGGTAATTAAAATCGCGTTGCAACCACAGATGAACTCCGTGCGACCCAAGATATCCGATATCCAGCACCGTGTTGGCCATCAGTTCGCGCTCCAGGTTGATATTCCACTGCATTTGATACGGCGTGCTGTGGACTCCGTAGTAATCGCAGTTCGTACAGCTCAGCGTGCCGTCGGTTGGCGCATACACGTTCGGCGGCACGTTCGAATACGGGAAAGGATATGTGAGTCCCGTCGCTGCGGTCTGCGTCGCGGTGTAGAAAGGCGGCTGCAGCCAGTGATTCGTGTCGCGTGAATAGATCACGCTGTGAAAGACTCCGAAGCTCGCGCGGAGGGATGTTTTGTGATCCGCGAACGGATCCCACGCGATGCCCACGCGCGGATCGAAATTGTGCAACGAAGGATTCACCGCCGTCGCCTGCGTCACCGGTTCGAACGTGCCGTAAGGCAGGTTCTTCAGGTTCAGCATCTGGTGCCGGGTCTGCGAGATGATACTGGTCGGCGTATAACGCAGCCCGAGGTTCACCGTCAGCTTACCGGTGATCTTCCACTGGTCTTCGATATACGGCGTGTAAATCCAGTAGCGATAGTCCTTGATCGCATCTGCCGACGGGTTCTGCACATCCGAAACCTGGCCCTGCACCTGAGCAGCCGACCCTTGCATAAAAGCCGTGAGGTTCGGGAAGACCCAGTTACTACCCACAATGAAAGGCGCCCAGGTGTTCTCTCGTAGCCGCATCACGTTCGCGCCGAACTTCACGGTGTGTGCGCCGGAGGTCCAGATCACATCGTCGCCAAAGACGAACTTGTTCGGCACGATGTAGAACGGCAACGTGGTGCTGGCGCCGATTGCGGTAATGCCGGCGAATCCCGCGATGGTGCCGTCCTCGCGCGGGACACCCTGGCCCGCCGTGGATACCGCGTAGAACAGGCTTCCCGGAATGTTGTTGAAGAACTGCAGCGGGTGCACGCCCGGGCTGGTTTCGCCGCCCGTCACCGGAGTCGCGATGGTTCCCGTCGAGACGACGCCGTTATTCACCGTCGGGCTTCCAAACACGTACGCGTCTTCGTAAGTCCGCGAATAACTGAAGTGGACCAGGTTCACGAACCGCGGCGAAAAGATCCGGCGCTCTTCGAGGCTTATAAAGTGGTCGAATGTTCGATCGAGCTCCGGCCACAGCGGTACGTTCGTTGTGAAGTTGCGATTCGCGCGGTCGTACACGTATCGCCCGAACAGCGTGTCTTTGGAGGAAAGGTTGTAATCGATTCGCCCGAGCACGTAATTCTCGCGCCCAATGTTCGGGTCGAGCACCTGAGCTTGCCCGGTGCCGCTCGCCGCCCCTGTTGCCGTCAGCGATTCGTTGAACGGAAGGGGGTAGAGCGCCATGGTATTACGAACTGCAGACTGCGTTGCCGGATTATTTGCGAACGGCGTGTTTACCTGCGGCACGGGCCCGCCGCACACACCCGCAACGGGGGTTGATGTAAGGAACTGGTGCGCGCACGCATCCGGCACGGTCACCAGATTCGTCGTCACCTGGCTCTGCCGCAGTCCCTCATACGTCACGAAAAAGAACGCCCTGTCTTTCTTAATCGGACCGCCTAAGCTTCCGCCGAACTGATTGCGACGGAACGTCGGTGGTTTGGCTGCATCGAAGAAGTTGCGCGCTTCCAGTTTGTCGTTGCGCAGGAACTCGAACGCGGAGCCATGAAAGCTGTTGGTTCCGGATTTGCTGGAAGCGTTAACCACCGCGCCATTCCCGCCGAACTGCGCACTGTAGCCATGCGTCAGGGTCTGGAACTCTGCGATCGCATCCACGCCCAGTGCTGTGCCGAGCCCCCCTGCGCCCGGTCCGTTGTTCCAGAAGTTGACCATATCCTGGTCGTCCAGCAGGTACGCCTGCCCCGAGGGCCGCGCCCCTGCGATCGAATACTTCTGCCCGTTGCCATAAAACGTATTGCCCGCTCCCGGCGCGCCCTGGGGTATCTGCGTTACTCCCGGCGCGAGCGTCAGAAGCTGCGTGAAGTTACGCCCATTGAGCGGCAACTCGGAAATCTGCTTCGATTCCACCAGCGTGCCCACTGCGGTCGATTGCGTTTCCACGGTGGAGACGTTGGCCTCAACGGTGACTGTCTGCTGGGCCTGGCCGACCAGCATCGAGAAATCGACCACCGGCTGCGCGCCGACGGTGAGCACGACCCCATTACGGATCGTCCTTTGGAATCCTGGTTTCGTGGCCTGCAGTTCGTATTCACCGATTGCGAGATCGGGCAGCCTGTATCGCCCCTGCCCGTCGCTGGTCACGGTCTGCACGATCCCCGTCGCTGTGTGTCGCGCCTGAATGACAGCCTCGACCACAGCCGCGCCGCTCATATCCGTGACCGTTCCTGAAATTGCGCCGGTGGCTCCTTGTGCGTGAAGCGTTTTGACGCTGCCGATCGCCAGAATGCAGGTGAGCACGGCGATGAAAGCCTGAAGACGAAAGTTCAAAGTCATTTCCCCGACCCCGGTTTGGGATCTTATTGAAAGCCGGTATCGGGAGCTTTCGAAAAAATGACTTTTTGGTCAGAATCCTGGTGCGTTCGCTGAAATCGCGCAGTAAATGTTATTTTTCTTACATATGGTGACGACCCGGATGCGATAACTTCGATTCACCTTTATGCGCATAGTTCCGTTTTTGGCGCTCCTGCTAACAGGAGTGCTTTGCGGTCAGGACCTCGCGATCACCAATGCGCGAATTATCGCGGGAAACGGACCCCTGGTCCAGTCCGGCACAATCGTGATTCGCGGCGGCAAAATTATTTCCGCCGCCCCAGGCTCGTCCGCGCCAAAGGGCTTAAAAGTTATCGACGCGAAGGGCATGACCGCGATGTCCGGATATATCGATGCCCACAAGCACATCAACACCGGGCCGAACGAGAAGGAACAGATGCAATCGCTTCTTGAAGCGGGTTACACGACCGTCCTCTCGGGGGGCGGCCCGGGCGATGGCGGCCTCGCGCTGCGTGATCACATCGAATCCGGCATGATCAACGGCCCACGCGTGATTCCTTCGGAACGCATCAATCTGAAAGGTACGCCCGAAGAGGCGAGAGCGGCTATCCGGGCTATGGCTGCAAAGGGCATTATGCACACCGGCGAAATCGCACTCACACCGGAACCCGGGCCCACTCCGCAGGAAATCGCGATCCTGAAAGCCGTTGTCGATGAGGGCGCGAAGGCAGGCGTGCAGATCAATGTTCATGCAGTGAGCACGGCTGCGCTGGTTGCCGGAATAGATGCGGGTGTGCGGCGGTTCGTGCATCTGCCGAACAAGGATTGGACGAGCCACGAGGCCGCTGAGAAGATCGCATCCACCGGATCCATCGTTCTCGGATTGATAGCATTCGGCGCGCCGATTATCGACCGGGAATCGCCCGCGCCGGCACAGGTCGTATTCCCGCGTGACAACTCACCGCGATTCCGTGACGGTAAGTCGTGGCCGGAAGCAATCGCCGGCGCCAACCGGGATGCCAACGGCCGCGCGACCGGCACAGAGGCCGGATACACCATCGTCAACGCGCGGACCATTTGGGATGCGAGCGGTGGCAAGGCCCTCGGCTACTGCACCGATCAGAACTATGCCGACGTGGTGGTGCTCGAGCATGAACTGAAGTCTTACAGTGTGATGTTCTCGATGGCGGATATTATTCGCATCATAGGGCCCAACACAGCCGAGTACCTTAATATGTCCGACAGGATCGGTACGATCGAACCCGGCAAACTGGCGGACATCATCCTTCTCGATGGGAACCCGCTCCAGGGAATTCAATACATGCTGAAGACGAAAGTCGTAGTGAAGGGCGGGAGAGTGGTGGTTGATAAGCGCTGACCCGGTGCCACACTTCTGAATTCGCGCTATACTCCCTTCGCTATGGGTTCGCTGACCCCGTTTTCTGCCGCCCCGCTTCCGGCCAAAGTGTTTGCGATAGAGCAAACCCACGGCCGCGCAATGCGGCCCGCTAATCGTTTGCTCGCGCATAGTCCCGATTCCGGCTGGGGAGCGCTGTACGCCGCTCTAATGGAGGAGGCCCCGTTTGAAGCCACCGAGCAGGGCGTGCGGCATCCATCGTTCATTTACCACATCAGCCGGCCCACGCACGTCACGCGGCGCATCGACGGGGACAGGTCGGAGAGTGCGCTCATCCGTCCGCGCTGCCTTACTCTCACACCTGGACGGCCGGCGTCGTGGTGGTCCCATAACGGAAATCCCCAGATTCTGCAGGTCTACGTGCATCGCCAGCTTTTTGAAAACGCGGCAGCCGAGATGTACGACTTCGATCCCGCGAAAGCGGATATCATTCCGCGATTCGCCATTCTCGACCCTCTGCTGGAGCAGCTATCGCTCGAGGTGATCGCGGCACTCCGCGAAGGCGACAGGCACGACAGCCTTTACGTTGAATCACTCGCGCAACTCGCGGCGGTGCATATGGTGCGGATGCACTCCAATGGGGCGAGGCCGCGGGGCAATCATGAGCCGGCCATTGCGAACTGGAAGATGCGGCGATTGAGGGAATACATTGAGGTGCACCTCGATGGCGATCTCACGCTGGCTGCGCTCGCCCGCGAAGCGGGGGTGAGTCCTCTGTATTTGCCGCGCGCATTCAAGAACGCGTTTGGACAATCACCGCACCAGTACGTTCTCGCTCGCAGAATCGACCGCGCCAAGGATCTTCTGCGCAACGCTGAACTGACGGTCGCGGACGTTTCGGTCGCGACGGGGTTCTCTTCGCAGAGCCATCTTTCTGACTGGTTTGCAAGAGCCGTGGGAATCACGCCGGGTGCGTACCGCCGGCAGACCGTCCGTTGAGTGATCAATTCCTGGTCAGCGTCCGGTCCACCATCTCGATCAGCCCGCCCCCAACGTGCCGGGATTATCTATGTGAATGCTGTTCCGGTAATACTCACCCCCCTCATGGTTCACACCGATTGCGGTTAGCTACTTTCCAGCGCAAAATTCGATTCTTCGGGCTCGGACCGCTCCGTTACCGTCGCGGCTCAGAATGAAATCTCGTGCTATCAACAACGGCTACCGAGCCACGCGCGTAAGCAAGTGGCCGTGCGGTCGGATTTGGCATTTTTGCGCCGGAAAGTAGCTAGACCGTTATGCAGCGTAACGAGGATTTTGTTCTCGTTACCGATTTCTTCAGACGCCTTGAAGACCGACCGCATCCATGAGTTTGTCGAGATCGTCAATAACGCGTTGGTCAAGGCGGTCGAGTTGAGAGCGCTTCTGCTGTTGCAGTTTGCTGTCGCCGACCGGGTAGCCGCCGCAACGTTCTCTCCGTCTCCAGACGGGTCCGCCGCGCAACAGAGAAGCGCAGCTGCTCCGCGCTGTCCTTCATGGTTTCCAGGTCCGGCCAGATGGCAAGCCACCGAGCCCGTCGCTTTGACGGGGCTTTGACTGGTTCAATCGCAAGTTCGATATCGAGAAACATCCGCTACAGTCCATCGGCCTCGTGACGGGAGCGCTGATGGGAGTGGCGTCCTGGGCTGCGGTGGTTGTGAGCCGGCTGTGAAACGAACTCATTCGGAAGGACAGGGTAGCGGCTTGTCGCGGTGCGTAGAATGGGAAATACCATGCGGTATCTGGTGCGCGCCCGTGTCAAGCCAGGCGGCGAAGGGGCTCTTCTCCAGGCGGTTGAACGCGGAACCCTCGGCAAAGGTTCAGTAGCTGGAGGCGAGTACCTCAGAAACATGCAGGATGCGCGGCTGTGCGAGGACGGCACGGCCCGATGGGTTGAGGTTTGCTATTGTCCAACTCCCCTCCAGGAAGAGCGGCCCTATTGGGAGCAGCACTTCGATCTGGTCAAGGTGCAGGACGCGCATGACCGGAGGCAATGCCGGGACCAGAACGGATCGGAGCCATGGGCCTGCGAGACCTGCGATTGCACGGAACGTTTGGAACGGAGGCTGGCGACCTTGGGCGATTACTTCTTGAAGAAGCTCAGAGGTGGGTGACTTCAGGCGATGGACGCCCGAAAATTCACTTGCTCGACGCCGGTCTTCGAGGCGCGAAGGGCGAACCAGTCGTTATCGGTCACGGCGACGAACAGGCGCATTAGCTTAGATCAACAGTCTACAGGGAAACCGCACTAACCCCGTGGTTCTCCCGCCGTTTCTTGACCAACGCTGCTCGGCGGCCATTGGGAACGCGAGGGCAATTGCGGCGCAGTTGGAAGGGGGAACCGCGCGATAGGGCAGAGTGGGGTTATGCGAGACAGAGCGCGGGACTGGATCCCCTCGTCCGCCACCACTAAATCAACCGTTTCACACAGTTTTGCCGCCCAGGGCAACACCCGATTCAACCCCCTGGTAAACCGCCCTGTTTGCCGAAACGGCCCAAAAAGGCCTCTGGAGCACAGCAACGTTCCCTTCAGCGGGAACCCGCAGACCTGAGCTATCGAAGGCAGTTCACATGAATGAAAATACGGGCGAGGTTTCATCGCCGAAAATCGAAGACGCTGGGTGATCGTTGGGACCATCGCCCTGATTGCCGGGACGTGTTCTCATTCGGTTCTGCGCACGCTGCCGCGGTAAAAAGAACTGTGGAGCAGCAACTTCTCTCGTTTCACCGAATGGGACAACTCTCGCTGTTCACGCCGACATTGGCGGATGCCCTTTCGATCAATCTCCAGGATCAACTGGAGGCCACTCCTGCCGCGAGGCTAACCGGCAGCGAATGATTGTCTCCAGCGCCCACCAGTTCAAGCGTGTCTTCCGGTCTTTGGGACGACACGTCCTCGCACTATTGGCTTGGGACCTGCTCGTCGTGGTGGTAGTCAAGGTTCTGGGATGGGAATGGATTGCCTCTCGTGATATCCCGCTCGCTGTGTATGGATCTACCATTGGCATAGTCGTCGCATTTCGGAACAGTTCCGCCTATTCGCGCTGGTGGGAAGCGAGGACAGTTTGGGGGCAAATCGTCAATAACAGCCGCAACCTCGCGCGGCAGGTTTGTGCAAGCCTCAGCCCGAACCCAGAGATCTTCGCGATGCAGCGAAGCATCGTCTATCATCAGATCGCCTTCGTGTACTCGCTGCGACAGCAATTGCGCGGCCTGGACGCTGCGCCTGAGATACAACGCTTCATTTCCTCTGACGAACTGGCGCACCTTGTCCGTGAAAGGAACTTACCCCTCGCGCTCCAGACCAGAATGGCCACCGTTCTGCGGGACGCGCGAAACCGCGAATGGATCAGCGACTGGGAATGGCACTCGATCGACCGCACGCTCTCGGACCTGATGGATTCTCAAGGCGCCGCGGAACGCATCAAGAACACGCCCCTTCCGAAGCAGTATGACTTCTTCCTGAACCTGTTCGTACTCATTTACTGTCTGCTGCTGCCCATCGGAATGGTCTCGGCGCTGGGCTGGTTTACGCCGCTCGGGTCGACACTGGTGGGATTCATGTTTCTGGCGCTCGATCGAATCGGACGCAACCTCGAGGATCCGTTCGAAAACTCCGCGAACGACCTGCCGCTTACCGCGATGACGAAAACGATTGAAATTAACCTGCTGCAGATGTTGGGAGACACGGCCTTGCCGGAACCTGAGTCTGCGAGGGATGGGGTTCTCTGGTGACTCGCCCCCGGCCCCAGGTTGGAACTCCAAAGACCTGGGCGGATTGCCGTCACGCGTCCTCACGATTTCAGGGAACCGCTTTCTGTGACGCAGTCAATTAGACACTGCCCGGAGTTAGAGTCGGTCTCCACCCCGACTTTGACATGATGGCGAACTCTGGCGGACTCCCGCACGCGCGGAACGCGACCCGGAAGCACAACGACTGTTCAATCAGGGACCGGATACAGCGCACCTCGCTGTTCTTCCTGAGTCTCTGTTAAAGCCGAAAGTCTGTTCGACTTTGGCAGCGCAAGGGCCGCCGGACGCGGCGGCAAAGAGTGGAGGAACCCGCCCGTCCAGCCGCGTTTCGACGGACAGGCTTGGACATGTTCCTCAAAAGCGCAAGGGCCGCCGGACGCGGCGCGAAAAACTGGAGGAACCCACCCGTCCAGCCGCGATTCGGCGGCCAGAACTTGCGCGTGTTCCTTAAAAGACCAGGTGGTTCCAATCGCGTCGCGGCCCTCGAGAACTTACGCGAAGGGGTCCTCGCGGCGGACATCTGCGATCCAACGCTCACGCGACATGCCCGGCATTATGGCGCCATGGCGCTGCTGTGAGGCGATCCTGACCGGACGGCAAAGTCGAGGGTGGAATCGGACATGCCGTTCGAAAGCTTCGAAGGATACGCAGGACTATCTTTACTGTTGGGCTTTACTGTTGGGAAGCAGGCGGGGCATGCCGAATCCTGTCTCCACTTTACGAGGGGGACTGCGACGGCCCTCCGAAAACTCGGGGTTTGTTTGGAACACCATGATAGTCCCGGTACTCTCAGTACACGATAAGTTTAATTTCTTGTCTCATTTCAGTACACTTATCCTGACAGTGAATACGAAGCGTAAACCCGGCTTGAGATAGAGGTGCTTGAGATAGAGGTGCTTGAGATAGAGGTAAGATGCCGAAGTCGCGCGATCCAGGAACAAGCACGCTCTCGATTTTCGCATCCGGCGTTCTAAGTAAGCCTGAGCCTTCAAAGTAGGCTTGAGGAGCTTCGTAAGCGTCAGAACAAGATAAGGCTTATTGCAAGCTCCACGCGAGCACCTGGGCAGATCAACTTTTACTCCGCGGCATTCGGCTAAAACGATAAAGGGCTAAATGTGCCTCGAATGGCAATCGCTTGCAGGATGAAAAGGCAGCTGGGCACAACGATTCGCGAATACGACCGCACCGCTGAAGCCCAGCCAGAGTGGATGAGTATTCGTCTCATTGACGACAGTGGGCAGAGCCTTAAAAAGAAGGACGGAAACGTCGCTTTGCCCCCAGTGTTTTGCGGGCTTCTTACTACCAGCTTCGCCGCGAATCCTGAAAGAGCATCTGAGAACTTTCCGCCGACGCCCGAGCTCGTGCTCAGGGCGTGACCCAAAAAAGACTTCTGATCGTTGGCACTCCTCAAGCCCGAGTTCACTACCCGGCCACGTGGCTGAGGTGCGGATCGGGAATTATGCCCGACCAGGGTCACGGGATGCCGGGGCCAGATCAGTGAAACCACGACCTCGTTCGGCGATCAGCCGGCTGCAGGGAAAGGACTGGAATGAGAGCGCGACTCGTAGCTGGGTTGGTTTTGGCCGCCGGCATGTTGCATGCACAGGCCGGCACGGGCATCACTACGTTTCACATTGACCCGCAGCGTACCGGTTGGTGGTCGGATGAGACCACGCTCACTCCTGCGAATGTGTCGGCGGGAAACTTCGGACCACTCTGGAACTCGGCGCAGTTCGATATCGTCAGCGGTGAAGTGCCCCATGCCTACGCCACGCCTCTTTACTTGCGGGGTGTCACGCTGTCCGCCGGCCCTTATTCCGGCGGAACGTTTAATATCGTCTTCGCTGCGACGTCCAATGGGTATATGTACGCGGTAAGCGCGTTTTCCGCGACGATGGGTACGACACAAATTCCCGCCGGCACCATCCTTTGGCGGAGATCAATCGGGATTCCCGCGGCTAACGTCAACGGAGACGCACTTGCGTTAGGGATAATGTCCACACCCGTTATCGATCCGGCAACCAATCCCGCGACAATTTATGTCACGTGCGCGGATTCAACTGCGGGATGGCAGGTTTTCGCGCTCGATGCAACGAGCGGAAACGTTCTGCCGGGCTGGCCACTCGCTATCAATAACAATACGGTCGCCCCCGTGACTGGGAACGGCCCGTCAGTCTTGCCCTCGGCGAACCTGGTTTCACAGCGGGGCGCGCTCAACCTGAGTCCAGATGGAAAGTATCTCTACATTACGTTCGGCGGATATAACGACAGCAGCCCCGGATGGCTCGTCGCCGTCGACACGAAGGCGGCCGCCATCGCAAACGCCTTTGCGGGCGCGCCCCTTGCGGTTGCGTCGGCGAATGCTGGGATGTGGGCCGCCAGCGGTGTGGCTATCGATCCCGCCGGGAACGTCTATTCGACAACCGGTAACGGTTCATTAGGCAACGAGACCAGCCCGGGGTTCTGGGGAAATTCCTTCCTCTCCTGGAGTTCCGGTGTGCCATTGACGCTCATAGGCACGTACACGCCATTCAACTATTGCCAGATGGATGAGGGTGACATTGACCTGGGGGGTGGCGGCGCCGTACTGATCCCGAATCTCGGCTTAGCCGCGTTCGGAGGAAAGCAGGGGAATGTCTATCTGGTTTCCTACGGCCACCTGCAGGGCAGTTTGCTCGTGAGGCAGGGATGCGGCGAGGATGCCTCGCTGGATACCTCGCTTCTGCCTCCCGGCAATCAGCCACAGTTCGGCACACCGGGCCCGCTCAATGTGTTCGGGCCATATTCGGAGACCAACAACAACCTGGATTATGCGAAAGCCAGGACCACCCCGGCATTCTTCCAGTCAGCCGATGGCACCCCCTGGCTTTTTGTGTCGGGCTCGAACAAGTCGAGCGCGATGTCCCAGGTGAGCGTACCACCGGGCCTCTGCCGGCTCAAGGTCGTGACGGGCTCACAATCGTATCTGGCGATCGACGCCTGTGAGCAGACGATGACGTTCCTGACCCCCGGATCGCCGGTAATCACGAGTAACGGTACGGAAAATGCGATTCTTTGGGAGCTGGTTGCGAATATTCCGCGCGGCCAGTCGCTACGCGGAACCAGCCAGCCATTCTTCCTGGCGGTCGATCCGACGACGATGAAAGTGCTTTTTCAAAGCGCTCCAGGACAGCTGAATGAGGGCGGAAAGTATAACAGCCCACTTGTCGTCGATGGAACGGTATTTATCGCATCCGATCGGCTCCAGGCATTTGGCCTTCCTCCCGTTCCGGCGATTGCGAGCTTCGCCGCGGCGCCTGCGAGCATTGTTGCGGGAAACTCGGCTACACTTTCCTGGTCCGCGACCGGAGCGACGTCGTTTAGCGTTAACGGCAGCGCGGTGAACGGAACGTCTCTGACTGTAAGTCCCACGGATACGACCGCGTACACGCTTACCGCCACGAACGGCGCCGGTTGGGCCACCGCGACGACGACCGTAACTGTCTCACCGCTGCCCCCGCCGCTGATCGCGAGCTTCGCCCCGACACCCGCGAGCATTGTCGCCGGGCAGTCGGCTACGCTTTCCTGGTCGGCCACCGGAGCGACATCGTTTACGGTAAACGGCACTGCGATGAACGGAACTTCGCTGACCGTAGATCCCACACAGACGACTGTATACACACTCACCGCTGAGAACAGCGCCGGTTCGGCCACTGCGACAACGACGGTGACAGTTTTGCCGCCGCCTCCACCGCCCGCAATACTCATCAATTCGTGCGGCCCCGCGGTGAGCCCATTCGTCGCTGACGAATTTGTGGATGGTGGCAACTGTACGACGGTCGGCCTGCCGCTCTCCTTCACCGCGAATGCCGCCTGCCCGGTTCCGCCGCTCCAGGTCTTCACGAGCAAGCGAGTCGGCAACCCGGGCGCTCCGGTCGGTTTCACATATACCATCCCGAATCTCGCCCCCGGCCAGCCCTACCAGGTGTGTTTGTATTTCATGGATGACCTCAACGCCACAGCGGGAAAGCGCGTGTTCGGCGTCAATCTCAACGGTATTCCGGCCCTGACTGGTTTCGACATTGCCGGTACGGCCGGCGGCGCGAAGCAGGCGATCGTGGAAGCATTGACGGCGACGCCCAATTCCCAAAATCAGATAGCCGTCCAGTTTGTCTCCGGCTCCGCCGGGAATCCGCTCCTGAGCGCCGTCGCGCTGGTGCCGATTTCGGTTTCCACTCCCCCGGTGATCGGCAGCTTCGCCTCGTCGCTTGCGAGCATTGTCGCCGGGCAGTCGACCACGCTTTCGTGGTCGGCCGTGGGAGCAACCTCGTTCAGCATAAACGGCACGGTCGTGAACGGAACTTCTCTGACGGTAACTCCCATACAGACGACCGTCTACACGCTCACCGCCTCGAACAGTGCCGGTTCAGTCACGGCCACAACCACCGTGACGGTTTCTCTGCCGCCTCCACCGGCGCCCACCCTCATCAATTCGTGCGGCCCCGCAGTGAGCCCGTTCGTCGCTGATGAGTTTGTTGCCGGCGGTAACTGCACCGTGGTGAGCCTTCCGCTTTCCTTCACGGCGAATGCCGCCTGCCCGGCCCCGCCGCTCCTGGTCTTCGGAACGAAGCGAACCGGCAACACCGGCAGTGGAGTCGGATTTACCTATACCATCCCCAACCTCGCGCCCGGCCAACCTTACCAGGTATGTCTGTATTTCATGGACGATCTGAACGGCACAGCGGGAAAGCGCGTGTTCGGCGTCAATCTCAACGGCACTCCGGCCTTGAGCAATTTCGACATCGCCGGAACGGCCGGAGGCGTGAGGCGGGCGATTGTCGAAGCAGTGACAGCGACGCCGAATGCCCAAAATCAAGTCGTTCTCCAGTTCGTCTACGCCTCCGCCGGAACTCCCCTCGTGAGCGCCATTGCGCTGGTGCCGATTTCGGTTTCCGCTCCCCCGGTGATCGGCAGCTTCGCCTCGTCGCCCGCGAGCATTGTCGCCGGGCAGTCGACTACGCTCTCGTGGTCGGCCGTGGGAGCTACGTCGTTCAGCATAAACGGCACTGTGGCGAACGGAACTTCTCTCACGGTAAGTCCCACGCAAAATACCGTATACACGCTCACCGCCTCGAATAGTGCGGGTTCAGTCATAGCGACAACCACCGTGACGGTTTCCCCGCCGCCTCCGCCGGCGCCCACCCTCATCAATTCGTGCGGCCCCGCAGTGAGCCCGTTCGTCGCCGATGAGTTTGTTGCTGGCGGTGACTGTACCGTGGTGGGCCTTCCACTTTCCTTCACGGCGAACGCCGCCTGCCCGGTCCCGCCGCTCCGGGTCTTCGGAACGAAGCGAGCCGGCAACACAGGCGGTGCAGTTGGATTCACCTACACCATCCCGAACCTCACACCTGGACAACCCTACCAGGTATGTCTGTATTTCATGGACGACCTGAACGGCACAGCGGGAAAGCGCGTGTTTAGCGTCGGTCTTAACGGTACGCCGGCCTTGAACAACTTCGACATTGCCGGCACGGCGGGAGGTGTCAACCGGGCGATAGTCGAGGCGCTCACAGCGACGCCGAATCGCCAAAATCAAATCGTTGTCCAGTTTGTCTACGGCTCTGCCGGGAAACCCGTCGTAAGCGCTGTTGCGTTGATGCCAATCTCGCGGTAGCCACGATGCGCAGAGTGAGTGGCGCGGACCCCACGTCCGCGCCGGCCCCCAAGTCGGGCTTCGCGCGCGACGCGAAAAGCGAACGAGGCCTCCGCCTCGGTCCGGCACACCCACCCGAGCTTCGCAGCCGTCAGGATACTTCGCGGCATCTGAGGATCGCCTGAACATAACGTAAAAGCCCGAACTCGGCGGAACATCGATAGCAATCAGCACTTCGCCGGACAAAGAGACTTTCAACCTTTCGCGACACACCGCAAACCCATTCACAACGAACTTGACTTGTAGAATCAACAACTTAACATCTCAGTCGTAATTTCGCGTGCTTTAATCTTCGTCGAGAAGGAAATTCACACACGATGATCTCCCAAAAGCAGCTCGAAGCAAACCGCCGAAACGCGCAGCGTTCCACCGGCCCCAAAACGGACGAAGGCAAAAAGATAGCCGCCCTGAACGCCCGGCGTCATAGTCTGACCGGCCAGGTGACCGCCATGACCGAGGCCGATCGCATCATGCACGATGCATTCTCGGCCGCCCTGGTCGAGAGCCTCGCGCCCGAAGGAGCCATGGAAACGCAGCTTGCCCAGCGCATCGCCACCGACAGCTGGCGGCTAAACCGAATCAGCGCCGTCGAAGATAACCTCTTCGCCCTCGGCCACAACGCGAAATCCGACGAAACCGAGACGGAAGACCCCGAAATCCATGCAGCTTTCACAGCCGCGAAAGTCTTCAAAGCTGAATCGAAACAACTCCAGCTCCTGACCCTCTATGAGCAGCGCATCAATCGCAACATTCAGAAGAATATGGTCATGCTCCAGGTCCTCCAGGCCGCGCGTCTCGCAAAGCGGGAAGCCGAAATGAATGAAGCAAAGAAGCTTCTCCAGCTCAGTGAAATGAAAGGTTTAGCCTATCAACCAGTCAAGGATGGCTTCGTTTTTTCGACCGCCGAAATCCACGCCGTAATCGAGAAAGAGCGCCGCCTGAACCGCGCCAGTCTCACTGATTTCTCTCGTCACAAGCCCCAAAAGCTCCACGCGACAGCCGCCTGAGCTCTTATTCTTGTGAATTCGTGGCCCAAAAACTGTCGCGACAGACCGTCTCTAACCGCGTCTGGTGTTGTCTGCCGCGCTTTGACGCGAAACCTGTACTTTTCGACTCTGCTCGACGCCGAAAACGGCGGGCGGTTCTGGCATCGGGCCAGGGATAGCGGAAGGCAAATCAACGGTAGATTCCGAATACGAATGTTCTCGAGACCTCTTCCGGTTCCTTCCGGGTCATTCGATTTCGCTCCGCGATTTTTGCAATACGGGCACGCCCACCGGCCGACGGGTACGCCGCGCATCCTCGCAGCGAGTGAGTCTTGACTGGGCTGGTCTAAGATCCGGCCTGCCGTTCCGCACGGGTCCCATCATCTCGACTTCGAAGGCTTCGCCAGCAAGCTCCGGCTCACCACCGATATCCCCCTCTCAGGGCTGCTGAAGGTCAGTGTCGTACGAATGGCCTTTTTCAGCACCCTGCCGGCGGGCCCGCGTTATCGTGAAAGTTGATGGAAGTGGACACGCTGGAGACAGCGAAGCAACCCGCGGGCACCAGGCTGCGGGACTGGATGGGCTTTCACAATCGCGAAAACCAGCTGTTGATGGTCCTGAGCCTGATCATCGGGGTCATCGTCGGACTTACGACAGTCGCTTTCATACTTCTGACTGGGCGTCTGGCTGCCCGAATGTACCCGCCTGACAGCGCCGCCTGGAGACGAGTGCTTGTTCCCACAGCGGGAGCTCTGATCAGCGGCTATCTTCTTTTTCGCTATTTTCCAAACGCGCGCGGGAGCGGAATTCCCCAGGCGAAGTTTGCCCTGTTCATTCGAAACGGTTTTATTTCCGCTAAAACGGCAATAGGCAAGTTTCTCTGCTGCTCGATTTCGCTGGCAAGCGGCATCGCCCTGGGCCGCGAGGGACCCTCGGTCCAGATCGGCGCTGGTATCGCGTCCGTCGTTGCTCGAAGGTTCGGACTGAGTCCTGCAAACGTAAAGGCTCTGGTACCCGTGGGTTGCTCCGCGGCGCTCGCTGCTGCGTTCAATACGCCAATTGCAGCGGTGTTGTTCTCGCTGGAGGAGATTCTGGGCGATCTGCATGCGCCCGTGATCGGGTCTGTGGTGGTGGGCTCGGCGACCGCGTGGATGGTGCTCCACCTGATTCTAGGTGACCAGCCGTTGTTTCATGTTCCTGCTTACAAACTCGTGAGCCCGATGGAATTCGGCGTCTACGCAATTCTCGGAGTCGTGGGTGGGCTGGGATCCGTCTGCTTCGTGAAACTGCTCCTGAAGCTGCGCTTGTGGTTCCGGCGGCTGCCCGCTTCGACCCTCTGGTTTCAGCCCGCGATAGGCGGCTTATTTGTAGGACTTGTGGGGTGGTTTGTGCCGGAGGTTCTGGGTGTGGGATATGACTATGTGGACCGCGCACTCGGAGGAGAGATTCCGGTCAAGACTGTCGCGATGATGGCAGTGCTGAAGATTATCGCCACGCCCATGTGTTACTCCTCCGGCAATGCCGGCGGCATATTCGGACCCAGTCTTTTTATCGGCGCGATGATCGGAGCGGCGACCGGAGGCGTGGCGCACGCACTACTTCCCGGCCTTACAGCGGCTCCCGGCGCCTATGCGTTGGTGGGTATGGGAACGGCGTTTGCGGGTATTGTTCGCACCCCAATGACTTCGGTGATCATGATTTTTGAGATGACCCGCGATTACGCGATCATCGTGCCGTTGATGATTTCCAACATGATCGCTTTCGTGATTTCGCGGCAGCTTCAGCCCGAGCCGATTTATGAGGCGCTCGCCCTGCAGGAGGGCGTTTACCTGCCTACCGCGGAATCCCGTGAGGAACTGGCCGGCCCGAACGTGGGGGAGATCATGAGCTCGGATACGCAACTCCTCTCGTGGGACGCAAATCTGGACGAGGCGAGGGTTTTTCTGGACCTCCGAAAATCCAACTCGTGGCCGGCGGGCGAACGGAAGCAGATCCGGGGGCTGATCACCAGGCGAGATATCGAAACCGGGGGTCCCGAAGCGAAGGTGGTTCGCGATCTCATGAAAGCGGCTCAGGCATACCCGTACGTGCACACCGACCATCCGGTCAGCTATGCTCTCGAGCGTATGCGCGACGGGAACGTCGACGTTCTGCCCGTGGTGAGCCGAGCCAGTATTCAGGAGCTGTGCGGCGTCATCACCCTTACCCGAATTCTCGAGGAGTTCGGCATCGCCGAACTCTCCGCTAACGGGTACGCGCCGGCCCGCAGTGAGCGATGATGAAGTCCAGTCTGACGGGCGCGGTAATTGGAATTATTGGTTTGATTATTGGGCTCACCGCTCTCGATCAGTTTCTGGCCAGGGTGGAGTCTTCGGAGCTCCACAGTACGGCGGAACGGTCGTATGCCGCTGGCACGCGCCTGCTGAAAGAGGGTCGGGCGGCAGAGGCGATTGATCAGTTCCGGAACGCGCACGTGGTGGAACGTGACAATCGCGAATATGAACTGGCGTTGATTACCGCTCTGATCGACGTCGGGCAAACGGCCGACGCGGCCATGCTGATGGACGAGGTTCTTACTCGCGATCCTAACGCCGGCCGCCCGAATTTGACAGCAGCGCGCCTGATGGTGAAAGAGGGAAAGATTGCGGATGCGGAGGCTTACTATCATCGCGCGATTTACGGCGAATGGCCTGATAACCCGGCCGCGAACCAGCAGGCGGTCCGGATGGAGCTGATCGATCTGCTCTCGAAGCATGGAAAGAAACAGGAATTGCTGGCCGAACTCATTTCACTCGAAGCGCAATCCGGTAAAGATCCCGGGATTCAAAAGCGCCTGGCAAAGTTGTTTCTCTCCGTGGATTCCCCGGCGCGCGCCGCGAGCATTTATCAGGCAATGGTGGCGAAGAATCCGAAGGACGTAGATGCTTACGAGGGGCTGGGCGAAGCCGAACTGGAGCAGGGCGAGTATCCGGCCGCGCACACGGCTTTCGATCAGGCCTTTCGCCGCGATCCGAATAACGCGTCGATTCGCTCGCATTTGCAAACTCTGAACACCGTCGTGGAGCTCGATCCCACCGTCAGACGGTTGACGTCCGAGGAGAAATATCGCCGAAGCAGGCGAATTCTAGAGATGACGAGTATGGCGTTGCGGCAGTGCATATCCGATCATCTGGTTGGCGGTTCGGAGGAAGTCAGCAAGGTGCTCACAGGGGCTGACGCCACTACTGCCAGTAAACCGCCGGCACATATTACAAATGAGCTGGCGGAGGGTATTTTGAACATGGCCCAAATGGTCTGGCGCGCGCGAAACGGGGTATGCGCCGACACCTCTCCTCCCGATGAAGCGCTCGCGCTGATCATGAAGAAGCTTGCCTCGTGAGGGCTGCTATACTGGTGGAGTTGTGATTGCAGTCCTTTTAACAATCGTGCACGTAATTGTGTGCTTATTTCTGATCGTTGTGATCCTTTTGCAGAGCGGCAAGGCTGCCGATCTCGCGGGGGCGTTCGGTGGCATGGGCTCGCAGACCGCCTTCGGCCCGCGAGGCTCGGCGACACTGCTTTCAAAGGCGACGACGATCTCGACGATCGTATTCATGCTGACCTCCATCTCGCTCTCGATTGTCGCGACGAGAGGAGCTGGATCGGGCAGCGGCACGGCGCTCCAACGGCACCCGGTGCAGACCTCGGCGCCGGCCGCTCCCGCGCCTGCTACTCCCGCGCCTGCGACGCCGAAGAAATAGCCATCAATCAGGTAAGTTGCCAGAGTTTGCGGAGGTGGCGGAATTGGCAGACGCACTAGCTTGAGGTGCTAGCGGGAGCAATCTCGTGGGGGTTCAAGTCCCCCTCTCCGCACCACATTTTATCTTGTCCTGACCGGACACAAGGGTAACAGTTCGTTCCAGAGACATAGGTAACACATTTTCGGATCCGTCTGCGGAGAATGGGGCAGAAGCAGGCGGGTAATTTGGTCTGTGGATGCGGTGAGTTTTTTTAAGGCATCCGCGATCTATCGGGGACCGCGGCAGCGGTACCACAAAGGATGTTTCTGGATTTCCGGACGGTCCCGCGCGGCCATACACGGTTGAAGACGGCCGCCTGAAACGGCTATTCTCCCGGAAAACGCTCTGCGGCTAAGATAAATGTAAATGCGGATCGCTCTCGGGCAGATTAATCCGACCGTCGGCGACCTTTCCGGCAATATCGCGCTTATGGTTCGTTTCGCGCGCGATGCGGCGGCGCGAAACGCCGAACTGATCGCTTTTCCCGAACTATCCATAACCGGCTACCCGCCTCGTGATCTGGTCGAGAAACCGAGTTTCATTGAGCGCTCGGAAGCGGCGGTTGAGCAGCTCGCGGCCGCAACGGCGGATTTGCCGTTGGCGCTTATTGCCGGGTATGTCGGCCGGTCCCACAAACAAACCGGCAAACAAGCAACCAATTCGGCGGCGATCATTCGCGGCGGTAAGGTCGCGATGCGGCAGACCAAGATCCTGCTTCCCACGTATGACGTGTTCGATGAGATGCGAAACTTCGTCCCCGCCGATACGCAGCTGATCTGGAAGACGCGCGGAGATGACGTTGCGCTCACCATCTGCGAAGACGCATGGAACGACAAGCAGTTCTGGCCGCGCAGGCTTTACGGGCGCGATCCCGTCGATGAGCTGATGCAGGCCGGCGCGAATCTGCTCGTCAGCATCAACGCCTCGCCCTTCTTTCTGGGCAAGCGGGAGCTGCGCACGGAAATGTTCCGCGCCATCGTGCGACGCCATAAAGTTCCCGCGATCGTGGTCAATCAGGTGGGCGGCAACGATCAGATCGTTTTCGACGGGAGCAGTTTTGCGATGGACGCCGAGGGAGACGTTATGGCTTCGGCGTCTTCCTTCAGCGAAGATCTGGTGATTGTCGACACCGCGACAGGCTCGGGCGATCAGCACGCGACTTTCCCCGGCGATTGCGAAGCAGTCTACGAGGCGCTGGTGCTCGGCACGCGCGATTACATTCGCAAGTGTGGCTTTGGCAGCGTGCTGATCGGTTTGAGCGGGGGGATCGATTCCTCGCTCACGGCTGTCATCGCGGTGGACGCCGTCGGTCGCGAAAACGTTCGCGGGGTGGCAATGCCGGGACCCTTTTCTTCGGAACATAGCGTGAACGATGCGCGGGCGCTCGCGGAACGGCTGGGGATCCAATTCGATATTGTTTCGATCTCGCCCGCGTATAACGAAATGCTGGCCACCCTCGCGCCCGTTTTTGAGGGCCGCAAACCCGACGTCGCGGAAGAGAACATTCAGGCGCGTTTGCGGGGTCTTACCCTGATGTCGCTTTCCAACAAATTCGGCGCCATGGTGCTGACCACCGGGAACAAGAGCGAAATCGCCGTCGGCTATTGCACCCTGTATGGCGATATGTGCGGAGGGCTGGCGGTGATCAGCGACGTGCCGAAGACCATGGTTTACTCGCTCTCGCGCGTCGCAAACGCGCGTCACGCTGACGCGATTCCCGAATCGGTGTTCGAGAAGGCGCCATCGGCCGAATTGAGGCCGGATCAAAAGGACAGCGATTCGCTCCCGCCTTACGAGATTCTCGACGCCATCCTTCGGATGTACATCGAGGAGAATTGCGCGGTTAAAGAGGTCGCGGCGGCACTGTCGCAGCCGATTGAGCTGGTTCAGGATGTAGTGAAGAAAGTCGACCGCAACGAATACAAGAGGCAGCAGGCCGCACCCGGTCTGAAGGTTACATCGAAGGCGTTCGGAATCGGCCGGCGCTTTCCCATTGCGCAGCGTTATTCGGAGTGTCAATGAAAAGAAGCGCCTTGATCCTCATTCTTGCCGGTGCGGCTTTGATGTCGCAGCCGGCGGCGCGGGAGCAGGTTGGCCCGCAGCCGGACGGGAGCTTTCTGCTAAGCAGCGGGTGGCGGATCAAAGCCGCCGGCACACAGATTCCTGTCGACACATTCCCTATGGCCGCGGTGGTCACACCGGATAAGAAGTTTTTGCTGGTGCTGAATGGCGGATACAATCCGCCAAGCGTCGCTGTAATCGATATCGCCAGCGGAAAAGCCGTCAGCAAGGCTGCTGTGCCGGACGGATGGCTGGGGCTCACGATCAACAAAGCGGGCGACCGGGTCTACGTCGGGGGCGGCTCGCGCGCGGCGATTTACGAATTTTCCTTCAAGGATGGCGCGCTGACGCCGTCTCGCGTCTTCCCCGTCGTCGCGGAGAATGAGCGCAAACCGGAGGACTTCATCGGCGACGTCCGATTCTCGCCGGATGAGCACCTGCTATACGCCGCGAATGTCTTTCGCGACTCCGTGGTCGTTGTGAATCCTCAGTCCGGCCTCGTGATCTCGCGTTTCAAGACAGGCCGCCGGCCGTACCGGATTCTGTTCCACCCCTCGGGTAAGAGCGTTTATGTTTCCAGTTGGGCCGATGGCACGATCGGTCAGTACGACACGAGTACGGGCATGGAGATCGCTTCTGTCCGGGTCGGTCCCCATACTACTGACATGGTGTGGCGTGAAGGGTCGGTGGAAGATCATCCCGAAATTGCGGCGCGCCTGTTTGTGTCGGCCAGCAACACAAATAACGTGTACGTACTGAGCGCTAAGGAATCGGGGGAACTCGCCCGCTTCGAAACCATCAACCTTGCGCTCACCCCGATGCAGCCGCTGGGAAGCACGCCCAGCGGGCTTGGAATCAGCGCCGATAGCAAGATGCTTTTCGTCGCATGCTCGGACGCGAATGCGGCGGCCGTAGTCGATATCTCGGGACCGCGCAGCAGCGTCGCCGGATTCGTGCCGACCGGCTGGTATCCGACCGCCGCATTCGGACTGCCGGACGGGCGCATGGGCATATTGAACGGGAAGGGCTTACGTTCTTATCCAAACCCTGGCGGCCCCAACCCTCTGGCGGGCGGTAACACCTCGCCTCAATACATCGCGCGTCTTCAGACCGGAACCATTCAGCTCGTCGACACTTCAGATCCTGCGAAGCTGGGGGGCTACACGCAGGAAGTTCTGTCGAACACGCCCTATCGCGACGAAAAACTTGCAGACGCCGGTGTCCCCGCCGGGAACCCGGTTCGGCCTGGTGGTCCCATCAAACACGTTATTTACATCGTGAAGGAGAACCGGACGTACGACCAGGTGCTGGGCGATATGAAGGAAGGCAACGGCGATCCGTCGCTGGTCCTGTTCGGAGAAAAAGTCACGCCTAACTTCCACAAGATCGCGCGTGAGTTTGTTCTGCTCGATAACTTCTATGTGAACTCGGACGTTAGCGCCGATGGGCATAACTGGGCCACCGCGGCGATTGCGCCCGATTACACACAGCGTTTGTGGCCCAATCAATACGCGGGCCGGCGCAAGACATACGATTTCGAAGGCGGGGAGCCGGCTAACTCTCCCCCCGCTGGCTATCTGTGGAGCAATGCCGCCCAGGCCGGCATCTCGATGCGCAATTACGGATATTTTGCGGAAAATCGGGCTAAAGCCGCGCCTGACGGAACTCAGATCGAGAAGGTTCGCGATCCTGTCCTGGCGCGCTCCACCAATATGAAGTTCCGATCGTTCGATCTGGACTACCCGGACGTCGATCGCGCAAAGGTCTTTCTTGCAGATCTTGCGGGCTTCGAGAAGTCGGGGACGATGCCGCAGTTTCTAATCCTGCGCCTGGGCAATGATCATACATCCGGGACAACACCCGGAAAAGTCGCGCCGCTCTCCGCGTCGGCGGATAACGATCAGGCGGTCGGGATGCTCGTAGAGGGTGTTTCGAAGAGCCGCTTCTGGAATGAAACCGCTATTTTTATCATCGAAGACGATGCTCAGAATGGACCGGATCACGTGGACTCTCACCGTTCGACCTGCTATGTGATTTCACCGTGGGTGAAGCGCCGCAGGGTGGATAGTGTTCTCTATAATCAGGCTTCGGTCCTGCGGACGATGGAGATCATCCTGGGTATGCATCCGTTGACGACTTACGATGCCGGCGCCAGGCCGATGTTCTCGGTGTTCGACAGTGCCCTTACGGCTGCACAATACACGCTCGAAAAGGCTCAGGTACCGCTTGATACGCGAAACGCCGCCGGTTCCCCGACGGCGGCTCGCTCACTAAGAATGGATTTTCATGAAGCCGATGATATCGATGACGAAGAACTGAATGGTGTCCTCTGGGCGGCAATTAAGGGACCCGGTGTATCCATGCCGGAACCAGTGAGAAGCCGGTTCGCCCGCTAGCAGGAGGAGACGGCTTTGATCGCCGTCTCCTGAAGCGCGTC
Source organism: Terriglobia bacterium (assembly GCA_963718155.1). Taxonomy (GTDB): domain Bacteria; phylum Acidobacteriota; class Terriglobia; order Bryobacterales; family Bryobacteraceae; genus BOG-234. The sequence continues at coordinate 16,319 of CAVQYP010000035.1, read as the reverse complement.
ACGCCTGGATCGATTTACGATTTGCGAGCGGACTCGCGGGTGACGGCATGTACCAGTTTCGCCGCCTCCGCGGGAGCTTTCACATCGCCGGAAAGAATCTCTTTATTCGTCATGTCATGGCCATAGAGCTCATGATCGGCGTCTTTGTCCGGCATCAGAGTCGCGCCGTCGAGCGTCAGGCCGCCGAAGACACCGCGAGAACGCGAATACGAGAGGATTTCCGCATGCATCACCGCATCCGTTTGGGCTGTCGCCGCTCGGCCAACCGGGCCCGCTGCGCCAGCAGCCTCGGCGCCGATGGTGAACTTGTCGGCCATCAAGTGCTTCATGCCGCCTTCATTCATAACGAGCATGAGGAGATCCGATTCGGAGGCCCCGATCTGCAGACCGAAGCTTCCACCCTCAATATGAATGGCGGCAGGAGCGCTCCAACCGACATGACTGGGGCGCCGGCACATTGCGAAACCGCGGCCATACTTCGCGCCGAAAATGAATCCGGCCCTTTTCATGTTGGGCACAACAATCACGCATTGCGCTTTATCGAGCAAGTCCTGAGGAACGCCTTTGTCGCTTGCGTGCATCATATCCGTCAGTACATCCGCAGACGCATCAAGCCGGTCCACGACCTTGCTTTCTTTTTCAGCTGCCATGGCCAACGGGGACACTGTGGCGCCGATGGCCAGAATCGTTAAAAGTGTAGTACGCATTTTCACGCGCTCCTTTTCCGCTTACGGTCAGTGCGCGTAGACATCCAATGTGCGGAATCTCGCTTTTAGTGAGAGAGAGTTGCGGAGCGTTGCGCGAAGTCCAGCACAACATCGGGAAGGACGCCGAGAACAAAAGTGCCTAACGCCGGAAGGAGTAGCGCCGCGCTCAAGCCCGGAGATAACGGCGCAAGGGTGTTGGCTACTTCCCCCGGTTCATACATATACATGACCACCATTAATCGCAAGTAGTAGTAAGCCGAGACCGCGGCATTCAGCAGACCGAGCACGGTAAGCCATACCAGATGCGATTGCAGGGCGGCCTCAAAGATGTAGAACTTGCCGAAGAATCCGCCGGTGAAGGGAATGCCGATAAACGACAAGAGGAATATGGTCAGCATCGCCGCCGTGACAGGCTGCCGGCGGCCCAGGCCGGCCAGGTCTTCCACGTTCAAATGGCGCTCACCCTTGCCTGCGATGTGAATAACGACGGCAAACGCGCCGATATTCATAAACGCATATGCGCCGAGATAGAACATTGCCGCGGCGGTGCCGGTCGCGGAATGCGCGGCCAACGCGACCAGAATGTATCCGGCGTGCGCGATCGAGCTGTAAGCCAGCAGTCTCTTCAGGTTGGTCTGAGTGAGGGCGGCAAAGTTGCCGATCGTCATGGAGAGAAGCGCCGACATCCAGATGAGCGGTTCCCAGCCGGAAGAAACCTGCTGAAATGCGGTCACGAAGATCCTCAGAAAGATAGCGAACGCAGCGGCTTTTGGCGCGGTCGCCATGAACGCGCTGACGGGAGCGGGGGCTCCCTGATAGACGTCCGGCGCCCAGATCTGAAAGGGCGCGCCCGATACCTTGAAGGCGAGCCCGACGAACATGAGCGCCGCCGCCACCCCGACCATCGTGAATGAGGACGCGGCCGCCGGGTTATTCAACGCCGTCCGAATGGCGTCGAGCTTCGTGGTTCCGGTGACACCGTAAATCAGCGCGATTCCGTAAAGGAGAAACGCCGTCGCGAAGGAGCCCAGCAGGAAATACTTAAGCGCCGCCTCGTTGTTTCGTTTGTCATTGCGCAGATATCCGGCGAGGATATAGGTCGCGATGGAAGAGATCTCGAGACCGATGAAGATCATCATCAGGTCGTTTGCGGCCACCATCAGACACTGGCCCACTACCGAGAAAAGCAATAGCGCGTGATATTCGCCCGTCTCCGCTTTTTCAATGTCGAGATAGCGATAAGAAGCCAGGACTGTCAGAATGCCGATTCCCAATACGAGATACCGGAAGAACGTGGCGAATCCGTCGACAATGAGCAGATTCGAGAATGCGGAACCGGTCACCGACTGTGCGCCGGCCGTTCCCACGATGGCAAGCAGGAAGGCGAGGATGGAAAGATGTCCGAACATCTTCGGGATCCGCTTTGCGAAAAGCGGATCGAGAACCATCAGGAGTGTGCCGGCGAGGGTAAGGATAATCTCCGGCGAAAAACGCAGGAGATCGTCACCACTGGGGGAAAAGCTAACGGGCATTTACAGTGCCTCGATGAGGAAGACTGGTTTGAGGGAGAGCTGCGCGCAACGGCACAATCATTTTGCTTTCGTCGATAATCGTCGTGTTGGCTTCTGAGACCTCGGGCATGAAGGTCTGACTGTAGACGCCCATCCAGACCATCATCAGGACCAGCGGAAGCACGCATGCCCATTCGCGCGCGCTGAAATCCGGAATGTGATTCCGGACCTTTTCGGCGACCTCGCCAAAGAACACCCGCTGATACATCCAGAGCATATAGCAGGCGGATAAGATAACCCCGAGCGCGGCGAAGATGGTCCAGGTAAAGTTCGCCTGAGCGGAACCCTGCAGGACCAGAAACTCGCCCACGAAATTACTGAGCATTGGTAGCCCGATGCTGGCGAGAGTGGTGATCAGAAACATGGTGGACAGCCAGGGCGCGACTGTCGCGACGCCGCCGTAGTCGGATATCGCCAGCGAGTGGCTACGGTCGTACAGGAAACCGACGAGAACGAAAAGCGCGCCGGTCGAGATGCCGTGAGCGAGCATTACGTAAACGGCGCCGTCCAGCCCCATCTGCGTAAAAGAGAAGATTCCGAGTACGACGAAGCCGAGGTGGCTCACCGAAGAATAGGCGACCAGCTTCTTGAGATTCGGCTGCACCATCGCAACCAGCGCACCGTAAACGATCCCGATAATCGCGAGGACGACGATCCATGGAGCGTTCTCGCGCGCCGCGGTGGGAAACATCGGGAGACAGAAGCGCATCAGGCCGTAGGTGCCCATTTTGAGCATCACGGACGCCAGCATCAGGGAACCCGCAGCGGGGGCTTCGACGTGAGCGTCCGGCAACCACGTGTGCAAGGGGAAGATCGGCACCTTGATCGCAAAAGCAAAGAAGAAGGCGATGAACAGGAATGTCTCTTCGGTATGCGACAGCATGAGCTTGCCGCTTGCCAGGCCGCTCAGGATGACATCATAGTCGAACGTTCCCGCGCGGCTGTAAAGAAACATGATCCCGACGAGCATCATCAAGCCGCCGGCCATCGTATAGACAAAGAACTTGACGGCGGCATAAATGCGCCGGTCGTGTCCCCAGATGCCGATGAGGAAGTACATCGGCACGAGAACGATTTCCCAGAACACGTAGAACAGGAACAGGTCCCAGGCCGAGAACACGCCAACCAGGCCAAATTCGAGCATCAGCAGAAAGGCGAAAAACTCTTTGGGACGGTCTTTGATGGAATTCCAGGAGATCAGGATGGCTATGGGAGTGAGGAACGTTGAAAGGATAATCAGCCAGAGGCTCAGGCCGTCAATGCCGACATGCCAGTGAATCTCGGGATGGGGGATCCAAACCACGTCTGTCACGAACTGCTGTCCGGTCTGGCCGTAGTTGATAACCGGTGGCCAGACCCAGCGAGAGCACAAAAGTGAGGAGCGAAACGCCGAGCGTCAGCATCCGGGTCATCTGCGGTTGTGTGCGCGGGACCAGGAGAGCCAGAATAAAACCGATGGCGGGAATTGCGATGACGAGGTTGAGAAGGTTCACCGCGTTACTCCCTGGGCAATCCCCATCACGACAAGCAGGAGGACGGCGCCGACCACTACCCAGGTTGCGTAGCTTCGAATGTTCCCGGACTGCATACGTTTCAGAATCCCGCCGATTCCTCTCGATTCATTGCCAACGCCGTTGACAAATCCATCGACGACTTGCTGATCCATGCCGTGCCACAGAACCGTAGTCGAACCAGCGACAAGCGGATGAACGATAGTGGCGTCGTAAATCTCATCGACGAAGTATTTGTTATAGATCACGTTGTAAAGGCCGCTGAAGGAACTGGCGAGCTGCTCGGGAAGCGCGGGATTGACGACATACATGTAATAAGAGAGGGCGATGCCGCCCAGACCGAACGCAATCGAAATGTATGTGACGGTCATGTTCTCGGGGCCTTCAGCGAGCGGGAACATGTTTTCGAGAATCTTTGGGACATTAAACAGGAATCCGCCGACGAGCGAAAGAACCGCCAGAATCATCAGGGGGCCGAGCATCGAGGGCGGTGATTCGTGCGGATGCCCGTGGCCTTTGTACTCGCCCATGAACGTCATCCAGAAAGCGCGCCATACATAGAAGGCGGTCATGCCGGCCGTAATTACACCGATCCAATACATCCAGGGCGCATGAGCGTAAGCCGCTCCCAGGATCGCATCCTTGCTGAAGTATCCGGAAGTAAAAGGGAAACCGGAGATCGCGAGCGATGCGCAAATCAGGGTCCACATGGTTCCCGGGGCATACTTCCTGAGTCCACCCATGTGCCGCATGTCCTGTTCACCGTGGCAGGCGTGGATCACGCTGCCTGCGCCGAGGAAGAGAAGGGCTTTAAAGAACGCGTGGGTCATCAGGTGCCAGATGCCCGCGGAGAACGCTCCGACGCCGACACCGAGAAACATGTACCCGAGCTGGGAGACAGTGGAGTAAGCGTAAACCTTCTTGATGTCGTTCTGGAGGAGGCCGATGGTTGCGGCGAACACCGCGGTGGCGAGGCCGATCACCGCGACCGTTTCCATTGCCGCAGGAGCATGGGTGAAGATAACGTGGGACCGGGTGCACATATACACGCCCGCGGTAACCATGGTCGCCGCGTGGATCAGAGCGGAAACCGGCGTGGGGCCCTCCATAGCGTCCGGCAGCCAGACATAAAGCGGAATCTGAGCGGACTTGCCGCAAGCGCCGACAAGGAGCAGCAGCGCGATGGCTGTCAGGGTTCCGGTTGGGATGCCGGGCGCGGCGGAGAAGACCTGATTGAAATCCAGCGTCTTGAAGTTCACCACGATCAGGAACATGGCGAGCGAGAAGCCGAAGTCGCCAATGCGGTTCACTATGAACGCTTTGTTACCGGCGGTGGTCGCGCTTTTCTTTACGAAGTAGAACCCGATCAGAAGATAGCTGCAGAGGCCGACACCTTCCCAGCCAACGAAGAGGATGAGATAGTTCGCCGCCAGCACCAGGTTCAGCATGAAAAACATGAACAGGTTCAGGTAAGCGAAGAAACGATAGTAGCCTTCTTCATGCGCCATATATCCGGTGGCGTAGATATGGATCAGGGAGCCGATGCCGGTAACGATCATCAGCATGATCATGGTCAGTTTGTCGACCGTGAAGTCCCAGCCGACCTGAAACTGGCCGCTTTTGATCCAGGTGAAGTAGTGCTCGGTAACCGGCGTTGCGCCGAGATCGCCGGCGGTCCCGTAGACCTTCAGTACCCAGGCGAAGGATAGAACTACACTGAGTACCGCAATGAGATTGACCACCATCTTCGGGAATCTGCGGCCGAATATGCCGTTGATCAGAAACCCGATGAAGGGGAGCGCGGGGATTATCCAGAGATTCTGCATCAGTTCCGCATTAATTCTTGAGAGTGTCGATTTCGTCGATGTTCAGGGTGTCGCGGTTCTTGAAGATGGTAAGGATGATGGCCAGACCCACCGCGGCCTCCGCGGCAGCGACCACCATCACAAAGAACGTGAAGATCTGCCCCGTGACATCCTTATGCTGGTTCGAGAACGCGACAAAGCTGAGATTGACCGCATTCAGCATCAGTTCGATGCACATGAACACGGTAATAATGTTGCGCCGGAAGAGAAAACCCGCGGCGCCGAGCGCAAACAGGATCGCGCTTAAGACGAGATACCAGGAGACAGGCACGCCATTGTGCAGCGCCTGAAGAGCTTCGGGCATTAATCCATTTCCTTTCGGGCCAGGACGATCGCGCCGACGATCGCGATGAGAATCAGCACCGAGGTGACTTCAAACGGCAGCAGGTAACTGGTAAACAGCGAGATACCCACCGACTCGGCCGAGCCGCCCGTATAATTCCCGAACTTTACGTATCCCGCGCCTGCAAACTCGCGCTGTATGAAGTAAGCAAGCAGCCCGAGTAACGCGATGAGGGCCGGAACACCCAGTATTTGCGACGTCCAGGAGCGGCCGCGACGCACTTCCGAGCCGGCGTTCAGCAGCATGATGACGAAGACGAACAAAACCATGACTGCGCCCGCATACACAATGATCTGCACCATCGCGATAAACTCGGCGCTGAGAAGCAGGTATAGAACGGCGATGGAACCCATCACCCCGATCAGCGACAGCGCACTTGCGATCGGATGACGCTGCAAGACAACGTTGATCGCGGAGATGACCGCGATCAACGCGAACAGGAGAAAAAAGAATATATCCATCCTTATATACCCATCGCTATATGTACATCCTCGCTCAGGACCAGAGCGCTACCAGGAACCCGGTAATCAGCAGATTCAGGAGCGCGGCGGGAAACAGGCCCTTCCATGCGAAGGACATTAACTGGTCATACCGGAAGCGGGGGAGAGTCGCGCGAATCCACACAAAAACGAAAAGCAGGAAGCCGCACTTGGCCAAAAACCAGAACAGCGGCATCAGAACCGGAATGACCGGAGGGAAAAGAAACAGCGCCGCCAGAAGGAAGAAAACCACGCCAAAAGCCGGCAAGGTGTACTTGTCCAGCGGGCGCGCCGGATTCAGGCCATGGTAGATACAGACCGCGCCGGCGATGAAGAGGATCAACGGCGCGACAAAGTTGGATCCGTATGCGACCGGCCACAAAGGATGCCAGCCACCCAGGAAGAGCAGCGTAGCTACCGAGCACACGGTGACCATGTTTGCATATTCCGCCATAAAGAACGAGGCGAAGGTCATGCTGCTGTATTCCACGTGAAAACCGGCGACCAGTTCGTTCTCGGCTTCCGGGAGATCGAACGGTATACGGTTGGTTTCCGCGAACGCCGCAATCATGAAAATGATGAAGCTGAAGATCTGAGGAAACGGGCCCGCAAACACGGCCCATTTGGGAATGAATCCGAGGTTGTAACCTGCCTGCGAATTCACGATCTCGCGCAGACTCAGGCTGCCGGCGATGAGCAGCGGGGACGCGATCGCCAGACTCATCGGGAGTTCATAAGAGATCATCTGCGCGGAACTGCGGAGACCGCCGAGCAGGCTGTATTTGTTATTGGAAGCCCATCCGGCCAGCGCGATGCCGTAAACACCCATGGAACTGATGGCCAGGATGACAAGGATGCCCACATTCACGTCAGTCAACTGCATCCAGGTTGTGTAGGGCCCGACAGTAATCTGCGTGCCGAAGGGAATGACCGAAATCGATATCAGCGCCATGAATACGGCGAGGAAGGGAGCGAGGAGATAGAAGAAGTTATTGGCGTGAGGCGGCAACACGCCTTCCTTCGTAATCAATTTGATTACGTCGGCAAGCGGTTGCAGCAGACCATGCGGCCCGACACGCGACGGGCCCATGCGCACCTGCACATGCGCAATTACTTTCCGCTCAACCCATTGCAGATACGCGAGTACTGTAAGCAGTACAAACGCAATAACGGCTATCTTGATCAGAGTGATGACGATGAATACCATGTTTGATTGCCGCCGTTACTGCCCGATGTACTCCTCTTTATCGGCTGGCGCGAGTCCCGAACGTTTTTCGATAACTGAATTCAGTATTTTAGAATAGCGTCCGAGCGTTCCAGATGTGAACAGATTATTGTGGGCGGACGAGATCAGATCCGGGCGGCTCTCCGACTCCCACCCTTCCGTTAACGGGAACCGTCTGCTGGGCGCCGACTGTGACCAGCGCGAGAGGTATGTCGTAGCCCTTCACGGTGCGGCGGATCTCCTCGTAAACCTTCTCCGGCAGCCATGGCCCCATTTCAGCGGCAAAGCCCATTTCCTTGGCGATCAGGCCGATAATTTCGAGATCGGGTTTGGCTCCGATCATGGATACGGCTCGCTTCAGTCGCTGAACTTCGCCACAGACGTTGGTGACGGTGCCGTTCTTTTCGTAAGCGCTGCCGGCGGGCAACAGGACGTCGGCCCGCTGCGCCGTTTCGGTCATGAACATGTCCTGCACGACGACAAAAGAGTTCACCGAGCCGAGCGGGCGCTCCTTGAGCGGATTGGCGCCGACGACCCAGAGGGCATCGAGATCCTTCGCCGCCATCATGTCGGTCTACTGTCAGACCCGGCTGGCCTGACGCGTGGTAACCGGGCAGCAGTTCGGGAACGAGGCCCATGTCGATCGCACCGCGCGAGTTCGAGTAATCGAGCAGCGGGCAGTAGCCGACCGGGATTCCGAGCGACTGAGCGAATTGAACCAGTTCGCGGATGCCGTCTCCCTTGATGGAATCGTTAAACAGGATAACCAGTTCGGGTTCGGCCGCCAGGGCTTCACGAAGTTCCGGAAGCGCATAGAGTTCGGAGCCCGCAATCTTGCGGATCGATTTTGTGGAGTACTGATCTTCGCGGACCGGCGCAGGCGTTACGACGTAGATATGAGCGTCGTGATGGCGCTTGTTGGCACGGATCTGGAAGGAGAGAAAGGGCTGCTCCACCGCAAGGTCCGCGCCGAGGATCAGGAATGCTTTCCGGTCGTACAGATCCTTTGTGTCGACGAGCGCGCCCCGCTTTCCATTGAGAGCTTCTCCGCTGAGCGCGTCGATGAGGGTCACTACATCGCCCGTGCGATGGTGATCGATATTGTTCGTCCCCAGGCACTGGCGGGCGAACTTCTGAAGGTAAAAGTTCTCTTCGTTCGTGGTGTGATTCGATCCAACGATTCCGAACTTTCCTCCGCGTCCTTTGATCTGACCGAATTTCTCGGCAACAGTCGTCAGAGCCTTTGACCAGGAAACCGGCTCCAGTTTGCCGCGAACGCGAATCATAGGCGATTGCAGACGCTCGGCGTGATCGTAGAAATCGATACGCGTAACGGCCCTTGATGCACAGGAACTCGCCGTTGATGCCGGAGCGGTCGCGATTATTGCCGCGAATGATCTGGTCATTGCGGACGCCGAGCGTCGTCTTGCAACCGTTGGAGCAGTGCGTGCAGATGGTCCCGACGTGCTCCATTTCCCAGGGACGCGTCTGATAACGATACGCTCCGCTGGTGAGCGCTCCGACGGGGCAGATGTCGATGCACTGGCCGCATTCGTCGCACTTCAGGTGATCGCCTTCGTTCGGCGCAATGAGAGAAACGGCTCCGCGGTTCACGACACCGAGCGCGCCGACTCCCATGCCTTCGTCGCAGACGCGAACGCAGCGGAAGCAGAGAATGCAGCGGGGGCCGTCATAGAAAACTACGGGGGACCACTGCTGCTCGTCCACGTGGAGTTTGGTTTCGGTGAAGCGGCTTTCGCCGGCGCCGTAGCGGAACACCATGTCCTGCAATTCGCACTCGCCGCCTTTGTCGCAGACCGGGCAGTCGAGGGGATGATTGGTCAGCAGGAATTCGAGCGTGTACTTGCGGGCGGTTCGTACCTGCGCAGAGTCGGAGTGGATCACCATGCCGTTGCCAACGGGAAGCGTGCATGCCACCTGCAGCTTCGGCATCTTTTCGACTTCCACCAGACACATTCTGCAGGCAGCCTGAAGGGCGTAGCCTTCGTAGTAGCAGAACGACGGAATCTCAATGCCCGCGTGTTTGGCCGCTTCGATGACAAGGGTGCCGGGAGGCGCTTCGAGTTCCCGACCGTCGATTGTAAATTTCACCAGATCAGCCATTAGATTGTCTTCAATTTCTGCCTTCGAGCCGGTTCAGGCGGTCGTGGAATTCGCGGCTATTGCGGTCGACTACATCGATCAGGGCGTCAAGCTTGCCGCCGATTTCGTCGATCCGTTCTTTTTGCTTTTCGAGCGAATCCTGCAGGAGTACCTGCGACCGAAGAAGCATTTTGTGCTCGGCCCGGAACATTTCGTGTTCACCGACCATCGCCTCCATCGCAGCCTCGATCCGGTCGAGCCGCGATTCGTTATCCCGATGTCCGTTCGTTTCGGGCATCGCTACGCCGCCACCAGCCGCGACGTTCCTTCGTAGGGGCAGGGCTCGCCGTTGAGGTGCGCTTCGAACTCTTCTTCGAACTTCTCGACGATCGAGATGGTCGGCAGCGCGGCCGCGTCGCCGAGCGGACAGAAGGTCCGCCCGAGCATGTTCCGCGCGAGATCGCCGATCAGCACGATGTCGCTGCGCTGGCCCATGCCTTCGTGAAAGCGAGTCAGTAGTTTGCGCAGCCAGGTGGTGCCTTCGCGGCATGGAATACACCAGCCGCAGCTTTCATGCGCATAAAAACGCATGATGCGGAGCGCGGCTTTCACCATGCAGGTGTCTTCGTCCATCACGACCACGCCGCCCGAGCCGAGCATCGACTTGGCCGCGGCGACCGTGTCGAAGTCCATGGCGAGATCGCATTCGTCGGCTTTCAGGATCGGGACAGGACGATCCGCCCGGAATCACGGCCTTCAATTTTTTGCCGTCGCGCATGCCGCCGCCGACCTCATTGATCATGCGCATGAGGTTGAAGCCCATCGGCAATTCGTATACGCCGGGCTTGTTGATATGCCCGGAGAGGCAGAAGAGGCGCGTGCCGCCGTTCTTCGGAGTGCCGAGTCCCGCGAAATACGCGCCGCCCTGCAGGATAATCGCCGGGACGGAGGCAAAGGATTCGACGTTATTGAGACACCGTGGGCGACTGCGTAAGCGCCTGCAACCGCCGGGAACGGCGGCCGGATGCGCGGATTGCCGCGCTTGCCTTCGAACGATTCGAGCAGCGCCGACTCTTCACCGCACTCGTAAGCGCCCGCACCGGAGTGTGTCGCCGAGATGAAAGGTGACGCCGCGACCCATGAATGTTCTCGCCCAGATAGCCGCGCGCGTAAGCTTCTTCGATCGCACGGTCCATGACGCTCGATCAGATACCGATATTCGCCGCGAATATAGATGTAGCCCTGCTGCGCACCGACCGCGAGCCCGGCGATCAGAATTCCTTCGATCAACTGATGCGGATCGTACTCCATGAGCAAGCGGTCCTTGCAGGTGCCGGGCTCGCTTTCGTCCGCGTTGACCATGATGTACTTCGGTTTGGGCGAATTGCGGGGCACAAAGCTCCACTTGACGCCCGTGGGAAATCCGGCGCCGCCGCGTCCGCGCAGGCCCGAAGCTTTCACCTCGTTGATGATTTCGTCCTGCGTCATGCCGAGCGCTTTTTCAAACGCCTTGTAGCCGTCGGTCTGGAGATAGGTTTCGATCGTCTCCGAGTTCGGCAGACCGAACCGGCGCGACAGGATTCGGACTTCGAGCGGATCGGGTTGGTTATATAACATTACGGGTTCACCTTCACTAAGTCGGTGATCTGTTCCGGCCGTTTTCCCGCCGCAAGCCCGTCGATCAGCTTTTCCAGTTGAGCCATCGTCACGTCGTGATAGAAATCGTAATTTACCTGAATGGCGGGGGCCCAGGAGCACGCGCCGATGCATTCCACTTCTTCGAGCGAAATCCGGCCGTCCGCGGTTACTTCTTTGTGCCCGATACCGAGTTTCTGACTGGCTCGATTCCACAATTCCTCGCCGCCGACCAGCAGGCAGGAGATGTTGGTGCAGATCTGGACGTGATACTTGCCCAGCGGCTTGCGATGGAGCATCGAGTAGTAAGTCGAGCACTTCGTTGACCTGCAGCGGATTTACGCCGACGCGCTTTGCCACCTCTTCGATCAGTTCATCGCGTCATCGATCCCACTTCATCCTGCGCGTAGATGCAGCATGGGAATCACGGCGGAGCGCTTGCGGTCCGCGGGATATTTGTTCAGGAAGCTTTCGAAGCGGGCTTCGAGTTCAGGCGAGAACGTCATTCGTTAAATTCGTCCCTCGATTACGTTGAGCCGGCGGTGGATTTCTACAAGCGACCTCGGCGAGTTCCCTACTTGCCTCCGCCAGGAGCTTGCGGGCCTCCCGATCGCTCCCCTGGACCGCTCACCCTCGAATGCGCGCCTTACCAGTTCCAGCTTCATTCGATCGCGTCCATCCTCGCGTCGTAATCGCATAGAGTCCTTAACGGTCCGTGTCTCCCAAACGAAATCCATGCTGCCGAGCGCCGCGATCACATCCGCGATCAGCGTGCCCTCGATCATTTTGGAATCGCCTGCAAGTTGGCGAAGCTCGGGCCGCGCCAGTGCACGCGGTACGGCTTCTGCGTTCCGTCGCTGACCATGTAATAACCGACCTCGCCGCGCGGCGATTCGATCGCCTGATAGACCTCGCCTTCCGGCACGCGGAAGCCCTCGGTCACGATCTTGAAATGGTAGATGAGCGCTTCCATCTGCGTCTTCATCTTTTCGCGGTCGGGCAGCACGACTGCGGGAGCGTCCGCCTGATGCGAGCCTGACGGCATCCCCTCGAACGCCTGCCTGATGATCCGCAGCGATCTGCCGCATCTCTTCGATGCGAACCATGTAGCGCGCGTACACGTCGTTCTCGGTGCGCGTCGGCACTTCGAAATCGAATTTCTCGTAGCTCGAGTACGGCGCGTCTTTGCGCAGCGTCCAATTTTGAGCCCGGCGGCGCGCAGCATGGGACCGGTGACGCCGAGATCGAGCATGTCTTCGAGCGAAATGAAGCCGACGCCCTTGCGTGCGGCCGGTCCAGATGCGGTTGTTCGTCAGCAGGCTCTTCGTACTCATCCACGCGGCTCGGGAAAATGTCGATGAACTCTGCCGACGCGCTTCTGCCAGCCGCGCGGCGGCTCGAAGCGCCAGGCCGCCGATGCGGATATAGCTGGTCATCATGCGCTGGCCGGAGAACATCTCGAAAATCCGCAGGATGTCCTCGCGCTCGCGGAAGCAGTAGAGGAACACGCTCATCGCGCCGATGTCGATGGCGTGCGTTCCCAGCCACACCAGATGGCTGTTCAGACGCGTGAACTCCGTCAGCATGACGCGCAGTCCACTGCGCCAGCGGCGGAATTTCCAGATCTGCAGCAGCTTCTCGACCGCCAGGCAGTAAACCAGGTTGTTCGAGAGCGGGCGAGATAGTCGATGCGATCCGTCAGCGTGACGCCCTGCTGATAGGTCTTGGCTTCGAATTCCTTCTCGATGCCGGTGTGCAGAAAGCCGATGTCGGGCGCCGCTTTCAGAATCGTTTCGCCGTCCAGCTCGAGCAGGAGGCGCAGCACGCCGTGCGTCGACGGGTGCTGCGGCCCCATGTTCAGGACCATGCTGCGCACGCCGGAGCCATCGTGCTTGTGCTTTTCGTAATCCTCTACGACTTCCTGGTCGCTGGTGATTCCGCCATCCGTCAGAACCGCAGAATCGTGCGCGTCTGCCATTTCTTCAGAAACTCCTCAATACCTCGTACCGGTCACCGGCACATCTTTGCGCAATGGATGACCAACCCAGTCGTCCGGCATCATGATTCGGGTGAGATTCGGGTGGTTGAAGAACCGGACACCGAAAAGATCGAATACTTCGCGCTCATACCAGTTTGCCGACCGGTAAACGCAAACTGCGGACTCCATCTCCGGGTTGTCGCCCGCAAGCCGCACTTTCAATCGAACCCATCGCTTCGCGGCAATCGCCTGCAAGTGATAAACGATCTCGAACCGCGGCTCGGCGGGATACCGATCGACTGCCGTCACCGTGCTGAGACGCTCAAATTTCAGCGTATGCTTCGCCAGCCGCAGAGGCTTCCACGATATTTTCCGGTGAAACCTCTATGGTCAACTCGTTGAACTCGAATTTAGCGTCACGGCGAGACGACTCGAATGCGGCGCAACAGGTTGTCTCGGAGCTCTTCAGGGATCATCTTTCCGGAATCATCTGTGCGCCAGCTCCGCGGATCTGTTCTCGACGGGCGTCAGATTTAACCGCACCGGCGGGGCCGGTGCCACCGGCGCGGCGTCATTGTGCGCCCAATCAAGCACGCCCTTCTTCCAGATAAAGAAGAAGCCCGCCAGAATCAGCACTACAAACGTGAACATTTCGAGAAATCCAAACATCTTGAGCTGCTTGTAAACGACCGCCCAGGGATAAAGAAAAATCGCCTCAATATCGAAAAGAATGAAGATCATCGCCACAAGATAAAACTTCACGCTGAAGCGCTGCTGCGCATCGCCCGTGGGAGCGATACCGCACTCATACGGCATGTCCTTGATTCTGTTCTTCACCCGGCGCCCGATCACGAATGAAAGCGTGACCAGCGCCGCGGCGATAACCATCGCAAGGATGGCCTGTACGAGCACGGGAAACCAGGTTTCGGCCGTTGTTTGGGGCATATTCAGATGATGATTTAAAAGGTGGGGTTGTCCCCTGCGACTATAATAATCCACGGGATCTCTTGCCGACTGAAAATCAGGTTACGCTCAACGGGGAGCGGCGTTCATTCCCCCCTGCGAGCACACTGCTCGACATCGTCCGGACGCTCGGTCTGGAACCGGAACGCCTGGCGATCGAGTTCAACCGCGCTATCGTAAAGCGCGAATTCTGGACCTCGACCGCCATCGACGAAGGATCGGAAATCGAAATCGTTCAGTTTGTCGGCGGAGGGTAATCGCCGAAACCCAGCTCGGTGCCGGCTAAGCGAAGCTGCGGATTGCGTGCGCTTCGTCCTCGTGAACGTCGAACACGGTGTAGAGTTTCGTAATCTGCAACAAATCCTTCACCCGTTTGGTGAGGTTCAGCAATTTGAGGGTGCCCCCCTGATTGGCGACCGTGGTAAAGCCGGAAACCAGTTCCCCGATACCCCGAGCTGTCGATGTATGAGACATCGCCGAGGTTCAGAAGGATCTTCTTGTTGCCTTTGGCCGTGAGTTCGCGCAGGGCGTCGCGCAGGGCGCTGGACCCTTCGCCGAGAGTTATCCGGCCGGAAACGTCAATTACCGTCACATCACCCACCTGGCGGGTGTTCAACTTAACACTCACTTGTGCTTGCCTCCTCGAATCTTTTCGTTCACGTTTGCGGCCCGATATTCTTGACCAGCGTAACTTCCGTGCCTTCAAGCGGCACTTTGCGCACTTTAATATCGTCCATGAATGCGCCCATCAGAAACAATCCGCGGCCGGACTGCCGCAGGAGATTGTTGTCGTGGAGAGGATCGGGCACTTCCTGCATTTCAAAGCCCTCGCCCTGATCGGTCACGCGAATCGTGAAACGGGAACCGGAACTCCTGCCCGAAGCTTCGCCGGAACCTTCGCCCGAAGTTTCGATGGATACGTTTACGTGCACCTTTTTGTTCCGGTTGTAGCGGTTTCCATGCACAACAGCATTCACCATGCACTCACGCACCGCCATGCCGATCCGGTGCCGCTCGTCTTCATCGAAACCGGTCTCTTCGGCCACCTTGAGGATTTCGGCCTCGGCGAGATCAACGCTCTCGAGCGAAGATGCGTAATATTGGTCGAGCACTTCTTTCGATTCCGTGGCCTGCGATCCTGTACCCTGCGATCCCGTATCCTGCGATCCCGTATTCTTCGCGTCTGTATTCGCGGCCATATCGGCAAAGCCACACCGGCAAAAGAGCCTAGAGACGAAACGCTACCATAAAATGCCGGGCGCATAAAAGTCAAGAACAGCGACCCGCAGCGGGACGCCCCAAACAGCCGTGCGCATGGGGTGCCCGGACAATCGCTACGGTACCATGTAGTGCGATGACACCGTCCCAAACCCGGATCACTCTCGAAAGATCGCCCGATTACCGCGAAGGGTATGCGAACAGCGTACAGATCCGCGTAAACCTCTGGGACTTCTTCCTGATGTTCGGCCAGATCAACCAGACGGCGCAGGACAACGTTCAGATCCAGAACTTCCAGGGCGTGTACGTCAGCCCGCAACAGGCCAAGGCGTTGCTGAACATCCTGCAGCAGAACATCAGCCAGTATGAATCCGCGTTCGGCGAGATTCGGCTCGAGCCGAAGGCGGGCTCCGGATTCGTCCAGTAGAAGCCGAAATGACGTCCGGTCCGCAGGCCCCCTGTCGCGGCTGCGGTCATACGCGCTCGTCTTCGGACTGATCGCTTCATTTCTGATCCTCGTGCACGGCTCGCTTCTGCGGCTTGCCTTTTTATTGGGACGAGATCGGACAGTTTATACCTGCTTCGCTCGATCTTTTCCATGGAGGATTCCTCGGCCGCGCGTGGATTCCGGTCTCAACCGTGCCCAACGTGCATCCGCCCGGGAGTAATGGCGTATCTGGCGGTCGTGTGGTCGATTTTCGGCTATTCCATTCACGATGCG
>CAVQYP010000034.1:0-465411 GCA_963718155.1 Terriglobia bacterium | reverse complement strand
CTGGCGATCCTCCGGAATGAGAAGTGTCGCGACGGACTGGCCGACGGCCTCCGCGGCGGTGTAGCCGAAGAGTCTCTCCGCGCTTCTGTTCCAGCTGGTGATGACGCCTTTCAGATCTTTGCTGATGATTGCGTCGTCGGATGAGTCCACTATCGCGCTCAGGAGCCGGGCGTCCCGTTCGATCCGCTTCCGCAAGGTAAGATCGCGGGCGATTTTAGACGCTCCGATGATGATGCCGGACCGGTCTTTTACTGGCGAGATAGTGAGGGAGATGTCGAGAAGTGTCCCGTCTTTGTGCCTGCGTTTTGTTTCGAAATGGTCGATCCGTTCGCCCCTTCGCAGCCTCGCGAGGATATCGGGTTCTTCGTGCTGCAGGTCGGCAGGGATCAGGATCCCGGCAACGGGCCGGCCGACGGCCTCTTCCGCGGTATAGCCGAAGAGCTTCTCCGCACCTCGGTTCCAACTGGTGATGATGCCATTCAGATTCTTGCTGATGATGGCATCGTCAGATGAGTCCACTATCGCGTTCAGGAGTAAAGCGGTATGTTCGGAGCGTCTCCGCTCGGATACATCCCGGGTTACCGCAAATTGAACGGTGCCGCGCTCGAAGAATGTCAGAGGCGCCGCATGGGTTTCCATGTGGCGACGTTCGCCGTCGAGTCCGATGATGTCGAACTCCAGTGTCGCCCTCTCACCCCCGCATACTCTTTGGTTGAATTCGCGAAATCGTTCGCGATGCTCGGGCACGATCAGATCACAAATGGGCTCTCCTATAACCGCGTGTACAGAGCCGGAGCCGATCATCGCCATACCGGAGGCGTTCATCTGAAGCAGGTTTCCGTCCGGCGCAACAATCGTCACACATTCGGGAACAGCGTCAAACATCCGTGCGAATTCCGTTTCGCACTGTTCCCGTGTCATTTTTCGCCCGTTGACAGCGACCAGCATATTGAGGCCGCCGATCATCCGACCTGTTGCGTCACGAAGAATAGTGGGGAAAGGAGTGAAGGAGATGCGGGAGCCGTCGGGTCGCTCCGCGATGCATTCCTGACCGGGTTTCGGCTTTTTACCGGCGAGCAGGACCGCCAGGGGACACTGATCATGAGGCAGAAGGGCGCCATCAGGACTATAGAGCTTCCAGGCGACACACCACTTATCTGTTCCGATTTCGGGAACCCGCCCCGAAAGGGCGACAGCTGCCTTGTTGAAATAAGTCAATCGGCCTTGCGGGTCTGTCGCATAGGACGCGACGGGCAGGCTGTCCAACATCTGTTGGAGATTCAATTCTTCCATTGATATGGGTCCGGCGAGAAAACAGCATTCCCGCGGGAGAGGCCTCGTCCGCGCATGAGGGTCTTCGACATTTGTCGCCCTTTCAGTCTTCTATAATCATTTTCACTCAGCACTTTATGCACCGTGACTTATGCACGGTGGCGACCCGCGATCTTGCTCATCCTAACCACCTGCGAGAGTGTCCGGCTGAGGTTGCGGTTCAGTACGGAATCATACGTGGAGCGGGGCGGGAGCGACCGCCTCGGTGAAGGTCATACGGATTCCGTGCTTCGGTCGCAGGATCACCATCGGGCGTGCTTCGATCGTCTGGCCCGGAACCAGCTCGAAATCGTATTTTCTGAGCAGAACGCTCAGAATCATGAGAATCTGCAGCATGGCGTAGTTGCCGCCGATACAGCCCCGCGGCCCGGCTCCGAAGGGCAAATAGGTGAAGGGCGTGTGAAGCTTCTCATTCGCTTTGGTGAAGCGTTCCGGGTCGAAACTCTCCGGGTCCTCCCAGTACCGCGGCGAATGGTGCGCGCCGTAAATGAACACAACCACCGTCGATCCGCGGGGTATGTCGAGATCGCCTGCACGATCGTCTGAGAGAGCCATCTCGGTCGACCATCCAAAACGGCGGGTAAAGGCGCAGCGCCTCCTGTATGACCTGGGTGGCAAACTCGAACTTCGGAACGTCGGAGTAACTCAGAGGCCGTCCGCCCAGCACAGAATCGAACTCCTGCCGTAACCTTTCGAGACAATCCGGGCGCGAGCTTAGCAAGGTAGAGAAGCCACGACAAAGCATTCGACGATGTTTCATGGCCGGCGACCAGCAGTTGCATGCTCTCGCTCAGGACCAGCTCATCGCTCATGCCCTGGCCGTCGCTGTAACGGGCATCCATCAGGATCTGCAGCAGATCGTGGCCGGGCGGCTTCCTGGCGGCGCCGTTTGATGTAGTCGAGCAGAATGCCGTCGGCGCGGGCTCGCATTTCCTCGTGTCTGCGCAGTTCGCCGGAGACCGCAAACCAGGGATTCAGATAGGGCTGAATGGTTTGACGAACCATGAATTCCTGGACGGTCGAGATGGTCCGGCTGATGAGGTCGATGTCTTCGTCTTTCAGGCGGGCGCCGAACAGAGACCTGCCGACCATCTCGAAGGTAATCTTCATCAGGTGGGGATAGATATCGACAGGGCCGATACGGGCTTGTCTGTCGAAATCCCGCAGCGAGTCGGTCGAGCGAATCCTGCATGATCGAGGACAGAACTTCCAGTTGTTTTCGTTCGAAACCCTTCTGGATGAGGCGCCGCTGCGTGCGCCAGGCCTCGCCCTGGGTGGTGAGAAGACCCTTGCCCAGGAAGTGGCCCATCCGCTTCACCTGAATTTCGGATTTGTGGTAATTCTCCGAATTGGTCTTCAGCACGTGCTGAATGACGACGGGATTGGTGGTGACGATGGCCTCTTTGACGCCGCCAAAATAGAACCGGAAAGTGTCGCCGTAGGAGCTCGGTGTACTTCGAGAGAACCTGGACCGGATTGTGGGCCATCGCGCGCGAATCCGCGAAGGAGCGGAGCCGGGAAACGGCTGGGACACTGACGTGGCATGCGAGGAAACGACTGGTCATGGTCTGAGGCATAGTTCGATGCCCCGCTGCCCAGCTGCTTCAAGAGTATCAAATGATGCTTGACGATCATCGCCTGCCGTCACCGGTGGGATGTTGCCGATAGGGAACGCCATACTCTTCGGCGGTCTCCTTCACAATCCGGGTCAGCGAAGCATAGTGAGTGTGGCACACAAAAGGGCACAGATGATGGGCGATATGGTGATTGAGCCCGCCTGCAAGCCAGCCTACCAGCGGGTTACTCGTCGCATAGTCGGCCGTTGTCGCGAAGATGTGATAGACGCCGTTGTCGAACTCGCTGCGGCTTGGAGGGAAAGTAAGTGCTGTCGACGGTGTGCGTGGTCTGGAATACCAGCGCATACGTCAAACCGATGATCAGATGGGTCAGCAGGAAAGCCAAAGCGACCAGCAGAGGCGATTTTCCCAGCAACACGACCGGCAAAATAAGCATGTAGGTGAGGTAAATCGCTTTACCCGCAAAGAGGATGGCGTATTCGCGCACCGGATGTTTCGTGCGTTTCAGATAATCGTGGGACGGGAAGAAAAAGCACTCAAAGTCCCTCACGAAAACATAATCGAGAGAAAACAGCGCGTAAAAAAACAGCGCATAGATATGCTGGAACCGCTGCAGGCGCGTCCGGGGTTCGTGGGGCGTAAACCGAAAGATGCCGCGTCCGGTAAGCGCGTCGTCTTCGCCGTGGAGATTGATGCAGGAGTGGTGGCCGCGATGATGGAGGATGCGCCACATGTAAGAGTTGATTCCGCAAACATCGAAAACGTAGTTCAGGGCTTTGTTTACCGACCGCACCGACGAGATGGCGTTGTGGTTGCTATCGTGCGCGATGTTCAGCAGAAGGAATGTCTGGGCGAGGCCATTCAAAAGGTAGATGGCGACAAACTTCCACGAATCCGGATTGAGCGCGTAAAGAGCAATCCAACTGCCCGCCAGCACCGCCAAGACCCGAGGGCGATCTTGATCCACATCGTGCGGTCGGCTTTGGGGGAAAGATTCCGATCGGAAAAGAAACTGTCGAGGCGGCGGCGTAAGACTTTCGGGAAGGAAGACGGATCCGCAGAGCTTGCCTCGAGGTGTTGAGAAGAAGGCTCGTGCGGGTATCAGATCGTCGGTGTCCGAATCGTGGCCAACGGCCGATCTCACCGACTTCTCCGAATTGATGGCAGAATGAATTTTGATCCGTCCCGCTGCGCGAGGGCGCAGAGATATCCTTCAGCGCCGGCCGACAGCCTTCCGAAGGCGATCTTAGCTCGAAATGCAGGGGGAATCAAGGAAATTCGGGCCGATGCAACAGGTGCTGCTATGCTGGATGGACAGTATTTCAAAATACGTTTATGGCGCCTTCCGAAGAATGATCAATAGTGCGATCCAACTCGCGGCCTTCCGGCGCCGAGTATTGTCAATTGAACTCCCCTTTTCATATCAGCGGGCAGAATGTTCTTATTATCGAGAATTTTGTTTTGAAGCGTTGGATGACCGCGACTGGCGGTGCCGGCGCCACAGGTACATGATAGGGTCGATTTTAGACAAGCTGGATAGACTGGGGGATCAGCACCCGCACAAGCTTCTCTATTCGTACATTGACCTGAACGGCAATCCGATCGAAAGCTACTCGTACGAGTCGTTTCTCCACCGGACGAAGGTGATCGCCGGACATTTGCGGAAAGAGCATCGTTTCGCGTCGCAGGACCGGCTTCTGCTCGCCTATCCGCCGGGCCTCGAAATGATTTGCGCGTTTTTCGGTTGCGTGCGCGCGGGATTGATCCCCGTTCCCGTCTATCCCCCCAGTTCTCATGGCTTCCAGGGCGCGCTGTACAAAATGGTGCACATCGCCAAGGATTGCCAGGCCGCCGGCATTTTGACCAGCAAAGACTACCACGGATCCCTGAAGACGAATCTCGCCAGCAGCGGAGTCGCGGCATCCGGAGTTGATGTCGACTACATTTCCGGTCTTCAGTGGATCGTGACGGAAGACTTCGTCGATATGATTTCGGACGAAACCTTCAACGGCTCGTCGGGCAACGGCTCGTCGGACAACGGCTTGTCGAAGATTCTGTTTCTTCAGTACACGTCGGGGTCGACCAGAGATCCCAAAGGCGTGATGGTCACGCACGAAAACATCCTGCATAACTGTCCGCTGGTGATCGACCATCCTGAGCCGGTAGTCGTATCCTGGCTTCCGCAGTATCACGATATGGGGCTGATCGGGTGCTACCTTTATCCCGCGCTGCAGGGCGGCACGACGTACGGCTTCGCCCCTACCGATTTCATTCAGCGTCCGGCCCTGTGGTTTGACGCCATAAAAACTTATCGCGCCACCGCTTCGGCGGCGCCCAACTTCGCGTACGACTATTGCCTCCGCGCAGGGCGGCTCTCGAAGGAGAGTCTGGAAAATTGCGATCTCAGTTCGCTCAGGTCTCCTGATGGTTGCCGCGGAACCCGTTAAACCCGACACCTACACGCGGTTTCTGCAGGCCTTTCAGCCCTACGGACTCAAGTCGGAGAGCTTTTATGTCGCCTACGGGCTGGCCGAGAATACGCTGGCGGTTTCGCATCGTCGGCCGCAATATCGTTTCGGTCAACAAGAACGCCATCGCGCTGGGGAAGGCCCGGATGACTACCGAGGTTTCGGAAATCGGCGCGGCCACTCAGATTGTCAGTTGCGGAACTCCACTGCCGGGCCTCACGGTGAAGAATCGTGGATCCGGAAAGACACCTCGCTCTGGAGCCGGGTCGCATCGGTGAGATTTGGATCGCGGGAGACAGCAAGTGCCTGGGTTACTGGAATAATCCGGAACTGACGCTGAAGATGTTTCATGCGCGGCTGGTGGACGACAGCCCCTATGACGACGGCTACCTGCGGACCGGCGACATGGGTTTCTTCCACGACGGCGAACTCTTCGTCTGCGGCCGCATCAAGGACATGATTATCGTCCGCGGGCAAAACTATTATCCGCAGGATATCGAGGAAGTGGTGGAGAAAGCATCCGGCCTGATCCGGACCAATTGCGTCGCCGCGTTCCAGATTCACGAAGACAGCGAGCCTGCGCTGGCGATCGTCGCCGAGGTGAAAAATCCGAAGGCGCTTCCGGATGCGCTGAAGATTGCCGCCGCCGTCCGGAATTACCTCAACGTGGAAGTGGCGCTGATCTCCTTCATTGCGCCCCGGGCGATACCGAGAACCAGTTCCGGCAAGATCATGCGCCACAAGACCAAGCAGATGTGGCTGGAAGGTCAATTTACGGTTCTCTCGGAGTTTTCGCGGGAAAAAGACGCTTGAGTCTTCCCTGCGGTGTTCCGGCGGCATACTCGCCTTTCGACGTATTGAAAGCCCGGTACAACCTGACGCGGAACGGAATCGTACAACCTCGTCGAGGCCGGGCTCGATTCCCTGGATCTTGTGGTGTTCATGCACGAGATCAAGGAGCTTTTGAAGAATAAAGGCGCCGACATGCTGGCGAGGCAGGTGGACATCGGTCTGATTCAGCGTGTCAGCGTAGCCGAATTGTTTCGACTGGCCGAACAGTTGGAGCGTGCTCCCGAAGAAGCGATCGGTTCTGCTGCGGCATTCCCTGGCGGCTTTCCGTGAAGAGCAGCGCGCGGCGGAAAAGCGGATGATGAGCGACGACAGGAAGCTCATCTTCGAGCCTCCGGCGCCTGCGTTGCTGCCCGAGATACCGATCCTCGAACAATGTTCTGCTCACGGGCGGTACCGGCTTCATCGGACCGTTCCTGGTGAAGAGTCTGCTGGAGCAGACGCGTGCGAAGATCTACGTTCTGGTCAGGGCTTCCGACGAGCATCAGGGCAGGCAAAGACTGCGGGCGGCGATGGAGTCGATGGGGCCTTGCCCGGCAGGGATGATGCAGATGTTCGAGGCTCGCGTGATTCCCGTTTGCGGCGATCTGGGGCAGCCGCAGCTGGGTCTGACGCAGGAGGTCTGGGATCTTCTCGCCGCTGAAATCGACACGGTGTTCCATAACGGCGCGACCGTAAACTACCTGTTCAATTACGACCGGATGCGTGACGCGAACGTGCTGGGAACGAACGAGATTTTAAGGCTGGCGTTCGAAGGACGGCCCAAGAGCTTCAACTACGTCTCGACCACCTTCGTGTTTGGCTGGGCGGTCAAGAAAGTTCTCTATGAGACCGACCACAACGAGAATATGGAGCTTCTCGATTTTGGATACAGCCAGTCCAAATGGGTAGCGGAACAAGTGGTTATGGACGCGCGCCGCCGGGGGCTTGCTACGCGGATTTTCCGGCCCGCCCTGGTGAGTCCATCGCGTTACCGGCGGAGGCAATAACTTCGATATCGCCGTTCGTCTGGTTGCGTTCATGGTGAATCACGGCATCGGAGTCGACGCTCTGAACCAGGTCAGTTTCGTTCCCGCCGACGTCACGGCCAACAACATCGTTGCGATTTCCACCACTCCGGGCACGGTGAATAAGACCTATCACGTTGTGCGGGACGATTACGCGAACATGATGGACATTACCGATCTGATTACGAAGGCGACCGGGCGACAATTCGAGATCTTCAGTATTCGCGATTTCGTTCCCGAACTGATCCGGAGATGCCGGAAGGAAGATCTGCTCTTTCCGCTGCTGGATTTTCTGGTGGGCTCGGTGGACAACATCTCGGCGATGGAATTCAAGCGCTATGACAATTCCACCTATCAGGCGGCGCGGGATGCTTCGGTATGGGGCAAGCCGGATCCGTCTCTCGAAGAGACCGTCAACGGCATTCTGCGATTCATGACGCGAAAGGGAATCATCTCGGTTGCGACTCGCGAGTTCAACGCCGTAGCCGTTTGCCAGTAGTTACTGCTTCCGAAATACCAGGTTCTCTTTAACCTGCTGACCGGTTTCGAGCGTGCCGGTCGTGGTTAGGTCATCTGTTGCCCGTCGGCGGAAACCACCCACCGGTCTTTTTGAGTAACTTTGTTGTCGCGCCGGTAAATCGCATCGACCGTGTGAGCGTCGACGAGTTGGAGCGTGACGGTATCGTTGACGGAGTTTTTCAGATCGTATTCCTTGCCGTCAAAGCGGGCGGTGTAGCTGAAGTCGCCCGAGAAACGGACCCCATCGTTTCCGTCCGCCTCGATCTTGAGCGTCAATCCCTGCCGCAAACGAGTCTTACTCAGATCCTCGGTCCACTCACCGGCGAACAGGTTATCGGCAACCTTCTTGCCTCCGCTGCGCGTCCAAACAGCAGTGATCCGGTCGGGATGGCCTTTTTCCGAAGTCGTGATCGTCAACTCGTTACCATCAGCCGAAAGTTTGTCGTGAACTGTCGCGACCACGGCTGCATCCTTCTTCTCCTTGAGCTCGGCTTGAGTCTTGTCGATCCTTCGCAGCTCGATTTGATTAAATGCCGGATTGCTCTCGATGGGCGTTGTATGTCCGTCCCACTTCGTCCGTGAAATCGATGTGAGTTTCGCCTGAAATCACGACGTGCACCCCCTCGTGCAGAGGAGTGATGGAGAGTTTGTTGGGAGGATCGAGTGCAGACTGCGCCGAGATGAGCGTCCACGAGCCGATGCGTGGGTCGGCGGCGACGAGTTGAAGCGCGGCAACCAGCCCGAGCAATGCGAGTTTGTGCATGAGTGCTTGTAAACCGAGGTCTTTGTAAATCGAAGTTTTCGAAACCGATGGTGACTTCCAACCAATTTTCGCAGATTCGGACGTACGGGCCACGATATTGCGACGATCTGGTAACATCCTTGACTGCTAATGATTTGGCGTGACATTATGAATCTCGTGCACGTGCGCCGTTTCTGGCTGGCCGGGTTGGTCCTTGCCGCTGTCCTCGCACTTCTTCCATTTTCTTTTCACGCCGAACGCCATCTGGAGACTGCAACCCGCATCGAAGGCAGCGAAGCCGAAGCGGTCACGCAGGAGTTGGCCACCGTTTTCGTTCGCCCTTCGTTGACCGCGTGGTCCTGGTGATTCAGGGACTTCCGCCTGCCGATTCAGAGGAGGGCGAGCAAGCGCTAGCGACCATTGTGGAGGGACTGAGAGAGGAACCCGGTGTGTCCGGAGTCGTTTCCCATCTCGATTTTCGCGATCCGATTTTCCTGGGCAAGGGAGGAGGAACTTTTGTTCTGGTGGGACTCGCGCCCGATGGACGGCCCGGTGGAATCGCTGGTCCCGAAGCTTCACGAGCGGGCGAACTCTCTTCAAAATCAATTGCGGGGCCGTTATCCGGCGGTGAAGCTCGAACTGACGGGCGAGACGCCACTCAATTTCGACATTCGGAAAGCCAGCGCCGACGACGTACAGCACGCCGAGAGATCTCGTGATTCCCGCGACGCTTGCACTTCTGCTGGTGGCTTTCGGAAGCGTGGTGGCGGCCCTGATTCCAATAGCCGTTGGCCAGCTTGCCATCGCCGACCACTCTGGCGATTGCAGGATTCCTGGCGCTGCACTGGCACCTGTCCATTCTGGTTCAGAATCTGTCCACGATGCTTGGGCTGGGCCTGGGAATCGACTACGCGCTCCTCATGGTCAGCCGCTTCCGGGAAGCGATTGCCGCCGAGCAAGACGGACTCAAAGCCTCGGCCATCGCGGCGCGTCAGGCGGGCCGTACACTCCTGATTTCCGCCTCTACGGTGGCCATCGGATTCCTGGCGCTCCTGACCGTTCCCATCAGCGAAGTCCGCTCCATCGGTGTGGCCGGAGTTGCTGGTGGCGGGAATGAGTGTGTTGCTGGCCAATACCCTCGTTCCGGCAGTGCTGGCAATTCTCGGTCCGCGAATCAATGCCGGCCGGCTGCCCTTTACCGCGAAGTTGGATGCGGATTGCGCGGCACGGGGCGAAACCCGCTGGAGGCAGTGGGGGAAGGTGATTGTCGCCCATCCCTGGCTTGCCATCCTGCTTGCGGGCAGTCCGCTGATTGCTGCTCGCCTCGCAGGCCGCGCAGCTTGACACCAATGTCCCTCGGGGGGATTGGCTTCCGGCGAAAGCGGAATCGGTTGAGGCGCTGCACACTCTCGAACAAATGGATCGGGCCGGCATTGTTTACTCGTTGCGCGTGATTCTCGAACTTCCAAAGGATTCCATTGCGCAGACGGACGCGGGGTGGAATGCCCTCGATCGTTTCACCAAGCGGCTCGCGAGCGACCCTCGTGCCGACCGCGTGATCTCGATCCTGACGATGGCCGATGGGAAACGGACCTCTCTTCGCGACCTCCCGCGCGATACGCGCCGAACCTTCCTGAGTCGCGATGGGCGGGCGGCGCTGCTGGAAGTGTTGCCCGGGCCTTCCCTTTCCTGGGCCGATCAGGTCAACTGGGTGCGGGAGTTGCGGAAGACCGGCGCGGCAGTTCTCACGGGAGTGCCCGGCGCCACGCTGCGCATTGGAGGCATCCCGGCGCTGAATGCCGATTATCAGACGATTGTTCGGGACCGGTTCGCTTCGGTAATGGCGCTGGTGGTGGTGGGAACGCTCCTGGCGCTTCTTTGCGGGTTCCGATCGCTTTTCGCCGCAGTGAAGGCCATTGCTCTGAACCTGCTCTCGGTGGCGGCCTCGTTCGGAGCATTGGTTCTGGTGTTTCAGGACGGACACGGAAGCAGGTTCCTGGGAGTTCCTGAGGCGAACGGGCAGCGTATTTCCCGCTGGTGCCTATCGTCGCCTTCGCCATCGTCTTCGGACTGAGCATGGATTACGAGGTGTTTCTGGTCGCGCGGGTGCTCGAAGCGCAGGCGGAGCGGGATGAGCGAGACGGAGGCGATTCCCGAGGGGATGGCCAGAACCGCGGGTCTGATTACGAGCGCCGCCGCGATCATGATTGTGGTATTCGCGGCATTTACCTTCGGAAGCTTCCTGGTGGTTAAGATGCTCGGATTTACGCTGGCGGTCGCCGTGTTGATTGATGCAACGCTGGTTCGCATTGTGATCGGACCGGCGCTTCTTCGGATTGCGGGCGATTGGAACTGGTGGCCCGGGGGCCTTCCGGCGGTTCCGCGCGGCGCGCCGGTTTTGGTTAGCCGGGATTGATGCCTGCCGTAGCCAATTAGAGGCTGCCAGATCGGATTACCTTTTGCCGGCCTGGACGTGGCCTTGTCGCCCGACTGGGTGATACCCTTCGTCAAAGATGCGGGGATCAAGCGGTTCGAGGCCGTTTCCAGGTCAGGCGGAGTGCCTTACGAGCAGGGAGCTCAACTCGTGTTTCGGCGGTGGCATGCCGGGCGTGGGCGATACCTTTGCATCCGCGTTATGAGGACTCGCGCAACTCACCCCGGCCGGTGTTGGTTAGGTTGTCATAAAGCGGCCTCTGAACATCCCTGAAAACAGGTTGCTGAAAAAGGGTAGTCGCTCCCTTCCGGTCGCGGCTCGGAACAGAGTGTGTTCGTTGGGATACCGCGCGCGGCTCGGAAATTTCGACTGGTCCATCCGCAGGATTGCTGAACCGCACGTGAGCTGCTATCGCCCGGGCTCGCGCAGGAGTATCGTGTGTAGTTATGGCACGAAGCGCTGGCCCCCCTGTCTGGAAAAACGACCTCACTCCGATCGGCCCCGCGGACTGGAATTATGACTTCGCCGCACACCTGCTCGAACGGTCCGGTTTTGGGGGAACGCCTGAAGAGATTACAGCTCTGGCCGGTTTTACTCCCGCACAAGCGGTAGCGCGAGTGGTCCGCTTCGAAGGAGTTGCAACGGCCACTCTGCCTCCGTTCGATCATTCCGGAATCCACGATCCCGGGCTCGAACCATTTCCGCCGAGCCGACCCGCTGTAACCGATATGGCGAAGGAGAAAGGCGAAGCGCTGGGGATCAAAGTAAAAGCCTCCGGTAATCGCCGCCTGCAGCCGATCGTGGATGAATTCTTCTATTGGCTGCGCGCCAGTGTTCTCGAAACAAACCGCGTCGCCTACTGGTGGGCGAACCGCATGATTGCCAGTCCGCGTCCGCTGCAGGAGAAGATGGCGTTGTTCTGGCACGGGCATTTCGCTTCCAATGAAGCGAAGGTCCGGGACTACCGCAAGCTTCTGGGTCAACTGGAACTGTTCCAGAAACAGGGCCTGGGCAATTTCAGAGATCTCACCGTAGCGGTAGCGCAAGATCCGGCAATGCTTTCGTTTCTCGACGCCGGCGTCAATGTCAAAGGCGCTTCGAATGAAAATTTCGCGCGCGAAATCATGGAGCTGTTCACCATGGGCGCCGGCAACTACACGGAGAAAGATATCCGTGAAGCCGCGCGGGCTTTCACCGGCTGGAACTTCGTTGACGTGAAGTTTGTCGTCAACAAAGAACAGCACGACGATGGCGAGAAAACGTTTCTCGGCAAGACCGGGCGCTTCGATGGCGTCGATGTGATCGATATGATCATGGAACGGCCGGTCACCGCCGAGTTCATCTCGGGCAAGATATACCGATATTTTGTGCGCCAGGATCTTTCGCCCGGCGTTCAAAAGCAACTCGGGACGATCCTCCGCCAGGCAACATTACGAAATCACTCCGCTGCTCGAACAGATCTTTTTGTCGCGCGATTTCTATAGTCCAGCATCGGTGGGAACGCACATCAAGGGTCCCGTTGAACTTGCCGTAAACACCTACAGGAAACTCGGGGTCACGACCATACCCGGCGTCCCGGATTTCAACTCTGAAACCGGCGCACTGGGACAGCAGCTCTTTTCGCCGCCGACAGTCGCGGGATGGGCGGAAGGCCAGAGCTGGATCACTCCGGGCCTGCTTCTGCAGCGCGCGAATTTCTGCCGCGACATTCTCTTTCCCAGCATCAGCTTCCTTCCGCCGGATCGCTACACGGGCGGTGGAGAGGTTCGGCGGGTGGCGGAACGCATCCGCGAGGGGATGGACATCAGCACGGCGACCATGGACGACACCAAAGTCATAGGGCGCGCCGAATCCAACCTCAACGCCGATCGCGACGAGGACTTCAATACCCGCTACGGTAGTTTCCGCGGATCGCAGATGGCCATCGAACGTGTCAAGCCGATCCCCCGCGATACGGCTCGTATCGAACTGGCGCGGATGGTCATTGAGACAAACCTGAAGAATACCGATCAGGTGGTCGATTACCTGATTCGCCGCTTCATGCGGGTTCCCCCGGGCGATGCCACGCGGCAGAAGCTGGTTGCTTTTCTGACCAAAGAACTGGGCACAGCGGAGATTGCGGCGGCGCAGACCTATCTTGATCAACCGCTGCGGTTGACGCTGCATTTGATCATGAGCCAGCCCGAGTATCAGTTGGGCTAATCGGATATTGAGAGGACTTAATGGATAGAAGCCGTTTTTCGTTTCCGAAATCCAGCCGCCGCGATCTGTTGCGCGCCGCGGTATACGGGGTCGGAGTCAGCGCCGCCGCGATCCCGAGTCCCCTGTTCGCGCAGGCTGCCGCGAGGCTTGCCGCCGAAGGCAAACCGGAAGGCAGGATTCTTGTGGTGCTTGAACTGTCCGGCGGCAACGACGGGCTCAACACTCTGGTTCCTTATGGCGATAATGCCTATTACAAACACCGGCCCAAGCTCGGCATCCCGGCGAAGGACCTTCTCAAGATCGACGAGCACTTTGGCTTCAGCGGGGGCATGACCGGATTTCAGCGGCTCTATAAAGACGGCAAGCTCGCCATTGTGCATGGTTGTGGATATGAGAATCCGTCGTTCTCGCATTTCACGTCAATGGCGTACTGGCAAACGGCGGCCCCGAACAGCGGCGAGGAGTACGGGTGGGTGGGTCGTCTGGCAGATGCGATGGCTCCGGATCCGGCGCCCAACTTCCTTGTCAATATCGCTGCTCGGCAGTCCCTGGCAGTGCGCGCCCGCAAACACGTACCGGTCGTATTCGACGATCCGAACCGGTTTGCTCAAGAGAAGTTTTTTGACGAACGTGAAGTGCTCGATTCCGTTCCCGATGACGGGAAGGTCGACAATCCGGCT
Organism: Terriglobia bacterium; assembly: GCA_963718155.1. Classification (GTDB taxonomy): domain Bacteria; phylum Acidobacteriota; class Terriglobia; order Bryobacterales; family Bryobacteraceae; genus BOG-234. Next base: position 451,601 of record CAVQYP010000034.1, on the reverse strand, counting down.
CGGCAATTTCTGCTCGACACGGCACGGAGCGCGAGGGACGCTTCGGCCCTGGTTCGGGAAGCATGGTCCAAGTACCGGTCGCCCGTCGACTATGGAATTACGGGACTCGATTTGCCCAAAGTGGCGGCGCTGATCGAGGCCCGAATGCCGACACGCCTCTATTACACTTCCTATCGGAATAACGCATTCGACACGCACGTGTTCCAGGAGGATCTGCACAAACGGCTGCTTACCTATTCATCTGACGCTGTGTCCGCCTTCCTGCTGGATATGGAGCGAATCGGGCGCGCCGACGATGTGGTGGTGATGATCTTTTCGGAATTTGGACGGCGGGTTCCGGAGAACGTCAATCTGGGCACGGACCACGGGACCGCTAACCTCATGTTCGTGGCCGGCAAGCAGGTGAAAGGCGGCCAATACGGGAGCCTTCCGAGCCTGACGGCGCTGGATGCGGGGGACAACCTGATCTACACCACGGATTTCCGCCGCGTCTATGCGACGATGATTTCGAACTGGCTGGGCCTGAGCAATACGAGGCAGTTGCTCAACGGGTCGTTCGAACCTTTCGACCTGTTCCGCCAGCGGGCTGCGTAGTTGGGATCACGATATCGTGTAGACTTGACGGCCAGAGAGGTGTTCATGAAACGTTTAGTGACCGGAATCGGGCTAACCATCCTGCTGTTCGCGCCGGCCATCGCCGGTGCGCAGATTCTGGTTGCCGGAGAAGGTCCGGTCGTCTACGGGCACCACCATCTGAACACCACGAACATGGACGCGCAGAAGAAGTTCTTTGTCGACACGCTCGGCGGCACCGTGGCGAAGATCGGTTCCGGTGACCGCCAGCAGGAGATCATCAAGTTCCCGAATGTTCTGATCTTTTTCCGTCCGATGCAGGCGCCGACGGGCGGCTCGATCGGCACGACGGTTAACCACATCGGCTTTTCCGTTCCCGATCTCAGGCCGCGTCGTGGCGAAGATCAAGGCGAACGGCTTCAAAATGATCACCGCCGATTCGGTCGCCGCGAACGTGAAGGTGACCGACGACATCGCGGCCGCCAGTCCGACGACGAACATCGCGTTTGCGCTCGGTCCGGACGATGTCAAAGTAGAGTTCGTCGAAGTCAAATCGCAGAAGGCGCCGATTCAGCTTCATCACATCCACTTCTTCGGGCAGATGAACACCGAGATGCAGGCGTGGTACGCAAAGACGTTCGGCGCGAAGATGCTTCCGGCCAATCCGGGGTCCGCGTTCGTGCATGGATCAACTGCCGGGCGTGTCCCTGAACTTCACGCCGTCGCCGACGCCGACCGTCGGCACGACCGGCCGGTCGATCGATCATATCGGCTTCGAGATCAAAGATCTCGAAGCGTTCACGAAGAAGCTCGAAGCCCAGGGCATCAAACTGGATCGTCCCTACACCAAGGTGCCGCAGCTCGGCATCGCGATCGCGTTCATCAAAGATCCCTGGGGAACGAATATCGAAATGACCGAAGGACTCGCCGACATCAAGTAGGATGAAGCTCGCGGCCGTGTTTGCGCTCGGTCTCCTCGGCATTCAGGCGCAGACAATTGATGCCCGTCTGGGAGCTCTTGTCGCGCCCTACCGTGACACGCACGGGCCGGGTATGGTTGCGATCCTCATCCGCGAAGGGCGCGTCATCTGGCAAACCGCATTCGGCCTTGCGGATCTCGAGACGCACCGCGCCATCACGTTCGATACGCAATTCGAACTCGCATCCATGACCAAACAGTTCACGGCCATGGCCATCATGATTCTTTCCGACGAGGGCAAGCTCCAATTGGACGACACGCTGGACAAGTATTGCCCCGAGTTCCCGGCGTATGCGCGTACTATCCGGGTCCGCGACCTGCTGCACCACGTTTCGGGACTGCCGGATTACGAGATGCTGATGGTCGGGAAGATCGGCGACAATTTCTTTCGCTCATCGAAAGGCCCACCGGCCGCGCATGAGTTCACGTCGAGCGAAGTGTTGAAGACGCTCAGCCGTCAGCCGAAGCTGAACTTCGCTTCCGGTTCCCTATTCGAATACAGCAACTCCGGATACGAAGTACTGGGGCAAATCATTGAGCGGGTCAGCGGCAAGCGTTACGGTGACTTCCTGAAGGAAAAGATCTTCGATCCGCTTGGTATGCACGACACGCTGGTGCTGGATGAGCGCAAACATTTCGGGCCTCGCCTCGCACTCGCCTATCGAAAGCGCAACGGCGCGGTGGGAAGACATTACCTACTCGCCTGAGAATTACGAGTACGGAGACGGTGGAGTCGAAAGCACGGGGAACGACCTGGTGAAATGGGATCAGGCGCTTGGCACGGGGAAACTGGTTCGCCGCGCCACGCTCGATCTGGCGTTTACGCCGGGCCGCACCAGCGATGGCAAGGTCATCGAGACGCACTTCTTCGAATATCCGAGCGCTTATGGATTTGGCTGGTTCGTAAGTTCGGAAAACAACGCCGTAGTGCTCGAACATGGCGGCGAATGGTCGGGCTACCGCACGCACATGATTCGGGAGCCTTCGCGCCGGGTGACGGCGATCGTCCTGACGAATTCGTCAAACGACGACGTCAGACAAATCGCCCACAGGATGATCGAGATCGCCCGGATTCAGTAGTACAATCTCGCTGGTACCGGTCAGCTATGGAGGAATCTTTCCCGGATGACAACGACAAATCCTCAAAACAGATGGCGAGTGGTGGTCTATGCAGCCCTATGTGCAGCAGGAGCGACCCTGATCGTGGTTGAGTCATCCGCGAAGCTGCACGCCCAGGCGCCCGCGGGTCAGGGTCGGGGCGCCGTTCCGGCGGGCGAGGCACTCTTCACATCGGCACAAGCGGTGGCCGGGAAAGCAGCATATCAGCGGAACTGCGCCGGCTGCCACGGCCCGAACGTCGATGACGGCTCCGCTCCTCCGCTTCGCGGCGCGGCGTTTCTCGGTAAATACGGTGGGAAACCCGCGGCCGATTTGTTCACATTCGTAAGCACGAAGATGCCACCGGGTAATCCCGGAAGCATTAGCCCCGCCGAGTACGCGAACATCATCGCCCTGGTGCTTCAACAAAATGGTTATGCGACGGGACGGAAGGAGTTCGCATCGGATGCGGCAGCGCTGGCTTCCGTCACGATTCCCGCTCCGCCTGGAGGACGCGGCGGCGGGGGTGGAGCGGGCAGCCTGGCAGTCGGCGTGAAGCTGCCTCCGGCGCCGAAGAAGGCGAACCCTCTCGACAAAATCACACCGGTCACGGACGCGATGCTGCAGAACCCGACCCCGGGGGATTGGCTCACGTGGCGCCGCGGGTTCGATTATCAGGCATTCAGTCCGCTGAAACAGATTACGAAGACGAACGTGAACAATCTGCGCGTGGCGTGGACCTGGACGCTTTCCCCCGGCTCCAACGAAGCCACGCCCCTGGTGCATGACGGCGTGATGTTCCTGCACAGTCCGGGCGACAAACTCCAGGCGCTCGACGCCGTCACCGGGGACCTGCTTTGGCAGTATGCGAGAGTGTTGCCTCCGGGCGTTAACGCCGGCAACAAGCGCGCCATCTCGATTTACGGAAATAAGGTCTACATGGGGACCTCCGACGTGCATGTGGTGGCGCTCGATGTCAAAACGGGCCGGGTGGTCTGGGATCAGCCGCTGACGGAGGAAAGGGGCTTCGGACTCTCAGGCGGTCCGCTGGTTGCAAAAGGCAAGGTGATGATCGGAACCAGTGGGCGCGTCGGCGGCAAGAACTACATCGTCGCGCTCGACAGCGAAACCGGCAATGTCGCCTGGCGATTCAACACGATCGCGCAGCCCGGCGAGCCCGGCGGCGATACATGGAACGACCACACAGCGGAGGAGCGCAACGGCGGCTCCGTCTGGATCGCGGGAAGCTATGACTCGGCGCTTAATCTCGCGTTCTTCGGCGTAGCGCAGACTTATGACACCGCTTTACTCGCGAAGCCCGTAAGGCCCGGGGTGAAGACCGACGGCCTGTACACGGACTGTACCCTGGCCATCAATCCGGATACCGGCAAGCTCGTCTGGTATTACCAGCACCTGCCAAACGATCAGTGGGACCTCGACTGGGTATTTGAACGCCAGATTGTGCGAATGCCGGTTAATGGTGTGGTGCGACCGGTGATCATGACTTCGGGCAAGCAGGCCACCTATGACATTCTCGATGCGGAGACGGGAAAGTGGATCTGGTCAAAAGATCTCGGCCTGCAAAATATCGTTTCCTCCATCGATCCCGTCAGCGGAACAAAGACCATCAATACGGAAACGTTACCAGGCGACGGGCAGACGCGTTTTGTCTGCCCCCATGTGGACGGCGCCAAGAGCTGGCTTCCCGGTTCATACAATCCGAACACAAAGATTATGTACGTTCCTCTGGTGGAGGCGTGCATGGATCTGGCGCCATTGACGGAGGGTGGCGGCCGCGGGTTGTTGTCAACCGGCGTGCGCCCGATGGTGCGGCCTCGTCCGGGTTCGGACGGAAAGTACGGGCGTGTGGAAGCCATCAACATGCAGACGCGCGAAGTGATGTGGACCGAGCGCCATCGCGCGCCGGTTTCGAGCGGCGCGCTGGACACGGCCGGCGGGGTGATCTTCAACGGCTCAATCGACCGGTTCTTTCGTGCTTATGACGATCAAACGGGCAAACTGCTATGGGAAACGCGGGTGAGCGATGTGCCGAGCAACGCCCCGATTTCGTACCTGGTCAACGGCCGGCAGTACATCGCAATCGGTGTAGGCAACGGCGGCGCGCAGGCGACGGGTTTCACGGCGCTGGTGCCGGAAATACAGAACCTCGATCGCGCTCCGGCGGTGTGGGTGTTTCAACTGCCGTGAGCGCGCTGTGAGGCGGCCGATCCCGGCGGGAGCCGGCTTTCGGTTGGCTTTCCGCGGTGTGGATTTTCCGATGGCGGTATCGTCTTTGGGGATCTAATCACAACGCCTGCGTACTTTCGCTCTCGCTTCGCATTTGCGCCACGTGGCATATTTGTCTACCGCCAGGCTTTCTTTCTTGTCAGTTCCACCGCAAACGCCGCCGCGCCCGCAGCCACCCCTGCCACGACGCCGCGATGCAAGTTGGCCCAATTTTGAATGCTCCATGTCTTCGCTTTTTCGGTGAAGATCCCGCGCGCCCCATAAGGGCCCGGCACGCTATCGAACATGTTGTCCGGACGGTCGGGCGCGACGGGCTGTTCGGTTTGCTGAGAGTCGAATCCCGTCCTGCCGAGGTAGTGGTCCGCATACCCGGGTGCAACCTCCTGGCCGTAAATCGCTTTGACTGTCGGGAACCCGACGAAGACTTCGCGCCGCTTGTGATGCGCCGCCCAATAGACTGCGCGGGCAGGAACTTCCGGCTCAAAAATCGTCCCTACGGGAGCGGGATGCCGAGGCAGCCGTGTACGGCACCAGCTGAATTGCGGCGTGTTGACGGCCGGCAAATGTACGACCGTAAGGTGCACATCGCTTCTGTCGTGAATCAACTCGCATCTCAGCGAATCCGTAAAACCGACGATGGCATGCTTGGCCCCGCAGTAAGGCGATTGCAGTGGAATGGAACGATAAGCCAGGGCCGACCCGATCTGCACGATTGAGCCTCTGTTGCGCGGCTTCATGCGTTTCAGCGCCGACATCGTGCCCCACACGAATCCCAGATACGTGACTTCCGTGGAGCGCCGGAACTCCTCGGGTTTGATCTCGGTGAACGGCGCGAAGATGGTGACCATCGCACAATTCACCCACACGTCGATCGGGCCGAGGGAGCTTTCCACCTGAGCGGCCGCGTTCTCCACCTGTTCCGCATCGGAGACATCGCACGGCAGAGCCAGAGCTTTGCCTCCGCATTCTTCTACAAACCGCTTCGCGGTCTCGAGCCGCTCGCGGTTCCGCGCGATCAACCCGATGTTTGCGCCGTTCCTCGCAAACTCATCTACGATGGCGCGGCCGACTCCCGCGCCAGCACCTGTGATAACAACTGTTTCGTATTGCATTCCGAATGACAGCATGCATATGCCGTTCCAATCCTGGTTGCCATCGGACGTTTATCCGGGACGGAGTGCGATCCGGTCCGCTGCCTCCAATGGCTGATTGAGCAGGAACGGTGTCGGCAGGAGCGCGAAGACCGAGTGATCGGAGCGGAATGTGGAGGCTCACGGCGAATGCCGGCGGTGAGCAATTGTTAGTGGCGCTAATTCGCTTCGTATGCACTGCATTCGCCGCCTGCCGCTCAATCCAATCCTCGTGGCCGCGGCACGATCTCCCGGATGCCGTCCCCAGCAGTTTGCTGTTCGGGCAGACCCTTAACGTTCGCCGCCATCACTGCGCAAGCGCTGTGATGTTTCATGAACGCCCAATTCGCTTTGCTGAGCGCGGTGATCTTTTGTGGGCTGCACGCCAGACGAACAACCCGGACCAGGGCGGCGCGGGTCTCCTGGTAAGTCAGGCCGCCGAAAACAACAGCTCGACCACCTTAACTTTTCGCGCATCGCGCATTTCCAGCCGTTGCAGCGATTGGTCCAGGTCGGTCAGGACGGTGTCGCAATGGACCACCCATCACGGCCTTATCGAGCGGAATGTGCGTCGCGCCGCCCCGCGTTTCTCCCGGCTTGCAGCCTTTGTATGATTCACCAGAATTGTTCCGAATCACTCCCGCGGCAACCGCGAAGAAGTCGGCGCGGTCCTGCCGGTTTCCGTCCGTTCCGGCTAGCCGCAGATACGCTTCAATCAACCAACGCCGTGGCCCGGCGCGTCCGTTCCGGCCGCCCGACGCGCAAACTTGACCTGCAATCATGCCCTGCTGATCGTAAACAATCGGAACCACATGATCGAACGGGTTCTGATCGCCGTGGGTCAGTTTGCGGAGCAACACCCTAACCGCGGCTCTGTCGACCGGCGCGGAATCGGGCTCCGGACTCGGTTGCGAACCCACTCTCTCGAAATTCATAACGCCGCTCGTCAGTCTATTGATGTAAAATCGCGCTGATTGATTGAGAGGAATCCTCCTATGAAACAAGACAACCGTCAGCAAACGCCCTCGCGTCGTCGCTTCCTGATTGGCGCGGGATCCGCTGTTGGTGCTGGCGCGTCTCTACTCGATGCTCAGCCCGCCGTCTCCGGTCCGCTGGACGAAACAGTCATCGCGCTGGTCGACGGCAGGATTCACACCATGGATACGGCTGGCACAGTAGCAAACACCATATCTATCCGCCACAATCGCATCATCGCCGTGGGCGGCCCCGCGCCGAAGCCGGGACGCGGAGTACGCGTCATCAACCTGAAAGGGCACACCGTCGTGCCCGGTCTGGTAGAACCGCACATACACATCGTGAGCCTTGGTAACCGTCCGGGGTATCACACCATCCTCGAAAACACGACCTCGATTCGCGAAGTCCAGCAGGCGCTGGCGGCGCGCCGTAAAGATGCTCCGGAGGGAGCCTGGATCACCTCGATGGGAGGCTGGATTCCAAACCAATGGACGGAGCGCCGTCAGCCCACGCTTGCGGAACTCGATGCTGCAGTTCCCGACCGCCCCGTACTCCTCTACGAGCGCTTCACCGGTCCCGCAGTAACCAACACGATGGGCAAGAAGTTTTTCGATGCCGCAGACGCCGCGCCGCCCGTCCACCCGGAAATTAAAAAGATCAATGTCTCCGCCACTGGCTCAATTGCCGCGGCTGGATTTGCCGGCGGAGGCCCTTCAGCCTCAGCTCTGTTTCTGCTTCGCCGTATGCAAACCTTTGCGGACAAGAAACGCAGCACCGTTGAAGCGATGCGCTACTCCGCCAGTGTAGGGCTGACATCGAATCTGGATCAGGTCTTGTTTCCCACGCCCGGACCGCTGCACCCCAATCAGATTCTTTCGAATCTCGATCAGTACCGCATGTACGATGCCTGGCTCGATCTCCATCGGGAAGGCAAAACAATAGTCCGGCTCCAGACGAACTTCCTTCAGAACCAGAGCGACCCCGCTCTTCCTGAACTGAAAGAGCGGCTGCGCAATCAATTTCAATTCTTCGGTGACGACATGATGCGCACAGGCGCGATCGGCGAATGGGCGGCGCCACTGGGAAGCGGGGCAGCATGGGCCGAAGCGCAGAAGCTTGTCGGCCAGGCGGGCTGGCGAAACGAAAACGCCGTTCAAAACCTGGCCGGTCTTCGGCAGGTGGTGGAATCGTGGGAAGCCGTAAATCGCGACACGAACATCACGCAACTGCGCTGGGTGGTCCACCACGTTCCCGAGGTCAACGCGGATCTTCTCAGCCGGCTGCAAGCGATGGGTTGCGGGGTGGAAATGGGCGCATTCCGCTGGGTGACATCGACCGATCCCAAGGTCGTCGCCGGTCCGCCGTTCCGGACGATTCTCGACCACGGAATCCAGGTCGGCATGCACGGCGATGGCGTGCATATCGCGCCGCTCAACCCATGGCTGCACATCTATTATGCCGTCACCGGCCTCAACTCTTATGGCGATCAGGTAAACCCCAATCAGCACCTCACCCGCGCCGAAGCGCTCCGTGTGTTCACGCGAAACAACAGCTGGTTCCTGAGAATGGAGGACCGGATCGGGTCGATCGAAACAGGGAAACTGGCCGATATCGCGGTTCTGGATCGCGACTATTTCGCCGTACCGGAGGCCGACATCCGGAAGGTCCGTTCGGTGCTGACAATCGTAGACGGCAAAATCGTCCACGACGCTGGAATTCTGTAGTTACCCACAGCTTACGGAGCCGCGTGCGGAAGCGAGCGGTCGACAATTCAAACGAATGACTCTCAGGGGTTAACTCTGAGTTCGTGATCGGCACCGTCCCAGATCGCCCTGCGATCCGCCGCATGTCCCGCAATGATGCAGCCATCCGACGCCGTCCGATTCTGAGCGGAATTGTCGCCATGAATTCTGAAGCCCGAGCGCCCGAACATGATGTTCGCCGGATCCGGTTCGAGCACGATGGTCGCAAGACCCGTGCGCGGTGAATCGATCAGAGCAGTCATACGGTAAAGCCCCTGCGGAAGCGGCCCGATATCGTGCTGATCCTGCATAGCAGGGTTATTGATGCCCGGACCGTGTCCCGCATAACCCGTCAGAAGGGCAATCCCGTCATGCTCAAGCACGCCTGTTGATTGAGTATAGGTGTACATTCGGAAAACTCCTCCCAGCTATCGAATTACCATTTCCGGCCAAGCCGAAGTCGACCACGATTTTTGTGTACAAGACTCATCGAAGCACGGCGTCGCCGGCATTCTCATCAAGCCCGTAACCACAACCAGGGACAAGCTTCATGTCCGTGCGACTCCTTGCGTGTTAACGGGCATCTCCGGAACACCTTGCGCGCCGATGACGAGGGATCGATCACGCAGCACACGAAACCCACCCTAACATTTCACTGAAATGGACCACGGCAAGCAACCACCTCGCGAAAAGACCGGTCCATCCGGTACCGGGAACGATCAGCAGGCGCTGATGGGCCCGCATTCCTCGCTCAAGAGTGATAAGTGGATCCTGATCCGCGTTGTTGACCTACGCGCCTCGCGCGGTCGAAATTGAAGCGCCGGGTCAGATCGCCAAGTCCTGTGCCTTTGTCTCGACCAGATAATGAAACCTACGGCTCCACATCCGCGGAAGGGCACTGCAACCAATAGCGAAGTGCCTGCGCGATGAAGCTGCTCCGCGGACAGTACCATCCAATAAACACGGGTTTGCGCGGTGGCACTCCGAGGCCAATGCGGCGGATGGTTTCACATTTCGGGCGTAGCAATTTCATCACAACGGGAAAGCAGGGCCAAAAGAGATAATTGAATCATGACTCCGTCTGTCGTGCTCGGACCCTATTCAGCGGCCGTAAATATCTCCGAAGATCTTGGCGAAACCAGTCCATCCGGTCTGTCGTCGTATGCCAGCAGGATTCAATTCAATGCCCCAGCGGGTTATGGAACGCGAATCTTGCGTGTTTACGGCGATTTGATTGCGTTTCCGACGCAACCCGGCATAATTCCCTCCCGCACATCGGTCGAAATTGGCTGGGGGCTCAAGACGACCGCTCCGGATGGCAGCACGCGCGTGACCTATCCCGGCTATCCGAACGTGTCTGCTTTTGACAATTCTTTCGTATGGCTTCAGGGATCACTCTCAGACCTTGAGACCCGCGCCCGGTTACCATTCGATCTGAACGTATCCGTTGGCGGTAAGCTCGGCACAGACAATATCGTGCTTTCGCAGGCGTTCGTCGCGCTGAACACGACGCGAATCGCGATTCACCTGGAGCCGACATTCGTCGTGGTGTACCAGTTTGAGTTGCAATCCTCCACATGAGTGTGCGATTACCGGTGCCGGTACCGCCCGCGGTTTTTGTCGAAGCTGCCCGCAAGTCTTAAGGAATCCGCGCAAGTTATTGCCGATGAACGCGGCTGGACGGGCGGGTTCCTCCAGAGCCAGAACTCCTCTGCCCCGATTACTCGAGATACTCATAAGCGCTTCCTGGCGTTTGCAAGATGAACCGACGAACCTTCATTGGGTTTGCCGACGCAGCTCCCGGTCTCCACACCGTGGCGACCGGGAGCTGCGCGAGATTTGCACCCGATCTTGCGAACCTGAGTTCGAAGTCGGACTAAAACGTGAACCGGGCGACCACCGTGCCCGCGCGCTGGCCGGTGATGCCAGTGGTACTGAACGGGGTAACGATGGTGCCGAAGCCGCCGCTGTACGCGCCGGCGTTGGGGCCCGAGGTGAACTTCGTGGGCGCCGCTGTGAAATTGCCGAGGTTGATTCCGCCGAGTGCGCCCGCCGCCGTCGGCAACTGCAGGCGGTTGAAGATGTTGGTGAACTCCACGCGAATGTTCAGGCTGTAGCGTTCCTTAATCCGGAAGTTGCGGCCGAAGTTGGCGTTCTCCTCAGGTATGCGGATGCCCCGGAACGAGCGAATCGAGCCTTGATCCGCCGCGAACTGCCCATTGGGAACGTTGGTCCACGCGGCCGGGTTTAGCACCTGGGTCCTGGTCGGGTCAAAACAATGGCAGTTGATATCGAGCGGGTCGGTGTGGTGGACGCCGCTGAGGTCGGTCCAGTTCACGGACCATGGATTCATGCCCGGAATCAACTGCGCCGGGCCAGGTCCGTAGCCCAGGAAGTTGCTGATCGGCACGGTGCCTGAACTGGTGGGCAGGCCCACCAGTGGCGCGCTCTGATAGCTCAAAGACCAGCCCGTACTCCAGCCGGACAAAGCGTAGGCAACCACTTTGTTCCTCAGCACGGGGAGACTGGAGTGTAACATCGGCACCTCGTATTGAGCCGTGAGCCGGAACTGGTGCGGAAGGTCGAAGGGGCTCAGGTTCTTACCCAGGTTCCGGTTGAACGGATCAGGCGTGCTGATCAGAGCCAGAGTCTTCGAATATGTGTAATTCGCATTTGCAACCAACCCCTTGCTAAAGCGCTTGGTAAACGTCGCCTGGATCGCGTCGTACCAGTTTTTCCCGAGCGGAGCTCCCGCGGGAGGCAGAAGCCCGGTGTATTGGGGGAAGGGTTTGAGGGCCTGGAGTACTGTCTGACTGGCCGGGAAGCCGGCATAGGGTTGCAGGTTGACTCCCATAGCGCCCAACTGCGTCTTCTGCGCCGCGGAAAGGCTCGCAATGGGCGTGGTGAGCAATGCCGATTGGGCTGCGCTCGTGAAATCGTTAAAGCCAAAGCTCTGCAAAGTCGCCTGGCTCACCGCATTCAGGGAAGACAAACTCGTTCCGGCTTCCTCCCAAACACCGCGATTACCGACATAAGCGGCCTTCACGACCATATTCGGAGTGAGTTCGCGCTGCAGCGTGAGATTCCATTGCAGCAGGCGCATCGGGCGTCCCGCGTTCGGGTCGAGCAGGGTGGGTGGGGCCACGACGGCTCCCGGAGCCTGACCCGCGCCCGCACTAAACGTCGGCCACTGGATGCTCACGGCGGGCGGTATCCCGTTCTGCAGCAGGCCGACAATCTGGCCGAAGGCCGGCGCGGAGGCGCTTGCGGAGTTCGTGGTACTGCCGGTCTGGACCGTGTTGGCGCCGTAAACCACACCAAAACCGCCGTTAATGACTGTCTTACTATTGATCTGATAGGCGATGCCCAGCCGCGGTCCAAGCGCGTAGGGATAGTTGTGCGCAAACTGGCAGTTGCAGGTTGCTTCAAAAATCTGACCGCCCAAATGTCCCCCGGCCGACGGATTCGGGACTGTGGGAGAGAACGACGCATAGCGGCCGTACTGCTCGCGCTGGTAGGTTCCGTAGTCCCAACGCATGCCATAATCCAGGGTCAATCTGCGAGTGACTTTCCAGGTAGTCCTGCACGAAGATCGCGGTCTGGTAGTTGTACGTCATGGCCGCGATGGGAGCGTTGATGGTAGCTGCGCTTTCGCCGCCGAGCAGGAACGAAGCGAAACCGAATCCGGCAAAGCCGTGGCAGAGTCGTGGTACTGGACAGCGAGGGCTGCGTGGTCCAGTTTGAAAACTGTCTGATAGGTGCCCGCCGAGCCGCTCCAGTTGTAATTGGGAAACTTCTGCTGCCGGATTTCGAATCCGGCTTTGTAAGTATGCGCGCCGCGCACGTAAGTGCGCGGAAATATTGAACGACGGGACGCCGCTCATAGAAATGCTGGTCAAACGATCCGCCAATCGTACTCAGGCCGCCCTCCGCCGTATTCGCTGGATTCGTGATGGCCAGGCCCGCGGTCGAAAGGCCGTTGGTATTGATGATCGGGAAGGTGCGGGCCGCCGTTTGCCCGGGTATGCCGAGTGTTGCCTGGGCGTCGAAGGGGATAGTTCTGGCTTTGCAGCAGGAAGTCGGAGTCGTTCCAACCCAGCGTGTAGTGGAGGAGGAGCGTCGGTGTCGCGGTGTAGTCCAGGTTGACACGCCCGGTCCTGGCGGCGTTCGCGGAAATGGCCGAGCCGGTAATGTTATCCGGCAAGTCGTCGGCCGCCGTGATAGTGCGGGGCGTGCTGGTGTTGGTCCGCTGGAAGTAGAACGCCATGTGCAACTTGTCGCCAACGGCCTGATCGACCTTGATGGAGGGGATATTGGACACACGGCTCTGGTCGAAGGGCGCCAGATAATTGGCGCCCGCCTGCCCCGCATTCGGACCCAGCGGCTGCGGTATCAGCGCCAGGATCTTGACGGCAACCGGATCAAAGCGGCGACGTCGGAATCTGGTTGTTTGGGAAAGGATTCCGGACGATCACACCGTTGACTGTCTGGGTATCGTCGGATCGAAGATCGTGCCGCTCGGGATGTTGCGGCCAAGCGGGTCGACGTAGGGGCCGGAAGCCGTTGTCACCAGGCGATTTTCCGTCGTGATGAGATTGGAAAAATCGCCGTCGCGATATGCCGGAATCGGTACCGTGGCCGGCAAGCGTGTTGTTGATCAGCTTCTGGCGAAACTGTTCGAAGCTGAAGAAGAAGAATGTCTTGTTCCTGCCGTTGTAAACCTTGGGAATCCAGACCGGACCGCCGAAGGTCACTCCGTAGTCGTTCTGGCGAAGCTTGTTCTTGATTCCGGTGTAGGGCTGAGCGGCGTTCAGGGCTTCATTGACCAGGTAGTCATAGACGGTGCCGTGGAAACTGTTCGTGCCGCTCTTGGTCACCATGTTCACCACCGCGCCGCCGGCGGTGCCGAACTCCGGGGCGAAGTTGCTGGTCAGAATGGCGACCTCCTGAATCGAATCCGTCGATGGCTGCGTCTCCATGGTGGCACCTAGAAGTCGCAAGCTGGTGGGGTTCATCGTCGCGCCATCCAGGCGGGTCTGAAGCGTATTGGCGGGAGTTCCGTTAATCACCGCGGAGACAACCGCGCTGTTGGCGCCGCTATTGTTGTACTGGACTCCGGGAAGCAGCCGCGAGGCGGCAAAATAATCGCGGAGGCCATCGTTGGTCGCGCCGACCGACAGAAGCGGCAGGTTGTCAAGCTGGGACAGCGTGACGTTGTGCGCCAGTTGGCTGCTTTCAGTCTGCAGAAGCGAGGCTTCCGTCGACACTGTGACAGACTCGGTCGATTGGCCCACCTGGAGCGCAATGTCCTCGCGCAGGGTCTGGCCCGCCGACAGCTGAAATTTGTCGTGTTCGTAGGTCTTAAAGCCGGGAACCGTAACACTCAGGTTGTACTCGCCGAGCGGCACTTGCGGCACGGTGTAGTTGCCGGCATCCGAACTGGCGGCCGAATAGACTTGTCCGGTTTCCGTGTTTTTGAGCGAGACGGGAGCATTTGCAACCACGGCTCCGGTCGGGTCCACAATCGTTCCCGTGACTGTGGCCAGAGACGTTTGGCCAAATGCTGCTGACGCAGATAAAAGAAGTATTGCTACTTGCGAGATTAGCTTCATGAAAACTCCCCTGGGCGATCCCTGAACAGGGGTGAACGAATTGAGCCACCAGATTTGCCCCAGTCCACCTTGCCTGTAATTTAGATCACATGATGGCGACTCGCGTCAACCGTTACGTTTGATAGCGGGCATCAAAAAGACTGATTCGACTGGCAGTCGCGAGGTCCAGGGCAGGGATGACGGGGCGAACACGCGAGATGGTCCACATGCTGCATTGTGAGACCGGTATATCGGATGACGGCGAAATTCGAACCCGCGAAAAGCAGTTGCCCTGGAACAAATCCGCGGTGCGGCACCGGGTTCGAGGGAGGCCAGGGAATTGTTCTCCCGGCCGTATTGGCTTCACCAGTTCTCGGATGTTTCCGAGCCGTAATTGGCCGTCGGCTGGCTGAGAGACAAAGCCGGTGGTCATGTTTGCAGTCCGCGAGGACAAGGACGGCGAAATTCCGCGTGATCGGGATCGAAAATAGCGGCATACGCATCTGACTGCGCGCCTGGAAGGAAGAAGACAGGAGTTTAACTCCGGCGACGAGATGGCCCGGCGCCACCGGTGGTGGCGGTGAGTGACTACAGGGTCACGCACCGCCGATTAGTCGCTAAAGCTCGCAGCCGGGGTGGCCGCAGTTGCAGGAAATCTCGAGAGTGTCTTTTGCGTCCTCGCACGAAGTACTGCAGTATTTGCTGCCCTGCGCGGCGGGGCATCGGCACGAGGGATGTGCGCACTTTTTGGTTTCTTCAGCCATATAACCTCCCTTCCGCAGCCAGCATTTGAGGGGCCACCGGATGAGGGGCCACCGGAGTTTACTTGCGTGCGATTACGACACGCGACGGATAAAAGCCCTGTTGCACCTTACGATCATGTTCGATCTCGAATTCGAAATCCCTGATTGCGTCGGGAATCGCGGTTGCGACCTGGCGTCCCCAGAAGGCTGGAGCCAGTCCGCCGGCGACCCGGTACAGGACGTTGAAGGCCGGGACGTTCTGCCCGATCAGGACGAGGGCGAGGCATCCGTTGGGGCGCAATACGCGGTGAATCTCCGAGAGCGCGCGACCGATGTCTTCCGAACCCATCAGCTCGAGAAGATAACAGCAAACCACAGCATCGAAGGCCGCATCCCGAAAAGGCATGTTGCAGGCATCGACGGCCTGGCAATGCGCGCGCGCGGACGGCAAACGGCGACGGGCGAGGCGTTGCGTGCGCGCCGCCATGTTGGGAGAAAGATCAAAGCCGCACGTCATGCCGGTCGAATTGATTCGAGCAAGCCGGCGGAACATTTCTCCGGACCCGGTAGCAACTTCAAGGACTCTGGTGCCGTCGCTTATGCCTGCCAGCGAAAGGGCGACCTTGTGCGCTTTTTCGTGGAATAAAAGTGTGGAGAGCGGATAGACGCCCGCAAGCAGGTCGTAGATGCGGCGGGTTGGACCGGGCAGGCCGCGAAATCCATTCCGGTCGATTCTGATACGTTTTTGGGGAGGCGGCGGGGCGCTGAGTGTCGTCATTCGCAAAGGCGCCATCAGGAGACCGCCGCCAGGCGGGTCTGAGTCTCCGGTACTTCAATCTCGATCCGCGTGCCGCGCCCCGGCTGGCTATCGATCAACATTCGGTAGTCCTGGTTATATAAAACCTTCAACCGCTCTTTGACATTACTCACGCCTATACCCTTGTTAAAAATTCCGGCCAGTGCTGTCTCCTCGATGCCGACACCGTCGTCTTCGACAGCAATCGACAACCGCCCGTTGCTGTGTGTGGTTCGAATGGTTATGGTGCCCCCGTCAACTTTACCCGAGAGGCCGTGCCGGATCGAGTTTTCGATGAGAGGCTGCAACAGCATGCTCGGAATCAGCATATCCAATGTGGCAGGATCAATGTGTTTCACGACGCGCAACTTGTCTCCAAATCGCACAAGTTCGATGGAGAGATAGTCTTCGATAAAGTCCACTTCATCTCGCAAGGGAGCGAAATGCTCCTGATTCCGAAGGCGTCCTCTCATGATACGGGAAAGGCGCACAATCATGGCACGCGCCTGCTCGGGATTAATGCGGATCAGCGTGGAAACGGAATTGAGAGTGTTGAAAAGAAAATGCGGATTGATCTGACTGGCGAGCGCATCGAGACGGGCCTGAATGAGCAGGTGTTTCTGCTCTTCGAGCTTCACCTCGTTGCGAGTGTTGTTCCATACCTTGAGCGGAATGGTGATGCAAAAACAGGTAGAGGCGTAAGCGGCGAAGCGGAGGGAAATGGGATCGTGCGCGTGTGCGATTGTGAACAATCCAGCATTAAAAGCGGTGCCTAATTGCTCTCGCAGAAACTCGGCGGCCAGCATGCCCAGAAGGAACAGCAGTTGAAAGAGCGCGCCCCGGAATTCCACCGGTTGCCGGAAGAGGCGGAAAAAATTGGCGTCGGGGAAGGGGGAGAAGCGCCAGACCTCCTCCTTATCCGACGCGAGGTCGCGCAGCATTCCGCCGCCGAGTCCGATCATTGCAAGGAAGGGAAGCGCGAGGAGTTCTTTGCCGGGAGAGGGGATCAGGAGGGAGGGGATAGCGATCATCATGCCGGCAAACCATCCGCAGATATAGCCTCCGGTGATGCCAGCGAGAAACGCGCCCTCGACAGCAAGGTCAAGAGCTGCATAAGCCGGGGCAACGACGCGGATCGCTACACCGGGAAGAAACATCACGGTGAACCACAGGGCGAGACGGCAGCGCTGGGCCAGCGTCCGTTCCTCGCGCAGCAGCATGTGCCTGACGGAATCGCTCCGGACGCCGAAACTGGCGATCGAAGCGGCTGCGCCGATCCTGACGAGCAGAGAGACGAGTGGCTGGGGTTGCTCCATCCGCCGCTCGTTACCGCTGCATACGACGCGGCGCCGATTGCGTCCGGTGATTTCTCATTGCGTCACCATGCGAACAACCGCTCATTATAATAGAGTTAATTTTCGTCCCTTAATTTTCATGGAAGATGCCGCGAATTTTGTACTTGCCAAAGCCGCCGAGGCGAATTTCCCGACCGAATTCGGATTATTCCGAATCTTCGGATTCGAAGGCCGCACCGGAAACCGGGTTGAGGAGGCGGTGGTCCTCCAGATGGGCGACATGCAGGACGGGCCACCTCCCCTGCTGCGCATCCATTCCCAATGTCTGACCGGCGACGTGTTTCACAGCTTGCGGTGCGATTGCCGGGCGCAATTGGAGATCGCGCTGAAGGAAGTCTCGGCCGAAGGGCGGGGACTGATTATCTACGAGCATCAGGAGGGGCGGGGAATCGGGCTGATGAACAAGCTCCGGGCCTATGAGCTGCAGGATCTGGGCGCCGATACGGTCGAGGCGAACGAACAACTCGGGTTTGAAAGCGATCTGCGGAACTATTTTCTTCCGGGCGCTATCTTGCGGAGTCTCGGAATTGACCGGGTGCGCCTGATGTCGAATAACCCGGATAAAGTGAGAGCGCTTGAGGCGGCCGGGGTTGAGATTGTCGAGCGTGTCCCCTGCATAGCGGCGGAGCATGAATCGCGGAGAAATTATCTCGCAACCAAACAGGCCAAAATGGGCCATCTCTTCGGATAGAGTGCCGGCCTACTGAGTCTGAGGTCCGGAGTGAGGCTAAACCCGCCGCGAGAATGTGCCGATATCAGGTGCATGAATGAACGGCGATTTGAGGGCAGGTTTTTGTGTGCGGATCTGGTGAGGGTGGAGTGGCTGGAAGGTGATGACGAGTGCCGTACCACTGAAGGCGTTCTTGAGGACATTTCACCGTCGGGAGCATGCGTCCAGATCGAGGAGTACATTTCCCCCGGAACGAGCGTTTCGATTTCGACCATGTCGGTCGATGAGGCGCGCTTTTTTGGGCATGTATCCTATTGCGTATATAGGGATTACGGGTATTTTGCAGGAATCCGGCTCTACGAGGAAACGCGATGGTCGGCTGGGGCTTTTGAGCCGAGACATCTGACGAGTCTCGCGGCGCTTTCGCTCGAAGGAAGTGCCGGGACGAACTGATTCGGATCCGCAGAAAACAAATTGTGACGTTCGAGTTGCGCGGCGAATGCGGTAATGGTACATTTTAGAAGTTGCCGGCGGCGCGAGTTTGTTTCGCACCTTCTGAAGCGGGACCTCGATTTCAAGATTGAATCGCGAGATCAGAGGAAAGTGGAGGCGGCGGTTGCAAGCACTGAATGTGATGTGGTAAAGTCGCAGGAAGTGACTGAAAGAGTCTGAAGCGGCTCCGATTCAGAAGTTTTATGAGCGCCATAAACAAGGCGCTTGCAAAACGGTGCACGGAGTGGTACAAATAGTAGGACTCTGGTAAGGTAGGTAACAAGCTGTTGAGGTAGATCGGGGAAATTCCTCCTGATTTCGGCCTGCGGTGGTAACAACCTTCCTCGTAGTTCTTTCAAGAAATGAAATTTTAAACGGTCTGACAGAGGTGTAAAACCTCCCTGCGCGTTGTGCGAGTCAGATCGGCAAGTTTCGAGGCCTGCCAGTAATTCCTGCGCCTTCAATGGGGTAGGGAGGTCTGGTACAGATCTTTGACAATCTAATTGGATGCACTAATTTACTTCGTCAGTACGGCGCGGTGCAGGTGAAAATCTGTTTCGCGTACGTTCTTAAATGAACTTTGGGTTCAACCGGAGCGATAATTCTCACGAACTAAAATGAGAGTTTGATCCCGGCTCAGAATCAACGCTGGCGGCGCGCCTAACACATGCAAGTCGAACGAGAAAGTGGAGCAATCCATGAGTAAAGTGGCGTACGGGTGAGTAACACGTGGATAACCTGCCCTCTAGTGGGGAATACCGTTGGGAAACCGACGACAATACCGCATAAGCTCGAGAGAGGAAAGCAGCAATGCGCTGGAGGAGGGGTCCGCGGCCGATTAGCTAGTTGGTAGGGTAATGGCCTACCAAGGCTGTGATCGGTAGCCGGCCTGAGAGGGCACACGGCCACACTGGCACTGAAACACGGGCCAGACTCCTACGGGAGGCAGCAGTGGGGAATCTTGCACAATGGGGGAAACCCTGATGCAGCGACGCCGCGTGAGCGATGAAGCCCTTCGGGGTGTAAAGCTCTTTCGGCAGGGAAGATTATGACGGTACCTGCAGAAGCAGCTGCGGCTAACTACGTGCCAGCAGCCGCGGTAATACGTAGGCAGCAAGCGTTGTTCGGAGTTACTGGGCGTAAAGGGTGCGCAGGCGGTTCTGTAAGTATGGTGTGAAATCTCCCGGCTTAACTGGGAGGGTGCGCTATAAACTGCGGGACTAGAGTGTGGGAGAGGAAAGTGGAATTCCTGGTGTAGCGGTGAAATGCGTAGATATCAGGAGGAACACCGGTGGTGTAAACGGCTTTCTGGACCATAACTGACGCTGAGGCACGAAAGCGTGGGTAGCAAACAGGATTAGATACCCTGGTAGTCCACGCCCTAAACGATGCATATTTGGTGTGGGTCATTCAGTTGATCCGTGCCGGAGCTAACGCGTTAAATATGCCGCCTGGGGAGTACAGTCGCAAGGCTGAAACTCAAAGGAATTGACGGGGGCCCGCACAAGCGGTGGAGCATGTGGTTTAATTCGACGCAACGCGAAGAACCTTACCTGGGCTCGAAATGCTACGGACCAGCTTATGAAAGTAGGCCTTCCCGCAAGGGACCGTAGTATAGGTGCTGCATGGCTGTCGTCAGCTCGTGTCGTGAGATGTTGGGTTAAGTCCCGCAACGAGCGCAACCCTTGTCCTGTGTTGCCATACCGAAAGGTGGAACTCGCAGGAGACCGCCAGGGATAACCTGGAGGAAGGTGGGGATGACGTCAAGTCCTCATGGCCTTTATGTCCAGGGCTACACACGTGCTACAATGGACGGTACAAAGGGCTGCCAACCCGCGAGGGGGAGCCAATCCCAAAAAACCGTTCTCAGTTCGGATTGCAGGCTGCAACTCGCCTGCATGAAGCTGGAATCGCTAGTAATGGCGGATCAGAACGCCGCCGTGAATACGTTCCCGGGCCTTGTACACACCGCCCGTCACATCACGAAAGTGGGTTGTACTAGAAGTTCGCGCGCTAACCCGCAAGGGAGGCAGCGGCCCAAGGTATGACTCATGATTGGGGTGAAGTCGTAACAAGGTAGCCGTAGGAGAACCTGCGGCTGGATCACCTCCTTTCTAAAGAGACCGTGGCTGGAGTCGCTCTGAGTGTACGAGTGACAGCCGTTCCAGTCCAATTCAGTTGAAAGCTGTGGAAGACCGGTTTTCCGGTTTGAGACAGCGGAAGGCTGAAAATACGTTTCGGACTCTTGCCTGAAGTTCATTGAAGTGATTAGAGTAGTAGTCGGCCTGGCGCTGACTGCTCTGCATCCAATTGGCCTCGATTTAAGTTTTGGGGCTGTAGCTCAGCTGGGAGAGCGCCTGATTTGCATTCAGGAGGTCGCCGGTTCGATCCCGACCAGCTCCACCAGTTTGAGCCGCTCCGACCGGAAGTGATCGGGCGGGGCGGGTTCACCGAGGGCCTGTAGCTCAGGTGGCTAGAGCGCACCCCTGATAAGGGTGAGGTCGATAGTTCGAGTCTATCCAGGCCCACCACCTAAAACCCGAAGAAACCGAAGGTGAGTTTTTCCGTCACTAATTTACGGAAAGCTGATTTTCGACGTCTTCGGTAGTATCGAAGAAGTCTGATCTTTGAAAATTGAATATTTGACGGGCAATACTTACTACAAGTATTTGCAGCTTTCCAAAGGCGTGGTGTTTCCGTAACAGGGGGCATTGGCCGGAGGGAAAGCAGCGCAAGAATGACATCGAATACTTTGTGTTCGAAATAGATTTTATGGTCAAGCTACTAAGGGCGTGCGTGTGGATGCCTTGGCGCAAAGAGGCGAAGAAGGACGTGGTCAGCTGCGATAAGCCCCGGGAAGACGCTAACAGTCTGCGATCCGGGGATTTCCGAATGGGGAAACCCAGCCGGTGTGAACACCGGTTACGTTCATCTGAATACATAGGGTGATCGAGCAAACTCAGGGAAGTGAACCATCTCAGTACCTGAAGGAAAAGAAAACAACCGTGATTCCGAGAGTAGTGGCGAGCGAAATCGGAACAGCCTAAACCGAACGATTCGAAAGGAGAGTTCGGTGTTGCAGGACCACAATAACTACCAGGCCGCGTCACGAAAGTGATGAGGCCCGGTGGTTACAACGAGGGATAAGAAAGTGTTAATTGAACGGTCTGGAAAGGCCGGCCATAGAGGGTGACAGCCCCGTAAGTGAAAATGCAATCTTCCTTCAAGTGGCTCCTAAGTACCGCGGGACACGTGGAACCCTGCGGGAATCTACCGGGACCATCCGGTAAGGCTAAATACTACTTTGCGACCGATAGTGAACAAGTACCGTGAGGGAAAGGTGAAAAGTACCCCTGCGAGGGGAGTGAAATAGTACCTGAAACCGCACGCTTACAAGCAGTTGGAGGGCTATGGCCGCAAGGCAATGCCTGACATCGTGCCTATTGCATAATGAGCTGGCTAGTTATTCTCAGTGGCGAGGTTAAGCGAAAGCGAGCCGAAGCGAAAGCGAGTCTGAATAGGGCGTGGAGTCGCTGGGAATAGACGCGAAGCGGGATGATCTACCCTTGGCCAGGATGAAGGTCGTGTAACAGCGACTGGAGGTCCGAACCAGTGTTGGTTGAAAACAGCTTGGATGAGCTGAGGGTAGGGGTGAAAGGCTAATCAAATTCCGTGATAGCTCGTTCTTTCCGAAATAGCTTTAGGGCTAGCCTCGCGTGTTCCGTCCCGGTGGTAGAGAACTGACTGGACTAGGGGCCTTCCCAGGTTACCGAATCCAACCAAACTTCGAATGCCGGGAACGTACAGCGCGGGAGTCAGACTGTGGGGGCTAAGCTTCATAGTCGAGAGGGAAACAGCCCAGACCGTCAACTAAGGTCCCTAAGTTCGTGCTCAGTGGGAAAGGAAGTCGGGAGACTCAGACAGCCAGGAGGTTGGCTTAGAAGCAGCCATCCTTTAAAGAAAGCGTAACAGCTCACTGGTCGAGTCGCCCGGTGCCGACAATATAACGGGGCTCAAGCACGATACCGAAGTTACGGGTATCCGCTTTGTTTACAAAGCGCGATACGGTAGGAAAGCATTCTGGAATCATTGAAGGTCGACCGAAAGGACGGCTGGAGGTTCCGGAAGAGACTCTGCCAGCATAAGTAGCGAAAAACCATGTGAGAACCATGGTCGCCGTAAGTCTAAGGATTCCTGAGAAAGGTTAATCCGCTCAGGGTTAGTCGGTGCCTAAGGTGAGGCCGAAAGGCGTAACCGATGGACAGCTGGTTAATATTCCAGCACTACCGAAGCTCGATAAAGACCGATGGGGGGACGCAGACCGTAAGCCTGGTGGCGCAATGGTTTCAAAGCCAGGTGAAGGGAGATCCGGAGAGGTAAATCCGCCGGGTCGTCTGCCAGGAAAAGCCTCTAAGGAGAGTCAGGTAACCGTACCACAAACCGACACAGGTGGACGAGATGAATATTCTAAGGCGCTCGGGTGATGGTATGTTCAGGAACTAGGCACATTAGCTCCGTAACTTCGGGAGAAGGAGTGCCCCAGCAATGGGGTCGCAGTGAATAGTCTCAGGCGACTGTTTAACAAAAACACAGGTCTCTGCAAAGTCTAAAACGACGTATAGGGGCTGACGCCTGCCCGGTGCCGGAAGGTTAAAGGGAGAGGTTAGCGCAAGCGAAGCTTTGAACTGAAGCCCCGGTGAACGGCGGCCGTAACTATAACGGTCCTAAGGTAGCGAAATTCCTTGTCGGGTAAGTTCCGACCTGCACGAATGGCGTAACGATCTGAGAACTGTCTTAACATGCCGCCCGGCGAACTTGTGGTCCCGGTGAAGACGCCGGGTGCCCGCCACTAGACGAAAAGACCCCGTGCACCTTTACTATACCTTTTCATTGAACTATGGGGCCATCTGCGCAGCATAGGTGGGAGGCTTTGATACCGGTTTCTCGGAATCGGTGGAGCCAGCGGTGAGATACCACCCTGATGGTTCTGTGGTTCTAACTTACTCCCGTAATCCGGGAGAAGGACAATGGAAGGCGGGTAGTTTGACTGGGGCGGTCGCCTCCTAAACGGTAACGGAGGCGCGCGAAGCTTGGCTCAGGCTGTTTGGAAATCAGCCGACGAGTGCAAAGGCATAAGCCAGGTTAACTGTAAGACCTACAAGTCGAGCAGATGCGAAAGCAGGCCTTAGTGATCCGGTGATTCTGTATGGAAGGGTCATCGCTCAACGGATAAAAGGTACGCCGGGGATAACAGGCTGATCGGAGTCAAGAGTTCACATCGACGCTCCGGTTTGGCACCTCGATGTCGGCTCATCGCATCCTGGGGGTGTAGAAGCTCCCAAGGGTTAGGCTGTTCGCCTATTAAAGCGGTACGTGAGCTGGGTTCAGAACGTCGCGAGACAGTTCGGTCTCTATCTGTGGTGGGCGTAGGAGATTTGAGGGGGCCTGCTCTTAGTACGAGAGGACCGGAGTGGACGAACCTCTTGTGTTCCAGTTGTCACGCCAGTGGCATAGCTGGGTAGCGAAGTTCGGTCAGGATAAGCGCTGAATGCATATAAGCGCGAAACCTTCCCCAAGATGAGATCTCCCAACGTAAGTATGAAGAGCACTGGAAGACTACCAGTTTGATAGGGCGGATGTGTAAGCGTAGTAATACGTTGAGCTTACCGCTACTAATTGCTCGTTCGGCTTGACCATAAAATTTATTTCTCACACAAAGTAACAGATGTATTCGTGGTAAAGTGGCCCGTCAAATATTCAAGATCAAAGCTCGAATGAGTTTGGTTCCGGTGTGAAGCCGGAATCGGCAAGTTCTGGGTGACCTTAGCGAAGGGGTCCCACCCGTTCCCATCCCGAACACGGAAGTTAAGCCCTTCAGCCCCGATTGTACTGCACGCGCAGGTGTGTGGGAGACTAGGAAGTCGCCCGGTTAATTCGCAATGAAGCCCGATCTGAAAAGGTCGGGCTTTTTGTTTTTCTCGGCAGAGGGTCAGGGCAGGACAGTGAAGGGAATGGATGCCTCTGTCGTTTCCCACACCAGCGCGAGCCTGCCTTTGTTCTCTCCTTCGGACACCAGATCAATCCTGAAAGCTTCTACCGGGGTGGAAATTTTTTTCACATTCATCTTTGTGCGCCCGAAGTCTTGCCCCGGATCATAGTCGAGATGGTGCTGGCCTGTTTCCTTGTTGATCACGAGGGTCCACTCCTGTTCGCCGGGTACGGCCCAGATGCTCCACGCTCCTTTGGGTAATTTGAGATTGCCGATGCGCAGATCCGCCTCAGTGGTCAGCCCGGTAGCGACGTTGGCGCCGGGACACCAGACTCGTCCGTAGGGCACAAGGGCGCCGAAGATCCGGCGACCGTGCATTGACGGCGAATAATAGTCAACGCTGATCTGTTTGCCTCCGATTTTCACCGAGGCAGTGGCCGGCGGACTGGTGTAGCGCTGTCCCGCAGCAATTCCCGCCAAAGCCGCGACGGCGAGAACGCCCGCGCTCGTTGTGTAAAGTCCCCGCATATTCGAATACCTCCGCACCCGCTATGCTATACCGATTCGTGAGAGAATATGCGGCTGTGGAGGTCCGGACCCGATGAACAGGCACACTCTCGCCGGCTTTCCGCGAGTTCTCATTCTCTGCTCGGCACTGATTTCGCCCGTTCTCGCGCAAACCGATTTCCCCGAAGGCCCCGCCAAAGAGTACGTCACCAAAATCTGTCTGCAGTGTCACGAGACTTCCATGCTGGTGAGCCAGCGGAAATCGGAGTCTGACTGGAAGCAGACGGTGGCACGCATGGCGCTGAAAGGAATTCCGGGCACCACGGAACAGTACGACGTGATCGCGGGATACATGGCCAAAAATTTCGCGAAAAAGGACGACACGTCGAAGATCAATATGAACAAAGCCACCGCCGATGAGATTGTGGCGGCGATCGGACTGACGCCGGATGAGGCGAAGGCCCTCGTCACCTACCGCGAAAAGCACGGAGACTACCGGGAATGGGGCGAGATGCTGGTAGTTTATGGGGTTGACGGCCGCAAACTGGAAGCGAAAAAAGACAAAATGAGCTTCTAAATGGCTTATGCCGCCTGAACCGCCGCACTTGGGCTGCGGTGGACCTTCGGACCTGTGAAGGACCCCGGTTCCGTCGACGGTCTCGAGTGGTCGCCGGAAGCGGGCCCGTCGGCAGGGTGGTCATTTCGAATACCGCGGAGATCGGCAGTTAAAACGCCGACACCAAAAAGAGCCAGTGCCGCGCCGGAAACCAGGTTCAGCACAAAAATTGTTCGGAAGGTCCTCCCAATTCGGAGGGGCACATCGCAAAACAGCTTGTATCCGAAATAGATACTCAACAAACCGCCTGCCGCGATAGCCAGTCTGACCCAGTTCCCTATTTGTATCCCAAACAAGTGAATGGCGCTCCTTGCGGGGCATGTTCAGCAATCGCCTCGCCATCGAGGAACGGTAAAGGAATGAGCAGGTTACGGTTCGAACCGCATCGGTGCCTGCTGAACTAATGGTGTATTTCAGCCACCCCGCGGTCGCGGTACCACCAGGCACGGAGTTAACATTGAGGTGTAAACATGCCCCTGCGTTACTCCGATGTCACCCCGCGAGAGACGTATATGAATCGGCGGCGATTCCTCAAGTCCGGGTCTCTTGCGGTCGGCGCGATCGCCGGCTCCGTCGCGGGCCGTGCCGAAACGAAGATCCCAAATTTCACGAAGAGTCCCTTCAGCACCGATGAAAAGCCGACGCCCTACCAGGGGGTGACGACCTACAACAATTACTACGAATTCGGCACGGGCAAAGACGAACCGGCCAAGAACGCGAAGAACTACCGGACATCACCGTGGAAGGTCTCGATCGAAGGCGAGGTCGCCAAACCCAAAACTCTCGATCTCGATGCCGTCATGAAGGTCGCGCCTCTCGAGGAGCGGATTTACCGGCATCGCTGCGTGGAGGGATGGTCATTCGTGATTCCGTGGATCGGGTTCCCCCTGAATGCACTGCTCAAGCAGGTTGAGCCGACGGCCAAGGCGAAGTACGTCGCCTTCCAGAGTTACTACGATCCCAAACAGATGATCTCGTCACGCGAGGCGCGCATCGATTTTCCCTATGTCGAAGGGCTTCGTCTCGACGAAGCTATGCATCCGCTGACCTTGATTTCCGTCGGACTCTACGGTGAAATCCTGCCCCCGCAGAACGGCGCGCCACTGCGTTTGACCGTTCCGTGGAAGTATGGATACAAGAGTGCGAAATCTCTGGTGAAGATCCGTCTGGTGGAAAAAGAACCACCAACTACGTGGAATATCGCGTGGCCCGAAGCCTACGGCTTCTATTCGAACGTAAACCCGAAAGTCGATCATCCGACGCACAGTCAGGCAAAGGAAGAGAGGCTTGGTTCCGGCGTTTTTGGCGAACGTATCCCGACGCGGATGTTCAACGGGTACGATCAGGTCGCCGGCCTTTACGCGGGTATGGATCTTCGCAAATACCATTAACGGCAATGAAAAAATTCTGGTTGAGCGCCTGGACGAAGGTCCTGCTGTTTTTCCTGGGCCTTGTTCCGCTGCTTAACCTGATCTGGCGCGGCTTCCGCCTGGATCTGACCGTGAATCCCATCGAGTTCATCACTCATTACACGGGTGACTGGACCCTTCGATTCCTTCTGATCACGCTGGCGATTACGCCTCTACGCGGGATATTCCATCAACCGCAGCTGATTCGTTTTCGCCGCATGGCCGGGCTGTTCGCCTTCTTCTACGGCCTGCTCCATCTGACGACCTGGATCTGGCTCGACAAGGGTTTCGACACTGGCGAGATGTGGGACGACATCCTGAAACGGAAGTTCATCACGGTCGGGATGTTGGGCCTTGTGCTGATGGCTGCCCTCGCCGTGACTTCAACGGCGGGCTGGGTGCGGCGGCTCGGCTTTCGGCGATGGCAACTGCTGCACCGCCTCATCTACTTCAGCGCGGCCGCCGGCGTCGTTCACTATTACTGGCTCGTGAAGTCCGACATCCGGCTTCCTCTGATGTATGGCGCGATTCTCGTTCTGCTGATGCTGTACCGGGCCGGGCAATGGCTAAAAAAGAAACGTCAACGCGCCCAGGCACCGTCCTATGTGCGTGTTGCGCAATAGTTCAGTCCGAATTCGAGAAGCCCTGATCCTGCTCGCACTCGCGGCTGCGTTGCTCGCGCAATCTTCCAGGCGCTCAGCTGCAGCGCCCGCGGCATTTGACTATTACGTACTTTCGCTGTCCTGGGCTCCCGCCTTTTGCGCCAAACCCGGCGAAGCGTCCCGCAACCCAGGGGAGTGCGCGTCTGGCCAGGGCATTGGATTCGTCGTTCATGGCCTTTGGCCAGAAGCGGCGGCGGGCAGGAGTCCCGAATCGTGCGGAAACGCCGGCCAGGTGCCAAAAGCCGTCGTGAATTTTGCATTGCAATACATGCCGAGTCCGGGTCTTATCCAGCATGAATGGACCGTACACGGCAGCTGCACGGGCCTCACACCATTCGACTATTTCAGGTCCATAGCGCAGACTCGCTCCACTGTGCAGATTCCGGTGCAGCTTACGTCACTCACGGGCGAAGTTCGCGAAAGCGCAGGCCAAATCGAATCCCAATTCTCCGCGGCTAATCCATCTTTTCCGACGACGGCCTTTCGTACTTCCTGCCCGGCTGCCAACTTTGAGGAAGAGCGCGTCTGCTTTGACAAGGGATTAAAGCCGAGGACATGTACTCCCCGGGTAATCGAGTGCTCGCTTCAGGCCGTGACAATTCGCCCTCCGCGATAACGTCAGATCGATGACATCTGATTGAAACTGGCGGCTATTTCGTGCCGTCCCCGGTGATTACAAATGCATCGAATCATCATGATGAGTCTCGCTGATTCCACTCCGCAAATTTCAGGAAAGAGCCGGTGAAAACGTCGGAGATCCTTGGGGCCTGGAAGAAAATTCTGAGAGGCGAACGTCCTTCGCTGTCGATCGAGATTACCCGAGAATGCCCGCTCAAATGCCCGGGTTGCTACGCCTATGACGCCGAGCACCTGGGCGGAGGGTTGACGTTACGAAGTCTGAACGACCGAAAGGGCCAGGAACTGATCGATGGAGTTCTTAATGTGGTGGACCGGGTCAAGCCATTGCATCTCTCCATCGTCGGTGGGGATCCGCTGGTCCGGTATCGGGAACTCGAAACAATGATGCCGATGCTGCTGGCGCGGGGGCTTCACGTCCAGGTAGTGACCAGCGCATTTCGGCCATTGCCGTCCGGTTGGGATGCGATGCCGAACTTGACCTCCGTCGTCTCGATTGACGGACTGCAGCCGGAACACGACCTCCGCCGGGCCCCCGCGACCTACCATCGCATCCTCAAGAACATCGCCGGGCAGAAGATCACAATCCATTGCACGATTACCGGGCAGATGATGAAGCGGCCGGGGTACTTGCGGGACTTTCTTGAATTCTGGACACCCCGGCCCGAGATTGTTCGAGTGTGGTTTAGTCTCTTTACACCGCAGATCGGAGATTCCCTTCCGGAGATCCTAAGTCCGGAAGAACGGCGGCAAGCCATTACCGATATGCTGGCGCTGCGGAAGTCGTTTCCCAAACTGGAAATGCCGGCAGAGTTAATCCGCCAGTTCGCGAGGCCACCGCACAGCCCTTCGGAATGTGTGTTTGCTCTCACGACGCAGACTCTGTCTGCAGATCTCACGACCAGAATCACTCCTTGTCAGTTTGGCGGTAAACCGGATTGCGGATCTTGCGGATGTATCGCGTCCATGGGCCTTGCGGCGATCGCAGCGCACAGGATCGGCGGCATCATTCCGGTCGGGGCACTGTTCAGAGCATCCATCAAGATCGGGGGCAAAATGGGGGGCGCGATCGGCGGTCTGGGGCCGGCCAATACGGTGGGCGATCTGCCGAATGTGCAAAACGAGCTTCGGGTCTTGCCGTAGCCCAACGGCTACGGTACTGGCTACCCCCAAGGGGGCATGCTTTTGGGATCAGGCGGGAGTATACTGATGCAACAGTACCCATGTCGGTTTCGAGTCGTAGAACGTTTCTGAAAGCCGCTGGTGCGTGCTTATCTGCTTCGTCCGTGTTCGCGCAAACTGGCGGAACGCCAGCGGCGTTAACCACCACCGAATTGGGCGACAAATTGTTCCTGCTGGGTGGCGCCGGCGCGAACGTGGTTGCGCAAACGGGGTCCGACGGCGTCGTGATGGTGGATGGCGGGCTGGCGTCCGAATGCTGCTGTCCTGGCGCAGGCCGTTGCCGCACTGCCAGGCAGCGGTCCGGTCCGGACGCTCTTCAACACGCACTGGCATCCCGAGCAGACCGGCTCCAACGAGAAGCTCGGCACGGCCGGCGTCACGATTATCGCCCAGGAGAACACGCGGCTCTGGCTGCAGCAAAACATCACGTGGCCCTGGAACGGACAGAAATTCAAGAAGCTTCCGAAGATCGCCCAACCCAACAAAACCTTCTACGACAAAGGCGCTCTCGATTCCGGAATCCGCTACGGATACATCTCCGACGCGGCGCACACGGACGGCGATCTCTACGTCTACTTCCCGCAGCAGAACGTGCTTGCGGTGGGCGACGCCGCCTACGGACAAGGCTGGCCGGTGGTCGATTGGTGGACCGGAGGCTGGATTGGCGGCATTGTCGGCGGACTGCAACGGATCCAGAGCGTCGCGAACAAGGATACGAAGATTGTTCCCGCGCACGGTCCCGTGCTCAGCTTTGCCGACATCACCGCGCAGGTCGACATGTACGGCACGATCTACGATCGTCTGAATCAAATGCTGAACAAAGGGCGCGGCCCGTCGGAAGCCGTCGAGGCCAAGCCGGCCAAGGAATTCGAAGCCAAGATGGGCAACTCCGGATGAATTCATTCGCCGCTCTTTCGAGAGCCTGTGGGCCTACCTTTCACCGGACGCTTGAGGAAAAGACGCTTGAGGACCAATGAGACATACGCGACATATTGAGACGCTCGATTCCGCTGATCGGCCTGTTCTCGGCTTTCGGCGGCGTCATTGCCGCAGCGCCCGCGACCGCAGCGCCTGCTTCGGGCGACGCGCAACTGGCCACCATCAAGCAATACTGCGTCGGCTGCCACAACGACAAAGCCAAGACCGGCGGTGTCAGCTTCGAAGGCATCACAGCGGCGAGCATCGCCAAGAATCCCGAACTTTTCGAGAAAGCCGTGCGCAAGCTGCGCGGCCGCGTCATGCCGCCTCCGGGCGCGAAGCAGCCGGACGGCAAGGCTGTCGACTCGCTGGTCGCGTGGCTCGAAGATTCGCTCGACAAGGTTCCCGAACCAGGCGTACGTCACCGATCAGGTCGTGCTGCATCGGTTGAATCGCAAGGAGTACGAAAACGCGGTTCGCGATCTGCTTCTGGTCGACGTCAACGGCGCCGAATTGCTGCCGCCGGACGACATCGCGCAGGGCTTCGACAACATCGCGTCCGCGCTGCAGGTTTCGCCTTCCTTCATTGAGCAATACGTGATTGCCGCCCGTAACGTCGCTGTGAAGGCGATGGGCAAGCGGCGATGTCCCGCGCCGCAGGGCTGGACGTTCCGCGCCGCTCCCGGCAATCAGCTCACCCACGTTCCCGGATTGCCTCTCGGGACGCGCGGCGGCATTCTCGCGAAAGTGGATCTTCCCGCCGACGGCGAATACCGCATCAACATCGCCGACATGGCCACCCACATCTGGGGCAACGGCATGGAGTACGAGAATCCGCTGGTCGTGACGCTCGACAACAAGATCGTCTATCAAACGACGATCGGCGGCGAAGAAGACATGAAGCTCTACGATCAGGTGCAGAGCGGCGCGCTCGATCGCGTCAATGCCCGCCTGAAGAACATCAAGTTCCAGGCGACGGCCGGACCGCACAAGATCGGCGTCACTTTCCGGCGCCAGAGTTTCGCCGAATCCGACGATCAGTTGCAGATTTTCGCGCCCGGCGGCGGGCAGGATCGTTCCTATCGCGTGAACTCGTTCCAGCTTCTGGGCCCCTTCGATGTCAAGGGCCTCAGTTCCACGCCCAGCCGCGACCGCATCCTCATCTGCAACCCGGCCAAAGGACAAAAGCAAAACGCCGGAAGCCTGCGCGAAAGAGATTTTTTCGGCGCTGGCGAGGCGCGCTTATCGCCGTCCGGTGACGAACGACGACATCGCACGAGCTCATGCAGTATTACGCCGATGGCGCGAAGCAGGGCGGTTTTGAAGGTGGTATTCGCGAAGGCGTCACCGGAATGCTGGCGAGCCCGTTCTTCCTGTATCGCGGCGAGCGCGTTCCCGCAGGGATGAAGCCGGGCGAGAAGTACGCGATCACCGATCTCGAACTCGCCTCGAAGCTTTCGTTCTTCCTGTGGAACTCGATTCCCGACGATGAACTGCTCGATCTCGCCAGTCAAGAACAAGCTCAGCGATCCGGCGACGCTCGACAAGCAGGTTGAGCGCATGCTGGCCGATCCGCGATCGAAGACGCTGGCGAGCAATTTCGTGTTTCAGTGGCTCGACATGAACACGGCTCGACGAGATCGTTCCGGATCGCGACGTCTTCCCGTATGCCTCCGGCCGCATGGACCCGCGTCAGGATTTCCGCACCGAGCTCACGCTGTTTGCCGACAGCATCTTCCGTGAAGACCGCAACGTCGTGGATTTGCTGCGCGCGAACCATACGTATCCTGAATGAGCGCCTGGCGCTGCAATACGGCATCACCGACGTGAAAGGCGATCGAGTTCCGCCGCGTCGAGCTGAAAGACTCCGCGCGCTGGGGTTTGCTGGGCAAGGGCGCCATCCTGATGGCGGCCGCCTATCCGAACCGCACATCGCCCGTGCTGCGCGGGAAGTTCATCCTGACCTACATTGAAGGTGTCCCGCCGGCCAACCCGCCGCCCGGCGTGCCGACCCTGAATGACAAGGACATCGGCACCACCAAGGCGCTCACCGTGCGCGCAGCTGATGGCGAAGCACCGCGCGAGCCCGACGTGCTCGTCATGCCACTCGGTCATGGACCCGCTCGGCTTCGCGCTCGAAAACTTCGACGCGACCGGAATGTGGAGAGACAAGGACCGCTTTGCCGGCACCGCCATCGATTCCGCCGGCGAGTTGCCCGACGGCACGAAGATCAACGGGCCCGACGATCTGCGCAACGCGCTGCTGCGCCGTCCCGATCAGTTCGTGCAGACGTTCGTCGAGAACCTCCTGACCTACTCGATGGGCCGCACGCGCGAATACTACGACATGCCGACCGTCCGCAAGATCGTGCGCGACACGGCGGCGAAGGATTACAAATTTTCGGCCATCGTTCAGGCGGTGGTCAAGAGCGATCAGTTCAGGATGCGCCGCGTACCGCAGCCCGAACCAGTGCAGAGTGCGAAGAAATAGGCGCGAGGAAAGCAAGGAGACGACATCATGTTCATATCAAAGAAGCACATTGCACGCCGTACCGTCCTGAAGGGAATCGGAGCCACCATCGGACTGCCGCTGCTGGAGGCCATGATTCCCGCCGCCACCGCGTGGGCGGAAACTCCTGCCGGGAAGACTCCCGAAGCGCTTTGCCTTTGTCGGCTTCCCGCACGGCGCGATCATGGATCGCTGGTCGCCGAAGGAAACCGGCACGAGCTTCACCATGTCGCCGATCCTGCAGCCGCTGGAGCCGTTCCGCAAGCATCTGACCATCGTCTCCGGCCTGCGCAACAAGCCCGCGGAAACGCCCGAGCCTCACGCCTACATCGAGCAGGGCTGGCTGACCGCGTGAAGCCCTTGGACTTCGGCAAGGCCGGTCCGGACTCCGGCGTGAGCGCCGACCAGATCGCCGTCCGCTACGTCGGGCAGGAGACGCGTCTGCCGTCGCTCGAACTCAGCGTCGGGCAGGGCAGCGCCCGCATCGCATGGCGCACGCCGACCCAGTCATTGCCGCAGGAAAGCAACCCGCGCGCGGTCTTCCAGAAGCTCTTCGGACAGGGCGACACCGATCAGGAACGCGCCCAGATTCTGGCCGAAACCGGCAGCATCCTCGATCGCGTGCAGGGACAGGCGCAGCGCCTGCAGGCCAGCCTCGGCGTGAAGGACCGCGTCATCGTCGGCGACTATCTCGATTCGGTTCGCGAGATTGAGCGCCGCGTGCAGATGGCCGAAAAGTCGCACAACAGCGAGTTGACGATTCCGGATGCGCCGGTCGGCACGCCGAACGACATCACCGAGTATTTCAAGCTGATGTTCGACCTGATGGCGCTGGCGTTCCAGGCCGACATCACGCGCGTGATCACGCTCTCGATGGATCGCGAAGCCAGCATGCGCACCTACACCAACCTGAGCATCGCCGAGGGCTTCCATCCGCTGTCGCATCACGGCAACAATCCCGAAAAGATGGACAAGCTGGTGCAGATTCAGAAGTACCACACGGAAGTGTTCGCCGGGTTCATCAAGAAGATCGAAGCCGCGAAAGAAGCCGACGGCACGGTGCTCGATCATTCCACGATTCTCTTCGGCAGCGACATGAGCAACAGCGATCGCCACAATAACGATCCGCTGCCGTCCGCGATTCTTGGACACGCCAACGGAAAGATCAAAGGCGGCCAGCACCTGAAGTATCCGCAGGATTCGCGTCACGGCGAACTGCTCCTTACGCTGCTTGCAGCGCAATGAGATCCCGGTGAAATCCATCGGCGACGGCGTCGACGGTCTTTCGGAGGTTTAGGCATGCGCAAGTTTGTGGTCGCATTCGCAGTCCTGCTTGGCGGGCGCTTCGCTTATATTGGCCGATCGCGCGGGTCTTTTTGACGCTGCCGAATCGGGCGATCATGCCGCGGCCATGCGCCTCGCGAGCATCAAAGGCGCGAACGTAAACGCCGCCGGCGCCGATGGCACCACCGCCATCATGTACGCCGCGGCGAACAACGATCTGGAACTCGTCCGCGCGCTGATCAAAGCCGGCGCGAATGTCAAACTGAAGAACCAGTTGGGCACGTCGGCGATCACCGAAGCCGCGATCATCGGCTCCGCGCCGATCATCGACGCGCTGCTCAAGGCCGGCGCCGATCCCAATTTCAGGACTCCGGACGGCGAAACTCCGCTGATGGCTGCCGCGCGCAGCGGCAAGGTTGACGCGGCCAAGGCGCTTCTTGCCGCGGGAGCCGACATCAACGCGAAGGAAACCTGGGGCGGACAATCCGCGATCATGTGGGCCGCCGCGCAAAGCCAGCCCGACATGGTGAAGTTCCTCGCGTCGAAGGACGCGAACCTGAACGATCACGGCAAGGTCAATCAGTGGGAACGCAAGATCATCCAGGAACCTCGCCCGAAGGACATGAACAAGGGCGGCTTCACGCCGCTGCACTATGCCGCGCGTGAAGGCTGCGTTGCCTGCGTTCAGAACCTGCTGGCCGCGCATGCGCGATCCCGATTCCGAAGATCCGGACCGCGAGACGCCGCTGCTCCTCGCGCTGGAGAACCTGCATTTCGACACGGCCGCCGTGCTGGTCAAAGGCGGCGCGGATCTCGACAAGTGGGACCTCTTCGGCCGCTCGCCGATCTACATGGCGGCCGACGTCAGCACGCTGCCGATGAAAGGCAACGGCGCGGTCGCCGTCATTCCGAGCCCGGACAAGCTCACTGCGATTGATGTGGCGCGCATGATGCTGGAGCACGGCGCGAATCCGAACATTCAGTTGAAGCGGCGTCCGCCGTATCGCGACGTTCCGCAGGATCGCGGCGGCGATAACATGCTCGCACAGGGCGCCACGCCGTTATTGCGCGCGGCGCGTGGTGGCGACGACAAATTTGTCGCGCTGCTGCTCGAATACAAGGCGCTTGTCGATTTGCCGAGCAAGGAAGGCATCACGCCGTTGATGGCTGCGGCCGGCGTCGACTACGGTTCCCGCGTGACGCGCGGACGTAACCGCACCGACGAAGGCGTGCTCGCCACCATGGATCTGCTGATCAAGGCCGGCGCTGACGTGAACGCCCGCTCTCTTCTCGACCGCAACGCATTTGGAGGCGGCCGAGGCGGCGGTGGACGTGGAGCGGGGGGAGGCGGGCGCGGCCGCCGCCCCGGCTAACGGTCCGGTCGGTTTCGCTGCCGGGGAGAGCGCCTCCGCGACGAATCGCGCAGAGCTTCCGCCGCGGCAGTCAGATGCCGAGCGCGAATGCCGTGCCGAATCAAACCGCCCTGCACGGCGCGGCGGAACACGGCTTCGATAAGTTCATCGAATTCCTCGTCGCCAACGGCGCCGATCTTACCGCCAAAGACGCCAACGGCCGCACGCCTCTCGACGTCGCCCGTGGCGCGGGCGGTGCTCGCGGCGGAGCGGATGCATTTCCGAAGACCGTGGCACTGCTGGAATCGTTGATGAAGGCCAAAGGAATCCCTGTTGCGGCAGTTTCGGCGCGTCAGGAAGAAACGAAATCCGTTTCGAATTGACCCTGCGGACGGATATCTCTTCGAGGGGCAGCGATCGGGATTCAGCCGAGAAGATGCAGCGCCTCCACCCGGCAGATGCTGGACCCAAAGAAGACGTAGCACCCACTGGCGAGCCAGGTCTCGTCGTGATCTCCAGGCGCGTAGTCACGCCAGATATTCCAGTCACCGACTCGGCCGCCCTGCCAGAAATGTGCTACCGCCGGGTAATTCGAGTCTGAAACGGTCTGGCTGACAAAATGGCTGACAAGAATCGAAGAGCTCGCACCACTCTGGGTCGTAAGTAATTGATTTGTTTTGGAGCCACCCGCCTGGATCGAACTGGCGACCTGCTGATTACGAAACCATTCCTGTTCAAGTCTCTTCACTGGTGTCCAAACCAGCGGCGTGGGCGACTCCGCGGGATTGATGCGAAATGAGATATGACTGTGTGCATGGCGAAACGGCAGGTGGGGTTGGCTGTTGTCTCGGATTAGAAGCTGATATGGCATTTCTCAGCCCGGGCCTACCCGGCGACACTGTTATAAATCAGCGCAATGGTCAGCAGCACCATAATCACGCTCGTGGCGCCCGCAATAAAATTGCCCCACGGACCGTTCCGGTACTCGCCCATCAGCCGCTCACGATTGATCAGGATCAGCATGAACCCGAGCACGAACGGCAGCAGGATCCCGTTCGCAACCTGCGAAATCAGAATGACCTTGAGCAGCGGCAATCCCGGCAACAGCACAAAACCGGCCCCGCACACAATCAACATCGTGTACAGCCCATAGAAAATGGGTGCTTCGCGGAAATCGCCGGTCGATCCCGGATTCGAATCCCATCCCTTCGCACACGTTGTAAGCCGTGGCCAGCGGAAGAATCGCCGCCGACATCAGCGACGCATTCACCAGCCCGACCGCAAAAAGAATCGCGGCGAACTTCCCGGCGAAAGGCGCCAGCGCCTTGGCGGCCTCCGCAACATCCGTAATCTCGCGATGCTGCGAATGGAAAATCGTGGCCGCGCAGGCGACCACAATGAAGAACGCAATCACGTCGGTGACGACGCAGCCAAAAATCACGTCGATGCGGCTCAGCCCGTAATTCCGCTTGGAAACGCCCTTCTCCACAATCGAAGCCTGCAGATAAAACTGCATCCACGGTGTAATGGTCGTGCCGATCAGACCCACGATCATCACCAGATATCCAGGGTCTGAATTGAACTGTGGCACCACTGTATCCGTGAGCGCCAGTTTCCAGTCCGGGTGCGCGAAAAACGCGGAAACCGGATACGCGAAATAAATCATCGAGAGAATCAGCAGAACCCTCTCGACCGGCTTATAGGACCCACGCACAATCACGATCCACACCAGCGCCGCTCCGAGCGGGACCGCTATATACGGACTGACGCCGAACACTTTCATACCCGACGCGAGCCCCGCAAACTCGGCGGAGATGTTGCCAAAATCGGCCAGCCCAAGCACGGTCATGGTGAAGAATGTCATCCGCAGCCCGAACTCTTCGCGAATCAGGTCCGAAAGCCCCTTGCCCGTGATGGCGCCCATGCGGGCCGCCATCTCCTGCACCACGATCAACGCGACCGTCGTCGGCACCAGCGTCCAGAGCAGCGTATACCCGTACTTCGCGCCCGCCTGCGAGTAAGTCAGGATGCCGCCGGGGTCGTTATCGACGTTGGCGGTGATGAATCCCGGACCGACGATCGCAAACAGAGCGAGCAGGCGATAACGCATCACGTTCCACGCGGAGAACGCGGGGCGTGTTCGTTTCGTGGGTGCGCGCCTGAGGGTATCGACCTTTCGCATGGAGTGTCCTGGGATGCGGTCTTCGTTCTATTTCTTGCCGGTCTCGAAATGAAGTCGCAGCGAATAAGCCCACAGCGGCCCGCGATCATGATTGTAAGCGGGATTGTTGATATGCTGCGCGTCGAGCGTGGCGAAAAACCCTTTGAACAGCCGGGCGCTGTAGTAACTTTCCCAGATGTACTCGGGGTAGTAGTTCAGGGCGCCGTCGCCGATGATGAAGTCGAGCCCGCCGCGGCTGAGATAAAGAGCGTGGACAGCCGAAATCCCCGCGACCGTCAGTTCCGTCGCGAAAGTATCGTCGGCACGCCGCCAGCCTCCCCCCGAAAAGGAGACACCGCCGCTGGCCAGACGGTCGATCGCGGTGAAGGCGAAATCCTCGGTCTTGCCATCGTTCCAACCCAGGCGAGTGAACACACCGACGTTGTGCATGATTTCCTGTTCCATGTTGACCCCGAAGCCGTATTTCAGTGTGCCAACCTCACGAGTTTTTGTCACGTCCGGCGTGGTATTGGTCGCCGCGGCAAGCTGGAGAGCCTTGCCGTAGCTGCCCGAGTCGGTGTGGTTGAAATAGCTCAGCAGTCGCAGTCCGCCGGGATGCATCCGTGGGCTGTAACGGATCTCACCTTCAAAAACATCTCCCCGATCACGCAGGATCCGGCGATCGAAGCGCAGACCGTTAGCGACTTTCGGTACAGCGGCGCTGGCGTAACGCAGCGACCAGCGCCGGGTATGGAACTCGTGGACCCATCCCCAGGTGTAGCCGCGAGTGTCGGCGGGATAATCCCAGGCCCCGTTGTACATCACCGCCCAGCCCATGAATTGGGCGCGCGGGTCGTGGGTGTAGGTGTTGTTGTCGAAGAAATCCGTCAGAGTAAAGCGGCCGAGCACGATCGTGTATCGCGTCATCGGACGCGAGCCGGCGAGCTGATTCTCATCCCCTTCCACGGATTCCTTCTCGTCGCCGAACCCGAAATCGTGCATCACATAGAGTCGCGCGAGATAAGGCTTCGGGGTGGCACTGGCGACCCTGGGCAGTTCGCCGTTCGGGAAGTTCGCTATTCCTGTAACGTCGCTGAATCCCTTGCCGCCGGCGATCTCGGGATCGAAATAGAAATATGTGTTCTGAGTGAGCCGGTATCCGAAAAACAAAGTGGTCGTCAGCGAGACATCCTGCTCGGAATGGTTCGCAAGGCTGTTCTCTCCGGAGTAGGCGGCGTTAAAAGCGCCATGATACTGGCCGATGGATGTTGCCTGAAAGACCAGATTCCAGCGTGCGGAGTCGATGTTAACCGGCGCGCCGTCCTGTGCGCGCAGCAACAGCGGGCACAGGCACAAAAAAAGCGTTGTGATGGAGAGCCGGATTGACATCGGGAGTTCCGTTCAGCAGAGGAGTACCCTCGACCAGCGTATACCCCCCGGGGTATGCTTGTAAAGACGAACATGGCCCACACAGTAGAAGAAAAACGCAAACTGCTGAACCGGGTGAGGCGGATTCGCGGTCAGGTGGAAGCGATCGAGAGGGAATTGACGGACGAGGCGGAATGCTCCTCGGTCCTGCACACAATCTCAGCTTGCCGCGGAGCCATGGACGCGCTGATGGCGGAAGTCATCGAAGGGCACATCCGTTTTCACGTAATCAACACAAAGCACCAGACCGAGGAGCAGGCGCAGGCGGCGGACGATCTGATCGATGCCCTGCGGGCTTATTTACGCTAATGAAAAACGTTTCGGAGCCGCGACCGGCAGAAAGGGTCTGGCCTAGTAAAGCGAAGGTCGCGAGCCGCCGCCGAGCAGGGAATTGCTGATCGACGCGATCGTGTGGTTCCCTTCATGGCCGCCCCACGCGAAGAGCAGATCGACTATAGGCAAACCGCCCGCGCGCAGCGTAAGCCCCGCCCCGAAGCTGTGAGCAAGATGATTGAATCCCAGCTGGCCGGGGGTGAGCCCGACACGCCCTTCATCAACCATGAATTTCACACCCAGGGGCAACTTGAAGATCGAATGCTCAAAGGTTCCGCGAAGAAGCATCATATCGGGGCCGCGAAACCGGTAGTCCTCATAACTGCCGAGAAGCGTGGTTCCGTTGATGTCGGAGCCGCCAAGGGTCGGATCGAAGTAGAACGGAACGGCGTGGCCGCCTGGAACATAAGACGCCGTATACAGGAACTGAAAGCCGAAACTTCCTTCCAGATTTCGTGAGATCGCAGGACAGCTATTGGCGGTCGGACTCTGAAGACAGCTGTCAGGTCCGTTGAATTCCTGCGGATTCAGCGAGCGCGTGTCGTGGTAAAGGGGGAACTGGTGTGATGCGTCCGCTGTAAATCGGTTGAACGAGAAACCTGACGTACTGGTGACCCATTCCTGGAAATCGGCCGAATAGTTCAAACGGATATGTCCGTTCGCGAAACTCGGCTGCAGCCGGATACCCTGACCGAATTGAGCATATCCCGGCTGGTGCACCAGGCCGGGCGCCGTCGCCTCGTTGTACAGCGTCTCGATGGAAGGGCTGGTCTCGCTATGGTTGCCTCGCAATTCGACGAAGCGTCCATTCACCTCAGCGAAAAGAGAAAGGTTCGCAGGCGCGAAGATGGGAAACACGGCGTTTCCGCCGACGATAGTCTGCCGCATCCCAAAGTAAGAGCGGCCCGAGGCGCTGGTTCCCTGGCCCAGACCGAAGTAGATCAGCTTGTTGAGCGAGATGCTCTGGCTATAGAGGTGAAAGGCAGGCATTTCCTGGATGACCGGCCCCGCGGCCTTCTTCGCAGCAGCCGGGTCCGTGACGACAATGATCTTGGAATGCCGGATCAATACCGCCGTCATATACGCGCCCGCGCGCCACGAGAGATTCGGCGATGCGACTGCGTCGAGATCGAAGAACAGCCGCCAGTTTTCGTTCGGGGTGTAGTGGGTCGTCAGCGCAAGCCCGGTTCCGATGCCATTTTGCGGGGCGAGGCTTCCGACCGCGATGTGAAGCGGCTGGCCTGTGAACAGCAGTTGGCCGCAACCGGCGATCGCGCCAAAGAACGAACCCATCGGATGAGCGCAATTGGCGCCGAAGCTCATCCCTTCGCGCCGGAACTCCGCTTCGACACGGTTCTCCTGCGCCGCAAGCGAAGGCGCGACGACGCAGCAGACGAGCGTTAATGCAGTGGCGCGTTTCACCCTGCTCGCCGTACCTTTCCTGCATGACCGCCGTGCTGGTGGATGGCTGTAGTTACTCTGCGGATGTATTCGCTTGCCTCGCCCTCGGTCTTGATTGAGGACGCGTCGATACCGGTTTGCAGTTCCGCGGGAAGTTGCTTGTCCGCTTCCGCGAAGTGTCTGACCTGCGCCCGCACGAGAGCGTTTTCGTGCAGCGACCGGTCCGGATTATAGGCGCCGCGGCTCGGTTTCGGAACGGGAACGATTTTGGACATGATTGGCTCCTGAAGATTAGTCCTGAACTCCAAAGACCGGACAGTCAGCGTCCGGCCGCATTTCATCTGTCAGCAGATCGAGGAATGTGGCCGCTTTCTGTTCGCGCGGCGAACGCTGCTGATAGTCCCCCAGGAAGAATGACGTCACTGTTGCCGGGATCGAGGCGTGTTCAAATACTTCCGGCACCACGGTCGCTTTCGCGACCCAGGGCGAAATGAGGATCGCCGGCACCCGTACACCCAGGCGATCGAACTTGAATGTCAGGCCGGGAACGCCGGTCTTGTCGGGCGTGGCCTCGAATCCGTCGGGAGGGCAGGAAGGCGGCGGCACATGATCGTAGATGCCGCCGTGCTCGTCGTAGACCACGAGGAGCGCAGTGCTCTTCCACAGGTCGGGATTTTTTCTGATCGCGTTGTACACGGTGGCGATGAACACTTCTCCTTGCTGGACATCATGATCCGGATGCTGGTCGGAGGCAATCTTCTCGGCTCCGTCCTGGCCTTTGTGGTCCGTATAATTCGGCTCGATGAAGCTGTACTGAGGAAGTTTGCCGGCATTGCAATCCTGCAGAAACTGATCGTAGGTACCGAACAGCGCAGGCTGATTCTGCAGCAGGTTTACCACCTCCAGGCTGGAACTCGCCGCATCGAAATAGTAGAGCTTCGCGGAATGTCCCGCGTTGACCAGCCTCTCGTAAATGCTGAGATATTTCTTGTTGTAATAGAAAACGTCCATGCTCACCTGCCCGAAGGACGTTCCGTAATGAGCAAAGGCGCGGTTACACAGTGTCGGGCCGGGGATCGATGAGAACCATCTGTTGAAGACGGCGTAATCGCGCGCCAGCGTAGTCAAAACGGGAAGCTTGTCTTCGGCAAAGTAGTACATAATTTTGCGCGAATGGTTCACGTTCCTCTGCTGGTCGTAGTAACTCTGGACGAACCCGCTCATGGCAGCGGGAACCGGGTCACCGCCAGTAAAATAAGACGTCCCGTAATAGAGCTGCTTGTGGGCGGCAGGAAAGTGATGGTCCGGATCGGGATCAAGCTGCGACTGAAACTGGGCCAGCGGCTGCACGCGCGCAGGTTCGTTCGTCGTGTCCAGGTTGCTCTCTGATCCCGTCAGACCGTCGATCCGCGGGTCCACGGCCTTGAGCGACCCGAGCATGTGATCGAAGGACCGATTCTCCATCATCAGAACAACTATGTGTTTCAGATTTTGTAATCCCGCGGTCATCTTTCACCACCTAGTGAGCGACCAGGGCACGATGTTTCAGGACTTGTCGGCTTGCCCGATATCTCATCATGAAGGGCCCTCAACTGACGTTCCAGATCAGCCACCCGCTCTTTAAGATCGTTGATTTCCTGCCCTTCGGGATCCGGCAAAAGCCCATGCTCGAGAACTCCGTTCGCAGCGGCGGATCTCATCCGGACCACCCTGCCGGGAATGCCGACGACCGTGGAGTAATCCGGAACGGGGTGTACCACGACCGAGCCCGCGCCAATCTTGACATGACTGCCGATCACGATGCTGCCAAGGACTTTGGCACCCGATCCGATCACCACATTGTTGCCCACCGTGGGGTGCCGCTTTCCCTGTTCGTTGCCCGTGCCGCCGAGCGTAACGCCCTGGTAGACCAGAACGTCGTCGCCAATTTCCGTCGTCTCGCCGATCACAACGCCGGAGCCGTGGTCGACGAAAAAGCGCCGCCCGATCTTCGCCCCCGGATGAATTTCAATGCCGGTCAGAAAACGCGAAATCTGAGAGATGAACCGCGGAACAATCGGGACATTTGCCTCGTAGAGCCGATGCGCGAACCGGTGCAGCAGGATGGCGTGGAAGCCGGGGTAGCAGAGGACGATCTCGAGGACGCTCTTCGCCGCGGGGTCTTCACGAAATATGGTATCGATTTGTTCCCGAATAGCGGCAAACATGCTTCGAACTCGACTGGGAGCTGCCCTTCCTGACGGATAGCAGAGATCAACTGTTCTGACTGTTACAGATGCTCGCTAATGCGCGGAAGCTTCCGCCGTCTCGGTGATCACGGGAGGCTTTGCGCCCGGCGGGATCGGGGCGAGAAGGTCGTCTTTCGTATAGACCAGCGTCGACGTGTTGTAGCTCGAAATTTCGAATCCATGCCCGTGCGTGATGGCATCCGTG
Organism: Terriglobia bacterium; assembly: GCA_963718155.1. GTDB lineage: Bacteria > Acidobacteriota > Terriglobia > Bryobacterales > Bryobacteraceae > BOG-234. Next base: position 408,390 of record CAVQYP010000034.1, on the reverse strand, counting down.
GGGCAGGCTTCCACGCAGAAACCACAGAAAATACAGCGGCTGTAATCGATGTTATAAACCTTCGCGTAACGCTCCCCGCCGCTGATTCGCACCTTGTCGGTGTTTTCGGCGGCTTCGATATAAATGCAGTTGGCCGGGCAGGCGGCCGCGCACAGAAAGCAGGCGACGCATTTTTCCATCCCGTTCTCATCGCGTTGCAGCACGTGGACGCCACGGAAACGTTCCTGCAGTTTCGCGGGCTCATCCGGGTAGTTCTCCGTCACCGTGGGAGACATCATCTCCTTCATCGTGACGCTCATCCCTTTGGCTACGGCTGCTGCCGCGCCCAGTACTTCGCCGATGATGTTTGCCATCAGATTCTATGTTACCGAACGCTTTCCGTTCCAGTTATTCTTCCCGCAGATTCTGCACGAATTGCAGGATATCGAAGCGCTTGACCTCGCGGCCGGGGAAGAAGCTGTTGACTGCGTCCGTCTCGTCGTCGAACACCTCAAAGATGGTGTCGATCTTGGTCATCAGGATCAACTCGATGTTGCGCCGATTGACGTTGACCAGTTTTGCCACGCCGTTCAAGCTCTTGAATCGGGTGGAGCACATCACCAGCGCGCCGAGGCCGGTGCTGTCCACATAATCCACCTCATGCATGTTGAGAATCAGCTTGCCGCCGGGCTCGGCTGCATACTTTTCGAAAGCCGAGCGAAAAGCCGAGACCTCATCACCCATGGTGATGCGGCCCTTCATATCCAGAAGGATGATTCCTTCCCGTTCCCTTTCCGCAATTTCGAGGCTCATCGGATGCTTTGGCTAATGTGATGCTTTGACTAGTGTAGGCGACGCCGCCGCGCCGTCTCGAAGCTGTTCCAGCTTGTGCGCCTCGACCGTTGGATAACGCATTTTGAACGATTCGAGGGTCCGGATCACGACTTCGCCGACCGCAAAGTTGCGGAACCATTTGTGGTCGGAAGGAATGATATACCACGGCGCATATTTCGTGCTGCATTTTGCAATGGCGTCCTGGTAGGCCTCCTGATACTGGTCCCAGTAGTCCCGTTCCTTGTAGTCGGAGGGGGAAATCTTCCAGTTCTTGCGGGGATCTTCCATGCGCTCCTCGAAACGCTTCTTTTGTTCCCCGTCGCTGATGTGCAGAAAAAACTTGAGGATGTGTACGCCGCTTTCGGTGAGGATCTTCTCGAAGTGGTTGATTTCGTCGTAGCGCCTCTTCCAGACGTTCGGAGGCACCAACTCGTGAACGCGCGCAATCAGCACGTCTTCATACTGCGAACGGTTGAAGATGCCTATGGCGCCCTTGGGTGGAACGGCGGCATGAATACGCCAGAGAAAGTCGTGGCTTAACTCTGTAGTGCTGGGCTGCTTGAAGGATGTTACGGTGCAGCCTTGCGGGTTGACGCCGGACATCACATGCTTGATGGTTCCGTCTTTGCCGGCGGCATCCATTCCCTGCAGGACGATGAGCAGAGCGCGCTTCTGCTCGGCATACAGCAGGTCGTGCAAAGCTGCGAGCCTCTCGACATGAAGAGGGTACGCTTTCTCGGCGTGCCCTCTCGATATGCCCCAGGTCTCGTCAGCCTTCCACTTCCGGAGTTTGAATTTGCTGTCCGGATCTGACTGCAGCTTGTGAATGTCCATTGCCCTATAAAGGGAGCTTACGACAATGGACCAGTCGAGGTTCGGGTTCGTTCAATCTCGTCGTCGCGGTCAAAACCCGTCACCGGATGCGTGTCGTCAACTATTACGGTCCCGGCGGGGTCGCCGATCGATGCGCGATTTCGTGCCATCGGTTTGTCGGAAGTCGCAAAGTCAGCCGATGCTTCGGATGCAGATGACACGTCCTCGGCACCGGTTCGCCTCAGGATTTCCTCACCACGCTTCACCCAATCGTGGTCATCGCAATGGACCGAAAGGAGAATTCCGCCGTGTTTGACGCGGCCCTCATATCGTTTGGCCTCGTATTCGGGAACTCCCATGCCGGCAAGAGCTCCCACTATGCCGCCAACGGCGCCCAAAGCGCCGGCTCCCGCGAGCGCTGCCACAATCGGCCCGGCCGCGATCAGTGGTCCGATGCCCGGAATCGCGAGCATGCCGATTCCCGCCAGCCACCCGATCACTCCGCCGGCGACCGCTCCGGAGGTGGCGCCGGCCGCAGTGCCTTCCGGGGCTTTTGTGTTCTTTTCGAGCGCGAAGTCCTTTGTGCCCGCGTTGTCAGGGAAAAGAGCGGAAATGTCGGTATTCCGAAATCCCGCGTGACGCAGTTCGGCGACAGCCTCTTCCGCGGCGGCGCGCGTCTGAAAAATCCCGAAAGCCGCTGTATTCTTCGACATCGTTTTCTCCTTGGGCAGCCAAAACATCAAAGATGTCTGCTGCGCGACACTCAGTGACAAGCAACACGAGGGCCAAAGCCTTCCCGCCGTGCGAGAATCGTCTCCAGAACCCGATGCCCGACTATCAGATTGGCGCGCGACGCGAGGAAGTTCTTCAGGTCGGTAACGACAATGCAATCAAGTTTCTGGGCGTCGAGGGCCCCCGCGTTCTCTCTACGCCCCAAATGATCCTGTTCATGGAGCGGGCGTGCCGGAACCTGATCCTCCCCATGCTCGAGCCGGGCCATGATACTGTCGGTACCCACGTGAATGTTTCGCACTGCGCCGCGGCGCCCATGGGATCCACCGTTATTTTTGCGGCGGAACTCGCGAAGGTTACGAACCGGCGTGTCGAATTTCGGGTGGAGGCGCGGCTCGGTGAAAAAATGGTTGGTGAGGGCACGCACGAACGCGCCATCATCGAGGTCAAGCGCTTCGCCGAAAAAGTGAACGCGGATAATTCGTCCGTTTGACGCGAGCGTTTCAATGCACAGCCGGACCTGGTAAACTAAACGCTTTACAAGAAATGGCAATCAGCGCGGAACTTCTCGAGATTATGGTCTGTCCCGCCTGCCGGGCGAAGCTGGAACTCAAGCCCGACAAGAGCGGCCTGCGGTGCGTGTCCTGCCACCGGCTTTATCCGGTACGGGATGATATTCCGGTGATGCTGATCGACGAAGCCACGATTGACGATTGAGGCGGACTGGCGATTTCGCGTGCCCTCGCAGACAGACACCCTCGACCGGCTCGCCCCCGGCAGCCGCGTTGTGGTGATCCGGCTGCGTTCTTTGGGGGATTGCGTTCTTACAACTCCGGCTCTGCGTCTGCTGAAGCAGGCGCGCCCGGATCTGCAAACAGGCATAGTGGTCGAGGACCGTTTCGCGGCGGTATTTGAAAATAGTCCGGATGTTGTTCGCGTACTGCCCCCTCGCGCTCGGGACATTCGCGACTTTTCGCCTGTGCTCTGCCTGAACCTGCATGGCGGCACCCGCAGCGCGAGATTGACGCTGCTTTCGGGCTCTCGGTTCCGGGCCGGATTTGATATCTTCCGCCCCGGATGGATCTACAACACTCCGATTCCGACGGCTCAGGAGGTGCTTGGAATCGAACGCCGCGTGCACACCGCCGAGCATATTGCTTCGGCGATGTTTTACCTCGGCGTGCCGATCAGCCCCGTTCCGCGGGCGAATCTTTCACCCTCGCCAGAAAGATCGCGATATGCGCCGAAAGGTCCTTTCGCGGTTATCCATCCGTTCGCCACAACGCCGGACAAGACGTGGCCGTCGGAGTTCTTTCTGGAACTTGCTCGCTATATTGAACAGAATTTGGGATTGGAGGTCGTGTTCCTCGGAGGTCCGGATGATGATCCGGCGAATTTCCGGGAACGGCGCACTGTCGCGGGGACGCCCCTCGATGAAACGATTCGATTCATTCGCGACGCTGCGTTCTTTGCGGGGAATGACTCCGGACCCGCACACATCGCGGCTGCCTTCGGCATTCCCCAACTGGTCTTCTTCGGACCATCCGATTCCGAGGTTTGGGCGCCGTGGCAAACGCCGTCCGAGATCCTCAAGGCCAACGGGCCGATCCGCTCGATTTCCATCGACCAGTCGCTTCAGGCCCTCGAACGGCTGCGGGCCCGTGGCCATCTGCCGGAGGGCCGGGTTCAAGTGTCATGAAGGAATGGGTCCGGCTCATCGGCTATGGGCGCCGCTATTGGTTCCTGCTCATCATATCCGTCGTTCTGATGGCGATTTTCGGGGCAATGACCGCCGCGCGAGTATTGCTGATCAAGGTGGTTCTGGGGCGCGTTCTGCGGCCTGGCCTCGATGCGTCACCGGATCCGCTTTTCGTCATACCTGTCATCGATAAGCCGGTTTACCTCGAAGAGTTCTTTCCGCCGGCTATTCACAACATCTTTACCATCGTTGCGATCACGATTATGGTGGTCTTCGCCGTGCGCGGTTTCTGCGATTATCTCGGTGACTATCTGACGAATTACGTCGGCTTCTCCGCGGTCACCGACCTCCGCAATCAGGTCTTCGATAAGGTGCTGCGCCATGGCGCGGGATTCTTCGAGGCCACCTCGACCGGCCGTCTGATGTCCTCCGTCATGAATGACATCGATAAGATCCAGGTCGCGAGCTCCGACATGTTCGCCGATCTCATGCGCCAGATATTCTCGGCGATCGGGCTGCTGCTCGTCATCTTCGGAACCGACTGGCGTCTGGCGCTTTTCAGCCTTACTCTCTTTCCTTTTGTGCTTTTGCCGACCGCGCGTCTGGGCAAGCGAATCAGACGCACCAGCCGCCGGACTCAGGATGCCGCCGGCGAGCTGAATCAGGTACTGCAGGAAGCGATTGCCGGCAATCAGGTGGTGCGGGCGTTTGGGGCGGAGAGGTATGAGAGCAGGCGTTTTCGGGCCGCCGGCGCGAAGCTGCTGCGGGCCAATCTCCGTTACGTTCTGATTCAGGGAATTCCCTCGCCGTTCATCGAGATGATGGGGGCACTTACCTTTATCGGTCTGCTCTGGTTCGGCCGTGAGGAGATCAAGGATGGCGTTTTGCAGGCAGAGGCGTTTATGAGCTTCCTCGCGGCGCTGCTGTTTCTGTATGAGCCGGTGAAGCGAATTACCAACCTGCACAACATTTTTCAACAGGCGCTGGGCGCCTCGGAGAAGGTCTTCGCGTATCTGGATCTGCCGGAAGAGATCGAAGACAAGCCTCGTGCCCGGAAGCTCGAAGGGTTCCGCGACCGGATCGTATTTGACAACGTGAGTTTTCGCTATCCCGCCGCGGATGACATGCAGTTAGCCGGCGTATCGCTGGAGATTGCCGCGGGCGAGGTGGTTGCGCTTGTCGGCTCGAGCGGCGCAGGTAAAACGACGCTGGCCAGCCTGGTACCTCGCTTCCGCGATGTTACAGCGGGCGGTGTGAAGATTGACGGGATCGATGTCCGGGAGCTCGGGCTGGCCTCGCTGCGAAACAAGATCAGCGTGGTCGCGCAGGATACGTTTCTGTTTAACGATACCGTCGCCAAAAACATTGCGTACGGGATGGAGAAGTACGATCGTGCGCGGCTGATCCAGGCTTCGGAGGCTGCGCTCGCCCATGAGTTCATTGAGAAGTTGCCGCAGGGGTATGACACGGTGATTGGCGACCGCGGTGTCAAGCTCTCCGGCGGCCAGCGCCAGCGGCTTGCAATCGCGCGCGCGATTCTCAAAAATTCGCCGATTCTGATTTTGGACGAGGCTACCTCGCATCTGGATACGGAGTCGGAGATGCTGGTGCAGAAGGCGCTGGCGAATCTGATGACGGGACGCACGGTGATCGTGATCGCCCACCGGATTTCAACCATCCGGCGGGCGGATAAGATTGTGGTGCTCGATCTCGGGCGAATCGTGGAGATCGGTACCCACGAGGAATTGATTCATCACGGCGGGATTTACTACCGGTTGCATGAGCTGCAGTATCTGGATGTCGACGCCGGCGTCGATGTCTGACGGCCATCGCGGCTTTTGTGAGCCTCGAGCGCAAAGATGAAGGGAATACGCCAGCCTGTTCCGGGCATTCATAACCTGTGAAGATACTGAGCTATTTTCTTCCCAAACCATCAACCCGCCTTCGAGCGGCCCGATTTTCACCCATTTTGCTCCGCTTGATTGTCGGGTATGGCTTCATGGAACATGGCTTGGCGAAGCTGTCCAGAGGCTCCGGCGCCTTCGCCGGCACTCTCCAGGGCTTGGGCGTTCCTGCTCCCCACCTGATGGCGTGGCTGACGATTATAACCGAGCTGGTCGGCGGTCTCGCCGTACTCCTTGGGGCATTCGTCACGATTGTCAGCTTGCCGATGATGGCCGTCTTACTCGTGGCGATGTTCAAGGTGCACCTTCCGTATGGCTTCAGCTCCATCAAGCTCATCGCTGTAACCGCGGAGGGGGCAAAGTTCGGCCCCGTGGGTTATGAGGTGGTCCTGCTGTATCTCGCCTGCATCGCAACTCTCGCCATTGGGGGAGCGGGGCCGTTCGCTATCGACGGGCTCATCGGCAGCCGCGCCGAAACTCGAACTCGTACAAGCGGGATCGGTCGAGGGGTTGTGCGGTAATCCACCGGCGCTGACGTAAAGCTCCACGGCTTTGTTGAGGACGCGGTTGGGGAAGGGCGGCGGAAGGAAACGTTGAGCGGGGACAAATCGCCGGCGCTACCGTCGTGGATTGCCGACTACTTGTAGAAGCCGATAATCGGGTGAGCCTCCGGGCATGCTGACCGGAACCAGCACGCCGCCATGCTCCAGGGCCTCCACGCTCTTGTGAAACGACTCCGACTCGGGTAGCCCGCGATCCGGCGTCAACGCGACGTAACTCACGCGACTGTGAAGTATGGCGCGTGAGAGTTGATCGGGCGTGAGCGCGGATTTTCGTTCGGCGTAGTAAAGCTCGAACCCGTTCGGGGTGAAGCCGCGGATCGTCTTGCGTCCCGTATTCAGATAGAAAGCCGGATCCAGATTCGCCAGCAGAACGCTTTGCTCGGGCGTGTTGTCATGAATAAACGCGAACAGGTTTCGCATTTCATGCCAATTGTCCGCAGGGCCGCTCTCGGAGGGAAAATATCCGTTCGATACCGTCGCGGGAAAGCGTATGGCGGTGGCCCAGAGCGGCAGTACCGTTATTACGATGACCAGCGCAACGAGAGCCTCGCGGAGGCGCATCAAGCGAAAGACACGCCACACCATCCAGAGCGCCAGCGGCAGGATGGGCGCGATGAGGCGCTGCGGCGGCGCAGTTCTGAAAAGCAGCGCGACGCAGTACAGCGCGATGAAGAGATCCGGCAGGAACTGCCGGCGGACGAAGAGGCTCCAAAGCAAGACAAGCACGGTCGCGATCATCGCGGGCGTGCCGCTCCAACCGCCCGTCAGAAGTGACGAGGGACTCGCAATCACGAGATATAAATTCCGCGCAACAACAACAAGCTTTTCATTGGCGCCCAGCCCCGTGAAGATCGTCGAAGCGACGTAAGTATGGTTTGCGTGATCGCGCGCGGCCTGGGCCAGCGACCACCCGAACCACGGCGCAACCATGGCCATCGAGACTGCCGTGAAAATGACGGCGCCTCGAAAACGCCTCCGCGCGACCAGCGTAAATATGCAGGCAACGATGAGCGCGGCGCCAGCGGTTTGCGTCAGGGTGGCCAGTCCCGCGAGGATCCCGGTGGCAAGCGGGTGACCCTCAAGCAGCATCAGCAGCGCGGCTGTCACCAGCAAGGCGAACAGCGATTCGGCCATCAGATTCGTGCCACAGAGCACAACGACGGGGCAGGCAGCCGTCAGGCCGACGAGCCAGAGCGCGTCGCTTCGGGAGGCTCCCATTTTCAGTAGCAATCTCCGGGTCAGCGCGAGCCAGCCAACCGTGCATCCCAACGGCAAGAGTTTCAGCCATACCGGTTGGCGGGAGACAAGCGCAAAGAGTGCCAGAATGGCGGCAAACAGCGGCGGGCTGGTCTCCTGGGCGGGATCCGGAAGGCTTTGGATCGTATAGCCATGTCCCGCGGCGATGGCTTTTGCGGCCACCAGCCACGCCCCATCTTCGTAATGGAGACCCACAGCGGGCGCGAACCAGGAAATTGCGTACGCTACTGCCAGCACGGAGAAGAAAACTAAGGGGATGGCACGCTGAGCGCGCCGGTTCAAAGTCATCGAATCAAGTCGTCGGGCCCTCGGGAATGGAGCGTTCCCTTTGTAGCACAGAGACTTAAGTCGGATGGACCTCCTGGCCGACCGCGGTCAGCGCCAGCCTCTCCGGCGTGGCTGCGAGAGCCGCCGTCAGCCGTTCGATTGGTTCGAACCTGGGTTCACGGCTCAACTCGAACGTCTGATGATGAACAGGCAGGATCATCCCGGCGCCAGCATCATTCGCCATCTGCACGGCCTGCTCCGGCGTACAGTGCGCTCGAATCCACGGGTTGTACGCGCCAACAGGCATGATGGCGAGATCGATCGGGCGGGAAGACCGCAACTGACGGAAGCTCCCCGTCAGAGCCGTGTCTCCGCCAAAGATCACGCGATAACGCGGCGATTCGATGAGGTAGCCGTTGAATCCGCGCCATGTATCGGACTGCATGCGGGCACCCCAGTGATTGACTTCGAACGCACGCACTTTTATTTCCCCAATGCGCGCCGTTTCGCCCCATGCGAGCTCATCGACCTGACCATAACGCGTCACGCGCAGCAGATCAGCGGTCTTTGAGGCCGTCAACACGCCGGTTTCATGGGATTCCAGTTGGCGCAGGCTGGGCAGATCGAAATGGTCCATGTGCGCGTGGGAGAGAAGGATGAGATCAGGGCGGGGAATTGCATTTCGCTCCGGACCGGGCAAACGAAGTGCGGGCTCAACCAGACGTTTTACGCCGATTGTAAACGGTCCGAGGTGCAATCCGGCGCGCGTGCTGAACACAGGGTCGGTGAGGATGGTGGTGCCCTCGATTTTTATCAGAACCGTGCTATGACCCAGCCATGCAGCATGAAGCCCGGTTTCGGGCCACAGTTCCGGATGAGGAATAAACGGCGCAGCGGCCACGCGCCGCTTTCTTTCCCGAGCATAAAGGTCCCACAGCATGGGGACGCCGCGACGCGCGAATGTACCAATCACTGCTATTTGGACGCGCCCAGGCCCGGCAAGGATGCACCGTCGATCGACATCGTGAGTACGGCTCCTATGCTATGTTCGTAACTTCCGTCAATATGCGTGTATCCGCCAAAGCGCCCTGCCGCGTCGATCTGGCGGGCGCAACACTCGATATCTGGCCGCTTTACCTGTTCCACGACAACGTGGTCACCCTGAATTTCGCCGTGGACCTGTTCACCGGCTGTGTCATCGAGACCCGCGACGACTCCCGGATCGTGCTTCGTTCTCGCGATCTTGCCTCCGAAGAAACATTCGAATCGTTCGACGATCTCTATCGAGCGAAGCGATACCGTTTGCCGCTCCTCGCTCTGCTGGTCCGGTTCTTTGCGCCCGGTTGCGGCATCAATGTGGAATCGGTTTCGGAAGCTCCCGCGGGTGCGGGCATTTCCGGCTCCTCCTCGCTGATGATTTCCGTCGCCTGCGCGCTCAACAAATTGACCGGGCGCAATTACAAGCTCGAGAAGATTCGTGAGATCGCCCAGAACGTGGAAGCGCAGGTAATTCGCGTGCCCACCGGTTCGCAGGACTATTATCCCGCCATGTCAGGCGGGGTTTCGGCCATCGAATATAGTCCGGCGGGAATCAGCCGCAACGCGTTGCGGGTCGACCCTGACGAACTGGACCGGCGTTTCGTGCTCGCGTACACGGGCGCTCCCAGGAACTCCGGCATCAATAACTGGGAGGTCATGAAAGGCCATATCGACTCGGATCGTGCGATCCAGAGGAACTTCGACCGGATCGCCTTTATCGCCTGTGCCATGCGCGGTGCACTTGAGCGAGGTGACTGGGATGAAGCGGGCCGCCTGATGCGCGAAGAGTGGACCGCCCGGCGCAAGAACGCGCCCGGGATCACGACTCTCTTCATCGACCAGCTCGTTTCCGTCACGCGCAGCGCCGGTTGTATTGGGGCGAAAGCCTGCGGGGCGGGGGGCGGCGGGTGCGTCGTCTTTCTCGTCGAGCCGGATGCCAAAGAAAAAGTGGCGGCCGTAATCGAAGCGAGCGGGGCTCTGGTGCTGAAGGCGAAGGTGGCGCGCCGTGGCGTCAGAGTACGCTGAGCCGCGCAGGACGCCCGAGGTGAAAAAGCGGGACCCGCTGCGGCCGCTGCTCGCTGTCGCCGTATTTGTCTTCTTTTACTGGTTTGCAAGCAATGTGGCGGGGACCATTGCTCTGTTTTTCGGACGCGCCATGGTGGCGCTTACCGTGCCCCGTCTGGTAGCGGCCGCAGTCGCCGGCGCGCTCGCGATGGCGATTTTTGAGTCGCGTAAATTGACCGACCTTGGCCTGCATTGGGGCCATAGCGGAGGGCGGAACCTGTTGACCGGCGTGGCGATCGGCGTGGGCGGAGCGTCGGTTCTTGTTCTTCCGGCGGTTCTCTTCGGCTTGGGGCACTTCGAGCCGGTTCCCAACACCGATGTTTCCTGGGGCGCTTCGTTGTTCACGATCGCGCTGCTGTTTTGCGGCGCGGCGGGTGAAGAAATTGTGTTTCGCGGATTTCCCCTCCAGATCCTGATGCGCAGCTATGGGCAGTGGGCGGCGGTTCTGGGTGTCGGAGCCGTATTTGGCGCCATGCACGCCTTTAATCCCGGCGCGACCACTCTCGCTGTGGTGAATACCGCGGGCTTCGGCGTTCTTTTCGGTCTTGCGTTGCTGCGGACCCACGACCTCTGGCTGCCCATCGGAATTCATTTTGCGTGGAACGCAACATTTCCCTTCTTCGGGCTGGCCCTCAGTGGATTTACAATCAGGGTATCGAGGTATCAACTGGTATGGAAAGCCGGGGATCTGTGGAGCGGCGGAAGCTATGGTCCCGAAGCCAGCCCGCTCGCCTCTGTGGTGTTGCTCGTTTTGTTCGCCGTAGTCTGGAAAATACCCGTGCGCAAGGGCTGCGCTTATCTGCTGGATCCGCCGGAAACGGATTCCGCGCCTGCCTGATCGCCTGCTGCGCGTGCATGCCTCTCGCCGCGGCGGGGCCGATGCATCCGCAGCGACAAATTGACGGAGGACGAAAAGATCAGCCTCGTCCGCGACCTGACAGCGGAGTACGCGAATCTCAAAGCGACGCTGCCGCGGTCCAAAAAACCGCTTGAATTCAATGCCGACGGCACTTGGGACAGGAAGCAGTGGACCGAGGCTGCGCGAACCGGGGGGTACGCGGCGAGGTTCGGCGATAAGGTCCAGATCACGAAAATCAGTCTCGATGGCGACCATATCATTTTCGAGATCAATAACGGCATCAAGAGCGGGCAGCACTGGTACGACCATATTCAGATGGAGGGCGGCGTCAGCGTGCAGCGCTCGGGAGATAACAACGCCGCTACAGCTTCGAACGGCACGTATATCGACCTCGACTTTCACAAGCCCATGGAGAACCTGACCTCCGCCGAGGTGAAAAAGATTCTCGCGCCGATCTTCGACTTCGACAAGCACTCGGTAACGACCCTTTACTCCGAGACTCTGTCTCCCGCGGTGCAGAAGGCTGTCGCAGAGAAGCGCGCGCTGCCCGGGATGGATCGCGATCAGGTGCTGCTGGCGCTGGGCCATCCGGATCACAAGTATCGCGAGACGAAGGATGGCGTTGATACGGAGGACTGGATTTTCGGGACACCCCCGGGAAAGATTACCTTCGTGACTTTCGTCGGAAGCAAAGTGGCGAAGGTGAAGGAAGAGTATGCCGGGCTGGGCAGCGAAGTTGCCCAAAAAGCGCCTACGCCTTAAGCGCCGACTGCTGACAGTTCGTTACGAAAAGATTGGGAACGCTCCCTCCCGGTCGCGGCTTGAAATACTCGTTCTGACCCGCGCGCGGTATCCAGTCAGACCTTTTGTTCAGCGATGATCGCCCAGCATATGATCGCGCTGCAGACGGAACTCCAGCGTCCGAATCCTTTATAGATCTGAGCCGCCAGCTTAGCCTGATCCTGGATCGTTCCTTCCGCCTTGATCTGCGGGTCCGACACGTTTCGCACCGCAACCCATTGCGGGGCCTCGGTTCCCATCTCTTTCGCGACGAGCCCGAGCACGGCGTCTCCCATTTCGGATACATCACCCAAACCCGAAAGCTTGTAGTGGTTATCCGAGGTGTCGAAACCGAAGAAATCAGTGGTTAAGACGCCTTGTTTGAGAGCCGTTGGCGAAACCTGAACGATCTTTGGCGGCCGGGTATTGCCTGGAGGAAGCTGTCCCGCGTTCGCCTTGAACAGCGTGTTGGCTTTTGCAAAATTCTTATTTCCAGGCGCTACACTCGAAAACTGTTCGGTGGCAATAAGTTCACCGTCGACCTTTTTGTTCTTGAATTTGGAGGTGCAATCGAACTGGACAAGCGGGCTCACGATCACATCGCCGACTTCAAACTGCTTGCCGATGCCACCGGCGGTTCCGGTAGTAATAACGAGCCTGGCCTTTGACTCAACGATGATCTGGCGCCACACATCGATATTCGGAAGCTGTGGACCGTCCTGTGACATATGGGAGTCTGACTTGAAGACGATCACCTTCACCTTTCCAATCTTCGTGGTCCAATATGCACCCAGGCGCTTCGCCTCGATCGCCGGGCATCCGGCCCGCATTTTCTTTGAAATCGTGTCGAAATTGTGGGTGTACGGGAGGTAGTCGTTTTGCGAGTCCTTGCCAGGTGTCAGGACGCGGCTGAGCGCGTGACCTTCGTCGACGGTCCATGTAACGACGAGGACGTCAGCTTCGGGCAGACTGCCATCGGGCCCCTTGCCCGGCACTTTGTCGGGTGTCGGCGCAAGTCCGGCTGGCCAGGGTATGTCGGTAAATCGCGAGAGTCCCGTGGCGCTCGTGAACGCAAGGAACGCCCTGCCTTCCGGCGCCTCGGAATCGAAGTCGATGATCTCCCGCTGGATGCTCTCGACAGTCGCAGACGCTTTGGCGGCCGCCTTAACCGCGAACGTGTCCGCCGGTGGCGGTGTTTTGGTCGGATCGAAGCCGAGATTTCGGGCAACCCATTTGCGGTCAACAATCATATCTTTGTTTCTCCTGCGTTACCGACACGATCTGTCGCAGGTATTTTGTGTTACCCGATTGGATTTTGTTTCGCTTTTGTCCGGAATTGTTCCGGGGGCAAGCGAGTGTTACAGGTGGATGTTTGGTACTGCTCGCTGACGCGCGCGGCTCTGTGACGCTTTGGCCAGCCAGGCGCAAATGCCGCGCATCTTCATGGCGCCCGCAACGCGGTCCAGCGCCAGCATGTAAGCAGCGGCACAGCGGGGCCCCTCACGGGAAGCCGACGTTGAGGAGCACGCTGACGTTGTTACTCTCATCGTTTGCCACCGCCACGTCGGGGGCGCCATTGCGGTTCAGATTTCCTACCGCAACAAAACTCGGGCCTGTACCGACCGTGTATGCCACAGGTGTCTGAAAGCTGCCGTCACCGTTGCCCAGCAGCAGACTCACGGTGGTCCCGAACAAACCGCCGAGGTCCGCAACAACCAGGTCCAACTTTCCATCCCGATTGAAATCGGCGACGGCAACAGAGACGGGGTCAGCTCCCGCGGGATAACTCTCGGGCTTCTGAAATGTGCCGTCGCCGTTACCAGGCAATACGCCTACCGTTGTTCCGGCGCAACATCCCTGGTCTGCTACGACGAGATCCAGTTTTCCGTCCCGATTGAAGTCGCCGACCGCGACAGATGCAGGACTCGGACCGGCGGGATAATTGACGGCGGCTTCAAAAGTGCCGCGACCTGTTCCGAGCAGGATGCTGACGTCGTCAGAGTCCTGATTTGCTACCGCCAGATCGAGCTTGCCGTCGCCGTTGAAGTCGTCCACTGCAATGGACACGGGCACTAAGTCGGCGGCGTAATTCACGCCGATCCCGAATGTTCCGTCGCCTTTTCCGATGAGCACAGTAACACTAACGAGGCTCTGCCTCAGACCGACGAGGTGTATTGAATTGTGGGTGGTATTGGCATAATCCGGAAAGTGGCTCCGGTCGACAATGGAGAACCGCAAGCGGCTCTCGCCGATGATATAGGCCGCCGAAGCGGCAGTCGATCCCGAAGGATCGGAGTCGTACCGGAGCCGAAATGAGCGTACCACGAAGCGTTGCCGAAGTGCTGGCCGATCACGTCACCCTGGAAGTCGAAGGCATCGACCGGATGTACCTGAACGTCTACGTCCCCGGTCTGCAGCGGGAACAGGGAGTGGTGAACTTCTTTCGCTTTCATCGCGGCAACCAGTTCGTCTCCAGTGCGCTGATGGACCCGATCAGCAAGGATTTCGTGGCGGCGCTGGAGAAGCTATGCGCGGCGGGAGAAGATTCCGGTGATTCGGTTCCGCAAAGGGCAACGCAAAGACGACATCGCCACTGAACAGCGGAAGAGGTTCCGGAAGGCGGAGGGCGTGGTTTTTATCGGCAAGGCGCAGGAGAAAACGCCGGTGTTCCGCACGGAGCGCCGCCGCAATGAGAAGACCGGTGTCAGCTATCCATGGATCGTCCGCTCGACAGCCATGGTGAACCACTTTTACATCTACTGTGTGGATCGGGATTTCGGGCCCTTCTTCCTGAAGTTCTGCACCTATTTCCCCTACAATGCGAAACTCTGTCTGAACGGACATGAGTACGCCAAACAACAACTGGTGAAGAAAGGGATCGGATTCAAAGCGCTCGATAACGGCGTGCTGGAATGCGACGATCCCAGGCGGCTTCAGGCTATCTGCGACGGGCTGAGCGCGGAAAAGATCGACGACGCTGCTGCGAAAGTGGCTACGCTTGCTTCCGCATCCATTCACCGCCGCCGATCGCAAGGCAGGCTATCGCTACCAGGTGTCGATGCTGCAGACAGAGTTCTCTCTGACTCAGGTGCTGGACCGTCCCGTCACCGGCCGGGTGTTCTTCGAAGAGGTGATTCGCGAGAATCTCGACATTGGCAGACCCGGTCAGGTGCAGCTCATCTTTGATCGACGTGTCACGGCGCGGACGCCGGGCCGGTTCCGCACGCGCGTGATTACCGACGGTGTGGTTCCCTCTCTGCACATCGATTACAAGAACACACGAGTCAAGCAATATCACAAGGAGGGCCGTGCCCTTCGCACCGAAACCACCATCAACAATACCCGCGACTTCGGCATCGGCAAGCTGTTGAAGAATCTACCCGCTCTCAGGCAGATCGGCTTTCAGGCCAACCGGCGTCTTCTCGACGTCCAGCGAGTTTCCCATGACTGTGCCATTGGCGAAGACGCGTTTGACAAGGTGGTTCATCCCGCCGAGGTGGCAGGACAAAGGGCTTCCGCCCTGCGCTTTGGTGAGAAACGCGTACAGGCGCTGTTTGCCGTGCTGGTTGTATTCAGTCTCCAACTGCGAGGATTCAATAACCGCGAAATGCGCGTGCTTCTGGCACAACTGCTGGGTCTCGATCCGGCCAACTATCCCCTCGGAAGGATGACTTACGATCTGCGTCGTCTTCGCCTGCACGGAATCATCGAGCGCATTCCCCACAGCCACCGTTATCAACTCACTGCGGACGGACTACGCATTGCGCTATTCTTTTCCAGAACCTACGCGCGGCTGCTGCGCCCCAAACTCGCCGAGATCATCCCCCGGCCGGAACCTATTCCCTCGGCCCTGCGAATCGCATTCGATCGCCTCAACTCCGCCATTGATGCCTGCTGTCAAGAGGAGCGGCTCGCTGCCTAAAAAACTTGACTCATTCGCACGATATTCTTTCAGGCAAGGACTCTAGCGGTCCCGGCCGGTCCTGGCTCAGAAGTGCGCCCTCTACTTCGAGCGCACGGATTTCTTCAAGCGGTCCAGCTGACTCCGCGCGGTGCTCGCCCAGGAGCTGCTGGAATCGAGCTTCAGGTAGGTCTGCCAGTTGCCGATCGCCTGCAGAAGGTCGCCGTTGCGTTCGCACAAAAGGGCCAGGTTGAAAAAAGCGTCGGCATAACGCGGGTTGAGCCGGATGGCCTCGAGATAGTGTTTGCGGGCCTCTTCGAAGTTGCCCTGTTCGTCGTAGAGATTCCCCAGGTTGAAGTGGGCAAGCGGATAGGTCGGATCGGCTTGCATTGCCCGAAGATACCAGCTCTCGGCTTCCTTCAATTTCCGGGCGCGGAACGCGATGGTGCCCAGATTCACCAGCGCTCCGGACGCGTTCTTGTTTAACTCGACGGCCTCACGATACGCGGCGATCGCTTCTTCGATCGGGGCGCCGGTCTCCTCCAGAGCGAGACCACGTTGGAACCACTTCTCGGCGACGTGCTCGTTCCATTTGTTGTCGGGCTGAACCTCGGCCTTTACCGGGAAGGAGCGCAGCTTTTCCAGCTCTTTGAAATCGAAGTCGAAGAGCAACTGGCCGCTGATCGGCTCCATTCGATTCCCGGCAACATTAACCGTAATCTGGCGCCCTTCCGCGGTAATGCTAAGCTGGGCGAGCGGATAGTCGATATCTTCCATCTTCGATTTCAGAGAAGTGATGGCGCGCTGGATTCGCGAGGGCGCGATATGCAGTTCCCTGAGCTTCTTGAGAGTCTTCAAAGCCAGCAGGTCAGAGAAACCGAAACTTCTCGGTTGATGCGACCAGACCCTGCTTTTCCCACGCGCGCAACTGCCGCTCGGTGACGTCCAGAATGCGGCGAACCTCTTCCCTGCTATAGGTCGCGGCGGAAGGCATCAAGCCGAAAGTGTAGCAGTTTGGCGCTTCCTGGCTGGTGTGCCGTTTGTGATATTAGTTAACCAGCATGAAGCACAGGATTTTGACGACCGTTGTGGGCCTCGCCTTCTCGGTGAGCCTCTACGGACAGACCAACCTGACGGGGAAGTGGCAGACGGATAATGTACCGTCGGCCCTTGAGGCGCAGAAGAATGCGCCGGCCGAAGCTCCGGAAGCCGGCGGACGGGGAGGCCGCGGCGGCCCGCAGGCGATCATGCTGGATCTGAAAGTGGATGCGTCCGGCAGGATCAGCGGCACTGTGACGGAGATCGGAAATCCGCCGGTACTCAATATCGAGACCGGAATGGTCGACGGGAAGAAGATTACGTGGATCACCCAGCCGCGCGGAGTGACCTGGAATCTCGAAATCACGGATGAGAACGCGGTGACGCTGACAAGTCGCGTGTTCGCCGCGGGCGCGGCCCGCAGCAACCGATCCTCTTTCACCGGGTGCAACAGGCACCCTGAAGATTTCAGTTGGGCTGGTTGTTAAAGCTGCGTACTGCTTCCTGCTCATCGTGAAATGCGGGAATCAGCGTGCTGATTCCTGTCATATCAAGCAGTTTCATGACTTCCGGTACAGGATTCAGCACCTTCAGGGTGCCGCGATTCCTCACCAGGTGCGAATAGCAACTCATCAACTGCCCGAGGCCGGCGCTGTCGATGCGGGTGACACGGCTCATGTCGATGATCACCCTGGAGTCGCTCTGTTCGAGAACCTCCCGCCGCAGTTCTTCCAGTTCCTGGGCCGAGTGCGTCAGTTCGGCGTTGGCCTTGAACCGCAGGACGGAAACTCCGTTGGTCTGCTTCCAGGCGAGCCGGGAAGAACGCAGGTCCTCGGCGATCAGATCGCTGACTCTCAACTCGTCGAAGCACTCATCGCAGCCGAGGTAATGTCCCTCGAACTCCTCGACGGCGCCGGAATCGAGCGTTCGCGAAAGGTATTTCGCGATCACTTGTTCTCGTTCTATCGGTTCTTTTTTGCAGGCCATGCTTTTCACTCACCTAGTGGCTGATCGGGCGGATTTTGTTACAGTTCGCCGCCGTATGCGCGACGGAACCGTTCTTTTGCGCGGAACAGCACCACGCGAAATTGAGCGTCGGTCATTCCCCACTCCCTGCAAATATCCTCCTTCTCCTTTCCCTCGAGATAAAGGCAGCGGAGAATCATTCTGTCACGTTCGGCCAGTTCCTTAAGACTATTATCGATGGCGTCACGCATTTCGAGGACCTCGGCCTCCGGCCGGATACCGGCGTCCGGTATCGGAGTATCAGGATCGAGCGACGGCTCGCGGCGCGCGCGGCGGCGATACTCGAGAATCACATTGCGGCAGACGCCGTTCAGAAAGGGCCCGAACTCCTCCACGTTGCGTATGGTGTGACGCTGCTCCGCCCGGAAGAAGCGAGCGAGTGTTTCCTGGACCAGGTCGTCAACGTCCGCGCAATTACGGCCGACGTGGTACAGAACCTTATACCGAAGCTTCAGGCGCAGGCGCTCAATGGATGGCTCGTTCAGATCCATAGGTTGGGCGAGCGCGCTCCGAGGGCGTGCGTTCTGGCGCGGAACGGCGAACAACTGGCCGATACGGAACGTGTTGTGAAAGAGGAGGGGCGAATCGGATTAACCCGCGGCCGCTCCCGCCGCTCTGCGACTTTGGAAGCATTCCCGGCAGAAGACCGGTCGGCCCTGTGTCGGCCGGAAAGGAACCGTTGTTTCGCGCCCGCATTGCGAACAGATGGCTGAAGTTTCAACGCGTCCAGAGGGCACGCCCCGATCGGAAGGACTGTTCTGGCGCCTGGTCTTGCATCCCTTGCACCGTTTCGGCTCGTTCCTGAAATCCTTTTCGTGATAAAACTGCTGTTCACCGGCGGTAAAGATAAACTCTGTACCGCAATCCACACACTTTAAGGCCCTATCCTGAAAGTCTGGCATGGCACCATCCTGAGGGGGGAAGGCGGAGCGCTTGCCATTCGCTCCGCCGGTTTCGTGTAATTAATAGATGCCCAAGCTGATTGAGCTCAACTCCTGGGCTCAGCTTCTTCAACTCAGCTTGCTCAACTCACCTTACTCAACTTCGCGCCGGCTTTTTTTCCGGTTTCGCTTACGGGCAAGCGCCTGCTTGACCCGCAATTTTTCGCCCGGCTTCAAGTAAAAGGAATGCCGTTTGACTTCTTTAATGATGTCTTCCTGCTGTACCTTGCGCTTGAATCGCCTGAGAGCGTTTTCCAGGGTTTCACCGTCCTGGAGTCTTACTTCAGCCAAACTTACGACACCTCCAAACCGACCACAGATTCACCCGAGCCGCCATCGGCAAGGGTACTGATATCATATGAGCTTGATTTGCAAAGTCAAGCCCGAAAACCTTTCTCGACACCCCGGAGCGGCCTAGACCTCGCTCGACGGGCCCCAATTTCCGGACCATGGTTAACGTTCTGGCGATATTGCTGGCTGGAGGGGCGGGGGAGCGGCTTCATCCTCTAACGCGCGATACCGCGAAACCAGGAGTTCCGTTCGGTGGCGTCTACCGGATCGTCGATTTTACGCTTTCCAACTGCGTAAACTCCGACGTCCGCAGAATTTTCATACTAACACAATACAAGTCTCTGGAACTAAACAGACATATCCGCGAGGGATGGCACATTTTCTCTTCCGAGATGGGAGAGTTCGTCGAGATTTTGCCGCCGATGAAGCGGGTGAGCGACGAATGGTACCAGGGAACGGCCGACGCCGTTTACCAGAATCTCCAAAGCATCCTTACCGAGGCGCCCGAGCAGGTGCTGATCGTTTCCGGCGACCACATTTACAAGATGAACTACCAGGGCATGATGGCCTGGCACCGTTCACAACGGGCGGATATCACCCTTGCCAGTATCCAGATCGATCCCCCGGAGGCAACGCGCTTCGGCGTGCTCCAGATGGAATCGGACTTTCGGGTTACCGGCTTTGAGGAAAAACCTCAGCACGGCAATCCGACGCGGTCGGTTTTCAACCCGGAGAAGGTCAGCGGCTCGATGGGAGTCTACGTGTTCAACACGAAGGTGCTGGCGGAGGAACTCCTCGCCGATTCCCGGGACCCGAATTCGTCTCACGATTTCGGAAAAGATATCCTCCCTCACTGCCTCGCACGCCGACGTGTCGTAGCCTGGGATTTTGTCGATATGAATCGCAAAAATGTTCTCTACTGGCGCGATGTCGGGACGATCGACGCTTACTACGAGACGAACATGGATCTGGTGGCCGTAGACCCGGAATTTAACCTGTACGATCAGGACTGGCCCATTCGC
Source organism: Terriglobia bacterium (assembly GCA_963718155.1). GTDB lineage: Bacteria > Acidobacteriota > Terriglobia > Bryobacterales > Bryobacteraceae > BOG-234. Next base: position 388,381 of record CAVQYP010000034.1, on the reverse strand, counting down.
ACCCGTCCCTATAACGCGCCGCCCGCAAAGTTCGTATTCGCTCAGGAAGGCAGCCGTATGGGCCTGGCGGTGGATTCGATTGTGTCCCCCGGCTGCATCATATCCGGCGGGCGGGTGAGCCATAGCGTGCTTTCGCCGTTCGCCCGTGTGAACAGCTATTGCGAGATCCAGGAATCGATTCTGTTGCCGCACACGACGGTGGGACGATACAGCCGCGTTCGCCGGGCAATCCTGGGCGAAAACGTGGTGCTGCCGGAAAACAGCCGTGTCGGCTTCGATGCGGAGGAGGATCGATCGCTGGGCCGAATCGTTACCGACTCCGGGATTACCGTGGTGCCGTCGCCGTAGAAGAAGAAGTCGAGAAGTCAGGAGACAGAAGTCAGGAGACAGAAGTCAGAATGGCCTATTGAGGCGGTAGCGCGTAGTAGCCCTTACGTACCTGGACCTTCAGGTCTTTGTTGGCGGTCCGCAGGTCGATCTTGCGGAAGGATCCGTCTTTACGGCTATTGGTTGGGGTATAGCCGATGGCGTACTGGCTGCGCATTTCCTGCTGGATCTGATCGAAGATCGAATCGAGCGAATTCTTCCGGTCCACCTGAAACATGCGCCCGCCTGTTTCTTCGGCCATATGCTTCAGGACGCCTTCGCCGCTGTAACCTCCGCCGAATCCCCCGAATCCGCCGCCGTAGGCCTGACGATCAACGTAAAGAATGCCGTAAATGATCGAATCGGCTTTCTGGGCGGCTTCGATGGCCGCATTTTCGGTAAGATCGCTGCCCTCGTCCTGGCCGTCGGTGATCAGTACGATCGCCTTGCGCCCCACCTCCTTCGCCAGCATGTCGTGAGCTGCAAGGTAGACCGCGTCATACAGGACCGTACCCCGGTTGTGGGTTGCCGTGGGCACCGGACCGGCGCTGATGCCCGAGAACCCGGCATTCAGCTTCAGGTGACTGAGTCCGTCCTCCAGGGACCGGGGAGAGCCGGTCGTATCCTGCAGTAATTCCGAGTCCGCCCCGAAACTGATGAGAAACGCCACATCCTTCTTTTTGAGGACGCTCGAGAAGAATGAACCAGCGGCGCGGCGCTCGGTTTCGATCAGATTCTGCTGGCTGCCGGAGACGTCGACCAGAAGACCGATGGTGAGCGGCAGATCCGTCTCGCGCGTGAAGTACTTGATGGTCTGCTTCGTTCCGTCCTCGGCGAGATTGAAGTCGGTCTTCTCAAGACTGGGGATCAGGCCGTTCTTTTTGTCACGCACCGAGCAATAGAGGTTGACGACGTCGACGTCGACCTGAATCGGTTGGCCCGCGTCTTCTTCCACTTTCTGCGCGCCGGATTGCCCGCCTCCACCCGCCTGCTGGCCTTCGAGCCAGATGGGAACCAGCGGCATCAGCAAAATAGTCGCAACGGTTAAGCCAACGATTTTCATAGATTTAAAACCCGCGCGTTTACATTTGGACTGGACGCGCGCCGGTCGCGCTCTGTTTCACGAGCGCCGCCGGTACTATAGATCGATGATGCGCTCCGCCCTCCAGCATCTCAAAAAATCTGACCCCGCAATGGCGGCCATTACCAGCCGGTCGGCCCGCTCAAGCTTCCAGATCCCGACCTTCCTTTGAGACTCTTGTCCGTTCCATTGTCTATCAACAGCTGACCGGCCGGGTAGCGAGCGCGATTTTCAGGCATCTGGATGCGGCGGGAGAATGCGTGTTTGAGACTGCGCTCCAGGAGCGGCAGCATTTTCGAAGACGGGCCTTGGCATTCGGGGCTGCTTTTGGCCGCATCGGTAAACCCGATCTCCTCCACTTTGCTCAAATCCACCTTTTAGATCCCGCGCCCGCGCGTCACCACTTTATTGATATCGAGCTCGATGCGGCAATCCACGCGGCGATTATGTCTCCGTTTCGTCGGGCATTCTTCTTCACGCCAGTTACCGTGGCCCTGCGTCCGAATGATAAAAGACGAAGTCCGAATGCGCTGCCAGCAACTCCTCGCATCATGGTATCTTGAGTCCGTCGTCAGCAAGGTTCAACCTTCTTTTCTCGCCGCCGCTCAATAATGCGCTCTGCCCTGCTACATCTTAAAAAATCCGACGCAGTAATGGGGGCCATTATCCAGCGGGTCGGTCCACTAAAGCTTCAATATCGGGAACCCTCTTTTGAGACTCTTGTGCGTTCGATTGTGTATCAACAATTGAGCGGCCGGGTAGCGAGCGTGATTTTTGGCCGTCTGCACGCCGCGGCTGGAGAAGAACAGCTGACACCCGCGGGGATCATGAAGCTTCGGCCGGAACGGATGCGGAAGCTGGGCCTTTCGGCGCAGAAGACGCGCTACATCCGGGAACTGGCGAAGCACACGAAGAGGGGCAGCGTGGTGTTCGAGACACTTGCCGATTCGGACGACGCGGCTGTGATCGACCATTTGACGCGTGTGAAGGGTATCGGTGTCTGGACGGCGCAAATGTTTCTGATGTTCGCCTTGCGCCGCAATGACGTGCTCCCGGTGGGGGACCTGGGAATTCGCATGGCAATGAAGAAGGCGTATGGACTGGAAGAGATGCCCAAGCCGGCCGAAATGGAGAAGATTGCGGCTGCGTGGAAACCCTATACCTCGATTGCATGCTGGTATTTGTGGCGAAGCCTCGACAACGTAGTGGCGGAGTAAAATCCGCCCGGGCTGGATCGTCAGTTGTTCGGTGACGTGGACGCGAACACCGGCCGCACCACGGTTGAGCCATTCGGAATCTCGAACTCTACGGCTGATGTCCTCGAAGCACAACACAGCGCATCCGTGGCGGCATAACGCAGGTATTCAGCGATCAACCGGCCGTTACTCTGAAGACTCACGCTCTTCAGCGCTCCATCGGTTCGGCTGTCCATCGGCTTTGGCGAGAGCGTCCCTGCGAACGCGCCGCGCACGAAGACAAATACCTGATATTGGAGCGGGCGGCACATTCCGTCGTAGTCGGCTGTTGCGCGAATCACGACGGTTTGCCAGCCGCCTTCATACTCGCCAAAGAGGTCCCATCCTGTGGCCTGAAGGCGTCTATCCGCGTCCAGCTCCGCAGGCCGCGCCGCGGTTCGGCAGCGCGGGTCAATGGTTCCCTGCTTTCGTGGCGCCGCTGGAATGGACAGGCCGGGCGTGTTCCAGGAAGCGGGCTTTGCCTGGTCGAGCCAGGAGGCGACCTTTACTTGCGTAAGACCCATCGTGGGATAGCAGCTCAGTAGGGCGACCATCGGGGATAAAATTCCCCAAAGCTTCAAGTTCATCAGGCCTCCTTGCACAGTTCGGAAGTCAACGTTTTGACATCTTACCGCGCTGAGCTTCGAGGCAATCCGGAGTTTAGCTTCCTCTTCCCGCGGCGTGCCGGCCACTTGCTCCCGCAACCGCCGGAGTCGGGGTTTGAGTTACTGTCTTGATGCCATCGGCGAATTGTACGCGCGCAAGAACCTCAGGTTGAGCACTGCCGTCCTCCGGCCTCGCCGGAATCCTGTTACCGATTGAATCAACCCGCCGCAAAACAATCTGTTCTTTGCTGGGGATAAAGCTGAGGGGATTTATAAGAAGGTTTATAAAAATCTGACAGAAGGTTTATTTGCCGATCAGACAATCTGTCGAGCTGTAAAAAAAGCCGCGGCCCCTTTTTGAGGGGCCGCGGCTCTTTCTTTCGTTCCTGGAGCGAAGGACTAGTAGTCCATTCCCTCGGGTCCGCCGTGGACGCCGGGAGCCGCAGCCGGCTTCTTCTCCGGAATCTCGCAGACCATCGCTTCGGTGGTGAGCATCAGGCCGGCAATCGAAGCCGCGTTCTGCAGAGCCGAACGGGTCACCTTCGCCGGATCGATGACGCCCGAGGCAACCAGATCTTCGTACACGTCGGTCTGAGCGTTGTAGCCGAAGTGCGGATTGTTGTTCTCGCGGATCTTGCCCATCACGATCGCGCCTTCCTCACCCGAGTTCTGCACGATCTGGCGGATCGGCTCTTCGCAGGCGCGGCGAATGATGTCGACGCCGATCTGCTCGTCGCCCGGAACCTTGATGTCCTTGCAGAGCCGCGGCCGCGCGCAGCAGAGCCACGCCGCCGCCCGGAACGATGCCTTCTTCGACCGCCGCGCGAGTTGCATGCAGAGCATCCTCGACGCGAGCCTTCTTTTCCTTCATTTCGGTCTCGGTCGCCGCGCCGACCTTGATCACCGCAACGCCGCCGGCAAGCTTCGCCAGCCGCTCCTGCAGCTTCTCGCGGTCGTAGTCCGAGGTGGTTTCGTCGATCTGGGTGCGGAGCTGCTTGATGCGGCCTTCGATCGCCTTGCCCTGACCCGCGCCGTCCACGATGGTGGTGTTGTCTTTGTCGACCGTGACGCGCTTGGCCCGGCCGAGATCGTCCAGCTTCACGCCTTCCAGCTTGATGCCGGTTTCTTCGAAGATCGCCTGGCCGCCGGTCAGGATCGCGATGTCTTCCAGCATGGCCTTGCGGCGATCGCCGAAGCCCGGGGCCTTTACGGCGCAGGCGTTCAGCGTGCCGCGCAGCTTGTTGACCACGAGGGTGGCCAGCGCTTCGCCTTCGACTTCTTCCGCGATGATCAGCAGCGGACGGCCGGCACGCGCGATCTGCTCGAGCAGCGGCAGCAGGTCCTTCATGTTGCTGATCTTCTTCTCGTGGATCAGGATGTAGGGATCTTCGAGCACCACTTCCATGCGCTCGGCATCGGTCACGAAGTAGGGCGAGAGATAGCCGCGGTCGAACTGCATGCCTTCCACGGTCTGGAGCTCGGTCGCCATCGTCTTCGATTCTTCGACCGTGATGACGCCGTCCTTGCCGACCTTCTTCATGGCTTCGGCAATGATGTCGCCGATGGTGTGGTCGCTGTTGGCGGAGATGGTGCCGACCTGGCGCGATCATGTCGCCCGAAACCGGCTTGGACATCTTCTTCACTTCTTCGATGGCCACTTCAACGGCCTTATCGATGCCGCGCTTCAGGGCCATCGGGTTCGCGCCCGCGGCAACCGCCTTCACGCCTTCGCGGAAGATCGCCTGAGCCAGAATGGTCGCGGTGGTGGTGCCGTCGCCGGCGACGTCGGAGGTCTTCGAAGCAACTTCGCGAACCATCTGCGCGCCCATGTTTTCGAGCGGATCCTTCAGTTCGATTTCCTTCGCGACCGTGACACCGTCTTTGGTGATGTTCGGACCGCCGAACTTTTTCTCGAGGACCACGTTGCGGCCCTTGGGACCGAGGGTGACTTTCACCGCGTCGGCCAACTGATTCACACCGCGCAGGATCGCCTGGCGGGAATTTTCAGCGTAAACAATCTGTTTTGCCATGGATATTTGTTCTCCTGATTCGATAACCGGGGTAACTAGCTGGCCTTTTTGGCCGATACGGGCTGCGCGTCGAGAATGCCGAGGACCTCGTCCTCACGCATGATCATGTACTCTTCGCCATCCAGCTTGATTTCGCTGCCGGAATACTTGCCGAACAGGATGCGGTCGCCGGCCTGAACGTCGAGCGGCACGATCTTGCCGTCTTCGAGGCGCTTGCCTTTGCCGACGGCCACCACTTCGCCTTCCTGGGGCTTTTCTTTTGCGGTATCGGGGATGTAGAGACCGCCGTGAGTCTTTTCGGCTTCGGTTTCGACTCTCTTGACCACGATGCGGTCGTAAAGCGGACGAATATTCATCGGTATAACCTCGTGTTTTGAAAATTTGGGGATGGGTCGTAACCCTTTGGAACCGGACCTGACCTGTCTCGCAATTCCAAAGTCCATTATTAGCACACTGCAGCGTTGAGTGCCAAAAATAGCGCCCAACTTATTGGTGGAAAAGGAAATAAAGATGTTGACAGTCCGGGACTAAGATAATCGTATGGGCGATAAAGCGTCGAGGAGCGACCAAAGCTCGTCAAGCGTCGCGCGTGTGGTCATTATATTCCCCACAGCGATCCGCAAAATGTAGCGGCCGTTAACGACGGTGGCAGACAGGAAAAATCGCCCGGAACCGTTGACGGCGTCGAGAAGCAAACGATTCGCTTCGTCTGAGCCGCGAAGGCGGAAGCAGATGACGGAAAGCGGGGAGGGAGCGCAGATTTCGAACCGGGCGTCGGATGCGATCCGGTCGCGGAGTTCGCGGGTCATGGCGACTTGTTCGCGGATTACCTCCGCGAGGCCTTCATGGCCGTAGTAGCGAAGAACGAACCACAGTTTGAGGGCGCGGAAGCGGCGGCCGAGCGGGATGCCGTAGTCCATCATATTCAGACCGCCGTCGCTGGTTCGGAGGATCTCAGGTACCAGTGAAAAGGCCTGGCGGAGGACTTCGGGACGGCGGCAATAGAAGACGCTGCAATCGACCGGCACCATCAGCCATTTATGTGGATTGAAGACCAGGGAATCGGCCCGGTCGCAGCCATCGAGGATCCAGCGGTACTCGGGGACGACTGCGGCCGAGCCGGCATAGGCGGCATCGACGTGCAGCCAAAGGCCTTCGCTTTCGGCGATATCGGCGATCAGGGGAACGGGGTCGATGCTGGTGGTTGAGGTTGTGCCGACGGTTGGCACAATGCAGCACGGCCGCAGGCCGGCGTCGCGATCCCGGAGGATTGCTTCCGCGAGAAGGTCGGGGCGCATGCGGAACTCGGCGTCCGTTCCGATCAGACGTACGTTGTTGCGGCCGAAACCCAGGGCCATGGCGCCTTTCTCCACAGAGGAGTGGGCTTGCTCGGATGTGTAGAGTACCAGGTCGTGCGGCGTGCCGTAATCGCGTGTCTCGGGAGAGATGGAGGCGCGGGCGGCGGCAATGGCGTGCAGGGTTCCTGTGGACGCTGTATCCAAAATCATGCCGAACCAGTTTTTCGGGAGGCCGAACCAGTGCAGCAGCCACCGCAGCGTGACAACTTCCAGCTCGGTAACCGCCGGGGACGTTTTCCAGAGAATCCCGTTGGCGTTCAGCGCGGCCGCAAGCAGCTCGGCAAGCACCGCCGGGGGCGAAGAGGTGTTGGCGAAGAACGCGAGGAAGCGCGGGTGATTCCAGTGCGTTATGCCGGGCAGGATAACGCGCTCGAAATCTTCGAAGATGCGGTCGAGCGATTCGCCTTGTTCGGGACCGATCGCGGGCAGGCCGTCGATAATGTCGTTCGGCTTCACTGTCGAGAGCACGGGATAACGCTCCGGATTTTCCAGATAATCGGCGACCCAATCGATGAGCTTGTGTCCGAATTCGCGGAAATCACCCATGTGCGGCAGCCTTCTTTGCGAGCGGCAGCCATTCTCCGAACCAGCGCGAGAATTGCTCAAGCTCCTGTCGCGTTTCGGGCGAGAGAGGCGTGAGCTCGGGGCCGGATTTCTGACCGCGGAGCGCCACAGCACGTTTTACGGCTACCGGCTGTGGGAATTTCTCGGCCCATGCGGTGAATTCGAGTAGCCTCGCATTCAGCAATTCGCGGCCTTCGGGGAGGGCGCGGGCGAGACTCACCAGAAGCTCCGGCACTGCGCAGGCCGCGCTTGAGATCAATCCGTCGACTCCCTCATGCAGGGCCTGTGCGGCGAGCTGGTCGCTTCCATTAAAGACGGCGACCGGACGTTCCCGCTTCAGCAGGAGAAGCTGTTCGAAGAACTGCCAGTCGCCGCTCGAATCGTTAATGCCGGCGAAGAGGCCGGTGGCCAGTAGTCTGTGCACGGTTGCAATTTCGAGTTTAGACGTGCACTGCGGAAGGTTGTGGATCACAATGGGCACGGCGTCGCCCACCTGATCGGCGAACTGCATATAGAACTCTTCGATATCGCGTTGCGAGTACGGGAAGAAGAAAGGCGGCATGAGCAGCAAGCCATCCGCTCCCGAGGAGATCGCGTCGCCTGCGAGTTGCACTGCGCCGTCGAGCGTCGAGTGCGAAACCCCGGCGATCAGCGGGACCCGGCTGCGTTTCACTCCGAGATAAACGACCCGCTGACGTTGATCGAGGCTGTAATCGAAGAATTCCCCGGTCTCACCAAAAAGGCAGATCCCCTCAACGCCTGCCTGGGCGAGGAAATCAAGAAGGTCGAGCGACCCTGAGAAATCAGGCTCCTGAGAGTTGGAACGGTGCGGGGTCACTGCGGACGCGAAGACGCCACGGAGTTCGAGCTGTCGCGCAACGCGTGCCATCGTTATTGAGATACAACAAAGGCAATCACTTCCGTTTCCTGCCGTTAGCCTATCATCGCGGCGTAAAGGCGTTCCAGTTAGTTTTCTTTCCAGAGTAGTTCGGCGTCGGAGCGGCGCACGTAATTTGCCTCAATTGCGGCGGGGTCCTGCGAGCGGCCTTTCATTGCTTCCCGGATGGCGATCGCGGCGACCGCGCCGGCAAGCGCGCGCGGGACCTTGATCCATTCAACTTCCCGGCCACCCAGCAGATGCGCGAACCTCTCCAGGGATAGAACGGTTTCGGGGATGATGGCGTTCCCAGCTCCGTCATAAAGGGCCGCATATACTTCGCCGCGGTGCGCATCGATAACCGTCGCGCGCATGCCGGTTGTTCCAAACTCAGCGAGCGCTTCGAGATTCGAAACGGCTACGACCCGTTTCCCGAGAACCTCGGCGAGGCCTTTGATCGCGGAGAGACCCACGCGAACTCCCGTAAACGATCCGGGGCCGGAAGCTCCGGCAAAAAGCTCGATATCGCTCAGACTGACACGCTGGCGCGCCAGCAGCACTTCAATCTCGCCGAACAGGACCCGGCTGAAGCCCTGTGGGGCGTGGATCAGCACCTCTTCCCTGACGCCATTTTCATCGGCGAGCGCGATACTGCCGGATTCCGCCGTCGTATCGACCGCGAGGGTTAACATATTCGAGTTGTCGTTTTACTTTGTCAGGATCTTATTTGGTTAAAGCGTAATTGCGATCGAGCACGTAAACCTTGCCGAGCGCATTCATCGCAAGAATCTTCACGTGAAGAGCCGCCGGATACTCGCGCGCAATATTCGCCGGTATCTGAAAAGTTCCATCCGCTCCCGTTCCGATCACGCGATAGCTTCTGTTGTCCACCGTAACCTCGCCCGTCCACTCGAACATCATGTGCTGCAGCGCCTTTGTTTCGCGTTTCAGCTTAGTCGAAAACTGCGGCGGTTTGCTGAGCGAAATCGTATCGCCGGACGGTTCGACCACATCGAAGGGAACTTTCTCCGGATTTCCTTCGACCTCCTGCAAGACAATTCCGCCTTCGCGTGAATCGAAACGGTAGCTCTTCAGCATCGAGGCTTTCTGCCCTTCGCGCGAGATCTGCAACACCCAGTCATGCGTTTTATCGGGCGGCTCGGCTGTGAACACTTCCGTCTTGATGTCCTTGATCTTCACGGACTGTCCGGTTGCAGGATCGAGCCAGCGGGCGTCGTAACTGCGCTTTTGGAGATTAACGGTCACCGGCCCCGGCTTTTCGACGTAGATGATGTACTCAACGCCTTCGAGCGACAAGCCGCGGCCGTTCTGGACGTCGAAGAATGGCTCCAGTTCCCAGTGCCGCGTGTCGCGCATGAACTCGGACCAGATTTTGACTTCGTTCGCGGCCTGTTCATTGGGAATAATCGTAGCGGGATACTGGCCGTTCATTGTGGTGTTCCACAAACGATGGCGGAACGTATCGGCATCAGTAGCGCCAGCGCCGAAATTGTTTACTGCCGGGTATTGATAAACCTGCTGTTCGATGGCGCTGACGGCATCATTCGCGGTTTGGTAGGAACGGTATCGCAGCCAGCCGTCATCTATGAGCGGCCCGGAGGTGAGATCCGTGCGGCTTGATCGCGGGTGTTTATAGGGGTCGAGAGCCGTGAGGTCGGCGACTTCCTTGAGTAACTCGCGGCCGTTCTCATAGGTTTCCCAGCCTTCGATCCCCTGCCAGGTCACATCGAACGCGGCCAGGCGGGAGAGCGCATAGGTGAACCATTTCTGACGATTCTCCCGGTTGGGCAGCAGCCGGGTCAGAAGTCCGCCGGAGCCGAAGAAAGCGATATCGACGATGATGCCGTGCTGATTGGCATAACCGAGTTTGGCTTCGGCGGCGCGGAAGAATTCGGGCGACTGAAAATTGGAGGCGGTGGCATCATCTACCAGCGTGATCCCGATGTGGTTGAAGTGCTGACCGGCGCGCGTATCTACAAGTGATTTCCACTGATCGAGGCTCATCGAAGAAAAACCGGGAACTACCGCACCAGTCCAGAGATGAGGTTTCCGAATGTTCGAATTGGTCTCGTCCACAAAGGCGAAATGGTGAACATTGGCGGCCCGGAGCCAGCCGGGCTTCTCGGCCTGATCGGGAGCCGCCGTAGCGGTGAATTGCCCTGTCTTGCCGTTGAAGTTCGCGAGGCCGCTCATCAGGCGCCAGGCGTAGGTGCCCGATTCGGCCGGCGCATAACGAATGATCCAGCGGGAACCTCCGTCCCAGAATGCGTTCGCCAAACCGGTCTGCTGATCCGGGGAGCGAAATTCGCCCTTCAGATCGAGCGGCTGATCGCCTCGGGCGGATGGAATGTCAAAGACGAGATCGCACGGAGTAAACTGCGGCGTGGGCGGGCACACCGTTTGAGCGGCCGCCGCGGCGGCAATCAAAAGGACCAGAGAGATCCTGACGATCATTGTCTTCAGTTTACGCGCGCGGGCCACTCCGTATGTTTGCAGAAAACTGCCGACCCGCGACCGGAGGGAGCGACAACCAATGAGCGTCTGTCAGCACCCCTGTCAGGTTAGGGCCATTGTTGAGCGAAGACGGCAACCGGCTGCGCGTTCGCTGCGCGCAAAACTGTTCCGGCTTACGAGTCGGACGAGCGGCGCCGTGTCGTCCGCCATATCCGCGGTAAACAGACTGGATACCGGCTGTGCGATCGGATATTGCGTCGGCCCACGCCAGCGACGCCAGAAGCAAACTCGCAAAGCAGACGGCAAACTTCATACCTGAGTCTATACTGGAATTTTCTCACGCGATATTCATGCTACTCGGCCTGATTTTGCTTCTTCTCACCCTGGCCGGTTGCGCCCTTTTCGCTTTTAAACCACTGTGGTTTCCCCTTGCGATTACCAGCGAAGCGCTCGCCTGGGACCGCCAGTTTACCTGGACTCTCTGGATCACCGGGATCATCTTCGTTGCGGCGCAGCTTCTGCTCGCATGGACGATCCTGCGCGGTCGAAAGCGGGCGATTGCAACAGGCACAAACGGCCATCGCGGCCTGGAATGGATCTGGACTCTTGCCACGACTGCGCTCTTCATCGCAATGTCCTTCGCGGGATCCCGGAGCTGGGCCAGAATCGCGACGCGGTCGGCCGGTGAAGAGGTCATTGAAGTCCACGCCCATCAGTTCGCGTGGAGCTTTCGCTATCCGGGACCCGACGGGGTTTTCGGCCGTACCGGCATTAAGTTCATCAGCGACGCCGGCGGCAATCCGGTCGGTATCGATCCGAAAGATCCCGACGGAAAGGATGACGTTGTCACCGCCAGCCTGCGTGTCCCGGCGGGACGGGACGTGCTGTTGCGGCTACACTCCCGCGATGTGATCCATGACTTTTTTGTGCGCGAGCTCCGCACCAAGCAGGACATCGTTCCCGGGATGGAGATCCCGCTTGAGTTACATGTGGAACAGCCGGGTACTTACGAAATCGCCTGCGCGCAGCTATGCGGCCTGGGCCACAGCCAGATGCGCAGCGTTCTGATCGTCATGCCGCCTGCCGAATACGACCAATGGAAACGCCAACCGCGATAAAGCGGAGTCTCGGGTCCCGCATTTTCAGCGTGGACCACAGGGTGATCGCGCGCCAGTACTTCTTCCTTTCCTTGTTTGCCGTTCTGGTTGGGACAGTGCTCTCGCTCATCATGCGCTTCCATCTGATCTATCCGATGGCACAGGTGGCGGGCGGCGACGTCATGCCGCCAGAGTTTTACCTGTCTCTTCTGACGCTGCACGGCACGATCATGGTGTTCTTCGTACTCACCCTCGCGCCGTTGAACGCTTTCGGAAATCTCGTGCTGCCGGACCAACTCGGCGCGCGCGGAATGGCTTTTCCGCGCCTGAATCGCGCTTCGTTCTGGATCAGCGCGCTGTCGTTCGTCGTCCTCATCGCTTCGTTTCTCGCGGTGGGCGGCGGACCGCTTTCGGGCTGGACGGCCTATCCTCCGCTAAGCGCCGTCGGCGCGATTTCGGGTCCCGGCGAAGGGCTCGGCCAGACGCTGTGGTTCTTCAGCATCGCGCTTTTCTGCATGGGGTCGCTGCTGAGCTCGATCAATATGATTGCCACTGTGATCGACGAGCGCGGTCCCGGCATGACGCTCATGCGCATGCCCGTGCCGGCTGGAACTGGTTTCTCTCGGCGATTCTGAGTCTGCTCGCATTTTCGGTGCTTCTTGCCGCGGTGTTTCTGATCCTGCTCGACCGTCTCGCGGGCACCAGCTTCTTCGTGCCGGCCGGGCTGTTGGTAGCAGACGAGGCGCATCAAGCACGGAGGCGGGTCACCGCTGCTCTGGCAGCACCTCTTCTGGTTTTTCGGACATCCCGAGGTTTACATCGCGATCCTGCCGGGCATGGGCATCGTGTCGCATCTGATCTCGAACTTCTCACGCAAGCCGCTGTTCGGCTATCGCGCCATGGTTTGGGCCTCCATCTCGATCGCCTTTCTCGGGCTCCTGGTGTGGGGGCACCACATGTTCATCAGCGGGCTCAACCCGTACTCGGCGATCGCTTTTTCGTTGCTGACGATGGTGATCGGCGTGCCTTCGGCAGTCAAAACATTTAACTGGATCGCGACCGCATGGAACGGATCGCTCGGCTCACCACACCGATGCTTTTTGCGCTCGGCTTCGTGTCGATCTTCGTGACCGGCGGATTATCAGGATTGTTCCTGGGACAGCCGCAGATCGACGCCTATTTTCACGACACCTACTTCGTGGTTGCGCACTTTCACCTGATCATGGGGGTCGCCGCGCTCTTCGGAATTTTCGCGGCGACGTTCTACTGGTTTCCGCTGACTGTTCGGCCGCATGATGAACGAGCGGCTGGGGAAGCTTCACTTCTACCTGACGTTCATCGGCGCCTACGCGACCTTCCTGCCGATGCATTTTGCGGGCTTCGCGGGAAACCCGCGCCGCTATGCGGACTTCACGACGTTCGACTTTCTCGCGCAGGTAATGCCGCTGCAGCGCTGGATCACCTTCTCGGCGTTCGGGCTAGCCGCCGCGCAGGTGATTTTTCTCTGGAACCTGTTTCGGAGCATGCGCCGCGGCGCGATTGCTCCGAAAAATCCGTGGCAAGCGACCAGTCTCGAGTGGTCTGAGCTTGCAGGGTCCGGTTGTTCGCGGACCATACGACTACAGCCAACCGGGCGCGGTCCGGGATTATCTGATGCAGAACGAAGCGTAGCGGCGTTAATACGTACTGTCTTTCGGTCCATTGACGGCGTTTACGTGCTTCGTGTCGCCTGGGCCAGTCTGACCGGATCCCGGCGGCGGTTGTTTTGAAGAATACGTTTGCTGGTCATAGTCCTGCGATCGCCCTCCGCGGCTGCACCCGGCGGCCGCGAGCCCAAACGCGATCAACGGCACGAAGAGGAAAAATTGCTTGCCCATGCCCTGGAGAGAAGCAAGTAATTAACCACTTCGCGCGTTCGGTATGGCTCCGCGCCGGGGCCTTCACAGGTCTCGATTTCCTGGTATCGTTGTTTACGACGTGTGCGGATGAGGCTGTGGCCGACAGGAGAAGGTGACGCTATGAAGTTGATTCGATCGGGTGCCTTGTTGCTGATTGCGCTTCCGGTGATCTCTCAGAACCAGAGCTCGCTTCCCCGGGAAATACATCCGGTAACGCTCTCGAGGCTGCCGCCAGTGACGGCGGAAGATCTGGACGACGCAGGGAAGCGTCTGCTGGCCGAGAGGAAAGATGTAGCACCGGTGCCTGGTCCCACACACATCACCATGTACAGTCCGAGGGAGATCGATCTCGGCGTCCCATCCGGTGAGAAGAGCCCGGTTGGTCCCCGGTACTTTCAGCTCGCAGTGCTGATCATGGCAAGGGAAATCGACCAGCAGTACGAATGGTCTGCGCACGAGCCCGCGGGGCGGCGGCAAGGTCTGGAGCAAAATGTCATTGACGTCGTCAAGTACAACAGGGATACGGCGGGGTTATCCGAAAAGGATGCGACGCTGATCACTTTCGGGCGCACGCTGTTTCGTGAACATAAGGTCAGCAACGAACTCTGGGAAAAGATGGTCAGCCAGTTCGGGCATCAGCGGACAGTACAGCTCATGATGATCATGGGCGATTATTTCCGGGTGGGTTTCATGCTGAACGCAGTCGATCAGCATCTGCCGCCGGGACGCGAGGCGCTGCTTCCGCCATTGAAGAGATGAAGGTTCTTCCGGAACCGCGATATAATCCGCTCGCGGGAAGAACATACTCGCTGGAGGGAAATCAAATGATGCGAAGTTGCTGGTTAGCCTTCATGCTCGCCCCAATTGCCTGCGCACAAACGTCAACCAAATGCGCGGATCTCACCGGATTCAGGATCCCCGGTGTGCCGATGGTGATCACCAAAGCGGTAACAATCCCCGCGTCCTCCGCCGCTCGGGCTTCCACCGCCGAAACATCGGCCACATCGGCCACCATCCCGTCGCACTGCCAGGCCGACGGCATGATCAACGAGCGTAAAGGCGCGGACGGCAAAACTTATGGGATTGGCTTCTCCCTCGCGCTGCCCGATACCTGGAATAACCGCTTCCTGTTCCAGGGCGGGGGCGGCTACAACGGGAGCGTGCGGCCGCCGGTAGGCGCCGCAGCCGCCGGGGACAACCCGGGACTGGCGCGCGGATTTGCCGTTGTCTCCACCGATACGGGCCACAAGGGCTCCACGTTCGACAGAACCTATGACGCAGATCAACAGGCCAGTATCGATTTTGCGCAGGTCGCGATCGGGCGCGTGGCGGAACTCGCCAAACAGATCATCGCCCACTATTACGGGCAATCGGCGCGATATTCCTACTTTGCGGGCTGCTCAACGGGCGGGCGGGAAGCCATGCTGACGACGCAGCGTTATCCCACTGAGTTCGACGGCGTCATCTCCGGAGACCCGGCCATCCGCACGGGCTTTTCACGGATTGGAAACACCTGGTCATCGGTTGCGTTCAATCAGATTGCGCCAAAGGACGATTCCGGAAGGGCGCAACCGAATAAGGTATTTTCCGAAAGCGACATCAAATTGATCGTGAACGGAATCCTGAACGCCTGCGACGCCAAAGATGGATTGAAAGACGGAATGGTTTTCAATACTCGCGCCTGCAAGTTCGATCCGGATGTTCTGGCGTGCAAGGGAAGCAAGAATGACTCCTGCCTGACGTCGCAGCAGACGGCAGCGATCAAGAAAGCGTTCGCCGGGCCGCACAATTCCAGAGGCGATCTCGTTTATCCCATGAACGGCTATGACGCAGGCATCGCGAATCTGCTGCCGAGTCCGAAACCACCCGCAGCAGGCGCTCCGGCGCCACCCATGAGCATTGACGTCGATCAGCGACTGTTCGCGCTATTGGGAGATCCCCTCGAGGCGCTGACCGATACCACCTGGACGAACCTCAACACCTTCTCGGCGCACGGCGGCAAGCTGCTGTTCTATCACGGAATGAGCGATCAGGCCTTCTCGGCCATGGACACCCTCGATTATTACCAGCGGATGGCCAAAGCCAATGGCGGCGCGGACAAGGTGCAAAACTGGAGTCGCATTTACCTCGTGCCGGGCATGTATCACTGCCGGGGCGGCGAGTTCGCGCTCGACAATTTCGATCTGCTGACTGCCGCGGTTAATTGGGTCGAGAAGGGCACTGCTCCGGATTCCGTAGTCGCTACCGGCAAGGCTTTCCCCGGGCGCAGTCGCCCGTTGTGCGCATATCCAAAGTACGCGTATTACAAGGGCGAAGGCGACCCGCAGGATGCGAAGAACTTCGAGTGCCGGGAATGACCGGCGTGATCTCTTAGCCCTTCAGGAATGTGCCCTTTTCGAGCTCGCTGAACGCTTGCCGCAGTTCGGCTTGCGTATTCATGACGATCGGGCCGTGCCACGCCACGGGTTCTTCCAGCGGCTTTCCCGAAACCAGAAGAAAACGAATGCCTTCCGGACCGGCCTGCACGGTCACCTCGTCGCCGCGATCAAAGACCACAAGCGAACGATTGCCCGCTTCGAGCGCGGGCGCCTGATTCGAGCCGACCACGTCGGTACGCACGGGAAGCGGTCCCGAAGCGTTGCCGAACTTGCCCGCCCCCGCGAAAACGTACGCGAACGCGTGGCGCGTCGTCTCCACCGAAAGCGTTTTCTTCTGTCCGGGCGGCACGGAAATGTCGAGGTAAATGGGGTCGGCCGCGATGCCGTCGACCGGCCCTTTCTTTCCCCAAAAACTTCCACAAACAATGCGGACGTTGGTGCCGTCGTCATCCGTGATCTGGGGAATGTCGAGGGCCTTCACTTCCTGATAGCGGGGGGCCGTCATCTTGAGCGATGAGGGCAGGTTCGCCCAGAGCTGAAAGCCGTGCATGCGTCCTTCGGGATCCCCCTTCGGCATCTCCTGATGGATGATGCCGCTGCCTGCGGTCATCCATTGAACATCGCCCGCCGCGATTGCACCGCGATTGCCCATGCTATCGCCGTGTTCCACTGTCCCGGCGAGGACGTAAGTAATCGTCTCGATCCCGCGATGGGGATGCCACGGGAAGCCCGCCAGATACTCCTTGGGAATATCGTTGCGGAAGTCATCCAGGAGGAGGAAAGGGTCGAAATCGGTCGTATTGCCGAAGCCGAATGCGCGCCGGAGATGCACGCCTGCGCCTTCGAGGGTGGGTTTGGATTCGGTGAGTTTTTTGACTGCTCGGATTGACATATTGCCTCTTAAGTTAACTTAGATGCGCCGCCAGTCAAAAGCGCTTCTCCAGTCCGTGTAACCGTAGAATCCGAACCAGCTGTCCTTGTCCCGGAGGCCGTCGTAGATTTTCAGCGGACAGATCTGTTTCAGGTTCGCGCCGCTGCTTTCCATCAGCCAGAGAGAGGCGTTACCATCGTGGTCCATGCGACCGAACAACAGGTTGCCGCCGTCGGCCGACCAGAGCGGTGCTTCGTCGCGATACTTCGGGTCGCCGGTCAGCTGGCGCGGGGGATTCGCGCCCGACGGATCGAGAATCCAGATCTTGCGTTGTTGAATGTAGGCGTGGGCCTCTTCGCCGCCGCCAACGCCGTTGATGCGGTCGGCGGGGCCGACCACCCGTGTTGTCGTCGTGCCGTCCGGGCGTGTAACCCGCATATTGACGCCTGTGATGGCCTTCTTCCGGGCAGCGTTGGCGTCCGGAGCCGCGAAACACGCGATGCCGCGGCTGTCGGGCGACCATGCGGGACAAAGTGCCGCGACATCGGGCGAGGTCAAATCGCGGGAGGCGCCGGAGTCCAGATCGACGACGGTCACACCCTGACCGCTCCAGGTTTGGCGACCGCCTTTGCTGTTTGTCACCGCTAGCCGGTTGCCCGCCGATTCGGGAGCGAAATCGAGCAGGTCTTGATGATGCAGCGCTGCAACTCCCAATTTGCGTTCGGAGCCGCCCGACAGCGAAATTGAGTAGAGATCGATTCCATCCGCCCAGAGCGACGCAGACCACACCTCCGCGCGCCAATAGATGATCGATTTGCCGTCCCGCGTCCAGCCGTAAGGCGCGATGTCTCCCTCGTTGGAAAGCAGGACTTGCGCATTACCGGGCGCGGCGAACGACGCCGCATAAAACTCTGCAGTCGCCTGATACAGACCGTTGGGATCTTTCGGCCTCTCGTGAACCCGAACTGAAACGAAGCGTTGTCCGTCGGGGCTGGCGACAGGCGAACCAGAGTTGTTCCAAATGTTGAGCGGAGCCGCCCAGCCATTCGAAGCACTCAAAACGGCCACCTCCCGTCCGCGCACGACCGCCAACCGGTCTTCCCGCGGAAGCCAGACACACGTTTCACCTTGCAGATCCGCGCCGTGACCGCCGTCCGCATGAACAACGGAGGGCTTGCCGCTTCCGTCCCGATAGGAAATCCATTCTCCCGAAGGCGAAAACCGAGGCGAACGCAATTCCCCGCCTGAAGCGATTTTCTTCGAAGGCCCATCGGGTAATTCGCGAATCCAGAGTCCGTCAGCTTGTGCCCAGACCAGAGTTCCGAGCGAGGTCTGACCGAAAGACTTCCGGGCAGGAAATGCCGCCGCGGCCGCCACAAAAAGGAACGACCGCCGTCGCATGATCGAAGTATAGGCGAAAATCAGCCCTGCAGATAACGCACAAGGTCTTCCGGGCGGAAGCAATGCGCCATGGCTGTTTCGCGATTGATACGGCCGGTTCTCACCATCTCGGCCAGCGACTGCTCCATCGAGACCATGCCCTCGTTCCGTCCGGTGGAAATCGCGGAGTAGATCTGGTGATCGTCGCCCTTGCGGATCAGGCTGCGCACGCCGCTGGTCGCCATCAGGATCTCGACTACCGGGTAGCGCCCGCCATTGGCCGCCGAGGGGACAAGCTGCTGCGCCACCACCGCTAATAACGCGAGCGATAACTGCTGGCGAATCTGCGGTTGGTTGCCGGACGGGAAAGAATCGAGGATGCGGGAGACGGCTTGCGACGTGTCATTGGTGTGCAAGGTGGAAAAAACGAGATGACCGGTTTCGGCGGCCGTAAGGACGGTAGCCATAGTTTCCGGATCGCGCATTTCGCCCACCAGAATGACGTCCGGATTCTGTCTCAGAATGCTGCGGAGCGAACCCGCGAAGTCCGGCGCATCCTGCCCCACTTCGATCTGTTCGATGATTGACTTCCGGTTGGAATGGACAAACTCGACAGGGTCCTCGATCGTCACGACATGATCGTGGCGGTGGGTGTTGATCAGATCCACGAGAGCGGCGAGGGTTGAACTCTTGCCGCAACCGGTAGGCCCGGTCACGAGCACAAGCCCCTGCCGGGCCTCGGCAAGACGGCGCAGCGCGAGGGGCAAATGCAGGGATTCGAGAGTGGGAACCTTCTCGGGTAGAAGCCGGACGCTCCCCGCGAGAGTGCCTCGCTGATAATGCACATTCGCGCGAAAGCGGCCGATGCCCTCACGGCTGAAGCACAGATCGACGGACTTGTGGCGCTGTAGTTCCTGGCTCTGACCGGGCGTAATCAGGGGAAGCAGCAGGTTGCGGGTGCCTTCGGCCGTAAGCGGCGGACCCGAAGAGTGCGAAAGTGCTCCCGCGATCCGCATGGTCACCGGGACATCGGCGATCAGCAGCAGATCGGACGCGCCGAGGCGCACCGCGTGCGCGAGCACGCCGTCGAGTGAGGCGAGATTTTCAGCAACATTCGGCCGGGAGTCGCGCGCGCCGCCCGGAACGGCTCGGTTCAACTCAGCGACGATCTCCGTCAGCTGGTTCTCGTATCCCGGCATCAGCGCATGATCTGATCGACATCCACATCCAGGTTGTGGCCGATGCGGAAACCATACAGCCCATCCGTGTGGAGTTTGCTCTTGGGCAGGCGCGTCATCTCCTTGCCGTTAACAGAGAAGATCACGTTGTCACCCTGCGTTTCGACAGCCAGGGTATTGGTCTGCCGGCCATCGGCGCCCTGTTTGACGATTGCCGGATTCGCGGTCCAGGACACGATGGTCGTGGGCCTCTGATCTCCCTCGCGATTGGCGACGAAGTATTCACCCTGGTTTCTCACAAGGAAGTATGAGTAGGTCTGCTTCGGGCCGGCGAGGTCGCTTCCGCCGATCATCAGTCCGTAAGAAATCGGATGCGATGGCGCTGCCTTTTGGGTCAGGCGAGCCGAAAACTTGTAGTTGCCGGACTTCGTCCAGTCGCTGCGATAAAAGGTCCCGGCGGATCCCATGGCGAAGTGATACACGCCGCCGGTGATGTCAAATTTGATCTGATCCGGCGTGCCTCGATCCGGCCGGACATTCCATCCGGCGGGGAACTGTCCCCCCTTGACGGCGCGGTCGGGATCGTTGTCCTGAGCTGTCAAAGGTATGGCGGCAGCAACGGCGATAAGCCCGGCAGAAGTTGCGAAAAAACGAACCCATTTCGAAGTCATAGAATAGCGATACACCTCGCCCGACAGTTTACCGCTATTGCCCGCTGAGACTTCCAGGCCACGCCGAGTTCAAATGGTAGGGCACCGACGGCCCGATCATCTCCACGCGCCGGATTTTTCCGTTCTCGATCAGGAACGCCTCAGTAATGAGAATGCTCGAAGGCCGGTTGAAGCCTTTGAAAGCATACTTGCGGCCGTCCGAAAGTACGCCCTGATTCACCGTCCCCTGATCGATTACTGCGTGCGACCACACCACCCCCCGCTCCCGGTCGACGAGGGGATACCTCCGGTGGTGAATGTTCTGGACGACGAAGTAATAGCCCAACTTGAACTGTGACATGCAATCCAGCGCGAAGCCGTTGATTGCGTCTTTGGGTTCGTTCGGGGGACGCGGCACATTGGTGGTATGCGCGCCGTTCTCGATGCGGTCGCAGTCGTTCGTGAAATTGTAGGTGCCCGTGCCGTTGACACCTTTTCCGTCGTTTTTCTGCAGGCCACTGAAGTAGCTGTCGGCGACGGCGATCAGCTCCTGACGGCTCATCCTTTGCGCCGGTGGAATCGATTTGAACCACATATCTTCCGGCTTGTAGCCCGGTGCGTCAAGTGTCGGGATGCCGGACGGTCCGCCGCCGCCCGTCCGGTAATAAATGCTCTCGATTTCCGTAATGCGGCCGAGCTCGACGCGCAGCCGCAGGCTCATCAGGAGCGCCGCTCCGGCCTCATGCATCGTCCCCATGAACGCCACCTGCCCGAACTCGGGATCGGCGAAGATGTGCTTGTAATTTCCCACGCTCTCGGCGGTCTTCCAGAAGCCGTCGCCCACGTCCATTAACTGATCGTTCTCCGAATACTTCACGTCCGCGGAGAGAGCCAGCCGCTTCGGGTCGTGTGCCACCAGTGCGGCGAGGTACTGGTCGATCAGGTTCTCAAGACATGCCCGATCGCAGTTGAGCGGAACGGGTCCTGTGGACGCATGGGCGCGTGGAACGAAATAGCCAACGAAGAGGCCGGCGGCCGCACAGAGGACTGTGCCGATTGCGACGAACCTGAAGCGCATAAACGAACCTCCCGGATTCAACGAGATTCTATCGCCGCGGCGCGCCGATAAACCAGCCACGCTGAAAGAATCACCGCGAATGTTCCGGCAGCCAGCTTGAATTCGAACAGCCAGACATTGTGAATCTCCTCGGTGGGAACGATCGAACAGAGGATCGCTAGCACGGTGACGGTCCAGCCGGAGAGGGCGCTCAACCTTTTTCCGATCTTCCACGCGCTTCCGAACATGTAGAGATAAGGTAGAAAACCGGCGATCACCATCAGCGAAACGAGCGTCTGATAGGCGCCGCGAATCGTATCCCCGAACTGGAGAGCGATCAACAGGACGGACGCGAGTGCGCCAAAGATCAGGATCGAAATATACGGCGTGGCCCAGCGCGGATGGATTTTCGCGAAAGCCGCCGGCAGCAGATGATCCACTCCGGCGGCGTATGGCATACGTGAAACAGACGCGCCGAATCCTCCGAACTGGCCGATGGCGGTCGCCATTACCAGCACCGCGATGACCGGAGGGAACCACGCCACGCCGAGCACCCGTCCCGCTTCGGCGCCCGCCTCGGCGAGGCCATTGAGTTCGCTGATGTTTTCCGGCCGCAATAAGACAAGCAGCGCCACCGTCGTTCCGGCGTAAAAGACAGTGACGAAGACCGAGGAGATCCAGGCGGCGCGCCGCAGGTCGCGTTCCGGGTCGCGAATTTCGGCGCCCATCAGGCCGGCCATTTCGAGACCCGTCATCGCATAGGCGATGGTCGCGAGAAAATTCACCGTGCCCCAATCGTGGCCCGGCAGTAAATGGAAGGGCGCGGCCAGGCCCCGCTTCCTCCACACCAGCGACGCCACGATGACCAGGAGCGCGCCCAGCACCCAGGAAGCGGACGCACCAAGGTTCTCCGTCCATTTGCCGATCTTCACGCCGACGAGATTCGTGCCCAGCGCGATCCAGATCGCTGCCAATGACGCGATCAGGAGATAAGCCCGGCTGGTGGCGAGATGCTCGTAATCCGGACCAAGCGCCGAAAAGGCAATGCTCATGTAGAACATGGCGGCGCTCGGAAACCAGATCGCGATGCCCATCCAATAGACCCAGAAGGCGAGAAAGCCGTGCCACGGTCCGAAGTCATGGCGAGTCCATACGTAGAGTCCGCCGGCGTCCGGGTGTCTCACGGTAAGCGCAGCGGTCGCGACGGCAAGCGGAATGGCAAAGAAGAGCGCCGCAAGAAGCCAGAGCAGGATCGAACCTGAACCTGCATGCGCGGCCGAAGCGACCCAGCGTGTTCCGACGATACAGGCAATCACGAACAGCGTGAGGTCGCGGAGACCAAGTTCGCGTTTCAGTTTCACGGGATCGGGAATTCGTTCCAGTAGAACACGCAACCGGCGACCGCGGTAAAGTGCAGCATAGATGACCTGGGAGGCGGGCGATTACGGGCCCACAAGGCGCATGTTCCAGCGCGCTCTCGGCATTGTCTTCATGGTTGCATTCCTCTGTGCCCTGAATCAGTTTCGCCCTTTGCTGGGCGAGCATGGGCTGCTTCCGGTCCCGATCTTCGTCCGCCAGATTCCTTTCCGCCAGAGTCCCAGCCTGTTCTTCTTCGCGCCCAGGGATTGGGCGTTCGCGGCAGCCGCATGGCTGGGGATCGCGCTCTCCCTGGCCGTTATAGCGGGGCTCGCGGATCGTTATGCATGGTGGGTCAACGCGCTCCTCTGGCTCGGGATGTGGGTTTTGTACCTCTCCTTCGTCAACGTCGGACAGACCTTCTACGGTTTCGGCTGGGAAGACATTCTTCTCGAAGCCGGTTTCTTCGCGATGTTTCTCGGAGCGCGTTCCACCCGGCCGCCGGTCGTGATGATCTATCTTCTCCGCTGGCTCGAATTTCGCATCATGTTCGGGGCGGGGCTGATCAAACTTCGCGGCGATCCCTGCTGGCGCGATCTGACCTGTCTCGACTATCACTACGAAACTCAGCCGATGCCGAATCCGCTGAGCTGGTATTTTCACGCCGCGCCCGAGTGGACTCACAAGGCCGGCGTTGCGTTCAATCACTTCTCCGAGCTGATCGTCCCGTTCTTCTACTTCCTGCCGCAGCCGGTCGCATCGATTGCCGGCGTCCTGACCATCGTGTTCCAGGGGATGATCTTCGCCAGCGGCAATCTCTCATGGCTGAACTTCCTGACCATGGTTCTCGCGATCCCGGCTATCGACGGACGGTACTTCGCCGCTGCCAGCCAGGCACTGGCTCCGCCCTCACGAATACACAAGGCGTTCGCGAGCGCCATCGCAATCCTGATCGCCCTTCTCAGCGTTCAACCGGTTCGCAACATGCTTTCGCCAAATCAGGCAATGAACGCCAGTTACAATCCATTTCATCTGGCCGGCACATATGGCGCTTTCGGCAGTATTACCCAGAAGCGTTACGAGGTGGTGGTGGAAGGAACGTCCGATAGGATCGTCACGCCTGCCACACAGTGGAAAGAGTACGAATTCAGGGGCAAGCCCAACGATGTGACGCGTATGCCGCCGCAGATCGCCCCGTATCACTTGCGGCTCGACTGGCTGATGTGGTTCGCGGCAATGTCGACTTATGAAGACCAGCCCTGGTTCGTGAATTTCATGGCTAAATTGCTCCAAAACGACAAGCCCGTGTTGAGCCTGCTTAAATCGAATCCCTTTCCCAATGAGCCGCCGAAATACGTGCGCGCCGAGCTCTACGAGTACCATTTCGCGACGCCGGACATCCATCGCCGGACGGGACAATGGTGGACGCGCACGCTCACGGGTCCCTGGTTCCCGAGGGTATCGCTCGATAACCCGTCGTTCCAGCGCGTCCTGCGTGAACAGAGCTGGATGCGATGAACGCCAGGGAAGCATTCGTCGCAGGTTCCGGGCCGAACGGCCTGACAGCAGCCATTACGCTGGCGCGCGCCGGCCTTAAGGTCACCGTGCTCGAGGCCCAGCCGACCATCGGCGGCGGCACCCGGTCCGCGCCTCTGACTCAGCCGGGCTTCACTCACGATATCTGCTCCGCCGTTCATCCCCTGGCCGTCTCTTCGCCGGCATTTGCGTCGATGCCGCTCGCCGAACATGGCCTCGAATGGATTCAGCCGCCAATCCCTGCTGCTCATCCGCTCGACTGCGGTGAGGCGGTTGCCGCTGAGATTTCCGTAAGAGCCACAGCGGCCCGGCTGGGGCGAGATTCCGAAACTTACGAGCGCGTGATGAACCCCCTCGCAGCGCACTGGAAAGAACTTCTGGAGGACATCCTCGCGCCTCCGCACCTTCCGGCTCACCCGCTGGTTCTGGCGCGATTCGGCATGCTCGCGCCGTGGTCTGCCGAGCGCGTCGCCCGCACGTTATTCCGCGGCGATCGCGCCCGCGCGCTCTTCGCCGGGATGGCCGCGCACTCGGTCCTTCCTCTGGAAAAGGCTGGTTCCGCCGCATTCGGCTGGGTTTTGGCGCTTTCGGCGCATGCGGCCGGCTGGCCCATTCCGCGCGGCGGATCCCAGCGCATCGCCGATGCGCTTGTTTCTTACCTCAAATCGCTGGGCGGCGATGTTCTTCCCAACCATGAAGTGCGTTCACTTCGCGATCTGCCGGCGAAATCGCTCGTCCTCTGCGATGTTTCGCCCCGGCAACTATTACGAATCGGCGCAGATCGTCTGCCCGACTGGTATTGCCGCACTCTTGAACGCTACCGTTACGGGCCCGGAGTGTTCAAGCTCGACTGGGCGTTAAACTCGCCGATTCCCTGGCGGAACCCTGACTGCGCACGAGCTGGCACGGTGCATATCGGGGGCACCTTCGACGAAATCGCGGCGTCAGAACGCGCGGCCTGGTTTGGGGCATCAAGCAGCCGCCCATTCGTTCTTCTCGCACAGCCGAGTCTCTTCGACAGTTCCCGCGCACCCGCCGGAAAACATACCGCATGGGCTTATTGCCACGTGCCAAGTGGCTCAACAGAAGTTATGACCGCCCGCATCGAAGCCCAGATCGAGCGTTTCGCCCCAGGCTTCGGGGAAACCATACTCGCCCGGCACAAGATGTCGCCGGCGGAAATGGAAACGCACAACGCGAACCTGATCGGCGGCGATATCAACGGCGGCGCGAACAACCTTGCGCAATTGCTTCTTCGCCCCGCTGCCAGCCCGTACCGCACACCCTCTTCGGGTCTGTTTCTCTGTTCTGCTTCTACGCCTCCAGGAGGGGGCGTACATGGAATGTGCGGGTATCACGCAGCCAAAGCCGCGCTGAAGCGGCTCCGTTGAATTCACTTCACAAGTGAGATCGCGATACCGTCGAGCTGATCCCTGAAGATCGGCAGCGCGATCGATTCCAGACGCGGATTCGCGGCGATCGCCTCGTTGTACGCCTTCGCCCCGCTCGCACTCGAGTCCTGCGGATTCTCCTCCATCACGCCGCCATTGCGGATGACATTATCCGCCAGAATCACCGTACCGGGTCGCGAGAGCCGCATGCAGAGATCGAGGTACTTCACATAACCCGGCTTATCGGCATCGATGAAAATCACGTCGAACGGCGGCTCACCGTTATCGATCATTCCCTGCAGGGAAGCGCCAGCATCTCCGACCCGTAAATCGACAAGGCCATTGAGCTCGGCCGCCGCGAGATTCCTGCGCGCGACTTCGGCATGAACGGGGCTGAATTCGAGCGTGATCAGACGCCCGTCCGCCGGCAAAGCGCGGCCCAGCCAGGTTGTGCTGTAGCCGCCCAGCGTGCCAATTTCGAGAACTCTGCGGGCGCCCGTACATGCGGGTAATCAGATACATAAACTTGCCCAGATTGGGCGAGACGTTAATGGAAGGAAGTCCGGAGGCATCGGCATTCGCGATGTTGGACGCGAGAATGGGATCCTCCGGGACGAAAAGAGATTCGATGTAAGCATCGACCTGTTGTGCGAGTTGAGCGTCGAAACCAGTCATAAGGGCTACGGGGATTATAGAATCCCTGCGGCGTCACTTTCGCGGGAGTCACCGGGATGCCGGTCTGCGGCTCCTTCGGCTTCCACTCGCCGCCATCGCGAAACTCGACCGACTCCACCGATGAGGATTACGAGTGCCGACGCCTGCTTCCGCGATCTCGCCAGTTGCCTGAGCCCGGTAACATCCCCGAGACCGATTCGCGCGGTTTTGCCGTCGTGTGAATCGATGCTCACGCCAACGCGCCGCTCGTCGGCGACCTCGTCGCCCGCTTCTGTTCGAAAAACGATCCGAAAGCGAACAGCACTGATCGCATCCGGCCCTTCATTACGAAGAGCGACCGAATCAAAGCCAAACTCCTTCGAGCTCAGGACCGAATCGATTACAACCGGCGACTGCAGGTCCGCGCGGGAAGTGAATGCCAGTTCCTGACCGAATGCAGCCAGGGGTGTGATAAAGGTCGCGAGAACCGGTAACAGGCAGACGCGCAGCCTGGCGCTCATGATCCCCGTATTCTATTACGATTCGTGCCCGGTGGCGACCTTGACAGGCTTTTCAATTTTCCTTACAATGTTGGACAAATGGCAAGGTCCGACACTCTTGGCCAGTTTGAGCAGCTTGTGCTCACCGCGATCCTGAGCCTTCGCGACGACGCCTACGGCGTTTCGATTCACGTGAAGGCGGAGGAACTCGCCCGGCCGAAACCTGTCTCGCTCGGCGCGATTTATGTGACGCTCGACCGCATGGAGGACAAGGGGCTCGTTTCCTCCCGGTTGTCTGACCCCACGCGGGAACGCGGCGGAAGAGCGAAGCGCTGCTACCAGCTTGAGGCGCTCGGCGAGCGCGCATTGCAGGAATCCGCGGTTACCGCGAAACGCATCTGGGATGAGACCGAGGCGATCTGGGGCAAAAGAGCGCCCGGTAAGAAAGCACAGGCCTGACGATGTCCGGCGCTCCACCGCGAATGCTCGAATGGATCGTAGGACTGTTCATTCCGCCCTCACGCCGCGAGGATGTCCTGGGCGATCTGCGCGAACGGTACTCCAACCTTTGGCAATACTTGTTGGAAGCTGTCAGCACCACACCGATGGTGATCCTTTCGCGCCGTTCGGCGTACCACAGACCCGCAGCTCTTCCTGATGGAGGCGCTTCTTCTCTACGTATCGTTCCTGAGCGCCCTCTGGTACGTGAACAGGGCGATGCTCGAACGACCAGTGGGGATTGCTTCGTCCGGCGATCCCCGCCGCCGTCGCGATCGCCGATCCTTCTGCTTTACGACGTATGGGTCGCCGCCGGAAAAGCACTCGCCCTTCCGCGACTCGCGCCTGCGCGTCGTGATCGCATTGGCGGAGCGCGTGCCTGTGCCAGATCGCTGCTGTCCCGCGCGAAGTCGGCCGTTTTCGGAGCGGGTATCGCGGCGCTTCTGGTTTCGACCGTCAGAATGCTCTTTCTGCCCGGCGCCGGCCTGCCGCAGAGGACCGTTGGACCGGATCAGCCCGCAAAAGATATTGGCCGCCGGCGCAGATATCAAAAAATGCCCGGCGCCTGCGGGACGCCGGCGTGGCCGCTCTGTTTCTCGCGTTTTTCGTCCTGGCCCTCCGCTATGGCGGGGTGCCGCTCATGATAGTCGCCGTCCTGGGCGCGGTGTTGTATCAGTTCAGGGGACACAGTTGGAAAGGTTAGTGATATGGCAACGAAAACGAACCGCATTGTCTTCTGGAGTGTCCTGGTTATCGTCGGCGCGACGCTCGCATTCACGATCTGGCATGGCAGGTTACAACCCAAAACTACTTACTCCGAATTCCTGAAACGTGTCGAGGCCGGTGAAGTCACGAAAGCGACAGTCGCGGTTGCGGCCAGGTCCGGCGTCGATCAGATCGATTACACCTTGAAGAACGGCAGCCACGCGAAAACAGTCGTGCCCTCGGACGATCGTGAAGCCCTGGCCGCAATGCGCGATAAACTGGTCAACGTCGAAATCCGGGACGCGTCCTCATCGCCGTACCGGCTGCTGGCGAACGCAAGTCCATTTCTGCTGCTTCTGGCCGTCTGGGTCGTCATGATGCGCCTCAAAATCCAACCGCGCCTTTGATCCCGACCGGAGGTGCCAGATGATTGTCGAAATGCGAACCTACAAGCTCAAGCCGGGAAAGCGGTCCGAGTTTCTTGAGATATTCCAGACGAAATCTGTCCCGGCGCATGCGGAGATCGGGATGAAGATACTGGGGCCGTTCCTTTCCGTCGAAGATCCCGACACTTTTTTCTTTATGCGCGGCTTTCCCGATCTTCCATCACGCGAGCCGATGAAAGCCAGATTCTACGAAAGTGAGCTTTGGAAAAACGAACTGGAAAGTGTCCTCATGCCGATGATCGAGAAGTATGATGTCGTGCTGGTCGACGATCCTGGTGGCCTGATTCGCTGGTAGTTCGCCACCCGGCCTGAGTCCGTTCACAACCGCGAAAAATAAATCTTGGTCCTCTATCTTAATTCCCGTCAGCAACTTACAAGAATCACCTCCGCAGTAATGCACGCATCCCCCAAAACGCATGGTACCGTTCAAATCGAAAGAACCTCGTCGCACCCATTGGCGTACGGGGGCACTAAACCACGCGATTCCTCGAGGCTCCGTGTGGCATAACGTCGAAACAATGGGCCGGCAGGCGTCAGCCGGTTACCTTGCGCTCCCGGTACCGTCCGGCGAAAACAAAACGGTGTCGGTCTGAACGATATCAGGCGTGGGGCGCCCCAAATCTTATAAACCAGAATTTATAAATTGAAGAATAAGTATGACCGCATAGAAAGTAACCCCAACTTACAAAGCTTCCGTTTGATAACTCTACCCCCAGTTGCAGCCTTAGTGTCGCCCCGGGACTGGAGTAATCACGCCCCGGCGACTGCCGTTAACTCCTCTCCCATGCCCCGCCAGAACTGCCAAAGACCGCCAGTCGCCTGATCAGATCATCGCGCCCCAGCTTTTCGCCATCGGGAGATGTATTAAATCGTTTAAAATAAATAACTTAGACGGCACCTGAGAGCGCAAGCGCGGCTATCCTCTGCCGGAGTCGGTGTTCGGACAGGCCGCGGAAAAAATATTGAGTCTGCTCCTCACCCACCAGGCGTCAACGCTATGCGAGGAAACGGGCAGCATTCTCGAGCAAAGTCTCTATGCTGCTGCAGGATAACGCGGTACCGAGGCAGGGGAATTATGAAGAATGGTGTCTCTCGATTCGCAGAGCGCCTGTTGCTCACGGCGGGTTTGACGCTTTTGGTCGTGGTCGCGGCGGCATTTGTTTACCGCTCCGTATCTTCTCGTCGCGCCGTAAAGGAGTTCGAGAAGTCGCAGAAAGCGAGTGGACACAACACACAACCGCCGGCGGCCGCACTTGCGTTCAGCGATCGAGACGTCGACGTAAGCCTGTGGTCGCCCAAGCGGGTTCGCGAATACAAGGAGAGTCTCCTGATCAAGAAAGACGCGCCGATGGGAGTCCTTCGTCTCGACAGGCTGCGGATTCGGGTTCCCATATTTGAAGGAACCGACGACCTCGTTCTGAACCGCGGCGTCGGATGGATCGCCGGGACGGCCCGGCCGGGGGAGGTCGGCGATAGCAACATCGGCATCGCGGGTCACCGGGACGGCTTCTTCCGCGGACTCAAGGACGTTGCGATAGGAGACAAGATACAGCTTTCCACCCTCGGCGTCGAGAGCCTTTACGCAGTGGACAGCACGGAACTCGTCACCCCGGAACGAGTCGAGGTCCTGCAGACGCCGCGGCGTACCCTCGTTAACGCTCGTTACCTGCTACCCGTTCTATTTCATTGGCGACGCCCCGCAGCGCTTCATCGTGCATGCCACGCTGCAGCAGCAAGTTGAAGCCGGGAAGTCGCACGGCGGGAGTTCCGCCATGTAAACCGCGTAGTTCAGGAACCAGACAGAAGAAACATCAGCAATGAAAGAGGAGAACATGAATAACGATAAGACTCGCAGAAGATTAATCGCATTTTCCAGCCAGATGACCGTTTTGGCCCTTCTGGCGGTGACCGCCGCGGCGCAGACTTCCACCACAACAAGAACGGTGGGTGCTTCGACGGGTCAACCACCAGGCAGGAACGCGGAAGGGTAGTACAAGTTGAAGGAAACACCATTCTACTTCGAATGTCCAGCGGTGCATTCAGGGAGGTCACCGTACCCGACAGCAGAACGGCAGTGGTTGACGGCAAAGAAATCACCGTGCACGAACTGAAGCCGGGTACAACCCTCACAGCGACCTATACGACGACTTCGACTCCGGTTACCGATCGGACCGTCTCAAATCTTTCCGGTACGGTGTGGTTCGTGTCCGGCAACACGGTAATCCTTACAGGCCCGACGGTACGAATAAGATCTATAAAGCGCTCCCCCACTTCAACTTCAAAGTTGATGGCAACGACAAAGCCGACGTCTCCATCTGAGAAAGGGAATGAATGTCTCCGCGGAAAAGATTGTAGAAGAGCCCAGTGTGATAGTTGCCAACAATACCGTAATCACGGGAACGGCTCCCCCACCCGCGCCCTCGTGGCCCAGGTACACGGCTCCGACTGCCGTCTCCGGCTCCGACAGACGCTCCGGCGCAGCTGGCAGCGACACGAGCTCCGGCGATACTCCGGCTGAACCGGCGGCTGCTGCTGCCAGGACACGGCCGCGGCAGGAGGAGGAGGGCCGGCCAGACTTCCGAAGACGGGTAGCACACTTCCTTTGGCTGGCTTGCTGGGCCTGCTGCTCATGGGTGCCGGCTTCGGTCTTCGCCTTGCTCGGCGGTCTTAAAGACAAAGCGCTCCGCATTGAGGCCGAGTACGGTTTGTTACCCGGCCTCGTCCCTGTTTTGTGCCCGTTTCTGGTTTCACGGTGGGAACCGCGGAAGCAGGTAGCGGGCGAGTATTGTGTGCACTTAACGAGCGGCGCGAAACAGAGAGCACCGATGGTTCTGATTATTGACCTCGTGCGTCTGATTGAGAAGCGCCTTAGCAAAGGAAGAAAGTTATGAAATTCAGAAAAATCGCCGGGCTCCTCGTCGTGACTGTGCTGACTGCGGGTTTTGCGAGTGCTGAGGATTCGCCCGACCAGCAGCGGGAAAAAACTCGTAAGATGGCAGCCGCGACCCTGAACGGATCTGTACAAGCTTCAACCCGCCTCGAAGGCTGCGATCCAGAAGTCGGTGGGGTACGCCGTCTTCAGCAATGTGGGTACGAACCTGCTTCTGCTCAGCACGGCGCGCGGTGCGGGCATAGCAGTCGACTCGAAAACCCGAAAGGAAACCTTCATGAAAATGATCTCGGCGGGTGCGGGGTCTGGGAGTTGGAGTGAAGGACTATCGAGTGATCTTTGTATTTGAGACCGAACCGGCACTGACAAAGTTCCTCAATTCCGGCTGGGAAGCTTCAGCTCAGGCTGATGCCGCCGCCAAAGTCAAGGAATCGGGCGGAGCATACTCGGGAGCCGCCAGCGTCGCGGAGGGAGTGTGGGTATACGAGATCACCAAGAATGGTCTCGCCCTGCAGTTGACGTTGCAGGGAACGAAGTACTCCAAGGACAAAGACCTCAACTAACCCGTAGCTGGCGACAGCCGGTAACAAATCCATACGTGTCTCCCGGGCTGGTTCCTGCAAGTGCGGCGTTGTTCCGGCGGAGCGCATGAGTTCCCCCCCTGCCACGCACACCAAAAAATAAAGCGCTCGACAGTCTGCCGCATCTTCCCCTCCGTGGGCACCCGCGTCAGGGGCCTGAAAGGAAGTACCGCCCTCTATGACATACAGAAATGCACGCAAAGTGGCCGGCCTGGGGGCCATGTCATTGCTCGTCCTCTCATTCTTTAGCGCTCAAATGTTCGCTCAGGAAAAGATCCAGGGAATGATCAAGGCGCGAAGCGCCGCCACGATCATCCTGGATACCAAGGCGATCAGCCATACGTAAATGTGCTTCTGGAGGACACCACAAAAGTGGCCCAGAATGAGGGGCTATTGAAAGCCCGCAAGAAGACGATGTCCACAGCCGCGCTCATCCCGGGCCTGCAGATTGAGGTTGAGGGCCACCGTGACGAAAATGGAATGTTCGTCGCGAAGTCCATAACGTTTGATGGCAACGACCTGGAGCGGGCTTACTCGATTCAGGCTGGTTTGTCCGAAACCGACGCCAGATCGAAAGCAAATCAGGAAGAAGCGGCTAAACACGCAGCCGAGTTGGAGAAGCAGAATGCGGCGTTGAAAGCACAAAATGCCGCGCTCCAGAAGCAGCAGGCGGAATTGGCGGAACACGAAAAGAAGATCGCAGCCAACAAGGCATTAATCGACGCGAACACTGCGCGTTTCGGTCAGCTGGACGATTACTACATCTACGATGAAGTTACGATTCTCTTCGCTAACGGCAAGACTAACGTGGATTCGAAGTACATCTCGCCGCTGAACAACTCTGGCGGAAAAAGCAATCACCGTGGAAGGCTATATGATCCAGGTGAAGGGCTACGCCTCCGCCTCCGGTAGCGCCGCTTTGAACCAGAAATTGAGCCACGAGCGCGCTGCAGCCGTCTCCGCTATCCTCCTTCAGCAGAGTCATGTGCCTCTGTCACGAATGCTCGCCCCCGGCGCGATGGGCGAGAGTGAGGCGAAGGAGAGCGGCGAAACCGGCTGATGAAGCAGAGGATCGCAAGGTCGTCGTCCGTGTGCTGCAGAACAAGGGTATCGCGGGAATTAAATAAAGGTCAGCCCGGTAGGAGACCGGCGATCTTGTCGCCGGCCTTCTACGAATCCTCAACGGAGCAACTACAGTTTTCAGCAGCCTGCCGGCGCGATTGCCGCACTGTTGTCCCGCCCGCCGTCCCATTTCTACCCTGAAATAACCTCCCCCTAAAAACCCGTTCACAACTCACGCGAATATATTTTCAACCGCTAACTTACACGAAAGAGTTAACTTACTCCATTTGCCTCCTCTTGAAACGCACGGCATCGGCACAATCGCCGGGTATAAGAGAGGCAAAAGGAGACTTTGTGAAGAAACTTTTTCTGGCCGGCCTGGCGCTGACACAGGCATTCGGTCAAACCCGGATTGACCTGGCAAGGCAGGCGAAGAACGTCGATTTTAGTAACTTTCCGTTTGTGCGCCCATTTCGAACCGGAGCATCGCTGCCTGCAACCTGCGTGACAGGCGAAATGTTTTTTTTAACCACCGCGACGGCCGGAGGCAACACCTATGGCTGCGCCGCAACAAATTCATGGTCGCTCGAAGGCCAGGGATCATCGGGAACGGGAACCTC
Organism: Terriglobia bacterium; assembly: GCA_963718155.1. Taxonomy (GTDB): domain Bacteria; phylum Acidobacteriota; class Terriglobia; order Bryobacterales; family Bryobacteraceae; genus BOG-234. The sequence goes on along the minus strand of CAVQYP010000034.1, from coordinate 355,042 downwards.
CACCCCGGCCGCGACAGCCGGCTTACAGGTGACCTGGGCTTCCGCCACGACCCTTCAGATCGGCTCGGCCTGCAGCGTGAACGCACCTTGTAAGGTACGGCTTGGCGCGGTCGTATACAGCTTGACGGCGCCCGCTACCGCGACCGTTCAGTCCGGCAGCGGCATGACCTATATCTACGTCGACGGCACTGGCACAGCTGATCGTCGGCTCCTCGTCCGCAACCGCTCCGCAGGTAATCTGCTCCGGTTGCCAGACACAAACTCCGATCAGCCAGTTTCCGGTCGATTCCATTCCCCTCGCAACCTGGAACGCGACATCTGGCGCCTGGGATTCCACCGGCACCGACCAGCGCGCCACTCTGAGCGCGGGCAGGACCTTTACGGCCGGCCCGAATATCCAGATCACCGAATCCGGCGACAATGTTACGATCGCCGCCATTACCTCCAGTTCTCAAGTCGGCGGCTCCGGAACGCCTCTCACGGCTTACAGCCCAATCGACATGACTCAGTTCAACCGGACCATCGTATTCGCCGACTACGGCTGGCAACCCTACGCGCCTTTCGGAAACTCGCGATATTGCATCGGAGCCGGATCGAAATCAGGCGCGCCTGGCGAGCCTACCCCACCGTTATGGTTCGGAAACGGTAACCCTTGCGCGCTGTATTACCCGGCAGGCGGCGCGGTCCACCCGTTCACAGACTTCCTCTCGGGAGCGGCCCCGCTGGCATACACGCTCGTGGCGCGATACGCCGGAGGAAACGGCGGAGCCCTGGGGCCCGGTAACCTCTACATAGGATGGTCATCGGCGAGTGACGGCACCGTGAGCAACTACGTGGGCATCCGCTATCTGGCTTCTTCAAACGTCTGGCAATGCATCATTACCTCGAACGGAACGGACGTCGCGGCAAACACCATTGCGGCCCAACCCGATGCGGCCTTCCACACCTTCGTCGTCACCAACGGGACTACGCCGAATACGGTCTCCTGCTCAATCGACGGATCGAGCGTGACTTCCTCGGCTACCATTCCGCCCAACTCCTGGTATTCGATATTGGGAACAGACGGGGCGACTTCCACGACATACTTCACCGCGCTTGAAGAGAGAATTCAGATTCTGGGGATCTCTCGATGAAAACCTCCGTCCTCTTCTTGTTGCTCTGCACCGGCCTTGCCGCGCAGAGCCGGCTGACCGTCACTGTGCAGGGCGCCACAGCGACGCAGGCGCTTATTTATTACGTGGCGCCCGACACCACGCCCTGTACCGTTCAGTTGAGCGAATCGCCATCATATGCGCCGCTGGTGGCCGATATGGACCCATCGCTGTTCACCGGGGCCGGCTCCGATGCAACCTACGATCTGCTTCCCGCGGGCACAGCGCGTTTGTTGCGGATCGGCAGGCGAACCTCTGCTCTCGCTCTGGATGGCCGCTGGCATTCGCGCGCACTGGCGGCGAATACGCAGCATTACGTCCAGGTAACTTGCCACAACGCAACGGGCACAGCCTCGTTCCTTACGGACGTGCCTCGCGGATTTGCTCCCGAACCACTCCCGACCGACCCCTCTGCGTGGGGTAACCTCGCTTACCCCGAATTCGACTTCACCAATCTGTTGAAGCCGGTAATCGATCCCCAGTCCGGTGTCAGGATCTATACGGCCGACCCGAAAACCTGGAGTGTGAGCGCCATCCTGCCGCTTACTGCCGGCTGGATCGGCGGCGGCAGCGGCTGGACGCAACCGGTGAACATCGCCTCTTATTCGAGCGCGTCGGCTGCTACTTCCAATACGAATCCTCTGGCGCTCTACGTCGACACCACTCAGTTCAACGATGGTTTTCGCGTCTCGGGCGGCTACTGGCCATACGATAACTTCCTCGACATCGGAGTCGATCTTTACGGGTCGGGCAGCGACACCCAGACTGCCGCCAACCGCACCGTACAGATGGCACTCTCGCTCGATTCCGGCCAAACGGCCTACACGTCATGGGTCAACGCCGCATTACCGGCCGTCGCCGGCGTCGCGGGAACATTTCCAGCGCAGTACCCGAGCGTCTACTTTTCCGGCTGGGGTAAGGCTCTGCCGAGAAAGGCCTGGCCCAGACGCGGCTACGTCACGGTTTCGAGTAGCATAGTCACGCTCACCGGAAACGATCAGGGCTCCGGCGTCGGCGGGTCCGCCGTCGATGTCGACTCTTACTTCGACGAAGATTGGACGGCAGGTACGAAAATCTGGATCAATAACTCGTCTCCCCTATGCGCCAATAACTTCTGCACGATAGCCTCGGTGCAAAACGCAACGCAACTTACAATCGCCGAAAGCCTCACTCTGGCGCAAAATCAGTACCGCTCCGCCGCACTTGCTGTCCTTCTGCAGAAGACTACCGCATCGGGGTCCGTAGGCCTCTCGGCGCGGCTGAGGATCGCCAAAGGTTATCCGCACAACATCTGGAGCGGAGGATGTTCGAATCAGTCCGTGACCTCGGGGGACGGCATCGTCGGATATCCGTGTATCTTCCCGCAGGTGCGGCAGAACGCGGGAGGTCTCTATTTCGTTGGATCTTCGCAACCAGTGCTGCGTCTCGTATCCCTCTTTGTGAATCCGACGACGATCGCCGGAACAAGCTCCGCGGATCTGCCCACCGGGGCGCTTTCCCTGCTGGGGCCGATTGTGCCTTCGTTCGATCCGAATGACCCGACGACAATCTATACCTCCATAGCTACAAACGGCGGGTCAGCGGGCTTGTTCAAAATCCACTACACCGGGAACTGGACCGCTCTGAATATCGCCTGGCAATCAAACGCGATTCCGCCGGTAACCGTTGAGCTGACGTGGCAAAACATGACGCCCAGCGCGGCTCACCGGGATATGCGAACTCAGATCCTGGCGAACACGACGTACAACGAATCACTATGGGGATCGCTTTCCAGCCTTCAGTCGGTCGGAAACTCGGGCAAGTATTCGGTATTCGAGCATTTGATCGGCGGTCAGGATTCGGCCTGCTGGATCTTCGCGTTTGACTCAACCACCGGCAACTTCTATCGCGCCTGGCGCACCGACGATGGATCTTCTCTGCCGCAACTCAAGTACGCCGGCTGCCACAACGTCTCGCCGGAAGACGGAAACATGCTCTTCTTCTCGAGCAACGGTTTGAAACTCGCAAACTCCGCGATTCCGTATGGCGGCCCATTCACCGCGCCGATCACAGCCGTAATGCGAAACGGAGTATTCGACTCGTCCAACACCGCGCTGCCGTGGCCTCCGGCATCGCCGCCCGCGACGAACGGCTATGACACCGCCTGTCCTGTGAATCTGGCGGCGGCCTGGCAAGCCAACGGAGCCACCGGAAATCAATGCGTAACGGTTCAGATGAAAGAGCCGTGCTCGGCTTATCCGACGCCCGGCGAACGCGCCGCCTCTCCCTGTCCCTGGGATCCGACCAAAAGCATGCTGGCTCCGCTTGTCGAGGGCGACTTCCTCAAACAGTCCGGCGCGCAAAACAGCCAGGGCTTTCTCACCTGGGACGGAGAAGGATACATGGTCGTTCAGATAACGCCTCTCGGAGGCGGAGCGATCCAGGCGGTGCTGCAGCGCAACGCAAATTTCTCTTATTGCGCTGTAGGAAAGGACGGCACGGCGAATCCGTCGCCCTTCTGGATGCCCGCGAATGGCTGGTCTGCCGACGCCGTTCCGCCCTCTGCGTGTCTGGCGATCAGCGATGGCATCGACATGGTCGGCAATGCAGCTTACGTCATCAATGACAACCTGATGCGCGGCCACTTCAGCGTTACCGGTTCGGGGCCGGGCGCGGATACCTGGATCGGCGCGGGCTTCACCGGCGCGACGCCCGCATACGTGATCGATTACAACCGGCCGCTTACTCAGGTCTCCCAACCGGTCGATTATGGTGTTCCCAATGCTCCGCCGTTCGCAGGCTACAACAGCGTGCATGACGTGCAGAGTTACGTCGATGCCAGACAGATCGCCGCCTCGCCCGATCTCCGTCAGTATGCCTTCGATTTCCGGCATTACAACGGATCGACCGGTATCGATCTCGAATCTCCCAATCAGACGATCGGCACGCCGACCGGGCTTACACTGCAGCCCGGGACAACCTCCGTTTACAAGATGAGTTACTCCGGCACTTACGATCTCAAGCGCGGAATTATGAACGTGTGGTCGGGGGACAAGTATCTGATCGAAAAGTCCTCCGCAACGCTCGGTGACACGCTTACCGATTCCGATGCCTGGCATTTCTGCTATGCCCTGCAGGCCGGAGAGTGCCGCTCAGGAGCCAAAGCCGGAGACCTTTATGTCGCGATGCCCCAGCTGGATTCGAAGTCCAGTTGCTGGGCTTCACAGGTGAATCTTCATGTACCGTGCGCGATGGCCGGTCCCGATCAGGCGATGCGGGCCATGCAGATACGGATCAGTTCGCAGGACGCGACGGGGTCCGGCCAACGCTCTTTGGGTTCGTTATTGATGGGCCCGGGACATCAGTATGTTTATTCGAGTGTGCTGCCCACTCCGGACGCATCTTATATTCTGTTCGGCGGTTTCCTCACGGGAGGGCGACATACTTCGCTGATGATGGCTCAACTTCCGCCTATGCCCAAAGATTCGATCGCAGGGTCCACTTACACTCCCGTGAAAGTCTCCGGGCAAAGCGCCAATGCGGTCTATGTGGAGTTCGGCTATGAGGAATACGGAGCGCCCACCGACTTTCATTGCACGCCGCGTCAGGAAGCGTGCCGTGTGGCTGCGCCGCGGATTAACGAATCCACCCCATTCTGGTATGCCCATGAGCTGTTCGCCCCGACCACAGGCTCTTACCAGATTTCCGTTCCGGCGCTGCCCGGCCGCATCCTGTATTACCACGTAGTGGATGGAGGCGTCGCCGGACCGCTCCAGGTTCTCGCTATCTCTCCCCATTCAGGCCAGTAAGGCGTCGTTCCGCAGGCACGTTACAATCGAACGTAGCGTGCCTGTTCTCTCGATCGTCGTGCCTGCTTATAACGAAGAGGCTTTCATCGGCGATATGCTTCGGAGTATCCTTGCTGTGGATATTGCGAAGCTCGGTTTTACCAAAGAAATAATCGTAGTAAACGACGGCTCCAAAGATGGAACGGAGTCGGTAGTTCGGAGTTTTCCCCAGGTTCGTTTGTTCAATCAGGTTCCGAACCAGGGCCGAGGCGCCGCTCTCAAGCGCGGAGTCGTCGAGGCCACCGGCGATTACATCCTGTTTCAGGATGCCGACCTCGAGTATGATCCCGCGGATTATCCTGCAATGCTCGCGGTTCTCGAATCGGGACCGGCGGCGGTCTACGGGAATCGGCTTTCGGGCGTGATACGCGAGCACGGCAGAGGATTGTTTCCGGGCAAACACCCGCGCCAGAGCGTCGCTCCCTGGGCGGCCGCGCTGGTGGTTCGCGCATGGACTTCTTTGCTGGTGGGCCATTGGGTCCCCGACATGTTCAGCGGAATCAAACTGTATCCCGCCAAACCCCTCAAGCAGATCAAGCTCGACACCACCGGATTCGAGCTGGATCATGAAATTACCGTAAAGCTTTACCGCCTGGGAGTCAGGTTCGGCGAAGCTCCAATTCGGTATGAGCCCCGCAGCGTGGAAGAAGGCAAAAAAATCCGGGCGAGGGACGGCCTCATCGCGCTCTGGACCGTACTCTGGTGTCGCGTGCAACCAGTCGAGGTCCACTAACGCAATGCGAATTCCATCGAACTTAAAACCCACCCTTCCGATTTCGTCGAACTCGAAGCAAACGCTTCCGAGCCGCGACCGGGAGGGAGCGATCCTGGACGCTGCCCAGCCAACGTGGGGCCAGGGCTTCCGCCCTGCCGCCGAGCTTTACGTCACGCCGATCTCGTCTTTACCCAAACATGACCGCTAACCCCCGCGTCCTCGTTACCGGCGGCGCCGGTTTCATCGGCAGCCACCTGGTTGAGTTACTTCTCGCACGCGGTTACCCGGTGCGAGTTCTGGACAATCTAAGCTACGGCGTCCGCGAATGGGTACCAGGCGCCGCCGAATTCCTGGAAGGCGACATCCAGGATCTCGAAACCTGCAGGCGCGCCTGTGACGGTTGCCAAGGCGTCTTTCATATGGCCGCGATGAGCCGCTCGGCCGCATCGCTCGACAACATAGAAATCTGCACCTCGGCGAACGTCACCGGCACGCAAAACGTACTCGTAGCGGCAAAGGACGCTGGCGTAGCCAAGGTGATCTACAGCGGGTCGTCGACTTACTACGGAAATCGTCCCGCTCCCCACAGAGAAGATCTGCCGGGAGACTTCCTAAACTTTTACGGCCTGACCAAGTATGTGGGAGAAGAATACTGCCTGATGTTCGATCACCTCTACGGGCTGCCGAGCCTCGTACTTCGTTACTTCAACGTCTACGGGCCGCGCCAACCTGAACAAGGCGTATACGCCCTGGTACTCGGCATCTTCCTGCGCCGTGCGGCGGAAGGAAACCCGCTCGTAATTCACGGATCCGGAGACCAGCGGCGCGACTTCATCCACGTGCGGGATGTGGCCGCCGCCAATTTGGCCGCCTTCGAAAGCGCCGCTCACGGCGTGCGCATCAACGTTGGAAGCGGCGAAAGCATCTCCGTCAAAGAACTCGCCGATATGATCTCGGACCGTCAGGAGTTTCAGCCCAGACGGCGCGGAGACGCCGAGATCACCCTGGCCGACATATCGCGCGCACGCGAACTGATCGGCTGGACTCCGAAGATCTCCTTCCGCGAAGGCATCGAGGAACTGACCCGTCAGGCTCAGCTGATGGCGTAACGAAACAGCGCGAAGATCGCCTTCAGCCCGTCGAGCCCCGTGATCTTCTTCCCCGCGCTGCGGCTGCGGGGTTTATAATCGACCGGCAACTCGAACATATACTCGCGCCTGCGCGACAGCTTCGCCACGATCTCCGTCTCGAGGTCAATCCCGTTCGAATGAAGATCGAGCGAGCGCAGAAGATGCGCGTCGAAGGCCTTGACGCTGCTCAGAACATCGGCAACATAGCGGTTGTACAGAAGCAGCGTGAGCACGCTCAAAGCCATTCCGCCGTACTTGCTGGTCAGATAAAGCATGCGGCGGTTTTCGTAAATCTGCATCAGGCGTTCCGATAGATTCGTGCACTTACCGGTTCGCGACCCAAAAACGACGCTGAACTTCGATTTGACGACCGCGCCCACCACCGCGTAAAGGTCGCTGGGCTGATACTCGTTGTCGCCAGGGAAAAAGACGATGATATTCCCCCGCGCCTTCTCAATCCCCAGCCGCAATGCCGCCCCACGCCCCAGTTGTTTGTCGAGTTGAAAAACGCGGACAGGCTTGACCGAACGCGCAATTTCCGCGGTGCGATCGGTGGATGCACCGTCCGCAACAATGATCTCCTTGGTGAGACCGATCGATTGAAAATCAAGGGCGATCAGCGACTTCAGAACCTCTTCCATGGTTCTCTCTTCGTTGAGAACCGGAACCACGATCGAGACCATATGGTGCACCCGCTGCAGCTCGACATCGATCTTCGCCTGAATGATCTGGTGCAGTTCGTCCACCACGTATCCGCCCGAATGGCTGCCTTCGTGCGACTCCCAGTCACGCGCCTTGACCGTTTCGAGCGGGAACGCAAAGTGATCCGCGTCGAACGGAACATAGTTTGCCTTGCTGAGCGAGGCATTGTCCGCCCGCTGCACGAAGAAGTGCGAAACCACGTCAAGCCAGTCGACGCGGATCTGCGCACCGCGGCTCATCGTATGAAGCAGTTTGCGCGCGAGGTCGTTGGCGTCGTCTTCCTGGATGTCGAAGTCCCGATGAATATTTCCGATGAAGATCTTATCGGCGCGCTTGTTGGCGGCAATCGCCTCCGCCACGCCCTCCGTCATGTAAGACGGGAACAGCGAGGAATGCTGCGTTCCCGGGCCGTACACAATAACGTCGGCCTCTCGAAGCGCCTCGGCCGCTTCGGCGTTCATACGCGGGATTCGGTTGGAGGCGCGGAACATCCTGGTCCAGCCCTCCGGCGGCTCGGCCGCGCCTTCCACGCGCGTCCAGTAAGTCTCTTCGTCCAGCAGGAAGAGCTCGGAGATCCTCGTTGAATCCTGTGCCGCGACGAGAGCGCCCTCGGAAAGCACGACCGCCCCGTTTTCCTTCTCCGCAACCAGAAACAGGTTTTCACCTTCGGTGATGTTCAACAGAACGTCCGGAGGAATTTCGTAGAACTGACTGAACGCGCGAATGGTCCCATTGAAATCGCGCTTTTCCTGTAGATAACAGCCGGCAAACAGCAGGTTGCCGATGGCGCAATCTGTGAAATCGAACGTGCGCCCGTGCCGTTCCGAGGAGTGAAAGTAATCGAGAAACGAAGTCAGAACAGAACCGAGCCGCCGTGACTGCCCGACCGTGAGCGAATCGAAGTCGCGGACCAGACCCACGGGCATGCGATGGAGTCGCCCGGTGATGCAGCACTCGATGAAATCCAGCGCGTCTTTTCGCGAAATTCCGATGGGTAGCCGGTAGTCGGAAATGGATCGCAGCGCCTGCTGACATCTCTCCCCGACAGGCATCAACCGGTTGATATTTTTCCGAACGTCCGACGGCCCGAGCATACCCGGGATAAAACGCCGAAGGCGTCCCGTCGAATGACCGTCGTCGTATGCATTAATCAGAATTTTCAGCGAAATCTGAGGGTATTTGAGCAGTGCCTCGGTAATGCTCCGCGTGCCGCTCCCGCCGGAAAAAAGCACGAGGTTGATTTTTGTCTTCGTCCGCTGCTCGGTCTCGACGTTTGAGACGCGAACCGGATCAGGCGACGTACTGATCTGCGTCGGCATGAGAGTTCCTTAGGAAGCCTTCTACAGCGGCGGCGTCCGCCGCGCAATTAATGCCGACCGTTTCTTCGAGTGTCATCATTGCCGGAGTAAGAACCTCCAGGCCGCGTTGCGCGGCAAACGGTATAACCGGGAGAAAGTTTATTTCCTTTGTGGAACGGCCCTCCTGGCGGGCCTCCCGGCGGATTCCGCCGAGAAGTTGACGCAACGTCCGGGTGTCGAAGCAGAAAAAGCCGGTGTCACTTTCCCCCTGTTTCGGCATCTGGTCGCCTTCCCGAGCCTGGCGAAGTCCACTGATTCGGCCTTCAGGATCGCGGTCGAAGTGAATATAGGGATCACGGCGAAAGACCGTGGGACAGGTGACTGCCGGATCGAGCGGTCCCTCGTGCAGCCGCAGGCACGCTTCCACGGACGATCTTCGCAGCGCTACCTGATCGCCCCACACGATAACGACATTGGGAGTGGCGACCCCCGGGAGTGCGAGTTCGACGGCGTCGCCCATTCCGCGCGGGACCTCCTGAACAACGATTTTGTACCGCCCGGGAATCAGTCGATCAAGTTCCGGGCTGACTTCCGCGATACCGCCTGGGGAAAGAACAAACACGAAGCGGCTGCAATTCGGCTCGAGAAAGTCGAGGAGCCATTCAATCAGAAGACGTCCGGCGACCGGATACAGGATCTTCGGGCGATCGGACCCGAGTCGCGATCCCCGGCCCGCGGCCGGTATTACCGCGGTCCAGCGCGAAGGATTTACCGACAACGCGGCAAATTCGCGCCAATTAGAACCCTCAATTCTTTGTTGAAATGGCGCTTTCATTCAATTCACGCACGCTCGCAATAACCCGGTCGGCGCCCGCTTCCGTGAGCCGCTCGGCGGAGCACGTGCCCACGACGCCAATCACGACGCCGGCTCTGGCTGCTCGGGCGGCCTGAATTCCGGCTGCGGCGTCTTCAACAACCATCGCTGCGTCAGGGGCAACGCCCAGTTCCGCGAATGCCCGGACGTAGATTTCGGGGTGGGGCTTCGCCCGGCTTACATCGTCACCGCAAAGCACCGAGTTGAAAACACCGGCGGATCCGGAAGCCGAAAGAAATGCCGCAACACTTGCCCGGGAACCGGAACTCGCCAAACCGAGGAGATATTTCTTTGATAAATGGTGCAATACGTTAATAGAGTCGGGATCGACGGGATTATTCTCGTTTATTTTTTCGCGCGCCAGCCTGCTTTTCTCTGCGGCGAGCTCGGCAATCCGGCTGTGCGCAATGTCATGCCCGGCGCATTTCAGAACTGTTTCAATGACATCGGCTGTTTTCCATCCCGCATACCGCCGATAATCAAAATCGTGAATGCCGAGAGGCCGGAATACCTCCTGAAAAGCCTGGCTGTGGGAGGGAGCGGAATCGAGCAAAACGCCATCCATGTCGAACACCACAGCGGATGTCCGGCGCATCAGTATGTTTTGCAACATTTCCGCAATTAGTGTACTCCAATAGCTGCTTATGCCCAATCTCGCAGTGCCGCCGTGCGACGAAGCTGTTATTCGCGCGGGGTCGTGCGAGGTGCAGTACGCAACAAACGGCCCCTGGATTCTTGCCGCCACCATCCTGGGTTCGAGCATGGCCTTCATCGACAGCACGGTCGTGAACGTGGCGCTCCCCGCCATCCAGACGGCGCTACATGCGACGCTCGCGCAGGTTCAGTGGGTGGTCGAATCTTACGCGCTCTTCCTGGCGGCGCTGCTGCTGGTTGGCGGATCGCTCGGAGACCTCAAAGGGCGGCGCAAAATATTCGCCGTCGGAGTGGCTCTTTTCTCCGTTGCCTCTATGTGGTGTGGACTGGCTCCCGACATCCTGCAGCTCATCGTCGCGCGCGGTGTTCAGGGCGTGGGCGGAGCGATGCTGGTGCCCGGCAGTCTGGCCCTGATCAGCGCCAACTTTCCCCAAAACGAACGCGGGCGCGCGATCGGCACGTGGTCCGGCTTTACCTCGATCACGGCCGCGATCGGTCCGGTGCTCGGCGGGTGGTTCACGGAGCATGCTTCGTGGAGATGGGTGTTCTTCATCAATGCTCCGATCGGTGTTGCCGTTCTGCTGCTCACATTCTGGAAAGTCCCCGAGAGCACGTCGGGCAAACACGGCGGCCGTTTCGACTGGCAGGGCGCGGCGCTGGCTGCTCTGGGCTTCGGCGGGGTCGTCTTCGCCCTCATCGAATCCGTGCCGTTGTCGGCGCCGCAGGAGTCATCGCTTTGATTGCGATGCTGGTTTGGGAGGCGCGAACGCCGTCCCCGATGGTTCCTCTCGGATTATTCCGGTCGAGGAATTTCAGCGGAGCGAACCTCCTCACGCTGTTCCTTTATTCCGCGTTCGGTGGCGTTCTTTTCTTCTTCCCGCTGGACCTGATTCAGGTGCAGGGATACTCGCCGACACAGGCGGGCGCCGCGTTGCTGCCATTTATCCTGCTGATGTTTCTGCTGTCGCGGTGGTCGGGCGGCCTTCTGGATAAATACGGAGCCAAAGCTCCGTTGATCGCCGGGCCTCTGATCGCGGGAGTTGGGTTCGCACTCTTCACCAGACCAGGAGTCGGCGCTCCTTACTGGAGCACCATTCTTCCCGCGACTCTCGCTCTGGGGCTTGGCATGGCGGTCAGCGTCGCCCCGCTGACCACGACCGTGATGAACGCAGTGGAGCAGAGCTCCGCGGGCACGGCTTCGGGGATTAACAATGCAGTCTCGCGTGTCGGGGGTTTACTGGCTGTCGCGGTTTTCGGAGCATTGCTGACGGGAGTTTTCGGGCGCGATCTGGACCGGAACCTGAACCGGCTCGCGGTGGCGCCGGAGGTACGGTCGCAAATCGAAGTTCAGCGATCGAAGCTTGCCGCCGCGAACACTGACGATCCGAAGGGGCGGCTGGCCATCGACGAGGCTTTCGTCTCCGGATATCGCACCGTATTGTGGGTAGCGGTCGGCTTGGCGCTCCTCAGTTCGGTGAGCGCGGCGTCCTTGATCGGCGATGCCAACCGAACGCCGCACGGCGTGCGAGGATGACAGACATGAGCCTCCGACGGACAATCATGGCTTCGATCCTGCTGATGGCCTCGAATCTGTGCCTCATGGCGGCGGATCGGGATCTGACCGCCTATTTCATTGATGTCGAAGGCGGCCAGGCGACACTGTTTATCACGCCCTCGGGACAGACCGTCCTGATCGACACGGGTTTTCCGGGTTTCGAGGGCCGCGATGCAGGCCGCATCGCGGCCGCAGCCAAAGATGCGGGTGTGAAGCAGATCGATTACCTGATCATCACTCACTTCCATCTGGATCACGCAGGCGGTGTACCGGCCCTGACTGCGCTGATACCTGTCCGCAATTTTGTTGACCACGGTGAGACGGTAGAGCGAACTCCTGCGGGAGAAAAGCTGTATAACGACTACCTGCAGGCTACGGCCAGGGGGCACCGCATTGTCGTGAAGCCCGGCGACAGGTTGCCGATTCCGGACCTGCGATGGACGATCGTCTCCGCGGCAGGGAAGGTGGTCGACCTGGCTGTGCCTTCCGGAGGGCAGCCGAATACCTTTTGTGCAGGGGTCGCGCCGCAGGCGGCCGATCCGAGCGAAAATGCCCAATCGGTGGGCAGCGTGATCACGTACGGCAAGTTTCGAATGGTCGACCTCGGCGATCTGACCTGGAACAAAGAGCAGGATCTGATGTGCCCCGTCAATAAAGTCGGGCCCGTGGACGTGTTCGTCGTCAGTCACCACGGACTGGACATCAGCAACTCGCCGCCGCTGGTTCATGCCCTCCATCCGAAAGTGGCAATCATGGACAACGGCGCGAGCAAGGGCGGAACGGTGGCGGCGTGGGATGTTGTTCACTCCAGTCCGGGGATCGTGGATATCTGGCAGTCGCACTACTCCGAGGCCGGCGGTAAAGAACACAACACAGGGGAAAAGATGATCGCCAACCCGGCGTCCACTCCCGACGCCGGAAACTACCTGAAGCTGACCGCACACGCAGACGGACACTTCGAAGTGAGCAATCCCCGTACTTCGTTTTCGAAGAAGTATTAGTATCGGACCCGATTGACTCCGTGGCCGAAGCGTAAATACGATCTACCCGTCAAGGTGGGTTGACGGGACTATATGGTTACGAGTAAGCCCATTACGATTGACTCCCGTTTCTTCTGGCGTGCGCAAACGAAGAATGGTGGTTACTACTGGAAGACTTTCGATATCTTTACGCGGGCTCATCCGATATTCGAACCAGGGCGGGACGACGCCTCAGGACTTCAGCTATGTGGCTACTTTAGAGCGGGGCAAGTACTCCTTTGACCTTAAGGGAACGGTTGGTGGTTACACCGGGAAGGATGGTCCTCAGCAGTCGGCGGAGGAAGTTAATCTGGAGTCTGCCGAACGGATTGCAGGGATATCAGCTGTTGGGCGCCTGGAGCCAACGCCGTGTCGACGCCTTTGTTCAGATCGTTCGCGATCCGGGACTCCAGAGGGGCGTGGACGATGAGGCGCCTAAGAATCTGACTGGCACCGGCACGAACGAAGCGATCAGCGATCATCGATTGAACAGTGGGAGTTCCTGTATTGGCTGCCACGCCGATGGGATGAACCGGGCCAATAACGATCTCAGGGACTGGCTTGACGAAGGCGGCGGTCGCCTGCCGAAGGGCGAGTACGGTGTGGATGGTTGGGTGAACGATCCTGCCACCGTCTCCCGTGTTAGCGAGCTCTATAAGCCGCCCTCTAAAGTAATGCGCGTCAAGATCGAGGACGATCGTCGAGTGTTTTTAAACGCGATGGCTCAGGTCAAACAGGGGATGGTTCTGGGCGTAGACAAGAATGTTTACGTTGAGCCGACTATCTGGACCATCGAAATGGGCCCAGCATTATTATAAGTAGCCGATTTCGGATCGAACTGATGGCGTCACTCCCTGCCGGTCGTGGCTCGGTAAGCGTCTCAGAGCCGCGCGCGTAAGCAAACGGTGGGCTACGGCGCAGTTGCGGGTGTGGTGCTGCCGCGGTGGCAGGTGTAGCAAGTCACCCGATCCTCGACGTGGCAGTAGTTACACCTTCCCTTATCCGCAACTCCCAACGCTTCCACGAAAGACTGCATAGCATTCGGGAAGGTAGCTTCATCGAGCACCTGGAGTGGCGAAGAGTTTTCTCAGGGGCGTATCATATGCAAATCGACAGCGCCGCGGAAATCAGGAAGGTCTCGACCGCCGAGTGCCGCTCCAGCCTCTTCGACAACCACAGACTGGCCACGCAGAAGCCCACAAACAAGTAGAATCCCGGCAGAATTTTCGAACTGTCGGTCGGGATGACGAGTTCCGCTCCCGGACCTTTGAGACCGCTCATGGCACTGCCTATCAGACCGTTGAACGCCACAAACGACATAAAAATCGCCAGGGCCATAACGTCGGCCATCGACCACTTGGAAGACTGCAGCGCGAAGAACCTCGCGACTCGGTACTGTTCAGGTAAAGACGGCTGCCGCAGACACAGGCATACGGCGATGACCTTCAGCGCCGGGAAGACCACGCTGAACAACAGGACCAGTACGGCTACAACGACCATCTCCGGCCTGCCCCATAGTGAGCAGCGTCCGGAACACTTCGAGCACACTTTTGCTCTGGTAGTAGAGCACCTGGTCCTGAAATGAGATCGGCTGCCCAAAGAATGTGAGGGAGATCTTCGAGATCTTTGCCTCGACTTCGAGCATGGGAGTAAACATGCCGCCCAGCAAGTAGAGCGATACAAAACAGCAACTGAACCGCGATCGCGGAACGGCGGCCGCCCAGGAGCAGAAACCCGAGCGCGGTCGCCGCCAGCGCCAGCAGATAGTGGAACGAGACCCTGGAATCCATCATCTGAATCCGCTTGTTCAGTTCGATTTGACAAGCTGCCCCGTCGGCGCAACCATACTGCTTCAGGATTGCGGAATACGATGTCATGTCGACTGTGCCGAAAGTGGCTCTCGCGCCGTCTGTGACCACCTCTCTGCAAGTAATCCCTGACGGCTTTTTTGTTCTCCGGTCTTCCGAGTTCCCTGAGCACCATGTCGGCGTATTCCGGAACATGCGGTTTGAGGCTGGCCAGCATGTTGTGAATAATCATGGCCTGCGCCTGAGCGGCAAATCCGGCCGCTCCCGCTCCGGGCGCCGGCTTTGGGGCCAGCTGCTCCTTCACCTGATCCAGAAGGCGGTTCAGCGACCTCACTACCGTCGGCCGGAGGGCAGCGCCGTTCGTCGCAGTCAGGTCGAGCGCGTCGATCTGAGCTTCCAGAATGGGCACGATCTTCTCCACCCAGCGATCCGCGTTGAGCAGGCCGTAGCGCGCGTGGCTGATTTCGGCGAGTTCCGTCCGGAGCGTGCGCCGCGCGGAAAGAATGTCGATCGTCTGCCAGACGGAATTGCCCACGGCGTCAGAAGCAGCAACAATCCCGTCGCCAGCCTGAGGGTAGCTCACGAGAACGCCCCGCTCTCGAAATTCTCGGGGTTCACTCCCGCCGTGAGGTATCGGATGATGCAAACTGGCCCTGCAACCCGCCTCGAAATTCCGACCCCAGTTCCTTTGTAATCGTTCCGCATTTAAGCCATAGTTCCTGACCGCCCGATCCACGAACGCATTGATGAATATAGCGCTTCGAATCTATGCCGGATGCTCTGTCGGAAATTCGCACAGCCCGCTCGCGTCGGATTTCGCCAACCCACCGGCGAGCAGATCATCAGGTAGTGAAGCAAATGGAGGCGGACGGCGGGTCCAGGATGTTTGCCGATGCGGATTCTCCTCACGTTGATCCGACGATGAAAGCCATCAGATCGGTCGACAGGAAACAATTGTGAAGGGATCATGTGGCCTCGGGACGCGGGAGGGTTAGTTGTTCACAGGTGAACTACTACGTCCGCCGAGGGGACGGATGAGCACTTGTTGATCGAGCCAGGAACAAGAAAGTCCACGGATACGATGGCCCGGTTCGTTCGCAGATCGACCACCTGTTTGAACCGGGCGGCGGTGAGCGGACAACGGAGTGAGCGATAATGGAGCACCTATGCAGAGATATGCCTTGCCTGTAGCTCTGATTTTCTCGGCCGTGGCCGCGCACGCCCAGGACGTGAAAGTGAACTGGGATCGAACGACGGACTTCACGCGCTACAAGACGTACAAGTGGATGAAGATCCCGAGCCCCAGAACACCTACACCGGAGATCGAAATGCTGATTTACTCCGCGGTTGACGCGCAAATGGAAGCCAAAGGCCTCAAGAAGGCCGAGAACGGCGAACCCGATCTGTACGTCGGCTACTCGATCACGCTCGCGCAGCCCAAGGGTCAGCCTGCACCGCCGCCGGTTGCCGAGAGTTCCTCATGGCAGACCGGGAGTTCCTGGAGCGCGCATTACCCCTCCGACAAAGCGGCGCGCAAAGGCACCCTGAACGTCGATATCGCTGAAGTAAAGAAGAATCTGCTCGTGTGGCAGGGCACCGTTATGGCCGAGGTCGGCGACAGCGTGAATGACGCGAGATGGAAGATCTCAAAGGGCGTGAGCAAGGCATTTGCGCAATATCCTCCCCCTGCGAAGAAGTAGCCGGCCCAGCCTGGAGTGATAGAGGACGGCACATCGCCGGCGTGCCACCTTGAGGGTGGGATTCGAATCCTGCGGCGGGCTGGAAGACAGGGAGGTTATTGATTTCGCGAAGTGCGCACGACGGTCAAAAGCCGATAAAGCAGCCCTGCAGTGCACGTGGACATTGGTGTATCGCGCGCGACTGCTCCCATACAGCTGCGGAAGGCACTGAGAAACTCGTCTGAGGCTCAACGCTCAGAACCGGTCTTCGCGGCGACCCGTTCCGACAGGGTGGCCGGCGACAAGGCCCGTTATGCAGAGACTGTTCCTGCGATTCCGTCGCTCAGCAACTAGCCCGATGCCGAAAGCGAAGCTTCCTGCAGATTTGAGGAGGCCTCGTGGTTTATACGTGTCAGGTGAGAGGCAATGACGTCGCCAATGGTCGCCAAATTTTGCGGAGACGAGAAGTCGAAGTGGTGCGCGTATATATAGTGTGTACGCAAATCGACGGGAACCACGGCTTGCCAGCCCGCACGGAGGTCTATATGGGGGGGACGCTCGGAGGCAAGCAGCAGAAGTACGCTTCCCTCGTATTTCTTTGGCTTGTAGCAACGGGCCGCGGCCTCAACCATGTCCTGAGCCACTCTCATTTCTGTTTTGCAGGACGCCGAGCCTGCAACGCGCGCCACAGGTTTGACCAGACGACGACGAAGGTCGATCAAGCTCCCGCGGACGCCAAGCTTGGCTATCCTTTTCGCGCAGTAAGGCACGTAAGCCAACTGGCGCGACAAAAGATCCCGTGACGCCACATAGCAGGGATTCGGCGAATCAATCAGGACAAGGAGCGACACCTCGTGCCCGGCGGCCCGTAATTGGGAAGCGACCTCGTAAGCAAGAATACCCCAGGCGCAATGGCCGCCAATGATGCGGGGACCCCCTGGTTGCGTCGCCAGAATCTTCTTTGTGAGGCATGCGGCAATACTTTCCAGGGTCGGGCTTTGGCTCAACCCCGCAAAATCCTCCCTGGTAAGCGCCACGGAGAAAAAAGGCTGGTCGTCGCCGATCGCCTGCGCCAGATCTCCCTGGAGATAGTGGACCCAGAAGATACTCTGGCCCCTTCCGCCAGGTTGCGTACTGACGACTCCGGATGGCAATTTCCGGTCGAGGTCGGGCAGCCTTTCCGTAAGGCGCGCCTGCTGCCGGACGGTTGGGTTTTGAAAGAGTTCGGCAACCGGGATGGTCTGGCCAAATTCCGTCGCCAGACGATGCTGTAACGCCACAATCAGCACCGAATGCCCCCCCATTTCGAAAAAGTTGTCCTCCGGACCAATCTGTTTCCGCCCGAGCAGATCCCGCCAGATGGCGGCGACCCGTAGTTCCGTTGGCGAGCAGACAACCCTCCGCGGCGGCAGGGGTTCGCAAGCCTGGAGGCCCGGCAAACGGGACCTGTCGACTTTACCGTGCGGCGTTAGCGGAATCGAGGACATTTCGATCACGTCCGATGGGATCATGGCTTCCGGAACGCTGCGCGCCAGGAACGTTCGCATGTCAGCCAGATTCGGGCTCAGCCGTTCTTCGCCACTACATAGACGCTGAGCCGGAAATCCCCGTTGACCTCCGGCCAAACGCGCGCCGCGGCCGCCGCTACCCGCGGATGCCGCAACACCACGGCTTCCACCGCCTCCAGTTCGATGCGGTAGCCGCGCACCTTTACCTGATGATCGGTCCGCCCCAGAATTTCCAGCGTGCCGTCGCTCCGACGCACCGCCAAATCGCCGGTGCGGTACATACGGTCACCACCGGCGGCAGCAATCGCAAAGAAGCGTTCCGCCGTCCTCCCCGGCTGCCCCCGATATCCTTTCGCAAGACCGGCTCCGCCCAGAAACAGCTCTCCCGGAACTCCCACCGGTAGAAGCTGGAGCTGCGGATCCAGAACCAGCGCGGTGGTGTTCGCGATCGGCAGACCCACCGGCACGGAAGTTGTCTCCGTGGCCGTGACGCGAGAAACGCGATTTATCGTGGACCAGATCGTCGTTTCCGTTGGCCCGTACATGTTCCAGAGCTCCGCTCCGGTCGCCAGCAGCCCTTCGGCCAGATTACGGGGTAACGATTCCCCCCCGCATAATATCCGCATCGTGGGCGCGGCATGGCCGTGCGTTCGCTGCCGACCGGTCCATCCGGAAAGCAGCAGCGCTCGCCATGTGGCGGGTGTGGCCTGCATAACGGTGCAGCCGGAACGGTTGATGGCCCTTGCCAGCAGAAACGGGTCCCGTGCCTCCTCCCGGCTGGCGATCACGACAGTTCCCCCGCAGGTCAGCGGAAGGAACAGCTCAAGCGCAGCGATGTCGAACGAAACAGGCGTGACGGCCAGGCAGATATCACCCGCTTCGAAACCGGGGGCCGACCGCATCGCCTCGAGCAGATTGACCAGACTGCGCTGCGAGATTTCGACGCCCTTGGGTTCACCGGTCGTCCCGGAGGTATAGATCAGATATGCCGTGTCGTCAGGATTCCCGGCGAGTACCGTCTCATTGCTGGTCCGTGAGGTAGAAGAACGCGGAGCGCGGCCCGCATAATTCCCGTCGACCCGCTTCCCGTCGCCAGCTTCCCGTCAACCAGCTCCGTCAACCAGCTTTCCGTCAACCAGCACAGCCAATGCTGGAGCGAACGAGACATGCTCCAAAAGGGAGCTTTGGGTCAGAACGGCCGACGGTTTGGCGTCCTGCAGACAAAGCAGAATACGCTCGCGCGGCATTTCCACGTCGAGAGGCAGGTAGGCGGCCCCTGTCTTCAGCACTGCCAGAAGTCCCGCCAGCAGATCCAGCGAGCGCTCCAGACCAACGGCCACGATCGAGTCCCGTTTCACCCCGGCGGCTCTCAGTTCCTGCGCCAGAAGTTCGGCCCGCGCGTCAAGCTCCCGATACGTCCAGCGCTCCTGTCCACAGCCGGCCGCCATGGAATCAGGGGTGCGGCGGGACTGCTCCTCGACCAACCCGCTGAGAGTCAGGGGCGGGATCGCCATTGCCGTGTCGTTCCAGCCGCCTGGTCCGAGCATTTCCGCGGTCTCCTCGGCAGTGAGAACCTCAAGATTTCCGAGTTCTTCGTCGGGATTCCGGCAGATTGAGCCGAGCAGCACACAGAAGTGCGCGGCCATTCTCCGGATCGTGTCGGGTTGCCAGATGTCGGTGTTATAGAAAAAACGGGCTTCCATTCTGCCCGGCGATTCTCCCAGTTCCAGATAGAGATCAAACTTGGTAGCCCCGACGGTAACCTCGGTCTGGGAGAGCTTCCATCCTTCGGTCGGCGCCGACATGCGGGGTCGCATGGAAAAGAATGCCTGGAAGATCGGATGGAGCCCGGGATCGCGCGGCGGATTAATCTCCCGTACTACATGATCAAAGGGAACATCTGCCGCGGCCAGGCTCCCCAGCACCGCTTCTCGCGTTTGCGCCAGATACTCGGCAAAAGAGATGCGGGCCAACGGCCGTGTACGGACCGCGAAGGTGTCGATGAAATACCCGATGACGCGTTCCAGTTCCGGACACCTCCGTCCGTCGGCTGCACTACCCACGATCAGATCATTCTGCCCGCTATAACGGAACAAGAGCACCTGCCAGGCGGCCAGAAGCGACATATACAAGGTAGCGCCCTGAGTGCGACTCAGGCGGCGCAGCTGTTCCAGCAAAGCCGGAGGGATCTCAAAGCATTCCATTGATCCGCGATGGCTCGTGACAGCAGGTCGCGGGCGATCTTCTGGAAGGCGGAGTACCGGCAACTCGCCTGAAAGTTGCATCTTCCACCAGGCGAGATGCCGCTGCACCAGGGGTGACTCCACGTGCTGTTCCCGCCAGAGGGCGTAGTCGCCATACTGAAGACGCGGAGCAGGGAGGGGGCACACTTGTCCCTGCTCCAGCGCCGCGTAAATCGCTGTCAATTCCGGAACAAAAGTTCGGGAGATGGAAATGCCGTCAAAGATGATGTGGTGGAAGGTCAAGTAAAGCCGATGCTCGTCTTCTTTCAGGCGAACCACGCGGATCCGGAACAACGGCACCTGGTCGAGGCGAATTGGCGCTTGCGCGTCCTGGGTTGCCAGCCGAAGCGCCTCGGCTTCGCGCTCCGCCTCAGGTAGCCGGCTGAGATCGGTCAGGCCTGGATTCAGGGAAATGGACGGATGAACGATCTGTTCGCCTTCCGGCGAGAAGCTGGTGCGCCAGGCTTCGTGACGGCGTACGACCTCGCCCAAAGCAGCAGACAGAATGCCGAGGTCGAAACTCCCGAACCGGTAAATGGTGAAAGGCTCGTTATAGACAGGTATCTCCGGGTGCTGTGAAGCGTGAAGCCAAAGACGGCGCTGTTCGGGGGAGAGCGGCACCCTGGCTCCGGGAGCTCGTGGAACTACCAGGTCCTCTTGCGCGGTCGCCGCAACACCACGCATACGCGCTTCCAGCAGGCGCAGTTTCGATTCCGAAAGCCGGCTCCTGCGAAGCTCCACATTCTCTTCCTGAGCCTGATCCAGTCGCATAGTCAAGCCACCTCCTGCCAGAATTCAGGTAAGCTGCGAAGATTAGGGGTAAATCCGCGAGATTTGCCGGTGATTCCGGCCCGAACCGCTGCCAACGAATATGAGGACGCGCGGAAGAGCCACGCGAAAATTGCGCACCACATTCCCGATAGTCCTTTCTTCGTTGAAACAAAGGACGAGGACGCAATCCGCGCCCCGCCGATTCCCGCATCTTCAGCCACAGAGTTGTCCATAAACGTGCTCTCTTCGTGTACGTCAGCTGCCGACTTCGATCAGAATCATGTCTGTGTTCGAGTAGCGAATGCGTCCGAGTTGTTCGGCAGATTTCAGACCGAAGGCCAGTTCGGAATCTCTCTTCGATTGATCAGAACGAAGTTGACCCGATAATCTCTCGACGACGGCGCGGCGCGAATTCATTCCCGATAGCTTCGCTGCATTCGTTGTATTTGAAGCGCAAACGGTGTAAAGTGCGACACCGGGGGCTCCGGAAAGCAAGGCGCCGCTAATGGCGCCGGCCGCGACTCTAAGCCGGGATTTCGCTGCGAGTACCCTGGTACCAGGAGTCAAAAGGTGCAAAACACTACAACGTTAACCGGGGGCTTTGCGTCCGTCAACCTCTCTTCAGTCGAGCCGAGCTATCTTCGGGCTCAACCGTCTCGGTAAACTTCTACAAGCATGGAGAGGGAGCGCGGGGGGCAGATTTATCGTTGTCACATCCGGACGGTTGATGGTAATGTTCGACGGAATGTAAGTCCTGTTATAAAGGCCGTTCCGCCGAACTAAAAGCGACTGTCTTAAGTAGCTGCCCGTAACCGCAGGAACGTTTCATTCGGTTTTAACCGGAGTCCGCGAATCTTCCTCGATCGCTTAAAAGCCGCACCGGGCAGCGAGAATCCCGCTGATGAGAGGGCACTTCGACCAAGCGCCAGACGTCAACCCAGGTCGCAGTGGCCTGCCACCGCCGCAGGCAATGTTTTCTTTCAGACCGAACCTCGGACGACATCTGCGGACCTATCCAAAAGAGCAAGGAGCATCCAAAAGATCAGTTGCTGTATACCCCCCCCCGAACTATTCTGGTGAAACGAACCGGCCTCTGCCGGATTTCCTGAAGTCCATGCGTTTGTGGACCGGCAGGGCAATTGTTTTTCCGGTTCGAGGCGCGGCAACGATTTTCGGACTGAACGTGCGGTAGCTTTGTTCAAAAACGACGATATCGGACTGCTAACGACATGGTTAACTACGATGCTTCTCCAGAGCAGTGGTACGCCCTGGAAGTCAAACCCATTCTGGCGGATTCCCTGACAACAGTTTTGTGCAGCAAGGGGTTCGAAGTATTTCATCCAACATACGTAACCCAAAGAATCTGGTGCGATCGAACGGGCGAAGTCAGAGTTTCGCTCTTCCGCGGTTACTTGTTCTCTCGCTTCGATCTTCAGAACCGTATGCCAGTCGTGACTACGCCTGGCGTAAAGCGGGTACTGGGAATCGGAAAGCAGCCGATCCCCGTGCCGGAAGACGAAATCTCACGCATACGAGCAGTAGTTGCTTCGCGGCTGCCCGTGCAACCATGCGCTTATCTTGCCGCGGGAACCAACGTCATGGTCGAGCGCGGTCCGCTTGCGGGCACCCGCGGTGTCCTTCTTCGCTATGGGCGGCGGTGCCGCGTGGTCATATCGGTGGAGTTGATCCAAAGGTCGGTTGCCGTTGAGATTGACGAAGGCTGGATCAGACCCATCGAAGTGGGCAATGCCGTTGCCGCTGGAGACGCCTGGGGTGTGGCAAGCGTCTGAGGAATAAGAGTATCCGGGTCCGCTGCGTGGACAGGATTGCGCAATTTTAAAGGAGCCAGAAAGCCATGACAATCAATCGATGTCTAACATTCGGAGGCCTCATGCTCAGGCTCGTGGTGATGGCCTGCGGGTATGGAGGCACAGCGCGGCCCGCTACATCCGATGCCTATCTAATCGGACCTGGAGACGAACTCGCAATCTGGGAGCTGGGAGCGGATGAAGCTGGAGGAAAACCGATAACGGTGGATCACGATGGTTTTATCGACATCCAGATGGCCGGCCGAGTCAAGGCTGCGGGGCTTACGGTGAACGAACTCAAGGAAACGTTGACCGAGCAGTTGCGAACCTATGTCAAAGATCCCGAAGTGACGGTATCCATCGTGGATTACCACAGCGAGCCCGCCTCTGTGATCGGCGCCGTGAAGGAGCCGGGAGTCCGGGATTTACGTGGCGGAAAACGTCTGGCGGAAGTGCTCGCGCTCGCCGGTGGCCTGAATCCGGATGCCGGGAACAGCATCTTCGTCACCCGCCGTAAGGAATGGGGGCCGATCCCGGTCCCGGGAATGCAGCCTAAAGACGGCGGCGATTCAACTACCGTGGAAATTCCTGTCGATCGGTTAATACAGGATGGTTTATCCCAGTACAACATTGTGATCCAGCCTAACGACACAATTTCGGTTCCCCGTGCCCGCCTTGTATACGTTCTGGGCAACGTTAACAAGCCGGGCGGATTCGTTCTCAATGAAAGGCCTAGCATTTCGGTCCTGCAGGCGCTTTCCCTCGCCGGGGGCATGAGCCACTATGCAGCCGCCGCGAACGCTGCAATCCTGCGTTCGGACCCGGGCAGCGCGAAGCGTCGGGAGATTGCGGTAAATCTGCACCACATAATGGACACGCGGTCTGGCGACGTTGAACTAAGGCCAGACGATATCCTCTTTGTGCCCAACAGCGCTCTGAAGGCTGCAGGTGCAAGGGCGCTTGAAGTGGGGATTCAAGTCAGCACCGGCCTGATCATCTGGAAATAATCGCGACTATCTTGGAGGGAGAGTGATGCTGCCAGCAACCAGGGAAAGTAACAACGTTTACAGCTATCCGGGCCGCGAATACGAGACGGCCTCGCCGCTTCCGGTCAAAGGTCACCAGGCTCCGGAGCAAGCACGGATCAGTATCTGGGACCTCGTAAGAAACCACTGGATTCTTCTTGGGGTCGCGATGGTAGCGTGCGGGGGAGCCGCTTACTGTGCATCGCTGTGGATGACTCCGGTCTACAGAGCTGCGGCTCAGATTGAGATCGGCGACCCAAGCGACGACGCATTGAGCCAGAATCACACCAGGCAGGAGGAAATGCCCGGGGACTCTTACTTTCAGACACAAATTGAAATACTTTCAAGCCGCACTTTGCTGGCGCGGGTTTCCGACCGACTCCATCTTGAACAACGGTTCCAGGATTCCGTGAAGCCTGCGGGCTGGTCAGGCTGGCTCAGCGTTCTTCGACCGCATACCGATCCCATCCCCCCCCGCGACCAGGCTCTGGCGGCATTGCGTGAACACCTGGAAATCCTGCCGCCAAGGGGGGTGTCGCGCCTGATTACTGTCCAGTTTGACGCGGAGGACAGGAATCTGGCGGCCGAGGTGCCCAATGCGATCGGGGATGAGTTCATAAAACAGGATCTTGAGCTGCGCCAAAAGAGCAATTCGCATACCAGCGAATGGCTATCAGGAGAACTGGAAGGCCTGAGGGCGAGATTGCGGGATTCCGAGCAGGCGCTGCAGGCTTACACCCAGTCCGCCGGGCTCATGTCAATCGATCCGGATCAGGAAACCGTGGCGCAGGCCAGACTCAGACAACTTCAAGACGATCTGTCCAAGGCGCAAGGGGACCGAATCAGCAAGGAGGCCTTCGACAATCTGGCGAGGAAAAGCGACCCGACGACCGCTGCGGCGTTACTTGACAGCGGCCCTCTCCGGGATTACTCGGTCAAGCTGGCCGATGCTGAGCAGCAACTGGCGAAGCTGCAGGCTATTTTCACGCCGAACCATTACAAGGTGAAGCAGGCTGAGGCGGAGATTGAGTCTATCCGACTCGCTATGGACGGGGAACGAAGGAATGTCCTGAGCCGCGCTACCAACAGCTATCAGGCCGCGGCGTTGCGAGAAAAGATGCTTACCTCAGCGTTCGAATCGCAGACAGCCACGGTTTCCGCTCAGGACGCAAGAACGGCTCGCTACACCCTGCTGAAACGAGAGGTTGAATCCAACCGTCAGATCTACGACACCATTCTTCAGAAGGTTAAGAGTGTCCAGGTGGATGCATCGCTGCGTCCGGATAACATACTCATTGTCGATGCTGCGGAACCACCCACCCAACCTTACAAACCAAACCCTGAACTGAATGCCGGTGCGGGTGCTACCGCAGGGTTGCTGCTGAGCGGGGTTTTCGCGCTGGTTCTGGCCAGGCGAGACCGGCGGTTTCGAACGCCTGAGGCAGCCGTGCAATATTTGAACGTCCCCGAATTGGGGGTGATTCCCTCACTCGATTCTGAGAAACCGCTGCGGCCTTCGACGTTCCTGACGCTTCGGCGCGGCGAAGAGCGGGAAGATGTGGATCTGATCAAGTTAACCGGAGCACCCTCCGCTATCACGGATTCTTTTCGCGCGGCGGTTGCATCAGTTCTTTTTGCGTGCGCCGGAAGAAGAGGATCGTTGGCCCTGACGGTGACCAGCGCGGCCGCAAAGGAAGGCAAAACGACGGTGACCGCGAGCCTCGCGGTTGTACTGGCTCAGATGAAACACCGCGTCCTGGTTATCGATGGGGACGTGCGGAAACCACGTCTGCACGCTTTGTTCGGACTGGAAAATCAGAAAGGGTTGACGGATCTGCTGGCCGAGACTCGGGCATGGGAAAAGGGCATATGGACAGAGTACGTGAAACCCACTGCGTTTCCGAATCTATCGGTCATAACCAGCGGCCGATCTGCAGCACCGCACGTAGAAATCCTGGATGGACCCAAAATCGAAAAACTTGTGGCTTTGGTTCGCTCCAACTTTGATATGGTCCTGATCGATACTCCGCCGGTTCTGGATCTCGCCGACGCGCGTATTTTCAGCCGCCTCTCGGACGGGGTCATTGTCGTCTGCAAAGCGTCAGCCACGGACCCCGATGCAGCTCGGGGAGCAACCCGCCGCCTCCAGAATGACGGTTCCAACATACTGGGAACCATATTGACGGATATGCCTGGCGGCACACCCAATTACAACGGTTCCTATTACTACAGGGACGGCACGGGGAAGCCATCGGCAGTCGGTTCAACGGCGAATAAAGAAGCCGTATGAAAATCCTTATCTCGGCATATGGATGTGCGCCCGGGAGAGGGTCGGAGCCGGGGGTTGGCTGGAACTGGGCGCGATATCTGGCGCGCGATCACGAGGTGTGGGTTCTTTTGCCGGAGAGCGAGCGGGCCGCGTTTGCTCCGGAGGTCGCCGCGAAGGAAGGGGTTCGCCTTGTTTTCTGCGATCTGCCGTCCTGGATTCGTTTCAGCAATCAGAACACTGTGGTTCGTTATCACCTGCACTATCACAGCTGGCAGATTCTGGCTTACTTTGTTGCACGGCGGCTTCACGCACGAGTGCGATTCGATCTGGTTCATCACCTGGTGCTGGGAACACACTGGAAGCCCAGTTTCCTGTCGTTGCTTCCCATACCATTCGTATGGGGACCTTTGGGCGGCGGAGAGGTCGGGCCGGCTTCGTTCGTCCGACGGTTCCCCCTGAAGGAACGTCTCAACGAATCGCTCCGGGACTTGGTACGCCGCGTGGGTGAAGGAGATCCCTTTGTCCGATTGACGGCGCAAAGATCTTCGCTGGCGCTGGCTAAGACAAGCCAGACGGCTACGCGGCTCCGCGCACTGGGAGCGGTGAATGTTGAGGTAATGTCCGAAGCGGGTCTGTCGCAGCAGGAACTGAGCAGGCTTAGTCAGATACCGCAGCGATCAGAGTTGCCATTTCGCGTAATCAGCATGGGGCGAATGCTGCACTGGAAAGGATTCGAGTTCAGTCTCCAGGCGTTTGCCACGCTGATGGAGCGGTTTCCGCAAAGCGAATACTGGCTTGTCGGAGACGGACCTTATCGTTCGCGGCTCTCGGCTCTCGCTGCAGAGCTTGGCGTCGCTGAAAAGGTGCTATTCCTTGGATCGATCTCCCGGGAGGAAGCAATGATCAAACTTGGGAGCTGTGATGTGCTGATTCATCCGAGTATCCATGATTCCGGCGGGTGGACCTGCCTCGAAGCTATGGCTGCGGGTAAGCCAGTTGTCTGTCTCGACCTGGGCGGACCGGCTGTTCAGGTAACACCGGAAACAGGTTTTCTCGTCAGAGCCGACGATCCGGACCGCGCCGCCAGCGAAATGGGTCAGATTCTTGCGTCGCTGGCTGCGTCTCCTGAACTGAGAATGCAGACAGGAATGGCAGGACGGGTTCACGTTCAGAGGCATTTCGCGTGGGAACGAAAATCTCAGGACATCCAGGAACGATACAACCGGTTCGCCATCCCGCGTACCCTCGCGACGGCGGATTAAAATGATCATTTTTCGAACTTCGCCGCTATAATCTGCTCTGCGGCCACATAACTTCAGCCATGATTGGTTTCACGTTGCCGTAAGTACCGCGTTCCTGTCGCGCGTTCGGCGCGATTATTGCGGCATGTGAAACAGGGCTTAATGAAAATCTCGTCGGCATCAGATGGGATGGTTACTGGGAGTGGGATCCGAATACGGTAGAAGCCGTATCGCTCTGCTCAATAGCGATGCTCAAGTCGAGCCGGCCTCAGCAGCAGCGTGTCTCGGACTGAAAGACGGCCGCTCACGCGGCGATAGTATTGCTCCGGGTGTCCTACAGGTTTCCCTGTATCTTAGCTGAATCGGGAATTGCTCTGATTTGTTTCATGATTTCGGCGGAGTAACTCCGCGGTGCGGGAGGCTTAACGGACGTGGTCCGACAAAAACTTACGATAGGGCACTTTCAGTCTGGTTATCCGGAGTCCGACGGGATGACAGCGGCTGTCCACGGTATGTCGGAGGCCCTCGTCGAAGCAGGGCACCGTGTCGTGATTTATGGTTACGGCCGTAGTCACACCGGGACCGGAATGAAGATCCCATCGGGTCTGGAGGTCGTCACCTTCGACGCTCCCCGGAACCCGTTTTGCAGTCCAGGCGCTCTACGCGATCGTTTACGAAGGAACGCGGACGCCCTGGATCTTCTGGTGATTCATGGGATGTTTAATCCTCCGAATATTGTGATCGCCCGTTGGGCAGAACTTTGGCAGATCCCGTACATAATCTGTCCTCACTGCCCCTATGATCCGTTGCTGCTTTCAAAGAGTCGGCTGCGGAAAGCCGTCTACGGGGCGTTATTCGAAAAGCCGGCTCTCAGACGAGCTCTAGCCGTGCAGGTATTTTCCCGCCGTCATGCCGATTTGTTGCTTCGGTACGGGATCGCGACGCCGACGATTCAGGTGCCGAACGGCTTCAATCCCGAAGAATTACCCGATTATGAATTAAGCGGGGCGCCTTTACTGAGCGGGGATCCGAAGCTTCTTTTTCTGGGACGCATAGACTCGCATCATAAAGGGCTGGACCTGCTGATCGAGGGATTCGCCGCGGCGTTCCACAGGGGCAGCATTCCTTCGACCACCGTCCTGACTCTCGTGGGGCCTGACTCAGGAGATGCACGGGCTCTCAGGCGGATCGTCGAAGACCAGAACATCTCCTCTCAGATCGTTTTCACCGGGAGGGCTGTCGATCCGAAACGCTGGCTCATGCTCAAGTCATGCGACATGTTCGTCCTCGGCTCCCGCTATGACGGTTTCGCCATGGCGGTTACGGAAGCGATGATGGCAGGGAAGCCATTGCTCATCTCCGACGCCGCGGCGAATTCCGACTGGATTCGCGAAGCGTCATGCGCAACCATTGTGGAGCCTTCGGTTGAAGGGATCAGTGCCGGCCTTGCTGAAGCCATCAGCAAGAGACGCGAATGGGCGGAGATGGGACAGCGGGCAAAGACTTTTGCCTCTTCAAAGCTCACATGGCGCCGTGCGGCCGCAAGCGCGGTGGATCAGTACTTGCAATTACTTGATCCGGCGGCCTGGCAGACTGTTGAAAAGCGCCTATTAGCAACCGCTCGCTGACGCGCGCGGGACAGCGCCCTTTGCGCTCTTGAGGAACACGCCTAAGTTCTGGCCGCCAAACCTCGGCTGGACGGGCAGATTTCTCCACTGCTTGGCGCCGCGTCTGCGGCACTCTCGCTTTCAAGAAACTCTCGACGGACTTGACTATGCCTCTAATCAGCGTGGGATTGCCGGTTCGCAATGGGGAAAATTATCTGGCCCCTATGCTGGAAGGCGTATTAACCCAGACACATCAGGATTTTGAGCTGATCATTTCCGACAATGCCTCAAAGGATCGCACGGCGGACATCTGTCTCGATTTCGCGAAGCGGGACCGGCGAATCCGGTACCATCGCCAAACCACAGTACTGCCCCCCGCGGTAAATCATAACTTCGTTTTGCAAAAGGCAGGCGGCGGGTTTTTCAAATGGCATTCGCACGACGATGTATGCGGACCCGAGTTCCTGCGAAAGTGTCTCGACGCCCTGAACGATGATCGGAACGCCGTCCTGGCTTACCCACGGGCTAAAATCATCGATTCTCACGGATGCGAGATAGAAGACTATGTGTACCAAATGAGAACCGACGACGGGCGCCCCTATGTCCGTTTCGGCTCGATGCTTCGGGCCGATCACCGGCGGTACGCCGCTTACGAGATTTACGGTCTGATGCGAATGAGCGCTCTGCGTCTCGTCCCGGAGATGGGGAGCTATGTGAGCGCGGACCGTGTCCTGTTAACCAGGCTCGCGCTGCTTGGCCGATTTATCCCCTTGTCAGAGTACCTGTTCTTCTCGCGCGAGCACGGTAACCGTTCGGTTCGCACCTTACCAGGAGGGATCGACGCCAGGCGAAAATTACTGCGCCGGATCCTCGGCCTCGGGCCACTGCCGCCGCTCGAATGGTGGGATCCGACGAAAACCGGGCAAGTCAATTTTCCGGAGTGGCGCCTGATAAGAGAGTACTGCGCATCGATTGATGGTGTTTCCCTGAGTCCGGGCGAGAAAGTCCGTTGCGCCATCGAGACGCTTCGCTGGTTCACCTCGGATATACCAAAGCTGGCCCGAGACCTGCTTATCGCGGGCGAGCGCTTACTCACTCAGACGCCGCAAAGTGTGGCGTGAAGCAAACTGCTGAGAAGTGCCTGAAGGCGTCTGTCGCGCGCTTGCGGTCACTTACTCTTTGTTCGTGAAGCCGCCAGGAATGCAGTTGTTTCGAAACGCACAGGAGCTGCTTTCTCTGTCTTAGTAAAATGAAAGTACTATTGCTGCACAATCGGTATCGCCTCCTTGGTGGTGAGGACGGTGTCTTTCGCGCGGAGGCCGACCTGCTCACCTCCCTCGGGATGGACGTCTATGAGCATCAGGTCGACAACGGCGAGGACGGTCGTGATATGTCGCTCGAGGCCGCGGACATGCTTTGGAATTCCCCCTGGTCCCGACGATCGTATGCCGAGATCAGCAGGATTTGTTCCCGCTTTCAGCCGGATGTTGCCCACATACATAATTTCTGGATGCGGCTGTCACCCGCGGTGCACTCTGCTTGCAGGGAGTCGGGGGCCGCGACGATACAAACCCTGCATAACTTTCGCCTGCTCTGCGCAAATGCGCGATTTCTGCGTCAGGGAGCTGTTTGCCGGGATTGTTTGGGAAAGCTGCCCTGGCGGGGCGTCATCCGGCGATGTTACCGGGATTCGTTTGTGGCTTCAGCCGCGGTAACGGCGATGATTGGCGTGAATCGCTTGAACAGTACATGGAAGAGAGACGTCGATGCCTTCATTGCGCTGACTCAACACTCGCGCGATCAGTTTGTGGCCGGCGGCATGCCCGCGGAACGGATCTTTATCAAACCCAATTTTCGACGGGATTCGGGTGAACCGTCCACACTTCCCTCGTCATCGGATCTTATCGCTTATGCGGGCCGTCTTTCCCCTGAAAAAGGCGTGGACGTTCTTCTGAGCGCGTGGGCATCCGCCGGACTCTCCCGGTTCGGAAAACTTCTTATCGTAGGAACGGGCGAATGCCGGGAGGCGCTCGAGCGACAGGCTGAGGCACTCAATCTGCGACCGCCGTACGTCGTATTCGCCGGAGCAAAAAAGGCGGAGGAGATTCCCGCAATTATCCGGGGCGCGCGGGCAATGGTTC
Organism: Terriglobia bacterium; assembly: GCA_963718155.1. Classification (GTDB taxonomy): domain Bacteria; phylum Acidobacteriota; class Terriglobia; order Bryobacterales; family Bryobacteraceae; genus BOG-234. The sequence continues at coordinate 324,017 of CAVQYP010000034.1, read as the reverse complement.
TCCCCTCGCGCTACTTCGAGTGCTTTCCGCTGAGTGTGGTAGAAGCGTACTCCTGCGGCAGACCCTTAATCGCATCGAATCACGGCGCCCTGGGAGAGTTGGTGCGCGATGGCGAAACGGGACTAACAGCGCCGCCGGGAGACGAATCATTGCTTGGCAGCGCGATCGAGCGCGTATTGCTTGATGGCGCCCTGGCGGACCGTCTCGGAAAACGCGCGCGCTCCGAATACCTTAACCACTACACTGATGAGCAGAATGCGAAGGCGCTGCTTGATATTTACGAATTTGCGATAAGGAGCCGTTGTGCGACCGTTGGCGGCAAAGACCGTCACCGAGTCGTGCTGAGAAGCGAGCCGAAACATTCCGCGAGTTAACGAGTCCGGCCGGATATCGCGCACGGACGACAACGTAACCGGGTCATCAGTTGATGCGTCCCTCAGGCGTCACTTGAGGTCAGCGTCATGACCACAGCTTGCGAACGTCCCCGAAGTGAATACTCGCTGAAAACCGAATAAAACCAGATATGACCAGGGCTGTTTTCCTATTGTTACTTGCCGCCTGCGCTGCTGCGACAGGAGTTCCTTCGACATCAGACGCTTTTGAAGCCGCGACGTTGGATCCACTGATGCCGGCCACGCGGGATTCGCCCCCGGTTATTGATCTCGCCTGCGATCCTTCGGCCGAGAAACTTAAAGGTTTGCGGAGTGTGGGGGCTGACGTTGCTGTTCCGGATTGTGCGGTTGCAGCTGTCGCGGACTTGGGCAACTCCGGTTCGACAGCGGCCGCTTCGCCTCGAAGGGGCCGGGGAGAATGCCCACTCTGCTGGAATACCGAGACGTGGACCTTTGTGAATCCTCAAAACGACGCAAGCTACAGAATTGAGGGATCAACCCTTTACCTGAGCGTTCCGGCAGGAGTTCCACACGATGTCTATGCCGCGGGCGACAACGGAATTCGCCTGATGCAATCCCTCGCCGACACCGACTTTGCGGTGGAGACGAAATTCCTATCGAGCGTCAACGTCTCCGCTCCCTACCAGGAACAGGGAATTCTTGTGGAGCAGGACACTGCCGACTTCGTGCGATTCAGCATAAACTCGAACAATCTCTTCGCATTCCTGTACGTCGTAAGTATCTCCAACGGCAACGCGACGATGTTGGTGAATCAGGTTGTACGCAACGGGCCAACAATCTACATGAGGGTGCGAAGGCGCGGAGCGGCCTGGGCTTTCACCTACTCCTACGATTCCACGCACTGGACACCGGCGTTTACGTTCAATCTCCCGTTTCACCCGTCAAATATAGGACCCTACGCGGGCAACGCGGGCTACAAGGGAACGCCAGCGCCAGCCTTTACTGCAATTGTTGATTATTTCGTTATGTCCGGGAGTTCTCCATCGAGAAGCAACAGAACGCCGTATCCCCCTTCGCCGGGACCACCTCAAATTAACGTATGGTACGGGGATTCGCAGACTTTCGGCCAAAATGGCATTCCACAGCAGTGGATTAACATTCTGGGGGACGTAGCGGACTTTGACGAAGTGTCCACTTTAACCTATTCATTGAACGGTGGACCTCCGCAGACGCTCTGGATGGGAGAAAATACGGTGCGACTTGTCGACCCCGGCGATTTTAACGTCGAGATTGACTATGCCAGCCTGAATCCGGGAGCCAACGCGGTGACGATCACTGCTACCGACCTGGCCGGGCGTCAAACCATTCACACGGTTACCGTGAACTATGTGTCCGGGAAGGCATGGCCGCAGGACTATTCAATCGACTGGTCCAAAGCCGGAAACATTCAAAACGTAGCGCAGATTGTAGACGGCAAGTGGGAGATTCAGCCGGATGGGAGTATCAGAACGGTACAGACCGGATACGATCGGCTGATCGCGATAGGCGACCGGGCCAGCTGGGTGAATTATGTGGTCACGGCCGAACTGACCATCAACTCATTCTTTCCTTCGGGCGGCAACGTCGGCCTGATTGTGGGATGGCAGGGACACACGGCAATGCAGTACGGACAGATGTTACCTGATCAACCCCGAACAGGTCACCCGTTCACAGGCTGGGGAAACTACTCATACTTAGGCGCCAACGGGATTAACATTTATGAAAATACCATCGCCAACCCTGAGACGATACTTATTCGTGACAATAGCGGACGGGCCTTGAAACCTGGAGTCAAGTACAAAATGAAACTACAGGTGCAAGGGAACAACGTTGGCGGATCTCACTACAGCATAAAAGTCTGGGAGGTTTCAAGTGCTGAACCCGTTGCCTGGGACCTGGAGGCCGATGGCTCTCTATCACTGGGCTCGGTCGTCCTGGCGGTTTACGACGCGGATGTCAGTTTTGGCAACCTGACCTTTACCGGCATCCACGTATAGGGCAGACTATCTCCAGGTGCCGGTATCGCCATTTGCGCCGGCGATTGTAAAGGCAAGGTGTCGGGTTCCAAAACGCTTTTGAGTTAATCGAATACGGGCCTGCGTGACGGACCGCAAGCCGCAACGCGCAGTATTTGGCGTAGCCCCTGTCGGGGATGTGACTGGGCATGCGAAAACCGGGTAGCGGCAAAGACCTCTGGACAGTGATGGATTCTACACAGCAGTATCCACGCAGCACGGCGGCCGCGGCCGTGCCTCGTCGCGCAATGTTTCTGTTCCCTGGGGCTGATCCGGCATCTGCGTCTGACGTCGAGGTCTCGCATGGCTCATTTACATCGGCCAGGATGGCGTATGGTCTTTACATCTTCCATATAGCAATGCTTCAATTGTCGACGTGGCGTATGTCCCCATTGCATCTGGCGTACGACTCGCCTGTAACCACGTGTCCGGCCGACGGAATCGCGCTCGCGTTCGCCGTATCTCTTTAAAATTTCTCCTATTGATACTTCGAGGAACCATTCTTGAAATTCAAAGCGCGCTCGCACCGGTAAGATAGCGTACCGCGTAGTTCTTTTGAAGTTGTAGGGACGGTTCAAGTGCTCAGCCGTAAAAACCCGCTGTGGAGCGCAACCTCAAGAGAATTTATCGGCGATGAAGGCAGCATTTGTTACAGCATATGACCCGTTGAATCCGGTGCTTTATAACGGAAGTGGATATTACAGCGGCCTGGCATTGAAGGAAAACGGGATCGACCTTGATTATTTTGGTCCGCTACGGATGCGTCACGCGTTCAGATACGGTGTGCGAAAAGCAGGGTACGAGTACATGTTCCACCGCGCGTTCGATCGGACCCGTGAGCCTGAAATTGTGAAGGACTACGCCCGACAGATCGAGCGGCGTCTGAAAGCGGCGGATTGCGATGTCGTGTTCAGCCCGATGAGCCCGGGATCTCAGCCTGTCGCGTATCTTGAAACCGACAAACCCATCGTGGTCTGGACCGATGCGACGTTCGCGGGTGTCCTCGACTTTTATCCGGAATTCTCCAATCGATGTCAAACTGAGGCCAACATGCGCAACGCATTGGCCAATGAGGCGTCGACTCTTGAGCGCGCCAGTCTCATTGTCTATTATTCGGAGTGGGCTGCCCGTACGGCAACCTCTAACTATGATGTGAATCCGGAAAAGGTCAAGGTTGTTCCTATGGGACCTGGCCTCGAATGCAACCGGAGCTCTTCTGAGATCAGCGGTCTCGTAAACGCCCGCAAGTTTGACAAATGCGAGCTTCTTTTCATCGGCGCAGACTGGCATCGGAAGGGAGCGGACACAGCGATTCGCATTGCGTCGCGTCTAAACAAGGCCGGCCTGAAAACCTGCCTGACGCTTGTTGGTTGCAGGCCACCTGAGGGGGTCAAGGTTCCTGAATTCGTCAAAATAATGGGATACATCTCCAAACGGTCACTCCAGGGCGCAAAACAAATCGAGGACCTGTTTGCGCATGCACACTTTGTCCTTGTGCCCTCCCGGGCGGATTGCACGCCGGTGGTCTTCGCGGAGGCCAGTTCGTTTGGCGTCCCCTCCCTGTCCCGGGACATCGGTGGAATTCCGACGATGATTCGGAATGATATCAACGGGCGAACCTTCGATCGTGACGCTAATCCGGATGAATATGTATCGTACGTCCTGCAACTGATGTCATCCCCAGCGCGTTATCGCGACCTGGCGTTGTCGTCTTTCCACGAGTACGAAACCCGTCTGAACTGGAAATCGGCGGGGCGGCAAATCAAAGCTCTGCTTGAAGAAGTGCTGACCGGTCGCGAAGAGCGTCGCAGGGCCGGAGGTCGCATTCGTGCTCAGGATCAGACGTTGTCGAACTTCTCTGCATCGGCCTGAGACATTGGATGACACGGTTTCGCGCCTTTGTCTATCGCCACAGCGGCTGGATTCGCCACGGTGCCCTTGCAATCACGGACCAGGGTCTGATTTCAGGATCGAATTTTCTTCTGAGTATTATGCTGGCACGTTCCCTGGGTCCGGTGGGATACGGGATGTATGCTCTGGGATTCGCCGCATATATGTTGGCATTATCGTTCTTTCAGGCTCTGATGCTGGAACCGGCGATCGTGCTCGGCGCGAGCGAGTATCAAGACGAGTTTCCCGCTTATATGAGCGGCTTACTTCGGCTCCAGGCTGTGCTGTCCCTTTTTCAAGTCTGTCTGTTCGTACTCGCGGCTGCCGTATGCGCTTCAGTGCCGGCGCTTCGGTCCGGTGTGGGGATGCTGCTGGGACTCGCGGTGGGATGCCCGTTGTTGCTATTGTTCTGGCTGCTGCGCACAGCAAGCTACGTAGCATCGAAATCAGCTGCCGCGACGAAGGCGGCGCTCGTCTACTGCATCGTCCTTTTGATTTGTTTCGCACTTACCGAGCGGTTCGGTGCGCTCAACCCCGGAACGGCATTTTCAATCATGGGTATTGCCGGCGCGGTAGCGGCAATCTGGTTGCTTGTCGTCTTAAAGCCCGCGTGGAGATCCACCCGGCCGGGGATGATGACGCTGGCCAGAGAACATTGGGATTTCGGTCGGTGGGAGATCTCGAAAGTCGGAGTCGACTGGGTGTCCGAGAATTTTGCCTACGCGGTAAGTGGGGCTGTGTTGGGTGTGTCGGAGGCTGGCGCGCTCAAAGCGCTGGCGACGCTTTTCGTTCCTCTCAATCAAACACTGACGGCCCTCCGACGCCTATGCCTACCCTACTTGTCCAGAGTGTATAAGCAGGGTGGCAATGAGCGCAGCGTAGAGGCGATCAGGAACGTGGGTGCGGTGTACAGTGTTATCGCACTTCTATACTGTGTTGGCATGACCGTGTCTGCTCATTGGATCGTATCGTCACTCTATCGCGGGAAGTACCAGGAAATAGCGGGGCTTACTCCGTGGTTTTCGCTGGCGCTCATGTTTACCATTCCGATAATGGTCTTTGATATGGCTCTCCGGGCGATTCGGTTGCCAAAAGCGATTTTCATCTCCTCCAGCCTCGCGATCGTTCCCGTGTTAATAACAGTATGGCCATTGGCGGTGTTTTTCGGATTGCGCGGACTGATTATCAACGGAGTGGTTGCTTCAACGATTTTCATCGTGACGATGAGCAGAGTTCTCCGGGACCGGCTGCTCTGCGATCCCCTGCCGATTGCGGAGGCGAAGGTTGTATGATTAGCGCCGAATCAGGAACGGGAGGGCTCGACTGGCCAAAGAAGCGCCCGTGTGTCACAACGTCTGTGGAACAAAATGTTTAAAAGGTCGACAAATTGAGTCCGCCCGTAAGCGTTCCAGTACCGCGGTCCGCACTGCATCCCAGTTCGCTCATTTGGGGCTCATGTAAGTGAGCGCCGAAAACTGCATGGCGACAATGTACTCCTTCCGCCGCTGGAACCCCGGTACTAGCAAAACCAGAACAGGCCGCCTGTGCACTATGTTCGTGATTTACTCGCCGGCTCGCCAGTCGAACATCCTTGACGTCATCTGAAGAATCATGGGAGCCTCCTGCAGGCTGATGGCGTTGTCGCCTTCAACAGATTGCATCATGCGGACGAGGCTGCCGAATCGCCCGGGGACTTCACGGCAGAAGAGGGCTCTTCACCCCGCCCACTGGGCTTTTTGGGCGGACGAAAGCGGTGCTGAACGCATTCGCGCAACCGTACTGGACCGCCCAGGGCGTGGCTGATGCTCAAATTTGATTCAACCGAAATTGCGTGTACAAACGGGGAATTGGGGGCGCGTTTCAGAGCGAGGACGATAAAGGGGGATCTGATTGCCGCTCGGATCGGAGATGTTGATTTCGATCGCCTGCGATGCGGTTAGCCAGGTCTTTACCTGGGCCCAACCAGGAAATGATTTCGTGTTGTGCGAATCGCCGGAGAGGTAGTTTCCACTCCGTAAACAGCAGGTCAAGAGAGTGGTTCCGGTACTAACGCCTGGTCTCTGTTCGCAATTGCGCAGAATCAATAATTTGCAGGTCCGGTAAGCGCTGTAGTCACTCGGCGAGTATTCTTCATCTCGCTGATTTGTGGTTCGGGAAGTTCAGCCATTGGTCATGATTGTCCTCCGTTTGGCCAAATGGAAACAGCGGTTTCAGAATTCCGAAAAACAGTACTTTGGTTCACGCCCTTTGAAGGTAAACTAGGTTCACCGACTTTCCCAACGTGCAAAAACGGTAAGCAACGTAGGCCTCGCCGCAATCGGAGTAAGAAATGTCACCAGCCCCAGCAGTAATAAGAGTGCTTTTGGTAAACAATCGCTTGCTCGTACGTGAAGCTCTCGCGGGTTTACTTGAAACGCAACCGGATATCACGATTCCGGCCCACGTACCTTCTGTCAGGGATGCGCTTCGAATGGTCAGTCTCACCACGCCAATCCATTGTGCGGTTATTGAATTTGAGTCTGGATCCATTGAATCGCTTTGCGCCGATTTGACTGTTCTCCGAAAATCAGCACGAATTCTGCTTATTGGAGATGTTATTCAACTGCAGGAACTGGAAGCGCTGCGTCCCATCGTTGCGGGGATTCTGTCGAACACCGCGAGTTCCGGAGCTTTGATCGAGGCCATCCGCCGTATCTCGTCGGGTCATACATGGGAAGACCTGCCATATCTGGATGGTTCCGCCACGCTGCCGCACACGAGGCATAGCCCGGTATTTACTGTTCGCCAACAGATGGTTCTCCACCTCGTTTGCGACGGGCTATCGAATAAACAGTGTGCGCATGTGCTCAAAGTGTCGCCGAGTTCCATCAAGTGTACGATTCAGCAGTTGTTCGTGAAGACCAAAGCCAGCAGCAGATCACTGCTTGTGCGTTACGCTATGGAGAACCAGATGCAGAAGGCCGTACACTCTTTTAAAGGCAACCCGGAAATCGTCGAACCCCTGGTACGGCATGAGGCGGAGAGAAAGACGCCCGAGTTGGCGCGAGAGGCCGGCGCGAGTCAGGATCCAAAGACAGCGAAGTCGATGGCCGTGACGCGCAACTCCGGGAAGCCGATAGCGAAGCCTGCAGGCCGGTCGGTATACGGTCAGGCCAAGCTCGGTTGACCAACGGGCGATGGGCATTATTCCAACTGAACTTCACGCTGGGCCGCTTGCCGAACCAGGGACAGTGAATGGATGTGGAAACGGCGCTCTCCATTCCGCCGCTCGCGATTGGCAGGGGTTCAATCAATCACCTGTCGGAGTTATCCTCGCCATTCGGCGGTAACAAGGACGCCAGCCACGCCAATTCACGGTTTGCATTTTCGTGAAAAGTGTGGAATTGATCTGAGTCGCGCAGGCGATTTCCATGCGGAAAGAGACGGCAGGCAAGCGGAGATTTCCAGGACCCCGGGGTTTGCGCGAGCAGGTTTCATTTGTCACTCCTGATTTCCGAATCGTCAGTAAAAGCATCGGGTGTATTCCGGTTCGGCCAGCTTGCCAGGTAAAGATAAGGGCAAAGGTCCAGGCAGCGGAGCGAAATTCCCAGGATTTTCTCATAATCCTTTGGCTCTGTTGTTCCGTCCTCCACAATGGCGGTGGAGCATTTCAGGGCGAATAGTTGACGATTCAGTTCGCGGGCTCGCGAAGTGAGCGGGCGATTGTCTTCATTGACTCGATGCGGAACCCATCAGCGTCGCGGCGCCACTCGTCGAGGAACTTTCCTGCTCAGATGTCGGAGTCGTAATCCCAGACTTGCTGAGTCGCCTCCTTGAGAACGCAGTGATTCGAATTTAAGCCGTCGTGCTGATAGTTGAATCCCGGAAAACGGTAATAACGACTTAGCACTGTGATGAGCCTCATGGGAGTGAAAAACATCTCCCGCCGATGGACAGTTGGTTCCTGCTGTTCCGTCATTCCTGAAATCCTTCCCCCCGGTCGGATCTGTCGCCGCACCGATCCAGAAACATATCGTCGAGGCGTACCGCTTCGGGAGAGAGTTCATGTCACAGCGACTCTTCCTGAGGCGGAAGGCGGCCGAGCGCGTCCTCTTCCGGATGAATCGATTTCGGCGCCCCGCTCTCTGATCCATGAGGGCCGGATCTGCCAGTGTGTGTTCAATCCCACGCGGCGAAAGGTTCGGCGCTTCCTCAACCAGACCCCGCGCTGACGCTCGCTTTCACCCGCAAATTTCACGACGAGGCTGAATTCCCACATCTGTCATGCGAAACGATCCCCAAATCAACACCTGTATCATGTGCGGCACACGAGCCGTTCCATTCTTCGACTTGCCCTACGTTCCTATCAATGTCTCGCAATTGTTTTTCGACTCGAAGGCGGCGAGCGAGGCTGAAATGGGCAGGCTCGCATTGGCGTTTTGTCCGTCCTGCGGCGGCATCTTCAATTCGGCATGGAGCCCCGCTGCAGTGTCATATGACGACGGGTATGAGAATTCCCTGGACAGTTCGGCGGTCTTTAATGAGTACGCGGAGGCCCTCGCGTGCCGACTGGCGGCAGCATATCCGCTGGAAGATAAAACGATCGTGGAAGTAGGTTGTGGACAGGCCGGTTTCTTGCGGCGCTTGTGCTCTGTCTCTCGAGGCATCGGCATCGGGTTTGATCCAAGCTATGTGGGCGATATCAGTGAGCAGCGCATACGCATTCACAACCGGCTTTTCAATCCTGCTGATGCCGCAGGAGCAAGTCTCATTGTGTGCCGGCACGTTCTCGAACATCTGCCAGATCCGCGGGAATTTATTGGTGCGCTGGCAAAGGTTGCGAATGGGAACAAAGGAACGATTCTTTACTTCGAAGTCCCCAATGGAGCCGCTGTTTTCGAAGGTGGTATTCCGTGGGACCTGATCTATCCTCACATATCCTACTTTACGACTGAATCACTTGGCAGATTATTCATTGAGGCTGGCTTTACTATTCTCGCGGCCGGCACAGCATATTCGGATCAGTTCCTGTATGTGGAAGCAACGACGGGGCGGCGCCCATCGATATTTGAGGCACGAGACGCTCCGAAAATAGAGACGCTCACTACGCCATTCTCGAACCTGCTCGATTCGATGGTTCAAAGCTGGGCGGATCTCCTGATGCGGGCGAAATCATCAGGGAAGAGGGTCACCTTCTGGGGCGCGGGGGCGAAAGGTGTTACTTTTCTTAATACTGTGCCGGGCGCTCGCGAAATCGCTTCTGTCGTAGACATTAATGTCCGCAAGCAGGGGTCTTTCATCCCCGGCACCGGTCAGCCTGTGGCCTCTCCGGAAAGTCTTCAGGCTTTCCAGCCTGAGATTGTCATTCTCTCGAATCCCATCTATATTTCTGAAATCAACGAGACTTTGGCCGGGCTTCACCTCCACCCGGCCGTGATTGGCGGACCGGAAAGCGTCGTTCAGAATGTGTGAAGTAGTGACATTCTGGCCTTCGATATGGTATGACGAGGGCTCCCTGCCACTCCACGCCGAGCTCAAGTCATCGTCCGGATTTCCACAAAAGCGGCTGCAGGTTCGCTTACATCGTTGAAGCCGTTCGCTGCCCGCGCGGCAGCAAGCATTGGACGCATTCGCTGGGTGCGGAACGCCGGGCAGCAATAAAGGAAAGAGTCGGATCGGAAGGCCAATCTGATGATCGTGGTCACCGCGAGACCTGGAGTGCCGATGCGAGAGCATCGTCTTCCGCGACTGGGGAAAAGCGCGGCAGGCGGAGCTCCCGGGTGAGGCTCCGGAGGTTGTTTCGGACCGGCGCTGGCTGCGCCATCGTCAGGCCCGAACCAATCCGGCCAAACACCGAAAAGCATAAGCGGTGCCGTCGTTCCGGAGATCTTCTCCGCGTGAATCTCTTGCAACGCCGCTCTTGACGAAGCACTCTTGCAAATATTGTCAGCGCTTGAGCAGCCTCGAAGTTAATTGTCGGAGCTTATAGGAGCAGCGGATGTCATCGTCTTACATCTTGGTTATACCTTCCGACAATACTCCCAGCCAAAGCGATCCATACGGGGCTGAACAGTATTACGAGGCTGTTGGATTGCTCGTTGTTGCCTGGGGACGCTTTGAGTCTCACTTTCTGGTTACATGTATCAATATCTTGTCTCTCCCGGAAGCAACGGCGATTGAGGACAAGTTAAATAATAAATGGCTTCCCGACACCTGGGTGGAACGTGCGCAATACTGGAGGGCGGCCTTCGATGTTTTACCGTCGCTGCAAACGCTTAACACAGACGCACACCAGCTGATGGATGAAATTCTGGAAAAGAGTTCTGAATGTGAAGGAGTAGGTCATGGATTGTGGAGAGACTTCTCGTCGGTCGAGCCGCTCTCCATGGAAATCATCACTATTTCTCATGCTGACGATGGAGTCATTCATATGAAAAATGTTTCAATATCCATTGATCGGCTTGCCTCGGCTCTGGAAACCGTTAACGAATTGAATGACAAGCTGCGGCGGATCAGTATGTATGTCTGTGGCTTGCGAACACCTCCACAGGATGCACAGATTCTGTGACCTCCCTAGCCGGGTTGACGCAGAGCGGCTGCCTCGCGTTCCCCGAGAGGGAAATGGGAAAACGGAGAGATCAGTTTCCTCGATGACGAAGGCGATTCCGGGCCGATGCGACGCTCTCGAAGCCGTTATGCGCCACCGGCTGTTCACAGCCCGGATAGTGATGATGTCTCGAACAGGGGTTCTTCCGCAGTGCGCCTCACTTGTTGCGATTCGATCAGCCGGACCTTATTGACTGGTCGGTAAGAGGCCATATCGACGCCCCTCGGCCGATCTCGTTGCACAGACAGATTCGGGGCGTGTGCCGCACGGCGCAAACCGCGATCTCGCCAGCCCGGACAGCATCATTGACAGCCCGCGGCGAATCATTTTTCGCAGAGCGCCGTTGGCCTGCTTCCAGTGCCAGCCTTCGGGAAAACTCTGCCGATAATCCGCGTGGCTGACAGGCGCCTGAACGATGAATTCGCGAATGAAATGCGAAGTCTTCGGTCCTGTGTCCGGTAATCCTCGGCTGGCATCTAGTGCAGTATGACGAATAAAACGGGAACGTGGGGCCTGGCGCGCGCCTTTTTGCATTTTTGCGGCCTCAACGGACCACAGGCAGAGAAGTTCATCGGCTTTGGACAAATCGGATCGCGTTTACGATTCCGTCGGCCATACTCTCCGGAGTGAACTGCAGAGCCGTCTCTCTTGCGCGCGACCGCATACAATTCAAATCGTGCTCCGGTGTCGAAAGGAACCGATCAAGCTTCATATACACTTCGTCGGGTTGATCAGGATGAAAGATCCAGCCGTTCTCCCCGTCGAGCACGAGATCTTCGACCGCCTGACTATAAACACTTCCAAGAACGGGCAAACCGGCGGCCATCGCTTCGTTTACGACAAGTCCCCACTCATCGGCCAACGTTGGGAACGCCAGCGCGCCACCTTGCTCGTAGACTCGAGGAAGCTCGGAATAGGGAACATTCCCAAGCAAACGGACTGTAAGATTCTGGCCGCGCGGATCGGATTCGATTTGTTTTCTTTCCGGTCCGTCACCGGCGACGAACACTTCGACGTTCCGTTCCGGGTGGGCTTTACACCAAAGGCCAACGACGCTTAGAAACCCCCCGACATTCTTCCGTTCGACTAAATTCCCCACGATAAGAATCCGATGCGCTGCCTTCCCAAAGCGGCTCACAGGCACGCGTGCGAAAGCGCTTACCTCGGTGGTTTGGGGCAGTAAAAAGACTCTCCTCCGGGAGTAGCCGATGGAAGCGATATATTTTGCACCACTTCGTCCGTTGACCAGCACGGCATCGGCGAAGCGCAGGAAGACCCGCCGCAAAGCCTTTCTTCTCCATCCGCGGTTCTGCTCCGAATATTCTGAAAGCGTGGCCCAGATGATCAATCGCGAACTGCGCCGCAAGAGCCGGTAGATCACCGCTGTCAGCGTACGGAACCCGAACTCCGCTGAGAGAACCACCGCCGGTCGGTACCCCCCCAGTTGAAACAGCGTGTCGTAAGGATAGTGGGTAGATAGCGTCTCAGTGAAGCCATTCGGGTGCCTCCAGATGCGTTCTCGCGTGACGCTTTTCTGTATTCGCACATCCAGAGCGCCAAACTCAGGCTTCCAGTAGCGGTTTGCCTCCATAGAAGTCGAAAGAAGTATACGGAAGCCCCCGACGCGGCCTGCAAGCGCTTCAAAAGTCGGAATTCGGTAAGGTGGAAGAAAGTTAGTGAGCAGTGCGATGCGAGCGGATGTATGCATTGGGATAGACCGGAACGGGAACAAGTATCTTATCTGGATATTCAGCAATCGTCGCTGTTACGTAACTCTTTCCTGATGCGCGGCGGCCAGGTTCACGTGTCAGCAACGGCGGCCAGAGTCGAGTCCTGACATCATCCGTCGGTCCCTTAGAGAAGCGGCTTCACTCTCCCGCCAGGTGTTGCAATGACTCGAAGTGATGTCATGTGGTTTCTCCCACGGCCGGCTAATGTCTCGTCTATTTCGCCGATCCCGTTGCGCTGAACAGTCGGACGCCAGCGGCTAGACCGTTCTCTTGTATGTTATGCGGCAGAGTAGCGACACGTCTCCAGCCATTGAGCCTTTACACCCTATCTTTTGGTCGACCGCCGCACCTGCCATATCGTCAATGAAAAATGTGTCTGCCCTGCTGTAAAGAAGGAGAGAATCACGCGATTCGCGGAAGTGAGCAGAGTGGGAGCATGCTGCTGAGTCCGGTGGTATTCAGAACTGGCGGAAGCAGATGGCGAAGCCGTGGCCGGCAGGGTCCGGAACCGGGATGGTGATCCCGGGGGCGCGCAAGCAGCGTTTAGCGCAGCTAAAGTGACAACCTCACGTTCCTCGACCTTGATTGACATCCCTACCACCAACAGCACACCCGGCACAGCGCACGATGACTGGTCTGGCGGACCGCACACGGGAAGTGCGCGTGTTTCAGCGGGTTAGAAAGACGGATTTCGATGTGACGCCGAGAACAGGGGTCTGGTAAGCCCAGGTGATCTGAGCTCGTCCGCCACCCGTGTACCGCGATCGAGGAGCAGCATTGTGCCACATTGCAGTTCAGCTTGGGGGCCACCTGATTCCGCGGGGCCTTTGCCTCAGTGACCTCGGCATCAAAATCAGAGAGCTCTCGCGGTCAGTAGCAGATGGAGTTTCGCGGCTCCTCCGCCGGTTTGGAACTCCGCCCAATCGGCACAGCGGCGTATAGATCGATCAACGTCCCATCCAGATTCAACAGCTCCCGAACACCCAGCCGCGCGGCCGTTTTCGCCCCAACCGCCGGCGCGACTCCCCCAACCCTCAGCTCCCTCCAGGCTCAGAAACTGCTTTGCAGCGGAGTAGTCGAGCTGATCTGCCTCTGCGGAAAAGTTGCCAATGCCGTGGGCTGTGCAAGAAGAATCAATTTGCTTTTGGGCGGAGAGACAAGCGTGTAGTGATAGCGCTGCGTCAACTCCTTTACGATCCGATTCTCTTCATCGGCGCTGTCCGGTGCACGTTCAATCGCAAGACCATCAGGACTGAACGGCAAAACGGCGCGGCCGCTATCTACCGCGGTACGGATGAGCGCACCCGCATCTCCAGCGTCAATCGGAACACCGTCTACCTGCTTGAGCATCATAAAACCCAGCTCCATCCAGGGCATGTTGATAAATACGGAGCCGCTCCTGAGGCACCAGTAGGACGCCGCGGCCGCCCGTGGATTGTAATGAAGAGGGGCTTCCTGAGGAGATCCGAGCCGGATTTGAAGTATGCGGGAGCCGGACCGAAGGCGGGCGCCGGCAACGACTGGCTCCAGACTCGCGACATTATCCAGATTGTTTCGGCGCTGGACAAGCGTCGTCGTGAGCGCAGCCGCTAAAGCGAAAATCGAAATGATTACCCGCAGCCGCGCGGGAATGAGCTGCCCACCACTTGCTATCGCGACCAGAAGAAAGCAAAAAAGAGTGGAGAACCGTCTATTGAATAGAAAAGCTCCATTTAGCTCGCCCGGTGCAACCAGGAAAATGACGAGACAGGCGCAAGCCATGGTTGCGACCGCAAGTAGCCGGAGATCGAAGGCCCTCCTCCGAATACGCCAGATAATCAAAAGGGCACTAACCAGCATCGTTCCCGCGAGTGCAGTTGTTTCAAGCCACTGTTCCGGCGCCGCAGGTGAGATCTCATGAAGGCTGAGAAGCTTCAATAGCCTGCTGACGACCTCGGGGCCAGATGTAAATTCGCCCATCACCTTCTTCGCTGTCACAAATGAGCGGATCCACAGGAGTACGGAACTCGCCACAAACAGACCGATCAACGGGTATGTTTTACTCCGGAGCACTCGCCCCAACACTTCCAGATCAGCGCCCTCGCTGGCAAGTGCGGCCGAGATTTGTATAACAAGCAGAATTCCAGCGAAGAGAAAGAACATGGCCACTGGCACCGGGTGCATGCTCGCGAGCAGGATAAGTTCACCAAAGAAGACCACCATGCCCCAGCCCTTCAGATGTTCCTGTTCGTTATCCAGCCACCAGCCCATCAGATAGAGCAACATGCCCAGACCCAGGGTGAAATTGAACAGACCCATGTAAAGCATCGCCGTCGAGAGAAACGGCAGGAAAAGCATCTGCATGGCTGACCGGGGACCGTTCAGGGCGCGGGCAAGACGCCAGCATCCCGTAGCCAGCAAAACGATGGCAATTGCTCCGACAATGCGTTCTGACATCAATGGATCGAAAAGACTATTCAACAGAATGAGCAGATACCAGTGAAAAGCATACGGCGTGATTAGGTTCCGGATCTGGAAGGCAGCCGCGAATGTGTGGCCTCCACGCAGCAAGTCGGCAAGAACAACTGAATAATAGAGATGTGCAGGGCCGTCTTGTGTCGGCAGGAACGGCAGCGTCGCCAATGATCCGGCAATCAGGATGCATGCGGCGAAAAATATTATTCTGGTTAATGAAGCGCTTTCGATCCACCAGGCGGGAATCGATTTCCGGTGTGGCCCGCCAGCTTGCAGGTTTGCCATGCTTGATACTTCTCCTGTAGGCTCCATTCTCCGCGATCGGAGTATCTCGTCTGAACTATCCTTTGGCCTGAATGCCTGAATAATTGATGTCTGAACCCATTGATAGAAAGGGATGCTCCGGATCTAACGGCACTCACACCTTAACTCACGGGCAAAACGTCAGGGTAGTTTGAAGCAGGACGGTCGCGACACGGGGTTAATCGGAGGAACTGTGCGGGAGGGGCGGCTGTGTTGGACACCGAAGAAGCGCGGCAACGCAATCGGGTCTGGGGCCAGTGGGTGCGTTAAAGATTTCACTCTCAAGCCCCGGAGTTCATAAACTGCTCTCGTCCAGCCGCGACAAAATCGGCGGCGAGAGGATTCCAGGCTAAGGCCTTCGGCATGCTCGGGCGAACGGATCAGGCGAATCGTTCCGTCGCTCATAAACAGCGGCACTCGTCTCACGGCGCCGCTCACGTGTTTGCCTCAACACGCTCTTTTTCATGCTCTGCACTGGCTGAAGAGCCACGGAAACGATCCTTTGGCCATTCTGTGCCGCCGGTCCAAAAGATAGCAGCAGCGGCACACTTGGCCCGTTGACCCACACAGGGCTTTAATCTTATCCTCGCCATAAGGTCAGAGCCGGAGCTCTACAATGCTATCCAGACGAAGTGTATATCAGGTATCACAGTTCGTATGCGACCTCGTAGCACTCGCAGCAGCCTGGTACATAACCGTCTTCCTCCGGGTGTTGCTGAATCCTTCGGCGCGAGTGAGCTTGCTCTCGGAGAACGCGAATCAGTGGGCTATGCCCCTCGGCTGGATTCTGGCAGTTTGGACGGTCGCCGCGATGTTTCGCGGTGTGTATGTATCGCCGATAAGAGTTGAGGTACGCACGGGTATTCGACGTGCGGGAGAGACGACCCTGATGGTCATGCTGGTGACGACGTCGGTTATGTTTTTCGCGACGAACTTCAGCAGGGACACATCGCGTTCTTTCATGCTCATTTTCTCGCCATTGAGCTTCGTGTTTCTGGCCACTTCGCGGTTCGCCGCCCGATCAATGGCGACCAGACTGGTGCGTGATCTGCCTATAGGCGACAACATAGCCGTGTTTGGCGACTACGCTTCGGCCGCCGAGCTTTTCGACCGTCTCAGAAGGCAATCGGAACAAGTGTTCGTACGGGGGCTCATTCTGCCGGCTGCGGAGCGCCTCGAGATCAACGACAGCCGGATTCTGGGTACCACCGGGGAACTTGCGACGTTAATCAATCGTGAGCACATCGGCCAGATCGTTCTGGTTAACAACGGGATTCCGGCGCACGATTTGGCCATTTGCTCTGACGTGTCTCTACGCATGGGCGTCACGATGAGCTGGGCGCTCTATTCCCGCAACGATAGTGAGGAAGAGATTCCGTTGGTGGACGCGGCCCCGGGGTTGACGCCATGGCAGCAGACCGCCAAGCGTTTGCTCGATGTAACGCTGTCCTCCGTCGCTCTCCTGGTGCTTGCACCTCTTATGATTCTCATCGCAGTCGCGGTGAAAGTGACATCGCCAGGTCCGATTTTCTATTGCTCGCCACGGGTCGGCCGAGGGGGAAGGTATTTTACATTCCTGAAGTTCAGGTCGATGCGCCTTGATGGAAATCGCACCGCGGTGGCGATCCGGAACGAGAAGGACGGCCATATCTTTAAGATCAGGCGTGACCCGCGCGTGACGCCCATCGGCCGTATTATGCGGCGCTTGAGCCTTGACGAACTGCCGCAACTGATCAACGTTCTGCGAGGCGATATGAGCCTGGTCGGACCGCGTCCGCTCCCGGCAGAAGACCTGGGACCAGACGGAATGAGTCCCAAGTTCGTAATCTGGTCCCGGCAAAGGTCGCGGACTCGCCCCGGAATAACCGGTTTGTGGCAGATCCGGGGACGCAGCAATTTGCCATTTGACGACATGGTGAGGTACGACCAGGAATACGTTCGAAACTGGTCCCTGATTTTGGACCTCGTGATATTGGCAAAGACTCCACTGCTGGTGCTCGTGGGGAACGGCGCGTACTAGAAAGAACCCGTCCGGCAGCGACTGGCGCGGGGCGTTTAACAGGAGGAACTTATGAAAGTCGCTATTCTTGCGGGCGGAGTCGGCTCGCGTCTGTCGGAAGAAACCGAAACAAAGCCGAAACCAATGGTTGAGATCGGCGGACGGCCTATTATCTGGCACATCATGAAGCAGTACGCGTGGTATGGCCACAAAGACTTCGTGATCGCACTGGGCTACAAAGGAGACGTCATCAAGCGATACATGATCGACTACGCGTCCCTGAATCGCAATCTTACCGTTAATCTCGGAACCGGAGCGATCCGGATGAATGAAGGCAGCAGATGCGACTGGACGGTTGACCTTCTCGATACGGGAATCGAGACGCAGACCGGGGGCCGTATCAAGCGTCTGAAACCGGCTATAGGAAATGAGACATTTCTGCTGACGTGGGGTGACGGCGTTTCTGATGTGGATATCAACGAGTTGATAAAGTTCCACCGGTCCCACGGCAAGCTTGCGACTCTCACGGCTGTCCGCCCGACGGCACGGTTCGGCCACATCGAACTGGACGGGAGCCTCGTAACGGAGTTTTCTGAGAAACCTCAGACGCGCGAAGGCTGGATCAATGGCGCATTCTTCGTCCTTGAACCCGAGGTATTCGACTACATTGACGGCGATTCCTCTCATTTCGAAAAGGGACCGTTGGAGCGGCTGGCTCGCGAGGGACAGCTTATGGCCTATCAGCACACTTCTTTTTGGCAATGTATGGATACTCTTCGCGAGAAAAAATATCTGGAGTCGCTGTGGCAATCGGGCCAGGCTCCCTGGCAGATCTGGAACGATAACGAAAGGAATGACATACATGAAGGTTTTACTGACGGGGCACCGGGGGTATATCGGAACGGTGATGGCGCCCTTGCTGCTCAAGGCCGGCATTGAACTAAGCGGCCTGGACAGCGGGCTCTTCGACGCATGCACGTTCGGCGAGTACGTTCCCGAAATCCCGGGTATCTCGAAGGACATCCGGGATGTGGAGGTGTCCGATCTGGAAGGATTCGACGCAGTGATTCATCTGGCGGGCCTCTCCAACGATCCGCTGGGGGATTTCGATCCCTCATTAACGGATGAGATCAACCACGTAGCGTCGGTCAGGCTGGCGCAAAAGGCCAAAGAGGCAGGCGTAAAGCGTTTCATCTTCTCATCGTCCTGCAGCAATTACGGCGCAGGCGGTGAAGATCTGCTGAACGAGGACTCTCCGCTGAACCCCGTGACCCCCTATGGACGATCCAAGGTCGAATCTGAGTGGGATATCGCGAAGTTTGCCGGGCCCGATTTCACTCCCGTCTTCATGCGCTCCGCAACCGCTTACGGGGTATCGCCCATGCTGCGATTCGATCTGGTGCTGAATAACCTTGTCGCCTGGGCTTTCACAACAGGCGACATTCTGATCAAGAGCGATGGTACGCCCTGGCGCCCGATGGTTCACATCGAGGATATAAGCAGGGCATTCAAGGAGGTCCTGGTGGCGCCCGCATCGGTAGTAATCAATCAGAAGTTCAACGTAGGGCGCAGCGACCAGAACTACCGGGTTCGTGAGATCGCTGAAATCGTTGCGGAAACCGTGCCAGGCTGTCGAATCCGGTATGCGGCCGACGCCGGCCCTGACAAGCGTTGTTATCGCGTGGACTGCAGCCGGATCCGCCAGATACTCCCCGGCTTCGAGCCCAAGTGGGATGTTCGAAAAGGAGCGAAAGAATTGTACGACGCTTACCGGGAAGTCGGTCTGACGGTGGATGAGTTCGAAGGTCCGCGTTACAAACGTATCTCACACCTCAAGGGTCTCGTTGCGAGCAACCAGCTCGACCCACGGCTTCGGTGGGTACCCATGGCGGCCGCGGTTGGGATGGGGGGGGACTAGCAATGCAGACTGTTTGCCGCTCCTGCTCGTCTCACCGTCTGAGCCCTTTCCTTTCCCTGGGCGTCACGCCCCTGGCGGACGGACTGCTCAGCGAGGCCCAACTGGGCAAACCGGAAATCACTGCGCCGCTGGATGTGGTCTTCTGCCCAGACTGCTCGCTTGTGCAGATCACTGAGACGGTGCCGCCGGAAATCCTTTTCGGCGGGATCCTATCCGTATTTCTCGTCCGTTTCGAAGTGTCTGCTTGAGCACTTTGCGGACAGCGCCGAGGCATCATGCGAACGCGCAATCTGGGACCGTGACAGCCTCGTCATCGAAGCGGCTTCCAACGACGGCTACATGCTGCGTAACTTCGCGGCCAAGGGGATTCCAGTGCTCGGCATCGATCCCGCGGAGGGGCCCGTAACGAAGGCGCAAGAGGAAGGCATCACCAGCATGTGCGCCTTCTTCAGAGGATCTCGCGAAGGAGCTGAAGGCCCAGGGCTACACAGGCCGACGTCTTCCTCGCAAACAACGTGCTCGCCCACGTGGCCGACTCTCAATGGCTTCGTCGAAGGCTTCCGCCCGTTGCTGAAGCCCGGAGGCGTCGCTGTGATCGAGTGCCCCTATCTCGTCGACATGATTCGCCAGTGTGAATTCGACACCATCTACCACCAGCACCTTTGCTATTTCTCCGTGACTGCGCTCGACGCGCTCTTCCGCCGGCACGGCCTGTACCTGAACGACGTACAACAGACGGCCATTCACGGCGGATCACTTCGGCTCTTTGTTGGCAAGCAGGAACGTGTTGAGGATTCTGTAAAGCAGCTCTTGCAGCGCGAAAGGGAAGACGGTGTAGCCACGCCGGAATACTATGAACGATTCGGACAACAGGTAAGCGCGATCCGAGAATCCCTTCGCACGCTCATCGGTGAATTGAAGCAGTCGGGCAAGAAGATTGTCGGCTATGCCGCGGCGGCCAAGGCGACGACGCTCCTCTCTTACTGCGGAATCGACCGAAACATGCTCGACTATGTTGTCGACCTGAACAAGTTCAAACAGGGACGGTTTATGCCGGGCAACCACCTGCCGATTTATGAGCCAGGGCGCCTGCTTGAGGAGCAACCCGATTACGTACTTCTTCTTGCGTGGAACTTTGCAGGCGAAATCATGGAACAGCAGAGCGAATACCGCGCATCCGGGGGGAAATTCATCATTCCCATTCCCAAACCAGCCGTAGTCTAACCGAGGAGGAATGAAGCCGTGTCAATGACCGTTTACGTCGATTCGACAGCGCCCGAAGATTTCCGCCGGCAGCGTCTTTACGCGGGAGACATTTTCGTCTTCTCGCCTCGCAAAGCTTCACTGGCCTTATGTGAGTTTGCGCGCGAAATGATTGAGAAGGCGTTCGGATTCATGGATCCGCGCACAGCGCAATATGAGATGCCGGTCGAGCAATATGTTTCGATCGTCGCGCCGCTCAAACCGCAATTCATTCATCACCCGGAATCGAAGCGGCTGATTCGCGAAATTCTGCAGGAGGCAGGCGCCGATATCGAGACTACGTACCTTGATGTCCCGAGGCTACGAATGGTGACGAGCGGCGGTTATCTGACGTCGGGAGTCGGATATGCGCATCATCCTCATCGGGATACCTGGTACTCGGCGCCTCCCGCACAAATCAACTGGTGGCTCCCGATTTATCCCATGGAAGCGGAGAACTCGATGGCCTTCCATCCGCGCTACTGGACCACGCCTCTCAGGAACAGCTCGCGCCGCTTCAACTACTACGAGTGGAACGCGGTAGGCCGCGCCGGTGCGGCGAACCACATAAAGTCCGACACACGAGACCAGCCGAAACCCGAAGAGCCGATCGAGGCTGAACCGGCGGTCCGTTTTGTTACCGAACCCGGTGGCATGATTCTTTTTTCGGGCGCCCAATTACATTCAACGGTACCCAACACCTCGGGAGTCTCCCGCTATAGCATCGACTTCCGCACGATCGATATTAACGATACAAAGCTGAAGCACGGCGCACGTAATCTCGATTGGGAATGCACGGGGACCTCACTCCGCGATTTCCGCCGCGGAAGCGATCTGGATCCCGTACCGGAGGCAATCGCTGCTCTATACGATCCGGAAGGCCCGACAAATGGGGTCCCGGTGTATCAGCCGGCAGCAGTCGCAGCGGTCGAGGGGCGGGTCCGGTGAGCGCCGGAAACGTAATAGCATTTGCCCACCCCGGCGCGGCGCCCACGTGCCCGTCGTGCAGCGCGTCCGATATCAGGCTCTTCTATGAAGTGGCAGGCGCGCCTGTGCACAGTGTCCTTCAGATGAATACTGCGAAGATCGCGCGAGAGTTCCCGAAAAGGAACATTACGCTCGGGCTGTGCCTGAACTGCGGAGTCATTTCGAACACCGAGTTTGACGCCTCGCTGCACTCATACTCGCGCGACTACGAGGAGACCCAGGGCTATTCCGGGACCTTTAGAGAGTTTAACGAAAGGCTTGCGCGAGACATCGTAGAGGGCTATGGCATCAAACGGAAGACAGTAATCGAAATAGGTTGTGGAAAGGGCGAATTCCTGTCGCTGCTCTGCCGGATCGGCAATAACAAGGGGATCGGGATCGACCCGGCTTTTGTTGCGGAGCGCAATCCGGCGCTGGACTGCGATGTAACATTTGTCGCCGACTTCTACTCGGAAGAATTCGCCGCTCTTCAGGCGGACGCGATTGTCTGCAAAATGACTCTGGAGCATATATACGACACCTTTGAGTTTGTCTCCCTGGTGCGTCGCTCAATTGGCTGTCGGCGCCAAACGCTGGTCTTCTTTCAGGTGCCGAATACGGATTATGTGCTTTCGGAAACGGCGTTCCAGGATGTTTACTATGAGCACTGCTCGTACTTCAATCCGGTTTCGCTTTCGGGGCTGTTCAGCCGCTGCGGGTTCCATGTGCTGGAGGTCAGACACGAATATGACAATCAGTACCTTACGCTCGCCGCAAGGCCGGCCGCAGAGCTGTCTGGAGAGGTAGTGGACAGCGGGGCCGTTGCTCAACTGGAGCGTCTTACCGCACAGTTTTCGTCGCGGAGCGCGCGTGCGATCCGCAGCTGGCGGCAGAAGGTTCAGGAGGCGGCTTCCGCTGGAAAGCGCGTCGCAATCTGGGGATCTGGTTCTAAGGGTGTAGCATTTCTTACCGCGTTGAGGGCCGACGACGCTATAAGGTACGCGGTCGATATTAACCCGCACCGGCAGGGCACATACATGGCGGGATCCGGCCACCCCATCATCAGTCCGGCTGAGCTTGCCGAGAACGGTGTTGACCTCGTGATTGCGATGAATGGAATATATACGGCGGAGATCCAACGCTCAATGGACGAGCTGGGCATCAAGCTGCATTGCTGGCGCTGTGACTTTCGGGACGGAGCAGGGAAGAGCTTCCTCCGTCCCATCCTGAAGCCAATTTCGAATCGATATCCCGAGAGCGCCTGCGCAGGTGACTCGTAACCGGAAATCAGTGAGCGCGGAGGTTGCGGATGAGTGAAGCGGCGGCGCCGCCCCGAACTATCGTGGTCGGCGTCGGTATTAGTACGACCAGCTACGAGCAGATGGCCGAAGTGTGCCATCAATGGAGCATCGAGAGCCGGCGCGCCTTACTGGCCGGTGAGCTTCCCCGAGGACGTTACGTGTGCGTAACGTCTGTGCATGGAATTGTCACTTCCGTTTCCGATCCTGTTGTAAAGTCGGACCTCAACGGTGCCGATGCGGCGACTCCGGACGGAATGCCGGTCGTTTGGGCTCTCCGCTCTCTTGGCGCTCGACAACAGCAACGAGTCTACGGACCTTCGTTGATGATGCATCTTTGCCGGATGGCAGCCCGCGAAAGGCTCCGAATCTTTCTTTACGGCGCTAGGCAATCGACGCTGGAACTACTGATCGGAAACCTGCGAAGGCAGGTTCAGGGGATCGATATCGTTGGAAGCTTTTCGCCTCCCTTCCGGCCACTTACGTCCGAGGAGTCCGCCGACGTCCGAAATCGAATCATGGATTCGGGCGCGGATCTCGTATTTGTAGGACTAAGTACGCCGAGACAGGAACGGTGGATGGCGGAGAATCGGGAACACCTGCCCGGGAAGATCCTGATTGGCGTCGGCGCAGCGTTTGATTTTCACGCTGGCACGTTGCGTCAGGCCCCGCTTTGGATCCAGCAAAGCGGTCTGGAATGGCTGTTCCGGCTGACAATGGAGCCTCGTCGTCTGTGGAAAAGATATGTACTGGTCACGCCCCTGTTCATTCCGCTCTGGGTGCTTCAGAAGTTAAAGCTTCTGCGTTACGGACCGCCGGCGGTGGTTAATCGCTGAATGGTCAGATCAGAAAATTGATTTAGGGAGGAACGCTATCACATGCCGTCACAGAAAATGGCTCTTGTTACTGGTGCGGGTGGTTTCATCGGGCACCATCTGGTTAAGTTTCTCGTCGCGCGAGGTTACAGAGTGCGAGGAGTAGACATCAAGGAGCCGGAATATGAACCGACCGCGGCCCACGAGTTCATGCTGCTCGACCTCCGCTATTGGGAGAACTGCCTCAAAGCCGCCGAGAACGTCGGCGAGGTATACGCTCTGGCGGCAAACATGGGCGGAATCGGTTTTATCGAGGCGAATAAGGCACTTATTGTCAGGGATAATACTCTGATCAATCACCATACCATCGAGGCGGCGCGCGTTATGGGAGCGGACCGGTATCTGTATACTTCAAGCGCCTGTATCTATCCGGGTTACCTTCAGAAGGACGCTAACGTTACTCCGCTCAGGGAGGGGGATGCATATCCTGCCGACGCCGAAGACGGCTACGGATGGGAGAAGCTTTACTTCGAACGGACCTGCAGACACTACCGCGAAGATTTCGGTCTCGATACGAGGGTGGTGCGGTTTCACAACATATTCGGACCACTCGGCACGTATGACGGGGGTCGGGAGAAGTCGCCGGCGGCAATTTGCCGGAAAATCACGATGGCAGATGATGGCGACGCGATCGAAGTATGGGGAGACGGCGAGCAGACTCGCTCGTACTGTTACATCGATGACTGCGTCGAGGGTATCTATCGACTCATGAAATCAGACTTTCCGGAGCCGATCAACCTTGGTCAGGATCGAATGATTACGATCAACGAGCTGGTTGACATAGTGGCAAAAGTAGCGGGAAAACGGATTCTGAAAACCCACGATTTAACCAAACCTCAGGGAGTGCGCGGAAGGAACAGCGACAATACGCTACTCCGGGAGGTGTTGCGATGGGAACCCCGGATATCGCTGGAAACGGGGCTGCAGAGGACCTATCAGTGGATTGAGGGTCAAGTGGCGCTGCAGGGTAAGGTGGAGACGACCGCCGTCGCCTCCGCATAATCCGAACGATCAGGAGCAGGAACAGCCCACAGGTGTTCAGGCCCTGCCAGATGCCAGTAGTCAGACGTCGGGGCGGGCCCGATGAAAAGCCTCGACGTCGCGCTGACCTGCCATGAGGCGATTGGAATATATGAAGCCAAGAGTTTCCATACTCAAAACGAAAACGCCGGCATGGGGCATTCCCGTCCTGCGAGTACTTGGTTCGCGCGTACATCTTCAGGTCATATTCAATGGGCTGAGTACCCGCAGCGACGAATTGGGATTCAACTGCATTCATACGGAAGACCTTAATACTTCGAACGTCAGATTTCAGACCAGCGGCCGAGCTGCATCCGCGCGAGATACTTCAGAGGGTCGCAAGCTGCTCGGCCACCTGAGAGAGTTTCGACCGGCCATCGTGGTCTCGGATGAAATGGGACTGAGCACGCTACAGGCCCAACTGTATTGCCGTGTCACCGGCGCGCAGCTCGTGATCTGGAGCGACAGTACGGCCCACAGTGAAGGATGGGTATCGAGAAGAAGGAAAAGCGTTCGCAGGCACTTCGTACGAGCGGCAGCCCGATTCTGGACACCCGGCCAGGACTCGCAGTTGCTTCTCGAAAGTTACGGAGCTCCGCCGGATCGGATCGATCCCGGGATTACCGCCGGCAATGTCGAGGGCCTCATGTCCGAAGTCGACGATAAATACCTGCGACATCGTAACGGTTTGAGGCGATCGCTCGGCGTGGAGGGCACGACCTTTTGCTTCGCTGGGGAACTCAGTGCGCACCAGGGCATTCATGAGTATCTTGAGGCGCTCCGATGCCTGAAGTCGGTGAGCACGCGGCCGTTCTCCGCAGTTTTTGCAGGAGATGGATCAGAACGAGGCGCCATGCGGGAATGGAGCCAGTCCACCGGAGTGCCGCTGATTATCACCGAGCCTCGCGACCGAATGGATTTAGCTCCCCTTTTAGCCGCCGCCGATGTGTTCGTGTTTCCGACCCTCGGGGATAACTGGGCGGCGGCCACGCTCTCGGCGGCGTGTGCCGGTCTACCCCAGATATTTTCAAAGTTCAATGGAGCGACGCGCGATCTGATTGCAGCGGGAGCGCCGGGAATTGTTGTGAATCCCTACGACGTTAACAGCCTGATGGGTGCGCTTGTGAGTTACGTGACCGCATGCCCTGAGCGCGTCGCCCGCACGACCAGAAAGAATATCGCCCGAGTATTCAGTCCGGAGGCCTGCGCCGATAGGATGTGTGCTTCGATTGAGTGCGGGCTGAAGATTGGGGCTGGATCAATTTCCGAAGGCGAAGAAGCTTCGCTGCTGAAGCCGGTTCGCCCGGCTGTCAAAGGATTCGGCGCGCGGGTGTGACGATGACCCATTGTCACCAGGATGAAGCTGGTGAGACCCTCTGTACGTTGGACGGGCCCGAAGGTGTGGATATGGGGAACGCTATCTTGCAGTATCAGTTCGCAAGCTTTCCTCTGCTCGGCGATCCCAAGGTCAGGTCGTTTGGGCACTAATATCTCATTTGCCGATTAGCCCCTGACAGCCCCGGATCTGTTTTCAAGGTGAGGGCGGTCGATCGAGAGAAAGGTCTGTGTAATCTGACCGGAACAAGGACGGGTCGAATCCGGTTAGGAGTGGGCTTCAAATCCTCCGTTCGGAAAGGAGTCTTTATCGCACCACGTATTTAGGCGGCGCATATAGCGGCGGAACACTCGAGCAAGCTGGATCCGATCGGGAAGCAGACGGCGCCGTACGGCTTTCGGGCTGCGCCGATGGACCAATCCGGAAACGGGTGTGATTTCGTGATTCAGCAGGCAATCCTCACGGGACGACTCTTTACAGGGGCGTCTCCAACCTGGATCGTGAAAGTGGACGCTGCGAGTAAGAACCGTGCTGTGAGCACGGCACGGGGGGCGCGCCGATGAGCGAGCGCTTTATCGGGAGTAATCCTGGTGCAGGACACTGAACAACCCTGAGATGTCAGGCAATAGCGCCTCAACTTAAGTTGATCAGCGCTAAGTCGTTCTCTCGCTCAAAGTCGCATTCAGGAGTTATGCGGCTGATTTACACATCTTGCGAGCCGAGTCCCCGAACAACGTGGAATTCGCAACGTTCGGGCTCGACGTGCGTTGTGCGCCGCGAAACCGGCAGGAGGGGCTAAGTAGCGCTCTTCAGCCGAGAATGGCCATGAACTGGCGGCAGCGTGAGAGTAAGTCATGACATCTGTAAACAGAGAGCTCCTTTTACGTCTGGTCGACGGCTTTAACACCAGAGATCGGATGACTTTAGCGAGTATGTATGCAGCCGACTGCAGCGGCGATACCCCCGATGGTCCGTTGCAGGGATGGAGCGAGTACCTCGCGTTTTTTGAAAAATACTGGCTGTCTTTTCCAGACTGCCGCTTCTACATAAACTTCCTGGCCGCGGACCGGGAATGTGTCGCGCTACATTATACATTTGTGGGCACGAACACCTACAGGTTTACCGGATTCCCGGCAAACGGACGGCGACTGTCCGTCCCTTCCGCCGTCTTCAGCCGAATCAGTGGTTCTCAAATTTTTGAGCAGTATTTCATTTGGGATAAGCTCGGAGCCCTCCGCCATGACTAACTCGCCTTCACTGTTGAAGAGTAATTTCAGAAAACCCGGTCAGTAGAGTCCCCGCAACTCGTAAAGATATTCGTTATTCCACCGCTGCAATCCCATACTCGACCTTCGTCTCCGCTTTCGCCACGTGAGCAGAGGGCGGAAGCTTCATTTCGACCTCTGGCCGCGAACCATGTCGGGCAGAGCGCCGTTGTCCTGCTTTCATTACCGCTTCGCACGGTTCCGCCGATAGCAAGGCGCCTGCCTGAATGGGTGTCTCATGTCATCCTCTTATCTTCACGCTGTGACGCGAGTAATCACGTCCCGGAGCAGATCCCTGCCTTTGTTTCAGTCTCCTCTTTCGAACTCCTCCCCCCGCCGTTAAAGTAAATTCTCGACCTGCTGTGCGCTCAGTGTGTGCGTTACGCTCGGGTTCCGCACACTTGCAGGGAGCTGCGATGTGGCCCATGCGCAACGAGCTTTCACAGCGGCCTCGTAGAGTGTTTCCACCTCCATTAACTGGCTGGGCCTCGCCGGAATATTGAAAAATTCCCTGACAGTTCTTTGGTAATTTCAGTAAAAGCGAGTAGCGGATTCGCTATGAATTCGCCTGCAGTCCGAAGAAGATCTCTGAGATCCTCTTCTTCCAGGGGGCCGGAAACAGGGCATGGGAGTTCGGTGATGCCAGCGCCGTCGCGGGGGGCCAATTTCCGCGGATTTGCGTCCATTTGCCATGGAGTAACAGATCGACTATTACTAAAAGCAGCATTGCCAAGCCCGCGCGCCGATTGGCAAGGTAGAAATTGTTCTTTTAAATCTAAGTTGCATTTTCAACATTTCTGAAAAAAGCGAGCCTTAAAAGCCAGCGGCAATAGTCGGGCGGGCTCGCATGGCAGCCCGCCGAGGCTGCATGGTTGGGCCCTTTCATGGCCGTACGCCGCTGCGTGTGCGGACGTGACTGGCTGACCACAGTTTCAACAAACGCGCCGGCTCAGGGCGTGGAAATACCGTTTTCGCGTCATCTTACCGCGGTGCGACCGTGTGGATCCATCGCGAAATTGCGAGTGTGGCTGCGCGAGCGCGAAACGGAATTAGTTCCAAGGTGAGACGAAATCAGTCGGGAAAGGCGACGGCTTTTCAGTTCTTGAGGAGAAAAATTATATATGAATCGGACCAGGCATTCTGCGGGCTCAAACCCGAACAAACATCGAGGCTGCGATCAGCCTCCTGGATGCCGTCACAACTTAAGGAGTTTTGGATTGTGCGTCGCTATAGCAGCCAGCTTTTATGGCGTCCGCGCAGCGCGAGCGGACGTACTGTTTCCGTCCGATGCCAATGTAATCAATGTAAAGAGCCCGCCATACAACGCCGCGGGTAATGGAACCACGGACGATACCGCGGCCATTCAGGCCGCGATATCCAATGCGGGGGCGGGTCAAATCGTATATCTTCCTTCGGGGAAGTATCTGGTGAGCCGCACGATCTGGTGGCAGCACACTTCCGGTCAGTCGCGGGCGTGGGTGCGCCTGCAGGGACAGAACCAGTCCAACACCGTAATCATCTTGAAGGATAATACGTTCACCAATACAGCCAATTGCGCCGCCGGTGTTTATCATGGAGCCACCGCCGGAGCCGCTTGCCAGGCGGTGCTCTATCTTGAGACTGAGTATAACTACGGATACCCCAGCAGTTACGGGGCGGGGGAGGATGCCTACATGAACTCAGTTCAGGACTTGACCATTAATACCGGCCACGGAAATCCGGGCGCGATCGGTATTGATGTGCTCATTTCCAATAGTGGCGCGATCCGCAATCTTACCGTTCAGTCCGGCGATGGCCAGGGCCGCTTCGGAGTCGCTCTCACGCGGGATTGCTGCGGGGGTCCGGGCTACCTGGCAAACATCACTGTCAACGGTTTCGATTATGGAATCGCCGCGGGCTACGGATACCAGATGGGATACACACTGGAACATCTTTACCTTTCGCGGCAGAACGTCGCCGGAATCTATAACAACAATTTCCCCCTTTGGATTCGCGATCTGAACAGCACAAATGCCGTGCCCGCGGTGGTCAATGCCGGACTCGGGCGAGTCACCATACTCCAGGCCAGTCTGACCGGAGGCGCCCCTTCAGTAAGCGCTCTGCAAAACAACTCGAACGGCGGAGTTTTCTTTGCCCGCAGCATCACCTCGAGCGGATATCAATCCGCGATCAGCACGAACGGCGTGGTCCTGAGTGGCTCGACGGTGAACGAATTCGCCTCAAAGCCGGTCCAGAGTTTGTTTCCTTCGGTCCAGACATCGCTGAAGCTGCCCATCAAGGAGACGCCGACTTATGCCAATACGGATTTCACTCAGTGGGCAAACGTCAAAACGTATGGAGCCCAGGGAAACGGCTGGACCGACGACACGGCGGCCATTCAGTCGGCATTGAATTCGGGCAAACCAGTAGTCTATTTTCCCTTTGCGACATACGTGATCAACGGTACCCTGTCGTTACCTGGATCGGTCCGTCTGATCGAAGGGCTGGGGTCTTACCTGGTGGGCACTTCAGCGCGTCCTGGCCAGCCGCAAATTACATTCGAGTGCAACGCAACCAGCGGCGGCCCTATAATCCTGGACGATTTTCACTATGACAAGTACACTCTGCCCAGTGGAACCCGCAGTTCCATTACAAACAGTTGCACGGTGCCGTTCGTGATGCGGGACCTGTTCGATTTCAATGGATATGTCGGCAAGGCCACAGGTGACGTATTTTGGGAAGACTCCGCCATTGTCGGAGCCGCGCAGCACGGCGGAACCTTTTGGGGTCGCCAGGTGAATGTGGAGACCTCACAAACGCATCTGGAGTTCGACAATGCCACGGCGTGGGTGCTCGGGTACAAGACCGAGGGCGGCGGCGGAAACGGGATGATGTGGGCGCACAACGGGTCCACGGTTGAAATGGCGGGCGCGTTCCACTATCCCGCCACCTCAAATATGGGAGTAGCGTACACGATTCAGGGCAGCAACGTCAGCCTCGTCAACGTCGGTGCATATGCGGGCTTTTCGCCGGCTGTGTCGGAGACCCGCGGATCGACGGCGACAATGAACGATAATTCCTGGGATGGCGGAATCGGGTTCGCGCTCTATTCGGGCAGTGTTTTTTCCTACTGGCAGAATAGCGATACCACGGCTCCTTCAACCCCCACCGGCCTGAAGGCAACCGCGATCTCGAGTTCGCAGATCTCTCTTTCCTGGAGTGCCTCGACGGATAATGTCGGCGTGGCCGGATATCGGGTCTACCGGAACGGAGTTCTTATCGGTTCCCCGTCCTCGAACTCCTATACCGATTCGGGTCTGGCCGCGTCTACGTCGTATTCGTACACGGTCGCGGCGTTCGATGCGGCCGGTAATATGAGCGCACAATCGCCTGCGGTTACGGCAAAAACCCAGGGCACCACGGGCAGTTCTCCGCTGGCGGCGGGAACATACGAAATTACCTCGGGGTCACAGATCGTCGATGGTGGCTTCGGTGCAAACAACGCTTCCCCTTACGTTCAGTTCTACAGCATCAATAACAACGCATACCAACACTGGACATGGAACGGCTCGACCTTCGTAAACTACGGATGGGCGGGCCACTACATGGCCGACGCCGGTAACGGCACGGTCACGGAAAACGCTTCCGCCGATTCGTGGTCTGTTACCTCCTCTGGTGGCGGGTTCGTCGTGAAAAACAACCGAACGGGAAAGTACCTCGAAAATAACGGCGGGACTCTCGCCATGGGGTCCGCCGCTACGGTCTGGGTCATACGGTAAAGTCAATCGCTGCTATCTCCGGCCTGACGGTCGGAGATACGGGAAATGGTACCGCTCCCGAACCAACGTCTGGCGATACCTGGACCATCGCATATAAGCCGACTAAGAAGCGCAAAGGTCGCCGAGCGCGGTGCCTGAAACGTTGAGGAACAGGCCCTGACGAGGCGTTTCGGCGGCCCTGGCTTGCGCGTGTTCCTCAAAAGTGCAAGGGCCGCCTGACGCGGCGAAACTCTGGCAATCTTTGTGGGAACTACAGCCGCCGGGCCGGCCCGCCGGGAGGCTTGATCATTGCCGCGGCCGCATTCGCGAAGCGGTGCGATCTGACGGGGCTCCCGATCCGGAGGTGCCGACCCTCTCCGCCGGAAACCGGCGCAACCTGTGGTGCCCATTCCATGCGGCAGGCCCCAGCGGCTCCCGGATGGGCTGCGATGACCGATTCCACGTCGCCTGAGAATTCGGCATCAACCGGGCGCAGCCGCTAACAGGCAAAAAACACCCGAAAAGGACAACTGAAAAACGATGAAGCACCTCAAACTTGCGCTTTTTGGCCCCCTGGTCATGCTGGTTTCGCCGGTATCGCAAGGGCAAATTTTCACTTACTCCAAAACGGTCATAGCTTCAAATCCTCCCGCCAATGGCTGGGGAATGAGTTTGGAAAAGTCGATCGGCTTTTTCACTTCGACGCAATATCCGAGCTACTTCCTCGGGTCGCAAACCGGGGCACACATATACGACCTGAATACCGGTCAGGTGATCACCGTAAATCCCAGTGGCTATCATTACGAGCGGTCAAAACCGTTCAGATATACCGGTGAGGCATACGACAACGTGGCGGCTTCCGTAGATGACACTCTGGTTATCTACTTGAATCCCAACAACACAAAGCAAGCGGCATGGACAAAGCAGATCGTTAATCCTTACTCAGGTTGTCACGATTTCTACGCGTTGGATCTGGACGGTGATGGCTTACTTGATTTTGCGTGTTCGGGCACGTCTAAATACGACGCTACCTCCTTCGCCGTATTCCAGAATACGAATAAAACATGGTCGGCGTCGGTAAACATCGCACCTTCCGGTGATGGAATAGCGCCTGTCGCAGTGAACGGACTGAACAACGGTGCAAGAACGAATCTCGTTGGATGTTCGCCACAGGATTCCAACTTGTATCTGTACAAAAACCCGGGCGGCGCGGCGGCGCGGGTTCCCAACAATTGGCGCGCCCAAAAAATCGGCGCTTGCAATGAGGGGGTTTCAGTTGGAACCTTGAATGTCGGGAACCGCGATATCGTTCTGGTGGCGTCCAATGAAGGGGAACCGGTCGCATGGCCTTATGGAATGGTTTACTACGACCCCGGTTCAAATCCTTCCGCCTCTCCATGGCAACAAATCAGTCTGGGAAGCAACTTCAGAGCTGTTCACCAGGTCGGCGGCGCGCAACTTGGGGCAACGCCTCTTGCAACTTTCGGAGAACAGGAACAGGGCAGTAACGCCTGTAACAGGCAAGGATTAAACGATCATCCCGATTACTCCGGCTGCCGGGTTGGCTTTTTCCCATGGACGGGAAACGGGTTTGGTCCTCCTGTTATCGTTTCGAACCTCGGGACACAAAATCAGGAATGGCTGAACGTCGGCAACACGCTATACATGGCCGGCGCAAACCACAATTACTACAACGCAGTCGATACGGCATTTAATCTATGGAAAATCCAGCTTTCTTCTGGTAGCGGTTCTCCGCTGGCGGCGGGAACATACGAGATTACCTCGGGCCCACAAATCGTCGATGGTGGTTTCGGTGCAAACAACGCTTCCCCTTACGTTCAGTTTTACAGCATCAATAACAACGCATACCAATACTGGATTTGGAATGGCTCGACTTTCCTGAACCACGGATGGGCGGGCCACTACATGGGCGATGGCGGTAACGGCACGGTCACGGAAAACGCATCCGGCGACTCGTGGTCTGTTACCTCCTCTGGCAGCGGGTTCGTCGTGAAAAACAACCGAACAGGAAACTACCTCGAAAATAATGGTGGGGCTCTCGCCATGGGGTCAACTCCCACGGTGTGGGCGTTTGCCTCCTCTACCGGTATTCCAGGTGGCTCTCTGACAGGGTCCGCTACCACTTCGAGCGCCGCGGTGAATCTTACCACGGAAGGCACGACAGACTGGATACATTGGGGCGACACCGCAGTGAACCGCAAATCGGGTGTGAGGCCACAACTGAGCAACTACACAGTAGTGGGAGCCTCACCGGTGATAGGTTACAGCAACGATCCGCGGCCGGAGAGCTGGACCGATGGCGCGCATACAGCCAGCGCTACAAATGACTTTAATGGGGTTTTCACCTATACGGTTGGCAACGGATTTTCCGTTACCGCTCCGGCCGATACTACGAGCCGGAAGCTCATACTGCATGTGGGAGGCTGGAACAGCGCGGGCACACTGACGGCTCATCTCTCCGATGGATCCGCTGTGGATTATACGAACACGGCAACGGGCTCCACGGGGCAGTATGACGGCAACTACACCCTGATTTACAACGCGGCAAGCGCGGGGCAAACTCTTACGGTGACCTGGACCATTGCTTCCGGAGCCAACGGCCACGTAAGCGTGCAGGCCGCGGCGTTACAATGATGCGGATTCATAATGCTCCGGGTTAGTCGCGCGCACATACCGCGACATACTGACTCTGGTCGCTGGGACAAGGAAGATCCGGGCGAACGAACTGCGGCTGTCCCCCTGGAACTCGTCAGGAAATAAGAGAAGCAACAGCTTGCTTACGCTCACGGCTCAGAATTCTTGTTCTGAGCCGCGCGCGTAAGCAAGCGGAACTCGGGAGTTTCACCGGTTACTTCGTGACGAGCCCTGGATGAGACAAACAGTTAGGACATGTTCGCTGTTCGCTGTAAATTCATTGTGCCCCAACTCGCAACGGTTTAGCTCCGTCCTCCCGGTTTAATCCCACCTCCTTGGAGCGATCAGCTTTCAGCAGCCCGTTCCACGCCTTCGACAATAGACGGCATGGTGAATACAGGCATAGCACGCACGCGGTCTTCGACCTGAAGTACCACATGATCTGGTGTACGAATTATCGATACAAGATACTGCGGGGAGAGTAGCCGAGCGGGCGCGCGACCTGTTTTGCCAGATCTGCGAGTGGCGGAACGTGGTGATTGCGCAAGGCGCGGTATCGCCGGATCATTCACATCTGTTGCTATCGGCCCGCCTGTACTGTCGCCCGGCGAAACTGGGGCAGTACATCAGGGGGCGGTCGAGTCGATATCCGAAGGCACCCTCGACGCAGTCGACGATCATGTAATTGCACACGGGAAACTTCGCAGGCAGGGCGATTGCGCCATTCATCATTCGCGGCACCCGTGTCCCTGAATTGATGTGCGACACAGCGAACCTGCGATCCGGCCGACCCCAGCCCCATAAGGCAATCGCGCCGCCAGACCTCCAGGGTTTAGCTCACTGGCGACCGCATCAGCTTGCGGTCCGGCCAGCGCGCCGATTCTGAGCGATTTCTGCCGCAAAAGCTGATGAGATCTTTTACGATCACAACCGACGCCCCGATATTTAACCAATAAATCCAATCACATAGCTGCCGCCGCTGTCCGCAACCCCAAAAACGCATGCTAATGAATAGCCAGGAGAAAACAAAAGACCCATGTCCCCGGCCACCGAATCGGCATCAAGTAACGCAGCATCCCCGAACCCCAACCAGTCCACCGGACCCCGCACCGAACAAGGCAAACAGCGTTCCGCTCTGAACGCCCTGCGCCACGGCCTGACCGGCCGCACCATCGTCATGCCCTACGAAGATATGGACCAATACCACATCTTCTGCCGGCGCCTCATCCAGACCCTGGCCCCCGAGACCCCGCTCGAAGAGCAGTACGCCCAAACCTTCTGCGACACCCAGTGGCGCCTCAACCGCGCCCGCTCGCTCGAAGATGCCATGCTCTCCCTCGGCCACTCCGAAGAAGCCGGCGAAATCGAAACCGAACACGTCCAGGTCCACGCCGTCCTAACCGCCGCGCGAGTCTTCTGCGACGACTCCAGATCCTTCCTCAACCTGAGCCTCTACGAACATCGCCTCCAGCGCACGCTCGAAAAATCCCTGCGCGACCTCAAATCCCTGCAGGCCGAGCGCAAAGCCCAAAGGCAAGCCGAACTCGACGCCGCCGTAGCCGAGCGCAATCTCCTGAAGATGAAAGTGAAACACGCCAACCATCACCTCCAGACCGAAACCGAACCCATCCCCCGACAGTTCGTTTTTTCGACCGCCGAAATCGAAGCCGAAGCCCGCCGCCAGTTCCGTCTGGCAGACATCGCAACTGCCCAAAGACACCACTACGACTTCGAAAACTACCGCCGATACGCGCCGAAGTGGTCAATGTGACGCATAACCACCACCGGCCCGAGCGAAATCGGACACAAATCGCCCCCTCGTCGAAGCGCCCAGCCCAGGCACGCCCGTTCTACGCCCGGCAGCGGTTGACGTTCAGGTACTGACGTTCCTATACTCGATCAAACATAAACAAACCGCTTCAGAATGATTAAGAGAAGGAATCGTCTCATGAACTCCTGCGTTTTGCACACAAAATTTGCCCTTGCCGCGGCTGTTGCCCTGGCTGCGCTCTCCCCAGCCCTGATCTGGGCCCAGGCCCAGGCGATCAACGGCTCCATCCGCGGGCGAGTGACCGACCCGGCCGCGTCTCCCATCGCGCAGGCCGACGTCAAAATCGAAAACACCGGCACCGGCCTCGAGCGGTCCGTTCAGACAACGGAAGACGGCTATTATGTTTTCCCCAATCTTCCGCTCGGCTCCTACACGGTCACCATCCAGAAAACCGGTTTCCAGACCCAGCGTGCATCCCGACGTGGTTCTCAATGCCGGCCTCGAAGCCATAATCGACGCCCAGCTTCCCGTCGGCTCAGTCGCGACCTCCGTCGAAGTCACCGGCGGCGCGCCCATCGTCGACGCCGTCGCGTGTCAGCACCGGCCGAACCATCGGCCACGAAGAGACGGACAATCTGCCGCTCACCTCGCGCAATCCCTATAACTTCATCCTCTTTCAACCCGGCGTCAGCGGACACCCGAATCCCGAGCTGGGCATCCCGCGTCTTCTCAACACCAATGGCATTCCGGATCGCGTCAGCTATCAGCTCGATGGCGCCGTCGACACCGAAACCGACCGCTACGGTCTGCGCCTGTTCGCCATCGCCAACAGCTACGTCAGCGAAGTACAGACGGTCTCCAACAGCTTCGCGCCGGAGTTCGGCAAGATCGCCGGCAACATCTTCAACGTCATCACCGGCTCGGGCAGCAATCAGTTTCACGGCAACGTCACCTACATCGGACGCCCGCTCGATCTGGTCGCACGCCCGATTCTCGCCACGCCGACCACACTCCTTCCCGATCGCCAACGATTTCGCCGCGAACGCAGGTGTCCCGATCATCAAAAACAAGCTCTTCTTCTTCGGGTCTTACGAACACGTCGAACGCAGCGTCCCCGCGCCCATCACGATCACCCCGGCCAACGCGGCCGCTGATCGGAATTCCGTCCAATCTGCTCACCAACCCTCCGGCCATCGAACACGCGCAGTGGGTCGACACCCGGCTCGACTGGGTCATCACGCCGAAGCATCAGTTCTTCGTTCGCTACAACTACTTCCGCAATCAGTACCCGTTTAACTCCAATGTCGGCGGCCTCAACGCGCTCAGCGTGGCCGCGGACTTCCGCGACCGCGCCCATGTGCTCGGCGCGCAGCTTCTTTCCACCTTCTCGCCCAACGTTCTGAACGAACTCCGCTTCGGCTGGCCTTATCGCAATGAGCAGCACGTAGCCAATCCGCTCACCGGCACTGGGCCGCAGATCAACATCACCGGCATCGCAAATTTCGGCGGCAGCATCGCCGTGGGCGATCGCTTTCAGGAAAAGGTTCCCAACCTGAACGACAACTTCACAGTAGTCAAAGGGCGCGCACACCTTCAAGGCCGGCTTCGGCTTCCAGCAGAACCTCGACGTCCAGGCCGCCGACATCTACACGCAGTACATCTTCCCCACCATCGCGGCGTATCAGGCTGCCGAATCGGGCGCTAACCCGCTCGCTTACACCACCTTCAACGCAAGCGTCGGGCAGCCCGGCGCCTGGTATCACTCTTTCTTCTGGGATCTCTTCGCGCAGGACAGCTGGCAGATCACTCCCAACCTGCTGATCATCGGCGGCGTTCGCTACGACAAATTCTCCGGACCGTCAGGCGATCCGAATTTCCAGCTCCCCTCTTCGAAGACCTTTCGCTCGCCCAGCGGCAATTTCGCGCCGCGCCTCGGCATCGCCTGGTCGATCAACTCCGAAGACCGTTCTGCGCGTCAACTCCGGAATCTTCTATGAAGCCCCGCCGACCAATCTCTGGTACAACGCGCTCTATAACGATGGCGGATCGAGCTCTTACATCGCGTCGATCTCTTCCCAGAACCCGGGCGCGCCGCCCTTCCCCACCGCCGTCGTCAACGGAACGCTGCCGCGCGCCTCGCAGACGCTCTACACCATCACGCCGGACTTCAAAGACGGATACGCCATCAACTCCAGCATTCAGATCACGCGGCAATTGTCGCAATAACGACGCGCTCACCGTCG
This sequence comes from Terriglobia bacterium, assembly GCA_963718155.1. Taxonomy (GTDB): domain Bacteria; phylum Acidobacteriota; class Terriglobia; order Bryobacterales; family Bryobacteraceae; genus BOG-234. Next base: position 286,322 of record CAVQYP010000034.1, on the reverse strand, counting down.
GCTACGCCAATACCGGCGGCCGCAATCTGGAGTTCCTCCGCAACATAAACCTGATCAACCCGATCCGCTTCCTCGCCGATGGCCGTCCCGTTTACGGACCCGCGGGCCCCACCACGCGAGCCAACCCGCTGTACAACAACATCGCGCTTCAGGACATCGGCAACAACAGTTCCTACAACGCGCTGATCGTGAATTATCAGCACCGCTTCGGAGCTCGTGGCCTGCTCGTCAACGCTTCTTACACGTGGTCGCATTCGATCGACGATGCGCCCGAAGCCAACACCTACGACCAGGGCTCGATCTTCATCTCCGATCCGACCAACCGCAATCGCGACCGCGGCAACAGCTCGATCAACCGGCCCAACGCGTTCACGCTGAGCACCGTCTGGGCGCCTGTCGTAAAACTCGACAACCGCGTGCGCGAACTATCTCGCTAAACCACAACCAGTTCACGTTCCTCGCCAATGTCTCCTCGGGTGACGAGCAGACCATCACCGCGAACACGGTTCTGAACGGAGACAGCCTCGCCGACCGTTCCGCGCCCGCTGTTCGTCGGCCGCAACACCGTCCGCACGCCGAACGTGTACCAGTTCGATATCCGCTACACGCGCAGCTTCTTCAAGCTCTGGGAACAGCTGCAGCCGAAGTTCTTCATCGAAGCGAACAACATCTTCAACCACCCGAACATCACGACCGATCAACACCACCGCGACCGTGAACGCGACCACGGGTCTCATCACGACCAACCCGACCTTTGCGCCGGTGTCGACGCTTCTCGAAGGCCGCATTGTGCAGCTGGCGGTGAAAGTGGACTGGTAGCCGTGGAGATTTTCCCGGCACCGGTATACGCCGAGACGGTCCTTTCGATCAATTTCCGCGACGCGCAGCGATTCTTTCTCGACCCTCTGATCGAGATCCACTACGCCCACACTTTGATGCTGGCGCGCCAGGGTATCATCCCGCGGCCGATGTCGCGCAAGCCTGCATTCGCGCGCTGAACCAGCTGGATCGCGCCGAGCTCTGCAGCCGCCACTTACGACGGCCGGCATGAAGATCTCTTTTTCTTCGTGAGAGGTGAACGCGCTCAAATCCGTCGCGGGCGCCATGCATACCGCGCGCAGCCGGAACGACATCGCGATCACGCAGTACCGCATGTGCCTGCGCGCGGAAATTCTCGAAATCGTCCGCAACCTGAACGCCGGCCGCAAGGTTCTCCTCGCCCTCGCGCGCGAGCACGCCGCCAGCCTGATGCCGGCCTATACCCACACGCAGCCGGCCCAGCCGATCACTTTCGGGCACTACCTGCTGGCCGTGATCGAACTGATGGGCCGGGACGAACGCCGGTTGCAAGCCGCATGGGCCACCGTAAATCGCTCGCCCCTCGGCGCGTGCGCGATCTCGACCACGGGCTTTCCGATCGACCGCGAGTTCACAGCCGGTCTGCTCGGTTTCGAAGGCCTGCAGCTCAACTCCTACGGAGCGATCGCCGCTACCGATTACCTCACCGAAACCGCCGGTGCCATCGCGACCGCGATGCTCAATCTGGGCCGGGTCACGCAGGATTTCCTGCTCTGGTGCACCGCCGAATTCGGCTTCCTGCGCCTCTCGGACGCGTGGGTTCAGATCAGCAGCATCATGCCCCAGAAGCGCAATCCGGTGCCGTTCGAGCATGTCCGCATCCTCGCCAGCAAGACGCTCGCGCAGGCCCAGGGCATCTTCACCTGCCTGCACAACACGCCCTTCGGCGACATCAACGACGCCGAAGACGATCTGCAGCCGCTCGTCTTCTCGACCACCGCCGATGCGATCCGCGCCATTGGACTCTTCACCGGAATCCTGGGCGGATGCGAAGTACGCACGGCGCGCATGGCCGAACGCGCAGCGGAGGACTTCCTGACCGTGACGGAACTAGCCGACACTCTCGTCAGGCGCGAAGGAGTGAGCTTCCGCGAAGCGCACCACCTCGTGTCGGCGGCCGTGAAAGCGTTGCACGGCCGCTATTCCCCGGAGGCCATGGTGGACGCCGTCGTATCGCTTGCGCCGTCCCTGAAAGCCTCGCGCGCCGAACTTCTCGAAGCCCTCGATCCCCGCCACTTCGTCGACATTCGCCGAATTCCCGGAGGACCAGCCCCTGAAACGCTGCAAGTCGCGCTCGAAGAAGCAGAGAACCATACCGGCGAAACTCAAGCGTGGATTGAGAACAAGACCGCCTTGATGGCCGGCTATCCGCGCCGTATCGAAGAAGAATGCGGCCGGGTGGGAGACCCGAAAGTGTGAACCCGTAAGCGTTACTGCTTGCTGAGCCGCTTGGTATACTCGGCGACTGAATCGGCGTATCCCGGAGGTATGTTGCGCGGACTGGTGCTGCGCACGCTTCCATCGCTCGCCGCCAGCTTGCGGCGGAGCACGAGTTCGACTTCATCGATCTCCGACAGCGCCTGCGCGCCGATCATCTGCGCCCAGCTGCGGCGCTCGTTGTTCATGTGCCGCGGATCGAGTTCCTGGGCGCGGCGCATCAGATCCTGGAACTCTCGGGCCAGATCCTTATCGTCGGTGACCGGGCTGCGAAGGCGGCCGATGTCGCGCATCAGATCGTTGTAGGCCGCTTCGGGCGAGTAGTTCGGGGGCAGAGTGACCGATCCGAGGATCCGCCGCCGAAGTTAGTGGCGCCGTATGGTCGGTCGTTGTAGCCGCCGCGTAATTGCCACCGTATGCGCCGCGCGGGCTGTTGTTCACGCCGTAGCCTCCGCCGTTGGGCGATTGCGAGCCTGCCTGCGGGCTGTTGCCTTGTCCGGGACTGCTGTCCCTGACCCTGCTGGCCTTGGCCCTGTTGACCCTGCTGGCCTTGGCCCTGCCCCTGTTGCTGACCTTGGCCCTGCTGCGCCTGACCCTGCTGGCCTTGACCCTGCTGGCCCTGTTGCTGACCCTGACCCGGCTGCGACCCTTGTTGCCTTGCTGCTGGCCCTGGCCGTTTTCTCCCTGCTGCTGGCCCTGGCCGCGGTTGCTGAGTTGCTCCATCTCACGCCGGATGCGCTCGGCCTGGTTGAGCGCCTGCTGCATGGCGATCTGGGCCTTGTCGTCGTTGGCGCCGGCCGTCCCTGGGCGCCGCCGACTCGGCTTCCAGCTTCTTCAGGTCGTTGCGCAGTTGATTCAGCGACTGCGTCACCGGAGCTTCCTGCATCACGGCGTATTGCCCGTAGCCGCGGCGGAGAGCTTCTTCCGTATACTCCATCCGCGTGCCGACTTCTTCCTGCTGGCTCCGGCCCATGGTGTCGCGGAGGTTCTTCGAAACGCCGGGCTGAGTGCTGGCGATATCGCGCGCCGTCTGCTGCATATCCTTCTGCAGCTGGTTCCACTGGTCGAGCATGCTTCTGCTTCTCGTCGGCCATCTGCTGCGCGGTCTGCTGGTTGTTCTGGCCCTGGCCGAAGTTGCGCCGCAGACGCTGCTCGTAATCCTGCTGCTGCGTGGCGAGCTGTCGAGCCTTATTCGCGAGATCGCCGATTTCCGAACCGGTCTGCTGATGGCGAATCCCTTCGAGGGTTCTGCCCGGCCTGCTTCAGCTGATCGGCGGCGCGCTGGGCTTCGGACTGGCCTTGGGCCCTGCGACTTGGCCTGCTGCTGACCCGGTTGCCGGGCCGACGCGGCGTTGCTCATCGTCCTTCTCGGCCTGATCGAGTTCTTTGATCGCCCGCTCCAGCTGATCGTTCATCGCGCGATTCTGGGCCTGCTGTTGTTGGCCGCCCCGTTGCTGCTGTCTGCTGCTGATTGCGAGCGTTCTGCTGTTGCCTTGCTGCTGACCCGTTTGGCCGGGCTGACCCTGCTGCCCTGCCCGGATTGGCTCTGGCTGGCCTTGCTGCTGGCTCTGTTGACTCTGCTGCTGCGAATCGCCGCGCTGCAGCTGCTTCCATCTCCCGCTTCAACTTCTCGGCTTCGCGGCGCAGCATCTCCTGCTGATAGCGCTGCTGCGCAAGCTGCTGCGGATTGTTCTGCTGCTGGTCGGCGAGTTCCTTCTGACGCCGCGCGAGCTCTTCCAGCTTCTTCATGGCCTCGTCGACCTGCTGCTGCTTCTGCTGTTCGGCCGAAGCACCGGAGTTGGTCTCGTACTGGTTCTTGTCCTTATCCAGTTCGAGATCGAACAGGTTGGCGAGATCGCGTCCCGCGCCGCCACCACCACCGCCGCCTCCGCCACCTTTGCTGATCTGAACCTGAATCTGGCGGAAGGTGGATTCGGCGCGCAGCAGGTGCTGCAAGGCCTGTTGCTCGGGCGTCATGGCGTCCTGGAAGGCGAGGCCTTTGAGCTTGTCGGACGCAGGCGACATCGCCGCCACCGCGAGTTCCATTTCCTTCACGAAGCTGCTGGAACGCCGCGCCGCTGCCATCGAGCTGCCGCGCTTTGGTGCGATTGGCGAGCGACTGCGCCTGATCGCGAAGCTTCGCCTGGACTTCCGAGAGATATTTGCCGTTCTCGGCGGCCGCGGCTTTCACCTTCGCGTCGCCGTTCAGCTGATTGAAACGTAGCCGCGATGATTTCCTTCTCGCGCTCGGAGATCTGCTGATCCTGATCGCCACCGCCGCCACCCCCGCCGCCACCGCCTGGGACTGCGAGTATTCGAACTCGAACGGCACGGCCTGCACGAACGACATGTCGGTCTTGGCGGAATTCTTGCCGTCGCGCGCCGTGGCGTAGATGCTCACGATGTCGCCGGGCACGAGTTTGAAGTCTTCCATCGACAGCATCATGCTGCCGTCGGACTGCTTCGCGCCCTTCTGCTTGAGCAGGGAGGCGACCTTCTCGGGCGCGCCGTTGACGGAGTAATGCAGATCGAGCTGCCTGCAGCGGGTACTCATCTTCAGCGGTCACCGAGATGGTGACTTCTTCGATCGGGCTGACCTTGGCGTCTTTGGTTGGTTTGACGATCTTGACGGTGGGCTGGCCGACCTTGCGGGCTTCGATGAAATAGTCGTCGGTGAGGCGCACCAGTTCGCCGTGATCCATCACGGCGATGTGATAGGTGCCGTCCTTTTCGATCGGGACATTGGTCGAGGTGGTGTTGTCCGTGGTGGCGTCGAGCTTGATCGGCGTTGGCCTTCTTCGAACACAATCTGCGCGTTGCTCAGAGGCTTGTCGGTATGGATATCGAGTTTGGCAACGGTGCCTTCGACCGCGCGCAGATCGCCGCCCGGATCTTCGGTGACTGCCGCGAGGCCGGTCCACGAGGGGTAGTTGTAAGTGACCTTGATGTTCTTGACCGCGGGCAGTTCGATGGTGTGGAGTTTGAAGGTGGACGATTTGACGCCGCCCGCTTCCACGTAATACTGCACGTCTTCCGGTACACGCACCAGCAGGAAGCCGAAACCGGAACTGCCGCTGACGGGCTCCATGGGAGCTTCTTCCCATTTGCTGGAGCTGGCGTACTGCACCCAGACATTGGCGTGGGCGGTGGTGAAGCCGCGAGATGGTGGCGGTGATCTGCTGATCGGACTTGCGGCGAATCGTCTTCGAACCCGGCTGGACGGTGATGCTGTAGAACGGTTTGACCGGCTGATCCTTCGAGTAGCTGCCCCAGAGCAGAGAAGCGCCATAACCGAAGACGCCGGGGCCCCAGAACATGAGCCACACGAGCACGCTGGCGGCAACCGCGCCCAGCGAGGCGAAACGGATGAAGCGGTTTTTGTCGATGAGATGCTCCGGCTCGGCATCGCGCGCGACACGCAGCGCATCTTCGGCGAGGAGCGGCAGGAACGGATCGGAAGCGTTGTCGCGCGAGCGTTCGGTGAAGGTGAGCAGGCGCTGATCGAAACCGGGATGCTGCTGCTCCACCTCCTGCGCGGCGCGCGCGGCGATTCATGCGCATGAGCGGCACGACGAGCATGGCGGCAATCGCGCCGCCGATCGCCGAGGAAGAGCACGAAGCGGCCGAGGATCAGACCGGAAGGCGTGAAGGCGCTCCACATGAGCGCCGCCGACGATCACGAGCGTGAGTATCAGCGCCGCGCCGACCACTGCCGCCGCGCCGCGGGTCCATGCGAAGAGGCGGAGACGACGCTCCAGCCGGTCCAGATATTGAGCAAGGCCTTCGAGTGGATTCATGCTATTCCCTTATCTCCCGTCTCCGTAGCGTGAGCGGCGGTCATATGCCGATTTCCCAAAACCGATTCCGCAATAGCCAATACAGCTAACATCGCCAACACATACAACCAGAGTTCCGAATGATCATCGCGCTGATTTTCGGTGGAGTTGGCTCGCGGGCCCCTGCTTCGGAGGCTATACCCGTATTTTTCCACAATTCGAGCGTCTCCGCCGGGATGATCGCGAAATCGGATTCGCGGCGGTCCGGCGTTGACGGAGGCCAGTTCTTCGCGGCCGTTGGCGCGGCGGATGTCGAAGAAGCCCTGCGACGGGAACTGGAAGGTCGTCGCGCCTTGGTCGATTCCGAAAGCGAGAGCAGCCGTTTGTCGCCGGGCCCGACGATTTCGACGGGCACGCCTTTTTCCTTCGCGGTGCGCAATTCGACGAACGATCCGACTTTGTAATTGCCGGGCGCCGTGCCGATTCCACCCATCTCGGCGGTGGTCTGATCGAGGAACGGGAGCCAGACCGGCGCAGAGCGGGAGATTGCTCGCGATGTTGTCGAGCGCCGATGTGAAGACGAGCACGTGGCCTTCGCCGATCTTGCGGTCGATGAAGAGCGGCGAGCCGTCGGAGAGCTTCGCGGCAACGCGAATGATCCGGCGAGGACTGCGGCAGTTGCAGCCTCACCACCTGGTAGAACTCGACACCGCCCCAGTTCTGCGCGCGCGAAAACGACGGGTAGGAAGTGTCGACCGAAGCGACGGTGAGCAGCGGATCGCTGATCCGGCACGATCGTGTGAAGCTTCATCACCTGCAGATCGGCGAGCGGCAGATGGCGGCCGGGCGTGGCGTTCTTGCCCAGCAGCATCAGCACGGAGCCGCCCGCCTGCACGTATTTGTTCAGCGCGTCATCGAGGCGTTCGGGTATCGGTCCGGGATCGGAAAGGATGACGAACGCGTATTTCGCAGACGTTCACGTTGGCCGACTGATTGGCAACGACCGAATCCAGATTGAAGGCCGGCTCGGAAGATGATTCGAGCGCCGTCTTGACGATAGAGCGGGCTGTGCGAATCGGTGTCGGCATGGACGAGCAGCGCGGGCTTCGGATCGGCGCGCTCGACGGAGAAGAGCCAGTGGTCGTCCTCGGGGAAGGTGTCGGCGCTGTCGATGCGAACTTCGCAGCGGGTCAAGCCATACGGTGCGTCGAGGGCGAGGAATTCCACCGTCGCGCGGCCATTCGCGGGGACCTTGATTTCTTTGGTCTCGAGCGGCTTGCCGTTGGCGAGGAGCGTGACTTTGCGGGTGGCTTCGGGCGTGTTGTAGCCGGCGACCGTGGCCACCGTGCGCACCTTCTTCGTGTCGAAGACGCGGCGCGGCGCTTCGACGTTTTCGACGGTCCAGTTGGGAATGGGCGCTGAGGCCACGGCGTGGATTTCGAGCTTCGTGCCATCGTCCAGGCTGAGCATCGGAGAAAGCTGGCGGGCCAGGAGGACTTCTGGAGGTCGGTAAAGACGTAAGCGATCGATATCGGTCTTGAGGCTCTCGGCGGTCGAGCGCAGCACGCGCGAGAGTTCGGCGTAGGAACTGGCGTCGTCGCCGGGATCGAGCGCGGCGAGAGTGGCGCGCAGCGCCTGCTTATCCTGCGTCATGTCGGTCAGGAGCTTCGCCTGGACCGCCGAAGGAAATCACCTGGCCGCGATCGCTCTCGCGCATGGCGTTGATCTGGTCGAGCGCGGCTTTCTTCGCGTCTGGCGAAGCGGTCGCCCTGGCGCATGCTGAACGAATTGTCGACGGCGAAGACCATGGTGCGTCCGCCGTTGGCGCGCGCCACGTCGGTGAGTGCATGTAAGGGCGAGTGAAGGCGAGCACGAGCAGCGCGACGAAGAGGCAGCGCAGCGCGAAGAGCAGCAGATACTTCAGGCGGCGGTGCTTGATCGAGCTCTGCGTCCGCCGCTCGAAGAACATGAGCGAGCTGAACGGCACGGGCTTCTGCCGGTACTGCCGAAGCAGGTGGACGTAAACCGGCAGGCCCAGAATGGCGAGACCGGCGAAGAACCATGGAGCGAGGAAACCCAACTACATCCTCCTCTGGCGCAGTGCGAGAAAATTGCGCAAGCCCTCGTCGAGAGGCTTGGCGGTATTCATGAAAACGTAATCGAGACCGGCGGCGCGAGCTTTTTCGGAAAGCACGCGCAGGTGCTCATCGATTTTCGGCTTGTATTCGTTGCGCGCGTAATCGGGCGAAACTTCCATGGCGGTCTCGTCTTCGACGTCCTGGAGCAGCACCGGATCACGAACTTCGGCGCGAGTCTCGTTGGGATCGAGAATATGGAACAGCACGACTTCGTTGCCGCGATAGCGCAGCGGCTCGACGACCTTCACGATCTGCTCGGGCTGTTCGTAGAAATCGGAAAGCACGACCACGATGCCGCGCCGCTTCAGGAATTCCTGGAAGTGGATGAAGGGTTTGGAGAAATCGGTGCGCGAGCCGCCTTCCGCCTTTTCGATCGCGTGCAGGATGCGCATCAGCTGGCCCTGGCGCGTGGAGGGCGGAATGTAGTTGGAGACGTCCTGGTCGAAGACGATCAGGCCCGGTGGCATCGCGCTGCTGCGACGACAGGTAGGCGAGCGAAGCGGCGACGTAGCGCGCGTAGTCCAGCTTGTCGGACTTTGCCCGATCCGTAGGTCATCGACGCGCTGGCATCGAGCAGGATCAGCAACTGCATGTTTGTCTCGCCTTTGAACCGCTTGAGGTAGAGACGCTCGCTGCGGGCGAAGACGTTCCAGTCGATGTGGCGGAGGTCGTCGCCCGGCGACGTATTGCTGGTATTCGGCGAACTCCTGGCTGAAACCGAATTTCGGGGAGCGGTGGAGACCCGCGACGAAGCCATCCACCACCGTCTTCGCGACGAGGTCGAGAGACGAGATGGAGGCGAGTACGGCGGGATCCAGGAATTGCTGGAGCATTGGGGGTTAGGACGCTCCCTTACGGTCGCGGCTCGGAATGAGGGTTTTCCGCGACCGCGACGGTGATGGCATGTCTTCGGCTTTACTCTCTTGGTGCGGGTTTCAACTGGAGCACCTGAGTCAGAATGTCGTCCTGCGTCAGACGGTCGGATTCCGCGTGGAAGTTCAGCAGAATGCGATGGCGCAGGATCGGAATAAAGAGCTCGCGGATGTCCTCGAAGCTCACGTGATAGCGGCCTTTCATCAGCGCCCGGGCCTTCGCCGCCAAGCACCAGGAACTGCGCGGCGCGCACGCTTCCGCCGTAGTTGACGTACTTCTTCACGACCTCCGGCGCGTTGGGATCTTTCATACGCGTGGCGCGCACGAGATCGATCGCGTATTTCGACACGGTTTCGGCGATCGGCGTCATGCGCACGAGCTGCTGGAAATCGAGAATCTCTTCCGCAGTCGTGATCGAGTCGGCATGCGCCACGTGCGTGGTGGTCGTCAGATCGACGACCTGCAATTCCTGATCGGCCGTCAGATAATCGAGCAGGATGTTGAACAGGAAGCGGTCGAGCTGGGCTTCCGGCAGCGGATAGGTGCCTTCGAGCTCGATCGGGTTCTGCGTGGCCAGCACGAAGAACGGCGCGGGCAGTTTGTAGTGATTGCCCGCGCACCGTGCAGGCGCGCTCCTGCATGGCTTCGAGCAGCGCCGACTGCGTCTTCGGCGGCGTGCGGTTGATTTCGTCGGCCAGGAGCACGTTGGCGAAGATCGGGCCCTGCACGAAGGTCCATGTGCGGTGGCCCGGAGACGGGATCTTCTTCGATGATGTCGGTGCCGGTGATATCGGTCGGCATCAGATCGGGCGTGAACTGGATGCGCTTGAAGATCAGGCCGAGAATCTGGGCCATGGTTCGCACGAGCAGCGTTTTCGCCGTTCCCGGCAGACCGGTGATCAGGCAGTGGCCGCCGACGAACAGCCCGATGCGGACCTGTTCCACCACTTCGTCCTGGCCGACGATCACGCGGTGGACCTGCCGGACGATCTCGTTATCGACTTCGCGGAAACGCGCAACTCGCGATTTCAGAACATCCGGTTCAAGCTGAGGGATCACGGTTGTGGACATGGTCTCTTTTCTGTTTTCGCCTTCGCTGGTTTTTACTTCTCAGGTTGGCCCGTGGCTCCGGACACTTCGAGCAGCAGCTTCTGGGCGGGCCGGAAATCCGGCGCAACCTCCAGCGCGGAAACGGCTTCCTCTCTGGCCTGGTCTTTCCGGCCTGCGGCCTTGAAGGCCCTTGCAAGATTGTAATGGCTGCCCGCCTGATCGATGGGATGCAGCGCTACCAGGACCTGAAACTCGCGCACGGCGCCGGGGGCGTCGCCGTTCTCCAGCAACAGATTGCCCAGCCGCTGGTGCAGTTCCTGATCTTCCGGGTAGATGTAGTTCAGGCGCTCGAGCGCGGCTTGCGCATCTTTGGGTTTGCCCGCATCTTCGAGCAGCTTTGCGTACTGTTTGACGGTTTCCGGATCGCGCCCGCCGATCTTCGAATAACGCCCGAGCTCATCGAGCGCACAGGCCTTGTCGCCCTTCTTCATGCAGGCATCGGCGACGAACTTATAAACGTTGCCGGTTTCGACGTAATCGGGATACAGGCCTTCGATAGCTTTGCCTTTCGCGATCACTTCGTCGGTCTTTCCGTCCTTTGCGAGCTGGTTGAGTTCGCGCACTCCCTTAGTCCAGGTTTCGAAGCCCGCTACCGTCTTGCCGGTCTGTTTGTCGATCTCGGCCAGGAAATCCTTGTCGAAGGCTGCCGGTTCCATATTGAGCTGCGTCTCTGATCACATCCACCGTCGGACGTGTTTTTGGCGAATGCGTGGATCATATCAAGCAGCTTCGATTCGCCCCAGCGCTCGGAGATGTAGTCGCAGATTTTGCCGGCCTGGTAATAGGACACGATCACCTGAGACGGATAAGTGGGATGAACGAATCCGCGATCGATCTCGGCGATGGGGAGCAGTTTCTTGTCGCGAATTGCCGCGAGAACTTCGGGAGTGATGCGGTCTCCCCAATCGGGAGCGGCCCGGGTTTCTTCGTGCACCGACATGCCTTCGGTGAACCAGCGCGGCACGCGTTCGTTGGTCATGTTGAGCACGTAAACGTGGCTCATTTCGTGCCACAGCGTGCTTGCCCAGTGGAAACTGCCCGGAGGCCGGCCTGAGGGGCTATCCATCGCGACCACGTTGTTGAAAGTTACGCCGAGGATGCCGCCGATGCCCGGCAGACCAGCGGTGCGGACGGCGAAATCGTCGTGGTCGGGATAAACCTCGACCTGCAGCGGCGCTTTGAGAACGTACTGATACTTCTTCTCGTACGTCGCCATGGCGCGCTTGATGACATCTTCGAAATAAGGCCGCAGCGCGTCGGCTTCCTTCTTGTTCAGGCGTGAGCGATGGGGTGGGCGTGTCGAAAGGTTTCGAAGTTCTTGTAGCTGTCGATCAGCGTCAGCGAGTTGGCGGTCTCGGCGTCGCGGAAATGATTGTCGTAAGCGAGTCTGGAGTTCCTTGCGGGCTTCGTCCTCGCGGCCCAGCCGCATCAGGTTGACGCCGAGCTCCGAATGCGCGCTCCAGAGATCGGGCGTGGCGGCAATGGCCTTGCGGTAGTAATCGATGGCATTCCTCGTACCGGCGATTGATCATGTAAAAGTGCGCGATGGTCTCGTAACCCTTGCCGCGTTTGCCGATCTTCGCCACCCAGGGCGACTCTTTGTCGGCGAGCAGATCGATGGAGGCTTTGACCGCGATGGCCTCGACGGCATCGGGCTGAATCGCCAGCGCGGCGTCGGCTTCGGTATCGGCTTTCTTCGAGTTGTCGTCTTCGAGCGCCATTCGCGCCATCAGTTCGTGCGCCTGGTAGAGTTTCGGATTGGCATTCGAGCGCTTTTTGAGCGTATTCGTTCGCCTTTGGAGTCGAACTCGTCCGCGAGGATCTGGGCCATGCCGAGTATGGCGTCGGCGTTTTTGGGATCGATCTTGAGGGCTTCTGCGTAGAGCTTCTGCGCGTCGGTGGGGTTGAAACGCTCGTAGAACATTTGAGCGTAGCGGACGCGGTATTCGGCGTTTTCGGGGTGTGCTTTGAGGAGGGCCTCGAAGACGGGTTTGGCGCCTTCGTAGTCGTGGGCGTGCCAGAGGGCTTCGGCCTGTTGGAGGGTTTGAGCCGGGAGGGTTGCGGTTGCGGTCAGGAGCAGGAGAAAGGCGGCGGCGATTAGATGGCCGGCGCTGCGGGGATTGACGTGACGCTCCGCGCCGAGCGAAAGCTCGGCGGCAGGGCCAAAGCCCTGGCCCCACACGGGTTGCGGCTGCAGGGCGATTGTCGCTCCCTTCCGGTCGCGGCTCGGAAGGGTTTGTGTCGGGTGGGGCGCGTGCGCCGGGCGATCAGGGTGAGCCGGGCTGACGAGAAACACACCGGCGACAAGATCGCCGGTGCTACCGCGTCGGTTGGGAAGTGTGCGAGTTGAATTCGACGGAGCGGAAAACGATTTCATTTGGCTCTTCATTTGTCTATGGCCGCCTGCGCCTGAGAGAGCTCGATCAGAAGTGCGGTCAATTGCTTCTTGTATTCCGCCGGGTCCATAAGGGACTTCTGGTACTTTAATGCGTCGATCTTGTTTTCGATCTCGTCTTTCTTTGTGACCAGCTCACGCTTGGCGGGATCGTTCACCACGGCTGCTGCCGCTCCGAAGCGGAACAGCGGAAACGATGAGGCACGCTGCTGGTCGTCTACCTGCGGGATGCTCCGTTGCAAGGCGCTTCTGGTCGGTATAGAAATCTGCGGTTTTCTTTTGCGCGTAGTTGAAGGCTTCGAGCGCGGAGATTGTTTCGTTCTTGTCCACGTCGGCCGCGGAATCGCGCAGGGCATCCACCCAATAGCGGGCGAAGACGGTGGCGTTCTTTTCAGTACCGGTCTTCGTCGCGGTAACGACGATCCGGTTTTCCTTCTTCAGCGTCGCGATCGCGCCGCCGCTGGCGCTCGTCATATCGACCACCAGCTGCCGGGTCGCGGGAATGCGATTCAACAGAGTCGCCAGTTCCGGCGCTGAGATATCGGGTCCGGGCAAATTGAACTTGTATTCGGCGCCGTCGAAGGTTCCGTGCCCGATCAGCATCAGGATGAAGGCGTCCTGCGCTTTGGCCTGGCCGGCGATCTGGCTTAGCGCGGCCTCCATTTTGGCGCGGGTAGCGTCGGGGCCTTTGAGAGTTTGTACGATCCGGTCACTTGCGCCTGTTCGCAAGAGCTTGTCGACGTCCGTTGCGAGGCCGTTAAAGCGCTGTTCGTAGTCCGGCTCACCGCCGAGGCCTGCGACCGTGAGTATGTAGGTCGAAGCGAAGACCGGATGCGCGGCTGCTACGGAAAGGAGAACGGCCAGCGCGCATTTGCTCCGATTTAGTTTCAAAGCATACCTCGCTCTTGTGGGGGTTGCGGACTGAAGTTCCCCGGCGACGTAGTCGCTCCCTTCCAGTCGCGGCTCGGAACTGGGTACCGGCGGGCGTAAAGTTCGGCGCTCCCGTATGTCACACTACACCCCATTTTCGCCTTAGCAGCCACTCGCCGCCTCGAATCAGGATCGCGAGCAGGAACAGGATGGGCATGTCCCAAAGGTCCAGATTGTCGTGCGCCGTGATGCCCGCTTCGGAAACGGCAATTTCGTCGGGGAGGCGCTTTGCATTTCCCGGCGCGTAGTAACTGCCCCCGGTATCGCTCGAAAGCTTCTCCAGAAGATCACGATTCTGGGCCGCGCCGAAGTTCTCCGCCACGCCGTCTTCGCGCCGGAACGTCAGCGTGTCGCGCCCCAGATCGGTTTTGTCCTGCTTCGCTGTGGTTTCCGCCACATATGTGCCTGGCTTATCCGCCGTATAAGTGCCGGCATACGTCCCCGGCTCAAGCGGATCTGGCTTCAATTGAAGTACGTCAGAGCGACCGTCCGGACGTACCATTGTGGCTCTCAACGGTCGCGCCCGACACGGTTTGATACTGCTTGTCTCTCACGCTCACTCGCAGCGGAACGTTCGTATCGTCCGCCAGACACCTGATGCGGAGTAGACGAGAGGACCGGCCCCGGCGTTTCCGTTACCATCCAGCGCAGAAGTTGCTGCCAGAAAATGGCGTGGCTTTTATCCGTGTGATCCTGGAGCATTTTCCAACGCCAGCTGCCCGCGGTGGCAAACACGCCCACACGTCCGCGGCCGTAATTCTGGATCGCCAGCAGAGGCGTGGGATGATGGTTGGGCTCAGCTACATCGATCAGGACGGTCGCGCCCGGCTTGGCATCGCCCATTTCGGCATAGTTGGCCACCTGCGGCATCTTCAGCCAGCGCGCGATGTTCTGCTCTCGATTGTCCTCGATACGCGTGATCACGCTTTCGCGGCCCGCTTCGGTGAGGGTCGGGTTGGCGAAGTTGCGGCTCCAGGTCTTTTGCGGCAGCAGACGCAGGGGCATCATTTCGGCCATCGGAGTTTTGGCGTAGCCGCCGTCGGAAAGCGTGAAGCGGCCTGCCAGGAACAGCACGCCGCCGCCGCGGCGGTCGGCAAAATCGCGAATCCAGGTCTGCTGATCCGGCGTGAAGTAACTCGCCTCGACGCTTCCGATAATCAGGCCGTCGAACTTGAACAGACCGTCTTCGGTCGGCGGAAATCCATCCTTCAACTCATCAGGGGAACCGCCCTGTTGATAGGTCTTGTTTTGCGTGGTGCGAACCACCGTGACGAGATCGATGGCTGGATCATCGTAGTCGAGAATGGCGCGGCGAATGAACTTGTACTCCCACCGCGGCTCGCCCTCGAAATAGAGGATGCGCATCTTCTTCTCGTTGACGTTGATGAGCCGGACGACGGCGTTATTCTGAACGTTTTCCTCGCCGGCCGCAGGCTGGACCCCGATCTGGAAGCTGTGCGCGCCGGGTGCGCCCGCATTGAAGAGAACCGTTTCGCTCTGCTCGGCGTCAGGCCGCAGGGTGATTTCCTGCTGCGCTACGGCGTTATTGCCGTCATGAACGACGAGTTTCGCTTTGGCGCCCGCGAACCCATGCTGGCGGATCACCACGCGGGCGCTTACTTTCGATTGCGGCAGCACTCGCGCGGGAACGGAGACGTCGACGACTTCGATATCTTTCTCGAAGTGATCCGGTCCGAATCCGATGGTGTTCACCGGAACGCGAAGCTGGCGCAACTGTGCAATGGTGTCGCGGTCGATTCCGCCGGTGTTGTCGCCGCCATCCGAAAGAACCACGATCGATCCCAGCGGCATAGTGCCCGCCTCCGCGGCAATGTGCTTGAGGCTGTCGCCGATGCGAGTCGCATTATCGTCCGCCGTAAGATTATGGGCCTGATCGACCCGCACAGCGTCCCGGCCGAATTCATAGAGCCTCACCTGGAAGCGTTTGTTCAGGTCCGGCAATACCTGCTGGTTCAGAGTGTCTTCCGCGCTTTGCAGGCGTGTTTTGCCATCCTGAGTGATCCCCATACTGCGGGAATGATCCACCAGCACCGCGACGACATTCTGCTGCGGACGCAGCCTCGCCACGCTGATCGCGGGATGCCAGAGCATGAAGAGAAGCAGCGCTATGAGGGCCGTTTGCGCAAGCCAGATGAGGGTCGACCGGGTGTTGCTCAGGAGCTTGTGGCGCTCACGCATGTTCCAGAAAAGACCGCCCGCTACGGCCGCCACCAGCAATACCAGAAGCCACACCGGCCACGGGGAAAGGAGAACAAACTTACCCTTCTCGAAAATAGCCGGTGGATATTTAAACAGGAACTCAAACATTGTGTTGTCCGATACTGACTAATGGGTCATAGCGTATGTGACGTAATTGATGCCCAACCGGTACGCCTGCGACGTATATTTTGTTTCATACGCCGGATTGTCGGCGTGTTCCCACGCATCGCCGTCGTCCTGATTGAAGCACATGGCTACCATGACGCGCCCATTGTCGTCATGGATCGCGCGCCAGTGAGGGATCTTCCCGTCTTTTTCGTAGATGCGGCCGCTATAGAGATATTGCAGACCTGGCACTTGCATACGGTGATCCAAATCATACACCGTGTGAAAGATCGGATCGGCGTCGGGCAGTTCGACGATTGTGCGGTCCGGGAAGATTTTGCTCATGCTCTGAGTAAAGACGTCCCATTCGTAGGTTCCGTGGAAATCATCCACCATCAGGAAACCTCCACGCAAGAGATACTCGCGTAAAGTTTTGCATATGTCATCAGTGAGGTCCCAATGGCCCACTTCGACGGCGTAAACCCATGGCCAATTGTAGATTTCGTCGGGATCGTTAATGAGATCGATTACCTGTTCGGTGGATCGGGTGTGGATGCGCGTGAGGCGGCGGACGCCTTCGAGGAAGTGACGGTCAGCGCGGGGGAAATCTGTGGGCCAACTGCCGCGATCGCGGTCATAGCCGGTGTAACGGCCGGAGGGGTAGCGCAGACGCGCGAATGTCCATTCGGTTTTTTCGTAAGCGTCCCGGGGGACAGGGGCCGGATTGTCTTCTTCGCCGGGGTATTCCTTGAAGTGGGCCTGGAACGCGAAGAGGGCCGAGAACCCGCAGCAAAGAAGAACCGCGAGTATCGCGATGCGGGAGCGCATTTCCTTCTTATGCCGATCAGCATAGCATGCCGTCCGGAAGGCCCCTGTGAGAACGGCACGACAGGAGAATGGCAGAGGCCGAGCCGCGACCGTGAGGGAGCGTTTGTCATGGACCACAGCGGGCCGTCAAAGGCAAACGAAGACGCATTGGGCGGTTCGAATGGACTCAATGGTTTGGAGCGCGTCTTCGACAGAGCGTTTCCCCTTCCCGGAATTGGTTTGAGGATATGAGGTACTTGATTACTTTTTCGTGTTATGGCGCCCATCTGCACGGCGACGAACGCGGTTCCGTGGATCGGTTGCATAATGTGCCGGGAGGGCGCCTCGTACCGGAGGACAGCGAGCGGTTCTCCACTGAAAGTCAGCGGATGCTTGAATTGCCGTATACGCTTGAGCAGCATAGCCAGGACGTGGTGCTCGATGCACTCCGGGAGGTATGCGCGCATCGCGGCTGGAGCATGTTGGCCGCCCATGTCCGGACAAATCATGTGCATGTCGTGGTTGAGGCGGAGGTTCAACCCGAAAAAGTTATGAATGATTTCAAGGCATATGCGAGTCGCCTGTTGAACCGCCGGGAGGGCGAAGGGCACAAGCGGAAGCGATGGTCCCGCCACGGAGCACCCGCTGGTTGTGGAATGATCAGGACGTTCGAGATGCGATCCGATATGTGATTGATGAGCAGGGCGAGCCTATGGCTTTTTTTGTAGGCGATGTGCCGTGATTTCGAGGAAACGCTTCTGAGGGGTCGCGCCAAAAACAAAGGACTTAGGCGACGCCCTCAAGGTTTGACCTTGCCACAAGCGAGAGCGTCGCTCCCTTACGGTCGCGGCTCGGAAGTTTGCGGCTCGGAAGTTTGTGTCGGCGGTCGCGCTCCGGTCAGGGTTTCAGGTTCAGGTATTGGGGGACGCCCTGCTCCGCCGTTCCCAGCGCCGTGGCCAGCGCGATCTTCGCGCCGTTGTGCGCGTTCAGGCTGCCGATGTAGTTCTCGTTTGCCGACGCCAGGAGTTGCTGCGCCTGCACCACTTCGATGTTGTCCGTCACACCCGCGTTAAAGCGGTCGCGCGCCTGATTCAGGGTTTCCGTTGCCAGATCGACGTTCGTCCTCGCCACCGCCACCTGATCGGCGGCCGACTGCAGATCGAGCAGTGCGTTTCTCACGTCATAATCGATGCGCCCCCGAAGATCGTCGAGCGCATTCTTTTTTGTGCGCAGAACGGCGTCGGCCTGATCCGTGTCGATCCTGGCCCTTCCGCCCGCGTAGATCGGGACCCGCACACCCGCCAGAACACTGAAGGTTCCGTGCGAATCGGCGAAAGTGTTGCCGATCACGCCGTAGTCTCCCTCCACCACCACGGTCGGCCAGTAATGTTCCGACCGCGCCGCTTCGACGGCGTACTCGGCGGCACGAACGTTGGCCTGCGCAGCGCGATAGTCGGGGCGATGATCGTAGGCCTGTTTGAGGAGGTCCTCGAGCGTGGTCTGCAG
This sequence comes from Terriglobia bacterium, assembly GCA_963718155.1. GTDB lineage: Bacteria > Acidobacteriota > Terriglobia > Bryobacterales > Bryobacteraceae > BOG-234. The sequence continues at coordinate 268,167 of CAVQYP010000034.1, read as the reverse complement.
GGGTGCGAATGGCAATAGATCGGTAATGTTGAACTGCTGCCCGGATGGCAGGCCTATGGTGCGCGCCAAGGTCAGTTTGTCCTTCTCGACCTGATTCTTCTGGGCGAGAAGCCGCTGCTGTTCGGTCTTCAGCTGGACGTTGGCGCGAAGCACGTCGATTCCCGCTACGGTGCCGGCGGCCTTCTGGTCGGACGCCCGATCGTAGAGCGCCTGGGCCGTGTTCAATTCGGCCTGAATGGCGTCAACGCGGGCGGCGTCCGAAATGATCGCGAGATAGGCGCTGCTCACGGCCTGCACGACCAGGTTGCGGGCGTCTTCAGCTGTAAGTTCGGCGGCCTTCTGACTTTCGGCGGCGGACTTCAGGTTCTTCAGCGAAGTGCGATCGTAGACCGTCTGGTGCGCATAAGCCCTGGCGTTTTCGTATCCGAAGGGACCGACGATCGTTGGGAATCCGGCACCGGTGAAACCGAACGCCGCCAGATCGATCTGCTGCGACGTCTGCGTCGCGCCGGCGAAGATCTGGGGCAGCAACGTACTCAGCGCGCGCTGGCGCTCCGCTCTGGCCGTGGCGGCGATGTCCCCGTTCATCAGAATTCCGAGGTTGTACCGCAGCCCGCGCTGGATTGCATCGCGCAGCGGCAAGTCGAGCGGGGTTGCGGTCGCTTGTCCGGTCGGGATGCTTCCGCCGTAATAGACGAGCGGCGGCTCCTGGAGGACCGGCGCCGGTCCATTGGGGATTGCCTCGGGAGGAGGAGCAACTTGCGCGAAGGCGGCGCCGAGGGCCAGGAGGAAAAGTACAAGTGTCTTGAATTTCAATGATTCGTGTCCTTAACTGCATTCTCCCAATCGTCAGCTAACGTGATGCGGGGCGGCGTGATCGGATGCGCGGAAGGCTGAAATCTCGAGGCCGATCAGGCCCTCGTGGATCTTTACGTTACAGAAGCAGGTGCGCGCGAACATCTGCTCGAATTCGGCTCTGGTGTAAGCGCGGCGCAGGAGCATGAAGCGGAAGGTCAGGTATACGATTTCGCGGTTGACCGGGCCGAGTTTCATCTCGTTCGCGGCCTGCCGCATGGATTCGTGGGAGGCGTCGCGGCGCATGTCGATAATCAGCGCGCGTCCGCCGGGTTCAGGACGCGGTACATTTCGTTCAGTGCAGCCACTGGCCGCGAAAAGTTTTTGAAGGCCGCGCGGCAGACGAGGTAGTCGAATTGCCGGTCTTTGAACGGCATGCTCGATGCGTCGCCGCGCTCGAATTGCGCGGGTACTCGTGCCTGTTTTGCATTGGCTCTCGCAATCTGGACGAATGTTTCGCTGATGTCGAGACCCGTTACGCGGTAATCACCGATTTTCGCCAGTTCGATTGCAAAGTATCCGGGGCCCGGGGCGACTTCGAGCACACTGCCGCCGGGCGCGACCTCACCGGCGACGCGTTTCGCCAATGCTTTGAAATCGGCAAGCGATTTCTTCGTCAGGCCGGCGTACCATCTGGCAACGCTGCCCTCCATTCCCATGCCTTTGTAAGGTTTTTCCATGAGGCGAGCGTAGCCCGCCTGGACGGACTGCCTCAACGGGAAATCGGCGAATGTGGGTGCTCAACCGGTGAGTAGCGGTTTGGGCGGGTCGCGGTTAAGGAAGCGCGCAGCTGAAGCTGGCGGCTTCGTCGACGCTGCCGGAGCCTTTGTACTTTGCGACCTGCGGGTACGGGCACAGCGGACGCGTGCGGTCGATCTTGCCGTCGCTGCTGTGAGAGGCAACGAGGGCGGCCGGAGCCTTTCCGCTTTCGACCCATTGCTCCATCGCGCCCACGGTGTCGAAGGAGTTCGGTCCCTCGCCGCCACCACAATGATTCATGCCTGGCGCCATGTAAAGGCGCACCGCACCATCCATTTTCGCGGCGCCCAGGGTCTTCGATAAAGCTCCGTAGTAAGTGATCACATTGCCCGGGGGCAGGTTCGTGTCGCTGTATCCCTGGTACATCAACAGCTTTCCGCCATGCGCGACGAAGGCGTTGAGATCGGTGCTGGTCGCATTGATCGTGCCGTCGTCAATCTTGTCGGCGAGCGCGACATCGGTATCGATGTTGAAGGTGCGCCAGTCCCAGTTCGGATCTTTGAAGACGATGTATTTGAAGTGATCGACGGCTGCGCCGAACGGTGCCGGACCGCCGGCGATGGCGCGCCATCCGAGTTCACTGCCGGGTTCGTAACGCGCGGAGTAGACCTCACCGGTGCGAGAGTTCGCCGCGGGCGTGTAAATTTTGCGGGCCGCTTCGACTTGGGCGGATGTCAGACAGTCCGCGCTTTCGCCGCTCTTGCATTCGAGCACCTTTGGATCGAAATGGCATCGCGCGGGGTCGCCGATCAACCCGTCTTTCAGACCATCCGAGGCGTCGCAGGCATCGACGGCCGCCTTGTGAAGCAGCGGGTATTTCTCGGCCGGGATAGTGCTTGCGGGATCCTTCAGGGCTGCCTCGCCGGCCCACATCGCGGCAGCGGCACGGTGAGTCCAGCTGAGAACGGGTGCGCCGGCAACGATGCCGTCATAATCAGTGGGGAACCGCTGGGCTTCCTTGAGCCCCTGCTTGCCGCCGGACGAGCAACTGACCCAATACGAGCGTTTGGGCGCGTCGCCATAGAATGCAGCGATCAGGGCCTTCGCCTTCAAGGTCATTTCGTGCTCCGAGCGCCATGCGAAATCGTTGACCTTCTCGGGATGTCCCAAGGCGAAACTGCCGCCGCCGGGACCGTGGCCAGTATCGGTAGAGCTGGTCGCATAGCCGGCATGAAGCGCCTTAGCCATGTCGGCATAGCTTATACTGCCTGCCCACGCCCCGTTCCCGGTCGCCTGATACTTCTGGTTCCAGTTCGAGGTCGGGAGCCAGACCTCGACTTTGATATCGGAATCGCCTGTCGGCTTGAGGGTTGCGGCGACGCGGCAGAAAGCGGGCAAGTCTTTGTAAGCGTTCGCTGCGTTACCTCGGGCGGGTGGACCGGGCGGAACGAACTCCCCGGCGGCCACCGATTGCGCGGCCGTGATCGTCGTGTCCGGCAACTTTTGCGAAGACAGACTTTCACACGTTGTCGCAGCCAGGACCGGAAGAGCGCCGATGGAAAACGCCAGCGCTATACGGGACAGACGAAACGCCGTGCTCATTTTTCGGTCTTGTCAGCTTTATCGTCGGGCGCGCCGTTTCCGGACGATCCGAGAAAGAGTCTTTTGCCGTCGGCGAACGTTATATCGCGCCCGTTTGCGCGATTCGTTCCATCCTTGGCCTGATAGCCTTCGATCACGATCTCCGTCCCGGCCGGGAGCGAATTCTTCGTGAAACCACGGCGCAGCAGAGCGTTGGGACTGCCACCCTCCACCATCCAACTGACTACCTTGCCGTCGGCACCCTTGACGTCCATGTGGATCCAGGAGTGCGGATTGATCCACTCCATCTCAGTCACGGTTCCCTTCAGCTTGACTGGCTTGTTCGGATCGAATTCCGCCGCGAATGAGTGGTGCGCCCACGCCGGAACGGCAGCCAGACAGAACGCTAATCCGGCGATCGAACCCGCTAACTTTCTGGTCATTTGAAATAACTCCGTTTACGTCCGATAACTTTCGATTACTTCGACGCGGCTGCCAAGGCCGCTTTTTTCTCTTCGGCGCGCGCGCCGCTCAGATTATTCGGCATACCGTAATTGCCTTCATGGCAGGCATACTCAAAGATCGGTCCGTCGATTTTCGTCATCGGAATTTCGGCCGACCAGGGTTTATCCCAAGTGGTCGGATCGTTCACCGTAAATTGATAGGTGACCATGTCGGGACTCGTCCTCGTGAAGCGCTCCACCACGTGGAGATTCTCGGAAGATCCGTGAAACGGAACCCGATCGGTGAAATTCGTGGTATCGACCACCAGCGTGTTGCCTTCCCAGTGGCCGCGGGAGTCTCCCATCAATTCCCGGACTTTTGACGAGACGTGCGGGCTTCCGTCGGTCGGAATGATGCGGACGTCGTGGATCATCTCCTGCATGATGGCCACGTATCCTTTACCCTGCACGATCTGCAAGTTGCTGTTATAGCCAACCGGCATCATCGGCGGACCCTCGTTGTTCCACATGATGCAGCGCTCTGCAAGGCCGCGATTTTCGGGCCCATCGAACTCATGCCCTTTGGCCAGCGCGGCTTTCTCAGCCTGCCGCTTGCGGGCTTCCGGCAGCAGCGCGGGGATCCGGCCGTCCGGTCCGGTAATCAGGGACGTGCGAATCGTTTCGGCAACTTTGGATTGATTCCTCTCCAGTCCGAACTGCGCCATATCGTAGTGGACGTCCGCATAGGTGCCGGGGCCGGTCTCCTGCTTGCGGGCAAGAGAAGCCTTCTCGTACGCAGCGGCCTCCTCCTTCGTGAAGAATTCCTTGCTGCCGAGATCCTTTGGCCGTTCGAGCGGAGTTACGGTGGAGTTGGTATAGACCCCCTGGAGATCGGGAACACCGTCCGGGGTGTGCGGAGGCGTCCAGGCGCCGGCCTGCTTCACTCCTTCCGTTGCCGCCAGGCTACCAGCCGGGTTTGCGCGGCGGCGGGCCGCGGCGTGAGAAGAACAAACAAGGTCACGGCCGAGAGAGCCGCGGCTAAAGTTGCAGGAAATCGATAGCTCATAGGAAACTCCTTCTCTAGGTTACTCCGGTTTCTGAGTCGCGGGCTTTTCACCCGTACTCAGGGGGTGCTTGCGCAACGGTCCGTACATTAATTCTTCGGCGAACTCGACACACTTGAACTCGAGGAGCTGGGCTCCCTTCTCCACATGGCGATACAGCGGAACGCTTAGTCTTCCAGGGACGCGAAAACACCTTCGGGTCTTCGATGGTCGCCTCATACATCAGGACGTCGGGCGAGGCGAGCGTATAGCGCTCAACGACATGCAGCTGGTCGCTGTGAAAATCGCCCGCCCTGTCAAACCATGTTTTATTGTTCATGCCGGTGACGTCGATCACCAGCGTGTCCCCCTCCCATCGGCCTTTCGACCAGCCCATCCAGCTATCGACCGGCGCGGGTCCGGGATTTCCCATATCGATCACTCGCACCGCTCCCGCGTATTCATACGAGATCATCATGTTCTTCTGCGACTGAATGATCTGGAACGGATACGGCATGTAGGCCGCGCGCGGCACGCCGGGAAGAAAGCACTTGATTTCCGGATCGTCGACAAAACGCTTCGCGAAGTTTTTCTTTTTCTGCTCGGCCGCGGCCGGGAGATACGGGATCTCGCCGCCCTCGACGATTCCGATGCCCGGAGGAACTGCGAAGTCGGCGGCCAGAGATGCTACCGGACCCGGCGCCATACCGTGCGGCCTGAATGTCCCAGTTCGCGGAACTCGTAGTCTGCCAGATTCCGTTGAGGTCAGGCTTGCCGTCCGCCGTGCGGGGAGGTTTAAAGGTCGGCTTCTGCACCGCCGCCGGCAGTGCGGGAGAAGAAGCGGCTAACAAGGCCGCAAGGGCGATCCACCCGGATCTGAACCGATTTTGCATTCCGACAGATTTCTCCCGAACTGATTAAGTCTCGAATTTCAAGCTGGCAGACACACTCCTGCCCGCGTCCGCCGATATTACATTCTCATGATTCGAAAGTCAATCGAAGCCATGGCACCGAAGAGGACCGGTTCGATGCGGTTCGTCATTTCCGTGCGGGAATCCCGAAGCTTTTGACAAGTTCCGCTTGACCCTGAGCTTGCGCGCGCTCCAGCTCCGCATCGCCGCCACCGGCGGATAGAATCCGATGTGCTGCTTAAATGCGGCGAAATACACCAAACCACCGTCTTGCAGGAGCGCGGGATCCTGTAGCTGATCGCGTCCTCGGCGTCTGGCGCCGCTTTCCTGATTGGCGGCCTGATCCCAGGTTATTAAGGTCTCAGGTAAATATTAGTAAATAGTAATCGCCTCCACAGCGGCATGGACGGTCCGGGCAATTAGTCAGAATCCTCACGGATCGAAATCCGTCCTGACATTTCGCGTATCGCGCGTCCAGCGGTGCACCTTATACTCACCTGGTGTGTTCGGTTAACCGCGAGCACCGAAATCAAGTCCCATGGAGGAAAGATGACGAAGAAGTCATACCTGAAGAAAACGGCCACGCTAGCCGTGGCTTTTATCGGCTCCGTCGCGAGCATAAACGCGCAGGCCCAAACCCCAGCCACATCCGGCAATTGCGGGCTTCTCCCGGGCTACAACGCGCTCAAAGCCGCGCTGCAGTCGGCGGTTTCCACCGAAACGAGCGGCCTCAATAATCAGATGTGGGCCACGATCGTCGATCGCGACGGCATCGTCTGCGCCGTGGCTTTTTCCGGCATCAGCCGGGGAGCCCAATGGCCCGGCAGCCGCGTGATTTCGGCGCAGAAAGCGAATACCGCAAATTCATTCAGCCTCGACGCCTTTTCGAACAGCAACGGCTCGGGGCAGCCGAACGGGCTGGCGCTCTCCACCGCGAATCTCTATTCGGCCGTTCAGCCGGGGGGCAGCCTTTTCGGCCTGCAGGAAAGTAATCCCGTCGATACCGCGGTCGCTTATCAGGGCCCGTCCTCGAACTTCGGTACCGCGTCCGATCCCATGGTCGGGCAGAAAATCGGCGGCGTAAACGTATTCGGCGGCGGCTTTGCGCTTTACGCCACAAAAGACGAATTTGTGGTCGGCGGAGTTGGCGTGAGCGGCGACACTTCATGCGCCGATCACAACATCGGCTGGCGGGTACGCCACAATCTGGGTCTGGACCACATGGCGAACACCGCCGGAGTTTCGGGCGACGCTACACGCCCGGATAACATCGTGTTCGACATCGCGGCGAACCCCAACGGCGGTACCGGCATCAGTGCAGGCGGCTACGGGCATCCGATGTGCCCCAACACCACTACGAACTACCAGACGCTGCCGGTGGTAATTCCCTGATCAGGCGTTGGAGGCGGGAGAGTGGACTGTCCGTCTCCAACGGATCCTTATCCTTCGGTGGCACTGCGCAGGCTGTCCCCACTGCCTACTTTCCGGTAGCGGCGTTTTGCAGGCGCAATCTCCAGACTATTCTCCCACAATCCTGTCGATGAGCACACTGGCCGCGGCTTTCTGGAACCTGGCGCCGCTTCGTCGATTCCGCCGGTGACAAAGCAGAACCGTCTTCAGCCCGCAGTGTTCTGGCTCCGCCGCTGCTCGCTTGCCTTCATGATTTCGCTCATGTCCCCAGCTGGTCGAATCTCGAAAATGTTGCCATACGTCAGCGCCGGATGCTGCGCCGATGAGCTGTACAGCATGATTCATGTCCCGCGCCTCAAGGACGAGAATGCCGCCGAGTTGTTCCTTGGTTTCCGCATAGGGACCGTCGGTCGTTGCCACTTTGCCGTTCTTCCAAGACAGGGTCAAGGCGGTTTCCGGACCCTGAAGCGCTTCGCCACCAGCCCAGTGCCCGTTGGCGCGAAGATGATCGTCGTATTCAAAGCATGTGTCGAACATGGCGTTTCGCTCGCTCTCAGTCATGGCGTCGAATTTACCTTTGTCGTAGTACCCCAAACAGATGTATTTCATTGTTCTTCTCCTCATGACGGATCGGTGGAACCGGCGCCAGAGCACGCCGGCTCGTTCCTCTCGCCAGCGCGTGCTCTGGGCCGCAATGACCAGGTTGTTTACTTGCTTCCGCCGGATCCTTGTTCCGGAGCCGGGAAGAAAAGAAGCTCGCGCACCTCGCCCGCCGCATCGCAGGAGATGGCGCCCTTGCGCGCCCACGCCAGCGCCTCTTCCAGGTCTGCGCATTCCAGTATCCAGAAACCGCCCATGTGCTCCTTGGTCTCGGTGTACGGTCCGTCGGTGACGAGCACCTTGCCGTCGGGCTGCTTCCGCAGCGTCTTCGCGTTGGCGGCCGGGGAAATTCCGCAGGCGAACTTCCTCACGCCGGCAGCAATCAATTCGCGGTTGAGCGCGTGGATCTCCTCGATCATCGCTTCGGTTACGGTGGACGGGTCGAAGTCGTCGGGGAGGTAGTTAGCGACCAGATATTGTGGCATGACTTTTTCTCCTTGTTTTCTGTGGTTTGTTCCCGATGACTCGTTTCCTGTTCACTCAGGAATCGTAGCTCATCGTTCTTTTGTCCTATAGTCGTTGGGGAAACCGAAAATCGACAGCCACTCCAATTTTTATTTCAACTGCCGAATCCGTTCCTGCAGGAATTGCCGCTCCGGTTCCTGTTGGGTCAGCGCCAGCGCCCTCTCATAAGAAGCCCGAGCCTCAGCGGTCCTGCCGAGCCTGCGGTACAACTCTGCGCGGGCTGAATGCGCCAGGTAGTAATTTGCCAATTCGCCATGTTCCAACACCGCGTCGATATGCTTCAGACCGGCCTCTGGACCATCGCACATGGCAATGGCCACGGCGCGATTTAGATATGACGACCGGCGAAGGCTGAATTCGTACCAATTGGTTGTAAAGCGCAACAATCTGCCGCCAGTCGGTCGCAGCGGTCGATTCCGCCTCCGCATGAACGGCCGCAATCGCAGCCTGCAGTGTGTAAGGGCCGAAGCGACGCGAGCTCAGGGCTTTCTCCACCAATCCCACTCCCTCCGCAATCTGTTCGCGGTTCCAGAGCGCGCGGTCTTGATGCTCCAGCAAAATCAGCTCTCCGGCCGGCGAGGTCCTCGCCGCGCGGCGGGATTCCTGCAGCAACATCAGAGCAAGCAGCCCATTGACTTCCGGCTCCGGCTGGAGCCCGGCCAGCAACCGTCCAAGTCGGATCGCCTCGCCGGTGATCTCGGCTCGCGTTACTTCCGCTCCCGCCGCAGCCGAATAGCCCTCGTTAAAGACGAGATAGACGACCTGAAGCACCGCGTCCAGCCGCTCCGGCAATTCCTGCGGCGTCGGCACCTCGTATGGAATCGGCGTCTCTCGAATCTTTGCCTTGGCGCGTACGATGCGTTGGGCGAGCGTCGCCGGCGTCACGAGAAATGCGCGGGCGATCTCTTCCGTGGTCAGGCCGCAGATTTCGCGAAGGGTGAGCGCAACCTGTCCCTCCGGAGGCAGAGCGGGATGGCAGCAGGTGAAGATCAGACGGAGGCGATCGTCCTCGATCTCTTCATCTCCGGTCTCTTCATTTCCGCCGGGAGCGTCGTTGACGCGCGATTCCATGTGGGCAACAAGATCTCTCTGTGCCCCGTCGAAGCGCGCGCGCCGGCGGATCACGTCGATGGCCTTGAAGCGTGCCGTTGAAATCAGCCAGGGGCGTGGCTTGTCCGGAATACCAGTCTGAGACCAGAATTCCAGAGCGGCGGCGAATGCCTCATGCATGGCCTCTTCGGCGAGATCCAGATCTCCGAGGAGGCGCACCAGCGTCGCCAGAACCCGGCCCGATTCCGACCGGTAAAGGGTCTCAATGGTCTTGCTGAGTTGTTCGGGCACAGGCGCCGGCATCTACGCCAAGCTAGCAAACGGAATGGCTCGATACAACTGCGCTCGGGCTTCTCCTACCCGCAATTCATCGGTGTTGCGATCTCTTGCGCGTCGTCAACCAGCGCAGTATCGCCAAGTCACTCCATCGACAGGGTTCCGGGCGGATGGCGCGCCACTCGGAAACCAGGACTCGGACGGTGCCGTTTCCCGCTCGTCGCTCTGGCGCTCGTCATGCCGCCGATGCGCCTCGGTTATGCATGCCGGGATTCTGATTTGACGTCCAGGCCGTGGTGCCTTGTCATCAGATCTCCGAACTGCTCCAGCAGCCGAATGCAGCGAGGTTCGGATCGAATCGAGTCGAACGCTGGATCGACGCCCAGGTAAAGCGCACGGAACGCTCGTTCCCGGAAAGCCTTCTCAATCCAGTGAATCGCCAGGTCCCGCTCTCCGATCCGGATCAACAGGTCCGCCAGCATCGTGGAGGGTGCGCGTGGGGAGGAATGCAGCAACTTCGTAATTGCGAGCAGGGTGGGCCTTACCCATTTGGTTCTGCCTTTGTAGATTGCCGCCATCACCCATGACCACTTTAAGGACCGCATAATGGGCAACAGATCATCACATTTGCGGTAGTACATCAATGCTTCTTCATGCTGACCCAGTCGATCGTGACAAGTCGCGATGATGAGTGAAGCTACCGCGCTGCCAGGTAAGATGTCCAGCGCCGAATGGGCTACTTCTATGGCGCTTTCGTATCGCCTCTGAAAGTACAGGATCACGGCCATCATCTGCAACGCTTTCGGATTGAGCGGATCGCTCGCCAGCAGTTTTTCAAGCTCGTCTTCAGCCTCCTCGAGCTTTCCTGCGGGAGCAAGGCAGGTCATGGCGTACATGAGAGGCACAAGGATATCGGTCGAGTTCGCCTCGATCGCCTGTTGAAAGTGCTGTTCCGCGGCGACCGGCTCAAATCTGTTGAAGACGATGAAGAATCCCATGGCGATGTGGCTCTCGGAGAGCATGGGGCCGAGGGCGAGTGCCTTCTTTGCGGCCGCTTCGGCCAGATCCCATGCCGGCTGGGCGCTCGCCAGATGGTACATCGCGGTCAAGGTGTGAGTCATAGAAACTGCTGCCCAGGCCCTGGCGGATTCCGGCTGCTTGTCGAGCACCGCTCGAAAGCATTGCTGCGCTTTCTGAATGGATTCACTGTTGTCCTGAAACAGATAGTGGCGCCCCTGAAGCATCAATCGGTGAACGCCAGCCTCCGGAAATGGCTCGGGCATTGGAGACTGTTGACGCCCGTCCGCCGCCAACGCCTCCTTCTCCAGGTCGACGGCTATGTCATTCTGGATCGTCCAGATTTCCTGGGAGGCATCCTGCTCGTGATTGCCGGACCAGACCGGCTCGTCCGTTTGAGGACAGAACAGCTCCGTACACACCCTTATTTTCTCGGAGCCTGCAAAACACGCTGCCCGAACGAGGAAACGAACCTGTAACTGCCGGCCGATACTGCCAGGGTCCGAGCTCGCCCAGAACGATTGCGGCGCTTCACTCCCGATGAGGCGGAATGTCTTGTTCCCGGCCAACCGCGTAAGCAGGGCTTCCCGAAGAAGCGCGCCGAAGTTATCATGAACGACGTTATCTTGAACGAAGCTGTCCTGAACGGCATTGTCCTGAACGAAGCTGTCCTGATCCGTGCCTTCTCGCAGGGTGCTAAACGGCAACACCGCAATGGGCACTCGTTCTTTCCGCGCAGTTTCATGAGGCAGAAACTGCGGGATGTAACTGCCGGGCTCCAGCGAGATCAGGATTGGATTAGCGGCGCCCTCGAAGGTGTAATATCTCTGCAGCCGCTCTCGCAATCGGTGCATGCTCATGCGCACAACCGGATCGCGTTTGGGATCGAAATCGGTGGAGAGATCGAACGCGTCAATGCCGATCGTCATTTCTTTCAATGTGCCCGCGCGGCCGTCCATGGTGACTTCGACGACGTACTGCAGAAGACGGCGTAGCTGCTCGGCGCGTGCGAAAGATCGGCTCTTCAAGACCTCGTCGAGCGCTTTCCTCACGTCGCCCCGTGGGGGCAGAGACATGCGATGGTCTACTAGTTTACTCTCGCGGCTCTACCTCCTTCTTAACGTGTCAATGCCGGAGATCCGTTAGAAACGGATTCTCCGGCGTAGGGCGGTCAACGGGGGAGCGACCGAAACCGATTCGCTTCCCCGCCGGCGTGCGGTAACTAATTCACCGCCTCGGTCAGTACGGCGGATGTGCTGCTGGCGCAGGAGTCGGTAGCCGGATAGACGGCTGTGATATTGTCCGTCCCCGCAGGGAGCGCCGCGGTCGTGAGGATGGCTGACCCATTTGCCAACGCTCCCGCACCGAGTAACTTACTCCCGTTATAGAAACGGACCATGCCGCTCGGTACCAGACCCGAAGCTGTGGAGACGGTTGCCGTGAACGTCACCGGTTGCTTCCGGATTGACGGATTCATACTGGATGCAATTGTGGTCGTAGTGGGAACCTTTTGAACCGCTTGGGAGAGGCTCGCGGACGAACCCGCGGCGGTTGAGTTTCCTGAGTACGCGGCAGTAATGCGTTCCGAGGCGCCTCGGGATAAGTTGGAAGTCTCGAAGGTAGCGACTCCGTTGACGAGAAGAGCTGTGCCCAGCACGCCCGAATGCTTGAACGTAACCGTCCCGGTGGGAGTTGAACCGTCTGAGGCAGACACACTTGCGGTGAATGTTACCGGCTGACCCAGGGTCGATGGATTCAAGCTCGAAGTCAGGGTGGTATTGCTCGTAATTTTTGCTACGCCGATTCCCGACAGCGGAATGACTTGCTTCGCGCTTCCGAGATTCAACGAGTTGTCAACGAAGCTGGCCGTGCCCGCGAAACTCCCAACTGCGGTTGGGTTGAAGGCGATACTCAGGTTGCACTGTGCCCCGGGAGCCAGCGTCGAACTCGCGACACAATCGGCCGGCGTTCCGGACCCAGCCACTTGTACGAAGCTCGCACTCATCTGGATCTTGGTTAATGCCAGCGGCGCGTTGCCGCTGTTCTGAATCTGAGTCGATTGTGGGCTGTCGCTGCTTGTTGTCTTTACGATCGTCGACGCGAAGTTAAGGGAGGAAGCGGTCGTGCGCGTGATCTTGAACACTCCTGAATGCGGGTAGATAAGATACATATTGCCGGACAAATCGAATGTCATATCGGTCGGAAGGTCGAAACCGCCCTGCGCCAGCCCGGACTGCACGATAACCGGGGTGGTGCTGCCGTTCGGGATCTCCTGCAGCGTGTCATTCAACAGGTAGAACACATCTCCGGCAGCATCCACTCTGAGTGATGCCGGAGGGTAGGGAAGATCGGCCGCAAGTATGACCGGTGAGCCGCCCCCCGCGGGAAGTTTTTGGATCTCCGGCGAGAATGCCAAATCGAAACCCGCGACGTAGATGTTGCCCGCGCTGTCAACGGCGATACCCTCAGGCGCATACGAAACGGCGTACATCGAGCTCACCGGGATCGCCACCGGTGTGCCACCGGATGGCGCCAGCTTGTAGATAATCATTGTGCCGGTTTGTCCATTAAGGGAAATGCCGTAAGTGTAGCCCGCCGTGTCAATGGCAACTCCCCGGAAATCGGCTTGAGCGGTGCTTAATAACTGAGTGATCGCACCGGTACCGGGTTGCAAACGATACACACCGTAGTTGGCATAGAGCACGTTACCGGCGCCATCCACCAATAAGGGACCAGAGTAGCCGCTAAACGAATCGTACGGGCCGAAGTTGGTGAGTTGGATGGATGGTCCGCCGTTTGCCGGCAGCTCCATAATCTGCCCCGTGTTGTTGAGATCCACATAGTAAATGTTCCCCGACCCGTCCAACGCGAAGTTAACCGCGCTGACGTTGCTGTTCGGCACCGCCGCACCCGCGTTGCCATTGAAGGTCACTTGGGGAGCCACACCGAATCCATCGAGATAGAACGTTTGCAGCACTGCGCCGGATGCATCAGTGATTTGAGCTGCGCCTTGCCGCGGGCCGGGTGCGGCCGGCGTGAACGCAATCGAGACCGTGCACGTTGATCCCGCCACAAAGGGGCCCGTACACGTAGTAGCTGTAACCGAATAGTCAAGATTGGGCGCGCCCAATGTCACCGCTTTCGGCGTCCCCAGTGTAACGTTCGCCAGAACGTTATAGGTCAGTTTGAAGCTTTCAGTACACGAGTTTTTGGTCTGCCCTGCGGGACAGACATTTACGTTGCCCAGGCTGAATGTGTTCGGAGCGACAGTGACCAAAGTGGCTGCGGACGTACTTCCAAGAAACACGCCGGTAGTTGGATAACTGACAGTGAGAGAGTCGGCGCCGGGAGGCAGGGTTGTTAGAGTGAGTGTCGCCGTCCCGCTCGCATCGAGCGGTACTGTGCCCAAAGCCGTTTGGCCATTAAAGAATGTAACCGATCCAATCGGTTTCGCGATCGCGGTAGTCACTGTTGCGGTCATTGTCAATGGCTCGCCGTAACTGATGTTCTGGTTGGGAACCTGGAGCGTGGTGCTCGTCGCTGCCCAGGTCGGCACTCCGGCGCCGCTTAGCTGTATGGTTTGCAGAACGTTCCATACGTTGTCGGAGAGCGACACAGCGTCTGAGAGCAGTCCGGCCTGTGCGGGCACAAAGCTGATGCTCAGGTTACAGCTCTCCGCGGGAAGAACGGGTGTTCCGACGCCGCAATCGGCTGGAGACCCCGAGCCGGCAACTTGTCTGAAGTTGGAACCAGCGAAGCCGATCGCGGAAAACATAAGGTCCCTATTCCCGATGTTCGTGATCGGAACGGACTGGGGGCTATCTGAACTCGCGTTACCGACAATCGTCGTGGCATACGCGAAGTTCGGCGGAGCAGGCGACCGCCGAGCAGCAATGACGTTCAAATAATTTGAGCCGTAAAGATTGCCCATACTGTCCGCCACGATTAATGTGGTTGGGATGTCGCCGATCGACACTGCGGGACCGCCTCCTGCGGGGTACTCCGTGCTGCCGCTGTAAACGTTATCGAGAGGGTCTACCGCGACCGAGCCCCCCGTTTGCTTTACCACGGGCGGCCCTCCACCCGCGGGTATTTTCGTCAAAGCCTCGCTGCCGACATACACGTTGTCGAAGCTGTCCACAGCAAGCGACGGAATACCGTGGCCGAGAAAGTCACCGGATCCAACCGGTATCGGCCCGCCTCCCCCAACCGGGAACTCAATCACGGTACCGTTTCCAAATGGATTCGTGTAGGGTGCTGGTGTAAGCGCGAAGACATTTCCTGCTGCATCCACGGCTAAAGTGCGGGCGCCGCCGCTGTTCGGAATCGGAATCGGGGCGCCATACCCGGATAAGGTCCAGGGATACTTGTAAATCTGGTCACTTGACAAATAAAGATTTCCTGCTCCATCCAGCCCGACACCCTGCCCGGTATTGCTGGTGGAAGTGATGAGCGTCTCCGGCCCTCCGCCGCCGGGAATCCTCCACAACTGGGCGGCATTGAGCGCGTAGACATTTCCCTGCTCATCTGTCGTAATCTGCTGGAGCTGACCTTGCGTGGTCGTGGCGTCCAGCAGTGTGCTGATCACTGGCGGCCCGTAAGCCACTTGAGCGCCATTTCCCGTGCCTCGAAGGAACGTCTCGGCCAGCACGTTCCCGCTGCCATCCACGATGTGCACGGCGCCTTTCCGCACGCCGGCCGCCAGTGGCGTGAAGTTGACGGTTATGGAACAGATAGCGCCGCTGTTCAGGCTCCCCGTGCAAGTGCTGCCGTTCCCTGGCGCGAAATCTCCGGTCACACCGCCTCCGTTCAGGACAACGGGCGAACCCAGGGTCGCGCTGGCATTGACGGTATAGCTTAAAGTCAGCGAACGCTGGCAGGGAGCGGGAGTGCCTTGCCCGGCCGGGCACAGGTTCGCATTGCCGAAATCAATCGACGTGGTCTGGATCTGTAACAGCGTGTTGCCCGTCGCATCGGCGGCGAACACGGTACCTGCGGCGCCCCCGGCTAAACCTATGGGAGTCAGGTTGCCGCTGACAACCGTCTGCGCACCGGTGAGCGCGATCTCGAACACTTGCCCGCTGCTGTCTCCTGCGAAGAGGTTTCCCACTAAATCTACGGCGACCGACTGCGGAGTGACTAGGCCGGCGCCAATTGCAACAGGGGTTCCGTTCCCGGCCGGCACCCGGGTGATGGATGTGCGGCTCTTGTCGGCGACATAGAGGTTCCCACTCGCATCTGAGGCAATCGCCACCGGAGCCGTCCAACCGGTTCCGGCGGTGCTCTGCGTACCCTTCGCGCTGTACTGAATGACAGTCGCGCTTCCGCTATCGGCGATATACAAATTGCCGCTTCCATCCACTGCCAGACCCGATGGGACCTTCAGGTTTGCGACGGGCACTGCTGAAGGCGATCCCCCACTCGCAGGCACTTTGAGGATTTGAGCCGGTGAAGTAGTTGCGATGTAAAGATTGCCGGCTGCATCTGCGGCAACGGCAGACGGCATCTGCAGCCCGCTTGAGACAACGGTCTGTGGACCTCCGTTGCCAGGTATTTTGATGACCTGACTGCCCCCTCGATCGAGGACGAATAAGTCACCCGCGGCGCTCCGCGCCACTCCAGCGAGAGATGTGAGACCCGATACCGGGACCGTCATTTGCACGCCGTTCAAGGCGACGGGCGCCATGGTCTGCGCGGGGAGCGCTGTGGGCACCAGGGTTGCGAAAACGAGAGCGAGTGCCCCTCTGCCGGGGCGAAGGAGCGGGAAGGGGCCGGTGAGGCCCGGGATGACTGTGAGACCCATGCCCGGGGCTTCGGGGGGCGATTGTGTTGACATCGGTTTTTCTCCTGAGTTGATCGAACTCAGCCCAAGAGTAGGTGAGTTTCATCGCCAGATGAATACTCGAAGGGGTAACCTGTTTACCCCCGCGCGGGCCAACCAGTGATCAAATCGTCGCTGCTGATGCGTGCGCCTCTGAGCAGATGCCGAGCCGCGACCGGAAGGGAGCGACGCTCTCGCTTGTGGCAAGGTAAAACCTTGAGGGCGTCGCGTAAGTCCTTTGTTTAGACTCGACCCCTCAGAAGCGTCTGGATTGATTATGGAAATGCTCTAAGTCCAGACTGGCCGCCGGAATATGCCGCGTAAAGGGCGCCAGGAAGATCGGCGTCAGGCTCGGGAACTGGCTGACGCCCGAACATCGCAGCGGCTCAGGAATGCGCCAGACTCTCAGCTATTGAAAGGCAAACAGGACCGCGCACTTTTAGCGGTGCTGCTTGCCTGCGGCCTCCGACGGCACGAGGCGGTGAATCTGGATCTCCGCCAAATCCAACAGCGGGAGGATCACTGGGCAATCATCAACCTGAAGGGGAAAGCGGTCCATACCAGAACGATGGCGCTGCCAACGTGGGCCAGGACGCTGATCGATGAATGGCTTCGGTCCGCGAATCTGATTTCTGGCAGGCTATTTCGGCGAGTTAACAAGAACGGGAAGGCTTGGAGAGATGGTCTGACGGAAAAAGCGGTCTGGCGCGTCGTTCGCAAATAAGCCGGCAAAGCGGCCATCGAGAGGCTCACGCCTCACGATCTTCAGAGGACATGTGCCCGGCTCGGTCACGCGTCGGGTAGGGAACTCGAACAAATCCAGTTCCTCCTCGGGCATGTCTCGATTCAGACGAACCGAACGATATCCGGGCTGCAGGCAGCGAATTCGATCCGCGGTTAGCGACAAGATCGGCATCGAACCGGAAGAGTGACTTCCGCGCATCAGGTCCGACTTGCCGACGATTCGCCCGGCCGGCAGCGCACATTTCCCCCCAACGCCGTTTGGGGACGATGCCCCGTCGCTCCGGCACGTGAAGCGCTTCACATAGCAGCCGTGCTCCCTTGACCGCTGATAAGCTGAAAGTATGTCAGCGTTGCTGGAAAAGGCTTTGGAAAAGGTAGCTGCACTGCCGCCGGATGAGCAGGACGCGATCGCGACTCAAATCCTGTCGACGCTGGCTAACGACGACGAATGGAAGGCGCTGTTCGTACGGAAACGTGACGCGATTCGTCGTATGGCGCGCGAAGCTCTCGAGGAACACGAGCGGGGCGAAACGGCTCCGCTGGACGATCTGCTCTGAATGGAGTCGAAGACAACCCGGCAGTTCCGGCGTTTGCTTTCGGAACTGCCTGCTGAGGTACAGCGAGCGGCCCGCCGCAGGTACCGGCTATTCCAGAGCGATCCGGCGCATCCCAGCCTGCAGTTCAAGAGGCTTGAGGGCGAGGACAATATCTATTCAGTCCGCATCAGCCTTGGGTATCGAGCTCTCGGTGTTGTGAGGGAGGGACGGATCATCTGGTATTGGATCGGCAATCACGGCGATTACGACCGACTGGTCTGACAGCATTGCTGGTCTCCTTGTAGATCGCGTCATCCAGGTGGACGCCAATGCGTTTGGGGCCCACGTCCGAGTGGCCGACGACGCGGTCGAAGCTGAAACCGGTCATTTCACCGATTGCGCGTGAGAGGTCAAAGTGACGTTGAGTGGGGTGCCGTGGTGTCTCCGGTTGGTAGAGGCCGAGACCACAGAGGTCCCAACTGATCATACAGAACTGGGCAATCCACGGAGTTAAATCTGGCGAGGCAGGCGGCGGGCATAGCGAAACCAGCCTTGTGGCGGCGCCCATGGCAGCGGGTCACGCGGCTGACCAGCACCGTCATCGATGATTTCGTCCGCGTATGCTTGCCCAACGATAACGTTTTTCCAATTCTCCGGAACCCGATAAAGTTTCAGATAATCGAGTGTGTCGGATCGGCGGTACATGACTACCTGCGTACTCTTTTGTGCTGCTCTTGCGCCCAGCAGTCGAAGCCGCCGGGAAGCCGAGGAAGTCAGTTCATATCGAGTACAATAGGCGAGTGCTCAGGTTCGGCTTTTGGAACGTTCACTGTCTGCGCAATTGGCGGGACAATGGGTCCAATATCGCAGCGGGGGCCGGGCAGTTGTGTTTCGAGCATTCGTTGGATCTCCTGTTCCTGATCGAATGTGCAATGCCGTGGGCGTTATTGCTCTCCAGCTTTGCATCCGACTCTAATTACTATCCTGTTTTCGAAAACGACCGTTTCAAAGTTATCGCAAGGTTTAACCCGCAGTATATGACACTACTGCAACCGCTCATACCAAGTCACTCGTGTCCAAATTAGCGCGGGAATGGAGAGGTGAAGCCTCTGGTAGCTTGAGTTCAGTTCCGGCAAGAACAAGCCCAGGCGAACCAGGAGACTTCACCATGAAACGAGTATGCAGCATCTTCAGTCAGGTTTTGCAGTTGATCCCGCGGGACAGGTTTGAAGCGGCGGTCGGGAAGCATCACGCGGAGCGCCACGCGCGGGGCTTTACTGGGCTTGTTCTTGCCGGAACTGAACGTCAAGCTACCAGAGGCTTCACCTCTCCATTCCCGCGCTAATTTGGACACGAGTGCACTTGCCTGTAATTTTTCAGCTAGATCTGCAGTCCGACTTTTCGATGGAGGCACGAATTGACCGAGAATCTCTGGCCTGACTTTAAAATATCGCCCGCGGCCACTTCGCCAAAGACCATTATCGAAGAGGCCGGGAATGGGCTGATTGAGAAGACCAAAGGATTGTTACAGTTCTATCGAATGGATTTAAAGTCTCGAATGAGGTCGTTACCGCGAACTACTCGCTACTGTCAACCGTGCTACGGTATAGCTTTCCATTAGTCCGAATCAGCTTCGATTTAATAAACTATTACCCCGTAACGATCACGGCGCATAAGCTTCCCGATAGCAAGGCAGCAGATGAAAAGGAGTTTAGAGATGCTCTGCGAAAACTTTTCAACGCGCCTAGCACAACGGAAGTGGTCGAGAGATTGCTGTCTCTTTCGACCTGATATCCGAAAACGGCAAAACCTGCCACGCGGCTCCATTGAGCCCGACAAACTAACAAAGGTGCTTCACGAGATAAGCGAAAATGGAGTAAAACGGAGACGGAGTTGACGTCCTTGTTTCGAGTGAAACCTCGGATCAGATATGATCCTCGGAAACTTGGCCGGCTGCCGCGGTCGATGGAGCAGTGCTAACGCTCCCACTTGACAATTTGTCGGCACTTCGTACATCTGGATGTTCCCGTCACCGCAGCTCCGAGCGTGTCACGCGTTGCTCGGAAACTGAGACTCGGACGGTGCGGTTTCTCATACCGCCCGTGGAATCCCGATACCGAAAAGTTGCAAGCGACGATTTGATCACTCCGGGCGGCGAGGTACGTCCGCGGTAGCCGACAAGCCTTCACCTGTGCCCGTCGGTACGAGAACCCAATGGCGCGCATCGCCGGCACGAAGGCTGCGTATTTACCCATAATGCCCACGCGAAGTGCCGCACATCAAATGTCAAAGTTCCGGGTGGCGAGAAGCTGTCGCGACAGAAGCCTGCGCGGAGGGAGTGAACGCGGCGCGGTTTCTGGCTCGGATTTTAATCGAGACGCGCGTCCACGCTTCGCTGCGACGGGACGTCACTCAGACAGACGCCGATCACGCAGAAGTGAATCAGGCAGAAGTGAATCAGGCAAAGGCAGGGCTCATGCGCCGTAAATTCCCTCTCGCATTCGTTCCTCTGGCCCTCATGGCCCAGACGCAGCCCGTTCGGACAGTCACCTCGCAGGCGCAGCGCGTCGGCAACCAGGCGGTTCCCGGCTTTCAAAACGGTTCTGACGACCGTTGTGCAGGTCCCGGACGCGGAGAATGTCTGGGCCAACGGACTCGCCGTCGATGCGGATGGAGCTTTCGCCATCGGAGTGGCCTACGGTTCATCGGCCTCGGCGGGGGGAATCGTCTTCTACGACAAGTACGGACAACCCGACGGATTTGTCGCTACAGGATCGTATCTACCCGAGAGTCTCTGCTTTGCAGGTGACCATTCGCTCTGGACCTTCGGCGCCCAAAGAGGCGCCGGAGATTACATGATGGTGCACCGCTTCACCGCCGGCCGCAAGGATGCGGGTCAGTTCCTCGCGCGGTCCTTATTCCCCAAGGGGCTCAACCCCGGAATGGGTCACTGGCAGACACGGAGCATTATGGTGGCACAGGATCGCGTCGGGCTTTTCGCGTTTTCGGGTCTTAATGGAAGTCAGAACGAATGGGTGGAGCTCGATCTCTCCGGTAAACTGATCCGCCGGGATCGCCTCGATCAGCGGGAATTCACGCCGATGGCTTTCACGGTTGACGGACATCTTTATCGAAAGCCTGACCATAAATCTACTTTGCAGGTACTCAGCGAGACGACGCCAGACTGGCAGGACCTCGGCATGGCTGCACTCGGGTGGCTGCTGGGCGCCGACGGAAATTCCTGGTGTTTTCGCCAGCCGGCGCCGGTCCGGTCACGATGCAGTGGTTCAATCAGCCCGCCATGCCCGGGAATCTGTAGGCTACTTCCCAAACCGGGTCACAATTTCAAAAAATATTTCTTTGAAACGCTATCCTCAGGCCAATCAATGACTCCGAAGGAATTTCGAGGCGATCAGACCGCCCATAAACGCCGCCTTGCGCCCTGACCATGCTAGTTGTAAGTCGGAAAAGTTATGATCTCGGAAAAACAACTCGAAGCCAATCGGCGCAATGCCCTGCGTTCCACGGGTCCCCGAACCGGGGAAGGCAAGAAGGTGTCCGCCCTGACCGCCCGCCGCCACAATCTCACCGGACAGGTAACCGCCATGACCGAAGCCGATCGCATCATGCACGACGCCTTCTCCGCCTCGATCGTCGAGAGCCTTGCGCCTGAAGGCGCCATGGAAATCCAGCTCGCGCAGCGCATCGCCACCGACAGCTGGCGTCTCAACAGACTCAGCGCCATAGAAGACAACCTCTTTGCCCTCGGCCATTCAGCCAAATCGGATGAAATCGAAACCGAAGATCCCGAAATCCACGCCGCCCTGACCGCCGCGAAAGTATTCACGGCGGAGTCGAAACAGCTCCAGCTCCTGACCCTCTACGAGCAGCGCATCAATCGCAACCTCCAGAAGAACCTCGCCATGCTCCAGGGCCTCCAGGCCGCACGCCTGACCAAACGCGAAGCCGAAATGAAGGAAGCAAAGAAGCTCCTCCAGCTCAGTGAAATGAAGGGCTTACCCTACGGACCGGCGGAGATAAGCAAAGATGGCTTCGTTTTTTCGACCGCTCAAATCCACGCCGCGCTCGACAAGGAACGCCGCCTGAACCGCTCATACCAGATCGATTTCACCCGGCACAAACTCCAAAAACTCCATGCGACGGCGGCCTGAACCGGAATTTGCCAGCGCTAACATAAAGAAGAAATTGACCGGGACACCACAACTGCGCGGATTCGTCCTGCTCGGAATGGCGGCCCTCGGCACTTCCGCCGCACAAACGCCGGCCCCCGTCACGTTCGCGCACGATATCGCGCCCATAATCTACAACAACTGCTCCTCCTGCCATCGCCCCGGGGAATCCGCGCCCTTCTCGCTGCTCAGCTATGACGACGTCCGGAAACACGCCCGCCAGATCGCCCTCGTAACGAAAACGCGGTTCATGCCGCCCTGGCTGCCCCAGGCCGGCTACGGCGACTTTGCGGACGAACTTCGCCTTAGCGATTCACAGATCAAACAGATCGCGGACTGGGTGAGCGCCGGAATGCCCGAAGGGGATACGACCCAGAGCCCGGCCCCGCCGAAGTTCCCCGATGGCTGGCAACTCGGCACGCCCGACCTGGTTCTCAAAGCGTCCCAGCCCTTCGCACTGCCTGCCGGCGGACCCAACGTCTTCCGGAATTTCGTCTTCACCCCGAACATCCCGGCGACGCGCTATGTGCGCGCCATCGAAATCCGCCCGGGGGACAAGCGGCTCGTGCACCACGCCAACCTGCTCATCGACCGCCTCAACTCCGGCCGAAAGATGGAAAAAACTCCGGGCGCGGGCTTTCCCGGCATGGACCTCGACATCAAGTCCGGCGTCTTCGACCCCCCGGGGCATTTCCTCTTCTGGAAACCCGGCAGCGTGCCCTATTCTGAGCCCGACGGCTTCTCCTGGCGTCTCGAACCCGGCAACGACCTCGTTCTCAACACGCACCTGCAGCCATCGGGTAAGCCCGAGCTGGTTCAGCCCTCGATCGGCCTTTACTTCACGGCGAAGCCCCCGGCTCATTTCCCGGTTCTGCTCCAGCTCGAGCATGACGGAGCCCTCAACATTCCTGCTGGTAACAAGGATTTCCTCGTGTCGGACGACTTCCGCCTGCCCCTCGATGCCGACGTTCTGGCCGTCTACCCGCACGCCCACTATCTGGGAAAGTTACTCGAAGGCTACGCGACGCTGCCCGATGGCAAACGCCAGTGGCTCATTCGCATACCGGACTGGGATCTGAACCGCCAGGCGGTTTACCGATACCGCAAACCGGTCTTCCTGCCAAAGGGCTCGGTGATCTCGATGCGGTTTCATTACGACAACTCCGCAGCCAATCCGCGCAACCCCAATAACCCGCCCATCCGCGTCAAGGCCGGCAACGATGCGACTGACGAGATGGGTCACCTCTGGCTGCAGTTGCTGCCGCGCGGACCGGGCGACCGCCGCCGCGAACTGGAAGAAGCGGCAATTCAGCACCGCGTCGAGAAGTATCCAGACGATTATGTCTCGTACCTGGACCTTGGCGAGATCAAACTCTCTCGCCTCGATACCCAGGGCGCCCTGTCGGCCATTGAGACGGCGGTGCGCGTGGATCCCTCGCAATCCCAGGGACACAACATTCTTGGGGCCGCGCTGACGCGCGTCGGCCGCTCTCGCGAGGCGATGGAGCAGTTTCAAACGGCGGTGAAGCTCGATCCCGGAAACGTCAACGCTCGTTACAACCTCGTCTTCGCGCTCGTGAAGTTCGGGAGCTTTGATGCTGCCGAGGATAATTTGCGCAAGGTCATTGCCGCCTATCCGAAGGATGCGGGTTTGCACAACCTGATGGGCGAACTACTCGCACAGAAGGCCGATTATTCGAATGCCGGCGCCGAGTTCGAAAAGGCCCTCGCACTCGATCCGAAACTGGACGGGGCCCGCGCCAATCTCGAACAAATCCGCAGCAGGAAATGAAACCTATTGCGGTCGCGCGGTGCTGATGGGTTTTGGCGGGTTGCCTTCATTTCGCACTTCGACCCTTCGAGCCACACGCGTAACCACGCCGCGGAGAATCAGATAAGGCACGATGGCCAGAATGAACGCAACGATCACCATTTCGCCTGGATAGATGAAGTGTTCCTCAATCAACTGGTATATGGCGTCCAGGACCATAGCGAGAATGAATACTTTGCCGACACTTTTCCACCCGTCTTTGGCCATTTCTCCGCGGTGAGCGGGATCCGAAAAAAGTCCCCACAAATACGGCGCGTTGCCAAGCCTGGCATCCGCCAGTCCGGCCCGGATCGCGAAAATCGCTGCCATAGTCGGCTGAAGAACCAGCCTGAGTTTCATCGGACCAGTGACACGGTCAATCAGGTTCTGTCCGACGCGCGTCCACATATCGTCCATCATTTTTCTCCTTTCTCAATGAGCCTCGCGGCGACAGTTCACACGGCCGCGCTTCTGCCGATCTTTGGACCTTCTGGGGGCGCTACGTACGGCACGATCTGCTGCCAGTGCTCCCGGACGGCAACCACACGAAAGACGAACGAAACCGACACGGCGATCAGCGTGGCGGGAAAGAAGCCGGAGCCCTTGTAGCCCACCGCGATCAGTGAGTAAACGGTGGCCGCGAGTATGGCGGTCGTGACAAGGTGCTCCGAGGGTCTGACAATTTCCGGGGTGACGCCTGAGAAGACATCGATCAGGACGCCCCCAGCGGTGGTGGCGATCAAGCCAACGATGATCGCGCCCACAATCCCAATGCCGTGTTCCAGGGCCTTATGTGCGCCGAGCACCGCAAACCAGGGCAGCGAGAAGGACTTGAAGAAGGCTAGTAATCTGGTGCGGAACCACTCCTCTCTGGACTCGGCGTAGCGATAGATCGCCAGCCCCAGCAAACCCATGCCAACGCAGACGAAGGGATATATCGGATCCTTGACTGGCGAAGGAATGTCGCCAAGCAGGACGTCGCGGGATACGCCGCCGCCGATTCCGCCAAAAAAGGCCATGATCAATAAGCCCACAACGGCGTAGCCCCGGTTGTGCGTCGGATTGCGGGCAACGAGCACTCCATTCAGGGCGTTAACGCCGGCAGAGAACAAATCGACGTTCGGAAAACTTGGCAGGTACATTTCAGGTTTCTTTCAAAATGAGGCTCTTTTCGGCCCATGGACTTCGGTTAAAACGGTCCGCTTCTTCAACAGGAGCCCATAAAAAGTCAGGCATCCGATAAGGACCATACAAAGGGCGATCGCGAAGGAGATCGACCACATGCGCTGCATGGAGGAGGATCCAAGCGCTTTCAGAAAACTCCAGTGCTGCCAGCTCGCGGCGGCTAATGCCAGTGTGCCCAACGCAACAAGGGTCAACCCCAGGTTTCGCGGTGCGTCAGGGCGCTTGATGTTACCGGCGGCAATCTCCTCGGGAAGGTACTGGAAGAACTTGTAGATCGAGAAACCGAATCCGATCATCGAATTGGCGGTTCGTATCCATGCCATTAATGTTCTTTCCGCGGCGATCCTCGTTCGCTCGACCGCCAGGTCGGTTCGCTCCTCCGCGAGAACGGTTCCTCTGTCTTTTTGCGACGTCTCCGATGGGCCCGTGGGCCTTTTCTCCGTGTTTTCCAGATGGCCCAAGGGTGATGATGTGCATGCCGGCAAGTCGATTTAAACTATTTGCGGCTGCAATGCCGCGCCTCCGCAACGCGAAGGTCGGCGCCCGTGGACGCGAAGCAGATTGCTACAATCGTGAAAGCCCGGTCAAGGGCGGGAGTAACTCAATGGTAGAGTCACAGCCTTCCAAGCTGTTGGTTGCGAGTTCGATTCTCGTCTCCCGCTCCATCTCTTCAACAATGTGCCGGTAGCTCAGCCTCGTTATCGGCGCCGAGCGAGGTATCCTGCTAATCAGTCATGTCCACCCGGCCGAAGACTCTGCTGACCCCGGAGCAGTATCTCCAAATCGAGCGTGCAGCCGAGTTTAAGAGCGAATACCACGAAGGCGAAATGTTCGCGATGGCAGGAGCGCGCGAGGCGCATAATCTGGTGGTAACGAACGTCGTCCGCGAACTGGCGAATCAACTCCGTCAACGGCCGTGCCGGGTTTATTCGAGCGACATGCGTGTGCGGGTCAGTCTCAGTGGCCTCTATACCTATCCCGATGTCGTTGCCGTCTGCGGAGAACCGCAGTTCACCGACGACCAGCGGGATACGCTGCTGAACCCCATTCTGCTGGTCGAGGCGCTGTCACCTTCAACCGAGGCGTATGATCGGGGGCGCAAATTCGAACACTACAAAACGATGAATTCGCTTCGGGAGTATCTACTGCTGGCCACCGATCGCGTCCACGGCGACCTTTACACGAGACAACCTGACGGTCGCTGGTTACTGACCTCCGTGAGCCGCATGGAAGAGTCTCTGACTCTGGACTGTGTAGACGCGCACCTCCTCATGGCTGACATCTATGAAAAGGTCGAATTCCCGGCAGACGCTAAAATCGGGCCGGATGCGCAGAGCTTGCGCTGACGTCGCGCGTCAGGACGCCGCGCCCGCCAGATATGCACCGGCGGCACTGGCTTGCACACGAGACGTAGCCGCCGCGGCAGCAGCGTCGAAATAAGTCCGGAATCGCGTGATGTGGCTGCCCGAGGTATCCAGCACGCTGACACCGTCGTAGTGGACTTCCTTGCCCGAGCGGTTCACCCCGTCTGCTGTCCATTCGAGCGCAACGCTGTTGTCTCCAATCACAATGTTGCGGATCGTCGACCGGATGCGGCTGAACGTAGCTCGATATCCCTGCCAGAATTGACGCGCACCCTCTATGCCGTGAAGTTTCTCCGGAACCACCGGCGTTCCGATCTCGCAGAACTCGCCGAATGTCGCCAGAATCGGTTCCATTTCTCCGTCCTGTTCGAGCGCGCTGAGCGCTTCGATAAACCGGTAAGCAACCTGTTGCGTCATATGAACTCCTCCTGGAGAAATTGCAACTGCTCAGAGCCCGGGCAGAGCCTTTCGTACGGAATGTCGACTAACGCCATGCGGGGCGTTTGATTTCTTTCGTGCATATCCTGCACGCTTTCATCGGCAAGTAGAATTCCCGTTACCACCTCGCCGGGGTGCTGCTTCAGATAAGCAAAAGCCCTCTGCCGGTCCTTGATGTCGTAGTCTTCCGGCAGCCGGGTGAAGCGTAGCACGCTTCCATCATGCATTGTTACACTACTTTCGCCGTTTCGGGCAATTTCCGCAACAATTTCGGTCGCGTCAGGTATGAAATCCGACTCCGTAGCCTCCGACAGATGTCGGCGCGTATACAAGTAGCTTTTTGTAGAACCCTCATGATCGTTAAAAGTAACGCAAGGCGAAATCACGTCTATCAGAGCGAACCCGCGGTGAGCCAGTCCAGCTTTAAGAATCGGAACGAGTTGCTCCTTATCGCCGGAAAAGCTCCGCGCGACGAAAGTGGCCCCGAGGCTCAGCCCCAGCAGCATCGGATCGATGGGGGCAAGCATGTTCGCGTCGCCCTTTTTGCTCTTCGAGCCGATATCCGAGGAGGCGGAAAACTGGCCCTTTGTGAGGCCGTACACGCCATTATTCTCGATGATATAGAGCATGTTGACGTTCCGCCGCATGGCGTGGCAGAGGTGGCCGAGCCCGATCGAGAGCGAGTCGCCATCTCCGGAAACACCGATATAGGTCAGTTCGCGATTGGCGGCATTGGCGCCGGTGGCGATCGGCGGCATTCGGCCATGAGCCGAGTTGAAACCGTGAGCGGCATTAACGAAGTAGGCGGGCGTTTTGGAGGAACAGCCGATTCCGCTCAGCTTCGCGACTCTGTGGGGCGGCGTTGACAGTTCCCACAGGGCGCGCACGATGGCGGCAGTGATGGAATCGTGCCCGCATCCGGCGCAAAGGGTAGACATCGTGCCTTCGTAGTCGCGGATAGTGAGGCCCAGCTCATTCCGCGTCAGGCTGGGATGTGCAACGGGCGGCTTAACGATAGAGGGCATCAAGTTCCTCCACACCAGGAGTGATCGCTTCCAGAACGTGGCTGGCGCTCAGGGGGAAGCCGCCATAGCTCAGAATCGAACGGAGTTTTTCTTTCGGGGAGGACGTTTCCAGAACGAGCAGCGACCGCAGTTGTGCGTCGCGGTTCTGCTCCACGACGTAACAGATTTCGTGCTCGGCGATGAAGGCGTCGACAGGTTCGTCGAAGGGGAATCCCCGGATGCGCATGTAATCCATCGGCATACCCTGCCGATCCAGAATATCGATCGCTTCGCGAACCGCGGGATCACATCCGCCGATGGTGATAATACCGGCGCGCGCACGATCGCGCCTTTCGATAACAGGCTCGGGCACGAAGGCGGCGGACTCTTTATGCTTGCGCAGGAGCCGATCCATCACTTCCTGATATTCGTCCGGGATTTCCGTGTAAGCGCCGTACTTGTTGTGGCCGGAGCCGCGGGTGAAAAAGGCCCCTTTTGCCCCGACGCCTGGCAGCGTGCGGGCGGCGACCGCGCTGCCATTCAAGGGCATAAAGCGCTCGAATCTCGGCATCGATTCGAGGTCCCTCTCCGTCAGGACAGCGCCCCGGTCCGGACGGAACGAGTCGTCCCACGTCAGCTTCGGCGTAACCCAGTCGTTCATACCGATATCGAGGTCCGTCAGCATGAAAACGGGCGTTTGAAAGCGTTCGGCGAGATCGAAGCTCTTTACCGCAAATTCGAAGCACTCGGCGGGATTTGAAGGGAAAAGCAGGATGTGCCGGGTATCGCCATGAGAGGCGTACGCGCATTCGAAAATGTCTCCCTGCTGCGTGCGCGTCGGCATTCCGGTGGACGGTCCGACGCGTTGCACGTCGATCACGACGACAGGAATCTCCGCGTAGTAAGCGAGACCGAGAAGCTCGTTCATGAGCGAAATGCCCGGTCCGGCCGTTGAAGTGAATGCGCGCGCGCCCATCCAGGAGGCGCCCAGCACCATGCCGATCGCGGCGAGTTCATCTTCGGCCTGCAGGATCAGGTAATTGCGTTCGCCGGTTTCTTTGTCGGTTCGGAAGCGCTCGCAGAAGGCTTTGAACGCGTCCATCGCGGAGGTGGATGGCGTGATCGGGTACCACGCGGCGACCGTCGCGCCGGCATAGACGCAGCCCAATGCCGCGGCGGTATTCCCGTCGATCAGTATCTTGTCGCCGTTCGCGTCCATCGTTTGTAAATGGAACGGCAGAGGGCAACCGAAGTGAGCGCGAACATAATCGGCTCCGAGGCGCAGAGCTTTCTGGTTCGATTCACGAAGCCCCTTCTTGCGGCCGTACTTCTCTTCAATCAGTTTCTGCACAACCTCGCCGTCGATATTCAGTAACTCGATCAGCGCGCCCGCCGTAGCGATGTTCTTCATCAGGACGCGCTCGCGCGATTCGCGAAAACTCTCGTTACAAAGCTGCGCGAAGGGGACACCAATGTAAGTGATATCGTCGCGGATCAGCGAGTCATCCAGAGGCCAGGAGGAGTCATACAGGATGTAACCTCCGGAGCGCACCTCACTTACATCGCGCCCATAAGTCTGGGCGTTCATCGCGATGATCAGGTCGTAGTCGAGCGCCCGGGCGGTATAGCCTTCCTTATTGACGCGGATCTCGTACCAGGTGGGCAGACCCTGAATATTCGACGGAAAGAGGTTCTTGCCCGAGACGGGTACCCCCATCCGAAAAATCGCCTGCATGATGAGGCTGTTAGCGCTGGCGGAACCCGAGCCATTCACGTTCGCCAGCTTGATCGCAAAGTCGTTTATGCCGCTGTCCATGTTTGTTTGGGAGGAACCTGACCTGCGTAACTGATGAGGAGATCGAACTTCTGCATGTCCCACGCCGCCGTGGGGCATCGTTCCGCGCAAAGGCCGCAATGGACGCACAGGTCTTCGTCCTTCAACATGAGGCGGCTGGTCTGCGGGAGCGGTTTTGAGGCGTACAGCGCCTGGTCCGGGTTTACCGCGGGCGCGGAGAGACGGCGCCTGAGCACGTCTTCCTCAGCGTCGGCAGCGATGGTGAGACAGGAGAGCGGGCAGATATCGATGCAGGCATCGCATTCGATGCATTTCGCGGCGGATGAAGGCCGTTTCCACGTCGCAATTCAGACAGCGCTGAACCTCGCGCGCCGTTTGCTCCGCGGTGAAGCCGAGCTCGACTTCGATATTGAGTTCCTCGAAGCGATGCACGAGGTCGACGTGCTGCATCTTCTGCCGGTGGGCCGGATTGTAATCGTTGTGATAACTCCACTCGCTTAGGCCCATCTTCTGGCTGATGAGATTCATGGCAAAGGGCGGCCGCTCGCCGGCGGGGATGCCCTGGCAGTGGTTATGTATCGAGATCGCGGCCTGATGCGCGTGCTCGACGGCCCAGATGATGTTCTTCGGTCCCCAGGCGGCATCGCCGCCGAAGAAGACGCCGGCGCGAGTGGATTCGAAGGTCACTTTGTTCACGGCGGGCATGTCGTACTTGTCGAACTCGATCCCGAGGTCGCGCTCGATCCAGGGGAATGCGTTGTCCTGTCCGATGGCGAGGATCACGTCGTCGCACGGGATGGTTACGGTGTCGATTAAGGTCGATCGCTTCGCTTCGGCGTCCCATTCGAGGCGCTCGAACTCCATGCCGGTGAGTACGCCGTTCTCGATCACAAAGCGCTTCGGCGCGTGATTGATGACGATCTCGACACCCTCTTCTTCGGCATCGTCAAGCTCCCAGGGCGAGGCTTTGAAGAACCCACGCGGACGGCGGGCCATGACCTTGATATCGGTTCCGCCGAGGCGACGCGAAGACCGGCAGCAATCCATCGCGGTATTGCCGACGCCGATGATCAGGACGCGTTTGCCGATGGAATCGGTGTGTCCGAAGGCGACCGAGCCGAGCCAGTCGATGCCGATGTAAATGTGATCGGTTTCGTAGCGGCCAGGCAACTCGAGATTCTTGCCGCGCGGCGCGCCGCTGCCGATGAAGACGGCATCGAAGTTCTGATCGAGCAGCGCGGCCATGCTTTCGACGGGCGAGTTGTAGCGAATGTCCACGCCCATGTTGAGGATGTAATCGATCTCCTCGGCGAGCACGCGCTCGGGCAAACGGAAGGACGGGATATTGGTTCGCATCAGGCCGCCCGGCTGACCGAGCTTCTCGAAGATAGTGACCTCGTAGCCGAGCGGCATGAGGTCATTGGCGACGGCGAGCGACGCCGGTCCCGCGCCGATGCAGGCGATGCGCTTGCCGTTCTTCGCCGTGGGTATGGGAGGCAGAAGGGACTGAATGTCGTCGCGCAGATCCGCGGCGACGCGCTTCAGACGGCAGATGGCAACGGGCTTGCCGTTCTCGCCGGGCAGGCGTCCGCGGCGGCAGGCGGGCTCGCAGGGACGATCGCACGTGCGCCCGAGGATGCCGGGGAAGACGTTCGACTCACGATTGAGCATGTAGGCGTCGGTGTAGCGGCCCTGGGCGATCAGTCGAATGTATTCAGGAACGTTGGTGTGAGCGGGGCAGGCCCACTGGCAATCGACCACTTTGTGAAAGTAGTCCGGGTTGGCGGTGTCGGTGGGACGCATGTAGAAGATTTTGTTCGGGATGCCGCGCGGCAAATGGAACTGGCCGCCGAGTCCAGATGAAAAGTTTACTCCTTTTGTTGGCCGGTCGCATGCCTCGGTACGGAGAGACGTGGAGAGACCGGACGAGTAGCGGAGCCCAAACTGCCGCCCGTCCAGTCTTCCCACCGCGTACAAACCATGAAACGTAGCGGTTTGTTGATTCAAATAGAACACGTGAAATTGCTCAGAGTACGCTTTTTGTCCACAAGCTGTTGAAAAGGTTATGTCGATTTTTGTGAACGGGTTTTTAGAAGCGCAAACCGAGGTCGAGGCGGTTCCGATCACTGGTTTGCCAATGTCACAGAACAGGTTTGCGCAGGCGTCGACTGCATATGAGGAGGCGATCGCCGTCCGTCGCCACCTGGTGGAACAAGACCGCGCTGAACTGGCCAAAGATCGGGTGCTTTGACGTGTTAGAACCTCGCGCTGATGCAGGGAAAATTGCCCGACATCAAGGGCGCATTCTCACAGCCTCCATGCGAGCAGGCTTTGGGGAAAGCTGTTGTGTGCGGGAATGACACAACTCGAGAGCAATCTGGCCCGCGGGGAACATCTGCTGACACTTCTGAAGGGGCGTAAAAGATAAGACTCGGAACGAGGCCTATCAACACCTCCGGGTCGCCGGTCTCGACTGGTATGACTCTGCTCATCGTGGCGCAGCAACTTGAAGGCCGCCGTTTTCGCGCTATCGAAACGCCGCTTCAACCGCTGTTCCGGGCCTCCATTTCGAGAAGCTTTCGAATGCGGGGTTTCGTTGCGCCAGTTTGCAGAGTGGGCAAGAGGGCCAGGCCTTCCGTCGCAGCCAGGCGGCCCTTTTCGATCTCACCCGCGGCCTGGTACGCCTGTGCGAGAAGAAGCAGCCACTCCGGTGTCCGGCGATGGCTAAGGGCCACGCCGCGCTTGGCCCACGCGACGGCCGCTTTGGGATCTCTCAGCGACGGAGGCTCCACTGAGAGGGTGGATGAGACCGCCAGATCGAGAGTCAACGGAGAAGCCTGGTCCTGATCCGCCAAAGTCTTCAGGACGGCAAGACCTTTTCTGGCGAGAGCTGTTGAATTTCCCGGCGGACCAAGCATTTCTCTAACGGTTGCCAGACGCACCTGCAGATGGGCCAAATCCTCGCGCCACTTCTCGTTGCCCGAATCCTGCTTCACCAACTGCTCGTCCGCGGCAACAGCCTGTTCTAGAGCGCCTTCGGCCGCGAGCAGGTTCCGGCGACGATCCCCCGGGACGGCCGCGAGCGCAGGATTGGCCGCATCCTCGTAACTGCTTGCCTCATCGTCCAGCAGCACAGCCATGTCGGCAACGGCTCGCAGATCTTTTGGATCTACCGCTATCAGCTGCTTATGAGTTTGAAAAGCCTTCTCAAACCAGGGCTCGGCCTGTGCGTATGCTCCCAACTCTTTCAAGGCGATCGCCTGTTTGCGCATCAACATGGCACGCATCCGCAAAGTGGTCAGGCCCCGTTGCTCGGCCGCTGGAAGCGCATCCAGGCGTTGCAGGCCCGACTGGAAATCCTGAAGCGCCTGGGCGGGATCGGTATCCAGCTCGATGCTACCCACCTTCATTTGCAGGATTCCCAGACCGCGTTTGGCCCGCAAAAAATCCGGGTCGATGGCCAGTGCCCGATGGTCCAACTCAATGGTCCGCCGGTACGCTGCAAGGGCGCTTGCGGTATCCCCGATACTGGCGGTTCCGCTTTGTCCCAATTCATCGCCGAACGCGCCGTAGGCCGCCGCTGCTTCACAGATCAGAGCGGGAGGGACATCGGGCAGCGCAGTCAACCGGTCGAAACTCCGGGTTGCAGCCCGCATGGAAGTAATGGCCTCCTGAGTGGCGCTGGTCCCAAACAGTACTTCGCTGCGGGATTGCTGCGCGCCGGCGAGTGCGCGAAGCACCTCCCGATCATTTGGCTCGGCCGCCGCGAGCGGCCCGGCCAAAGCCAGCGCTTTTCCAATACTCACCAGCGCCCCAGGGGGGTCGCCTAAATTCTGGTCGTACACGTTGCCCTGAATGTTTCCCAGCCGGGTATAGGCGTCGACCAGATCGAGTTGCGTCAAGCGGTCGCCCTGCGCGTCTTTCGCCATGCGATCCAGGTGTTCAAGCACCCTGGTGACCAGCAACTTCCGGGCGCCGGTGGATCCCGGGAGTTGCTTGATGGTTTCGTCCAGTTCGGACAACAGGCTGCCGCTTAGTTGCCGCAAATCGGCGGAGCGCGCGTCGGCCTTGCGCCGTTCCACGTTCGCCACCCGCGCCTGCCACAAAACGCCGCCCAGGCCGGCAAACAAGGTAATGGCGAGCACTCCCGCTGAGGCCAAGGCAAGCCGATTGCGCTCGATGAACTTGCCGGCTCGATAGCGCAGGGTCCCCCTGCGCGCCGTCACCGGCTGATGGTCCAGATACGCTCGCAGGTCGGACGCCAGCTGCTGGGCGGTGAGGTATCGTTCCTGCGGTTCCTTGCGCAGCGCCTTCAAGACGATAGCTTCCAGGTCGGCATCCAGACGGTGCCTCGAGCCGGCGGCGACCGGCGGTCTGCGCGGAGGCTCCTGGCAAATCACGCGCACCATCTCCGCAGTGGTGAATTCCTTCAACTCATACGGCAGCGTTTCGGTCAGCAGCAGATAAAGAAGCACACCGAGCGAATAGGTGTCGGACGCGGTAGTGATGGGATTGCCCAGCACCTGTTCCGGACTGGCAAATTGCGGGGTGAAGGATTGATAACCCTGGCGTGTGACGTCGCTGCCTGGGCCCAGGAGCGAGGGAGACAGCAGCTTCGCCGTTCCAAAGTCCAGCAGGCGCGGCGTGCCATCGGTGGCGATCAGAATATTGTCAGGTTTCAGATCGCGATGAACCACCAGATTCTGGTGGGCGAATTGAACGGCGTCGCAGACGCCGGCGAACAGCGCGAGGCGTTGCGCTGCGGTGAGACGTTTTTGCTCGCAGAAGCGATGGATGGGAATTCCATCCACATACTCCATAGCCAGATACAAATCGCCATCATCGCTGACGCCGCCATCCAACAGGCGCGCAATCAGCGGATGTTGCAGCCCGGCCAGAATCTGACGCTCCTGGCGGAAGCGCTCGCGGAAGAAGTCCGTCGCGAGAGGCAGATCGATCAGCTTGATGGCAACCTGCTGCTCGAAGTGACCATCGGCGCGATGTGCCAGATACACCGCGCCCATCCCGCCGCGTCCCAGCAGGCGGTCCAATTCCCAAGGTCCGATGCGCTTGCGCGGTGGGAGACCGCCGGGTACCATCCGAAGTTCCGGAGTGAGCGCCGCCGTCGCCAGTTCTTCCGCGGCACAAGCCTTCAGGAGTGAAAGCACTTCCGATATCAGCGCGGGGTCGCGATCGCAGCGGGTGTCAATCAAAGCCGACCGCTCAGCGACAGGCAGACTGAGAGCCTCGTTGAAAATTGCCTCGATCCGTAACAACGTTTCGGTCGAATGGTCCATGGAAGCTGCGATGCGGTTCTCTCGCTGTCAGTCCCCTACTGACCTACTAAGTCAGATTGCGAGAAACGCCGACGAAGTGAATCAAGTTTTCGTATCATCGCCCGCGTCTGGGCCCGCGTCCGGGCCCGCGTCCGGATAAACCCGCCGGTAGAGCCAGCTCTTGATGAACTTCAGGTCGCGATCCACGGTGGCCTTTGAAACCTGCATGAGAGAGGCGGTTTCTTCGGCGGTGCAGCCCAGAAAGTAGCGCAATTCGACCAATTGGGCCTTACGGGCGTCCAGCGCGCCCAATTCCTCCAAAGCGCGGTTCAGGTCCAACAACTCCGAGCTGCCAATATCCACCCATGGCAGGTCGTCGCTAAGCGGAACACGCTGGCTTCCGCCTCCCCGGATTTGGGCCTGATTTCCCCGCGCATGGTCGATCAGGATCATGCGCATCACCCTGGCCGCAAAGGTGTAGAAATGCCGCCGGTCGCCCCATTCGGCCTTCTTTTGATTGAGGAGCCGGAGGTAGAGTTCGTGGACCAGAGCGGTGGATTGCAGAACGTCGGGGTTTCGTTCCCTGCGGATATAAGCGGCGGCCACTTCGCGCAGATGCGGATAGACCAGCGGCATCAGTTGCTGGAAGGCGGACGGCTCGCCGTCGTTCCACCGACCCAGAAGCAGCGTGATCTCTCCCTTGTCCGACTGCAAAGTCATCTCCGTCCGTGCCACCGAGTAGCCCTCACTTCAACGCACAACCTATCATCTTTCCCTTTTCCGCACCACGATAGCCTGGCTATTACCTGCTAATAAAAATCGCAACTTCGAGAAAGTTGAGTCACTTTTGCTCCGCTTCACGCGGTATGGATGACCACCGATTTACATTTTCAAGGAGAAATGAATGAGTTGCGTTCGGCTTCAAGATAGGAACACCCGCATCGGATCCATCGCACTGGCCATGCTCGCTGCCGGTCTGCTGGCAGGAGTGACCCCGGCCCAGGCCCAAACCTTCAACGTGCTGTATAACTTCCAGGGATACGGCGTCATGGACGGCGCTCAGCCCGTCGGGCTGGTGAAGGGCCCCAACGGTTATCTGTACGGGACAACCGCCGGCGGCGGAGCGGTGGATGCAGGCACCGTTTTCCGAATTGCCCCAGGCGGCGGCAAGTACGAGATTATGTGGAGTTTCGGCGACCATATCAACGCGATAGACGGCGATTTCACTGCGGCGCCTCTGGTCCTGGCCAGCAACGGTAGTTTCTACGGGACAACGTCCATCAATCCGGGCGGAGGGAGTGGAAACGGTTCCGATGGCGTTGTCTTCAGAATGACGCCCGCTGGAGCGCTGACTCCAATTCACAACTTTTGCGATGTCGTCCAAAACGACATCTGCGTGGGTGGCGTAGGTCCTCAGGGGGCGATGATGCAGGCTCGCAACGGCTTCCTCTACGGGACCACGTCCGGCGCCGGCGCCTTCGGTCACGGCACCATCTTTATAATGACGCCGGGTGGAGCGGTGACCACCTTGCACTCCTTTTGCGGTACCCTCGACCAGGGAACGTGTGCTGACGGATCAGGGCACGTTTCCGGACTGGTTCAGGGTCTTAACGGCGAGCTATATGGCACAACGCAGAATGGAGGGACGGCCGAACCTGGGACTGTCGGCGACGGCACCATTTTTCAGATCGGTCCAGCCGGCAAGTTCACCACACTTTACAACTTTTGCATCCAGACCAACTGCGCGGATGGGACGCAACCGCAATATGGGGTGATTGTTGGTCCTGACGGAAACCTATACGGAACAACCAGCACCGGCGGCGCGGCTGGGGCCGGCACGTTTTTCACCATCACGCCGGCCGGACATCTCACTACACTTTACAGCTTTTGCACTGCGGCAAACTGCTCTGACGGAGCGTTCCCGCTAGGAATTGTCCTGGGCAGCGATGGGAGCTTGTACGGGACGACGGCCGCGGGCGCCAATAACTACGGCACGATTTTCCAGATAACTCCCGCCGGAGTTCTGACCACGTTGCACAGCTTCGTTGGGACAGATGGGGGCGGTTTTGGGACAACGTTGATGCAGGATACCAGCGGAGCCTTCTACGGAATGTCGAGCCAGGGCGGGAACGTCGGGGATGGAACCCTCTTCAGGCTGGGGATACGCCTGGCCCCGTTCGTGGAGACGGTGCCGACCGCAGGCCTGGCCGGAAGCCCGGTCAGGATCCTGGGGACAAATCTGACGGACGCCACCAGCGTCAGCTTCAACGGTACGCCAGCGACTTTCACGGTGGTGGCGGCGTCAGAAATCACCACCACGGTTCCGGCCGGCGCAAAGCAGGGATTCGTCACCGTCATGGCCGGCGCCACGACTCTGCTGAGCAACGTGCCGTTCACGCCCCTTCCCTGACTATTAACTAAACTAATCAAGTAAGCTTGGGCGACTTGCAGGGCGCCGAATAATGAAGCGCCTCTCATGAACGTGTCGGGAAGCCATCAGATGGCGGTCCAGCGCAGGGCGTAGTGGTTCGAAGCGGCAGCGGGATGCGCGGGGCGGCTCACCGCGTATCGTTGGAGAGACCGGACTGGCAGCGGAGCTCAAACCGCCGCCAGCCCGATCTTATGTCACCGGGTACGTCGCGTAAAGACGTACGGGTTTGTTGACTTAAATAGAGCACACCAAATTGCGAATGGTGCGCATTTTGGCTGGAAGTTATTGAAAAAGCGCTGTCGATTTTTGTGACTGAGTTTTCGGACCGGCTCAAAGAAGCTCACGTAAGTCGGAAACGCGGTAGTCGGGCTCCCATTTCGCCAGCGCCTCGGCCTCACCGTATCCGTAATCCACGGCGCAGATTTTGACTCCCGCACGTCTCCCGGCTTCCATGTCTGTCTCGGCATCCCCAACGAAGAGACACTCTTCGGGACTCACTCCCAGCGCCCCCATCGAACGCTGCAGCACATCAGGGGCTGGTTTGCAGGGGAAGCCGTCGGTGCCCTGTACATGATCGAAATAAGGCAGGAGCCCGAATTTTTCGAGAACTGCGCGGGTGGTCGGGGTACCTTTTGTCGTAGCGGTGGCTTTCCGTCCATCGAGATTTTGCAGCGTCTCGATCACGCCGGGATAGACGCGCGTGGCCTGATGCCCTCTCGCGGGATAGTGAAGCTTGTACGCCTCGATCAATTCGTCAAGTTGGCTGCGGGTGTAATGCGGCAGGACATCGGTAAACACCGCGTCCAGGTGGAATCCAATGAAGCCTTTGAGGTAATCGAACGGCAGGGGTTCAGAAACATGCCCCGAAAGCACTTGCTGGACCGTGCCGCAAATATCTTCGGCAGAGTCCAGCAACGTGCCATCGAGGTCGAACAGATAACAGCGAAAACGCGGGATCAAGCCGGAGCGGGCCGTTCCCCTTCCGCGAGACCCGGCAGGCGCCGGCCGCCGCTTCGGGGCGAATGACCTGCTGCGTATGATCCGCTGTATCCTTCGGCTTGGCCGTCGGACTCATCGGCGGCAGATTCCCGCCGTCGATCAGCGTTTTCACTTCCGCGCCGTCGAGCACTTCGCGCTCGAGCAATGCTTCAGCGATCCGGACCATGGCGCTCGTGTGCTGCTCGATAATCGCCCGGGCGCGGCTGTAAGCGGTCGAGATAATCCGCTTCACTTCTTCGTCGATACGTATCGCGGTCTCTTCGCTGTAATCGCGATGCTGCGAAATCTCGCGCCCGAGGAAGATCTGCTCCTCCTTCTTGCCGTAGCTCAAAGGCCCGAGCTCGCTCATGCCCCACTCGCACACCATCTTGCGCGCCATTTCCGTGGCCCGCTCGATGTCGTTTCCGGCGCCGGTCGTCATCTGGTTGAGATAGATCTCTTCGGCGATGCGGCCGCCCATCATGATGGCGAGCTGATCTTCGCAGTAAACCTTGCTGTAGTTGTGCTTGTCGTCCGTCGGCAACTGCATCGTCACGCCGAGCGCCATACCGCGCGGAATAATCGAAACCTTGTGCAGTGGGTCGGCATTCGGGATCACCACCGCAACCACCGCGTGTCCCGCTTCGTGATAGGCGGTAGTCCGTTTTTCCGAATCGCTCAGGATCATCGACTTGCGTTCCGCGCCCATCAGGATCTTGTCCTTGGCGAGTTCGAAGTCGATCATCATGACCAGCTTGCGATTCTGGCGGGCGGCGTTCAGCGCCGCTTCGTTGACCAGGTTTGCCAGATCGGCGCCCGCAAGTCCGGGCGTGCCGCGGCCGAGGACCGAAAGATCCACGTCGTCACCCAACGGAACCTTCTTGGTGTGTACTTTCAGAATCGCCTCGCGGCCATTCACGTCGGGGCGTCCCACAACCACGCGGCGATCAAAACGGCCGGGGCGGAGCAACGCCGGATCGAGAACGTCGGGTCGGTTCGTCGCGGCCACCAGGATCACGCCTTCGTTCGATTCGAAGCCGTCCATCTCGACCAGCAACTGATTGAGCGTCTGCTCGCGCTCGTCGTGTCCGCCGCCGAGTCCCGCTCCGCGATGACGTCCAACCGCGTCGATTTCGTCGATAAAGATGATGCAAGGCGCGTTCTTTTTGCCCTGCTCGAACAGATCGCGAACGCGGCTCGCGCCTACGCCGACAAACATCTCGACGAAATCCGATCCCGAAATCGAGAAAAAGGGCACGTTCGCCTCGCCCGCGATAGCGCGGGCAAGAAGCGTCTTGCCCGTGCCGGGAGGGCCGATCAGCAGCACTCCCTTGGGAATGCGGCCGCCCAATTTCTGGAATTTCGCCGGTTCGCGCAGAAACTCGATAATTTCCTGTAATTCTTCCTTGGCTTCTTCAACGCCGGCGACGTCCTTAAACGTGACCTTGCGCTGCTGGGTGGAATGCAGCCGCGCGCGGCTTTTTCCAAAGCTGAGCGCCTTGTTTCCGCCGCTCTGCATCTGGCGCATCATGAAGATCCAGAATCCGATCAGCAAAAGGAAAGGCGACGCGTTTACCAGAATCGAGACCCAGCTGTTCGAGTTGCTCGATTCAAAGGTCATCTGGACCTTCTTATCGCTCAATAAGTCGTAAAGCTTGGGATAATTGCTCGGCACTTCCGTATGGAAGGAATCGCGTCCACTGACGAAATCGCCCTTGACGGTGCTGCCGTTGATGCTGACGGACTTCACATTTCCGGCTTCCACTTCGCTCAGGAAGTCGCTGAAGTTCAGCGGCTTGTCGGGCTTCGTGTGGCCGCTCTTGACCACAGCCCACAAGAGCACGGCCACGCAAATCAGGACGGCCCAGAAAATTACTGTCTTAACGTTAGTGTTCACGATACCTCCGCGCCCGGCTCAGGCGACTGCCGGAACTGGTTGCCACGAGCGCGCTTCACGTTGCTGTCAGGCACTTTCAGTGCCGCTTTCAGGCATTTTCCATGCCGCCTTCAGGCATTTTCAGTGCCGCACCCATCTGTTTGGACGTAAGGGACATCGGGTTTGATTCCGCGATCTCATTGATTAACAGCTCGTTGACTATCAGAATTTTCCGGCTGTCCGGACCGGCGGCAAACTCGCTCGCCACGCCAAATTGCCGCGTCCACAGAATCGTATCGGGCTGATTCAAACCGGTCGCTGCCCGGGTAATCACCGGCCAGGTACGCCGGTCCCACAGGGGCACTCGGAATTCCTGAAACAGTGTTTTGATCTTATCTGCCGCAGACCGGCCGCTACTTTGGTACTGGTCGCCCGGCCTCCAGTTTCGCAGCCTCAATCCCTCAGAAGCCAGCGAACCGGTACACCGATCCCAGTCCAGACCCTGCACCCCATCATTATATACGCCACCGGCGCTAACCAGTTCCATCTCAATGACAATCCGGCGTTCCAGCAATGCCGTCCGCCCTGGTACTGGGAGCGGCGCCTCGAAATCCCGTTCCAGCCGGGAATCAAACCCGACCGGCGCGAGGCGCAGCCAGTCAAACGAGCGGTAGATATCGAGGTCCGGAAGCTGGATTCGGCCGCTGCCCTCGCGGGTCGCCATGAGCGCCCGGATGGCCTCAACGTGCCGGAAGTCAATCGCCCGCAGTGAGCCGCGCACGCGCAGGATTCCCCGCCGGAGCAGCCGCCGCTGGACGGCCACCGGAATTTCGAGAAATGGCTTTGTCTTTATCAGAACCGTTTCGGGCCGGGAAATGAAATACTGCGATTCCAGGCGATCCAGTTCGCCCGACCAGTATTCTTCCTCGTCGCGCGCCCAGGAGGCGGTCGAGGCAAGGACCTCGGGTAGCGAGGGATTCAAGCTGGCGACGAGCTCGGGCATATGCTGAAGGCGGATTCGGTTGCGGGCGAATTCCGCACTTTCATTGGAGTGATCTTCCCTCCATGGAATGTTACGTTCCCGGAGCCAGGCGCGGATGTCATCCCGGCGCAAATCGAGAAGCGGGCGGATGACGCCGGCGGGCGTCACGGGAAGAATTCCGCTCAGACCCGCGGTTCCCGCGCCCCGGACGAAGCGGTAAAGGACGGTCTCGGCCTGATCGTCGAGAGTGTGGCCGGTGGCCACCACGTCGCACACGCCCCCGGCAATCTGCTTTCCGAAAAAGCCGTAGCGGAAACGCCGTGCTTCCTGCTCGATGTTTCCGGATGCGTGCGGCGCGGCGAAGACCCGCATCGGAATATCGAAACGGCAGGCGAGATCGCGAACGAGCGCTTCGTCGGCATCGGATTCGGCTCCGCGCAAACCATGATTGATATGCAGGACCGCCGCGGCCAGGCCGAGCTCGTGGAGTGCATGCAGAAGAAATACAGAGTCGGCGCCCCCGGATAACGCGACGCCCACGCGCTTTCCGCCCGCTGTCATGCGATAGCGTTCTATCGTGGCGGCGACGCGTTCGATCACGCTTTAATTGTCCCTTACGTGTGGCCGCTCAAATCGAGATACGATAGAACGGCGATAGCCGCTCCAAGGCCCCCAAAAGAAGGAGTATCGATTTTCATGAAGCTACGAGTGTTTCTGCTTCTCTCAGTCGCTGGTCTGCTCGGCGCCCAGAACGGTCCCGTAATCGAACGGGATGCGCCCGTTACCAGTGTTCCGTTCGAGCGCATTCTGAACGCGGCGAAGGAGCCGCAGAACTGGCTTACTTATTCGGGCGGCTACGCGAGCGACCGCTACAGCGAACTGACGAAGATCACGCCGGAGAACGTCGAAGGACTTGACGCTGAAGTGGGTGTTCCAGTCGCGGTCTCTCGAGAAGCACGAAGTGACGCCCCTGGTGGTCGATGGCGTGATGTACACCGTTCAGAGCATCAACGACGTGGTAGCGCTTGATGCTCTGACTGGCAAGCCGTTCTGGACGCACACTTATAAACCCGATCCGGAGGCCCGCAACTGCTGCGGCCAGATGACTCGCGGTCTCGCGATATCGGGCGACAAGCT
This sequence comes from Terriglobia bacterium, assembly GCA_963718155.1. Classification (GTDB taxonomy): domain Bacteria; phylum Acidobacteriota; class Terriglobia; order Bryobacterales; family Bryobacteraceae; genus BOG-234. Next base: position 226,190 of record CAVQYP010000034.1, on the reverse strand, counting down.
CTTCCTTGCCACGCTCGACGCGCACATGATTGCCCTGAACGCCAAAACGGGCAAGGAGATCTGGAATGTCGCGGTGGCCGATCCCAAAGAGAAATACTCCTTTACCCATGCGCCGCTCGTGATCAAGGACAAAGTGATCGAAGGAACAGCCGGCGGCGAATTCGGCATCCGTGGCTTCATCGCGGCTTTCGACGTAAACACCGGGAAGGAAGCCTGGCGGTTCTATACGGTTCCCGGACCTGGTGAAGCCGGCCATGAGACCTGGGCCGGCGATTCCTGGAAGCATGGCGGTGCGCCGATCTGGGTCACCGGTTCTTACGACCCGCAAACGAATCTGACCTTCTGGGGAATTGGCAACCCGGGTCCGGACTGGAACGGCGATGGACGGCTCGGGGACAACCTTTACAGTTGCTCCGTGGTGGCCCTCGACGCCGATACCGGGAAGCTCAAATGGCACTTCCAGTTCTCGCCGCACAACGAGTTTGACTGGGATTCCGTGCAGATTCCCGTGCTGGCCGATATCCAATGGAAAGGCAAGCCTCGAAAAGCGATGGTGTGGGCGAACCGCAGTGGGATGTTCTATGTTCTCGACCGCACGACCGGGGAGTTTCTGCTCGGCAAGCCTTTCGTCAAGGTGAACTGGGCTACCGGTTTCGACGAGAAAGGCCGGCCGATTCGGGCCGCGGGGGCCGCTCCTTCCAAAGAGGGCACCCTGATTTATCCGGGGAACCAGGGCGCAACGAACTGGTACAGCCCGTCTTACAGTCCGAAGACCGGGTTGTTTTACATTCCGAGCTGGCAGAACAGTTCGACCACGTACGTTAAGGATGAAGAGCCGCCCGATTTTCACAGCGGCAAGACTTTCAGCGGCGCGTTTCCCAAAGGCGGCAACACCAGCGAGGAGATCTACAGCGAGATCCAGGCCTTCGATCCAAGCACGGGCGAGAAGAAATGGGGATATCGCCTGAGCGCGCCCTCGACCGAAGCGGGCATCCTGACAACCGCCTCGAACCTGCTTTTCAGCGGCGGCCGTGACGGCGCTTTTTACGCGCTGGACGCTCGGGATGGCAAGTTGCTGTGGCAGACCAATCTCGGTCCCTCGGTTGAAGCCGGACCGATGACCTTTGCCGTGGGCGGCAAGCAGTACGTCAGCATTCAGGTCGGATCGTCGTTGTTCACGTTTGGTTTGCGGGAGTGAGAGGCTGTAGCGCATCCCGTGATTCGCGAGTCGGCACGAGCGAAACCTCTCATTTTTTGGGCAGATTTCCGTTACGATGCCGAAATGCGAATTTCACGGGCGGCGGGCTTGCTATGAGCGAGAGATCTGAATTTGACATTTGTATCAGTGGAAAGCGCTCTGGCAGGGCCTCCAGCGACGTTGCAAAAACTTACCATTTTTGAAAATTACGCCACCTTACTTTTTGCGGGTGAACGTACCCAGCGCCGCGAGTATCCATTGGCGTCTCTTCGTATGCCCTCCCGCCTTGCCACGTCAGTAACCGAACGCGCTTAACGATATACCTGGAGCGTTTCAACAGCGCTGAATCGGCCCTGCCGCTACTTCGGTGCCGGCAGCACGGGCCAATTTCCATCGTAGGGTGGCCAATTGGGCACCAGAGTGTCCTGTTCCGGATAAAACATCGACGAATAGATAGCCCGCAGCTTACCCTGATCGATCACAAACCACTCACTGAACTGGTTGCGGCGCATCGCCACACCCGGCTTGCGGAGAAAAACGCCCAGCCCCAGTACGAAGCCCGCTTCCTCATCCACAATCGGGAACCGCCGTGCGACGACCGCATAGATGTTCGTCATGGCCCCTTCGTTCATGCAATCGGTCTTGCCGTTAAACACGCCAGCGGCGCCGGCCGGCAGATTCGCGGGTGCGTCCCGTTGGGTCGTCAGGACGCCATTTTCAAGCCGCACGCAACCGGGCTGCGCGATCATGAGGTGGCCGTCGTGCGCCGAAAGCGAATCGAAGTAGCTATTGGTGATGGCGATCAGATCCTCACGCGAAAGACGCTCGGCTTTCGGCACAACGCGCTCGACGGGTGGATGCGCAGCCAGATTTTCAGGATCCCAGAAAGCGTTGCTGGCCTGGGCGCCCGCTCCAACCCCGATGCCCGGATCCCCTTTTCGAGCGAGGAACCACTCCGCTTCAGCCACCTTGCGATCGGCCACCCGCAGCCGGAGCGTCACTACAGCCGCGTTTCCTGAAACTTCCTCCAGCGTGCCGAAATAGGCGACATTCTGCGTCACGGCGTCGAAATAGCGGCGCTGCACCTTACCCAGCGATTTGGCCGTCTGCCAGATGCCCTGCCCCGGCCGCCGAACCATCGCATTCTCGGTTTGTCGATATCCCGCCCTCAAGGGCACAGCGGACGGGTTGTGCTGAATGACCGCGTTCAGGTACTGATCCAGAAGGCCTTTCAAACACGACCGATCGCAATCGGCTGCGTAAGCGCCGGGAATCAGCAGAGTGCCCGCTGCCGCCAGGAGAAACGAACTTCGCATGACGAGCATTTTACTTGAGATGAGTTCTTTCTATAGCCGAGCCTGCGCAGGGCTGCCTCGCGGTCAATTGTTGTTTGATTCTGGTGCGGGAGCGGTTCGCGCGATACCCTCTGTATGCGCTGAAATATTTCTGAATTGACATTGCCTCAAGAGAATCTTTTCAGGCGGAAAATAGTTTAGTATGTTTCTCTTCGGGACTAAAACGTGCGCGCTCTTATGCATCATTCTTAGAGCATTCTTGGATCACTCTATTAGACCGCTGTCTTAAGACTATGAAATGCTCATTTGTTTACTATCGTGGCGTCAAAAGAAATATCGCCGCAGCCAAGTGCTTTTCAGTGCGGCCAGGACGAATTCGCACTCTTTGTTCGCTGCCTTACGTTTCATTCAGCTCTTTTATAAAGCACCATTTGACAGGTTGGTCTATCCGAAAGTTATGCTTGTGCGTCAGATGTGTGCATGCTAACTTTGGTCGGACATATGGAGCGCACCGGACTAAGTTATACGAAAGTTCAAGAAGTCGTTCTTACCGGCTTGGCGCTTGTTCGGAGAAAGAGGAATATGCGTGATGGGAAGCAGGGATAAGATGTCGCCTTCAGCTGGAAGAGGGTACTTTTCCCCTCTCGCCGGCCGAGTTCGCCTTCGTTTCGCAGGTCTTCTTCACCTGGCCTTCTTCGGCGCTATCATGTTCCTCGCTCGTCCTGGCAATCTTGCGGCCGCCGAATCCACAAGCGGTTCTTCCGCGCCGTCGCTCGGGTCGCACGGGGTAATCAGTTTGAACTTTGTCGGGTCGGGAACGCCGATGGACGGTTCGGAGACTGCGGGAGTCATCGCCAAAGCTAACTGGAACCAGGCAGCCGGCGCGACGAATGGAACGACGCCGCTAAGCCTTGTGGACGAGAACGGAATTCCGACCGGAGCGACAGCGAACTGGACTGCAGACGCTGTTTCCGTCGTTAACACAACCGATGCGCCGGGCAACACGCGCATGATGAATGGCTACCTGGACACCCCTGACGGCAACCCAAGCACTGTGAGAATTTCGGGCCTCACGCCGGGGAAATACACAATCTATGTTTATGCGAATTCGTCCCACATCTACTATTCAGGAACCAACACGTTTCAGATCGGCGGACCTGGTGTCAATGAGACTGCAATCACTTTCACCGGGGCGCCGCTTGGGACTTTCAACGGAACGTTTTTGGAGGCGAACGGCTCATTCGGCAATTACGTGCTTTTCAAGGAGATTACGGTCCTTTCCAGTTTCACGCTGACCGCCACCCCGAGTGGTAATAGTGCTCCCATCAACGGTATTCAGATAGTTCCGGCAGGAGCCGATCCCGATTTCTCAATGGCGGTTCTGCCGATGTCGGGGGCGGTGATTTCCGGCGACACGGCATCCTACCTCGTGAACGTTCAGGCGATTAACGGGTTTACCGGAACGGTGAAGCTGAGTGTAAGCCCGGAATCGCCGCCGGGCGTTACCGAGTCGATTTTTCCATCCGCGGTGAAGGGTTCAGGCAGTGCGATCCTCACGATACGCCCGGTCAGCTATCCGTACTTTGGCGGGGTACAGGCGCTCGTCGGGACGAGCGGCGCCTTATCCCACGCGGTTGAGATCTCGACGGATTTTCCCGCGGCTCCCGATTTCGCGCTGATCAATTCGACTTATTACCAGCTTGTGACCGCCGGGGGCACAGCCACTTATCTGGTCGAAGTGGCGGGAGTAAACTTCACGGGCAAAGTCGATCTGTCGGTGATCGGACTGCCGGCCGGAGCTACCGCCTCGTTCAGCCCGGCGTCTTTGTACTCTTCAGGATGGTCGACGCTGACCATTCGAACAACCGCCATGACACCGACGGGCGAATACTCGCCTTTAATCGCCGGCTCAAGCGGCGCGCTGGCGCACACAACCGTTCTGGAGCTGCAGGTTCAATCCGCGCCGGACTTCTCGCTCTCCGCCGGTCCAACCTCACAAACCCTGACGGGCGCAACGGCAAAGTACCTTGTCGGTGTGACCGCTTTGAGCGGCTTTACCGGAAGCGTGGGTCTTGGCGTGAGTGGGTTGCCCGCGAACGCCACAGCGCATTTCAGTCCGCCAACGGTGAGCGGCTCGGGAATCTCGGTTCTGACGATTACGACGAATGGCAGGCTCCCTTCCGGGGCAACGACTTTGACGATCACAGGCACGAGCGGTTCTTCGTCACATACCGCCACCGTAACCCTGACGTCGGGAACAGCGCCGGATTTTTCGATTTCAGTGGGGCCGCCGGAGCTGGGTTATGGTGCGCGGGGCGGACCTTACCCAGTCCTGATCCAGGCGCTAAACGGCTTTACGGGCACCGTGAATCTTTCGGCCGGCGGATTACCGTCAGGCGTCACGGCTTCATTCGCTCCCTCTTCGGTGACAGCTTTTCCGGGCGGATCCACAGTTACGATCTTCCTCAACCCGCCGCCCGGGTCGACGAATACGACTGCTACGATCACGATCGTCGGAAGCAGCGGCTCTCTTTCCCATAGCGTCCCGCTTATGTTGGATACGTATCCGGGATCAGATTTCCTGGTAACCGCGCAGTCAGCATCGCAGCTGGTCACCGCCGGCTCGAGTGCGACCTTTCCCATAATCATTGAGGGAACGTCCTACCCGAGCTATTTCTACGGGGTAGTGAATCTAAGCATCGCCGGCTTACCCGCAGGAGCTACAGCTTCGTTTGATAACCCGGCTCCGTCGACCAATTTCTCCGTGTATTCGAACCTTACCGTAGTGACAACGGCCAGTACGCCTCCCGGTACTTCTCAGTTAACTCTTACCGGGACCAGTGGCACGTTGTCGCATACGGCTACCCTGACTCTGACTGTTTTCCAGCCCGGCACCGAGCCGGTGATCAGCGTCGATTTTGTGGGAAGCGGCACGCCTATGGCTCCCTCTGAAACGGCGGGTATTGTTTCCCGAGGGAACTGGAACATCGCGACTGGGAATGCGAGTTCGGCGCCTTTGAATCTTATAGATCAGACGGGATCGGCCACCGGCACAACCCTGAGCTGGACGTCCGACAATGTATGGAGCCTGCCCATCGCGGATTCACCCGGAAATTTCCGGATGATGCGAGGCTACATCGATAACGGCGCAGGGAATGCCACAACAATCACGGCGTCCGGAATTGCACCCGGCGTGTACGACGTCTACGTCTACACCGACGGAGACAACGGTTCGACTGCCCGCACCGGAATCTATAATCTCAGCCCGACAGCAATCTACGTGCCGATCGTAAACGCGACGGATCCCGCCAACGTGAATTTCAGCGGGACCTTCGCGCAGGCGAATAACTCGAATGGAAACTATGTCTTGTTCAGCGGGGTCCAGTTTGGTTCGTCCATGTACGGCCCCCCCGGTTTTACGTTGACGGCCACGCCGGACGGGGCGTCCCGCGCCCCGGTCAACGGCCTTCAGATCGCCTTATCATCGGGGCAGGCGCCCAGCTTTACAGTCTCGGCGGTGCAGACCTCGCAGGCGGTAACGCCAGGCGGGGCCGTAACTTACTCTATCGACATAGCTTCGCTGAATGGATTTACCGGACCTGTCAGTTTGAACGTCTTATCAGAAAATCCGCACTACAACGGGCTTCCACCGGGTGTTTCTGCTTCTGTGAACCCTTCCACTGTGACCAGTTTACCTGCGACCGTCGTCTTGACATTGACTACGACTGGCCTTGCTCCCGTGGGGACTCTGGAATTTATCGTCAGCGGTGCAAGTGGCTACCTGACGAGCGCCGTTCCCGTTAATCTGGTGGTCGAGCCGTCGGGCGGCACGGCCGTTACCAGCATCGATTTCATCGGCAGTGGTTCGGCAATGGCTAAATCGGAGCCGGCCGGCGTTCTGATCAGAGAGAACTGGAATGACGCGCTGGGCGCAAAGAGTTCCGCACCGCTGCAACTGGTTGATGAGAACGGATCGAGATCGGGTGCGACCGTCACGTGGAGCGCCGACGATGCTCAGATTACAACGATCGCGGATCTGGCCGGTAATTTCCGAATGATGCGAGGATATCTGGACACCGGTGCGGGTAATCCGACAACCGTAACTGTAGCGGGCCTGACGGCTGGGACTTACTCGATTTATGTGTACCTAGATGGCAATAATGGCGGTGCGACCGATACGGCCACATATCAGATCAGTGGGCCGGGAATTCTGACTTTGAGCGCTACTGCCACAGACTCGGCGAATACCGATTTCAGCGGAACGTTCTTCCAGGCCGACAACGGTAGCGGAAATTACATCGTGTTCAGCAACGTTTCCGTGCTATCCGGCTTTACGCTGACGGCAACACCCGTCTTGCCGGGCACGAGTGCCCCGATCAATGCCATCCAGATCGTTCACTGAGGTATTAATCTCAGGTAAATAGTCTGTAGCTGGGCTGGCGGCTGGGACTTACTCGATACATGAGCATGCAGACGGCAAAAACGGTGGCGCGACGGATATAGCCACATATCAGATCAGCCGGCCGGGTATTGTAACCGCCAGAGCTGCCGTCACCGATGCGGCGAATACCGATTTCAGCGGAACGCGGGTCTCTCCGGGCACGAGCGCTCCGGGCATCCAGATCGTTCACTGAGACATTAATCTCCGCTCTCGCTGACACGGCGCTCCGGAGAACTTTTCAGGCGGTCAAAGACCTCGCCGCGAAGCCCCTAGACCTCGCCGCGAAGCCCCTAGCGCGAGGTCTCCGGATGCTCGGCGAGCAGATGCTGCACCTTCGCGACGAACTCGTCGGTTTCCTGCTTGTACATCACGCCGCTGCCGGGGCTCGGGAAGCCTGAGTGGACGCCTTTCACGAGACCATCCCGGCCTATGAAGAACGTGGTCGGCCACGCGTCCCAATTCGCGGCCTGAGTAAGTTTGTCCTTCGCGGTGCTCGTCTCGCCACCGAGCAGTACGGTGTATTCGATCCCGTACTCTTTGATGAAAGCCTTCAGGCGCGTCGGATTCTGTAACTGCTCGGCTTCCTCGAACGAGAGAGCGACGACTTCCAGTCCCTGGGAGTGGTATATGTCGTAAACCTTTACCAGGAACGGTGCTTCGTCGTGGCAGTTCGGGCACCAGCTCCCGGTAATCTCGACCAGCACGACCTTGTTCTGGAACCTGGCGTCCGTGTTCGAAACAATATTCCCGTTCAGGTCCGGGAAACTGAAGGGAAAGGGTTGCGAATCGTCCTTGACGCCGGTGTGTGCGTCCGGGTCGGTGGGCTCGGGAAGTCCCTTCGCGCGGGCTTCTTCCGGACGAACCGCACTGATCACTCCTTCATGATGTTGTCCGGACAACTCAACCGTAAGGGTCCCGTCCTTCTGCGGAGTAATCGTAACCAGCGCGGCGCGCGCGCCCGAAAAGTGGCTGAGAACAAACTTGCCATCGCGATAACTTCCGGTCAGCGTTCCCGTGTCGCCGTCGATCCGCAGGATTGCACCGGAAACCTCCGCGCCCTTCTGACGGATAATCAATCGCCACGCTTTTTCTCCGCCTTTGCTGCTGTTGACGTTCTCGAGAAACCACTGTCCCGAGATATCGGGCGCATTCCCCGTCGAGGCCGCATGCGGAACCGCCGGCGTCGCGTTAATGGCATTGTCCTTTCCCCGCGATGAATAAACGCCCTCAATCTTGCCCGCGCTCACCGTCGCCTTCAGCACCGCTGCGTAGCTGTCGAAGTTCAAGACCAGAGTGCCGTTTTCATACTTACCGCTGTTCGAAACCTCTTTGTCATCGCCGTTAAAGAACCAGCCCTTGACGCTGGCTCCGTTGCCTGAAAGTCCCATCTGGAAGGGAATTTTGTTGCCGTCAACGGTAATGGTTGCGTCCCAGAGGCCGTCGATAGACTTCTCCTCCGCCGCCCACGCGGCAGAAGAAATCAACAGAAAAGTACCCAGCAGCGCTTTCTTCATAGCCCGTCCCTCTTTCGCCTCAAACGACAATATTGATAGAGAATACCGTATTTGAACTTTAACATCAAAGCTTACACGGAACTTTAGCGCCTTTTCCACCCGAAGGGAAGGTAGATTGGAACAATGCCACTTCCAACCGACGCGCACCTCCTGACCCTCAGCGCCGATATTCTGAAAGAGTTCGAGACGCTATTCGGACCACACCCCGGTTTTCGTCCCGCGCATGCAAAGGGCGTGCTGCTGGAGGGAACCTTTATCCCGGCGGCGGGTGCTGACTATCTCACTATGGCGCCGCACATCGCGCGGGAGTCGACCCCAGTGACAGTGCGGTTCTCGAATGCGACGGGCCTGCCGCAGATCCCGGACAACAATCCGAACGCCGCGCCGCACGGGATGGCGACCCGCTTCCATCTGGCCGAGCGCGTCCACACCGACATCATTGCCCATTCGACCGACGGATTTCCGACAAGGACCGGGGAAGAATTTCTCGAATTCCTCGGCGCTGTCGCTGCGAGTGGTACCTCGAAATCCTCGCCTTCGCCCATCGAGGTTTTTCTCGGTTCCCATCCAAAAGCGCTGGCATTCGTGCAGACGCCGAAACCCGCCCCATCCAGCTTCGCTCGCGAATCGTACTTCGGCGTAACGGCGATGCGGTTCACGAACAAAGACGGCCTCACTCGCTTCGGTCGCTACCGCATTGTCCCCGAAGCCGGGATGGATCATCTCTCCGACAGCGATGCTGCCGACCGAGGCGCCAACTTCCTGTTCGATGAACTGGCCGAACGGATTGCAAGCGGTCCGATTGCTTTTCAGGTTCTCGTGCAACTGGCGGACGGCGAAGATGTAGTCGACGACGCCACGGTTCACTGGCCCGAAGAAAGAACCGTGTCCGATTTTGGACGAATCGTCCTGACTTCGGTGGTTTCCGAAGATGCGGCGGCGCAGAAACAGATCATCTTCGATCCCATACCGAGGGTCGAGGGGATAGATCCGTCCGAAGATCCATTACTGGAATTGCGCGCCGCCGTCTACCTGATGAGCGGCCGCAAGCGCCGGTCGGCGTAATCCGATGTTCAAACGGGTTTCAGAAGCGACTTCCGGATTTTGCGATCCGCGCGCCGGCCGATCAGATCCGCAACCCGGCCGACCAGGTACGAAATCTCTTCGTGGCTGATGTGAACGGCCCGATGATCCGACGCTGTGGAAAAGTCATTCGACCTGCTGGTTTCTCGCAAATCCGAAGCGAGCAGCGCCGTCGCGGGTCGAAATTCCTTTTGTTTCGCATAGGCAAGCAAGCGGGGACCGGCATCGTCCGATTCGGATCTCAGATCGGCGAGGACCAGTTGATATTCGTCTTCGTCCAGCTTTCCGATTGCTTCGGCGCCGCTTGCAACTCCACTTACGCAGTATCCGGCTGCCGACAAAATCGACTTCACGGCAAGCCGCGATGCGAGTCCGGCATCGGCCAGCAGAACGCGGGCAACGCCGCGTCGTGCCGGGGAACTAAAAGAAACAGACATTCTCTGATTCCCAATCTAAAGGAGAATGCGTTGATTACAAAGTAAAAAATCAGACCTGATTATTTGTGTATTAAAGGTCGCAAATACTGCATTACGGTGCTCGCTACGATGCGGTCGCCTTCAGCGGTTGGATGGATGCCGTCGGGTTGCGTCAGATCCTCATGGCCGCCCACTCCGTCCAGCAGAAATGGGATCCGCGGGAGCTTGTATTCCTTCGCGAGATCCACATACATCTGGTCGAACGATTTGATATAGTCCGGTCCGTAATTTCGCGGTAAAGTCATTCCCGCCAGCAAAATTTCAATGTTTGCGGCGCGAAGTCCCTCGATTATTTTCGCCAGATTCATTCTGGCCGAGGCGACAGGTAAACCCCGCAAACCGTCATTCCCGCCGAACTCGAGAATCACGATCGCGGGATGCAGGCCAAGCACTTCGGAGAGGCGTTCCACCCCGTCGGTCGTAGTATCGCCGCTCACTCCGAGATTCACCACGCGGTAGTGGTAACCTGCCGCGTCCAGCAGACGCTGCAGAACTTCCGGATAGGTTTTCCCCGGCGCGACGCCGTATCCGGCCGAGATACTATCGCCGAACGCAACAATCGCGCGGCGCGTATCAGTATCAGGGGCCGACGTTTGCGCCGCATATTGCGCCTGAGCCGTTTGGGACGTCTGTGCAACCTCACGTTCCGTGTTCACCTGGGTGCCACAAGCCCCGAGCAAAGACATAAGAACCACCAAAAGCATTAATTTGGGTGACACTGCCATAATCATGACAGACGTATCGGAAACCCGAGAAGACCCAGAGTTTTCATCCGCAATCATGTCTTCCGCCATCATTGAAGTGATCAGGCTCACCCGGACGATCCAGACGCCGACGCATCGGGTGGAGATCCTGAGGGGCATCGATCTGACGATCCCCCGGGGACAGTTCGTCGCGATTATGGGGCCGTCCGGAAGCGGTAAAAGCACACTGCTCGGCCTGCTGGCAGGTCTGGACAACGCCAGCAGCGGCCACCTGCTTCTGGATGGTGAAGATATTACAGGACTTTCCGAAGACCGCATGGCCGAAGTTCGAGGCCGGAAAATTGGGTTTGTTTTTCAATCCTTCCAATTGATTCCGACCCTTACCGCTGAAGAAAATGTCCTGCTGCCGGCGGAACTGGCGGGAGCGGGGCCGGAAGTGACGTCGCGAGCCCGGGAATTGCTCACCCGGGTGGGCTTGGCCGATCGCCTGGACCACTATCCCGTTCAGCTGTCGGGCGGCGAGCAGCAGCGGGTAGCGCTCGCCCGTGCCTTCATTACCAGACCACCGATTCTCCTTGCAGACGAGCCTACCGGAAATCTTGACGGAAAGACGGGTGAGCAAGTGCTTGAGCTGCTGCTCGAACTCAACCGGCGCGAAGGCGCCACTCTCGTAATGGTGACGCACGATCCCGCGCTTGCCGCTCATGCCGACCGCGTCATTACGCTGCGGGACGGGCTGGTCGTGAGCGATAACATGGCTTTCGACGAAGCCAGACTCGAAACCGGCGCCATCTGAACTTATGCGCAAGCCGAGCCCATTCCGCACGGCGGCGAAGATCGCGTGGCGGGAAACGCGCGCATCGTCTGGCCGGTTCGTTTTCGTCATTCTCGCCGTTGCCGCGGGTGTAGGTTCCCTCACAGGTGTGCGCGGCTTTTCCCGCGCGTTCCATTCGATGCTGCAGCGCGACGCCCGCAGTTTCATGGCGGCCGACCTGAGCGTGCGCACTTTCGCGCTGCCGAGCCCTGCGCAATCCGCGGAAATCGACGCGCTGGCCAGGCGCGGCATCGAGGAAACGCGCGTCACCGAAACGCTGACCATGGCATCGCCGCCCAATAACTCCGCGCCGCTGCTCATTTCGGTGAAAGCCATCGATCCCGCCGTCTATCCGTTCTACGGCGAATTAACCTTTAACCCGCCGATCGACGCGAGAACTGCGCTCCAGCCCGATTCGGTCGCGGTATCGGACGGGGTGCTGCTGCGCCTGAACGCGCACGTCGGGGATACGGTTCGCATCGGCGGCCAGCCGTTCCGGATCAGCGCCGAAGTCACGAAAGAGCCGGATCGCATGACCGGCAGCCTCAATGTCGGGCCGCGTGTGATGATGTCGCGCGCCGGTCTTGCGCGTACCGGATTGCTGATTCCCGGAAGCCGCGCCGCGGAACGCTTTCTCTTTAAGGTTCCGCCGACAATTCCGATATTGCGCGTGCGCAGCGATCTGCATAGCGTCTTTCGCGATGCGTTGATCGCCGATTACAGCGAGGCGCATCCTTTGATCGAACAAGGGCTGCGCCAATCGACAACCTTCCTCTCGCTCGTGAGCCTGATCGCGCTGGTGATCGGAGCGCTCGGAGTAGCGACGGCGATACAGGCGCATTTGCAACAGAAAATGGATTCGATCGCGATCATGAAGTGCCTCGGGGCGAAATCCGCGCAGGTGTTGCGGATCTATGTGCTTCAGACGGCGGGCCTTGGGCTCGCGGGCAGCATTGCGGGGATCGCCCTCGGCAGTCTGGTGCAGATGGCCTTTCCTCTGTTTCTGGCGCGTTACTTCCAGGTTTCCATGACTCCGCGCTTCGATTTCGTTTCAGCGCTCCAGGGGCTCATCGTCGGATTGCTGACGGTGCTGCTGTTTACGATTCCGCCCCTCCTCGGGATCCGGCATATCCGCCCGGCTTTGATCTTTCGGCGGGAAATGAGCGCGCCCCCGACGGGTTTGAAGGTCTGGTGGAAGCAAGCGGCCGGATCCGTTATCTCGGCTGCGGTGATCCTGGCGTTTGTGGGCCTGCTCGCGGCCTGGCTTAGCGAAAACAGGAGAACCGGGGTCTACTTTGCTATCGCCATGGCCGCCGGACTCGCTTCCCTCGCGGCTGTTGCGTGGGTCTTATTGAGGTCACTGCGGTTTGTCAGCCAACATCTGCCGCGAAGCGCCGGACCGGTAGTACGGCAGGGTATCGCGAATCTTTACCGGCCGGGAAATCACGCGGGCGCCGCCGTGATGGCTCTCGGCGTCGGGGTGATGTTCACCGTGACCGTCTGGATCGTGCAACGGGGGCTTCTCCAGGACATCGTGCGGACCGCGCCGCCGGGCATGCCCAATGTGTATTTGCTCGACATCACCGTCGGCAATCGGGACGCAGTCTACAAGCTCGTGTCGCAGCAACCTGGAGTGGAAGGCACGCCGGAGATGCTTGGCGCCGTTTCGGCTCAGATTCAGTCAATTGAAGGGGTTCCCGTGCGGCGGGAAAATCTGCGCGGAGTCGCGCGGCGTTATGCGCGGACAGTGACGGTATCGCCCGCTGCTGTAAAGCCCGCGTTTACGGAAATCGTCGCGGGACGCTGGTGGACTGCCTCCAATCCACCGGGTGGCGCGGAGCTTTCCGTGGCGGAAAGCGCGGCGAAGCTTTTGAATCTCCACCTGGGCTCGACAGTCGTCTGGACCACACCGCAACGGACATTTACATCAAAAGTGGTAGCGATTCACCGGTCGGAAGCCGTCCGGCTCTCGGCCCGCATCGAGTTTTTTCTTACGCCCGGCCCCCTCGCGGGGCTTCCGGCCATCTATTACGGCGGCATCCGGGCGGCCGCGGCATCCGTGCCGGCGCTCCAGAAGGCTGTTTATGACCGGTTCCCGACTGTCACCGTCGTCAACATGGCCGACGTGCTCGACACCATTCAATCGGTAGTCGACCAGATTTCTCTGGTGGTCCGATTCATCTCGGCATTTTCGATTCTCGCGGGCGCAATCATTCTCGCGTCAAGCGTGGCGGGCACCCGTTTCCGCCGCATCCGCGAGGTGGTCATCCTGAAAACGTTGGGAGCTACCCGGCGGCGCATCGCAAGGATTTTCTCGATCGAGTTCCTGGTCATGGGAACGGTCGCGGGCCTGATGGGCGGCTTACTCGCAGGTGGATTTGCCTGGGTTGTGTTGAACCGTCTGCTGGGCGCCCAAACGAGTCTCGATCCGCTGCCCATGGTGGCCTCGATCGCGGGAACGGCTATTCTTGCGGTCGGGACCGGATGGCTTGCCAGTTTCCGCACGCTGGGCCAGAAGCCGCTCGAGATCCTGAGGGACGAATGAGGCAGGCGGGGGTTTTGTTGTTTGCGGCTCTGGCGCTGTCTGCCGCCCAAGGTCCCCAATTCGACATAACGGACGCCCGCGGAAAAAAGGCGTCAGGCGTGACCATCGAAGCGGGCACGCCCGATGCGGACGGATGGTTCCCGCTGAAGTTCGCCAAAACGAGGGGAGAGCCGGTCCTCGTATGGCCTTTCGACGGGACGGCGAAACTGCCTGATGGTCCGGAGCCGATTCCGGTGATTGCGATTCAACGCGGCGACGAAAAAGCGCTGGCCAACCCGCGAGTCCTGGCTGCGATCGCTGTTCCTATAATGCTCGGTCTCGCGACGCCTCAGGGAATGGCCGGCAAAACCGGCCTGGATACTTCGGCTTTGACCAAAGCGTTTCCGACCCTCATTTCAGCTTCGGATTCGTTGGAAAAAGGCGTCGGGCTGATGATGTCCAATAAATTCGCCGATGCGGCCGGAGAGCTGGCGCGTGCCCTCAAGGAACGCCAGCGGCAGTTAACTCGCGTGCCCTCCGAGATTTATCCCGCAGCTCTCCTCTATGGGCAGGCTCTCGAACGAGAGAAGAAGTTCGACGAAGCCGCCGTCGCCTTCCTCGCCGCCCTCAAGGTGCGTCCTTCGGACGAATGGGCACGAAAACTTCGCCAGGATGCGCTTATTCACGCGGGCAAACCGGACGCTGCGGTGCCCTAAGGAACCTGGCTTGCTTGCGTTTGCGGCATGAGCAAACTGAATCAGAAGGAACGGGAAGAAATTCCGTCCAAAGAGTTCGCGTTTCCGAAAGAGGAGAAGGAACCGCTTGAAGATGCGGCGCACGTCCGCAACGCCATCGCCCGATTTAACCAGGTCCAGGGTGTAACTGATGAGGAGCGGGACGCGGCGTGGAAACGCATCCGCAGCGCGGCTAGGAAATTCGACGTGGAAGTCAAAGAGACCGACTGGCGTGAACTCGCGCACGGTGGCAAACGCTGAGGTGGCTCTCGAGGCAACTATGGAACAGACTTTGAACGGCAAGATGGTAGCAATCCTGGCCACCGACGGATTCGAACAGGCGGAACTTCTGGAGCCGCGCAAGGCTCTTGAGCAAGCCGGCGCAAAGACGAAAGTCATATCGCCGGAGAGCGGCAAAATCAAAGGCTGGAAAGAAAAGAACTGGGGTGAGGAAGTACCGGTCGATCTGTCGCTCGATAATGCCAGCGCGGAAGACTTTGATGCGCTCATCCTGCCAGGAGGGGTAATGAACCCGGACACGCTGCGGACGATACCGGAAGCGGTTCAGTTCGTGCGCAAGTTCTTCGAGGCCGGGAAACCGGTAGCCGCGATCTGCCACGGCCCCTGGATGCTGGTGGAAGCAGGAGCGTTGCGAGGCAGAACGATCACTTCATGGCCATCCTTGCAGACCGACGTCCGAAATGCCGGAGGGCAATGGGTTGACAAGGAAGTCGTAGAAGATCGCGGGCTGGTTACGAGTCGTAAGCCCAGCGACATTCCCGCATTCAACCAAAGAGTGATCGAAGTGATCGCCTCCGCCCGCCAGGCTCAGGCTCGAAGTTAGCTGGTGCGGGCAAACACTCCCTTCCGATCGCGGCTCGGCAATGCGCGAAAGAATTACGGAGCCGCGAGCGGCAGGGAGCGTAATTAAGAAATCCGATCGATTTTCGCGGCGAGCACAAAATCACTTTCGGTCAGGCCGTTGATCTTATGGGTATAGATGGTGACTTCGGCTTTGCCCCACGCCAGCAAAATGTCCGGATGATGGCCCTGCTCTTCGGCGATCGCTCCGGCGCGGTTCACAAAATCCAAAGCTTTTTGAAAATCGGGGAACCGGAAAGCCTTATGCAGGTGGTGCTCTTCGACAACCTGCCAGTCGGGAACTTCCGCGTTCAGCTTCGCGAGAGCCTCGCCTTTCAGCGCGGGCACGCCCCCCTTGCAAGGTACGCACGTCTGATCTGCCAGCGACACCGGGTTTCACCCTCCTCTTTACCTATTAGCTCACACGCTTGTCCTACACTTGCTGACAGTGACGAAACTTGCCCCCGCCAGACAAGCCGCCTTCGCAGCGCTCCTGGCTGTCGAGCGCGGCGCATGGTCTGCGGAAGCGCTGGGTTCCAAATCCGGGCATCTCGATGCGAGGGATGCCGGCCTGGCATCCGACATCGTGTTTGGCACACTCCGCCGTCGAGGGCAGCTCGACGCTTTGATCGGTCAATATTCGAAGCGCTCTGTCGAACGTCTCGACCCCGCGGTTCGTACCGCGCTCGAAATGGCTTTGTATCAGATCCGCTTTCTCGACCGTGTTCCAGATCATGCGGCGGTTAACGATGCGGTAGAACTCGTGCGAAGGGCGGGGAAGACATCCGCCGCAGCCTTTGTGAACGCGATCCTGCGCCGCGCGATCCGGGAGTCCCTCGATGTTCCCGAAACGCTCTCGACACCCGACTGGCTCATGCGGCGGTGGATCGAACAGTATGGGGTCGAAGCCGCGAATGCAATCGGACATGCAAGCCTGCTCACTCCCGAACGATTCATTCGCGTCGGAAATGCGACTCCCCCCGAAGGCGCCGAACCAACCGATATCGCGGGCTGCTATCGCCTGCGTGCCGGCGAGGGGCCCGACGCTGCGGGAAAATTTCGCTTTCAGGACATTGGCTCACAGGCTGTCGTACCTCTGCTCGACCTTGCGCCCGGTCATCGTTTCCTCGACCTTTGCGCAGCGCCCGGCAACAAGACTGCACAGGCTCTCGAAACGCAGGTCCGGGCCATAGCCTGCGACCTGCATCCCAGCCGGGCTCGGCTGTTGTCGCCGCTGGGCATTCCCGTCGTCACTCTCGACGCGACCAAATCCCTTCCATTCGAGTTGAAATTCGATCGGATTCTGGTAGACGCACCCTGTTCCGGCACAGGCACTCTGGCGCGCAATCCGGAAATCAAGTGGCGTCTCGCTCCGGCGGACATCGAAGATCTGCGGATCCGCCAGACCGCAATCCTGCGAAACGCGCTGGCTCAGGTGGCGCCGGGAGGCCGGCTCGTCTATTCCACCTGCTCGCTGGAGCGTGAAGAAAATCAGGACGTAATTGAGGCATCCGGTGCAACAATTATCGAAACAATGCAGCGAATTCCCGGGCGCGATCCCGGGGATGGCTTCTTCGCCGCTGTCCTGCGTCCCTGAAGAGTTCTGCTAATCTGAAAACAGCTTCGGCGCTGCCCGTGCGCTTTCCCTCGCTCGAACACCATCTCGATCAACCGCCCGCAGCCGGGCAAGATCCAACTGCGCGACGATCCCAGCTTTGCCGCCGCCAAAATGGCCGCATTCCAGTACGCCGCGGTCGCAATTTTCCTCTTCCTCGTCACCGGCTTCTGGGAATTGCAAATCAACAGCCCGGAAATCTACAACGAACGCGCC
Organism: Terriglobia bacterium; assembly: GCA_963718155.1. GTDB lineage: Bacteria > Acidobacteriota > Terriglobia > Bryobacterales > Bryobacteraceae > BOG-234. The sequence continues at coordinate 208,715 of CAVQYP010000034.1, read as the reverse complement.
GAGCGCAACCGAATCAAATCGGTGCCGATCGTCGGCCCGCGAGGCAAGATTCTCGACCGCGACGGGCGCGTGATCGTCGGCAACCATTCCACCTGGAGCCTGATTCTCTCCCGCGAAAATCTCAAGCAGGAACATCTGCACGAGATCGCCGACGGGCTGCACCTCGATTACGACGACCTCCTCCGCAAGGTCGAGCGCTACAGCCGACGCCCGAAGTACGAACCCATCCCGATCAAGGACGAACTCACGCCCTCCGACATGGCGTTCGTCGAGGCGCATCGCGATCCCGAAACATTTCCCGAGATGGAACTGATCGAGTCCCAGCGCCGCCTCTATCCCGACAACGGCATCCTGGCGCACGTCATCGGTTACACCGGGGAAATCAGCGAATCCGAACTCGACATTCCGGAATACGCGAAGTACAACCAGGGCCAGATCATCGGCAAAACCGGCATCGAAAAGCAATACAACGACATCCTGATGGGCATCGACGGCGAGCGCCAGTCGGTCGTCGATAACCGCGGCAAAGAGCGCGAAGTCCTAGGCATCAAAGAAGCGAAGCCCGGGCCGGAACATCCAGCTCACCATCGATCTCGATCTCCAGGTGGTCGCGCGAACTTGGCTTGGGCGCCCTATCCGCCTACCCGAATGCCCGCGGCGCGGTGGTCGCGCTGAATCCGCAGAACGGCGAAATTCTCGCGATGGCCTCGCGCCCCACCTTCGATCCCAACAAGTTCGCCGTGCGCATCAAAGGCGAAGGACTGGAAAGAACTGACCAGCGACCCCGGCAAGCCGCTGCTCAATCGCGCGATTCAGGCCCAATGGGCGCCCGGCTCCACGTTCAAGCCGATCGTCGCCATCGCCGGTCTCGAAAGCGGAAGCATCGACGAAGACACCACATTTCAATGCGGCGGCGGAGCCTCGTTCTTCGGGCATTTTTACAAGTGCTGGGGCACGCACGGCTCCGTCTCGCTGCACAAAGGCATAACGCAGTCCTGCGATTCCTACTTCTACAACGTGGGCAACAAAACCGGCATCGACAACATCGCCTACTACGCCGACCAGGCGGGTCTTGGCGCGAAATCCGGCATCGATCTCCCTGACGAAGCCGCGGGCATCGTCGCCTCGCCGGAATGGAAGTTGCGCAATCTCCGCCAGAAGTGGTTTGCGGGCGAGACGATCTCTGTCTCCATCGGACAAAGCTACACCACCGTCACGCCGCTGCAGATCGCGCGCGCGCTGGGCGGGCTCGCGGCCGGCGGAGTCTGGCACGTTCCCCACCTGCTGCTCGATGGCACGAAGACCGAAAAGCCCCACGAGTGGGCGCTCAATCCCGAGAATGTTCACCGCGTGATATACGGAACCTATGGCGTGGTGAACGAAGGCGGCACCGGTGTGCGCGCGCAGGCTCCCGAATGTCGACGTCTGCGGCAAGACCGGCTCGGCCCAGGTCGCCTCGGAAGAGTATGAGAGAACGCACAAAGACGTCAAGGATAACGCCTGGTTCGTGGGTTGGGCGCCCTGCTACAAGCCCGAGGTCGTCGTTGCCGTTCTGTGGGAGAACGTCGGCGTTCACGGGCAATTCGCCGCGCCCACCGCGCGCGACATCATGAAGGCCTACTTCGACAAGAAAGAGCGCCTGGCCGAAGCCGAAGCGGCGAAGAGAGAAGCGGAATCCCGCCACCTCGCTGGTTTCAGCCATCCTGCCCGTTATCAAAACCGCGCAGACCACAAACCGCGCCGCGCTGCAGTTCACTGACATGTTTCAATTCGCCGGCATCAAAGACTTCGACTGGACGATGTTCTTCGTCTCGATGATCATCTGCGGCCTCGGCGTCCTCCAGATCTTCAGCGCCACGCACGACACCGTCTGGCAGGGATCCTGGTGGAAGCAGCTGGTCTACATCGCGGCCGGCATTCTCCTGATGTGGATCGCCACCAACATCGATTACCACGCGCTGATGACGCACGTCTAGCTGCTCTACTTTGCTTCGGTCGTGCTGCTGATCGCGGTGCTCGTCATCGGCAAGCGGGCATTCGGATCCACGCGCTGGATCGCGCTTGCCCGCCGGTATTCACCTGCAGGTTTCCGAATTCGCCAAGATCGCCATCATCCTTCTTGTGGCGCGTTTTCTCACCGAACTCAGGACGGACGTACTCGAACGGCGCGATCTTCTGAAACTCGCGCGGCGTCATTCTGCTGCCCATGGCGCTGATCGCGAAAGAACCCGATCTCGGCACGGCGCTGACCTACCTTCCGATCCTCGCGATCGGAGTCTTTCTCGCGGGTATGCCGTGGAAGTACTGGCTGGCGATCGGAGTCGTAGCCGCTGATCGTTGCTGCCGATCGGGTTTCGTCTCGCTGCAGGGCGTATCAAAAGGCCCGCATCGTGAGTTTTCTCGATCCCGAGCGCGATCCGCAGGGCACCGGGTATCAGCTGATTCAATCGAAGATCGCGGTGGGCGCCGGGGGCACCTGGGGCAAAGGCGTCACCAAGGGAAGCCAGACGCAGTTGCGCTTCCTGCCCGTGCCGCACACGGACTTCATATTTCTCGGCATTTGCCGAAGAGCACGGCTTCATCGGCGTCATGCTGGTGCTGATTCTTTATTTCGTCCTGCTCATGCAGATTGTGCAGAATGCGCAGACCGCGCCGGACCGCGCGGGCATGTATATCTGTATGGGTGTCGGGGCGCTGCTGTTATTTCATATACTGGTAAACGTCGGGATGGTAGTGGGGCGGATGCCGGTGACCGGTATACCGTTGCCGCTGATGAGCTATGGCGGATCGAGCATCTGGTCCACGTTTCTGATGCTCGGTCTGGTGAATAGCGTCAGGGTTCGCAGGTTTGTGAACTGAGCAGTCGCAGGTTTTGCAGGTTGTTGCCGATAAGATTTGTGAGGTAGTGACGTAGTGCAGCGGATGCGAGGAAGCGATGACGTTTCCGGAGTCCGGTTGGCGGTGTAAGTTAGTCAAAGTCTTTAAATTTGAAGTTGGGAGCCATGGAGACTCTCGGATCAGGCCGTGAGGACCTGTAGGGGTTCGAAGCCTGCCGCTCGGAGCGATTTCGCTTCCGGGTCTTCCGAACATGAGCGGTTTCCCAAAGGCCGATGTCGGGTGTCGAGCGCGGGCGATAGCAGCCTCGTGGTTTTTGAACTCCACCCTCCGGCCGGCGTGAGAAGTTATTGGTTTTCGATCGTGCCGGGCCGCTACGCTGAAGGACCGCACGATCCTTACGCGGGGCGAAGCAGATTTTTCGGGTCCAGATTCTCTCCGGTCCGAGCTCTTCAGGGAGCCCAACGGGAGAAATGCATGTCCAAAGAGCTTATCGTCTCGTCGGGCCGCCACGAAACAAGGGTGGCGATCCTCGAAGACGACCAGGTCGTGGAGCTTTTCCACGAACGTGAAAAAGAGTATTCCTTAGCCGGAAGCATCCATAAAGGCCGCGTCACCCGCGTACTGCCCGGAATGCAATCGGCGTTCGTCGATATCGGGCTGGAGCGAGACGCGTTCCTCTACGTCTCCGATTTTTTTGAGGATAACGACGAGTACGACGCCGTCGTCAGCACCGTCGAAGAAAAGGTCCTCAAGATGGAGAAGGGCGGCGGCCTGAATGGCGCGGCCATCGGAAAGATCCGAACCGGTTTCGGAACCGGTTGCCACCGCTGCGCCGGAGGTCTCGGCGGCCATTGCGGATGGAGCCAGCGGCGAAACAGCGAGAGAGGCACTGAAACCAGAAACGGGCCGTGAAGCTCATCCGGAGCGTGGCGGCGAAAACCGCAGTGGAGATCGAGGTGGGGATCGGCGGCGACCGGGGTGGTCGAGGACGCCGGGGACGCCGTCGGCGGGGTGGTCGTGGCAGTGGTCTGCCCGATTCGAAATTCTTCTCCCCGGGATCCGAAGCGGCCGCTGCGCCGCTCCGCCTGAGCGGCGGAGCCGAAGCGGAGCCGAGGAGACCGAAGTCGAAGACTCCTCACGAATTTCCTTCGGCCTCGCGCGCGGCGCGTTCGGATGACGATTTCTTGGTGCTTCCCGGCGAGTCTCTGGCGAAGTACACGGGTGGCGATTCCCACGAAGTCGAGAGTGACGAAGAACTATCGGAACCATCGCCGGTCGAGACCGCCGCATCCGACGTCGCAGAAGAGGAAACAGTCGCAATCGAATCCATAGCCATCGAAATTGAACCGCCGGTGGCCGAAGAACCTGTTGCGGCAGTCGAAGCTGTGCTCCCGGAGGAACATCCTGCTCGCGGGCTTTAGCGCGATTCCCTCCTGGGTGAACCCGGAAGCGGAGCCGAATCCGAATACCGTGGAGGAGCTTGCCCCCGAGGAAAACGCGGCCGACGCGGAGGTCGGATATGTCGAAGAAACCGCCTCCGCCGATACGGAGGCGCCCGAAGAAGCAGACGAAGGCCTTGCCGCTTCGGAGGTCGTCGAGAGCGAATTGACCGCCGAGGCAATGGCGACACCCGAGATCCTGGAAGATGGCGGCGCTGTGCAGGAAGAGGGCCCCGAGCCCGCGCGCATTCCCACCAGTCTGACCGCCGCTCTCCGCGAACAGGGCCATCGCTATCCTCATCGCGTCTCGCGCCGGATGCGGCGCAAGATGCGTGGTGCGCCGGGCGAAGAGAGGGAGAAGCAACCGTCTGACGGACGAGCCGCAGCGGATGCCAGCGTTGAAGAGAAAACAGTAGCCGCTGCACGCGAGAAGACCGGCCGGCCGGATTTCCGCGGAGCAGCCGCGAACGAGCGCGGCGGACGCGAGCGGCGGAACAGGCGAACGGCCGGAACAAGACCGACCGAAGCCCGAACGCGAGACGTCCCGAACGCGCGAACGACCGGAACGCGAACGGCCCGCCGCTGCCCTCCATCTCCGACCTGCTCAAAGAGGGTCAGGAGATCATCGTTCAGATCGCCAAAGAACCCCTCGGGCAGAAAGGCGCGCGCATCACCTCGCACATCGCTCTGCCCGGACGGTTCGTCGTCTACATGCCGACGGTCGAGCACGTCGGCGTCTCCCGCAAGATTCCGTCCGACGAAGAACGCCAGCGTCTGAAGCGCGTTCTGCAGACGCACCGCCAGGGAATTCCCGGCGGCTTCATCTGCCGCACCGCCGCCGAAAACAAGAGCGAAGAAGAGTTGAAGAGCGACATGCACTTCCTCTACAACCTCTGGCTCGACATGCGCCAGAAGGCCGAGAAGAAGCCCGCTCCCGTGCTGCTGCACCACGATCTCGATCTGGTCCAGCGCATCCTTCGCGACCAGCTCACCACTTCGTTCAAAACCATCTGGGTCGATAACGAAGAGCTGTTACGAAAGCATTCTGAGCTTCGTGGAGCGATTCCAGCCGGCGCTCGTCGGGCGCGTGAAGCTGTACACGCGTTCGAATCCGATCTTCGACGAATTCGGCATCACCAACGAAGTCGAGAAGGCTCTCCGGCCGAAGGTCTGGCTGAAGTCGGGCGGCTACATCGTGATCAACCAGACCGAGGCGCTGGTCGCGATCGACATCAACACCGGCAAGTACGTCGGCAAATCCAATCGCCTCGAAGACACGATCGTCAAGATCAATACCGATGCCATCAAGGAGATCGTGCGGCAGATTCGTCTGCGCGACCTCGGCGGCATCATCGTCGTCGACTTCATCGATATGGACGAGCGCAAGAACCGCCAGAAGGTCATGATGGCGCTCGAAGAATCCATGCGGGCCGATCGCGCGCCCTACAAGATTCTGCAGTTCAACGATTTCGGTCTGGTGGCGATCACGCGCAAGCGGGTGAAGCAGTCGCTCGAACGCACTCTCTGTTCGCCCTGTCCTTATTGCGAGGGAGCCGGCTATATCAAGAGCGTCGGCACGGTGATCAGCGAGATCCTGCAGGAGGCGCAGAAGATGCGCAAGGCTCTGGAGACGGAGCAATCCAACCTCGTGCTGCGGGTGAATCCGGAAGTCGCCAGGGTCCTGAAGAGCAACCAGAATTCTTTTCTGCAGGAAATCGAAGAGATCATCGGCAAATCGGTGCTGGTCAAGAGCGATCCCTTGCTCCATCAGACGAAATTCGACCTCGCATAAAACCGTGAAAGCAGCGGGAAGTCTCCTCGGCTTCCCGCATTTTTGCGGCTATAATCAGCGAACAAACCACCCAGGAGCACCGAGAACCCGATGAAAGAACAGAGTTATGCCAACCACGCGAAATTCGTGCCGTTGTACCACGGCGTCTTATCCGGCCTGATCGTACTCGCTTTCCTCGGATCGCTGCTGAACCTCTACAGACGGTTTACGCAAGCTCCGCATGTCGGACGCCTTTCCGCGGAATTGATCACGCTGATCACGGTGGCGATGCTGATTCAGTTCTTCCTGAGCCGGGTTTTCCCGCTTAAAGCACAGGACCGGGCGATTCGGGCGGAAGAGAATCTCAGGCACTTCGTGCTTACCGGCAAGCTTCTCGATCCGAGGCTTGACGTCAAGCAAATCGTGGCTCTGCGATTCGCGTCCGATGGCGAGTTCGAGGAACTCGCGCGCCGGGCGGCCGCGGAAAACTTCTCACCCGACATGATCAAGAAGTCGGTCCGGGTGTGGCGCGCGGACCACTATCGTCTGTGAGGCGTTAGTTTCCGATTTTCTGGTAACTGGCGCTGGTCGTGGTCACGACCAGCTTCTTGGCAGTCGCGTTCAGAATTGTCTGCTGGGTGTAGTTCGCGCCATCAGGCAGGCTGGCCATCTGAACCTGCAACGTCACTATATCCTTGGCCTCGCCCATATAGGTGTTGATGTCCAGGGAAACGATCTTTTTTGCGGCGGAGTCGAAGGTAATGGTCATCCGGTCGCCAGGTTGGGCGTAATCCGTGAAGACGATATTCACCATGCCGCCGGCGGGGTTCAATGACACTTTGCCGGACTGGATGGCTTGCTGCATCTTTTGAGGGTCAGGCGGCACGTAGAGACCGATAACACCCTTCACATCTCCCATGTAGTCCTTGATCTCCGCTTTTTTCTTCTCAATGACTCGTTGCTTCACCCTGCCACCACTCGGCGGGGGCGGCGGGGGACCGACTGGAGACTTTTGAACCTGTCCGTCAGGGCCGTACCTGCACATATTTTGCGTGGGAGGCTTCGGATCTCCGTTAAGAGTGAGCTGAGTGGTTTCGATCCATTGATACTGGAGCAGTTTCTGCTTGTTTTCCGCAACGGCCTGCTGCACAGCTTGCTGCGCCCCGCCGCCCTGTGCCATCGCATAGACGCCAACTGCGAGCAGCACGGCGCCGATCGTCATCCAGCGAGTACCGGTGAGCGTTAACGAACGGACGATAACCTGTTTTCCATCACTCGTGTCCAAATTAGCGCGGGAATGGAGAGGTGAAGCCTCTGGTAGCTTGAGTTCAGTTCCGGCAAGAACAAGCCCAGGCGAACCAGGAGACTTCACCATGAAACGAGTATGCAGCATCTTCAGTCAGGTTTTGCAGTTGATCCCGCGGGACAGGTTTGAAGCGGCGGTCGGGAAGCATCACGCGGAGCGCCACGCGCGGGGCTTTACCAGTTGGGGGCAGTTCGTGGCCATGCTGTTCTGTCAACTGGCGCAGGCGAAATCGCTTCGGGAGATCACCGAAGGGCTGCAGGCCAGTGAAGGAAAACTGAAGCATTTGGGTTTGCCCGAAGCGCCGGCACGCTCCACGCTGGCCTACGCCAACAGCCATCGGCCCTGGCAGTTGTTCGAAACCGTGTTCCACGAGTTGCTCGGAGATTGCCGCAAGCGGCTGGGCACGGGTAAAGCGGGTGCGAGTCTGGGTTTGCCCGGGAAGTTGCTGAGTTTGGATGCGACGGTGATCGATCTCTGCGCCGCAGTGTTCGACTGGGCTAAGTTCCGGACCACCAAAGGAGCGGTGAAACTGCATCTGCTGCTGGACCATGATGGCTATCTGCCGTGCTATGCGGTGGTGACCGAAGGCAAAGTGCACGAGATTCAGGTAGCGCGAAAACTGAAACTACAGAGCGGCACGATGCTGGTATTCGATCGGGGTTACACCGACTATGAATGGTTCCGGCGACTGACCGAAGAGGAGGTGCACTTCGTGACGCGCCTGAAGGACAACGCGGCGTATCTGGTCGTGGAACGCCGTAGCGCGGAGGAGAAAGGCATTCTGGCGGATGAAATCATCGCGATGGAAAAACAGGCGCAGGCCGACACCGAGACCGCTCCGTTTCTGCGGCGCGTGCGCTACTGGGATGAGACCGCGCAACGGGAACTCGTCTTTCTGACCAATCATCTGGAGTTGCCGGCTGCCACCATCGCCGCCATATACAAGGAGCGCTGGCAGATAGAACTGCTCTTCAAGGCGCTGAAACAGAATCTGCGCATCAAGACGTTCGTGGGCACGACGGCCAATGCGCTGAAGACGCAAATCTGGACAGCACTGATCGCCTTGCTGGCGGTGAAGTTTCTTCAACTACAGGCAAAATTCCCCTGGAGCCTCTCTCGGCTGATCGCCTTATTGAGACAGCAACTGTTCGTGTACCGCGATCTGTGGCGCTGGATCGAGTCACCCTTCGAATCACCCCTGCCACTTACCGAGGAAGATTCACCACAACTGCCGTTCGCGTGGGCACGATGATTCTGGAGAGCAGCCAACCTGGTCCGCCGTTTTGCGCCAGCGCACCCGTATCCCGTTTCAGATCAATCCGCCGGCCTGAAAAATGCCGCTAATTTGGACACCAGTGGAAGGCAATGAAACGCGGCAGCTGGTGCTCGACCTGGGTATGGTTCCGGTGGTGCCGCCCAAGTCCAGCCGGTTGCATCCCTGGGACTATGATCATGCGGTTTACAAGAAACGCAACGAGATAGAGCGACTCTTCCGCAGACTCAAAGGCTTCCGTCGGATCTTCTCACGCTTTGAGAAACTCGACGTGCTCTTCCTCGGGTTCCTCTCATTCGCGCTTATCGTCGAAGCCCTACGCGTAGTGTGAACACGCCCTAATTTGATGAGGGCCTCTCCGCATGTTCGATGACCAGTATTTCGAGGGGTGCTTTGACGGGATTTAGCCGGAGACCCGTGCCTTCGACTGCGGCGACGATCGCATCGGGGTCGCTCCGCATTAAGGTTGCAGCCGACGCGAGAGTGATATCGAATAATCCGTCCATTCCGGTTCGATCAAGAACTGGTCGGTCGAAACTCGAAAAATCACTTAGCCGCTCTGCGAATTCTGCCAGGCTTACGCGGCGAAAAACAAAGCTGCCGTTCTCCATTGTCATGCCGTGGGCCGCCTCGTCCGGGCTGGCCCGGTCTAATTTAACGGCTCGCGATTTCGCAGCCAACTCGTACACAGGAACAACTCTCGTTTCGCGGCGAAAACGCAGGCTAAAGCGATCGGTCAGAAGCGCCTGCAGCATCGACATCAGTTGCTCCCTACTCGAACGCCTCTCTGTTTTCGCAATGATGTCGTATCGTTCGGAAACAAGCCAGTGAGGACCGGAGACCTGATAGAACTTTACGTTGTAAGCGGATTGAATGCAGAAATTCAAACCGGCGTTCTCGATGATGACGCTGTTGGGTGTAACCGTTATCTTCTCTCTGCCACTACCCTCGCCTCCTGCGCTGGCGGCACGGCTCGGCTTGATAGACGCTACGTCAAATCCCGGCTGAGGCAAGATCTGCGGACAGGCTGATGCGACCGCAACTGTGCAGGCAACCCCGATCAACCTGAGGTGCATATTTCGCACCGACCTCTTGTCCATGCTCGCACAAGCGGCGCTGGTCTTGGACCCGGCGTCACATTTTCCGCTTCATTTGTAGCGTTGCGCAAAAAGGACCCTTTGCGAGACGCGCTTTCGGTGTCACGTTCCCTCAGAGCTTGGGGCAGGCCTTCCCCGGCGCAGCGCCATGCTGTGCCTCGACGCTGGCCTTATGGCCCTGGCCGTCAGTGTGCGCAGCTACGTCACAAACCACGTCACAAGCATTCAATTCAGCATGCCGGAAAGATTGCAAGTGATTGAAAATGATGGTGGGCGGTTAGGGATTCGAACCCCAGACCCCCTCGGTGTAAACGAGGTGCTCTAACCAGCTGAGCTAACCGCCCGTATCTTTTACATTAGCAGGCGGGGACAGACCTGCCGGTAATTCGGTCCGATATCTGATCACCGGCGTGTGTCCCACGAGCGCCACCGAAGCCGCGTAGCCTTCTGGCGCGGCGGCATCGGTGACATACACGTTCCCGCGGGGCTTGTCGAACAGGGCTCCGCCGATCGCCTTGGTTTTCGCCTCGCGGCGCGTCCACGCATGGTACAGCTCGGGCACAGTCTCGGGCAAATCGATTTCCTCGAGCCTTTGCAGAAGCAGCCCGATTTCCACCTCGGGGCGGATGCGCTCGATATCCACGCCCACGGGTATCCCGCGCGCGACCGCAATCATCGCCCAATCCGCCGAATGTGACAGATTGAATTCTATGCCCGTGGCCGCGCCAAGCGAGGGTTTGCCGTGCTTTCCGTAGGCGAAGAAAAGCGCGTCCGCGTCTTCGCCCGCATAGCGCGACAGGACGAGGCGAAGCGCGGAGCGCGCGCGGCTCCAGCGAATACGGTCCCCTTCAAAACGGAAGCGGTTCGCCCGCGCCACTTCGTCCTCAGAGAGATGAGTGGGGCTCGGGTGCGCAAGTGAAACGGTCCACAGATCGACTGTAGATGTAACGCCGTTGTCGCCCATGACTGAATGGTACGGTGGAAGATTCGATGAAAGGTCTGATCGTTTTTTGCATTTGCCTCTCCGGCATTTGCCTGAGCCCGTTGTGTGCTCAGCAAACGCCGCCCCCACAGGCGGAGAGTATCGTCGTCACCGGCACCGCCGAGCCCATTCCTCTGGCTGAATTGGACCGCGATGTCAGCGTCATCCGCCTGCCCGAGAAGCAGCGCCCGCTGTTCGAATCATGGTTCGATCTGCTCGAGCTCGACCCGGTGCTCGACCTCCAGGACCGTGTGCCGGGGGGCTTTCAGGCGGACTTGTCCATTCGGGGCGCGACATTTGGGCAGACTCTGGTTCTGCTCAACGGAATGAGGCTCGACGATGTGCAGACGGGCCATTTCAATCTGGATCTCCCGGTCCCGCTCGAAATGATTTCGCGTATGGAGGTGTTGAAAGGTTCGGGATCGGCGCTGTATGGTTCAGACGCGATCGGCGGCGTCGTGAACGTACGGACGGAGCCGTTCGCTCTGAATCAAAGCTTCCCAGGGGAGCTCCGTCTGCTCGGGGGCGTCGGGAATTATGGGTTCAACCAGCAGCACGCGGTTGCAGCGTTCGGGCAATCCTGGTGGCAGGAGGAGGTGGGATTCGCACGCGATTTTTCGTCCGGCTTCATGCCCGATCGCGATTACCGAAATCTGGACTTTAGTTCTTTGAGCACCTTCAGTTCAACGCTCGGCGCCTCCAGCGTGCTGCTTGCTTACAGCGATCGGCCTTTCGGTGCGAATAACTTCTACGGCGTCGGTGCGCCCCAGTGGGAGCGCACGAAGACGTGGTTTGCCTCCGGGCATCAGGATCTGGGCCGCAAAACGGAAGCGAACTTCGCCTACCGGAAACATACGGACCTGTATGTCTATATCCGCGACAATCCGGCTCTTTATACGAACCACCATAGCGTTGAAAGCTGGGAAGGAAATCTGCGGCGGCATGACAATCTGCCCTTTCATGGCGTTTTGAGCTATGGGGTGGAGGGCCTGGCGGAATCGATCGTCAGCACGAATCTCGGAGTCCACAGCCGGGTGCGGGGCAGCGGCTATTTGTTTTACGACCTTCGCTCAGTACGCCGATTCTCGCTTTCCGCGGGAATTCGGGAAGAGGTCTACGGCAGCAATCAGGTCGCGACGAGTCCTGTCTTGAGCGGCGGCTTTTGGATCTCCCCGCGCTTCAAACTGCGGGGCGCGGCGACGCGGGCGTTCCGCCTTCCGAGCTACACAGATCTCTATTATTCTTCGCCTTCAACCTTCGGGAACCCCAACCTCAAGCCCGAGACCGCAACGAGTTACGAAGGCGGCGCGGACGCGTACCTGCGCCCGAACCTGCATGCGTCAATCACCGGATTCGAGCGGCGCGACTCAAACGTTGTCGATTATGTTCAGCCGGCCGGCGGCGGCATCTACACGGCTCAGAATCTGCCGCCGCTGCATTTCGCGGGAGTTGAGGCCTGGGTGGAGTACCAGCCGGTGGCGACTCAGCATCTCGCGGTCAGGTTCAGCGCCTTGCACGGAGCGTATGCTTCTCCGCAGGATCTGATCACGGAATACACATTCCTGTACCCGGCCCATTCGGCGGTCGTGGAGTGGAGCGGCGCGATCGGGGGGCACATGATCGGCCGAACGAGGCTGGGCGTACTCAATCGAGCGGGACAGAGCGCTTATGCGATCTGGGACGCCGCAGCGTCTTATGCGACCGGCCGCATTCGGCCTTTCCTGCAGCTGACGAATATCACCAGCACGGTCTACCAGGACGTCCCTATGATCGCCGAGCCCCAAATTGGGGTCGTTGGCGGCGTCGAGTTATATGTTTTTGGGGGTTCCCGATAGAAGGACCACCGCCTGCGCTTCGGCCGATCGCCCTTCGCCAACTGGACCGACACCTTCGGCGGTCTTGAACTTGACTGAAACGGCTCCGGCGTCGAGGCCCATCGTCTTTGCGAGCGAGTCACGGATCGCCAGCCGGTAATCCTTGAGCTTCGGCCTTTCGAGGATAACCGTCGAATCGACGTTGATCAGCCGAAAGCCTGCCTGGGCCGCGAGATCGCAGGCGTGTTTCAGGAATTCAAGACTGTTGCAACTCTTCCAGCGCGGATCCGTGTCGGGGAAGTGCATTCCGATGTCGCCGGCGGTGACAGCGCCCAGAATGGCGTCTGTTATGGCATGCGAAAGAACGTCAGCGTCGGAATGCCCCTGCAGCCCAAAGTCGCACGGGATGCTGATGCCACCGAGAATCAGGGGCCTCCCAGCAACGATGCGATGAACGTCCCAGCCCTGGCCGATACGCAGTGAGGGGAATGCAGGAGGCATCTCAGGCTGTAAGAACACCAGCGACAGAGATCGCCGGCGCCACCAGACTCTGTTGAAGTTGCGTAAAGCTCCGCGCCGGGCGGAAGCCCGGCGGCAGGCCGGAAGGCCTGCCCCACACCTGTTGCAGCGGAGCGAGCACTAGCGGCGGGCCGTTTCCTGTTCGAAGAACAACCTCGCGAGGTCCATATCGCTCGGCCGCGTGATCTTGATGTTTCGCTCGCTGCCGAGAACCACGCTGATCTCGGTCTGATCAAGACGTTCGACGAGACTGGCTTCGTCCGTGCCCGCGAAGTTGTCTCGCCGCGCAGCATCGAAGGCCCGGGCAAGCACGTCATAACGAAATACCTGCGGCGTCTGAGCAAGGATAAGCCGTTCGCGGGAAATCGTGGCGCGTACTTTGGCGCCGCCCGCCTGCGCTCCGCTGACCTGCTTTACCGTATCGACCGGCACGATTCCAACAATCGCGGCGCCGTTCAATTCGGCTTCTTCAATGACCCGGCGGATGGTCTCGAGATCCACAAAGGGCCTCACTGCATCATGAACCGCGACAAGATCCGTGTCGGGATCAAGCGCCGCGAACGCCTTCTCCACCGACTCCTGCCGGGTGTTGCCCCCGGCCACCACCCGCAGTGACCCAAACAGCCCTCGGCCTTCCTTTTGCAGCATCTCGGAAACCCATTCGATTTCCTCTTCGCGCACAGCGACGACGATGTCGGTAATGAGAGGTGAGGCCACGAACTTCCGGACCGTGTGGACCAGAATCGGAGCGCCTTCCAGCAGCATGAACTGTTTGCGGCTGGTTCCCGTGGTTTCGGCCGATACCGCGGGGACACCGCGTTGCATCCGGGTGCCGAGGCCGGCCGCCGGAAGGATAACGCCTGTCTTCACGATCAGTTCTCTCCGACCGCCTGTTCCCGAGCCGGAGCTGCCTGGGGCCGCTGCAGGACGTCGGCACGCGGGACGCTATCCGAGCGAGACACCGAATCGGAACGTCCTGCATCGCGACGGTCCAGTATCGCTGCCGGATGTGCGCGCTCATCATATTTCCCGAAAATCATTTTTCCCGCGGTGGTTTGCAGAACACTGGTGACGGAGATGTCGATGGTTTTGGAAATCATACGCCGTGCGTTGTCGACTACCACCATCGTACCGTCATCCAGATACGCCACACCCTGGTTGTATTCTTTGCCTTCTTTCAGAATGAACACGCGCATCAACTCGCCAGGCAATACGATCGGCTTCAAAGAGTTCGCCAGTTCATTGATGTTCAGGACTTCCACACCTCGCACGTGCGCGACCTTATTCAGATTGAAATCGTTGGTGATGATCTTGCAATTATAAAGCCGGGCGAGTTCGATCAGCTTCATATCCACTTCACGCACCTGCGGGAAATCCTCACTCACGATCTGCACCTTCAGGTGCGCCATTTTCTGAATTCGTTGCAGTATGTCGAGACCGCGCCGGCCACGATTTCGTTTCATCGAATCGGCGGAATCGGCCACCATCTGCAATTCGTGCAGCACGAACTGAGGGACTACCAGCACGCCATCCAGAAAGCCTGTATCTGCAATATCAGCGATGCGGCCGTCGATGATCACGCTGGTGTCGAGAATTTTCTGATTTGTCCGGCTGCCTCGGTCTCGGCACCGAAGACGCCGCCAAATGCCGCGAGGTTGAGCACCTCGCCTTTGGCGGCGCCGGTCACAATGCCGAAATAGCCGAAAACCAGCAGGCAGACGATCTGGACGAAATGGATCGCATAAGGATTCTCGCCGGCGACGGGACTGAGTATCAGACTGACAAGAGCGGAACAGACAAGTCCCGCGGTCAGACCAAAGGCAACTCCGATGAGCCGTCTGAGGCTGACGCGCTGGATTCGCCGTTCGGCCAGAATTGCCAGCACGCCTAAAACTGCGCCCAGAAGGGAGGCGGTCCACAAGGGTTCGTTCGGCGGACGAAAGTATCCTGCGGAAATCGCAAGAATTAAAACGAATAAAACGCGAAACAGGATAAATCCAATCACGCCCGACGCCCCCCGCACGTTTTTTTTCGCGCCAACATAAATTTAATTGCCAATCTGGAATGCCAGATGCCTGGAGATTGTACCATCCCGAGCCTGGTCTCTACCGTGATCCGCGAAAGGATGCAGGTTTACGCGGATGAATGCTCGCGGATGAATGCCCGCGAGGTCTTACCGTTTCCCCGAACCTCCGCCGCTGACTTTATTTTTTTGGGCGCCCCATGCCTGAGATCGTTCAGATCGACGCGGTATGTTTCCGCGTTATGCCGCGGGGACCCTCGAAGAATTGCGCGGTTTAGTGCCCCCGTGCGCCACTGGATGCGACGAGGTTCTTTCGATTTGAAATGTAGCATGCGTTTTTCGCGATGCGCGCTTATCCGCGGGGGGCTGGCCGCAAGTGGTTGAAGATGCAAGCCCTGGATTCGAGGATTTATTTTTTTGGATTGTGACTCAGGTTTTCGATCAGCGAATTTACGCTACTCTCGCCGCTTCTACGCGGGAATACAGAGGTGGACCGAAAGACCGTGCACCTGTGAAACGTCGACACTGGTCCTGACATCGTTTTCAGAACCCTAAGATAGACTTTGGGAGATGAGAACCGCGTCATTCTCCTCGCCTCGCCTTATTTTTTTGCTGCTTCACCGGCGCCTTTGAGGCCACGGCCCAGACGACTAACTGGCCCTACTACGCCGGCGACTCGCGCAGTACGAAATACTCTCCGCTCGACCAGATCAACGAGTCGAACGTAAAGAATCTTCAGATCGCCTGGCGCTGGAAGTCCGACAACTTCGGGCGCACGCCGGACCGCAACTGGGAGGTGACGCCTCTTATGGTGAACGGTGTTCTCTACTTTACGGCGGGCACGCGAAGGGATGTAATTGCGGCCGATGCCGCGACCGGCGAAACGCTCTGGATGTACCGGCTCGATGAGGGAGAGCGCGGCGCAAAGGCGGTGCGCGTAGTCAATCGCGGGGTTTCGTACTGGACCGATAACAGAGGTGACGAGCGAATCATTCTTCTGACCCTCGGATATCACATGGTCGAGTTGAACGCCAAAACCGGCGTTCCAATCGCCGCCTTCGGGACGAACGGCATCGTGGATCTCGAAGAAGGTCTGGATCGGGAGAACATCAAGCCGGGCATTATCGGCGCGACGTCCCCCGCGATGATTGCAGGCGACGTAGTGGTTGTCGGTTCGGCGCTGGGGACACCCGCGACGGGTTCGGCGCCGCCCTCCATGAACAACGTTCCCGGGCTACGTACGCGGGTTCGATGTGCGAACCGGCAAACGCATCTGGACCTTCCATACCGATCCCGCAGGCAGGCGAATTCGGCAACGAAACCTGGGAGAAAGGCTCCTGGAAATACACGGGCAACACCGCCGTTTGGGCGCCCATGAGCGCTGATCTCGAACTGGGCTATGTCTATCTGCCCGTCGAGACTCCGACCGGCGATTTCTACGGCGGTCACCGGCCCGGCAACGACCTCTTTGACGAAAGCATGGTGTGCCTCGACGCCAAAACGGGCAAGCGTGTCTGGCACTTCCAGGTGGTTCATCACGGCATCTGGGACTGGGATCTTCCGGCGGCGCCCGTGCTCGTCGATGTCACCGTAGACGGACGAAAAATCAAAGCCATTGCGCAGGTCACCAAACAGGCATTCACCTGGGTTCTCGACCGGACCAACGGCAAGCCGGTGTGGCCTGTGGAAGAGAGACCGGTGCCGCAGTCCGACGTTCCCGGCGAGAAGACGTCTGCGACGCAACCTTTCCCCAGCAAGCCTGCTCCCTTCGACCGCCAGGGTTTTACGGAAAACGATCTGGCCGATTTTACTCCCGAAATTAAAGCCGAAGCCCTGAAAATGGCTTCCGATTTCAAAATGGGCCCGATTTATACGCCGCCAATTGTGTTCGATTCCAATGGCAAAAAAGGTGTGCTCTCACTGCCGAACTCGACCGGCGGCGCAAACTGGCAAGGCGCGGGTGCGGATCCGGAAACCGGAATTCTCTACGTGCCCTCGGTGACGAATCCGAGCGTCCTTTCGCTGACGCACGACGCGGCGCGCTCGGACGAGGACTTTATCGCCCGCGCCGTGCCTGTCCCGCGCCCGCTGGGTGTGCCGCTGGTGAAGCCTCCTTACGGCCGCATTACCGCGATAGACCTGAACACGGGCGATCACGTCTGGATGGTTCCTAACGGCGAAGCCAGCGCCGCATTGAAAAGCAATCCGGCATTAAAAGGCGTAGACCTGAGCAAGGTCGGGGCTCCCGACCGCGCGCCGATCATGATTACGAAGACCCTTCTGTTCGCGGGCGAAGGCGCGGCGGGACCGGGCTTCCGCGCTTTGAACAAGAAGACTGGCGAGACCGTTTATCAGATGACGCTTCCCGGGAACGAGACCGGCCTGCCGATGACCTATATGATCGAGGGACGCCAGTTTATTGTGGTGACGGTTTCGGGACGCGAGGGTGCGGAACTAGTGGGTCTGAGTCTCCCGACGGCACAACCCAATCGTCAACAGCGGCCGGCAGCTCCGGCCACGGAGAACTGATCTCGATGAAACTGATACTGCCTCTTGTTTTCGTACTGTCGGGAATCTTACCGGTTCAACAGCTGCAAGCGCAGCAGCCACCCGCAGGGCCCGCCGCCGGTTGCGTGCGGGTTGCATGGTGACGTCGAGATCCTGTGCGGCACCCGCTCGCCAGAAGACCTTGAACTCACACCGGACGGGAATTACCTGATCGTAAGCCAGTTCGTGAATGGCCGCGGCGGCACCGGCGCCGGGCTTGTGCTTTTCAATCTCGCGAAGAAGAGCTACGGCAAGATCGCGATCACGAGCGAACCGAAGAAGGATTGGGGCGATCCGAAGTGCCCGGGGCCGATTGGCGAGGCTCTCGTTCCGCACGGGATTTCGCTGGCGAAAGAAAGTCAAAGGCGCGACCCGGCTCTATGTCGTCAATCATGGCGGTCGGCAGTCGATCGAAATGTACGAAGTGAAGCCGGCCGGAGATACCTGGAGCACTGGCCTGGCACGGCTGCGTTCCCGACCGACGAAGGAGTTCAACGACGTCGCGATCACTTCAGACGGTGGATTCATCGCGACGCATCCGACCGCATTGATGCCCGCGACCGGCGGCAACGTCATCAGCGGACAGCCGAGCGGCTTCGTTGTCGTTGGACTCCGGGACGGCCGGAAGCGGAACTTCCCGGCACGCGTCAGGGATATCCCAACGGAGTGCTCGTGAGCCCCAATGGGCGGTTTATGTACTACAACGCCTGGACGAACCTCTCGGTGCATAAGTACGACCTGAAGAAGGGGGCGGATGCCGGGGTGGTGAAGCTCGACTTCATGCCGGACAACATCACGCTGGACGGATAAAGGTCAGATCCTCGCAGCGGGCGTGAAGGGCGCTCGCGGCGATTGTCCCGCCGGTAGCGGTGATGCCATGCATTCAGGGCTTCGGCATCGCGGAACTCGATCCAGCGAAGTGGACGGCGAAGACTGTCTTCGATTCGGCGGGGAAGGGGAATATTATTGCGGGCGTTTCGGTTGCTTTGCAGGTGGGTGGATCGATTTATGTCGGGGCGTTCCAGGGAGACAGGCTGGTGCGGATCCATTAAGAAGCTCGCCCGACTGGACTACTTACGCTTTTGAGGAACACGCGCAAGTTATGGCCGCCGAATCGCGGCTGGACGGGTGGGTTCCTCCACTCTTTGGCGCCACGTCCGGCGGCCCTTGCGCTTCTGAGGGTCGCGCCGAGTCCGAAGATGCCACCGGCCGCCCGGGCATTGTCAGCCATCCCTTCCACCAGTAGCCCACTATCTTTCCTGTTTCCGCGGCCAGTGTGACGACGCAGTATTCGCGGTTCCAGGGCGAGTTGTATTGTTTGAGAACGTCTGGGACCGGGCGCGGGACTACGGCCAGGCCTGCTGCCTCGAATGCGCGCCGGGCGCGGAAGACATGATAGTCGCTGGTCAGAAGCACCTTCTTTCCCGGCCAGCCTGTAAGCATTTGAGCGGTGAAAATGGCGTTCTCGCGCGTGCTTTCGGATCGCGGCTCAAGGAAGATTTTGTCGTGGGGGATCCCGTTCGACTCAAGAAAACGTCCCATCACGACTGCTCGCGGCTCATCGGTGCCGGGCTGCGGTCCGCCGCTCACCACGAGGGCATGGAAGTGGCCCGAGCGCCACGCGCGTATGGCGTAAACGCAGCGCCAGTAAGAAGACAGTCCGATTATGTTTGGCGCTTCCTCTTCTGCCGCGAGGACGATGAGGATGTCGCCGTCCGCTTCGGTCCAGTTATCGGACAGCCGGGTGGCGTACCACTTTGTTACGAGGCGTGAACTGGAGGATCAGCAGAATTGCGATGAGCACAACCGACGCCGCGCAGGATGGATACGCTTCATGTGCGTCGAGCGCCAGATCGAGCAATGATCTCTCCGATGACGGCGGTCTTCGCATCGGCGTAATCCTGGACGCACTTCCACTCGTTGCGGGCCAGCGCCAGTTTGGTGCGTTCGTACAGATCGCGATCAGCGGGGCTGGCGCGAAGCCAATCCCGGAACATCAGCATGCGCTCCACTTCCCGCGCAGCCGGCTGAGAAGACGTGCAGGTTGATGTCCGTGTCCGGACCTTTAAGCATCCGGTGCTGGTGCCACTCCGGTTCACGAATCCGAAGCACATAGCCGGCGGACTCGAGTGCGGGCAGCCAGGCATCTTCATCCGCCGAATCGGCGACAACCAGCACCAGATCGATCACCGGTTTCGCCGCGAGCCCCGGAACCGACGTCGAACCCGCGTGTTCCACGCCCAGCGCACGGGCGCCGAGCACGGACTGAATCCTGCCGGCTTCACGCGCGAACAACTCCGGCCAGCGCGGATCGTACTCCACGAGAATCGGGACGGACAACGGCGGTTCTGGGATTGCCTGAGGCTCTTTGAGGAGAACGCGCAAGTCCGGGCCGCCGGAGCGCAGCTGGACGGTGGCTCCTCCGGTGTTCGCGCCGTGTCCGCCGGCCTTCGCTTTGCATGAGCAGCGCGCAAGTCCGGGCCGCCGAAGCGCGGCTGGATGCGTGGGCTCCTCCGGTGTTCGGCGCCGCGTCCGGCGGCGCTTGCGCTTTCGACATTGCGGCTTGATCTCATTCTATGAGCATCGCCTCAAGACCCCGCGTGATGTTACAACGGATCATGCGGCCGCTCACGATTGTTTTTCTGCTCGCGCTCCCGCCCTTTATTGGCGCAGGAACCGCTCAATTCCCTTCCTTACACGTCGAGCCTGGACCTTAAGGCGATGGACCGCTCCGTGCAGCCTTGCGACAACTTCTATCAGTACGCCTGCGGGACGTGGATCAAGGACAATCCCATACCGCCGGACCAGCCCGGTGGGACGTCTACGGCAAGCTCACTTATGAGAACCAGCTCTATCTCTGGGGCCTGCTGCTTCAGGCCGGGAAGACCGATGCCGCGCGCACACCCAATCAGCAGAAGATCGGCGATCTGTTCTATGCCTGCATGAACGAAGCGGCGGTCGACGCGGCCGGGGCGAAGCCGATCGAAGCCGCGCTGCGGCAGATCGACGCGCTGAAATCTCTCAACGACCTGCCGGCCTTTCTCGCAGAACAGCACCTCACTCTCTATGCGAGCAGCATGCTGTTCGACTTCGGCTCCAGCCAGGATTTTGCGAATTCCTCGCAGGTGATTGCGTTTGCGGATGCGGGAGGCCTCGGACTGCCCGACCGCGACTACTATACGAAGACCGACGCGAAATCGGTGGAGATTCGCGAAAAGTATGTGGAGCATGTCGCGCAGATGCTCCAGCTTCTGGGCGATTCGCCGGAAGCGGCCGCAGCGAACGCGAAAAGCCGTCATGCGGCATCGAGACCGCGCTGGCCAATGCCTCGCTCACCCGGGTAGAGGAGCGCGATCCCTACAAGCTGTTTCATAAGATGACGCCGGCCGAACTGCAGAAGCTGACGCCGTCATTCCGCTGGGACGTCTACTTCAAGGCCATCGGAATGCCGCCGGCGCGCCAGATCAATGTGACCCAGCCCGCCTTTTATCGCGCCTTAGAGACTCAGCTCAAGACCGACTCTCTTGCCGATCTGAAGACCTATCTGCGCTGGCATCTGATTCATGCCAAAGCCCGCTTTCTGTCCTCGCAGTTCGTTCAGGCCGACTTCGAGTTCTTCAACCACTATCTGCGCGGGGTGCCGACGATGCAGCCGCGCTGGAAGCGCTGCGTGCAACTGGTCGATCACAACCTGGGAGAAGCGCTGGGGCAGGTATTTGTGGAGAAGACCTTCACGCCCGAGACCAAAGCGCGCGCGCTTGCGATGACGAAGCAGATCGAAGCGGCGATGCAGAGCGAGATCGAGAATCTGTCGTGGATGAGCCCGGAGACGAAGAAGCAGGCGCTGGTGAAGCTGCACGGCATCACCAACAAGATCGGCTACCCGGACAAGTGGCGCGACTACAGCTCCGTCGATATCAAGCGCGACGACTTTCCCGGCGATATCGACCGCGCGGTCGCGTTCGAGTCGCATCGCGAACTGAACAAGATCGGCAAGCCCGTGGACCGCACCGAATGGCAACATATCGCCGCCTACCGTGAACGCTTATTACGACCCGCAGATGAACGACATCAACTTTCCCGCGGGCGTTCTGCAGCCGCCGCTTTTCGATCCGAAGATGGACGACGCGCCGAACTACGGCAATACCGGAGGCACCATGGGCCATGAACTGACACACGGCTTCGACGACGAAGGGCGTCAGTTCGACGCGAAAGGCAATCTGCGCGACTGGTGGACGAAGAGCGACGCGGCCGAGTTTCAGAAGCTGGTGGATTGCGTGCGCGATGAATACTCGCAGTTCACGGTGGTGGACGACATCAAGATGAACGGCAACCTGACGCTGGGAGAGAACGTGGCGGATCTCGGCGGTCAGTTGCTTGCGTACATCGCGTGGAAGGCCGCGAATAAGGGGAAGGATCTGCCGCCGGTCGACGGCCTGACTCCCGATCAGCGGTTCTTTATCGGGATGGCGCAGTGGGCCTGCGGCAATGAGCGGCCGGAGAACCTGCGGGTCAGCGCGATTACGGACTCGCACTCGCCGGACGAATATCGCATCAACGGAGTGGTGTCGAACATGCCGCAATTCCAGCAGGCTTTCTCGTGCAAGCTGGGACAGCCTATGGTGCGGGAGAAGGCTTGTAAGGTCTGGTAGCCGCAATGGCGCTCCCATATCAAACCGAGCCGCGCGCCTCAGCGGGCAGTAGAGCGCTATTTCGCCTCAGCGGCTTTCATCTGTTCCGCACGCCGGTTGTTGAAGGCAGTTTCATTGACATCGATCTCCTTCCGATAACCCTCGGGATCGATAAACGGATTGGTCGCGCTCTTGCCGAGCTTCGCGTATTTCTCGGCCATACTAAACATGCCGGGATGGGAGCCGAGCGGGATATCGCAGGGAAGGCTCCGCAGCAGCGCGAAACTGTGCATGTATTCGTCCGCTATGTGCGGCACATCTTTGTTATTCACCAACTGGTATCCGGGATTCACGCCAAGGCTGCCGATGATGACCACGTTGTAAGACTTGCCGCCATCCTGAATTTTCGTGCTCCAGGAGGTGCAGCCTCTGGTGTGACCGGGAGTAAGATGCGCAACGAGCGTCGTACCGCCGAGGCTTACTTCGTCGCCATCGTGCAGGACGCGGTCAACCACCTGCGGCTTTCCTTCCGGCGTGATTTTCAGCAGCGCGGGGATGTCTTCCTGCATAGCCATCAGTTTGGCGCCGGTCAACTCCTTGACCATCGCATCGCCTTCCATATGGTCAGCATGGGCATGGCTGCCGAGCAGGATTTTGATGTCGTTGAAGTGGAAGCCGAGCTTTTCGACCGAGTCCTTGATGGTGGGCACGTTGCGCTCGTAGTCGCTGTTGATGAGGATGTCGCCGTCTGGCGTCACGATCAGAAACGAAGCCAGGCTTTCGGTACCCACGTAGTAGAGATTTCCCGCGATCTTGAAGGGCGGGAATTGTTTATCCATCTGCTCTTTCGTACCGATGTTGCGCCGGAACAGATCCTCGGGCATCATGACCTTTTGTGCTGCGCCGGGCGTGGTTTGAGCCAAAAGCGCCGGCGCCGCGGCCACAATCAGCAGGACGGAAAAATGATCCACTCGCATGGTGAACAGCTTATCAACCGGAGCGGCCGGCGTCGTGCGGGAATGTTAAAGGACCCAGGAGGTCATAACAGGCGAGCGACCAGCAGTACGTTGCAGAACAGTACATGCCGAACCGGCGCGGTCCTGCGACGCGACGCGTTTTGCGCGTGTTCCTGAAAAACATGAAGACGTTCGAACACGAGTGGATTCTCGACGACTTTTGTGAGCACCCGACCTTTTTCACAAGGAGAATGTTCGGCGGGCTCGCGGCGTATCTCTTTGAGCGGCAGATGCTGCTGCTCGTTGAACCAACGAAATCCGGTCGCTGGAACTGGCACGGGGTTCTGGTCTGTACGGATTACGAACATCATCCCTCCATCCAGGCCCAGTTCCCGGCGCTGAGGCCGCATGAGGTCCTGCCGAAAGTGGCTTTTCATCGATTCGACTCACGAAGATTTCGAAACCACTATGGAAGCGGTGGCGAAGCGCGTAGCAGCCAATGACCGGCGCTTCGGCATCCTGCCCAAAAGTCCGAGACCTTCCAGAGGCGCCAAGGCCGCTGAGAGCGATCGCCGTTACCGGAACAG
Source organism: Terriglobia bacterium (assembly GCA_963718155.1). Classification (GTDB taxonomy): domain Bacteria; phylum Acidobacteriota; class Terriglobia; order Bryobacterales; family Bryobacteraceae; genus BOG-234. Next base: position 184,932 of record CAVQYP010000034.1, on the reverse strand, counting down.
CCGCGGTGCGAAGTCGTTCAGATACTCGCGCCAGTTGATCCAGGTATGTCCGCCGCCCGTCTCGTGCAACGTGAGCTTGATCGCGTACTTGCTCAGCGTGCCCTTCAGTTGTTCCGGCGTGCGCACGACCGGATCCTGGCTTCCGTAGGCATAGTAGACCAGCTTCATCGACTTCGCCGCCTGCTTCAGCGCCGCATCGTGGGCCTCTCGTAGGCCTCGCCGCCGCCGGTAATCGAGAAGATTCCGATGTAGTGGAACACCTCGGGATGCGGCAGGCCGTTCTGGATGGTGTGCGCGCCGCCCATGGAGAGACCGGCCATCGCGCGGTTATCGGCATTCGCGATCGTGCGGTAGTTGGCGTCGATGTAAGGGATCACCACTTTCAGCAAGTCGTCGCCGAAATCGGTGTTCTGAAGTATGTTGGCGCCGCCGCCGTTCGGACGTTCCGGCGTATGACCGTTCGGCATCACCACGATCATCGGTTTTGCCTTGCCCGCCGCGATCAGATTATCGAGGATGTTGTTGGCTCGGCCGACCGATGTCCAGCTGTCGTCGCTGTCTCCGGCGCCATGCACCAGGTACAAGCACCGGGAATGCCTTGTTGTTCTTCTCATAACCCGGCGGCGTGTACACATGCATGCGCCGCACGACGCCGAGGGGTTCCGACCAGTATTCGACCGTAGCCACGCTGCCGTGCGGAATATTGTTGTGCCACGCCTCGAAATCCTCGGCCGGACCGGTGACCTCGACGAGCGAGTCGACGTTCGAAGCGTTCGAGCGAAAACTCCCGCGCCGCAGGGTCTGGCACGCGCACGCCATCGACGAAGAAGAAGTAGCGGTAGGTATTCGGCGCCAGCGGATTGGGCGTCGTCACGCTCCACAGGCCTTTGTCGTCTTTGGTCATCGGCCTGCCTCTGCCGCCGGTGAAAGAGTTGGGCGCGATATCTTCGTTGTCGCTGCTGCCGAGCGTAACGGTGGTCGCGTCCGGTGCGCAGATGCGGAACGTGACCCGCCCATCCGGCAGTTGCTCCGGCGACTTGTAGTTCCCGGTGCCCATTCCGGCTCGGCGCCGCGCACCGGTTCGGGTCTCCGCCGCGTCCCGCCGACGGTCGGGGATGCCACCGCGCTGGCAGTCTGCTGAGCTGAAGCCGAGCTGGCCGCCAGACCGGCGGTCGCCGCAATTATAAGAACCATCCTCGCGTTTCGCATGCCTGAATCCTCGCTCGGAAAAGTCTTCGCGACGCAAGTAGTATATGCCAAAGCACAGATGCCGCTTCACCCGAAAGCATCGTCTGGTCCGATCGACGGTCAACCCCGCGAGAAGAACCACGCGGAACAGTGACACAGCGAGAATCCGCCAGGGCTATTCGTGCTGCGCGCCTCATCCTTGCCCAAGGTAGGGAGCGTCTATCTTTACGGATGTGCAGGAGCGGCCTGGCTTGAAATTCCGGTCGGAGAAGGTCTCTATTGACCTTCTGGTCGTTGGCACCGTGGCCCAACCATCAGAAAACCAGCACGCTACTGAAGAGGGCTGGTCCTGTTGCCAATCTCCCGCACCAGGTAGGAGTCGTTCTGAATGGGTTCCTGAACTTCCGATGAATTCACTCGCTTGTGTGCGACCCCTGAAATTTAACCCTCACTCACGGAATTGACGTTGCTGTTAAATCGAGCTGTGTTTGCCGCTTCGTAGCAGTTCCGTCAAACGAAAAGAGCGTCGTCACCTTCCCCACCGGGACAATTACGGAAGAATTCCACCGATTCTGCCGAATTACGGGCAATCCTTCCTTCGAGCCGTCAGGAACCTGAGTCGAAATGTCGGCCGTGACATGGATCGCTAACTGATTTCCTGCGAGTCTGAGGGAGTTGCAATCGATGTTGACGCCTACGTCTAAATAGGTCGTGCTTCCCTTATCGCTCTGGACGGGAATCTTGTCACCTGTGCGAATCGAACAGCCGCCGCCCGGCCCCGCGCTGGAAATAGTGGAATAGGTGCGCGTCGTGACGATTTTTCCGTTGTCGAGTTCTTTGATGGTAAAGTCCAGATGAACATATTTCGTCGATTCTTCCGTTTTCGCTTCCTGTGACTGAGCGAAAGACAAGCTTCCAGACAGTGTTGCAGCCAGCGCGATCAGTACGAACTTCATGGTCTTTGGCATGTTGCTCCTTTACCCTTATTGCAATTCCTCGATCTGCAGCGGTTTGATTGTGAGTGCTTCCAACTGAACTGGTTGAGAGAGAACAGCCACGGCTTCCTCCGGCTGTTCCTGAACCAGACGCAACAGGGCTCGCTCCCCGGCGGTCAGCGGAAGAGGTTCGGGCTCTTTGCTGCGGCGAACCGACCGGTGCCCCGAAGTTCGCTGTCGCGGATGTGGCTCGGGTAATAGTGACTCGGGTATTAGTCGCTCGGGGATCAGTGGTGCGGGGATTACAGCCTGAGCGGCTTGCGGAACAGGGGGCGGCAAAACCGCGACCCGAGGCGGTGCCACGCGCCGTGCCGGCATTGCGATCAGCACGATCAGGGCGATTGCCGTCATAACCAATGCCCACCCGGACCCCCAGGCAAAACGCCTGTTGGGCCTCGTTTGAACCTGCCGTAGAATCCTCGCTTCGAGACCTGCCCGCGGCTCGGCATTCGAGTAATCGCGTATCGCCGCATTGAGAATCAGGTCGAGTCTATCGGGATGTTCATCTGTCATTTAGCATTTTCCACGTCATATTTGGCCAGCTTTTCTTTCAAGATCTGCCGGGCACGCATAATCCGGGTGCGCACGGTGCCTTCCGGGATTCCCATCACGACCGCAACCTCCGGGGAGCTCAATTCATCAACGGCGGAAAGAGCGAGCGGCAGGCGCAAATCCTCCGGCAACGTATCCATCAGCCGATGAACGAGGGCGGTCCAATCACTGGCGAGGAGGGCCTGCTCCGGGTCGGGCTGCCTTTCGCGGGAATCCTGTTGCGGACCGATATTCCGCCGTCTCCGAGCTCTGCTCAAGGCCAGACGCCATGTTGAACACGCAAGGAAGGCCCGTTCGTCACACATCGTTTCCCAGGCGTCATTCTGATAAAGCTTCAGAAACACTTCCTGCACAGCATCTTCGGCATCCTGCGCGTTGCGCAGGACTGCCCATGCGACTTTAAAAACAAAACGCGATTGCCTTTCCACAAATTCCGTGAATCGTAACTCGCGGGATTGCTCGGTGCTTTGGGTCAGGGTCGCGGTCACCTTCAACAACTAAGACCGAAGGAAACAGCAGGGCGTTCAGATTTATCTGCCCCCTGACCTGTGCGGCAGCCGTGTCCCCTACAGGTCTGTTCGTCAGTTCGGGAACAGGTTCCGGCTTGTCGGCAAGTGCCGAGCTGGTCGTACGGGGCGCGATTGCGAACCTTTGGATCGGCAGTTCGGCGTTAACCGTGGCTCATGGGTATCCGTTGGTATTCGCGCTGTGGTTCAATGGTGGCCGCAGGCGAGCCGTGCTTACTTGCCGACCAGGTGCTGCGCGTCACGATTATTTTCGTTGCAGATATACTCAGTCAGCTCCCAGCCGGGAGCGAGCTGGGCCGATTCCAGAACTTTCCATGGCCTTGAGTAAGCACCGGGATCGTCGATCGTGATTTCGATATTAACTCGCCCCAGCTCAGGTCGCATGAAGCGTTCGATGATGTGCGCCTGACTCGTTCTCGGATGCCCTACCAGGTCGAGCCAGGCCTTATCGTTCAGTCCGACTGTATCGACTACAAGCGCATCGCCGTCCCAGCGCCCTGTCGAATCGCCCCACCAGGTTTCCTCGATTTTGGGGTCATGCGGCCGTCCGTCGATGAAAACCTGCCGGAAGCTATGCACGTTGCCCTCGTAGAGAATAAGGAACAGCTGCGGGGTCTGCACAATTTTCCAGGGATAGGGGTCCTTACGAGGGGTTCCCATCGGCAAACACAAGCCTTCCGGGTCGTCCTTGCTGTTTGTCGCATTGCGTTGACGCATCAGTTCGATCGCTGACGGCAGCATCGGAACATCCGAGGGCTTGAGATCCCGAGCGATATTGCGCGCGATGGTCTCCCCGTTCTTGATGGGTGGATCGCTCGGCCCGTAACCGGGCGCGTGATAGACGCCGGAGAAATCGATGTGCCCGTCCGCAGTGCGCGGCGGAGGCAAGCCTTTGGCAACTTCGGGGCCGCCGTCTCGACTCTGCGCACTTAATATCGCCGCGGCAGCAAGTAAGACCGAAAAACCTCGAACCATCCTATAGGGCCGGCTCGAGACGCATCAGCGCGCCGTTCTCCTCATCGGTCAAGACATATACCAGACCATCAGGACCCTGGCGTACATCGCGAATCCGCTGCTTCAGATCCGTAAGCAGCGACTGCCTGCCGGTCTCATCCCAGTTCTGATTGAAGATAATCCGCTCGAGATGGCCCACTCCCTGCACGGCGCCGCCCAGCAACGCTCCGACCAGGACGTTATTCTTCCATTCCGGGAAGCGATCACCGGTATAGAAGGCCATACCGGATGGCGCGATCGACGGAGCCCAGAACACAATCGGCCCGATCATCCCCTCGCCGAAGCTTTCTATCTTGGGACCGGAATAGTCGCGCCCGAAACTTACCTTGGGCCAGCCATAGTTACCGCCGGCTTTAATGATGTTGATTTCATCGCCTCCATAAGGCCCGTTTTCGTTGTTCCACAAATCTCCCGTGACCGGATTGAACGCAAGCCCCAGCGAGTTGCGATGTCCCATGGAAAAGATTTCCGCCCTGGCCCCTGGTGTGCCTGCAAATGGATTCCCCGCCCCCGGCGTACCATCCTCGCGAAGCCGCAGGATCTTCCCGCGCAGACTGGTGAGTTCCTGAGCGGCATTGCCATTCGAAGCTCCTGTGGTCATGTAGAGCATGCCATCGGCGCCCCATGCCAGGCGCGAGCCGGAGCCTCCGTCACCCGCCCATGAATCGCAGACCAGGAGGTCTTTCACGTCGACGAGCTTATGTCCGTCGAGGCGTCCGCGCGCCAGGGTGGTGGCAACCAGTTTGTCCGTGATGTCTTTTGTGTACGTGAGGTAAAGCAGGTGATTCTCGGCGAATTTCGGATGCGGAAGCACTTCCATCAGGCCGGACAAACGAACCGCGTGCACCGTGGGCACACCCGCGATGGGTTCCGGATCGAGAACTCCGTCATGCATCAGCCGCAGCTTTCCGCTGCGCTCCGTGACCAGCATGTCGCCGCCAGGCAGAAACGCAAGACTCCACGGATGCGAGAGGCCGCTCCCCAGCGTGGTTACCTTGACCTGTGTGGGCCTCGCCTTGGCCTTGCCTTGCGGCTGCGCTTTGGCGTTGGTGGCCAGCGAAGCCCCGGCGACAAACATCACGCACACTAACGACAGGAACAATACCGGACCTTTCATGGGCTCAAGTATATAATCACGGCGCCCCGACGATATGGGATCGGACCGGTCGAACTCGAGAGGAAAATTTACGCCGTGGCAGATGAATAAATCCTCGACATCACAGCGTATGTCCTGAAGGTAAACGGAGCGAAGGCAGGAAGCCTTCGACTGACCCGACAAGCGATGCGATCGTGAACCCGGCGACTTCGAATCCGAGTGCCTTTCCGGTTCGGTAAGCCGGACTGCGGATTGCGCCTGCATCGCGCCCGGGTTGGAGACCGAGCCGCTCAATCGGGTTTCGGGTTCTCTCTCGAAACAGAGTTGTCGATCAGCCGCATGCCTGGCTGGAGCCAGCGTTGTCGGGAAGGCGGGATCTTGGCGATTACTGGTGGGCCCGAAGCTTCTTAGATCGCCACTTCGCCATTAGTCGCGATAGATCATCAGTGTCATCGTCGAGCTCTCATTAGAGATTCGAGTTCTCGATGCTCTCTCTAAGTTGAAAAACTGTCGGCTGCCGTGCGAGGGATGCCATGCGCGGTGACGACAACGTGATTGCCGTCGTCCACAAGCTCAGGGCTCTGTCGCCTGGCTCAATTTTTGTACCCTTGACACGGTCTACTATGAAATAGTAATTTGGACGCAACGGAGTAAATCCATGCCTCGGCCGAAACTCACAAAGCTCGAACTGCAGATTCTCGAATATCTCTGGAGTCTCGGAAAGGCCTCCATCCGCGAAATCCAGGAAGCTTTCCCGAAGCCGCGTCCGGCCTATACAACCGTTCAGACAACTGTGTACCGGCTCGAGACGCAAGAAGGCTCTGCGCCGCGTACAAGAAGATCGGAAACGCGCACGTTTTTGAACCGCTGATCTCGCGTGATGCCACCCGCCATCGTCTGCTGGATGAAATCCTCAGCTTCTTCGGGGGCCGCGCGCTGCCGATGATGGCGCAACTCGCCGAAGCCGGAAAACTCACGCGCGAAGACATTCGCGAATTCGAAAAGACCATCGACCGGATCGAATCTGCAAAGGAACTCAGGAGGCCCGGAAACCAGATGATGGGTCATTTGATCAACCACCTGTGGCAGTCGACCGCGTTCGCCGCGGTAGCCGCACTACTCACGCTCGCGTTTCGCATGCACCGGGCACAGGTCCGGTATGGCATCTGGGCTCGCTGCTTCGGCCAAATTTCTGATGCCCTTCGCCCTGCTTATGGCGGTTGGCAGCCAGTTTCATCACGAGGCAAGGCCGATGCCCGTCTCCGCGCCAGTGACGCGAGCCGTCGAACTTCGCCACCACGCCGTTTCCGATCACTCGGAATGAAGAGCCGAGGCAAACGCCTCAGAGTGACTGGATATCAATCGCGGCGTTTGCCGTTTGGGGCTGCGGATTCGCCGGCGTCGCGACTTTATCGAGTGCGCTCGTGGTGGCGTCTGCGGTCAGCTGTGCAATCGAGTGCACTTGCGGGGATCGCCGCACCCATCGAGGTGCGTGTATCAGGGGAACTGTTCGAGCCCGGTGTCTTCGGGTGGCGTGATCCGGTTCTGATTGTGCCGGAGGGATTGCTGGAAACATTGAGCGCCGCCCAGTTCCACGCTCTCCTCGTCCACGAGATCTGCCACCTCAGGAGACGCGACAACTTGACGGCTTTGATCCACATGATCGTCGAAGCCCTGTTCTGGTTTCATCCCATGGTCTGGTGGATTGGTGCTCGTCTCGTGGAGGAGCGGGAACTCGCCTGCGATGAAGCGGTCCTCTCGGAGGGAGCCGACCCGAAGAACTACGCGCAACTAATCGTGCAGATCTGCAAGCAATACGTGCAATCTCCGCTTGCCTGCGCACCCGGCATTGCCGGAGCCAGTATTGCAAGAAGAATCGAGGTCATCATGAAAAATCGCGTCGGTAAAAAGCTCCGCGCCGGGCGTAAGCTGGTGCTGACTGCCGCTGCGCTCATCGCCATAGGCGCGCCCATCGTGATCGGTACGTTAAACGTTACGCCTCTTTTGCGCGCGCAATCAACTGGCAAATACGACACTGTCTCTATCAAGCCTCACCCGCAGGGCGATCGTGGCGGCACGCTTCCGCAATTCCTGCCAGGTGGAGAATTCAAATCGGTCAATGTTCCACTACTCATCGTGATTGCCTTCGCCTGGAACGTTCCCTTCCAGGGTGAGCAGATCACCGGCGGACCGCCATGGCTGCGTTCGCCCGATTCCCTATTCGACATCGACGCCAAATCCGACACCGATGTAACGAAAGGTCTCAGCCCCAGGGAGCGCGACGAGAAACTGCGCGGCATGCTGCAGGATCTCCTCGCGAACTATTTCAAGCTCAAGGCGCGGCGCGAAACGCAGGAGCAGCCTGTCTACTTGCTCACCATCGCGAAGAACGGCCCGAAACTGCAGCAGTCGAAACTGCAGCCAAAGGATTGCGATGAGGACCCGTCGCAGTGCCATACAGGCGGGGCCGGACAGGGTCGAGGCATCCACACCAAAGCAGCCACGATTCAGCAGATCGTTGTCGACGTTTCCAACTACACCGACCATCCATTGCTCGACCGCACCGGCCTCCAGGGCCTCTACGATATCGATACCGAAGGATGGGTACCAATGCGTCCACGTCCGCCGCGTCCGCCGGGAACAGAGCCGACGCGGAAGACCTTGCATTCGCCGATCCGGCGCGGCCGACGCTCTACCAGATTTTTGATCGGCTTGGTCTGAAGATGGAAAGCTCTCGGGCTCCCGCGGACGTCATCACAATCGAGAGCGTTGAAAAACCTGCGGCGAACTGATTTGCTCCACTGGTTGGAGAGTTGCCGTTCCGAATGGGTACCTGAACTTCCGATGATCGTCCGCACTCGCTTCGTTGGACTGCCGGCGGGCGTGGAGACCCGAGAACCGTCACCGTAATCGCAGCAGCCACGCCCGGTAGCAGCGCAGTTTGAGCAAAAACGAGTTTGGCAGCGACCCGCGCGTCGAACACCCCGGATCGCTACTTCGTCGTTGATCGCGAGTGAGACCCGGTTAATATATGTAACCATGAGAACCCTGCCGAGGCTGGTAGTGACCATAGCCGTTCTCACCCTTGTCGCGATGCCGCAGACTCGAACGTCCGAGGCCTTCGAAGTAGCGTCTGTCAAAGCTGCCGGCGCTGTTCCCGCTGGTGGCGGTCGTGGCACCAACGCGTCAGGTGGGGCAGGACAGGGCTGCGACGGAGGCTTCCCAGGGGTCGATGGCAGTCACTTCAGTGTTACAACGACAGCCTAAATTGATTACCTGGGCTTACGGATATAACAAAGTCTGGGGCTGCTCCTATGCCAGCTTCGGCGATCTGCTGACCGGCGGCCCTTCGTGGATTCGGTCGGAGCGGTTTACTATCGACGCAAAGATTCCTGATGGAACGCCCGGATATACGCTTGATCAGTTCATGAAGGGTGATGCACCGGTCCTGGGGAAGATGCTTCAGGCTCTCCTGGCGGACCGATTCCGCCTCGTTATTCATAGAGAAACGAAGCAAGTGTCCGGCTACGCGCTGATGCTCTCAAAAGAGGGGTCGAAGCTCTCACCTTCGACAGCGGAAGATAAACACATACTGAGCATTCGGCGTGAGGCGGGGCCGAACGGCGAGGTCTTCGACAAAATTGCTGGAAGAAGAGTCGAAATACGTGATCTGGCGTTTCTGCTGCTCTTGACGACTCAGCATCCGGTGATAGACCGGACCGGACTTGCCGGAGAATACAACTTCGATATGGAGTTCGCCCCGCTCGATTCGGACATTGCAAGCGATTCCAGTGCCCCGTCGTTGTTCACGGCGATGCAACAGAAGCTTGGGCTGCGGTTGGAAACAGCAAAGGCGGCCCTGGATGGCATCGTCATCGATAGAGCCGAGCGACCTTCGGAAAACTGATTCGGGTTCTGAATCGCTACTAAGCCGTCTTGCGCGTCTGTCGGACCGAAGTCGGGATACCTTGCGAAGAGTTCCTCTTCGGGACTCGCCGCCGCCTCTCGGGCCGGGATTCCTGACGGTGGGAATCTGCCTTCCTCCAGGTGAAATCCACGCCGAACAAATGGAACGGCCCCTGCGTCTATCACAACGCGTGAAAAACCTGCTTCTGTTCCTCGCAGTTACTCTCAGCGCGCAGACGCCACCGGCGTTCGAAGTGGCGTCGATCAAACCAAACACATCCGGGGGAGGGGGGAGTTCCATTCGTGCCTCGACGGGCCGGATCACGATGGATAACGTACATCTGAAGAAGGTCACGCTGTGGGCGTATGGCATCCCTGACGACCGGGAATACGCGCTGGCCGGGCCGGATTGGCTCACCACGGGGCGTTTCAATATCCAGGCGACCTTCCCTCCTGATACCCAGCCGCAGCAGGTGCGTCTCATGACGCGGACCCTGTTGGCGGCCCGGTTCAAACTCGCGCTGCACCGGGAAACCCGGCAAATGGCAGTCTATGCCCTTGTGCCAGGCAAGAACGGACCGAAGCTCCGTGCCGCAGAGGACGGCGAGGCCAGAACCTCGGGCGGACTCGGCTGAATAGAAGCAACCAGGATCACCATGCAGAAGCTGGCCGACCTGTTGGCGAGAATCACAGGGCGGCAGGTGTTGGACGAAACCAGCCTGAAAGGGGCCTTCAATTTCATCCTGGAATGGACGCCTGACGAGACGCAAAAGAATGTACCGCCCAATGACGGCGCTCTCGCAGGAGCTTCTGGACCCTCCATTTTCTCGGCTCTTCAGGACCAATTGGGATTAAAGCTGGAAGGCAGGAAGGGGCCGGTCGAGATTCTCGTCGTAGACCATATCGAAAAGGCGGCGGCAAATTAGCAGGAACGTTCTTCGGCGGCAGGGACCGCGGTGCTGAGGCGATGAATACGATTCTGCGTGACCCCTCAGTCACGCGGCTTGCCAAACAATTTAACGATTAAATACAATCACTTGCCTCTCGACCTGCGCACCATCGCCGTTTTTGCATGTTATAGAGAAATCGGAGAAACGCTACAACATGTCACCAGCTACCGTTGCAGAACACAAATCCAAGTCCACCGGTCCGCGTACCGAGGAAGGCAAAAAGCGCTCTGCCATGAACGCCACACGCCACGGACTCACCGGCCGCACTATCGTCATGCCTTATGAAGACATGGAGGCTTACCATACCTTCTGCAAAGAGCTCTTCGAAGATCTCGCGCCCGAAACCCCTCTCGAAAGACAATACGCCCAGACCTTCTGCGACACCCAGTGGCGTCTGAACCGCGCACGTTCCATCGAAGACTCCATGTACGCCCTCGGCCACTTCGAAGCGGCCGGCCAGATCGAGACCGAACACCCGCAGGTACACGCCGCTCTCACCGCCGCCAGGGTTTTCCGGGACGATTCAAAATCCTTCGTCAACCTCACCCTCTACGAACAGCGCCTGCAGCGGGCGCTTGACAAATCGCTGAACCAGCTCCAGACCCTGCAGGCCGAACGCAAAGCCCGGCTCCCGGTCGCAGCGTCCCAGGAGAGAGCCGCCCCCGTTCAGACCAGTGCCTCACAGCAGGAGGCTGCATCCGAACCCGCAATCCAATCGAAAACTGCCGCCCCGGCCACGAATCCCGAACAGTTCGTTTTTTCGACCGCTGAAACGAAAGCCCCACAAGCCGCTCATCATCTCGGAGGTGATCGCAATTTCCGCCGGGAGGAGGCCGCCTGACCCGGATACTGCAACCGATGTCAGCGGTCAATCTGAATATTTCGCCGTTTCCGGGGACCAGCGATCAAACCGCGCTTGCGACGACGCCGGACGTGTGCGTCTCAATAATGCCCCAGTTGCCCGGAGGTCACCTTTTTCCCATGCTAAAATTAGATCTTTCGTCGTAGATGATTCAAATCGTGCCATCCATCCTTTCGGCGGACTTCGCCCGCCTCGCGGATGACATCGGCAAGGTGGAACGTGGCGGCGCGAAGATGCTCCATGTCGACATCATGGACGGTCACTTCGTGCCGAACCTGACCATCGGGCCGCCCGTAGTGAAATCCATTCGCAAGACTACCGAGCTCACCCTGGACCTTCACCTCATGATCACCGACCCGGACCGCTTTGCGCCTCTTTTCATCGAAGCCGGCGCGGACCAGATTTCGGTTCATTATGAGGCTGTGCGGCATCTGGATCGCACGGTTCGCATGATCCAGAAAGAGGGCGCGCGGGCCGGCGTCGTACTCAACCCGGCAACTCCCGTCGGGAGCCTCGAAGATATACTCTACCTGGCCGATTACGTGCTGGTGATGAGCGTTAATCCAGGTTTCGAAGGGCAGGAGTTTATTCCCAATGCCCTGAACAAGATCCGCCGGCTCGACCGCCTGCGGACGGAACAGCGGCTCGGCTTTGCGATTGAGATCGATGGCGGCGTCAGTCCGGCGAATACGGCGGAAATCGTACAGGCCGGATGCGACTGGCTGGTGGCGGGCTCGGCGGTGTTTCATAGTGCCGATCCGGCCGCAACCGTGAGAGAAATGCAACAGATCGCCGAGAGTGCCACGGCGGTCCGGGTTTGAAAATCAGTTTGAGATCATATAAGGATTCCGATGAAGCGAAGCTATCAATTATTTGTCATACTCGTGGGCGTTCTGGCCTTCTTCCTGCTTTCCGGCTTCGGCCTTTTTGGCCACAAGAAGTACGAGACCCCGATCACCAAGGACACGCTGCAGCCCGACAAGGTGCTGTTCGACAGCGCGATCAAGGACATCGAGCACGGCGACTACGAAGCCGCGCGCCTCACGCTGAACACGCTGATCAACACCTACGACACCAGCGAATATCTGGCCAAGGCGAAGCTCGCCATTGCCGACAGCTGGTATCCGCGAGGGCGGCGCGCACGGCCTGGCGCAGGCCGAGGCCGAATACAAGGACTTCATCCTGTTCTATCCCAACATGGAAGAATCCGCCGAATCGCAGTACAAAATCTGCGACATCCACTACAAGCAGATGGAGAAGGCCGATCGCGACCACCAGCAGGGCCAGCGCGCCGAAGACGAATGCCGCCAGGTGATGGTGCAGTTCCCGAATTCCAAGTTCGTCCCGCAAGCCCAGCAGATGCTGCGCGAGACTGCAGGAAGTGCTGGCCGACAAGGAATTCCTGACCGGCGACTTCTATCACCACAAAGGCAGCTTCCCCGCCGCGGCGAGCCGCCTTGCCTACGTGAGCCGGCAATACCCGCTCTTCAGCGGGGCCGACCAGGCGCTTTGGGAGCTGGCCGACTCCTACAAGCACATGGGCGATCGTTTTGAAAAGCAGGAAGCCGATGCCCTCGCGCGAATCGTCCGCGATTACCCGCTTAGCGACCACGTCGACGATGCGAAAGCCAGGTTAGTCGTCACTGAAGCAGCCCGTGCCCGAGGCCGATCCGAGATGCCTACGTGCGCATGAAGTACGAGATGGAGAATCGCACGCAGTCCGGGTATCATTCATCGCGTGATCGACCCGTTTGAATCGCATCCGGACGTTTACTCGGCGGCAAAGACCGGAGCGCCGGCCATGCAGGCGATGCGGCCGACCGTGCCGGTCAGCGTTCCCGCTATTGCTGCGGGTGGTCAGACGGCGTGAGCGATGTCGGGATTTCGACGGTTGGCAACAATGACGAGATCGACCGCGCGAAGGACGTCAGACTCGGCCAGCCTGCGGCCGCAGACCCCACCGCGCCTGTGGCTAATCGTGTCGCGCCTGCAGCCGGAGAAGGCGAGCAGAAGGCGGCTGCGGGCGAAGCCACCAAACCAGCCGACGCGGCCGCTGATCCTGCAACCCCACCCGCCGCAGCCCCTGCGTCGCTGCCGACCAATCACCCCCCACCAAAGAGCAATTGAAGGCATACAAGAAACAGGTGGAAAAGGCGCAGAAGGCCCAGAAGGAAGCGGCCGAAAAAGGAGAGAAGACGCACTCCTCCAGCCGACGCAGCGCGCCGCTGCAGCTCCCGCGCGCAACGCCTGCCGCGACCCCGCAATGAGCCGCATCCTGCTCGCCGACGACAGTCCGCATGCCCAGCGGATGGGAGAGCGGATCCTGCGGGACGAGGGGCACGAAGTCATCTCGGTCAGCGACGGCCTCGTCGCGATGCTGCGCCTGAAGGATGCGCAGCCCGACCTGGTGATCGCCGATATTTCGATGCCCGAGGTTTCCGGTTATGAGCTCTGCGAGTACATCAAGAACAACGGCGGCGCTCCGGTATTCCTGACCGCCGGCGCGGTCGAGCCTGTAGATGATGCCGAAGTTGCCAGGGTGCGTGCCGATGGCGTCTTGAAAAAACCGTTCGAAGCCAGCCTGCTCCTCGAAGCCATCGGACGCTTCAGAGCGACGGCGGTAAAGAAGGCAACCGCAACCGCAACCAACTTTGCGCGATCAGTCGTCGTCCTCGATCCCGACCAGGTGCGCGCCGCGATCACTGTAGCGCTCGATGCCGCGCTCCCCGCGATGATCGAAGAGATCAGCGCGAAGGTGCTCTCTGCGCTCGCGGGAACACGCGGCAATTCCGAGCGGCGACCGGCAGGGAGCGTCACCTCGTAATCGTTATACTTACTGATTCATGCCAGATAACAGCTTCGACGTCGTATCTCAAATCGAGATGCCGGAGGTGAACAACGCCATCCAGCAAGCCATGAAAGAGATTACGACCCGTTATGACCTGAAAGACTCAAAATCTCTCATCGACCTGAACGAGAAGGAAAAGAAGGTAACGCTCACCAGCGCCGATGACTTCAAGCTGAAGGCCGTCACCGAAATTTTTCAACTGAAACTCGTCAAGCGGCAGGTTCCGATCAAAAACCTGACCTACGGTCCGATCCAGTCCGCCGCTGGTTCCACCGTCAAACAGGAGGTCACCTTGACCTCGGGGATCCCCACCGAGAAAGCTAAAGATATCGTAAAGAAGATCAAGGACAGCAAGCTGAAGCTTCAGGCGGCGATCCAGGGTGATCTGGTGCGTATCAGCGGCAAGGATCGGGATACTCTGCAGCAGGCGATCGCCCTGCTGAAAGGCTCGGATTTCGGGCTCGATCTGCAGTTCATAAACTTCCGGACGAACTGAGTGCCGCGCCGGATTGAATCGCATTCCATCGAAGGTCCCGCAGGAAAACTCGAAGCGCTGCTGGAAGAACCAGAAAGTGCTGAACCGGAAGACGGGAATCCAGTCGAGGCTTGTTTGGTGTGCCACCCCCATCCGCTTTTCGGCGGCACGATGCATAACAAAGTCGTCTATCGCATCGCCCGCGGAATGCGGCGCTCAGGCGCCGTGGTGCTGCGATTCAACTTTCGGGGTGTCGGTGCGAGTGAAGGCGTTCACGCGGGCGGCGCCGGAGAAGTGGAAGACGCCCGGGAGGCGCTTGCCTTTCTTCGAGCCCGCTATCCTGAGCTTCCCTATTCTCTGGCCGGATTCTCTTTCGGCGCGCGCGTGATTACGGAGCTGGGGTGCTCAATGGGCTGTTCCCTCAACCCCGCGCCGGAACGCCTGATCGCCGTAGGATTTGGCACACGCCGAGGATCGTCGGAATACCTCTCGACCTGCACTGTCCCGAAATACTTCATCCAGAGCACGATTGACGAACACGGCCCAAAGGAAGAACTCGAAGCCGCGTTCGCCCGTTTCGCCGAACCGAAACAACTCCAGTTCATCGAGGCCGCCGACCACTTCTTCGCGGGAGCGCTCGATCAGCTCGAAGCGGCCGTCGCCGCTATTCGACCTTAAACTCCCCGCGAGCCTGCGTCATCTGTTTCCCGATGCCGTCGCGGGCGGTAATCAGCAGAGTGTAAGTGGCCGGAGTCATATTCGACTGCAGGCTGAGATTAAACGCGCCGGGCACCCACGGCTGCGGGTAGAACGCCTGGTTCTTCTCCACCGCCGCGTCCTCCTGGGCGAACAACTGCTTACCATCCGGCCCCATCACGGCAACGTCGTACGACACGTCGATCGCATTCTGTTCCCCGTACTTGTAGCCGGTCATGTCGAAACGCACCCAGAGCATGTCGCCCGCGCGATACGCCACCACCTTTAGCGGAGTCTCGTCGTCCTGTGTCCGGTAGAAGCCGAAATTCCGGATCACCAGCATATTGTCCGGCGCAACTCCCTTGCCGCCGACGGGGAACGCGGCCGTGTCCGAAGTTGTCTGGTGGGTCTGAAGATCGGTGACGTCGAACTTGACCGTATAGTTTCCCGGCGGCGCGATCGAGGGGATCTGGAACTGCAGTCGAAGCTTGGGTTTCCAGTTCTTGTCTTCTTCGCTGACGGTGGTTCCGATCGTCTCTTCGTCCTGAGTGATGATCGGCGTACCTTTCACGTCGAAGGCCTGAATATGTCCCGTCAGCTGCACCTTTCCTGTCGGCCCGATCTTGTAATTCTCGACCTGAACGCTGAAGAACACCGAATCACCCGGTTGAAAGGTGAGCCCTTTCTCGATCGGCTGGCCGTCCTCCGATTGGGAAATCAGGGCATGTATCGCTTTGAGAGACTGCGCCGGAAGCACAGGCGCGAATGCGAGAAAAAGTGCCACGAGCGCGACAACAGAGGCTGGCAGCATACCGTAAACCAGTTTAGCGGTTCAAGGTCTATTTTTTGTGCTCGGTTAACATCTGCTCGAACTCTTTCCGCTGATCCGGATTGAGGATTTGCATGATGCGGCTGTTGCCGTCCGCCAGCACGTCGTCGTAATACCGCGAAAAGTCGTCGAGAATGGACCTCAACTGCTCGGTCTGCTGGTCGGAAAGGTCGAGCTTCTGCTTCCACTCGGGCAGGGACATCGCAAATCCCGAGGCCGGCGGCTGTGTCCCATGCAGTCGGGCGTGACCGGTAACGCTCATGAGAACAGCGCCTAATGTCATTCCGCAGAGAAACACGAGTACGAAAGATACAATGGCGACTTTTTCGGTCGGGCGGGGAAGAGCGGCGGTCACCGTATTCGAGGCCATATTAACAGCTGGCCACTATTCGTGATAGGTCGCGAGCGTGACGAGCATCCGGTCCCGGTCCGTAGCCGCCGGGTGATCAACGGCCGGATCGTGTTGGGCCATGATGGAAATGGCGTCCGCACCGCTCATCGAGGCTTCGTGACTTACCAGATAGCTGCCGAGACCGGCGAGCAGCAGCAGAGATGCAAAAGCGATTCGCCGGAAAAACGCTGCGCCCGGGGCAAAGAGCCCCCATGCTTCTTTCTGTTGGTCTTCAATAATCCGGTAGGCGACCCGATTATAGAAACCGAGCGGCGCCAGTGAGATGTTTTCCGCAGCGGCGTCTTCGGGAGAAAACCGCAATTCCCGAAGCAGCGTCGACAGATCATCCATCTGCGCCACTTCCTGCCGGCAATCCTCGCACGCGTCAAGATGGTCGTAAAACGCCTTGGGAGCGTTTCCGCTCAAGTGTCTTTCGAGCTCATCGATAACAATGTCGTGCATCATATTCGCACTCACGGCTTTTCAATCACAACTTGGCGGCTACCGGCGCTCGCTCCAGCCGCTGAGCGGCCTTGACCAGCTTTTGCCGGGCGCGGAACAGCTTTACCTTGATTGTATTCTCGTTCATGTCCAGCATACCCGAGAGTTCCTCGACTGAATAGCCTTCGACCTCTTTGAGCATGAGGAGCCGCTTCTCTTCGTCCGAAACGCGATCCATGAGCTTGACGATGTAGTCGCGCCGGGCGAGAGTCGAATCCGCCCGCCCCGAGCGCTCGAACGCCGGCTCGCTGTTCTCGACCCGCCGGACCTCGTCTTCGCTCATGTCGCTTTCGTAGACCAGCTTGCGGACCTTCTTTTTACGCAGGTAGTCGAAGCACTCGTTGACCGTGATCTTGTAGATCCAGGTGATCAGTGAACTGCGGAAGTCGAAATTCCGGATGGAGAAGTAAACCTTGGCGAATACCTGCTGGGCGATGTCTTCGACGTCGTTGCGCTGACGCACGATGCCGTGGATGATCGAGAAGACCTTCGACTGATAGCGCTCGACGATCTCGCGGAACGCCGACTCGTCGCCGGACTGAGCACGGCGCACCAACGCGCCTTCGGGAGTGTTTTCGTAATCCACTCTGGTTCTGGTAACGACTTTTTTACCGAACGCAGGAAGGGGAAGAGCGCCGCTCAGTGTTCCCATACAATGCGTCCGACGTGCACTGCCACTCGCCCGTTTCAGCGAATCCCGTTTCGGCGGCCGTCAATCTATAGAAACCGGTCGGGCCGAAGAAAGTAGCAGATTTCGGGCCACACTTCTTTAGACGCTGTTTTTCCCTTACTGGTGCGAATCCGGGCCGCAGTGAAGTGCGTCTATGGGATAGAGGCCGGTCTGGCCAGCCGCTGATATACTGTCATCAGAGCGGCACAACGGAGAATAAAGTTCACATGGTTAATCTGACTGAGACGGCGATTGGAAAGGTTCGGGAGATCCTCGACACGCAGGAGCCGAAACCGGCGGGCCTTCGCATTTCGGTGGTTGGCGGAGGTTGTTCCGGCTTCAGCTATTCGATGGCTTTCGAGAACACTCCGAATATGCTGGATAAAACCTACAATTACGATGGACTGAAGGTGTTTCATCGATCAGGCAAGTCTTCTGTACCTCGACGGCGCACAGGTCGACTATGTGGAAACGCTTGAGGGTTCCGGATTTAAGTTTAACAATCCACAGGTTAAATCCACCTGCGGCTGCGGTAGTTCGTTCAGCGTTTAACTCCTCCTATTTCGCGTCGCGCCAGTTCAGTCCCGTGCCGACTTCGACCAGAAGCGGCACGCTGAGCTGGTAGACCCCCTCCATTTTCGTCTTCACGATCTGTTTCACCTCGTCGATTTCTTCTTCGGGCGCTTCCAGCACCAGTTCGTCATGAACCTGAAGTAACAGCGTGCTGCGCATACCCTTCAGCGCTTCGTCGATCCTCACCATTGCCAGCTTGATCAGGTCCGCTGCCGTGCCCTGAATCGGCGAATTCACGGCGGTTCGTTCCGCGAATCCGCGGGCGTTCGGGTTTCGGCTATTCATGTCCGGAATCGGGCGCACCCGCCCGAAGAGCGTTCGGGCCATCCCGGTTTCGCGCGTCGTGGCAATTGTTTGATCGATGAACCGCTTCACCCCGGAATATCGCTCGAAATATGCCTTGATATAAGTCTCTGCTTCCTTGCGGGAGATGCCAAGATTTGCGGAGAGACCGAAGGCGCTGATCCCGTAAACGATCCCGAAGTTCACCGCCTTCGCGTTATTCCGCTCCTGGCGCGTGACCAGCATAGGAGGGACTCCCATCACCTCGGCGGCCGTCCGGGTGTGGATATCCTCGCCTTGCTGGAATGCATCGATCAGAACCGGGTCGCCCGACATATGCGCCAGCAGCCGGAGCTCGATCTGCGAGTAATCCGCGACCACCAGCTTCCAGCCGTCCCTCGGGATGAAAGCCGCCCGGATTTCGCGGCCCAGCTCCGTTTTGATCGGGATGTTCTGCAGGTTCGGATTGGAGGAAGATAGCCGTCCGGTCGCGGCGCCGGTCTGGTTAAAGCTTGTGTGGATGCGCCCGGTGTCCGGATCCATGATGGCCGGCAGCGCGTCGACATAGGTCCCCTTCAGCTTCGTCAACTGGCGGTATTCTAGTACTTTACCGACGATTTCATGATCCGCTGCAAGAGCTTCGAGAACGTCCGCCGCAGTCGAAATCACCTTACCTTTTCCGTAGCGGACGGGAGCTGGCAAGCCCATTTCTTCGAACAGGATTTTGCCCAGCTGCTGCGGCGATGAGACGTTGAACTCCCGGCCCGCAAGCCCGTGGATTTCCTGGGTCAGCCGGGTGATCCCGGTGTCCATAAGACACGAAAGCCGTTCGAGTTCGGTCGTGTCGATGCGGATTCCGGCGAGCTCCATTCGCGCCAGAACGCCGGAGAGCGGCAGCTCAATGTCTTCGTACAACTGGCGCAAACCGCGGCGATCAATCTCGGGTCGCAGCCGCTCGTTCAACTCGTGAACGAAACTCGCGCGCTCATCGGCACGCGGACCGGCTCGCAGGTCGAGCCGGCGCTCGACCATTGCTTCGAGCGAGCAGGCTGCGGGATCGGCATCGAGGAGGAAGGCGTAAAGCGAAATGTCGTCCCGCAGTCCTTGAGCCTCGAATCCCCGCTTGAGTAGAAATAGCTTTAGCGATTTCAAGTCGTGCGCGGCTTTCGGTAACGCCGGATTTTTCAGCGCGAAATCGAGTTCACGCAACCGCGTGGCGGGAAGACTGCGGGCCTCGGCTGGGCGCAGGGCCAGACCGATCTCATTCTGGTCGGTCGAAAACGCGATCGACAGAGCTTCACCCGGCGCTGCCGACTCGACGAATGCGCGCACCGCGTCGGCCGTCTCGAGGGGTGCAAAGTCCCGCGGACGCACGTCCTCGGACGGTCCCAGCTCCTTCAGATGCGAGAAGAATTCAAGCTCCTTGTACAAAGTTTTGAGCGACTCCGCCTCCGGCTCCTGAACCCGCAGGGCTTCGATTTCGAACGGAATGGGCACATCGCAGTGGATGGTCGCGAGTCGCAGGCTCATCTCGATGCGCTCCCGGTTGTTCTGCAGGCTTTCGCGCGCCATCCGCTTGGTGACCTCGGCCGCGCGGTCGAGAGCTGCCGGAACCGAACCGAACTGGGCGAGCAGGTCCCGCGCTCCCTTTTCGCCGATTCCGGGCGCGCCCGGAATGTTATCGATCGCGTCCCCTTTGAGCGCCAGCAAGTGCGCCACCTGCGCCGGCTCGACCCCCATGAACTCCCTCACCTTTGGCCGGGTCATACCAGGTGTCGTCCTTCGCCGGATTCAGCATGGACACGCGATCCGTGACGAGCTGGAGCATGTCCTTATCGCTCGACACGATCACCACCTCATAGCCGGCTTCCGCCTGCCTTGCGGCTGAGGGTGCCGATCACGTCATCGGCCTCATAGCCGCCGTACTGGATGATGGGAATGCGAAGCGAATTGAGCAACCGCTCGATGTAGGGGATCTGCGTAAGCAGATCGCCCGGCGTCTCGGTCCGGTTGGCTTTGTATTCGGCAAATTCCTCCTCGCGGTGGGTCTTGCCGAGACCCTCGAAGATCGCCGCCATGTATTGGGGCGCGAAGGTCTTCGACAACTTCCGCAGCATATTATGGAAGATGAGTATTGCTTCCGTGGGCAGACCGGTTGTAGTCCGCATGGGCGGTGCCTGCATCCTGCGCTCGAGCGTGATAAGCGCGGAAAATGAACCCGTAGCTGTCGATCAGGAAAATGCGGGGCGTGGCCACTGCGGTCATGATATCGAATCACCTCATTCTGCAAACCGTGTTGCACCATCGCCGCAGTCTGTGGTCAAACAGCCACACTCGTCTGCAGCTTACTCTTTTTCTATCAAAGATTTACGCAACTTCGTCGCGCGACATGGGTACGATAGATAGATAGTGCGCACTGAGCCAGACCTTGAGAATTCCTTTGCGATTTGAAACCACAATCAAACAACCATTCGAAGTTTCAGGCGTTGGCTTGCACAGCGGGGTACCCGTCAATATGCGGATCGCCCCCGCTCCAGCCGGAACCGGAATCGTGTTCCGCCGTTCGGATCTCGAGTTTTTCCCCATCGCGGCGAGTCTGGAAGCATGTGGCGCGCGTCAGCTACGCCACCAGCCTGATGCGTCAGGGAGTGCTGATCCAGACCACGGAACATCTTCTCAGCACGCTCTACAGCTTCGGGATAGACAACGCCTTCGTCGAAGTCGATAATCTCGAGGTTCCGATTCTCGACGGGAGCGGCAAGCCTTTCGTGGAACTGATCCGCCGGGCCGGAGTTCGGGAACTGCGGCGGCAGCGCAAGTACCTCCGGATCCGCCGCACGGTAAGTGTTCAGGATGGGATGAAACGCATCTCGATCATCCCGGACGACGTTTTCCGTCTCACCTGCGAAATCGATTTTCCCCGACCGATCGGCAAACAATCGCTTGAGATGGAAGTGACGCCGGAGCGTTACGCGGCCGAACTGTCGCCCGCGCGCACATTCGGTTTCGAGCATGAGCTCGATCAATTGCGGGAGATGGGACTGATTCGCGGCGCTTCGCTGGAATCGGCGGTGTGCTTCACCCGCGACGGAGTGATGAATGCCGAGGGGCTGCGCTTCAGCGACGAGTGCTGCCGGCACAAGGCGCTCGATCTGATCGGCGATCTGGCTCTGATCGGGCGGCCGCTGCTGGGCCACGTCATCGCGGAACGGGCGGGGCATGCCATGCACACGGCGCTCGTGGCGAAGATCATGTCGGATCCCTCGCTTTACGAGCTCGTGACTTTCAACCAGCTTGCGGCGCGCGTGACGGAATCGCTGGTCGCCGTCAATTAGGGCGCAGGATGGCCCGTAAGAAGAGAGTGTTCAGCGCCGAGAAGGAAGTACGGGCGATCGCGCGGGAACGCGTCGGGACCGTCAAAGCGGCCAAAGTCATCACGCCGAAGAGCGAGCGCAAGCCGAAATACAGAAAGGATCCTCTGGAGGATCAGACTTCGGGCCACGAATAACCACGCATGAACACGAATCACTCCCTTCCGGTCGTGGCTCGGTAAGTGTTTTCAAAGTTAGATGCGGTAGCGTGCAATTCAATCTTTTTGATGTCGGTAACAAGTCAAGTTGTCCGGTTTTAATAATTAGTGATCTGTCCGCTTTGTGATACAAAGCGATGCGGCCGTCAGGCCGCCGCCTTGTTGGGTTTGGTCTTTGCCTTGGAAACAGCAAAGACCGTAGCCGGCGCGGTGGGAAAGTGGGAAGCCCGCTGCTTCTGCGGGGTTTCCAAGGGAGTGTGGGAGGCGGTTAAAACCTGCTTCTGGTTTTCCCCGGCTTCCATGCTCCCGCCTTTTCCACGGCGCTTTTCTGTTGCAGCGCCGGTTAGTTTCACTCCTTTGCTGTCGAAGCGGCCCACCACGTGGGGACCGAAGCGGATCGACACGGTCTCATCCAGGTGTTCGTGGATCGTCACCGTCGTCCCCGCCAAGGTACTTCGGAACCGCGTTTTATCGATCTGCCACAGCCGATCTCCGATAGCTACCGTATTGTCTTTGGCCACGACCCGCTCGGTTTGTACCGTGAAGATCCAGTTCAGGTCGCTTCGGCTGGTGCGCCGGAACGCCGTGCCCTTCTCTGCCGCCGTCACGCTGAACTTGGCGTTGAACTCTCCGATATACCGCTCCCGCAGGAAAGCATTGGCCCTCTCCACCGTGGTGATCTCTGCCAGCCGCAGTTCTTGTGGCAAGCGCCCTTGCCACGTCCCAAAGCTGCGCTCCGAGCGGCCGCGCGCCTGTGGCGAGTAAGCCGCTATCATCTGTACTCCCAGTTCTTTCATGGCACGCCCCACCTGTGTCGGGCGGTGTTTGTCCACTTTCTCTCCCTCCCTCATCGTGACGAAGAAATGGCTTCCCCTGTCGCTATACAGCGCACAGAACAGGCCTTTGCTCTCGATCACGTCGCGCAGACCCGCCATTACCGTGCGTGTCGACTCTTCCTCCACTAGTTGGGCGTAGTAGATCTCGCTGGTGGCATCGTCGAGGATCACGATCAGGTCGTGCCACCGTTCATCGTTCAGCCATTGGTGCTTGCTGCCATCGATATGCAGCAGCATCCCCGGCAGGGGCCGGCGCGGGCGCCTGCGCCGGTGCGGCCCCCGCTTGTGCCGTTTCGCCACCAACCCGGCCCCCTGCAAGGCCTTCTGCACCCACGTGTAGCTTAAATGGATCTTGTGCTTGTCCCGCAGCTTCTCGTGAAAGTGCCGGATGTTCAGGTCGAAGTACTCTTTCCGGTACAGCCGCAACACCTCCTCCACCGTGGCCAGAGGGATTCGTTGCGCACTCGGCTTGCCCTTGCGCCGATCCGCCAGCCCCGCGTAGCCCCCGGCCTCCATCCGCTCCTTCCACCGTCGCATCGTCCGGTCCGTCACCCCGATGATTTCTGCCGCCGCCCACCAGGTGATCTTCTTCGCCATCGCCTTCAGTAACACGTCTTGTACCTTCATCATCCGCTCCATCTCGGCGGCTGAATATCGCTGGGCTTCGTCCACCTCCCAGCGTTACCCGCCGCCGTGCTTGCGGACAGATCACGTGTTAACTCGACCGGACAACTCACATACTAACGACACAATTCAATCTTTTTGATTGATTCCGGCCAGTATCGGGGTTATACTCACGCCAAATTGCTGGAATTCAGCAGTAGAGAAAGAGGAAAGCCGTGGCAAACCCTGAAGAAAAAATTGCTCAACTTGCCCCCAGCTGGATCTGGAATATTCACCGCTGCCTCGCAACGGATATCGCGATAAACTACGCTGCCGAAGTTGTGGATCCCGCCACCCGCATTCAGTTGATGGCTTCCACCCTTGAGACAACGGCTTCGGCATATCGCATGCTCGCCGAAGGCGCCTCGAACGCCGCCAAAATCATCGCCAAATCCGGGCGCAACGAATAAGTCCGAGGCCATATGCGACCCCTTCCGCGCAAGTCCGATCCGCGGCGGGATACCGCCGCGGATGTGGTCCTGATCGGATACCAGGATCAGGGAAATCTCGGCATGGGATATCTTGCCGCTGTCCTGCAGCAGCAGGGTTATGTAGTAGATATGGTCGATATTCGGGATGGCGCCGAATCGATCGCGTCTCGTCTCATCGGCCGTCCGCCTTTGGTGGTTGGATTCTCCCTGATCTTTCAATACTTCCTTCCGCAATACCGGCGCCTCGCAACCATGCTGAGGAATGTCGGCATTTCCAGCCACTTCACCATGGGTGGCCATTATCCGAGCCTTTGCCACGACGAGCTTTTGCGGAATTTTCCCGAGCTGGACAGCGTTGTGCGTTACGAAGGCGAGCAGACGCTGCCTGAGCTCGTCGATCGGATACGCGATGGGGCCGACTGGCGTCAGATTTCCGGAATCGCCTACCTGGCCGATCGCGATATTGTCGTTACGGAGCCGAGGGCGCTCGTGCACGATCTGGATACGCTGCCGTTTCCCTACCGGCCTTATGAGCCGGAGCAGATCGGCGGCTATAAGACTCTTCCTCTTCTCGCCAGCCGCGGGTGCGCGCGCCGGTGCTCGTTCTGTTCGATCCATACCTTCTACCGGACCGCACCTGGAAAAGTGGTTCGAGCGCGGAAACCGGAAAAGATCGTTGAGGAAATGATCGGCCTGCAGCAGCGGTTTAACGCCCGTGTTTTTCTCTTTCAGGACGACGATTTTCCGTTGTGGGGCAACGCCGGACGGCGGTGGGCCGACGAGTTGATTGGCCGCATAAACGATTCGGGCCTGAACCGGTCCGCAGTCTGGAAAATCAGTTGCCGCGGCGAGTACGTCGAGCCTGAGCTGTTTTCGAGGTTGCGCGATGCGGGCCTGTTCCTTGTTTATATGGGCATCGAGTCGGGCGTGGATCAGGGTCTGAAGATCCTCCACAAGGAAATGACCGTGGAGCAGAACCTCGCGGCGATACGGACGCTGAAGGGGGTCGGCATTCAGTTCTCTTATGGCTTCATGCTGTTCGATCCCTCGAGCACCTTCGACTCCGTTCGCGAAAATGTTGGGTTCCTGCGGAAGATTGTCGGTGACGGCTCGGCCGCCGCGACGTTCTGCCGTATGCTGCCATATGGCGGCACACCCATTCGCGATCACCTTGCGAAGGAAGGACGGCTGCGCGGCGATCTCACGCACCCCGACTACGAGTTTCTCGACACTCGCCTCAACGAATACTACCTCCTGCTGGATCGCGCGATGGCGCCGTGGATTCACAATGACGGCATTTCGAACGAATTCAACTATGCGCTCGACGAATTTCAGGCTATGCGGCGACTCGTCCCGGGGCTGGAACAAACAGAGGTTTATGGAAGCGAGCTTCGTTCGCTGATCGCGGAGACGAACGAGCGACTGTTCCGTCTTGTTGAGGAGTCGTCCCTTGCCTTCGAAAGCGGCGATCGTTCAGTGATCAACCCCGGAGAGACGAAAGCCTGGGTGGAAGAAGCCCGGACGCGGCTGGTCTCCGCGCGCAATAACTTCGTAGCGGAGAATATCTATCGGCTCATTGAGCCTGTGGCTCAGGATTGCGCCAGCGGTCCGGTAATGGCGCCTCAGGTTCACTGACGATCGGAATCACCATTTCTCAAGCGCGGAATGCCGACAGATTCGCGCCGGTCTTCGTGCTGGCGACGGCCCGTTCTTATTCTTCCGTGGTCGCTACGATGGTGGGCCAGCATCCCCGCTGCGCTTCACTGCCCGAGTTGAAGCTTTTTGCTTACGGCACCATCGGGGAGCTCGAAGCATCGCTGCCCGTCTATTGGTCGGATCGTGGATTCACCCACCGTAGCCCTGGACTGGTCCGCGCGATCGCCCAGTTCGAGTTCGGCGACCAGTGTCGTGCTTCGATACTTGCGGCGCGCGGATGGCTCCGCGACCGGTCTGACTGGTCTGGCGCAGAAGTTCTCGACGTATTGTTAACGCGCTTAAGCCCGAGGATCGCCGTAGAAAAATCACCTGAAAACGTGGAGGATGACGCCGCATTACGGCGTCTCGCCGCCGCTTATCCCCGGGCGCGTTTTCTGCATCTGACCCGCCACCCGGTGACCACGCAGCAGTCCCTTGAGAAACATCTGAATCGCACGATTCCGGGCTTTGTGCTGCCAGGCCAGGCGGCGTTCGGAATTGCCGCGTGGGTGTCCGCGCAGTGCCGCATCCTTGCTTTCGCCGCGACGCTGCCGGAATCCCGTTATTTGCGTGTCAGAGCTGAAGACGTTCTGAACAATACGCACGCCCAGCTTGCGTCGATCGCGGCCTGGCTTGAGCTCGAAACCGGCCCGGCCGCCATTGAAGCCATGTTGCATCCCGAACGGTCTGCTTTTGCCTGTCCGGGGCCGATCGACAGCGGCGTGATCGGAGGCAACGACCCGGCTTTCCTGTTGGATCCGGTTCCGCGTCGCGTTGCTCTTCCTCCACGGGTTGAAATGCCCGAGGGCTGGGTGGAGAACTCGTCTCTTTGGGAGATGACGCTCGACATTGCGGCAAGATTGGGTTACCGATGATCGCAGAGCTTCGTGAGGAATTGCTGCGCCGACGCGATGCGGACCAGGAGACTCGCTTGTCCGTGCATCGTGGCGTGCCTGACGCTCTGGCAAAAACCATGCGGATGGATGACGAGAATGCGGTGTGGTTACGCGAGGTAGTCACGAAGTTCGGATGGCCGGGACGCTCGCTTGTGGGAGACGAGGGAGCTCACGCTGCCTGGCTCCTTGCGCAACATGCGGACCGGGACCCCGCACTGCAGAGACACTGCCTCACACTTCTGGAACAAGCCGTTGCCGCATCGGAAGCCGATCCGCGCGATCTCGCATTTCTCACCGACCGCGTGCTCCTTGCGAGCGGTCAAAACCAGATTTACGGTACTCAGATGAGCCCGCACGAGCGCCGGTTTGCCGCGCGCAGGCTGGCCGATCCGGATAGCGTGGATGAGCGCCGCGCTTCGGTGGGCCTCGAGCCTCTGAACGAATACCTCAACCGGGCGCTTGAGCTTTACGGGCCGCCTTCGCCCGCGCGCATGATCTGCCCGAATTGCGGCGCGGAAATGGAGCTATGGCTGCCGGAACCTGGAACTCGCGAAACCGTGGAATGCGCGTCATGTCATTCCATCTGGAAGGTGCGGCCTTCCATTCCGGGGGGCGGGCACTTCAGCGAAAGGGCCGCTGATGAACACCGATAAAGGCAGATAATTCGTTCCCAGCGGATTGAGGCGGCTCGGCTGGGCGGATAAACACGATTTCGCCTGGACAGCCAAGGCCTGGACACGGCGCCCGCTAAAAAATAAAGCTGAAGGGGGGCGACGCGCATTATTACCTCAGAAGACGGAGTCCTGCCCAAGGGTACCCACGCGGGTTCCTCAACCGGGCGTTGACGTGCTCACAAATGACTCCCGCGGACCCCGTTACGGGGCAAACCATCTCGCGCTACTGTGTCCTGGAAGAACTGGGGAGCGGTGGTATGGGCGTGGTCTACAAAGCCCAGGATCAGGAGCTCCGGCGCTTTGTCGCTTTGAAGTTCCTGCCCGGGAACGCGGACCGGGACCCGCAGGCGCTGGGCCGTTTTCGACGTGAAGCGCGGGATGCGTCGGCACTCAATCACCCCAATATCTGCACGATCTACGAAATCGGAAGCCATGAAGGCCGCGCGTTCATCGCCATGGAGTATCTGGATGGCGTGACCCTGAAATACCTGATTGCGGCGGGCACGCTGGATACGGAACGCATTATTGCGATTGCGATCCAGATTGCGGATGCGCTCGATGCCGCGCATAACGAGGGCATCATTCATCGCGATATCAAACCCGCGAACATTTTCATCACAAAGCGGGGGCACGCCAAGATTCTTGATTTCGGTCTGGCGAAGAGCATCCTTCCTGAGAGTCCCGCCAGCCAGGCTGAGCTGCCTACGCAGGTTCACTATATCGCTCAGGAGCATCTCACGAGCCCGGGGACAACTCTGGGAACCGTGGCCTACATGTCTCCCGAGCAAGTGCGGGCCGGGGAACTGGATGGCCGCTCGGACCTTTTTTCCTTCGGTATCGTTCTCTACGAGATGGCGACGGGAAGGTTACCCTTTTATGGCGCCAGTTCAGGCCTGATTACGGATGCCACGCTCAACCGCAATCCCACGGCTCCCTCGCAAATCAATCCGGGCGTGGCCCCGGCCCTGCAGGCGGTCATCCTGAGAGCTCTCGAGAAGGACCGCAACCTGCGTTATCAGAACGCAGCCGATATGCGGGCGGAACTGCAACGGATCAAGAGAGACACGGAGTCCGGGCCGAAAGACTTTGTAGAAGACGCAGAATCGGTTGCGATTCCAGTTGGAGGCCCTCTCTCTTCGAGCGGCAGGCGTCGGGCGCGGACTTCCCTTACGGCGCAGAGTTCCGTCGTTCGGCCGCCGCGAGTTTCGAAAGTCATCGATTCGCTCGCAGTTTTACCTTTCGAAAACGCCGGAGGGGATCCCGAACACGAGTACCTCAGCGATGGAATTACGGGAAGTCTCACCAATATTCTTGCGACTCTGCCGAAACTGCGAGTCATCGCGCAGAGCACAGCTTTTCGGTATAAGGGCAGGGAAATCGATCCTCAAGCCATTGGACAGGAACTCAATGTACGTGCTGTGCTCACCGGAAGAATGATGCATAGCAGCGGCGCTCTGCGCATCCGGACTGAATTAGTCGATGTAGCCACGGGCTGTCAGCTGTGGGGCGGCCAGTACGATCGCAGGATGGGCGACATTTTTGCGGTCCAGGACGAGATTTCCCATGAGATATCGGAAAAACTAAGGTTACAGTTAACCCGAACTGAAAAGAAGCGGCTAACGAAACGTGAAACGGAAGATTCCGAGGCGTACCGGCTTTACCTGAAAGGGCGCCATCACTGGAACCAGTGGACCGAAGAAGGGTTTTACAAGGCAATCGATTATTTTCAGCTGGCGGTGGAGAAGGACCCCTGCTATGCCCTCGCCTGGGCCGGTGTTGCCGACTCGTGGGTCCTTCTGGGATGGAACAGCTATCTGCCGCCGAAGGAAGCATTTCCGAAAGGCAAAGCGGCGGCAATGACGGCCCGGCAACTCGATCCGGACCTCGCCGAGGCCCGCACGTCCTGGGCGGCTTTGTTGTGGCTTCACGATTGGAAATGGGAAGCGGCTCAGACGGAATTCAAGCGCAGTCTCGAACTGAGTCCTACCTACTCAACGGCCAACCACTGGTACGCCGAATTTACGGCGACCATGGGCAGACATGAAGAAGCTATCGCCAGGATGAGGAAAAGCCAGGAGCTCGATCCGTTGTCGCTGATCATCAACGTCGCGGTCGGATGGAGTCTCTACTTATCCCGTCGATATGAGGACGCCATCGTACAGCTCCGGCGAACCGCCGAACTGGACCCAAACTATCCCGTCACATACTGGATTCTCGGTCTGGCGCTCAGAAAGACCGGTTGCTATGAACAGGCCGTCACTGAGGGCGAGAAAGGAGTCAAGCTGTCAGGGGGAAGCCCTATGTTGCGCGCGGCATTGGCGCAGACCTGCGCGGCGGCGGGCAGGACACAGGAGGCGTTGCAGATACTCGACGATCTGAAAGAACTGGCAAAGCACAGATATGTCGCGGCCTGCTTCTTAGCGGGAATCCATGTCGGTCTGGGCGAAAACGATCGCGCGATGGATTATCTGGAGAGGTCCTTTGAGGAACACTCTCATTGGCTTCTCTACCTTCATACAGACCCCGCCGTGGACGGCTTGCGGGACAACCCACGTTTTCAGACTTTGTTGTCGCGTGTCGGTCTTCCGTACTGACGGGAACACTGCTTGCTTATGTACGCAGCTCGGTTTTTGTGCCCGGAATCAGTTGATGGTCGGCTGGAGTTCTGGATCAGCAGGAAGGTTATGTCGCTCTCCAGCAAACTGTTACTGGTGTGGGCGGGCTCGTCTGGCCCGCGTTCCAGAAAGACGATTTCCACACCCCCGGGTCCGAGGCAGATAACGTCCCGGTTACGAAGCGGCCGCCGATCGACGCGATCTCCATTGACGAAGGTGCCGTGGGTGCTTTTCAGATCCACCAGCACCCATGCCTCGCCCTCGCGACAGATGTGTGCGCGCTGTCTGAAGGTCAGCCGATGATGGAGTACGATGTCCGCGGCGGTGCTGCGCCCGATAAGGATACGTTCGGCAACGAGGGGAAGAGTTTTCGCTTTGTGGAATGGAGGACAGACTTCGTCGCTTGCCAGAGGTGACTACCTGGCCGTACAGAAGTGAGCCGGGCTAAAGGGCGTGGAATTTTCAATGCCGCAAGTGGAAATAATCGCAATGCGATTTCACCACACAGGAATGGCACGCGGGTCCATTTCGGACACACAACTCCTGACCATGCCGCCGCAACAGAAGATGCGCTTTCGTCAGTAATTTGCAATCTTGCGGTAACTGTTCCATGGTGGCCTCGCGAACCGATCCATACGTGGCGGCGTAGCTCTTACGATCTTCGCCGATGCCAAGTCGTACAAGCACGCGAACACCGTTTGATTCAAGCGCCAGCAACGGAAACACGCCTGAAAAGAGCAGAATCTTCTCCGCGCCCGGCTCGCCAATCATCGGAAACTTCATCAGCAACCTCTTCGCCTTTTGCAGGGGGAGTCTCAGGACACCAGCGAGGTCACCGCCGAATTCGTCCAATGTAAGTCGAGCTGCGGCTTGCAGGCGTTCAGCTCGCTCTTCGGCGGCAATCGAGCCGCCCATGCGCGTGATGTCGCACAGCAGCTTCTTCGGGGCGTCCAGGATCTTCTGCGGCGTCAAACCAACTTGTTTTCGCAACGCCTCAAAAGCGATACGGCGCCGGGTATCATCTGCCAGGTAGGCTACCATCTCCCAAAGGATCATCTCAAGCGGCCCGGCAAACTTTGGCAGCCTGGGTCTACCATAATGCCCCTCGATCTTACTGAGAATTAAGCCCAGGCGCGATGCGGGCCAAATGTTCTCTGCCATAGTTGCGCCCTTTATGTCAGGTTTATTGTAACGGCAATGGGGTCGCTCGTCTCTGAATGCAGTAGTTCCTCCCATTAAACGAAAACAGATGGCCTTCCCAAGGCAGTTCCTCGCACGCGAACAGGATCGTGTTTGGGAGATTCCAGGCGCCGTAGCAAGTTGCCGACTTGCGCGCGGAGGGTTACCTGCGGACACGGCGTCGCCTGCCGAAAGGATGGGGGTAGCGTCTTCTCGGCTTGGGCTTATTTATCGGCCGAAGGGCCGACGTCCGTTGCGTAAATCTGGCCAACCAGACTGATCTTCGCTTCAAACAAGTGACCGCCTTTTAAACTGCCGTCCCCGAAAGCGACGGAGATATGCGCGTGCACGTTCGGCTTGCCTTGAGCGTTGTAGGTGATGCTGCCGATCAGGGAAACGATTTCTGCCTCGCTGTCGATCACGATCTTCTTATCCGCCTTCTTTTCCGGATCGTACCAGCCGAAGGTGCCGGAATCGATTGCGCCGATACCGGTGAAGTGGCAGTCCCGCAAGTGATTTTTTTGTGCGAACTCCGTCAGGGCAGTCATGATTTCATCGCCCTTTCGGAGACTAATCTTGAACGTGCGCGGGCCGGCGCTGAACTCTTCGACCTTCATGCCGGGCGCGGCGCCGTGAGGCGTGAATGCGAGGGGCATGTACCCATCAGGTAATGGCGGCGCGGGTTGCGGCGGCGGCTGTTGCGCCTGCAGGAGGCCTATGGTGATAACCGCCGCGCCCACCCGGGAAAGAACAAGTCCTGCTTTCATGATTCGCCTCCCTCGTGCAACCGGACCTCCGGCAATTCACACGAGTTTGCAAGAATCCTATCACGGCGCGGTGCGGAGGCAGAAGCTGCGTAAGCGCCCCGACGCTCGTCGCGACGGGTCGCGCTTTAGATTTCGGGGCGCCGGTCTGGAGTGCGAGGAATAACCGGGATCGCGCTCACATTTTGCGAATGCTCTCGACGTGAATGGTGTTCGCCGCCGCGTCCAGCGTTCCTTTCACCTGAACTTTTTCTCCGGCAAAAGTTTCCGGCTTCGTCTGATCATCCAGGGCCCAGGTCATTTTGCTGGCGGCATCATAAAGTACGAATTTAGCGCCGCCTTTGACGCAAGCCAGCGTGCAAGCCTTCGCGTTCGCCATGCCGTGTTCCTTTTCCATCGCGGCGTGGCTTCCCATTTTTGCGCAACTGCTGTCGGTTATGTCGCCGGTGAAAGTTTGCGCGGTTTGCCCGAAGCCAGTGCCGGCCGCCAAAATGGCCGCAGCCATGCCGAGTGTGATTTTCATCATTATTCTTTATCTCCTGCCCGGTTTCCGGCGAAATGGTTTGTCGCTTTTCGCCGGTCCGAATGGACTTGCCCGCAATCGGCTCGCCGGGTGGGTAAAAAGCCGAGCGAAAATCGCCTGGAAAGAGCGCATTCGCACCGGATTTTCCTGTGCCGCCGTCGCCAGGCGTGTGGGTAGTACAACCGTCCCGGGGCAAGGGCAGGGATGGGGCAGGCGGCCAGTGTACGACAATAAACAAGTAATCTATGCGATATCTGGCACTGGCAATCGTCGCTGCTTCGCTCATTTCCTGCAATCGTGACCCCAACTATCTGAAACAGAAGTACCTTCAGAGCGGAATCAAATACTTCGATGCCGGGCGCCTGAAGGAAGCAAATATCATGTTCCGCAAGTCGATCGAAGTCGACCGGAAGTTCGGGCCGGCCTATTACCATCTGGCGCTGACGGACCTGAAACAAAATCAGGTGGGGCCGGCGCTGGGAGCGCTGCGGCGCGCTCACGAACTGCTTCCGGCAGGAACCGCCGACGCCGACGATGGGGATCTGAAACTCGCGGAAATCATGATCGTCGCTGCACAGTCGCAGGCAAATAATGAGGCCACGCTGAAGGAAGTTCAACAGATAATCGATGGATTTCTGAAACGCAATCCGAACGGCTGGCAGGGCCACAAGCTGAGCGGCGATATGAATATGCTCGCGACCGCGAAGATCTTTCGATCCGGAAATATCGCGGCCGCGAAGGAAAAAGTCACCGACGCCATCGCCGAATATCGCAAGGCGCTCGCACAGAAGCCCGGAGATTCCGTGATTACGCTCGCCCTGGGGCGCACGCTCGAGCTGAATGGCCAGACCGCGGAGGCGGAAGATCTCTTTAAAAAGATCGTCGCCAGCGACAAGAAAAATCTGAATGGTTATTACGCGCTTTATCGCGCATATGTCTCCGAACACAAAATGCCGGAAGCGGAAGCGATTCTGAAGACGGCGATCGCAAATAACCCGCAGGAAGCGCAATTGCGTCTGACTCTGGCGCAGTATTATTTCGGAAACAATAAACGCACGGAACTGATTGCCCTGCTGAATGAGATGAAAGGCGACCTGAAGCGATTCCCCGACGCCTACCTGCAGGCCGGCGATTTCTTTGCCCGCGCCAATTCCCTGGACGAGGCGATCAAGCAATACGAAGAGGGCATACAGAAAGACTCCGCCCGAAAAGACATCTATCTCAAACATGAGGTGGAAGCGTACGTACGCGCGGGCAAGGATGCGCTCGCACATGAGAAAAACGCGCAGATCCTCAAGAACGATCCTAAAGATCCGGATGCGCGGGGGCTGCAGGCATCGCTGCTTCTCGATAAAGGCGATGTCGACCACGCAATGGCCGAGCTGCAGTCCGTCGTGACAACGACGCCAAATAATTTCGTGGCGCGTTTCAATCTGGGGCGGGCGCATTTCGCCCGGGGCGAGTACGAAGAGGCCCGGCAGCAGTTTGACACGGCGGTTCAGCTGAGGCCCGAATACATTCCAGCCCGTCTTGCGCAAACTCAGGTTGCGCTGCTCAAGGGCGACAATAGCGCGGCGCTGCGCACTGCCGACGCCACGCTCGCAATTGCCCCCAACAATCCTCAGGCGATTGTGATGAAGGCCGCCGCGCTGCAGCGGCTGCAACGCCCGGACGACGCGCGGAAGCTGCTTGAGGCCGCTCTGGCGAAACAGCCGAAACAGGAGGAGGTTCTGCTGGAACTGGGCGTTCTCAATCTATCGCAGAAGAAGGCCAAAGAAGCCGAGGATCTGTTCCGGCGAGCCTACGAGGCCCAGCCCGCCAATCTTCGGGGGTTGATGGGCCAATCAAAGGCGATCCTGATGCAGGGCCAGGCGGACAGATCTGTTGAACTCGTGGAAGCCGAGGCGGCGAAAAGGCCGGGCAATCTCGATTTGCAGCGCGAACTGGGAAATGCCGAGGTGAGCGCCGGCCGTTACGACAAAGGCATTGCCATCTTTCAGGGTCTGGTGGCAAAGGTTTCCGATGTTCGACAGAAGAGCGACCTCTGGACCCGTATCGGGCAGGCTTATATGCGCAAGGGCGACGTTCCGGAGAGTATTGCCGCGATCGAAAAGGCTCGCGCGGGCATGCCGCAGAATGCTTCCCTGACAACGAACCTTGCGCAACTCTATGGGATGGAGCATAAGAACGACATGGCTCGGAAGTACTACGAGCTGTCGATCAAAGCGGATCCGAATGATGCGCTCGCCCTGAACAATCTGGCCTTCCTGATCTCGGAGACGAAGGGCGCCGATCTGGATCAGGCGCTGACGTATGCCACGAAAGCGCGGCAGCGGATGCCGGAACATTCGGAGATCGACGACACGCTGGGCTGGATTTATCTGAAGAAGAACCTGACGGACAACGCGATCGATGAGTTCAAGACCCTGGTCGTGAAAGCGCCGCAGAACCCAACTTATCATTACCACTACGCGATGGCCCTGTTGCAGAAGGGCGACCGCCAAACCGCGAAAAAGGAATGCCTTGCCGCGCTGGCCGAAAATCCGAGCAAAGAGCAGCAGGAAGCGATTCACCAGTTGATGATCAAAATAGGCTGAGGCCGCCCGGAACGGCGGCCCTGACAGGGTGAAGAAAAAAGCTGCTCACCGCGGTCTCACGATTGCGGCTCAGGAGCGAAAACACTGAACCGCAGATCGGTTCGGCGAAGAAGATCCTGCAGCCAATCGGGGAAACTGTGCGGATCGCCCGGGGTATGGTTCCCCGAAAAGCCACGATAATTCCGATCGAAGTTTGACCTGCCAGACAGGCGTTGAGTTGATCGCCTGAAACCGCAGTCGGAGGAACCGTATAGGCCACTGCCAGGCTGAAGACCGCGTCGGGAGTGTCGCGGTAAGCGGTTCGATGTCGTATGCAGCACCGCTGGCGCATAGCTGGGCGCAGTTCAGCGAAGACTCATATCTCTGCAATTGTTGCACTTTTCCCGAGCAATTCAAGAGCTTTTTGGATAACTATCCGTGAATTCGGATATGGCCGGGCGGCAGGCCGGACCCCGGCGGCGAGGTTCGTAAGACGCCCTGACGCAGGAGAATAGGTAACGAATACGATCAGGAAAATCGCTTGACGGAAGTACCCGGGGGGTATAGAATTCGCTGACAGCGGTTGTTTGGGGACCAGTTCGGGCAAGAGACCCGTCCGAAGAAACCTGAGGAAAGGTCAGTCATGCGATTACTTAAGCTCACGCTCTGTGGCGCGATGTTCTCCGCTATTCTTTACGGTCAGGCGGGCACAGGCACCATCACGGGAACGGTTACCGACCCGGCGGGAGCAGTGGTACCCACGCTCCCATCGAGGTAAGAAGCGCCGAAACCAACATCGTCTACCCCACCGCAACGACGGATACCGGAGCTTATACGGTTCCCAACCTGCCCCCGGGACCTTACAGCATTACTGTGTCGGCGACCGGTTTCAAGAAACTGACTCGCGCCGGGCTGACGGTTTCCGCCGGACAAACTCTTCCGCTGGATCTGATTCTCGAAATCGGCTCGAACGCCGAATCGGTCACCGTAACCGCGGAAGCCACCCTGCTCAAGGCTGATACGGGAGACGTCTCTCATAACATTACTCTCGGCCAGCTGGATAGCCTGCCCATCCTCGGCATCGGCGGCGCCAACGCCGGAAGCAACGGCATCCGCAATCCCTATAACTCGGTAGTCTTTCTTCCCGGAGTCAATTACTTCGCCAACTTCAACATGATTGTGAACGGCGCGCCGACCAATACCGCCGGGTATCGGATTGAAGGTCTGGATAACACGAACCACACCGTGGCTTTCGCGATTATGCAGAACATGCCGAATGCGGACGCTATTCAGGAAATGGCGGTCCAGACGAGCAATTATGCCCCGGAGTATCGGTCAGGCCGGCGGGGGGCTATTTAACATCACGATGAAGTCCGGCACGAATCAGTTCCATGGAACGGCTTTCGAATATTTCGTGAATGAGTTCCTGAACGCCGCTTATCCCTTCTCTTACAACGGCACGGGAGGCAAGTACCGTCCTGAAAATCGCCGAAACGACTGGGGCGGCACGTTCAGCGGCCCGGTCTGGATTCCGAAGATTTATAACGGCAGAAACAAGACCTTCTTCTTTTTCTCGTACGAACACTATAAAGAAGACGTAGGTCTGACTTTCACCGATACTTTGCCTAACGCCGCGTATCAGAGCGGGAACTTCTCCGCCATCTCGCCAAACGGCGGCGCCGCGTTCAATACCACGTTGGGTGTTCCGTCCGCTCCTATCGCCACGGACGCGGCGGGTCGTCCCGTTTTTGCGAACGAGCTTTTCAACCCCGGCACCCGGACAACTACGGCGACGGGCATCGGTATCGCGAACCCGTTCGAAAACAACATCATTCCGTCGTCGCTTTTCAGCCCCGTCGCCGTGTCAGTCATGAAGACGCTGCCGGCCTTGTCAAACGGAAACCTGTATAACAACTACAACGGTTACAACCTCGGCGAGCGCATCACCAAGATTCCCTCGATTAAGGTCGATCAGGCCATCGGAGAAAAACAGAAGCTTTCGTTTTATTACCACCACACTGAAACCGACGCTCAATTCACCTCTCCGAACGGCAATGCTGACGGGCTGCCGGATCTGATCACGGGCGCGCGTGGCTCAATTCCGATCGGTGGCCCCACTTACCGGCTCAATTACGATTACACAATTACGCCGACTTTGCTGGCGCACGTGGGGCTCGGGTATTCCATGATCTTCTTCTACGACCATGGCCCCTGGACGCAATCGGGCAAGACAGTCGACTGCCTTGCTTTGCTTCAGCTTCAGGGTTGCGAGGGCACCTACAACTACCCCACGATTATCGCCGGGAATGTGACAGGTCCGAACCTTCTCGGCGGCATGCAGCAACTGGGCAATGCGCTGGCTCACACCGCGACCCACACCGAGAGGCCCTCCACCAACGCCAACATGACCTGGGTACACGGTAACCACACCTTCAAGGCCGGAGGGGAAGTCTGGTTTCAGGCCCAGATCACGGCGCCTCCCACCGGAGTAGGTTTGAGCTTCGCAACGCTGACGAACGCGGGCCTGACCTCGTCTCTCGGAACTGTGACGAACGCCGGGGCGACGGGTGTTCCCGCGCCTCTCACCATAACGGGCGGTTACACTCCGGGTTTCCCCTTTGCCAACTTCCTTCTGGGCGACGTGACGTCCGCAACGCAATATGCACCCGTCGATGCCCGCATGTTCAAGTCGCAGTGGGGAGTCTTCCTTCAGGATTCATGGAAAGTCACCCGTAAACTCACCGTCGATTACGGTCTCCGCTGGGATTACGCCACACCCGCCAGCGAAGAGCACGGACGGTCCGCAAATCTCGGCCTTACGACCCCGAATCCCGCGGCGGGGAACATCCCGGCGCGCCGATCTTCGAAGCCACCTGCAATTGCACTTTCGTACGATGCTTATCCCTACGCCATTGGACCTCGCCTGGGCGTAGCATACGCGGTGGACCCGAAAACGGTCATCCGCGGCGGCTGGGGATTTGCTTATTCGGTTCCTCCGGACATCAATCTGCAGAACACGGCGAATATCGTAAACACGCCGAACGGTGTGAGCGCCTATCTGCCTTTGAACGTCCCGGGAACCATTCCGCAGCCGGTCTGGCCCAATTTCAACCCCGGTCAGACGCCGCTGCCGGGCGCGACGACCAGCGGTTTTCTTGCTTATCTCGATCCCGGCGCCGCACGCCCCGGGCGGCAGAACCAGTGGAGTATCGGCGTTCAGCGCGAAATAACTCCCAACACCGTGCTCGAAGCCGCTTATGTGGCAAACCGCGGCGTCTGGTGGCCCGGTCCTCAGGGTTATCTGAACCAGGTGTCGCCTCAGGCCTTCGCCGCTTTTGGTTTATCGCCTTACACCAACCCGACCGATAATCTTCTGCTGGGCAGTACGCTGGGAAGTTCGGCGAGTCGTTTCGAGAATCGGCAATTACTTGCCTTATCCTGGCTATGCCACGAGCAACACGCTGCTCAACGCGTTGCGGCCGTACCCGCAATTCAGCAGCATTGTGGTCCAGAACTCGCCCACCGGCAGGACCTGGTACGATTCGCTTCAGATGAAGGGCACACATCGCCTTTCGCATGGCCTTTCAGTAAACGGAACGTTTACGTGGGCCAAGTCGCTCGTGGGAATCCGTCCCGTGCTGTTCCAGGATTCGAATAAGTCGTCTGCAGGCGACGGATCAGCCGTTCCTGTTCAACGCCAACATTTCGTACAGGACCCAGCGCTGGTTCAGCAACAAGCTTCTGACGGCGCTTACAATGGATTGGTCCCTGGGCGCATTTCTGCAATATGGCAGCGGCCTGCCGCTGACGCCGCCGGCCGCGACAAATACCAATTATCTGGGCACCAGCGAAATGTACCGTGTTCCCGGGCAGCCTCTTTATCTGAAAAGTCTTAACTGCGGCTGCATTAACGTATACAGCGATGTGGTCCTCAATCCAAAGGCGTGGGCCAACCCGGTCAATGGGACCTTCGGCCCGGCGACAGGAACGCTCTACGGCGATTTCCGCCAGGCCCGCCGTCCCCAGGAGAACCTGAACTTTGCCCGGACTTTCCGCATGAAAGAGAGGTACACGCTCGAACTTCGCGCGGAATTCGTGAACATCTTCAACCGGACCGTGATCGGAAACCCAGGTACGTCGTGCTCCCGGCACGCCGCCCAGCAAGAACGGGCTGAATCAGTACTCCGGTGGTTTTGGCGTCGTCAATCTGACGGTGTCGGGTCCGAATGTGGCGCCGAGTTACACCCAGAATGCGGTTGTCGGCCAACTGTACCAGCAGAGGCGTACGGGCACCTTGATCGCTCGCTTTAGTTTCTAAGCTCCTTATCGATTCGCCCTGCCGCAGCGCGCGACCAGATCGCGCGCTGCGCCGGGCCAGTCGGGAAAAAGGAAGCTGAATCCGGCGTCCATCAGGCGTCCGGGCACCACGAGTCGGCTTTTGAGCACGAGTTCCGACTCCGTCCGCATGAACCACGCGCCGATCTCGATCGTCCAGCCCGGCGCGGGCAGACCGACGCGAGAGCCGTATGCGTTGCGCAGATAGCCCGCATGAAATCGCGATTGGGAAGCGGGTTGGGGGCGGCGAGATTCACCACGCCATCGAGGTCTTCGCGGGCGATCAGCAGGTCAATGGCTCGTACGAAGTCGGCTTCGTGAATCCAGGAAACGAACTGGCTGCCCGATCCCTGAGGGCCGCCGAAGCCGTAACGGACGAGGCTCAGGAATGCGTCGAAAACTCCGCCGCGGTCGGGGCTGAACGTCATGGCGCTGCGGATCGCGACCTTGCGGGTCCGCGGTGTGGGCGTGCAGAAGAATGCCTCCTCCCACTTTTTGGCGACATCGATGGAGAAATTCCACGTGTCGGGAGCGCCTGGTTCGTTGCCGCCGAGTTCTCCGGTCCGCTTCGTCCATGGCACGGTCGAGCGAGTGGCGATAGATGGTTGCCGTGCTGGCATTCACCCAGAGACGGGGTGGATGCTTCAGAGAACCAATAGCGCGATTCAGCAGGAGCGTGCTCTGAATCGCGGGATTCGTAGATCGCGCGCCGATTCGCCTGCGTGTATCGGCAGTTGACGCTGCGTCCGGCGAGATTGATGCACACGTCGCTCGCTTCGAGGTCACGGATCCACTCCCCTTCCGTTCATGCCATCCCAGATGGTCTCGCGCCAGAGAGCCGGCCGCGGATTTCGGCTCAGGACGGTCACCGTATGACCCTGTCCGTGAAAGTGGCGGGCGAGGATATGGCCCACCTGTCCCGCTGCCGCCGGGTATCAGTATCTTCATTACTGAGCGGCAGATATTTTCCGCCACTCCTCCGATTCGGCTATTTGCCTGATAACCGAATTGCGCTCGTTGAGAAGTGCGCTGCATGTAGTGTCCCAGGAATGCGATCTCCGCCACCGCCCCACGAACGGCAAACGGCGCGGCGAAACAAAATACATCTCTCATCTCCGTCAAGCCTGGAGACAACAGCCGAAAGAAATGATCGTGACGCATGTACCGGAATATTCCGCGAATCATCGTGTCCTGAAAGTACGCCGGCCGATCCACGGCGGTGATCTCGCTTGTCAGGGTATGCCAGACGCCGAAGTGTTTTGCTCGCCACGTCACGTGCTGTCTGACGTCAAGCAGACCCGACGTAACGCCGGAGGCTGCTACCGTTTTCTCTCCGCAATGCAGTATTTCCGGCAAGGTGGACCTCGACGCTGCGTGCCAGATCGAAACATCTTTCGATTGGAGCGTGGATCAGGGTGATCGTTTCAAGTCGCATCGGCGGCGGATGTCATGCCTGATCCCCTTTCACCACTTCGATGAGCTTCACCGCCGTTTTCCGCAGGGGACGCATGAAGGGCAGCGTGGAGGCGCGGATCAGCGCAGCTACCGTTTTTGCCGCCATTTCGAGCAGTTGAGTGCTTCTCACGTGGTCCGGCGAGTCGTCGATCACCCAGAAGAAAATCACACCCATCTGAAAGAACCAGAGCACGCCCGGCAGGTGAGGCATCAGTTCTCGTGGAATCCGGAATCCGCAGTCGTCGAGAATGCGGCGGAACCAGGCGATATCCACGTCGCGTATCTCTTTCGTTTCGATGCTGAAGGGCGACAAAGGGTACTTGGGATCTGCTCCGTTTCGTAATAAAGCCCGCAGCACTCCGCGGTCGGGCGCGAAGTATTCGAACTTGACCCGGATCAGTTCCCGCAAGCGGGCTTCGAGGCCTGAGGCTCCGTCGATAGCCGTTGCAATCTTCGGCTGCATTTCCTCGCAGGCCCGCTGATAGAACTCCATGACGATGGCGTCTTTGGATGCGTAGTAGTAGTAAGCAGCACCCGTCGCAACGCCGGCCTTCCCCGCGATGTCGCGCATGGTGGCGCTGTCGAAGCCGTCAGTGCGGAAGAGTTCCAGGGCGGCGTCGAGGATCCGGAGTCCGGTTTCTCCTGCTTTGGGCGTGCGTTTGAGTGATTCTCGCCGGGTCACCATTTAAACTGAACGTGTTCAAATAAAAGTATGAACCGCCGCCGACTGCCTGTCAACGGTATTTTGAACGTGTTCAGAATGAAATTAAATACCGCCGGGGCCTGGGTAGCTGCGATCGAATCCGATCTGCCCCTTCGGACCGCCGGCAACCGCCTTCGGCTTCGGCTCGCTCAGCTCGGCCTCAAGGCCGGTGAGCTTGAGCTTCGTCAGCGAAGGCAACAGGACCGAGACCACAAGCAGGCCGAGGCACACCGGCACCAGAACCGTGATCATTGTGGAACTGACCGGCCCTTTCTCCCCGTACCGCAAATGCAGGAACCAGAGCCCCGCCAGCTGGCACAACGTGACGGTCCCGACGACAAAGCTCGCCACCACGCTCGCGGTGGATCGGACCCTGCTTTCCCGGATCATGGCCTGAACACGCTTCGCATTCAGCTCCGCCTCGATCCGGTTGTTATCGATCTCGTGGCACCGGCGAAACGCCCGCAGCGATCCGGGCAGATCGTCGAGCTTAAAGCGGACTATACCGGAATAAAAGTGCGGATCGGCCTGGTCGGACTGCAGGCGCAGCGCGCTGTTCACTTCCTTGAGAGCCTCGCCCATCAGAGTGGGATCGCTCGAGTCCTCGGCGATTTTCACCAGGACCTGGCTGAGGGCGAGGTGAAGCCTCCAGGCTTTCGATTCCTCGAGGTTTTTTATCGCCTGGCGAAGCACGACCTCCGCCTCGTTCGCCTTTCCATTCTCCAGAAGCGAAATGGCAAGCGCGCGGGTAAATTCCGGATTTGCGGGATCGAGGGCTGTCGCCTGGCGAAACTCCAGGATCGCGTCTTTGGGCTTCTCCTGTTGCGCATAGAGGCTGCCCGTCTCCAGATGTAACGCCGCATCGTTGGGCTTGAGCGCGAGACCTTCGTCGAGTATTTTCTTCGCGGCATCGAAGCGGGCCATGTGCACGTAAAGAGCGCCGAGGTCCGCGTACGCGCCTCGTGTGCGGTCGGCCTTGATAGAACGAACGAGATAGTGTTCCGCCTCCAGCACGCGGCCCTGCCGGAAAGCCACTATGCCCAGGCAGGACATCGCTTCCGGCAGATCGGGTTCCAGCTGGAGCGCCTCCTGGCATTGGACGGCGGCATCGGCCAAAGCACCCGGATACGCCTCTTTCAGCAAAACCCACGCCAGATTGACGCGGCTCGACGCGTCGTGCGGTGAACGCCTCAGCACTTCGCGAAATGCGGCCTCGGCTTTGTCGAATTCTTCGCACGCGAACAGAATCCATCCCATTTCGCTTTGAATTCCGGTGCTGGTCGGGATTATGCCCAACGCGATGGCGGCCTCGCGTTTCGCGAGAGCAAACTGGCCTTGTAATCGAAGCGTGGCGATCTTTCCCTGAAGCGCTGCCTCGTTTTCGGGATCGGTCTTCAGCACCTGCGCGAAGGTTTCCGCGGCTTCGGTCAGACGGTTTCGATAGAAATGGAGCCACGCGAGCTGAATCAGCAGCTCAATACTGTATGGAAAGGACTGAAGCGCCTGGCGCATCACCGCGTAAGCGTCGTCAAAGCGCGCGATCGTTCGGAGCAGGGAAACCTTCCAGGCAAGCAGTTCCGCCGTGTTGTCCGGGGCTGCAGCGGGCCCCGGATGACGGAGAACTTCATTGAGCGCGCAAATGGCCTCGGCGTACCTCCGTTGATCGACCTGGAGCCAGACGCGCTCCGAGAGTATGCCGCGGCTCGTTGGGCGCTTCAGTAATGCTTGCGCCAGAAATGCCGCCGCCTGATCGAACTTCTGTTGCTTGCGGAGACCTGCGATAGTGCCCTGGAGTG
Organism: Terriglobia bacterium; assembly: GCA_963718155.1. Taxonomy (GTDB): domain Bacteria; phylum Acidobacteriota; class Terriglobia; order Bryobacterales; family Bryobacteraceae; genus BOG-234. The sequence goes on along the minus strand of CAVQYP010000034.1, from coordinate 141,907 downwards.
CGCCCTCGCTTGCGGGATCGATCTGCAGGGCTTCATCGAACTTCGTAATCGCTTCGGCCCATAAACCCTGGCCAAAAGCTTCCCAAGCCGCTTTTTCGAGTCCCGATACGTGAGCGGCCGAGGCGTGCAAGTGGCTGTGGTCAGGGCTCTTGTTCGACATTATGTCCATTCTACGTTCTGGGCGGGAATCGCTCTCAAGGAACAATATCCGGGCGATCTCGTAGGTTAAGACGGAGAAAATGCCGATGTACTGTACGAACTGCGGAGTCGAACTGCGGGAGGATGACCGCTACTGTTCCCGTTGCGGGGCTGCGACGGCAAAGGCCGAAGTAGCCGCGCCGCGGAGGATTCTGATGCTTGACAAGCGTAGAAAGAAAATCGCGGGTGTCTGTGCCGGGTTCGCCAGATACTTCGACCTGGATGTCGTTCTGATGCGCGTTGTCTGGGTGGCCGTGGCGCTTTTCACCTGCGGCTTCGGATTGTTCGCATATTTAGCGGCCTGGATCATTGTGCCGAGCGATCATGGTGTGGAAACGCGTGAGCTTGAGCTTCAGCCGCAACGCCCCGCGATGTATTGAGCATCTGCTGGACAGTGCTGGCTCCGAAACCACTAAAATACGTTTCCGGTGTTCCTCTGATGAAGAACTCGCGTGTGCCCGCCGATCTCGTGGCCGATGAACTCGACGACGGCGAAACGGTCGACGAAATCGCGTACAACCACGACCTGAAGCCCAGCGACGTGCTCCATCTGAAGCTCTGGCGAGAGGGCCAGTCCGAACCCGCCTTGCCGCGTTAAAGATCGTGTTCGATCAGAACGCGCCACGCCGCTCGCTCGTTTCCTCTCGAAGCACGTCGTCACTCGCGCGGCGGAACTCGACTGGGAAGAACTAAAGAACGGGGATCTGCTGAATCGCTGCCGAGGAGTAAGGCTTCGACGTCCCCTCGTCACGTCGGATCGCAACCTTGAATACCAGCAAAATCTGAAGGGTCGGAAGGTCGTCCTCGTCATCCTGCCTGCCGGCCGATGGTCGATCGTGCGGGCGAATCTTCTTGAAGTCGTATCGGCTGTGGATTGCGCCGCACCAGGAAGTTATTGCAAGCTGATCGGGTCAGCGAAGCCCTATTAGTTGAAGTATTGCTTCGGAGACGCGGCCTTTCCGTGAAGGGCAAGGCTTCCAGCGGTTCTGTGTGTTAGTGAAAAATGGTGGGCTCGAAAAGATTCGAACTATCGACCTCTTCCGTGTCAAGGAAGCGCTCTAACCAACTGAGCTACGAGCCCGAAGAGTTAATGACTGGCCTGAAGAGAATGGCCACTGGACACAGCCCTTTCGGGCGCGCCTTTCCAGTGACACAAGACGAGTCTAACACAGAGCTGAAATACGGCCGAAACCTCGCAGCGCCGGCCTAAACGCCAAGCGGATTTACCCACTTCAATCCCGTAAACCGGCGGAAATCCTGGTCTGTCGAAGCGAGCGACGCGCCGTGTTCAATCGCAATAGCCGCCAGGATCGCATCCGTTGTAATCGGACCCACCGCACCGTGGTCGCGCACGAGTTTCTCCAGAATGTCCAGGTGAAGCGGTCCCGCCTGCAATGGCACTACGCCGGGCTGCCCCAGCCATTCGCGAATAATGGAAAAGACCTCCTCCGCCGGTCGGGGATTGGTCCAGATTCTCGAATTCGTGCTGATCCGGATAAAAGCCCAGAGCGTTAACCAGGGCAGCCCAATGGTTTCACCGCTTTCCAGTAGTTTCGTGAGCCAGTCGGCGGCTGCGCGCTGCTGGGGCGCATCTTCGTTATATGCGTAGAGGAAGACGTTCGCGTCGACAACCGTCACCGATGCCGGTCGCCTTCGCCGTATTCGAGAAGCGACTCGATGCTGTCATAATTCAGCCCCGGTTTGTAGCCCATGGGAGCCGGCTTGATTTCGATCCTGCGCCGATACGGCCCGCTCTCGGCATTCAGAAGAGCCGCACGCAGCAAATCGTTGAGCGTATCCCGGAACGACGCCCCTCTCGACTGGCTTGCATGCTTTACCCGCACAACTACGTCATCGTCCAACGTAACCGTGGTCCTGATGCTCATGATGCTTTTATCTTAGCATCATGAGCATCACGTTCTCAAGCCGTCAGAACTGCAAACCGCGATCCTGCTCGCAAAACTGTCTCATTCCGTTCCGGGCCGGTCGAAATGCAGCCCGCTTCGACGCCCGTATGTTGTTCCAGAAAGGACACATACCGCTGCGCTGCAGACGGAAGATCTGCCCAAGCGGAAATCCCTTTGGTGGAACTCTGCCACCCCGGAAGAGACTCATAAACCGGCTCCGCCCTTGCCAACTCGCGCCACGTCGGCGGTACATCCCGGACTTCAACCCCGTCGATCCGATAACCGATGCAAACCGGAATCTCGGCAAGCTCGTCCATTACATCCAGCTTCGTCAATACCATCGTGTCGAAGCCATTGATGGCCGCGGCATACCGCAGCAGCGGCACATCGAACCAGCCGCAGCGCCGCGGACGCCCGGTGACCGAGCCGAACTCATTCCCACGCCGGCGAATCAGATCGCCCATCTCATCGAGCGCCTCCGTCGGAAAAGGCCCGCCGCCCACTCGCGTCATATATGCCTTCGAGATCCCGATCACGCCGTCGATCTTCGTCGGCGGAATGCCCGCGCCCGTGCAGGCCCCGCCCGCGGAAGCGCTGGACGACGTCACAAACGGATAGCTCCCGTGATCCAGATCGAGCATGGTACCCTGCGCTCCCTCGAACAGCAGGTTCTTGCCCGCGGCCATCGCGTCATGCAGCAGCCGGACCGTGTCGCAGACCAGCGGCCGTATGCGCTCGGCAGCCTGTGTATAACGCGCGGTGACCTCAGCGCACATCGATCTCTTCGTCCAGATCGAACGCTCGCGCGCGGGTGCGATGGTCGGCAACCAGCTGCGCCAGAGCATCCGGAAAATATGCGCGATCGAGTAGATCGGCGATTCGAATCCCGCGCCGCGCCGCCTTATCCTCGTAGCACGGCCCGATCCCGCGCAGGGTCGTGCCGATCGCAAGCTTACACTCCGTAATCTTCTCGACGAGCCGATGTGAAGGCGTCAGAACATGTGCCCGATTGCTGATGCGAAGCTGATTCGCAACATCGACCCCGGCGGCGTCCAGTTGCTCGATTTCCTCCAGCAGCGCGAGCGGATCGATCACCAGGCCGTTGCCGATGACGGCCGTCTTTCCCGGGCGCAGAATCCCGCTCGGTATCAGACGCAGCACGAACTTGCGGTCCCCGATCAGAATCGTGTGGCCCGCGTTATGGCCGCCCTGGTAACGCACAACGTAGTCGAAGCGGTCGGCCAGCAGATCGACCAGCTTTCCCTTGCCTTCGTCGCCCCACTGCGCGCCGAGAATGATGATATTGCTCATGTTTATAGGTGTTGGCGGTCAATATTGGCCAAACGGGCTATTGTAACGCACTGTGTTACGCTGGCCTCTGATGCAACTTTCAGGCGTGTTTCTGCAACTCGGCGAAGAGCGCCTGCCGCAACTGTTACGTGGGATCTCGATCGGAAAACTGAAGACCTATCAGATGTATGAGCGCTTCAAGACGCGCACCCATCTGGCGAAAGTGAATACCGAGAGTCTGCGCAAAGCCGCGCCTCGGTTCTGGCAGCGGTTGAACGACCATGACGAGGAGTTTGCGACGGATCTCTCGCAGGCCATTCTCATCTCCCACATGGACATGATTGCGGCGGTGCTGAATTTTATCGGCGTGCCGAATGAGGAAGGCTTCTTCGCTAAGGACCTCGACGCGAAGCAGTATCTGACGGAAGGCTGGCAGACGCGCGCATACGAACGCTTCAAGGCCGAGTATCCCGAAATTCTGCTGCTCTTCTACATTAATCACCTCGGCTGGGAACTCGGTGGGGAACAGCAAGCTTACCTCCCCGCGGCATAGCGCTCTTTCCGAATGCAGGATCTGATCGATAGCGCGCTTGCGCGAATTGAGGCGGCGTCCACAACCGAAGAACTGGAAGCGGTGCGGGTGGAAGTCCTGGGGCGCAAGGGCGTCCTGACTCAGCTCAGCAAGGATATGGGCAAGCTCTCGCCCGACGAGCGCGCCAGCCGCGGAAAGTTCATCAACGGCGCGAAGCAGGCCCTCGAAGGCGCGTACGACGGACGCAAGTCGGGTTTCGAGCGCGCGGCTCTGGCAAAGCGCCTCGATGCCGAATGGGTCGATCTCACCGTACCCGCGCCCGGCCCGCGCCCGGGCAGCCTGCATCCCGTCACGCAGATCCAGCGGGAGATCGAAGACCTCTTCCGGATCGCTCGGCTTCACCGTGCTCGACGGGCCCGAGGTCGAAACCGAATATCACAACTTCGACGCGCTGAACATCCCGGCCGATCATCCGGCGCGCGACATGCAGGACACGTTCTGGCTGGAGGGCGGCCATCTCCTGCGCACGCACACGTCGCCCGTGCAGGTGCGCGGCATGGAGAAGCTCGGGCCGCCGCTGCGCATGATCGCGCCCGGCCGCGTCTTTCGCAACGAGAGCGTGGACGCGTCGCACGAACACACCTTCTATCAGCTCGAAGGCATGATGATCGACCGCGACGTGTCGGTCGCGCAACCTGATCTACTTCATGAAGACGCTGCTCACCGCGATCTTCCAACGCGACGTGACGGTGCGGCTGCGCCCTGGATTCTTTCCGTTCGTCGAGCCCGGCTTCGAACTCGATATCCAGTGCCTGATCTGCGGCGGCGATCGGCTGCCCGGTGTGCAAACAGAGCGGCTGGGTGGAGCTGCTGCCCTGCGGCCTGGTGAATCCGCATGTGCTGCGCATGAGCGGCATCGATCCCGACAGAGTGGAACGGCTTCGCCTTCGGCCTTGGGCTCACGCGCCTGGTCATGATGCGCTACGCGATCGACGATATTCGCTGGCTGCAGAGCGGCGATCTGCGTTTCCTGAAGCAGTTCTAGCGTGAAGTTCTCTTACAACTGGATTCGCGAATTCGTCGATGGCCTGGACGTTCCCGCCGACGCGCTCGAGCGCCTGATCACGATGAAGACCGCCGAGTGCGAAGGCATCGAAAGGGCGGGCGCGCTGCTCGCCGACGCGGCCCCGGCCACGTTGAAGCCGTCGAGCCGATCGCGAACAGCCACAACGTGAAGGCCGTGGTCGATGCGGGCCGCTATGGCCGCAAGATCGTGGTCTGCGGCGCGCCGAACTGCCGCCCGGGCATTCGGACGGTCTACGTTCCCCTCGGCCGAAGGTCGTTTCCGGAGTCGAAAGCGACGGCATGCTGGCCAGCGCGGCCGAACTCGAGATCAACCGCGATCACGCCGGCATCGTCGAACTGCGGGGCGGACCAGGAAATCCCGCTGCCCGACAGCGTCATCGAGATCGACAACAAAAGCATCACGCACCGTCCCGACCTCTGGGGCCATCACGGCATGGCGCGCGAAGTGGCCGCCATCACCGGCAAGCAACTGCGCGATCCCGTCATGGCTGGGTAATCTGCCCCTGCCTGGCGGACCGGTCCAGATCGAAATCGAAGACCTCGACTCTGTGCCCGCGCTACTGCGCGCTGGTGTTCGAAAACGTGACCGTCCAGCCTTCGCCGTTGTGGCTGCAGTACCGGCTGACCGCGATCGGTCTGAACCCGATCAACAACATCGTCGACCTGACGAACTTCCTGATGGCGGAGCTGGCGCAGCCGATGCACGCCTTCGATCGCGCGAAGCTGCACGGCGATACCATCTGGGCACGGCCCGCGCGCGAAGGCGAGCGGCTCGTCGCGCTGAACGATGAAGAGTACATGCTCACGCCGTCGAACCTCGTGATCGCCGATGCGGCCGGGCCGATCGCCCTCGCCGGCGTGATCGGCGGCCGCGACAGCGCGATCTCCGCTCAACCACCTCGATCGTACTCGAAAGCGCCAACTTCAAGGCGGCCAGCGTGCGCAAGACCTCTGCCGCGCTCAAGCTGCGCACCGACGCCTCCATGCGCTTCGAGAAATCGCAGGACCCGCACAACACCGTCCGCGCCCTCGCGCGGGCCATCGACCTGTTGTCCGATGCTTTCGCCTCTGGCCAGACTCGTCGGCGGTCTGGCAGATTGCGCCGCCCCATTCCATGAACCGCCGCCCGTGCCGCTCGATCTCGACTGGCTGGCGCGCAAGCTCGGCCGCGAACTCGATGCGGACAAGTCGACACATTCTGAAGAGCCTGCAGTTCGGGGTGACCGAAACCCGGCCGAAGCTGTTTTCCGTCACCGTGCCTGGTGGCGTGCGACGAAAGACGTTGCCATGCCCGAGGACCTGGTGGAAGAAGTCGGCCGCATGATCGGCTACGACTCGATCGAGCCTCAAGCGCCGCTCGTGTCCTGCGCTCCGTCATTCGATCCCCCCGAACGCGAGTTTCTGCGCGGCGTAAAACGCGCGATCTCGGCGCAGGGCTTTACCGAGGTCTCGAATTATTCATTCATCAGCGAAGAGGAGGCCCGACGGTTTGGGTTCGCGATTGAGGATCACGTTCGCGTCCTGAATCCGATCGCCGCGGGCCAGGAACTACTACGCACGTCTTTACTGCCGGGCATTCACCGCAACATTGTGGAGAACGCAAAACACTTCGATCGCTTCCGCATTTTCGAAATCGGGCATGAGATCCACAAGGGTGAAGCCGAAAAACCGGACGAGCGCCCGCATCTGATGGCAGCCCTCTTTTCGAAGGAAGACGAGAGCGCTGCGGGGCTGCTCGAGCTCAAGCGCACTGCGGAATGCCTCGCGCCCGGACTGCATGTGCGCCCGGCAACACCGCGCTCGTGGGAACATCCCGCCCGATGCGCCGAACTCTGGTGGAACGGCCGCGAATTCGGTCGCCTCAGCGAACTTCATCCCAGGCTCATGGAAAATGGCCGTGCCGCAGTGCTGGACATCGATCTGACCGCGCTGCAGGAACTGACTCCATCGCGGCCCAGCTTTAAACCGATTCCGCGATTCCCCACGAGCGCCTTCGATCTCTCCGTAATCGCCGACGCGCGCGAACTGGCGGGAACACTGGAACTCGAGATCCGCCGTTTCGCGGGCGATCTCGCAGAAACGATCGAGTACGTGCGCGAATACCAGGGCGAAAGGGTTCCCGCAGGCAAAAAAAGTGTGTCGTTCCGCGTGGTCGCGAGCGCGCCGGACCGCACGCTCTCCTCAAACGAAATCACCTCTCTGCGCAACCGGATTATCGAAGGCCTGAACAGTTTGGGGTACGAACTCCGGGTTTGAATACGACATCATGCGGGAGATCCAGGCGCTGGGGCGTTAAGATTGAGTTGTGGCTGAGAACGATATCCAGGTCGTATCGAACGAAGCGGGCGAGGCCACGGCCGTTATCGTGCCCATCGCACTCTGGAGAGAGATCGCTTCGGAGCGCGAAACCGCTTATCTGTTGAAGTCCGGGAACATGCGGCAACGCCTGCTGGACGCCCTCGCGGACAAGCGCGGCGTATCGCTGGATGAGGCCGCCGCGAAGCTCGGATTGTGAGAAGCATAGAATTCGATCCGGCAGCGTTCGAAGATCTGACATCGTGGGCGGAGCAGGATCGCGCTCAGGCGATTCGTATTATTCGCCTCGTACGGGATACGCAACGCGATCCGTTTTCCGGCGTTGGCAAGCCTGAGCCGTTGAAGCACGAGTTAGCCGGATGCTGGTCCCGGCGTATTGACAAGGAGCACCGGCTGGTCTACCAGGTGCTGCCGAACAAGATTCGAATCCTCGCCTGCCGCTATCACTATTAGGACACAAGAACCGCAAACTCACGCGCAGGCGCCCTTGCGCCAGACATTTACCGCTGCTGCGCAAACTGGCCGCGACGTGTTGAACTTGAGATCCTGCGGCTTACGGGGGATCTGGCGCCGGTGGCGTGGGCGGAGTTCAGACGCAGGCAGGAGTGATGATTTCGCTGCAATAGACCGGAATGTCGGCCTTTTGCTAAAGCACCACCATAACGTCGCAAGCGCGCAGGGCGATCACATCCGCCAGGGAGGTACCGAGACGATGCAGGTTCGCGAGCTCTATCACGGGACCAACGGTGACAACATTCTGGAGATTATTCGGCTCGGAGTCCTCAAGCCGAACATCGAGGGCAAGCTCTTCTTCTCGCAGTGGCGTTTTGATTCAGTGCTGATGCACGGAGCAGATTCGCGCCGCAAAGTAGCGTTCGCTGTAAAGCTGCGCGTCACCATTCTGTCATGCGCTACGCTTCAACAAGTAGCAACTGCAGGCGTATTGGACACGTTGATCGTCTCGACTGCAATGCCGCTCCCCGTTCACGTGTTAGAGCTTTATGGGAGGGAACCGCGGTCAAGTACCGTCAAGACCATCAGAGGAACAGCGGAGATAATAAAATACCTGTCGACCTGATAGGGATTCGCAATTGCCCAGAGTGCGGGTGATGAACGCTGATAAACGCCGATTGAAGCGAATTGGCCAGGTTTCTCTCATGCGTGTTCATCAGGCTTCATCGGCGGCTGAACATTGCTTTTTCATCACGCTGTCAGGAAAATTGTCCTCACTTCTTCTTCTCCAGCAGTGCCTTCACCTCAGCCGGAAGCGCGAACCGCTCGGGTGGAATCGTCACATTGTAGGCGATCTTGCTGAACTTCATCACGATGCTCTGGCTCATCGCATTCTCGGTCATCGCAAACGGCGTAAGGATGCCTTGCACCACCCGAAAATCGGACATCGTCGCCTGCGTCGAGATCTCGCCCAGCGGGGATGACAGCACGGCCGACGTCCGCACCAGCAGCCCGGAATCCTTATCGAAGAAGAAGGTTTCGGGGCGTCCCTCTTTGGGAGTCATCTCTACCTTCCACGCCGGTTTCCCGTCCACATCTTCCGGACCTATGGTGCGTGCCTCTCTATAAACGTCTCGCCACGTCGTGATGAGCGCCAGCGTAGCGGCCCGTTTCGCCGTGATCTTCTCTTCACCCTCCAGGATTCGCGGCCCCTGCAGCGCACTGTTCTCCCACGCCGTCTCGCCGTCAAAGCCCTCTTCGATCTTTCCGATACCCGGCAAACTCCATCGCCGTCCAGGATTTCTCGCCCTCTTCGAAGATCGCAACGTCGCCCGAAATGTTCCGGCCCTCAATTTCGACGGTGCCCGTCATCGACATGTTTTTCGCTTTGGCGTAAGCCTCCGCGCCGCCGCTGCGATCGATATAGCGCTGCAGCAGACTGTCGCCCGTCGGCATGTCGCCGGCCAGGGCAAGCGACACCGCGAACGTGATCAGGGCGCCGGAGCGCGTGAGTAACCGCATCCCTAAATTGTGACAGCCTCGCGCTCTTCTTTTTGCGTACTGCCGGGAGCGCCGGCGAAGCCCACGTACTGGACCTCTTCTTCGAGAGGAATGCCCCACCGCGCGCTCGATGCGCTGCTTCAATTCCGCGATGACACCCGCGAGTTCACGCGCCGTGCCGCAGCCCGCGTTGTAAATCAGGTTCGCATGATAATCGGCGACATGGATATCGCCCGCCTTCATGCCCTTTGCGCCCACCTGTTCGAGGAACCACGCCGACGGAACCTTGCCTTCAATAATGACTTTCGGCGGGATCTCCTCCACCACACGCGCCGGCAGCTCGGCGAGCAGAAAGTTCTTGAAAATGCTCCCGGCGCATTTCATCGTCGGTGGATATTTCCGGTTGCGAATCGCCAGAATCTCATCGGCGGTCGCTCGCAGTACGGCCGCCTCACCCTGCTCCATCTCCAGTTCGGCAGAGAAAATAATCCAGTCTTTGTGCCGCTTGAAGACGCTCTCGCGGTAGCGGAACTCGCATTGGGCGTTGTCGAATTCCCGTATGCCCGTGCCATCGAAAAACAGAACGCGCGAAATTCGTTCCATGATCGAATGCCCGTATGCGCCGGCGTTGCCGTAGATCGCCGCACCCGTCGAGTCCGGGGATGCCGGTCATGGTCTCGAGACCCTTCAGCCCCGCATCGACGGTGAAATCGACGAGAGCCTGCAGTGACACGCCGCCATCCACTTGCACGGTGGATCCGTCCGCGCGGATGCCCGAATTCGAGAGCTTCAGAACCACACCCCGAAAACCCGCATCGGAAACGATCAGGTTCGTCCCGCCGCCGATCACAACCGTTTCCAGACCGCTCTCCCGCGCGATGCGACAGGCCCGCATAAAGCTGTCCGGAACGGCAGTCTCCGCGAACAGGTCGGCGGGTCCGCCGATGCCGAATCGCGTATATCTCGAAAGCGGAACGTCGCGAAGAACTGTGGTCTCGGGAAGTGCGGAGAGCTCCTGGAACGTCTCCTCAACGCGATTCATTGGTCTAATTATAGGTATTGACGCCATTATGAAGAACACGTTTCCCGGGATTTCCCCCGGAAGGCATCGCATTTCTGCGCAATCTGAAGAAACACAACGACCGCGAATGGTTCACGCCGCGCAAGGCCGTCTTCGAGGAGACCGTGAAGAAGCCGATGATCGAACTCGTCGGCGCCATTCATCGCGAGATGCTGCGCTTCGCGCCGGAGTATGTGGGCGAGCCCGCGAAATGCGTCTATCGCATCTATCGAGACACGCGTTTCTCGAAGGACAAGACGCCTTACAAGACCTATGCCTCCGCTCTGTTCCTGCGCAACGGCTTCGACAAGTACTCAGGCTGTGCCGGTTACTATTTCGCGATCTCGCCGGAAAACATCGAAGTTGCCGGCGGCATCTACACGCCGGATCGTGACGTTCTGTCAGCCGTGAGACAGCACATTGCGGACAACCACAAAGACTTCCGCAAGACCTTCGAAACGGCCAAAGTGAGGAAGCTCTTCGGCGAACTCTCGGGCGAATGCCTGACTCGGATTCCCAAGGGCTTCGACGCCGATCATCCCGCGGCCGATCTGCTGCGGCGCAAACACTACCTGCTCGACGCGCACATCGACGCGGCTCTCGCCACAACGCCGAAGCTGCTGGGCGAAATCGTGACGCGGATCGAAGCCATGACGCCGTTCATCGAATTCCTGAACGGTCCGCTGCTGAAGCGTCACGCGAAGGAGCGCCAGAAGAAGCAGTTCCTGGCATGACGGCTTTGGTGTCTCTTTGGTAACCTGGTATTTCAGATGGTAAAAGCCTGGTACGGGCGGCGCATGAACGCCTGGGAGATGGATCTCGCTACGCGTTCTACCGACCGCGTAGTGCGTCCTTTCGACTGGGGCCTCGACTGGACCGCTAACTGGCCTTTCGATTCCAACGCCGCAGGACCCGGAAGCCCGCATTCGCGAACTCAACCGCATCGCGCTCGAGCGCAGCGCCGAATTCTTCGACTATCGCCCTCCGACCGACTTCCGTATCGAGAACTCCTGGCTTCGCTTCACTTCTGCGGTCGACTCCCCGTACCCCCTGAACAATACCGTCCACGCGCGATATTTCCCGGCCAATCCGCGGTTCAAACGCGGGCCATAAAGCTGTAGTCGTACTTCCTCACTGGAATGCCAGCCCGCAGCAGCACGTCGCGTTATGTGAGGCCATCGCGAAGCTCGGCATCTCGACGCTGCGCATCAGCCTTCCCTATCATGATCGCCGCATGCCGCCTCCGCTGACGCGCGCCGACTACGCCGTTTCATCCAACATCGGCCGCACGCTCGACGCCACCCGACAGGCCGTGATCGACGTGCGTTCCTGCTACGACTGGCTGCAGCAACGCGGCTATACCGATCTCGGCATCGTCGGCACGAGCCTCGGTTCCTGCTATGCGTTTCTCGCCGCCGCGCACGACCCGCAGAATCCGGGTGAACGTATTCAATCACTGCTCCACCTATTTCGCCGACGTGGTGTGGACCGGCCTTTCGACGCGCCACATCCGCCAGGGAATCGAAGACCACATCGATGTAGACCGCCTGCGCGCCGCCTGGGACTGCATCAGCCCGGTCCATTACATGGACCGCTTCGCGTCAATGCAAAAGCGTTCGTTCTTTCTCTACGCCACCTACGACACCACATTCCTGCCGGAGTTCTCGCGCCAGGTGCTGGAGCACATACGTCAACGCGATGTTGACCACAAGCTGGTAGTGATGCCCTGCGGCCACTACACGCTCGGAGAAGCGCCGTTCAAGTTCCTGGTCGGATATCACATCTGTTCGTTCCTGAAACGTAACCTGTAACGCCGCCCCGACCGGCGTACCTATTTCTGCTCGCGCCGGAGTTCGATCAGCAAGACATCGATCTGCCCTTTCAGCCGGGGCAGGTCTTCTTTGATCGTATTCCAGACAACCCTCAAATCCACATCAAAATAGTCGTGGATCATCTTGTTGCGCATGCCTCGCATTTCGATCCACGGCAATTGCGGGTGTAAAACGACAAATTCGGGTGCATGCTTCTGAATCCGACTGGCAGCTTCACCGATGATCTCTATGTTGCGTATGACCGCGTCCTGATCGCGGCGGTTTTGTCTGAAGGCATCAATACTGTCGAGACGCTCGATATAACGGCCGGCTCGCTCAATCGCCTCCGCAATGTGTCGCAGGAATTCCTGGACACGCTCCGGATGATTCATAGCGGCTCGGCGCGCTTCAGGACGCGATCGCGGAACCGGGCGGACAAAAACTCCGGCGTCAGCACGGAGACCGGAACACCAAGCAACTCCTGCGCATCGTGCTCCAGTCTCGCCAGCGTGAACAAGGTCGTCAATCCGGTGGCATCGACCAGCAAATCGAGGTCGCTCTCGTCCGTGTCTTCGCCGGTAAGCACAGAACCATAGAGTCGCGGATGCGCGACATTGTACCGGCCAACAAGTCGGCGTAGTTCTGCGCGATGAGTTGCGAGTGCGTCGGACGGTCTCATGGCGTCTCTTGCGGCTTCACCCTCATCCTGATTATCAGACGATCCGCCCGCAGCTAAAAGCCCGCGAGCCGATTCAGCAGGAAGTCCACCAGCGTCAGCAAAATCGAACCGATAACCGCAGTAAGACATCCGTCGACGCGAAACCCAGGAACCAGTTCTCCCGCGAGCTTCAGCATTGCGCCGTTAATCAGGAAATAAACAATCCCCAGACTAAGCAGAATAAATGGGAGCAGAATGATCTTGAGGATCAGACCGACGGTCGCACTGACGAGGCCGATCACGAGAGCCGCAATCAGAGCGGCTCCGAAACCGTCGACATGAATGCCAGGAAGGATATTAGCAACGATGAGCAGCGCAACACCGCTCAGCAACCAGTGAATCAGCCATCCGCGCATTCATAGATCATACCCGTATTGTTCGGTTGGTGGTCTGCGGCTGACTATCGGGAACCCACTCCGGTACAGGTTGCGCTACACTGTAATGCATGAAAACGGAAGTGTATAGCTGGCGGCTCTCGCCGAATCTCAAGACCGGCCTGGAACGAGAAGCGCGTCGTCTGAATATTTCCCTTTCCGCTGTTCTCGAACTCGCTTCAATAGACTGGCTTAAAAAGATCACCGCGGCGAACGACAGCAACGAGGAGCAGCAGCGGCTGCAAGAGGCCGCATCAAAATGCCTGGGTACCATCGGAAGCGGCGATCCCCTGCGGTCTGAGAAAGCGCGCCTCACCGTACGAGAGCGTCTCGCGCAGCGGCATGCGCGGTGATACGCGAGGGGATGCGCTTGTCGACACTGGAGCTATTCTGGCGTTACTCGACCGCACCGACCGTTGGCATCCGCTCTGCGTAAAGACTTTCAAGGAGATGAGGCTGCCCCTTTTGACCTCCGAAGCCGTCGTCACCGAACTGTTTCATCTGGTTGGCGACAGCAGGCGGGAGATGGAGGCTGCCTGGCGGTTCGTACGTTCCGGCGCGCTGGCGTTGGCGCAAATCGGGGATGAGGAACTCGCGCCCATTCACGCGCTGATGTCGCGGTACTGGGATCGCCCAATGGATTTTGCCGACGCCACCCTGGTGCATCTCGCAGAACGCGAATCCTTATCCACCATTCTGACGGTGGACCAGGCTGACTTTGAGACATATCGGATCCACGGGCGCCGCCGCTTCCGCGTGCTTCCCACGCAACGTCCCTGACCGCCGCGTCTCGGCGGCCGGGGTCAGCGAATCAGCTCCGCGATCCTGTCCGCATCGTTAGCCACCACCACCGGCTGATTGCCGAAGGTTGGTGCGATCTCCGAACCATCAGGCGCCTTCAACTGGCCCGTGTGGTACCGATAAATATAATCCGGGTCCTTAAGAACATTCCCGGTCAACACCGCAACCACGTCCGCATCCCGCGACATCACGCCCGCCACAGTCAGTTTCCGGATACCCGCCAGCGTCGCAGCGGAAGCCGGTTCGCAGCCGATGCCGCTCGCCCCGATGATCGCCTTCGCATCGGCAATCTCCTGCTCGGTAACGCTCTCAACCACCCCATTCGTACTTTCAATCTCGAACTGAGCCTTCGGCCACGAAACCGGATCGCCGATCTTGATCGCAGTCGCCAGCGTCTCCGGATGCGCCCGGGCAACGAATGGCGCCTGGCCCCTCTCGCGCATGTATTCGTAAAACGGCGAAGCTCCCTCCGCCTGCACCACGGCCAGCCGCGGAAGCCGGTCGATCAACCCCAGGCAGTGCATTTCCCGCAGGCCCTTACCGAACGCCGAAGTGTTGCCCAGATTCCCGCCCGGCAGCACAATCCAGTCCGGCGCCTGCCAATCCCGCTGATCCATCATTTCGATCACGATTGATTTCTGTCCCTCGATCCGGAACGGGTTAATCGAGTTCAGCAAATAAATCCCAAGCCGTTCCGCCAGCACCCGCACCAGCGCCAGAATCTGATCGAAGTTCGCCTCCACCTGAAACGTCTTCGCGCCATACTCCAGCGCCTGCGCCAGCTTGCCGTACGAAATGTTGCCGTGCGGGATAAAGATCAGCGGTTCCAGACCGCCCGCGCTCGCATAAGCCGCCATCGAAGCCGACGTGTTCCCCGTCGAAACGCACGCCACGCGCGTCATCCCGAGCCGCCGCGCCTGCGCCACGCCGCCCGTCATCCCGTTATCTTTAAACGAACCCGTGGGATTGAATCCCTGGTGCTTGAACGTGACCCGATCGAGACCACCATACTCCGCGGCGCGCGCGGCGCTCAACAGCGGAGTGTTGCCCTCCCGCAGGGTCACGATGTGCCGTTGATCCTCGATGAACGGAAACAGCTCCCGATAGCGCCAGACGCCGCTCTGTTCCAGCGGCTCGTTCGACATCCGGCGCTCGCGCCACGTCTTCTTCAGCGCCCCCGCGTCGAAGCCCCCGAAATCATAAACGGCCTCGAGCAGAGCCCCGCATTTCGGGCAATTGTAGAGGACAGCGGCGATGTCGTAACGCGCGCGGCACGCCTGATTAAAACAGGCCAGTTCGGATTGCATGGGAACTACGATTCTACCGTCGCAGTATGTCGGAACCGGGATCCAGCACCGCTTTGGCATTCGGGACCGTAACCGGAATCGTGAACGCCACCGGCTCGGACGACGTGCGAATCTCCCGCACAACCTTACCCCGCCCGGTCTGTATCTCGACCGGCACCACCGCCGTGAAATCGTCCTTAACGCCGGACTGCGTCACCGTCCCCGTGAGCTTCAAGGCGCCGGGTTTGCCCTTCACCGAATACTGCAACTTCAGATCGGGTAGACCGGTCCCATAAACCCATTGATCGAAGAAGTTCTCAAGCTTCGGGTCGTCCGCATTTTTCGGCATGAACTCGGCGCAGAGCAAACGGAACTGCTCCGTGTCGATGCTCTTCCACTCATAGCGCCGCCGCAACTCGGTGAGCATTTTCGTGAACTGCGCATCGCCCATGCGCCGCCGCAGCATATGAATGATCCAGGTGCCTTTGCCGTATGCAATTGCGTTCCACGCCCGTGGGTTATTGGAGCTTTCGAGCCGCCGCCCATCCGTGACCGGTCCCGCCGACTCGGTCGTTTCGCCGTCCGGTCCTTTGGCGAGCAACTCGTGCCGGTACTCGCTCATAATGTCCTCGATGAACTTCGCGCCATGCCGGCTCTCCAGGTACATCAGCGCCGAATAATTGGCCAGCGCCTCCATCAGCCACTCATGCCGGTATCCGCTGGAGAAAACGATGTTGCCCCACCATTGATGCGCGGCCTCATGCGCCCGCAGCAGCTCTCCATAGAACACCTGCTGCCACGTGGGCATCAGCGAGAGTGGCCGTACCGACGTGGGCAGATACGACAACGTCGCCAGATAAATCATGCCTGCGAACCCCTGTCCGAAGCGGCCGGGAAGAGGCGAAACCTCGATACGATTGACCGGCGGGTCGCCAAAACGGGTCCGATAGAATTCCATTGCCGAAGCCACCTCGCCCGCGATCTGCGTCAACTGGCCGGAAGGGCTTGCCGTCGGCGCCGGCGTTTCCGGAAAGGTGGATAATGCGTCATCGGTAAGCCCGCGCGGAGCCGGGCGGCCCCTCCCAAACGCGAAAGGCGGCGGCGTGGGAAGCGCAGGCACATCCACCGTCCGGTTCGTTCGCGTCCGCAGTGCGTCCTCCACCTCATGGTTGGCCGAAACATCGATCTGCATTCCGCCGCGCTCGAGCATTTTGCTGTCGTACACGCCCAGGTTGAACCCCATCAGTCGTATCCGGCCCGACGGAACGCGCCGCGTGATGCGCATATCGCCATCCGTCCGGTCTTCCCTGATCTGACCCGCGGCCACCAGGTCCAGCGTCTTCGGATAACGATAGGTAACGTCGTAGGTGGCGAATTGAGCCTGCCGATTCGGATACCAGGTCCCGCGTGAAGTGACGAAATAAACCTGATGCCCGGTATCCTTCACCACGCGTCCTTCGTGCCGGATCTCCACCTCATGCTCTGTCCCTGGCTGTAACGGCCGCGCCGGCGCCACGATCAGCAGTTCATCGCCACTGTTCTGGTTGAGGCCGCTGCGCTCCGAATCCCGCGAATAAACCTCGGCCGGGACGCCGTCGATCGTCGCTCCCGTCGCGTGCATCTGACCCGAAAGATCGAACGGGATCGCGTTGCGCGAATCGGCGGTCGCCTTGATCCGAATGCGAGTGATGCAGTGCAGCAGCAAAGAGGAATCGAGAGTCGCCTCGATCCGGTAACTCAGAATCTGTTCCTCGGGCGCGGCCGCCGGCACGCAGGTGGAACGCTTCGGTGGCTTTTATCCACAAAGCTGGTCCAGGTGTCCCAGTAACCCTGCCCATCGCGCGTCTGGAACTGACCGGCGTTGATCTGGTCGGCCCCGCGGCCGTCGTAACCGACGTTGAAGGTGCCCAGCTTCTTCCCCTGAATCGCCGCTGCAAAAAAGCCTTTGCGGCCCGTAGTTTTGTCAGCAGATCGCCGTTACGCGGATCAACGTTGAGCAGATCCAGCACGATTCGCGATTCGAAGTTCGCCACCAGATTCGTGATGACGGGGGTCCATCGCTCGGCGAGGATCGCTCCTGCTTCCGGGGACAGTTTCGCGTCGGCGTTCGTGCTCAGATGTCCTTCGAGCGCCCGGGCCTGCGATTCAGTAAACAGGAAGACCGCGTCGACGAAATGCTCGTCGAGATTGGGTGAATGGGTGTAACTCGCCAGCGTTCTGCGTTCCGCGCGATTGGGCGGCAGCAGGATCACCTCGCCGTCGCCTGCTTCGACTTGTCCCGAGAAGACCGCTGAAATCGGAGCGCCGTTCACGGGCTTGCCGAAGATGAGATATCCATCGGTCAGAAAGTACTGGATGTCTTCTTCGTCGATTTCGAGATCGCGAACCCGATAGCAGGCGCCCGGGTCGAGCCCCGCCTGAACAACCGCCTGCCCCAGATCGGATGCGGCGTGCGATGGCGCAACCTCGCCAAAGCCGCCGGGACACACCATCGCAAGCGCGAAAAAAGCGAAAGCAAGGGGCCGGAAGACGATCACCTGTCGGTGATTATCTCTCAGTCTCGTTCGTTTCGGGGACTACCTGAATGTGCGCGGCCAGCTCCTGGCTGAGCCGCGAAGGCGGCTTATGGTCGATGCGAACCAGTAGAGATGCACTCCGCGTCCCTGGCTCGACCACCACGCTCGCGCCGGGAACCAGACCCATCCGCTTCATTTCCCGGAGCGCGGTCGAATCCCGATCCGACACGCTGCTGATTACCGCGGGCATTCCGCACGGCCACTTCGGCAGAGGGATCTCCGGCCGAGTAGCGACGAGTCCGCTCTTTTCAGGGATGGCGTGGCCGTGTGGATCGAAGTCCGGGTCGCCGAGCCTTGCCGCGATCCGGTCCTCCAGACGCTCCGAAATGTAGTGCTCGAGCCGCTCCGCTTCGTCATGAACTTCGTCCCACGAGAAATCGAGAACGTCGTGCAGGAACCGCTCGATCAGCCGGTGATGTCGCTGAATCTCGAGCGCCCTCCGTTTGCCTGCCTCCGTCAACCGAACACCGTGGTGCTTTTCGTATCTGACGAACGACGGGTTCTGACCGGCGAGCTTTTGTAACATCCCGGTAACGGAAGCTGCCCGAATCTCCAGATGATCCGCCAGCGCGCTGCTCGCGACAGGTTGTTCCTCGGCGCCGCCCAGTTCGAGAATCGCCTTCAGGTAATCGTCGACCGCCTCGCTGGTCGCCGGCGCATGTGGTTTTGCGGGCACTAAAGCCCATACTAGACCAGGCGCCAGGGGCGATCACAAGCGCGGAAAATAAATATTGCAATTTTTTGCGCGTGAATTCAATCAGTTACAGGCGCAGCGCTCTGCGATGTGCACGCATTGGCAAAAACGCATGCTACCTTGCAAATCGAAAGAACCTCGTCGCACCCATTGGCGTACGAGGGCACTAAACCACGCGATTCCTCGAGGCTCCGTGTGGCATAACGTCGAAACAATGGGCGGCAGGCGCTCCCGTTATTGGTGCGGCCCCGGTCTCGTCCGGGAAACCAAAACGACTTGGGGCGCCCCCAAAAAATTATGTAGCGCCGGCGGTCGAAGCCGCCGGTGTTCTTAGGCAGTAAAACGAAACATCGTCTCCTCGATACACCCGTAGTGTCAGAATTTGGATGGAATGATTCCGCGACGACTGAAGACCCAGGGCAAAAAGTTGCTCCGCGATCTCTTTGAATCCGGTCAGCAACTCGGGATTGACGTTCTTCCGCGGCACTTTTACTCCGAGATACCAAACATCCGTGAACTCCGCCAGACAACACACTGGCGCAAACCGCTCAGCATGTCGCGAATCACCGGCGATATACCTTCCCAGATCGCGTTCCTGGATGAATGCACCGCGCCTTTCCGGGACAAACTCGAGAGTCTGGATCTCCTGCGAAGAGCCTGCGAAATGAACGGAAGCGACGAAGGATTCGGCCCCATCGAAGCAGATTTTCTCTACTGTTTCGTTCGGAAGCATCAACCCGCGAAGATAGTGCAGGTAGGTTGCGGCGTCTCAACCGCGGTATGTCTCATAGCTTCGAAAGATCAGGGCTATAGGCCCGAGATCGTCTGCATCGAACCTTATCCCACGGACTTTCTGACCAAAGCTGCTGAGTCCGGGGACATTCAACTCATCCACAAAAAACTCCAGGACGTTTACGCCGAATGTCCAACGTGGCTTTCCAAAGATGACTTCTTTTTTGTGGATTCCAGCCACACGCTCGGACCCGCCGGAGAAGTGAGTCGGATCATTCTCGAAATCCTGCCCAACCTGCCGCCGGAATGCTATGTGCACTTTCACGACATTTGGTTCCCATACGACTACAATCCGCGCGTGCTTGACGAAGCCTTATTCTTCTGGCATGAAACCGCCCTGCTGTGCGCATTCCTCTGTATGAACCAGCAGTTTCGAATCGAGGCCTCTCTCTCGATGCTGCACCACCAGGCGCAGGACGAACTGCGGCGCTGCCTGCCCACCTACACGCCGGCACAGTTTCTCGACGGCCTTTATAATAGCGAAGGTCACTATCCCTCTTCGATTTATCTTCGGAGTTAGTTTATGAAAGCGATGGGAGCCGTAGTGCTGCTCGCGGTTACGGTGCTTTCCGCGCAGGAAGAGGCCTCGCCGGCCTTTGAAGTGGCGTCGGTGAAGGTCGCTGCGCAGCGCACGGGAACCGCGTCCTTAATCGCCACGGATACCGATCCGGCGATGGTGCGCTACTCGAACATCACGCTGAAGATTCTGATCGCGATCGCGTACCGCTTCGATAGCAGGCTGATCCGCGGCGGCCCTGCGTGGATCGATGATCAACTCTATGACCTGGCTGCGAAGCTGCCGGCGGGCGCCTCCCAGGATCGCGTTCCGGTGATGTTGCAAGCGCTCCTCGCGGAAAAATTCAAGCTGGCGGTGCACCGTGAAACGAAGGAACAGAGCGTGTACTTCCTGGTTCAGGGAAAGACCGGCCCCCGGTTAAAGCAGGCTCAGTCTACGGACGACCAGAGTGTCCAGCGACTCCGAGGAGACCATCCTCCCATTCAGATTACGCACAGTGGCATTCTGGGTCACTCGATGGACATGGGAACGTTCGCCGCCACTCTGGCACACGTCGCTGGTCATCAAGTCGTGGATCACACCGGCCTGACCGGCCTGTACGACATCAACCTGACGTGGAGGCCTGAAGACGACAAAGACTTCGCGCCGGAGCTGTTCACCGTAATTCAGGAACAGCTCGGCTTGAAACTGGAATCGGGAAAAGGGCCAGTCGAGATGCTCGTGATCGACCACGCCGACCGGGATCCTGGCCAGAATTAGGTAATCGATTTCCAGTTCTTGATGATGTGGGCCGCCGTGCGCCACGCCAGCGCCTGAACCGTCAATGTCGGATTACGCGCTCCCGATGTTCCGATCACCGAAGCCCCCAGAACCCCGAAGTTCGGCGCTTCATGCGACATGCCCCACTTGTCCACCACGTTCGTGTCCGGGTTGTTGCCCATCCGCGTGCCGCCGAAAGCATGGGTTGTAAGCGCCGGTCCGCGGAACTGGCGCGAGCCCTGCACTTCAATCGCGCCGGTAGCCTTAAACCACTCCTCCATCTTCTGGACTGCATATAAAGCCTGGCGCGGCTCGCTCTCCTTGGGCCCGCTGGTAACGCGGCACACGGGATCGCCAAGCGGATCCTTGACCTCCGGATCCAGATCGAGAAACGTGTTCTCGTAAGGAAACGTGTTGCACTGGACGTAAGAGGAAACCCACCGCCCGGCATTCTCATGCACGAAGGCTTTCCACTGGGAGCCCCACTGCGGAGCGCGCCCATAAGTGCTCATGCTCGCGCTGCCTATCGGGTGCTTCTCGGTATTGACTTGAATCGACGCGCCGCCGATGAAGCCCAACCCCGAATGGTCGAAGTTATCGTCGGCCCACTCGTCCACAGTCACGTTCTGCGCGATCGCACCGTACCAGATATTCAGATCGAACGGGAACAATGCGCTCACTCCAGCGCCGGCCTGCGCGTCCCAGTGCCCGAAATAGTGTTTGCCCACCTGGCCGTGATTATTCGACAGCCCGTTCTGATAAGCCTTCGATTTTGATAGCAGCAGCAGCCGTGAATTCTCGTATGTGTAACTGGCGAGCAGGACCACCTTGGCCGGCTGAAAGTACTCCATGCCGCCTTTGATGTAATTCACGCCGGTAACTTTACCCTTCGAATCGGACACGATGCGCGTGACCTGCGCAAGATCGGCGATCGTCAGATTCTTCGTTTTGACGGCTTCCGGGATGGTTGTCACCATCGTGGAATTCTTGGCGCTGATGTGGCAGCCGCCGCGATCGCAGTATCCATGGAACACGCATCCGGGGCGATTGTGATAAGTCTGCGAGTTGATCGCCGCGGGTCCCCGAAACGGTTTCCAGCCGATCTTTTTCGCGGACGCCATCATCATGTCTGTGAAATCCGTATCTCGCAACGGGGGCATCGGAAAGTCGCGCCGGCGTGGTCCCTCATATACGTTGCCGCGCGGGTCGATCTTACCCATGATGTTACCCGCGCGTCCCGAAACGCCGACCTCATATTCGACCTTGTCGTAAAAATCTTCGAGGTCATCGTAAGTCAGCGGCCAGTCTTCCAGTGTGGAAGTCTTCGGCACGGAATTGGGTCCATAGCGTTTTATGGAGTTCGAACGAACCGCGAAATCCCAGGGACTGTAGCGCCAGCTCTGCGCATGGTAGTGGATCGATGTGCCGCCGATGGCATTCATCATCGGATGAGTGCCGCCCTGCCTTGCCTTCTCATCGACGCTGGTGCGGAAAGTGGGAATCTCGCGCTTGGCTTTGGGCACCGAGGTAACAAGCCCACGAACATTGTTATAGATCTCGTCCGGCTTGAACTTATGCGGGTCCATCCAGGTGCCTGCTTCGATACCGACCACCTTCAGACCCGCGCGGGCGAGTGGAAGTACGGCGACGCCGCCCGCCGCGCCCAGTCCGATAACAACTACGTCGACTGGTTTCAGATTAGACGGCATTGGGTTTCTCTCCTGGACCGTAGGCCGACTTATGATACGGCGTAGGAGGTGTTTTCATGCTCTGATCTGCAACCGTGGTCGCGAGGCGCGGGCCCGGATACTTAATAAGATCCCATCCGGCGAAGTTCGTGTTCCCCCCGTAGTAGGGATCGCTGAACATACCTTCGAGCGTGAGCCGGCGCACACGTGCAAAGAACTGCCGCGCCGTGGGGAAGCCGGCCGCGGTTCCGCCGTCCATCGCGGTAAGCAGTTCGTCGCGGACTTCCGGAGAGAGGTCAGCGAAAGCACCATTATGAGTAGAGTGCGCGAGGACGTCAACGCTGGCCAGGCCTTCGACGAAGCTTGCCTTTTCCACGGACAATGCATCGGCAAGCTGGCGATTCACATAGTTCGCCGCGCCGCATTCCACCGCGCCCGGGCCGACTTCGTCCTTAGGCACGATGCGGTCCATGAATGCTTCGAGCGTCTTGAGTTCCGAGGGCGAGAGTGCCGTCGCAGGCGTCTGCGCCACCGCCGTGAGTGCGGCGAGCGGAACGAAAGCCGCCGACGCGATGATCGTTCGCCGCGTCACATTTAACGAATCTTTGTCTTCGGCCATTCGGGGTCTTTTTACTCCGTTCGAAATCGTATCAGGTAAACGGTCATAGGGGAGGACCCGCCGACGGCCCGAGCATAGCCGCACGGACCAACGGAATCGGCGGACCGCCGTACTGCAGAAACTGGTCGTGAAACGCCTTCCATGCCGAGCGGCCGCCGCGATCGGCCGTCCAGTCATCGCGTAGCTTCATAATCATCAGCTTCCCCATCGTGTAGTTCAGATAGGCTGGGTCGAACGTGCCGCGCGCTGCCTGCTGGCGCGCATTGCCGGCATCTGAGAACGCGGATTCGCGGAACATCTTCTCCGATTGCGCGACGGTCATCTTACCCGTGTGCATCCCGATTGCAGAGAGAAATCGGACATCGCGCAACAGCGCTTCGACAAGCTGGCCTACGTGGGTTTCCGCGGCGCCGTTGTCGATACCGGCGTCCCACACCAGTTGCTCCGCATAGTGCGCCCAACCTTCCGCGAACGCGTATCCAACGAAGATCTGACCGAACTTCGAGGGCGACCGGTTCGCATGCAGGAACTGGAGAAAGTGGCCCGGCATCACTTCGTGTGCGGAGGTGAACAGGAGCGTCGCCTTGCCGGGAAGATATGCCTTCTGCTCAGCGGGCGGCCATTTCGGATCCGGCGGCGAAATGTAATAGACAGACGGCAGGTTCTTCTCGTAAGGCCCCGGAATATTGATGTACGCGAAGTTCCAGCGTTGATAGGGAGGAGCCTCGTCCACCAGGGCCTGCTCCGTACCGGGAATGGTAACCAGATCATGGCTTTCGACGAACGCGCGCAAGGTCTTGAGTTGTTCACGAGCCGTTTCCACCGGTTTGCCGGGAGCTTTGTCCGCTGCTTCCTTCGCAACGCATGCGGTCAGTGTCTTTCCGGGAGCGAATTGCATGCAGGCTTTTCTTAACGCGCCAAGGTTGCTGTCCAGATTCTGGCGACCGATCATCTCCATCCGATCCAGAGGGACATCGACGCGTTCCGTTGCATACAGCATCTTCTGGAAGTTGTCTGCGCCCATCGCAAAATCGTTGTTCGCCGACTTCCGCTGCGCCTCAAACCAATCGTTGAGCGACTTCAGCGCGGCAATCGCCGTGGCGTTCGATGCCTTGAAGTCCGATTGGAGTTGTGCATCGCTGATCGAGGAAAAGATCGGCGGCACGTCATGCCCGAAGTACTGCGCGAGACCGCCGAATGTGAGCTTTCCCTGGTCGACATAGGTTCGTGGCATCGGCGTCCGAAGATTGGTTTGAATGGTAGTCAACAACGACGGGAGCGCCTGCTCCCAGGTGATGAAGGCCCGCATCCGCTTGTCGAGTGAAGCATAGGGCCGGGTGAGATAAACGCTCGGATCGACGGCGCCGTTGTAGAAGTAAGGATCGCGATATGGCCACTGCGCCGTCTCCATCCAGAACAGGTCTGAATCGATCGCCGCGAGGACGTAATCCCGCTCGAACAGTTGTCTCGGATCGAGCCCCTCGTGAAACGCCTCCGCCTTCGTCCGTTCGGAGTGGAGCCGCGCGATCTCGTGATCGATCGCCGCATGGCTCAGGTCGGGGACTTTGCCGTCGAATTCATGGCGCCCTTCGCCGACGCCCACGTCCGGATGAGCCGCAAAGTAAGCGTCAAGGTAGCCCGAAACGTACTTGTCCCAATCAGCCGAACCGGTCGCCTTCGGGGCCGATGTTGGTGAGAAAGAACAGCTTGCCAAAAAGAGGGCGGCGAAAACCGGCAGGCAGCGTTTCATGTTGCGTAGTGTAACGTGACGCCCAAATGCTGGTAGACTGAGCTTCCATTGACCGCCGCTACACATCAGCGAACCCGCTTTCGTTACTTCGAACTCATCGTCCTGATGGGCGTGCTTCAGTCGTTCGCTCCGCTTTCGATCGACATGTACCTCCCGTCCATGCCCTTGCTGGAGAAGGTTCTGCACGCCACGGCAGCTCAGGTACAGATAACCCTGGTGACCTTTCTGCTGGGCTACGCGCTCGGGCAATCGCTCTACGGCCCGTTGACGGACCGCTTCGGCCGCAAACCTCCGTTATATGGCAGCCTCGCGCTCTTCGTGGTGTCGTCCGCCGCCTGCGCGGCCACGGCGTCGGTGCACGCGCTCTCCTTCTTCCGGTTCTTTCAAGCCATCGGAGCGTGCGGCGGCGCTGTGGTCTCACGCGCCATGGTGCGCGACCTGTTTCCGCCCAAAGACCTGCGACGCATCTTTTCGATGCTCATGCTGGTGCTGGGCGCGTCGCCGCTGATCGCCCCTTTTATCGGAGGTTATCTGCTGGTGTGGTTCGGCTGGAGGTCGATTTTCCTGACCCAGGCATCGTTGGGCGCGCTGACTCTCCTCGCGTTCCACTTCCGCCTGGAAGAGTCTCTGGCGCCGGAGCACATGCGGCCCCTCCGCATGGATCACGTCATTTCCACCTACAAATATCTGCTGGAGGACCGGACGTTTCTCGGCGCGTCTCTCGTCTGCGGATTCAGTTCCGCCGGCATGTTCGCGTATATCGCGAGCGCCCCGTTCGTTTTCATTAACATCTACAAGCTGCCGCCCCAGCAGTTCGGCTGGCTCTTCGGCGTTATTGCCGCCGGCCTGATCGGGTCTTCGCAGATCAACGGAAATATGGGACAGCGCATCCCGCTTTGGCAGGTTTTGCGGGTCGCGAACGCGGTGCAACTTCTGGCGGGAATTCTGGTGCTCGCGACGGCGCTCACCGGCTTCGGCGGACTCGCCGGGATCTTCGCGCCGGTCTTCATTTACATGTGCGCGACTGGCTTCGTTTTTCCGAATGGCAATGCGATCGCCATGATGCGTCACGGCAACATGGCGGGGACGGCTTCAGCCTTGCTCGGGACGAACCAATTTACGATCGCGGCGATCACCACGATCGCGCTTGGTGCGATCGATAACTCATCCGCGCTGCCGATGGCCATCGTGATCGCGGGCTGCGGCGCCGCTGCGACGCTGCTGAATTTCCTGACCCTCGGCTCGAAGCTTGAGGTAGCTCCTCAGCCTCTCGCATAGTTTTCGACCACCGGGGCGATCCGCTCCGCGATTTCCCGGTTCCGCGGATCCGGCATTGCCGAAACCACGTATCCGAGCCATTCGCCGGATTCGAAGCCCGCGACCGAATAACCCGCCATGCTGGCATCGTGCAGGGGGGCCTCCGAATGGTGAACCATGCGTGCCAGCGCCTCTCCCGGGAACACGTCGCCGTTCCCGCGGCGCGTCAGGATGACTGATAGCAGCATTTGGCCCCGGCGCAGAATGACGTGCACATAGGAGCGTCCCATGATCGTGCAGCGGTGCGCGGAGACGACGGAATCCATGCCGGCAGCATCAACCACCGGCTGGAGCATTGGGGCGAATTGCGGTCCGAGGCCCTCCGTCATCTCGACGCGCATCGTCTGACGAGGATACTTCCCGGCAATCGCGCAATGCACGTGATCGTTGATTCCCAGTGCGAGCAGTTCATTGGTTTTTCGGTATGAGACAAACAGGACTCCGGCGACGACGATCACCAGCATCACCAGGCTCGAGACCAGCCGTCCCCAGCCCGCCGCGCGGCCAGGTGACGCCAGTCGTGCTCTCACGCGCGCCTCCAGATCGCGGGGAACCGGCTCGTTGTCGATCGCGCGCCGAAGCAATTCGTTTTCGTTCACTGCGTACCCTTCTCCCGGGTCAACCCTTTTTCGGCGGCTACGCTCGCCAGCCCGGCGCGCAAGCTCTTCCGCGCCCGGCTCAACCGCGACATTACCGTGCCGATCGGCACCCGCAACATATCCGCAATCTCCTGATAACTGAACTCGCGCACATCGGCCAGCACCAGCGTTTCCCGGAACGGCTCCGGCACCTTTGCCAGCGCGTCCACCACCTGGCGATCGCTCAGATAATCGGGAACCTGCGCCTCCACCGGGATCTCCTCCAGATTTATATCGTCAGGGGCGGTCTCTTTATTCCCGAACGGCCGGAGACGGAAAAACTTCCGCCGGAAGTGCGACGCCCGATAGACCAGAATTTTGTGCAGCCACGCACGAATGTTGGTCCCCGGCTCGAAGCGATGGTATGATTTCCACGCCTGCAGAAACACGTCCTGCGCCAGATCTTCGGCCTCATCCCGGTTACCGAGCAACCCGACCGCGGTACGGTAAATCTCCGGCAGGAACGGGAGCGCGGCGGCTTCGAACTCTGCGCGGCTGTCTTTCTTCTCGCCCGGCACCGGATTTCGCATCGTAACGCATTCCGGGCCGTCTTAATCTGTAGAAGCCGCGCGGGAATAAAATCAAACTAGCGGAGATTTCTCAATCGTGAAGGTGCTGCAGGAGAAACACAAACTCGCAACCCGCTGGTTCCATTGGATTAACTTTCCTCTTCTCGCAGTAATGATCTACAGCGGGTTGCTGATTTACTGGAGCTACGATCCCTATCGGATCGGCCTCGGCAGCGTTACGCTTTACCATTTTTTCCCCAACTGGTTCTACAATCTGTTTGGCCTTACCTACAACCTCGCACTGGGAATGGCGCTCCACTTCGTTTTTGCGTGGATCTTCGCCATCAACGGCATCGCGTATGTGCTCTACACACTGATCTCCGGAGCGTGGCGCGAATTGTGGCCCGAGCGCAAGTCGTTCGGCGAGGCTGTCCGAGTGGCCATGCACGACGCGGGCTTCAAAGTTCCGCTGCCGCCGCAGGGCCGCTACAACGCTGCGCAGCGGATTACGTATTCGGCAATCGTGGTTATGGGCGGGTTCAGTCTGCTGACCGGGCTTGCAGTCTATAAACCGGCCCAACTGCACTGGCTCGCGGCGGCGTTTGGAGGTTACGAATGGGCGCGCTGGGTACATTTCTGGCTGACCATGGGTTACGTCGCATTTTTCGCGATCCATGTCGCCCAGGTGATTCGCGCCGGGTGGGGCAATTTCCGCGCTATGGTGTGCGGCTACGACCTTGCTCCCGCGCCCGCAGCTGAACCCAAGCCCGATCTGGAGGTGGCCCATGGCGACTGATGGCAACAAAAAAGATCTAACTCCCGAGCAGGAACTGAAGCGGCGTTCGCGCCGATCGTTCGTGGCCCTCGGGGCCGGCGCGATCGGTGCGGCGGCGGGGTGGTACTGGCTGAAGGGCCAGCCTCTCGACGACGAGATCCCCGCGCCCTTGCGCAAAGTTCTCGGCGTCAACGAGCGTGTCGTCCGAAACGCTCTCTACAGCAACAATAATCTCGCGAAGCGATATCCCGCCTCGGCGATCGGCAAAATTAAGGTAAACGGCGACATCGGAATCGAAAAACCGATTGACCTCGCCGCCTGGAGCCTGACGCTGGCGCCATTTGGTTCAGCCGAGAAGAAATTGAAACTTGCGGACGTCCAGTCCCTGCCGCGCTTTGAAGAGATCATCGATTTCAAATGCGTGGAAGGCTGGAGTACCGTGACCCAGTTCGCCGGCGCACGGCTTTCCGACTTCACCGCCCGTTTTGCCCCCGGTTCGGAAAAGGCGGCATTCGTCGGCATGCAGACCCCGCTCAACGACTACTACATCGGTGTAGACATGCCGAGCGCTCTACATCCACAGTCGCTGCTGGCATGGGAGATGAACGGCGCGCCGCTGACCGATCCCCACGGCGCTCCTTTGCGGCTGGTCATGCCGGTGAAATACGGGATCAAAAACATCAAGAGGATTGCCCGAATCGAGTACACCAACAAGCGGCCACCGGATTACTGGGCGGAGCAAGGGTACGACTACTATTCCGGGTTGTGACGAACCGTCCCGAGGCATCTCCTACAATAGAGGGATGAGCAAACCCTGGACGGAAATGACGCCCGCGGAGCGGCTGGCCGACCGAATCGCGAAGAACCGTGCGATCGATCAGCGAGTCAGCCACAAGCTTGTAGCAGACAAAAAGACTTCGGAAGTTTCTTCACGGCAAAAGGCAGTAAAAAACGTGCTCGACCGCTTCCAGCAGATCAAAGCCACGCATGGCCTTGACGCCGCCTCCGAATTTGTCCGCGCACACAAAGCCGACGCGAGTTAACGAATATCGCGCGCCCGGGTGGACATCCCATCTTCCCAGTTGCTCCACCCGGAATTCATCCCATATGGTGAGTGGTCCATCGTAGCCTCGATGCGGCGTATCTTGCCTTTCTCAATTTTGAACAACTCGGCGATCTCCCAAGTCCAGGGTTGATTCGGCCCCGCGGTCACGGTGCGCCCGTCGGGTGTCTGGAAGGTTCGCGTATTGCCCGCCTCGTGATCGAAAAAGGCAAAAGCAAACACGATGCCCCGCTCCGGATCCACCGCTACGTAACGGCGGTCCCGAATGCGGCTGACGAAGTGCAGCAGGCCCGATTCGAACTGCTCCCTGCAACTCCATGACGCGGAATAATTGGATGATGTTTTCGGGTCTGGTTTCGGCTGGCCGTTCGGCGGAGGCACGTTCGTGGTGGGCGCGCCGTTCTCGATCCGGTTGCAGTCTTCCGCAAACGGGTAGACGCCCTTTCCGTCGTTCTGCTGCATTCCGCTGAAGTACATATTCGCGGTTTTGATCAGGTCCTCGCGCGACATCCGGTCGGCGGGCGGAACGGCTTCGCTGAAGAGGGGATCCGGCTTGCCGATCTTCTCCCATCCCAACGCCGCCCGGTCGCTGCGTGAAATCAGCATCTCGACCTCGGGGATCTGGCCGTTCACCACTTTTAAACGCAGGGCGATCACGCCGGGCACCTGCTCGCCGGGCTTCCTGCCTTCCTCCCGCATGGTTCCCAGAAACGCAACTTCTCCCGTCGACGTGTCCGTCACGAAGAGCCGATAAGAGCCTTTCGCGACCATCGATCGCCAGATGCCGTCGCCCGGATCGAGCCTTTGTCCGTTTTCGGTGTATTTGACGTTTTTCGTCAGCGGCACGAGCTTCGGGTCGTGTCTGACCACGGCGTCGAGGTAGCGGTCGACAACGCCATTCAGGCAAGTCCGGTCACAGGGACCGGTGGACTGGCCGTGTGCGAGGCTTGTGGCGAGGATCCCCAAGGCCAGCGCTGTCGGAATTTTCATTGATCGGGATTCTATCAAAACCCGCCCGTCCGGCTGTCTTGACAGGCAAAAGCGAGCGCGCTACAAAACAAACATAGGGAGGAAGTGTGAAGATACGCAGGCTGTTGCCGTTTTTTTCTCTTGTCATGTTAGCCGCCGGCTTAATTTCGGCTGCGTCGGACCAACAGGACGTCAAGGGAGTTCTCATGGATCAGAAGTGCTCCGGGACCGCGGACTTACATATTTCGGGCGCCACCGGAGCCCTCGTCGGAGGCCGTATCGTGGCTGAAGCCCACTCGCGGCAGTGCCTCATGATGCCCGAGTGTGAAAAGAGCGGCTACGGGATATATACCTCGGATAATAAGTACTTGAAATTCGACGAAGCGGGCAACCGGAAGGCGCTCGCGGCGATCAAGGCGACCACGAGAATCGACGATATGGAGGTCGAGGTAACCGGGCAAGTCAAGGACGACACGATTAAGGTCGCGACCTTGAAAATTCTCCCGCCACTCGATTAGAAAAAACGGTATCCTGAACGCAGAGAAAAAAGACGCAGGGAGAACAAATCGATGGCCAAAGGCATGAACCAGAAGAAAGAAACGAAGAAGCCCAAGAAAGACAAGAAGTAGTTTTTCCTTTCGGGTTTTTTCCTCTCGGGCCGAGGCCAGAACGGCCTCGGCTACCTCACCGACGGGATAAACCTCACCGAACTTTTCACATCTACTTTCCGGAACTGCATAGGAAAACTTCTGCCTGTGTAGTAGGCGTCCCACTCGTCTTTGTAGTGTGAGGACGCCACCCGGCCCGATTCCCCAAACGGAACGTTCAGGAGGGAGGCGTCCCAGTCTCCTGGTGAGGCGTCCATCCGCTCGGAGGGACCCAGCCTGCGCGTGGTTTGTTTCACGGTGTTCGAGCCGCCGCTCATCAGGACCGGGCCGATATTGAAATACTTTCCCACCCAGGGCACGCGTCCGACGACCGGATTGTTGACGTTCCAGTACATGTAGCGCCCCCATTTCCACAGAGCGGGATAGCGGCCCTGCATGCGCCGCCCTTCATCCATGGCTTCTGCGAAACATCGCAACAACAACTCTCTGTAATCGCCAAACCATCCCGAGGGCCGTTCGCGCAGGATCCGTTCGACGACGGACGTCGCGAGCGTCGAATCGTAGATCTCGCCGTTTCCGGGCGCGGCGCGCTCCGCGATCGCTCGTCTCAGGTATTGGTAGGTCAGAGTCGTAATGAGCGGCTCGGGGCGGTTCTGATCCATCTGTCCGTCCCAGGCGGCGAGCATGCGCATCGCGTCGTCTGCGGCTTTGCCGGAGCTCGGCCCACCCTTGTATAGGCCGCCGTCAATTGACCCGCCAGGAAGTTGTCGAAACCGCTGTAGACGTCTTTCTGAATGCGCAGATTGTCTTCGGGTTTGAGTTTGTCGCCGCCCGCGCTCAGCATGTTCCGAATCTGCTGCGAGCGCCACGGCGCGGCAAACTGGCCGGTGACGTTATAAGGATAGTTCGGCGGAAAGGGATTCTGATTTGCCGTAACCAGAAAGCCGCTCGGCAGGATTGTATGCGCGCGGCAGTTCATCGAACGGGATGTAGCCGTCCCACTCGTTGGTTCCCGATGCGCCGTCGATGGGAACATCGCCCGCATAGTTCCGCCGGATCGGCAGTTTGCCGGCGGCTTGGTACCCGATGTTGCCGTCGACATCGGCGTACACGAAGTTCTGGCCCGGACCGCCGAAGCGCGCGAGAGCGCGTTCGAAATCGTCCCAGTTGCGGGCGCGGTCGATATCGAGAAAGGCGTATTGGAGCACGCCGGCTTCGGCGGCCGTCCAGCGAAGCGTCATGATCTGCTTGTTTTGAACTTCGAAGATGGGGCCGTGCCGGGTGACCCAGTTCAGGATTTGTTGGGGTTTACGGCCTTTGATCGTGATGATCTCCCGCTCGGGGCGCGCCTGCTCGACCTTTCCCTGGAAAAGGTAGCGGCCGGTTCGGAGATCGATGTGTTCGATGTAGAGGTCCTGGACGTCGAACCCGAGGTTGGTCTCGCCCCACGCGATACGGTCATTGTGGCCGGAGATGATTCCGGGCATTCCGGGCAGTGCAACGCCCGAGACGTTGATGCCCGGCGCTTCCAGATGATCCATGTGCCAGATGCCCGGAAGTCCGAACTCGAGGTGCATATCATTCGAGAGGAGAGGCTTGCCGGTTGCGGAGTGCGCCCCGGAAACGGCCCAGGCGTTTGATCCCGGATGCGCGTCTCCACCGGGCAGCAGTTCGAAGCCGCTGCGAAAAGGGTAAAGGTAGTTCACCTTTTCCGGGTCGCCGGTGCGGACCATCTGTTGTTTTACGAGGCGTGTCTTCCAGTTGTCGGTCAGAGTCCGGAACATCTGCAATCCGCAGAGCAGGGAATCGACACCGGTCCAGGGCTTCGGATTGTAGCTGAGAAGAGTGAATTCGGCGCCGTAGCGTCCGCGGTGAGTGTTGATGTAGGCGTTAACGCCTCGCGCGTAAGCTTCCAACGCGGATTTGTCGGAGTCGGGCGCGGCTGCCCAAGCCTGCTCAGCGATGCGGCGCATGCGCATGCGGCGTGATTCGATATCGGACGGGAGCGTGGATGGCCCGATGATTTCCGAGAGGGTTCCGGCGGCGAGACGGCGCAGACCATCCATCTGAAACATGCGGTCTTCGGCGGTGGTGAAGCCCTGGACAAACCAGAGGTCATCGAGGCTTTGCGCTTTGATGTGGGGCACGCCGAGCCGGTCGTAATCGACTGCGACGGGTTGAGAAACCTGCGTTTCAATTGTGCCCGAGGTCTGCGGTAATGCGCGGTAAAAGACCCAATAGAAGGTCGCTGCGGCGGCAACCAGGGCGGCCGCGATCAGGACGTTTACCACGAAAAGAAGGCGGCGCACTGATGCGATTGTAAACCGCGATCGACCCTCTTTACTTCAATCTCGGGTCGAAGAGAAAAGGCTCCGCCTCGCCAAAAACAATTCGAATGAAATCAACATGCAGCGGATTCAGGCAGGTAGTTTCTCTCATGCGAGACTACCACAGAGGGAACCGACAAAACCGCGCCAAGTCCCGAGTTGCACCAATCGCTCCCGATGTCGCGGGTCGATTTGGAAGGTTTAAGTTGATTCCAATCTGGCGGCAGTTCATCTATCTCTTTGCGCTCGATCTGCATGTTATCAGGAAGTGTTACTTCAATCCGTACACATCCGGCAGGAAGGTGCGCGCTATTTACGAGGACCTCCAGAGCGCACAACGCAGTACTCGCCGCGCAATAAACCATCCGCGTTCCCTTGCGGTTCCAGCGTCCGCCATAAATCCGCGCACCTTCACCATCGTTCTCGGGGTATTGAGAACTGCAAATGCGATAAATCAGCAATTACTTACCAGATGCCGTGCTGCATCTGACCAAGTACGTCCAACACAGAATCGACGCCATCCTGACTGCACAAGAGGGATATCGGCGTGGCCAAGTCCAGCGCATGGACGGGGCTACCGAGCCAGCGGAGGGACTCATCACGATTCCCGATTACCTCGATGGCACGCTGGAGCACTCGTGCGAAGGAAATATCAACATCCAAACCGATGGGCTCAATGGCATCCTTCGCGGCGCTTTTCGCTGAAGACGACTCGCCTTTGGCCGCCAACTCTTCGCTTGAGAGGGATGATGACCGCGGATTCAGCCTGCGTGGCTCCATCGATTCGATATTATCACCTCCACGGAACGCGGACCCCTGCCGATGTGCAGTCAGTCCGTGTGTTTGGGCTTGCCTTGCGCGCAGGCAAAAACGGCGCTCCCCGACCGAGTGATCTTACGCCGTGGCACCGTCGAAAATGACGCAACCAGCGGTATTCATTTGGCCCCCGACATTCAGCCCAGCGGTGGGCCGGTGGACCTGCCGAAGGTCTGTCTGGGAGCCTCCTGTTCGCAACCTTTAAACCGAGGCGGGTGACCCACGGTCTAGACGTGGCTCTCTCACGCAACGAGTCCCGTCAGAACCTCGACGTGGGAGTTTATGGCGGATTGGGCGGTCAGTACTTTGCGTTCGCTGCAGTTGCTTCGCGATATGCGCGCAGCAGAACCTGTAACCTGGACGCGTTGAGCGCATCGCCTCGTTGACGGCGGCTTCTTCCTCCTGTGAATCAAGGCCGGAGCCAGTTGGATTCGCAAAGGGTTCGTTCAGAGCTTGCAGCGCTTCAATAAGTGCCTCGTCGTCCGAAACGGCATTCTGAGCAATATTTCAGCGGCGTGCCTTTGTTCCGGTGACAAGTCTTTCACGTGATGCAGCATAATCTTTGTTTAATTATCCAATTCCGGCGGGACTGAAACCGCGTACAATACCAACATCCCTGGATATTCAATCACTGGATCTCACAATATGAAACTGACCACATTCGCTGTACTCACCGCCGCGGCCGCAAGCCTGCCCGGCGCCTTTGCTCAACTGCCGCAGTCCAGAGTACTGACTGTAGATGTCGCTCAGACAATCGCGCAGGAGGCCATGGCCAAATGCCGCGCCGATGGCTATAAGGTCACGGTCCTCGTGGTTGATGGCCTGAATGCGCCGAAGGCGATGCTGCGCGATGACGGAGCTACCGCGTCGACGACGGAAGTGGCCAAAATGAAGGCCACCGCCACGATGCTCTACAACAGGCCTTCAGGTCCGGCGACGCCTCCCCCGGCAGGTACGGCGGCGCCGCCCGCTACCATTCCCGGCACGATCAATGCGCAGGGCGGTGTGCCGATCAAGGTCGGGGATGCCACCATCGGTGCGGTCGCTGTCAGCGGCGCTCCCGGCGGTGACAAAGACGCGGCTTGCGCGAAAGCAGCCCTCGATAAGGTCGCGGACAAACTGAAGTAGGTTCGCTTAGCGAACTTCGCTCATGAGGGCCGCGAGGTTGCCTTCGGAATCGTGGAAGAACGCCATCCAGAGTTCATGGTCCGGCATCCGGGCAATCATCCTGGGCTCCGATTCGAACTGAACCTGGCGGGCCCGCAGCAATTCTGAAGTGCTGTGGATATCGTCCGTTTTGTAATAGATGATCGAGTTGGAAACCGCTCCAGGACTGTCGCGCGGCGCGAGCATTAACCTGACGCCGCCGCAGTCGAAGAACGACATGTTTCCCGCATCAAAAAGAAAAGGGAGGCCAAGGACGTCGCGATAGAACTCTGTCGCGCGCTGCAGATCGGTGACTGTAATTGCGATCTGGCCAATCGAGGAGACGGCGCCCCTGGTGACAGGCGATACGCTCATGGGGCGAGTATATCGCAGACTAAGCGGAGATCTTCAGGTGAAGGCCGGCGGCCTTCCAGGCGAGCAGCAACGCGCCGGCGGCCGGGCCATGCCGCGGCGTCTCGCATACGGCGGCGTCCTGCAGCGCGATCAGCAGACGGAAGCGATCGAGGAGCGTGGTGCTTTGGAATGCGCCGCCCGTCCACGAGACAGGCACAGGTTCCCCGTCGTTCCAAAGCTGGCGGCGCACGGACGCGATCAGGAGCGCGAGCTGCTGGGCCGCTTGCTGCAGGAGCCCGATTGCAGTGGGATCGCCTTCTTCCGCGATATGGTCAACTGTGCGAGCGAGGTCCGCGACGCGGTAGCGCGGCCATTCCTCGGTGTAGAGAAGGTGGAGCATCTCGTTGGCATCGGATACCCCCACGGCCTCGATGAGCGCGGGTGTGAGAGCGGTTCGCCCTCCCCAGCCTTCATGCTCGCGCAGCACGGCTCGCAGCGCCTGCCTCGCGATATCGAAAGCGCCGCCTTCATCGCCAAAGATATAGCCCCAGCCGCCTGCTCGCGCCGTCTCGCCGCGTGCGTTCTGGCCATATGCCATCGAGCCGGTACCTGCGATCACAATGATCCCGGGTTCGCCGCCTATCGCGCCGGCGAGTGCGATGGCGGCATCGTGCGTGATCAGCAGATGGTCGGCCTCGATCAGCTCATGCAGAAGGGCGGATTTGTCATCAGGGCCGCCGCTCATTCCCATACAGGCGGCTTTGAAGTGAAAACGAGGGCGGGCGGCGTCAAGTCCCGCTTGAGCGGCCGCCCCCGAGATGCATTCCCGGACGACTCGCAGGAATTTCGTTTTGGCTTCGGCGGCACCGACGTGGTTGCAGGGACCGGCGTTGCCCCAGCCGACAATGTTGCCCTGGGCATCGCCGATCACCGCGGTCGTGCTCGACTGACCTCCGTCGACTCCGAGAAAGAAGCCGGTCATTGTTTAAATTTTGGCTTCACTTTTGGCTTCACTTTTGTTTTGCGGGCTCTTCCACTCTCAGGTTATTCGTTACCATGCCGAAGCTCATTGCCGAATTGGCGCGTAAGCCTGCGATCTCTTTTTCCATGGGTGTCCGGACTATGCCTTCGAGCGTCACGTGCCCATTGTCCACCAGGATATGAATCGGCGGCACGGGTTGAATTGCGTACATCGACATAGTGGGATCGCGGAAGATTGCCCGCGCAACCTGCAGACGGATGCTGTCGTCAAAAGCAGAAAGCGGCGCAACCTTTAACTCGTTATCGACGGCACTCACTCCGTTGATGCTTCCAATCAGCTTTCCCAGCGTGTCTTTCTTCCAGGGCTGAGTAACTTCACCGGTAAGGTGTACCGTTCCATTGTTCACCTGAATCCTGACATCGTCAAAGAGGGAGTAGTAGGCGTAGCTTCTTACCTCGTGCCCGGCCTTTTGGGCGATTCCGGCATCTCCGGTTAACTCCGGCGTAGTGGTCTTCGCCATTGCGGCGCCGGCCGCGAGGGCTGCCGCCAGCAGCACATTTCCAATCAACCTGTGTTTCACTTATTTGACCTCATGTGTTTAGATGAGCCAGGGGCTAACTGGTTGCGTACGGTTTGCATAGCCTGAGGTGACGCTTCTGAGGGGTCGCGCCAAAAACAAAGGACTTACGCGACGCCCTCAAGGTTTTACCTTGCCACAAGCGAGAGCGTCGCTCCCTTCCGGTCGCGGCTCGGAAAAGAGTCGCGGGGTGGGGCGAGCGTCGCGGTGGGACAAGGGCACGTCAAGCAGCGGGAGTGTCCCATTTCACACCGCGCTTGCGCAGCTCCCTCTCGACCTGTGCAACCGATTCGAACCGTACTGCATCGATACCCAGCTCACAGGCGGCTTCAACATAGGCCGGGATATCGTCGGTAAAGAAGCATTCCTGGGGAAGGCAATTTGCAGCCTCGATCGCCTTCCGATAGATGAGCGGCAGAGGCTTCAGCGCCCCGGCTTTATAGGAAAGTACAAGAGCGTGAAAGTGCTGGATGTGAGGATACCGTTCCCTAATCATCTCGAAGTGGATCGCGTTGGTATTCGAGAGCAGGATCAGCCGGTAATTTTGCGCAATGCCGCGTAACATCTCTTCCGGTATCAGTGCTTCCGGCGAGAAGATGGAGCTCCAGATTTCGCAGAAGGACTCATAATTCAGGTCGACATTCAGATGCGCCGAAATCTGCCGGACGAAATCGTGGGATTCGATGTCGCCCGATTCGAAGCGCCGCACCAGATCGGTTTGAGCCAGGCGCGCCGATATTTCCGCTTTGGGGAGGCCGTAACGGCTTTCGATCATTGCGTATGCGCGATGAAAATCGAACGGTATGATGACGCGGCCGAGGTCGAAGATGACTGCCTTGATCATTTTCTCCACAGGTTAGCGCGCGACAATGAACAGGAATGGCGGCATTTCCCAGGACGGACGTCTTCGTAATTGGCGGGGGTCCCGCGGGTCTCGCCGCAGCCATCGCCGCCCGCCGCAAGGGCTTCAGCGTTACAGTGGCCGACGCGCGGACGCCCCCCATTGATAAGGCCTGCGGGGAGGGCGTCATGCCTGACGGGGTCGCGGCGGCGCAGCGTCTCGGTGTGCGCCTTGCGGACGCGGATTCGTTCCCCATTCGCGGAATCCGTTTTCACGGCGAAAACGTTACTGTTGAAGCCGATTTTCCCGACGGGCATGGTCTTGGAGTCCGGCGGACGGCATTGCATCGGGTGCTCACCGACGAGGCAGAGCGGTGCGGCGTCGAGCTTCGCTGGGGATACTCGGTTCGTGACTTCGGCGGAATCTCCGCCCGCTGGATTATCGGAGCCGACGGAACCGGATCGCCGGTTCGCCGCTGGGCAGGGCTCGATCGATGCGTCCGTGACGGGCGGCGCTACGGTTTCCGGCGTCACTTTCGGGCGGCTCCCCATACTCGCTCGATTGAGATCTATTGGGGTGACGGCTGCCAGGTGTATGTGACTCCGGTGGCCGCGGATGAGGTGGGTGTGGCGCTGATCTCGAGCGACTCGAAGCTGCGGCTTAAAGACGCGATGCTTCAATTTCCCGCTCTGGCCGCGAGCCTGGAAGGCAAGGCGGAAACATCGACGGAGAGAGGGGCGGTAACGGCATCGCGCCGGCTTCGGAACGTGGCGCGCGGGAACGTCGCGCTCATTGGAGACGCATCGGGTTCTGTAGATGCTGTCACGGCGGAGGGCATCTGTCTTGCTTTCCGGCAGTCCCTGGCTCTCGCCGATGCCATGGAACGTGGGGATCTGGCCCTCTACGAGAAAGAGCATCGGCGATCAGGCGCGCGGCCGCGCTTCATGGCCGATTTCATGCTGCTGATGGATCGCCGACGCTGGCTCCGCAAGCGCGTGCTCCCGGCGCTCGCTTCCCATCCCGAAATCTTTCGCGGTCTGCTGGCCATGCACGTCGGCGCCGCTCGGCCACGTGATTTCGCGGCCGACTGCATCGCGCTGGGATGGAGAATGTTCGTCAGAACGTAAGGCGCTCACCAATCTGGAGGCGAACCACTTATTCGAGAGTGCTGAAGGTTTTTAATCTCTACTTTGGCCTCCGAGCCTTGCCGTGCAGTAACTGGTGACGTCTCGAGGTTCGGGATTTCGCGGTTCAAAGTCTGTACTTGCAGCCCTGGAGGTCGTTGCGCAGTCGCTGAATTCCTTGCGGGCTCGCGCGCTCTCTCCCAAGCGAAGGGATGTGTCTCCCAGCCGCTGATACGCGACTGCCACCTCGCGACGTATTCGGGTGTTTGATCGGGAGTTAGCAAGGGCACGGCGAATTGCCTTCAAATAGTGTTGGTAGAATTCATATGCTTCAGACAGGCGATTGCGGGCGAGTGAAACGTCACCCAAACCTTCAGCCGCGAGCGATTCGTCCCTGGCCCACTGAAAGTTCGATTTGTCCTTCATTACAAGTTGCATGACGATCCCGAGCTCGGCTTTGTAGTGTTGTGATGCGTCGATTAATCTGGCTTGCCGCCGGAGCACAAATCCGATTCGCTCATTCGCCACAGCCGCACCCCGCTGCGCATCCAGATTGTCGGGAACGACTTTCAACAGGTTCTCAGAAACTTTAAGATTCGCCTTGAACTCTTCGAGTGCATCAGAGAGATCGGCCTTCTCGATCAGCAAATCGCCGATTTTGCCGTGCAGGGTCGCAATGTTCCTCTGGATGCCGACTACGCCTTGCGTATCGTTGGCAGATTGAAGAGCGGTAAACCCGTTGAATTGATCGAGCGACTTTCTGAATTGAACGAGAGCTTCGGAGAACTTATATTCATCGCGGAGAACATCCCCGAGACGTTCGTAGGCGTGAGGCAGTTCGCTCTTCCAGTGACCGTCGATTGGCTCATCAGACAACTTGAGGGCAAATGTTAAGGCTTTGCGGAAGGCGGCCTCAGCTGCGACCCGCTTGTTTGTTGCTCGATAATCGTCCGCCAGGTTCTCTTGCGCCCGACACATATATCGCAGCCAATCGGAGTGCGATGACTTGCCCTCCTCGAGTCTTTCGTATTTTTCGGCAAGTTTGAACTCCGTATTTGCTACATCAGACGCACTGGAAAGATCTCCCAGGATGAAATACTCGGTCCACAGTGACTCGAAAAGCTTTACCCGTAGCAACCCAGTTGCGGGAGTTTCGTATTGTGAACGCAAGGCATCATAAGTCTTCCTGGAGACGTCCAGGAGACTTTTGGCCGTAACGCTTTTCGGCCGGTCACTGCCACCGGGCATCATTTGTTCTCTGACCACATCGCTCGTTTGCGTCGCGCCGTTAACCGCTTCGTTGTAATTGAAAGTGGCTTCTTCGCTTTTTCTGAGCGCAATTATTCCTTCTCGCCAAACCAATACTGCCGCCAGCAGAAACAGCGCCGCGACCAGGCAAACCAAGGCCATCGCCCGCCTTCTCTGCGTTCGCTCGTCGCCATGAAGTTCTTCCCAGGTTGCTCCCGGATACAGGCGCAGAAACACCTGCTTCAGATCCTCGATCAACCTGTCGCGAGTTGCCTCGCGTCGAGGAGTCCGCCACGATTTCCTGCCTCCGAACGGCAATGGAGATCCATAGCGGTTCCGTGGCCGCGAAGTGATTTCGAAAGGTCGGTGGAATCAAGTGATTACGTATTTCGTCCCACGTTTCCGGTTGTGCTTTTTCGCTCGGTCTTCTATCGGTGACGACTATCAACACTTCGCGCTTTGTTCTTTCCCGATGGAGCCAATAAGCCGCCTCCAATTCCATGCCGCGGCTGTTTGCTGCCTCGGGAGACGCAAGGACGATGAGATTCGAAGAGCGATCCAGCCGCGAGAAGAGCTCACTCTCCAGATCAGAACCGGCAGGGAGGCATGACAAGTCCCGGAAAATGGTCCTGGCGCGCACTTTGTACCATGGGCGCAAGAATTGATGCATCACAGCCTGCATCACCGGAGCGACCTCTCGATCGCACTTCCAACTGTAGGACAGAAACGCGTCATAGGAGGACGCTGCGTCAACCCAAATTAAGGAGCGGAGCCATGAAGGAATAACGGCTCGCCAGCGCCTGGGAGGAGCAACATCCATCGTTTCGTGGTGAGCATACATGGGATTTGAACTTGAACGATTGTCCATATTCACTCCAGAATCAGCTGAGATCTTATCCTACGATTACGGTGGGACAAGTCCGGAAATCCGCTCCGGCGCCTTGCGGTTCCGTTAAGCCTCGGTCGTGAGCCGACAAGCGCATAATTGAAGATCGAGTGTAAGAAAAATTACTATTAACCGCCCCGAACAAATCGGCCGGAAACAATCGAGGTCCGAGCCGACCACAGACATCACATGATTTGTAAGTCGCAGAAAAACAACAGTGAGATGGTTGTTTTTCTCATCGTCAAAAGACCTGCTTCAAGCAATACCATCCGAAATTACAGCCCGATCACACTTCGGTATAAATTGCGTCGCCGATTAATTCCCTTTCAGAATGCCGAACTGTGAGAACCACGCTACGCTGGTAGTACGTCTGTCGATACAGTGCGGAGAGATCCGCAAAAGGCCTACTAACTATGCCCCTTCCCGATGGCCGATCCACCGGAACAATGGAGTTGGTGGATGTGGAATATTTCGACTGGGAGCCCGAGGGTTCTCCCGTTTCGATCCACATGCACCGCGATACCATCGACGCGATTTCGCGAGACGTCACCGATGCCTGGAAAACCTTAGCTCGTCCGGTTCTGGAAACCGGCGGACTACTGCTGGGCAGAGTAGAACCCGGCGAACGGCCGAAGGTTTGGATCGAGCGTTATCAGCGCGTCGAATGCCGGCACAAAGCCGGCCCGCGTTTCGTCCTCGACGAGGAAGACACTGCGGGACTGGAAAAGGCTGCCGCCGATGTTCTTTCCAGCGGCGAAACGGCGGTGGTGGGTTTCTACCGAAGCCACCTGCGCGATGGTCTTCAGCTTGAGGATTCCGACTATGATCTGGTGCGGCGGTATTTCAGCGATGCTGCCGACCTGATTCTTCTCATCAAGCCGGAAAGCCCCTTCACGATGTCGGGCCAGTTTTTTGTACACGGTACCGGCACCGGCGGTGTCGCTGCGGGGGCTGCTTTTCCGTTCCATGGACATCCGCTTGTCGGTGCGGCTGAGGAACCGCGTCCCGCGGAGCCGACACCCCGGGAGCGGCCACGCCGGCTGGTGCCCGATTTTGCGCCATTACAGAATGCCGCGTTGCCCGTGGACCCGCCGGTGGAGGAACCGGTGTCCCCATCACAACGTGCTTTGCTGGAACGTGCCACGCCGGAACGGGGGGGCCGGAACGTGGAGCGCCGGAACGTGCCGTGCGGGAACCGCGCTTCAACTGGCGAACCGAAACCGAGCCTCGATCAAAATGGCGAACGGCCATCCCGCTCGCCGGCGCGTTCCTGCTGGTTGGCGGCATCTTGTATTTCGTCTTGCAGCAAGTGCATCATCCGGCGCCTGCCGTAGCGCCGGTGGCAGCGGTCACGGAGCAGGGGCGTCCCATCGGCCTCTCGGTCGAGCCCGCTGGCGCGGGCTGGCAGGTTTCGTGGAATCCAAATGCAACGGCGCTGGCGGGGGCGCACAGCGTTCAGCTGTTTGTCCGAGACGGCGACGATCAGACACGGAAAGAGCTGACACCGCAGGATCTCGCGCTGGGCATGTATACGTACCAATCGGCCGGAAACGACCTGACCTTCCGGCTGGAGGTGATCGACAGCTCCGGGCGGGCCTCGGCTGAATCCTTCCGCTATGAGCGTGAGGTGAAGTCCAGCCTGCCGCCGGCGCCAGGCCCTGTTCCCGCACACGCGCCGGCACATTCGCCACCGCTCCGGTGGCCACGCCCAAACCTGCGCGAAATGAGCCCGTAAAACCCGCGCCTGCCAAAGATCATCGAACCGAAGGTGACTCACCGGGCTCCGCCCGTTGTGGCAGCGGGTATCCGTCCCCGGATTCAGAGCACAGTGACGATTGACGTTCGAGTGCAGATCGATGTCCGCGGGCGGGTGGTTTCCGCAACGCCGGTCAAAAAGCCTCACCGGGTCTCGAGTCTTATCTGGCCTCTACCGCCGTCCAGGCGGCGCGGCAGTGGCGGTTTGAGCCTGCGCGCGAGAACGGCCGGGTGGTGCCGGGCTCTCAGACGATTCACTTTGTTTTCGAGAGGTAAGCTCGCTCGCTTACGCGCGCGGCTCGGGATGAACGGTTACCCTGTGGATTGGCGATGAACCTCAGGGAACTGGCTGCCGCGCTGGGCTGCGGGATCGAAGAGTGCTCAGACTCCACTGTCGAGATCACCGGCGTTGAGGGCGTGGAGAAAGCCGGTCCGGGACACGTTACCTTTCTGGCGAATCCGAAGTACGCGCCGAAACTCAAGACGACGAAAGCGTCCGCAGTGATCGCCGGTAAGGCCGTGAGCGGGATTCCGACGCTGGTTTCCGCGAATCCGTATCACGACTTCGCCCGAGCGCTCGAAC
Organism: Terriglobia bacterium; assembly: GCA_963718155.1. GTDB lineage: Bacteria > Acidobacteriota > Terriglobia > Bryobacterales > Bryobacteraceae > BOG-234. The sequence goes on along the minus strand of CAVQYP010000034.1, from coordinate 98,662 downwards.
TGTTTTATCAGCCGCCGCGGCCGAAGCCCGGTATTCATCCCTCCGCCGCGATTGCGGCGACTGCGCGGATCGGCGAAGGCGCTTCGATCGGACCTTTCGTGGTGGTCGGCGAAAACGTCGTCATCGGCGAGCGACGCGATGCTGCATCCGCACGTGGTGATCTATGAGGGCGCGGAGATCGGCGACGATTTCATGGCTCATTCGCACGCGGTGGTGCGCGAGTATCTGCCGCGTCGGCGATCGCGTGATCCTGCAGAACGGCGTGGTGGTGGGCGGCGATGGGTTCGGTTTCGCCAAACGGGCCGACGGAACGCATCACAAGATCGTGCAGTCGGGCGTCACGGTCATTGAGGACGACGTCGAGATTCAGAGCCTGACCTCGGTCGATCGCGCCACCGTGGGCGAGACCCGCGTGCGAGCGCGGCGCAAAGATCGACAGCCTGGTGCAGATCGGCCATGCCTGCGTGGTGGGCGAGGACAATATCATCTGCGCCCAGACGGGCCTGGCGGGCAGCTCCATCCTGGAGAAAAATGTGCTGCTGGCCGGGCAGGTGGGTATCTCCGGGCATCTGACGATTCACGAAGGCGCGATCGTCTACGCGCAGAGCGGCATCGGCGGGGACGTGAAGGCGCATGCGCGTGTGTCCGGATCGCCGGCGTTTGAGGCGCGGAATGGCTGCGCGCCATTACCGCGTTTCAGAAGCTGCCCGAGATTTTGCGCGCGGTCCGCGAATTGAAAAAAAGAAATGAATGAAACCGTGATCAAAGATGAAATCCGACAGAGATGAACTTCCGCCGCTGGCTTACAGAACGAGGACTTTCTGAACGGGCCGGATGCGCGTCCGCTGCGCATCCTGTCCGAATATCTGGAGCCGCTTTCGCACTTTCGCAGGCAGCGGGTTCGCGACACGATCGTGTTTTTCGGATCGGCGCGCATTCGCGAAGACGGACCTCTGGCGGAATACTATCGACGATGCGAGAACGCTTGCCGCAATGGTAACCAACTGGTCCAAGAACGTTGCGGGACCGCACGTACCGCTTCGTAGTCTGCTCCGGCGGCGGTCCCGGCATCATGGAGGCCGCCAATCGCGGCGCGACGGACGCGCGAGGGCAAGACCATCGGTCTGAACATCGGTCTGCCGTTCGAGCAGCGGCCGAATCCTTACATCACGAACGAACTGAACTTCGAATTCCATTACTTCTTCATGCGCAAGTTCTGGTTCGCCTATCTGGCGAAGGCGCTGGTGGTCTTTCCGGGCGGATTCGGAACGATGGACGAGCTTTTCGAGATCCTGACGCTGGTACAGACGCAAAAGCTGGCGAAGAAAATAACAATCATTCTGTACGGCTCCGAGTTTCTGGAAGGAAGTGGTGAATTTCGACGCGCTGGTGAAGTACGGGACCATTGCAGCCTCCGACCTGGACCTGTTCCAGTTCGCCGACTCTCCGGAGAGCGCAATGGCGCTCTTGCGGAAAGCGCTGCAGGATCAGGCGACCGCATCCGATCCTGAGATACCCGCCATTTCGCGCAGCGCAACACCGGACGAGCGTAACGGGAACGCACGCTGACACACGAAGACCGCCACGCCATCTAAACTGGTTTGGTAAGCCGTGAGTTTTGTAAGTTTCTTCAGAAATCGGATTGCCATGGCGCGCGTGTTCGCGGTTCTGCTCGCGCTTTACGTGGTTTTGAAGTGGACGAACGTCGCAGGCGGGTGGGCAACGCTGCTGGCTCTTGTCCTGGTGGTACTTGGCTCTATTCTTGCGATTGGCGTGATCCGGCGGGTCGTGCGCAAGTCCATCTGGCGGCTTCGCAATCGCCTGGTCGCGACGTACGTGTTCATCGGAATGGTGCCGATCGTCCTGATTCTTGCGCTGGCGGGAATTGGCACCTATATCCTTGTCGGGCAAGTAGCCGCGTATCTGGTGAGTTCCGAACTGGACCGGCGCGCCGCCTCGCTCCGGGATCCGGTTCGACTTTTGTCTCAGGCCAGAGAGGCCGATCAGGACGGGATGGCGCAGGCGATGGGGAATTTTCTGGGTCAGCGCATGCCCGGCCTTCAGGTGCTGGTAACGGGGACCCATAGTGTGCACTATCCGCATGACAGTACGCTCGATGCGCCCGCGGAGGTAGATCGGATTACACCGGCTGTATCCGGAAAGAGAACGTACTTTATTTCGCTGTCGATCGCGCACCGAAACCACACGACCGTGATTGCAGCGGCTCCGATTACTCCGAAGGTGCTGCCGCAAATCGTTCCGGGGATCGGAGCTTTACAAATCGGCGAGCGAGCCGCGGTCGTCGGCACCGTTCCCGCGGCCTATAACGGGTTAGGGAAGGCTGGACTTCTCCGACACCTGGCCTCGATCCGATTCAGTAGCCCGCTGGGATCAGCCGCATAAAGATCGATACCGCGTCGCTGTGGGTCACGACGCGTCCTTCCACCGTCCTGGCGATCTTCGGAATGGAATCTCTTCGAGCAACGGCCTCGACTCCGCTGAGCTCGCGGTCATCTTTTTCTCCGTCGTGGCAGGCCTGTTGCTCGCTGTAGAGATGATCTCTCTCGTCATCGGAGTTTCGCTGAGCCGGTCTATAACGGGCGCGGTGCACGGACTCTACGAGGGCACTCTTCAGATCGCGAAGGGCGACTTCGGATGGCGTATTCCGGTGAAGGGCTCGGATCAGCTTGCGGATCTCAGCCGTTCGTTTAATAACATGGCGGGCCAGATCGAGAAGCTGGTGGTCGTCGCGAAGGAGAAGGAGCGGCTTCAGTCGGAAGTTGAAATCGCGAGCGACGTCCAGAATCAGCTTTTCCCGCACTCTGCGCCCACTTTGCGAACCATCGAACTCGATCGGGATCTGCCAGCCGGCCCGCATGGTGTCGGGAGACTACTACGACTATCTTTGTCTGCCCGATGGAAACCTCGCGCTCGCGATCGGGGACGTAGCCGGGCAAGGGCATTTCGGCCGCGCTGCTGATGGCTTCGATTCAATCGATCATGCGGACGCAGATTGCCGCGGGACTGCCGCTTCTGGCCGCCGCGGTCAACGGCCAGACTTCGAGCTGTTTCTCGACTTCGAATACGGTGGCGCAGTTGAATCGCCAGCTTTATGCGAGCACAGCGCCGGAAAAATACGCCACCTTCTTCTTCGGTGTTTACGACGAGACGTCGCGAATGCTGACCTATACGAACGCGGGACACCTTCCGCCGCTGCTGCTGCGGGGAGGAGAAGTGACGTTGCTCGAGGTGACGGGCACCGTGGTGGGGGCGTTTCCCGCCATCCGCTACGAAGAACAGAAGCTGGAGATTCAGCCGGGCGATTTGCTCATAGCCTATACGGACGGAATCACCGAGCCTGAGAACGCTTACGGCGAAGAATTCGGGACGGAACGTCTGGCGGAAATCGCACAGCGGCACCATCGCAGCGAGCCCAGGGAGATCGTGGCGAAGATCATGGAAGCGGTGAAGCACTGGAGCACCGCGCCGGAACTGCCGGACGACATGACCGTGGTGATCGCCCGGGGCCGGCGATGACGGTGAATCCGCGGAAGGTCCTGACGCCGCGCCAGATGGGCGAGGTGGATCGCGCCACGATCGAGGCGGGAATTCCCGGGCATCATTTTGATGGAGAACGCTGCGCAGCGCGTGGTCGAGTACATCGCGTCGCACTTCGCGCCGGTGAGGCGAGCAGCGGATCGTGGTGGTCTGCGGCAAAGGCAACAACGGCGGCGACGGTCTGGCGATTGCGCGGCAGTTGCACATCCGATTCAGTCCGCGGTGGCTGCGGGTGGTGCTGGCCGCCGAGCCGGAGGAACTGCGCGGCGATGCGGCGCTGAATCTGACAATGTTGCGGGCGGCGGGCATGCAGGAGTATCACGATTTCGGCCCTGAAATGCGCCCCGCGACGCTCATCATCGATGCGGTTCTCGGAACCGGGTTGAGCGGGAGCCGCGAGCGGGCCGCGCGCTCGACGCCATTATCGAAATCAATTCCGCATTTCCCTTCGCGAAGGTGATTGCGGTCGATATTCCGTCGGGGCTATCCGGCGAAAGCGGGATACCTCCCGGGACTTATGTAAAGGCGGACGCGACGATTACGTTCACCGCGCCGAAGGTGTGCCATGCGATGCAGCCGGCCTGCGATCTGATGGGCGACCTGGTGATCGCGCCGATCGGTTCGCCGCCGCTCCTGTATGAAAGCGACGAGAGCGTTCAGCTGTCGCTCATAACTCCGGAAAGCATTGCATCGCTGTTTGCACCACGTCCGAGCGATTCAAACAAGGGCAAGTACGGGCATGTTCTGGTGGTGGCGGGCGCGCGGAGAAAGCCGGGCGCGGCGGCGATGGCCGGGATTGCGGCATTGCGGGCCGGCGCGGGGCTGGTGACGGTTGCATGTCCGGAATCCGCGCTCGCGGCGGTCTCGATGCACAGCCCGGAACTGATGACGGAGCCTCTGCCGGAAACCGATTCGGGGGAGATTTCGCGCGAGGCTTTCGAGCAGATTCTGGAACTCGCCGGCAAGCGAAGTCTGATTGCGATCGGGCCCGGAATCGGCACGTCTGACAGTGCGCGTGAAGTCGTGCTGCGGCTATTCGAAGAAGCGCCCGAACCGATGGTGATCGATGCGGATGCTCTTAATTGTCTTGCCGGCGGCGACTGGAGCGGGAAACGGGAAGCGATTCGCGTGCTCACGCCTCATCCGGGTGAGATGAGCCGGCTGGCGGGCCGGCCGATCCCCGAGATTCAGGCGGACAGGATTAATGTTGCGCGATCGTTTGCTTCCGGCCGTAATGTCACGGTTGTGCTCAAGGGTGAGCGCACTCTGATCGGCTTTCCGGACGGACGTGTCTGGATCAATCCGACAGGTTCTCCTTCGATGGCCACGGGAGGCACCGGCGACATTCTGACCGGAATAGTCAGCGGACTGCTGGGTCAATTCCCGAAGGATCATGACCGGGCCGTTGCGGGCGCGGTTTATCTGCACGGTCTGGCGGGCGAAATCGCCGCTCGCCATGAGACGGAGCAGACGACGATTGCAACCGATCTTCTCAAATATCTGGCCGAGGGCATACGTGCCATCACGAACGTTCCGCACCCGGTCTGAAGAGGAAACTGTTGCCTTGGGCCGCGCCCTGGCCGCTGAACTTCCAGGGGGCGCAGTCCTGTTGATCGGCGAGTTGGGGGCGGGGAAGACCACCCTGGCGAAGGGAATCGTGGAGGGACGCGGCGGGGCGTCCGCCGATGAGGTTTCGAGCCCGACTTTTACGCTAATTCACCAATACGGGGGTGGGCAATACGTCCACGCGATTTATCACATCGATCTGTATCGCCTGGACGAAGCGCGCGAAGTCGAGCGCCTCGGTCTCGATGATCTGTTCGCCAGCGGGTCGCTGGTGCTGCTGGAATGGGCCGAGCGGTTTCCGGAGCTGCTGCCGCGGCAGAGAACCGAAATCCGGCTGCGTGCGCTCCCGGACGACAGCCGGGAGATTCACGTTGCCACAATGGGTTAGCATCGGGCATGGCACCCAGGAAACTTGAACACCCCGCGCTGGAACACCCGGCGCTCGAACACCTCGCCGCAACGCCCGACGTGTTTCATGCGCTTCTCGCCGGCGTAACCCACGACCAGGTGTACTGGAAGCCGACGCCGGACAGGTTCTCTATGGCGGAGCTTTTCGAGCACCTTTCACATGTCGAGGCACACTATTTCCGGAGCGGGATTGACCGTATTCTGACCGCGGGAGATTGTGCGATTGAGCCGTATGATCAGAATGCGTATTACGCGGCGGGCACCTATTCGAATCGGGATGCGGAAGAGTCGCTCGCCCATTGGGAGGATCAGCGCGAGGCCAATGTCGAGTTCCTGCGCGGTCTGGATCCGGCGGTTTTGACGCGATCCGGCCGCCATCCGGTGGTCGGTGAAGTCACATTCGCCAACGTCCTGAGCGAATGGGCGCTTCACGACCTCGGGCACATCCGGCAACTGGCAGAACTGGTTCGCGCCCAGGTGTATTTTCCGGAGATTGGTCCGTTTCAGGCGCAATACAGCGTCAAGGCCGTGATCCCCGTCGGGCTGAGCATCGCAGGTTCCGACCCCAGCGGTGGCGCAGGCGTTCAGGCCGATCTCAAAACTTTCCATCAGCTCCGGGTCTATCGGAACGGCTGCGATTACGCTGATTACCGTTCAGAACACCACCCGTGTGTCACGGGTTGAGACCCTCGATCCGGCGCTGGTTGCGGAGCAGATCTCGGCGGTGCTCGAAGACATGCATCCTCGGGCTGCCAAAACAGGAGCGATGGGTACGGCGGCCATCATCGAAGCGGTCGGCAAGCGCTGGCGTGACGCTCCGCCGGGATGCCCGCTGGTGGTCGATCCCGTCATGATCAGCAAACATGGGGCGCCGCTGATGGATGCCGGCGCGCGCGGGGCGTTGCGTGACTTCCTGATTCCGCAAGCGGCTCTGGTGACACCCAATCTGCCCGAAGCTTCGGAGCTTGCCGGGATGCCCGTTGAGACCGCGGATCAAATGAAAGAAGCCGCCATCCGGATCGCACACGCGCGGATCGCGGTCCGTCCCGGTTTCGGTTCTGATTAAGGGTGGCCACCTCGCGGGCCCGAATTTCAAGGATGAGACGCTGGACATTCTCTATCACCAGGGCGTGTTCACCGAGTTTCGGGCGCCGCGCGTGGATACCCGTCATACCCACGGCACCGGATGCACTTACTCGGCGGCCATAACGGCGTTGCTCGCGCGGGGGTTTTCGATGATGGATGCGGTCGCCGGCGCGAAACGGTTCGTTGACGCTGCGATCCGCACCGCTCCGGGCCTGGGGGCGGGCGCGGGTCCCCTGAACCACTGGGCCGATACCGGAAGCGCTTTGCTGTAAAGCGTTCGCTATAATCTGTCTTCATCTTCTCCCCTCTCCGCGATGACGAAAGTACAAAAGCACTTCCGGCTGCAAAGGCCGCTCGACGAAGCCCTGATGCAGCAGATCGCCGACGCGAATTCGATCTACGGGATCGAGCGCATCCAGATCGCGCCCTCCCGCGAGGAACTTATGGTGGAGTTCGATGCCAGCCGCCTGCGCACGCCTGAAGTCGAGACCGCGCTGCAGCGATCCGGAATTCCGGTCACCTCCGTCTTTTTGGCCGACTAAACCCACGCTGCCGCGTTTTCCCGGCGGTAAAACGGGAACTTTTTCGGCCGGCGACGTCAATGAAAGAGTGAACGCCTTGCTACTACCGAGTGACGAGGAACTCTACCGGCTGATGAGGAAAGGCAACCAGGATGCGTTCGCGCAGCTGTACGAGCGCCGTGCACCCGCGCTTCACCGCTACGCGCTGCACGTCTCCGGGAGCCCGGCGGTCGCCGAAGAAGTGTCAAATGAAGTCTTTCTGCAGCTCATGGGCGCGTCCTCGCGCTTCGATGAAACCAAAGGTTCGCTTGAGAGCTTCCTCTTCGGGATTGCGCGCAATCTGATCCGCGTGGCACGCCGTCAGGGTCCGGTGGCGGAGGCGGTCGAGCAGGCGTTTGAGCACGATATTGTGGGCGAGCTCATCAGCGATGAGACGACAGCGGCGCTGCATCGAACGCTGCGGGATCTTCCGGAGCGCTACCGGGATGTCGTGGTTCTTTGCGATTTGGAAGAGCGGAGCTATGAGGACGTGGCCCGCCTGATTGGACGGCCGGTGGGAACGGTGCGGTCGCGACTCCATCGCGCCCGTGCGCTTCTGGCGGCCAAACTCAAACGGCTGAATGCGCCGTCGGAGGTTTATTCGAGATGACATGCGCGGAGCGAATCGTCGAACTGGTGGAGTGCGCGCGATATGAGATGAAGCCCGGACGTGGCTTGCAAGCCCATCTCTCCAATTGCGCCCGTTGTGCGGAGCGATGGGAGGCGGAACGGCAGTTGACAGACCGGTTCCGGTCGATACGGACGGCCGCCGAAGATTGGGCGATTCCGGATGCGCAGCGGCAGATTTTGCTCGCTCGTTTCGCGCTCGCCCACCCGGCGAGACAAGCTCGACGGACGGTCTGGGGGCTCGTGGATCTGGGCCTTTGCGGCAGCGGCGGCGCTGCTGCTGGCCATTTATGTGGGCCACATCGCCGGGACTCGTTCGCGGCCTGCGCATTCCCCGGCAGTCCGGACGCACCAGGTGCGGCCGAACGAGATGGTGCTTTATGAAGCGAGTACGGACGCCAGCGCCCTTTCGAGCGACGATTTTATAGCTGTACCGTACGCCCCGCCGCTGGCGCAGGGCGAGATCGTGCGGGTGGTCCACACGGATTTGTACCCGCAGGCTCTGGCGAGCCTCGGGATTGGCGTGGATCCGTTATCGGCCGGCGACACTCCGGCGGACGTGGTGGTGGGCGAAGACGGTACTCCCCCGCGCGGTGCGGATCACCGAAGCTGCGCAGCAGTGAACTTTTGAGAGGTCTTCATGAAGAGAATAAGCATAGTTTCCGTTTTGCCGCTGTGCGCGGCGACATTGCTGGCGCAGGGTCCCCCGGATCGAGGATTCGGACCGCGGGAATTCGGTGGGTTCGGCGGTCGCGGTGGTCTGATAGGCGCCGGCCCGGGAATGAGAACACCGGTCACCGGTGCTCCCTACTCGGCTACCGAGACCCTGACGACACAACAGACTCTCGCGAACGGCAATCAGATCACCCGCACCCAGACCTCGACCGTAGCGCGTGACAGCCAGGGACGGATCAGCACCTCTGAAACTTTCACTCCCGCCGCATCCACGGGTAAAGGCCCCTACACGATTCAGACGATTTTCGATCCGGTAGCCGGCTCTCGCTACGAACTCAACTCGTCGACAATGACTGCGATCCGCATGCCGCTGCCGAAAGCGCGGCCCGCTGGGGACGCGGCGAGGCCACGAGCGCTGGAGAACCGCCCTAACGTTACGTCTGCGACTCTTGGTACCTCAGCGATCAACGGCGTATCGGCAACCGGTACCCAGATTACCGAGACGATTCCCGCAGGCGCGATCGGCAACGCTCAGCCGATTCAGACTGTCCGCGCGACATGGATCTCGTCCGAACTGAAGGTCCCGGTTCAGATCAAGTCGTCCGACCCGCGCTTCGGCACCTCCGACATGGAGCTGACGAATATCGTGCAGGCGGAGCCGAATGCCTCGCTCTTTGTGGTTCCCTCGGGATACACGATCAAAGAGGGCGGGCGTGGCCCCGGACCGGATGGACGAAGGGGACCGGGAGGCGGAAGGCGGCCCGCTCCGCCTCCGCAGTAAGCGCGGTCCCGGGGTTCCGCCTCAGCTCAAGTGTTCGTCACGGCTGGACGCTCGGACCTGGGGGAGCGTTCACCGTCACCGTCGCGGATGCGCTCACAGGAGCAAAGCCCGCTCCTGAATACACGGCGGTAATCGTGTTCGCTCCCAGCGCCAGAACGCTACCCCGCAGTGTCAATGACGCTGTTCCCACCCCAGCCGATCCTCTGAGAAGCGCCGATCCAATGGGGGCGCTCCCCGCCATAAAAATCACCGTCCCGGTGGGCGTATTGCCCCCGGCGGCCGCGGTTATCGTCGCCGCAACCAGAGTCGTACCGGAAGACGCGATGGTGGACGGGCTGGCAGAGACCGTCATGGGCGTCGAGGTCGAGGATGCAACATTCACTGCCACCCACGCCGAAGCCCCGGTCGGACTACTCGCGGCTGTGTACGTCGCGGTGATGGTATTGGATCCTGGCGACAGATTCGTGCCCATAACCGTGAGCACCGCCGTTCCGACTGCGCCGGATATCGTTACCGGGGCAGTTCCCAACGGAATGCTTCCATTTGAGAAAGCGACGTTGCCTCCCGCTGCGAGGCTGCCGCCCGTTCCTCTGACGGTAGCGGTCAGCTGAGTTGACTGAGTCCTGGTGATGCTCGCTGGCCTGGCCGTCAAGGTTGCGGAAATCGTGGTTAATGCTCCAGTCACGCTTACGGCGGTCGAACCCGACGACGACGAGAAACCGACGGCGCCGGAGTAAGTGACGGTTATCTGGTCGCTTCCGATCGCGAGACCCACCCCTTTCAACGTGAACACAGCCGAACCCGCCGCAGAGAGTTTGGCCGACCCGAGCGTGGTTTTGCCCGAAGCAAACGTCACGGTCCCGATTGGAATCGTGCTTCCCGAAACGGCGGTCACAGTCGCGGTCAGAACGGTCGACCCCGTTTGGGACATTCCTGGCGAACTCGCGGTGACAGTTGTCCTGGTGGCGACGGGTGTGGGAGTGACGGTCACGATTGCCGCGCCGCCAGACCCGCTGAAGTCCCCGGTTGCGGCATAGGTTGCTGTGATGGTGTTGGGTCCAATGGACAGCTTCGAACCGTTGACAGTAAGGGTCGCGATCGCACCGGCGGCGGACGCCGTCAAGCTCGCCTGTCCAAGGGGAGTCCTGCCGACGGCGAATGTCACGATGCCTCTGGGAGAGACGGTCCCGTCGGACTGTTTCACGACGGCGGTCAAGACCGTAGAATTGTTCTGCGTGATACCGGCGGGGCTTGGCGGTCACTGCGGTCGAAGTGCCGGTATAAGCGGCCGACACCGTTACCGTCGCGGATGCCGTCGAGGTGCTGAAGTTTCCCGCGGGCGTGTAGCTGGCCGTAATCGCGTTGCTTCCCACGGCCAGGCTGCTCCCGGTGACGGTGAGCGTCGCGATGGCGCTTCCTGAAGCACCGCTAGTCAGAGCTGCCGAGCCCAGCGGGGTCCCGCCGAGGCTGAATGCCACGGAGCCCGTCGGCGGATTGCTTCCCGATACCGCCGTGATGGAGGCCGTTAAAGCCGTCGATCCCGCCGACGCAATGGCCGTCGGGCTTGCCGTGAGAGTCGCCTTCGTTCCGACAGCGGGCGCGAGACTGGTCCATCCGGTCACAAGGTTATAAGCGTCCACCGAACCCAGCCCCGTAGCGAGATCGTAGCCGGGTCCCGCCGCATAGCCAAACGAGCCCGAACCACATCCCTTGCTGCCCAAAGCGCACGGAACGACGTTATTGCCCTTTGTAATGTCGTGGAACAATCCTGTGGTGTTCGGCGGCAAGCGAGTAAAGCGATGGATTGATGTTGCCGAGACCCGGCTTCGCGATCGCGCCTTTTGCCACCAGATATTGGTTGAGAATGGCGACGATTCCGGCAAACGAGGGCGACGAAGCGGAAGTCCCTCCGACCGAGATCAGGCCGCCGGAATAGATAGCGTATCCGTCGTGGTCTCCGGATGCGGTGAGCGAAACATCCGGTACATCCCGCGCCTGGTCGTCTGGCACGCCGGGGCCGGTCTGCCACCACGGTTTCGTGTAAAGCGTGCTGGCGCCTCCGCCGCTCGAAGCAAGTCCGTATCCCTGGGCCGTGTCGTTCCAGGCTTCTTCCGGGATGTAAGACAGGGCGGACTTCAGTCCAGAGCCGTTCTGCGGCGCTCCAGTAATTCACACTGCCCTCGTTCAATTCGCTACCGCCCACCGCGGTCACTTCCGGGATATCGGCCGGAAAAGTAACAGCGGGTCCCTGACTCGCGGCCCTCTCCCCGTCGTTATCGCAACCGGCCGCCCCGGAATCTCCCGAGGCGTTCAACCAGGTGATGCCCTCCGCGTTCGCCTGTTGCGCGAGCGTCCGGAAAGACGACGTGGCTGCAGTTTCACATCCTCCATAACTCACGCTGATCACTGGTGCCAGATTCTGATCAATCGCGTACTCGAGCGACTCGAACACGTTCTGCGAGTAGACGTAGATAATCGTCGCGTTGCGTGCTACCGCCCCGGCCCATTCCAGATCGAGATTTGCTTCTATCCGATCGCTCTGGCTCTTGCCCGGATCGGAGCCCACCAGCACCAGCTGCGGGTCCTTCGCGGGGAGTGCGAACTGGGCCCGAAAGGCACGGATGTCGGAAAGATTGATGTCCGTCTGTCCCGCGATGGCGAGTTTCTGGCCTGTTCCGTCGAAGCCTGCGCTGTAGAGCGCCTGAATGTCGTAGATGGTGGCGAGATCGGGAGGACCGATGTAGTGGAAACCATTCGAAGCGTTGAAGTCCGGAATAGCTTTGAATGTTTGCGGCTGCGGCTGGGGGCGAAAATCGTCCAGTCCTCGAATGGAGTCCACCACACCCGCCAGAGAAGCCGGGATCAGCGGCTCGGTCGCGTTCGCGAAATGTTTCTTGCCGTCGGCCTCGAAGTGATGGAGTTCGGTACGGAACGCGTCCCGAACCTGTCCCGCCGTTCCGCTGAAGGCGATCCAGTTGTGCGCCCGCGCGACCTGTTCGACCGTGAACCCCTGGGATTGCAGCCAGGTCGCGAGTTGGGCAAGATCGTTGTCGCTGACGCCGAACCGCTCACCGTATTCCTCAGGTGTCCGCCAGCGTTGATAGTCGGGAGAGGAGGGATTGCGCTGGTCCTCAAGAAGTTGCTCGAGAGCGGCTGCTTGCTCCGTCGTTTGACCGAGGATGAGTCGCATTCCGTGGATAGGCGCCGAAAGATCCAGCGCACCCTGATCGTGTTCCGGAAGCGCGCTGCGAGTGACATTCCCTCGCAGAACGACCGCCCCTGCGCCCTCGGTGCCCACGTCCTTAACGACACCGCGGATCCTGCTTTCCTGCGCGGCGAAGCCAGGCGTAATGAGCGACAGCAAACCACAAAGCAGGGCGATTCGAGAAGTGACCTTCCCGGGCGGGTATGACAAAAGACAACCTCCGGGGAACTATCGGCGGACGGGAGGTCTGACATTAGCCGCCCACGGTGTATACTCGCGCCCATGCGAGTTCGCTTAATTGCCTTCCTGGTCGCGATACCGCTCGTGCAGTGGAGCGCGTCAGCGCAGCAACCCGGCAGCGGCGTCCCGGATATGCAATCGATTGCTTCGGGACTTGGGGTGAAGTGCGAGTTCTGTCACGCCGGAATGGGTTCGGCCCAGACCACAACTGCGAACGCCCCTTCCAAAATGGCGGTTGCACGCTCCATGATCGCGATGACGCGTGAAGTCAACGCCCGAATCTCAGAGGCGACGGGAAAGACTGCGGCCAGTGCCACAAAGGTGACTTGCGTGACCTGCCATCGCGGAGTTACGATTCCGGGCCAACTTTCGGACATCGTCGCGAAGATCGACTATCGAACAAAGCCCGGATGAGGCCGTCGCGCAATATCGAGACCTGCGCCAGCGCTATTACGGCGGCCAGAGCTACGATTTTCGCGAGGAAACGCTGCTCGAAGCCGCGCAACGGGTGGTCCGGATCAACCCTGCGGCTTCGATTCCACTGCTTCGACTGAATCTGGAGTATTACCCGCAATCAGTCCGCAGCTACATCCAGATCGCGTATGCCTATACCCGGAAACTGGATGACGAAGCGGCTATTGCGGCGCTGGAGAAGGCTCTCGAAATCGAGCCGGAAAACGGGGTTGTAAAGGGGCAACTCGAACAATTGAAGAGTTATCGGCGGAAAAAATAAATGGCCGGCGGCGCAAGGGCCGCCGGCGTTACCACGTAGCTATATGTCCGGCTCTACCGGTGGAAACGGCCCACCAGAACGCCCTTGCCCAGAATGTGTCCCTGCATCCCGCTGACAATCTGATCGCGGGTGGCGTCAGGGCCCAGTTCCAGCTTTGTATCCAGGGCGTAAAGCTCAAATGTGTAGTGGTGATACGGCCCGGCGGGGGCGCCGGGGCCCATGAAGCCGACCTTGCGGCCCGTGTTCACGATCTGAATCATTCCGTTGGTCAGTTTCGGGTCGGCCGGCTCTCCGCCCCCAAGTGACGTGGCGTCTCCCGGAATATTGAACGCCATCCAATGGGTTACGTCATCCGTCTTCTTGCCCATAGCCACGTCCGGATCGTGCATGAGCAGCACGAAGCTCATCGTGCCCGGCGGAACATTGGTCCATTCGAGCTTGGGCGAAACCGGGTTGGCGTCTTTTTGCGTGTATTTGTCGGGGATGACGCCGCCGTCTTCGAAATCCGGCGATGTTAAGGCGAGACCCGGTCGTGGCGGTCCCTTCTTTTCGCCGCCCGGAGGAGGCCCCTGGGCGAGGGAGACACCGATCATTGCTGCCAGCAGCATGCTTCCGATTGCGATTGTTCTGGTGATTCTCATGGCTTCGTTTATTCCTCCTGCGTTGAATCAGCATATCAAAATGATGGGAAGAAGGTGTTAATGGTGGCCGGCCGCGCGGATGACGATTCGCTCGCTCGGGACTTCGACCAACGGCTTTCGCGCCATCGCTTTTTCCGAGATGCGCGCCTGCAATTCCGCCTTCTGCCGGGCGGATCGGAGATCCCGTTCCTTGAATTCGGGGAGCACTTCGCGGGAAAACAGTTCAATCGAAGAGCACAGCAACTCGTGAGGGACGTTCCCGGCCTGAGAGATGCAGAGCACCTGGTCGATCCCGACCGCCTCGAATTCCAGCAGCCTCGCCCGCAATGCTTCGGGGGTGCCAACGCAATCCTGCGTGCGTCCCTCGGGTGGCGCGAATTCGTGCGGATTGGTCTTGTACTCGTTCCAGATGTCCGTAACTCCCGGCGCGTGGGCTCCGAAGAAGCTGTAATGCCCGAGGCCATAGAGAAAGAATCCGTAGCTCTCGTTTGCGATTTGATTTACTCGCTGTTCGTTCCGGTCGCACAGGAAAGGGCAGGCGATGGCGAACTGAGGATTCACGGCATATCCAATCGGCTCGCACTCGTTTTCGATCGTCCAGTAATAATCCTTGACCCACTGGCGCGCTTCCTCCGGGCTCACGAACGAGAATGTCAGGGCGCCGACTCCCAACCGGGCGGCCTGCAGAATCGATTCGCGGCGGGAACACGCCATCCAGAGCGGCGGGTGCGGCTTCTGGTAAGGCTTCGGCATCACGTTCCGTTGCGGGATCTTGAGGTGCTTGCTCTCGTAGCCGGTGAAGGGCTCCTCCACCATCATCCGGATGGCGATCCGCATACCTTCGAGAAACATTGCCTTTTTCTCGTCCTGGGGAACGTTGAATCCGCCGAGTTCCGTCTCCGTTGCGCCGGCGCCCGCGCCGAAGTCGCAGCGGCCATCGCTGATCAGGTCAAGCGTCGCAATGCGCTCGGCGACGCGGGCGGGATGATTGATGTAGGGCGGCATCTGCACGATTCCGTGGCCGATCCGAACATTCTTCGTCCGCTGGCTGCACGCGGCGAGAAACACTTCGGGCGCGGAGGAATGCGCATACTCTTCGAGGAAATGATGCTCAGTCGCCCAGACGTAGTCGTAGCCCAGGCGGTCGGAAAGTTCGACTTGCTCAAGAGCGTTTTTGATCAACGTGTGATCTGAATCTACGGTCCAGGGACGAGGGTGTTGCAGTTCGTAAAACCCACCGAATTTCATGCGGCGAAGTTATCACGCCCGGTCGGGAGAGGTCAAATTGCGTTGCGGTCGCCGCGCTGCACTGGGCGGCATTGAATGTAATGTGGAGAGGGAGCAATCGGCAAAAATGACAGAGAAACTCGCGATCAGGGAAGTCCTCGAAAACTGGGTGGTTTGGCGCGATTCGGGCGACTGGGAGCGCTTCCGGACCGTCTGGGCGGAGGAGGGCTGGATGATGGCGACCTGGTTCCAGGGTTCGGCCGCGGACTTTATAAGGGTGAGCATTGAAGGCTGGAATAAGGGCGTCAGTATTCTTCATTTCCTTGGGGGCATGTCAATTGAAGTTAAGGAAAAACGCGCTATCGCGCAGACCAAAATGACGATTTCGCAGCGGGCCAAAGTAGAGGAACATCTGGTCGACGTGGTCTGCACCGGGCGTTTTTACGATTTTTTCGAGCAGCGCGGCGGCCGATGGGTGATCGTATTGCGCCAGCCGATTTATGAAAAGGACCGCATGGATGTGATCGATCCGGATCCTGCGAATCCGCTTGTTCTCGACCAGGCGCTTCTGGCGCAGTTTCCCGAGGGTTATCGGCATCTTGCTTATCTGCAAACCAGGATCGGCTACAAGGTCAAGAAGGATATGCCCGGCCTCAAAGGCCCGGAAGTCGAAGCGCTTTATGCCCGGGGAACGAAGTGGCTCGCGGGTGACCGGCTTGAGTGAAATACAGAGGTAACCTGCAGATGCCATACTTCGTCCAGAAGCACAGTTTCTCGGGAGGCACAAAATGAGCTCCATAACGATTGCGCGTGGAATCGTAATAGTGACCGCAGCCGCCGCGATGGCGGCCGCGCAAACAACGTCCGGTACTATTGGCGCCGTACTGTCTGCCCAGCCAATACCTGCGGGTGTCGAAGGCCTCAGCTTTGCTTCCACTGCGGTCTTCGCTCCAAATGGTGTTCAGTTCAACGGTGTCACCGGGCAGCCATTTTCGGCGATGCAGGAGACGGAAACGATCCAAACCCTGGCCGATGGCACTCACATTACACAGGGTGTCCAGAAGGTAATGTATTATCGGGATTCTCTCGGGCGGGTGCGGACTGAGCGAACTGCGCTGCAGCCTCCGGGATTTGGCGACGCCTCGCAAAAACCACCGGTTTTCATTGAAATTCAGGACCCGGTGGGCGGATACCGCTACATGTTCGATTCGAACAGCCGCACGGTGCGCCGTATGCCGTACGGTCCTATCCGGGCACAAGTCAGAAATGCCGTGGGCGCGAACGTAGCCTCAGTCCAGCCGTTGCCCGCTAAAATCACGCCTGCCCAGAGCGCGCCCCGCAGGCTCGCGGGCGGTTCGCAGCCGGAAATATCGAACGAAAATCTCGGTTCGCAGACCATAGATGGTTTGCTTGCTGAGGGGACGAGAACGACAACCACCTGGCCTACAGGATCCATTGGCAACGACCGGCCGGTTACCAGCACTTTCGAGAGATGGATGTCGCGAGATCTCGGGATGGACGTGATGACTAAGAGATCCGACCCGCGGTCCGGCGACAGCACGATGGAGCTGACGAACATCTCCCGCTCGGAGCCTGATGCGTCTCTCTTCCAGCCTCCCGCCGGCGCCGAAATCGTCGACCCCTCGAATTAGAGATCGTACAGCTCAAGCGGTTCACAGAGGTTGATTGCACGCACGACAGGGAAGTGCGACCGAAATTCCACGATCGTGATCGAGGCCGGGAGAATTTCGAGGCGCAGGTGGAAGTCGAGCGGAATGCCGAGAAAGTGCATCAGCGCGGCTTTTATTGCGTCCGCGTGACTGAAAGCGGCTACTGTTTCGCCGCGGTGAGAGTCCGCGATACGGTGCAGACCCCGTACGATTCGGGCCTGGGTTTCGAGCATCAGTTCGCCGCCTGGAGCGCGGGTCGCACTCCGGTAGGCATTAAACAGGTTCCAGGACTCATGAGTTTCGATTTCGGCGAACGATTTTCCCTGCCACTCGCCAAAATGGATTTCTCCCAGATCGGGATTCTGAACAATTTCGAGATTTTTCAGGCGGGCTGTGGGCTCAGCGGTCTCCACAGAGCGTTCCAGCGGACTTGAATAGAGGGCGGCGAGGCCGACTTTTTCCAGCCTCGCGGCCAAACGATCGGCTTCGCCGCGGCCAGTCGCGTCGAGGCTCACCCCCGGAAGCCAGCCCGTCAGGCCTTTTCCCACATGAGGATTGCTGGCGTGACGGATCAACAGGATTGTCGCCGACGTTTTCATCGCATTCAAAGTATCAGCAGGACACAGGGCGACCGTTTGTTGCACAAACGAAACCTGCGTGCTAACATTCTTAAGTACCCCCAACAGGGCTCAGTGGGAGGTGTGCGCTTCGAGGCTGCCGAAAGCCACGTTGACGCAACCGTTCGCACCAGTGAGGAGATATGGCCAGAAAACCCGGAAAAAAATACCAAGCCGCGCTCAAGCAGGTGGAAACGCGCGATTACCCTCTGAACCAGGCGGTTCCTCTTCTCCAGAAGATCAAATTCGCCAAATTTGACGAAACCGTCGAGATCCACATGCGTCTGGGCGTCGATCCGAAGCACGCCGACCAGATGGTTCGCGGCACCGTCGTCATGCCGAACGGACTCGGGAAATCGAAGAAGGTTCTCGTGATCGCGAGCGGCGACAAGCAGCGCGAGGCAACCGAAGCGGGCGCGGATTTTGTCGGCGGCGAGGACATGGTCAACAAGATCCAGTCGGAAAGCTGGACCGATTTCGACGCCGTCATTGCCACCCCGGACATGATGCGTTCGGTCGGCAAACTCGGAAAGATCCTCGGACCTCGCGGCCTGATGCCGAACCCCAAGACCGGCACCGTAACCCCGGATGTCGCGAAGGCAGTACTCGAAGTTAAGGCCGGTAAGGTCGAATTTCGCGTCGATAAGACCGGCATTATTCATGCCCCGATCGGCAAGGCCAGTTTCGAGCCGGTGAAGCTGGTTGAAAACGCGTCGAGCCTGATTACGGCGGTTCTCAAGGCGAAGCCTTCCGCAGCCAAGGGCAAGTATGTCAAGAGCGCGACTTTGTGCTCGACCATGGGGCCTGGCATCCCTATCGATGTCGCTGAACTGACCGCACAGGAAGCGCAGGCACAAGCGTAAGCGGGTCGAGAGAACGCGTAAGCGGGAAATCAAAGATGAAAAACAGGGACGACAAGAAAAAAGATTACGAGGAACTGCGTAAGGCGCTCGAAAAAGCGAACAACGTGTTCGTTAACGGTTTCGAGAAGCTGACGGTCGATCAGGACTACAACCTGCGGAAAACCATTCGCGGGGCCGGCGGCAGCTATAAGGTCGTCAAGAACAATCTGGCCGAAATCGCGTCCGAAGGCACTCCCTCCGAGGCGGTGTTGAAAGGATTGAAGGGCATGACGTCGCTCGCCTTCACCGACGATCCGGTCGGGCTGGCGAAGGTTCTTACCGCATACGCAAAAACGAACCCAACGTTCACTTTCAAGGCTGGTCTGGTCGAGGGCCGCGCGATCGACATCGGCGCGATCAACGATCTCGCCAATATGCCCTCGAAGGAAGCGATCTTCTCGAAGCTGCTGTTCCTGATCAACGCTCCCGCGCAACGTCTGGTAACGGCGATGAATGCGGTCGGGCGGAATCTGGCGGTGGTGGTCGATCAGGGCGTCAAAGAGAACAAATTTCAAGGTTGACCGGCACGAGCGGTCGTCCGGCGACTTTTTCAGAACAATTTTCGAAACAGGAGTTTGAGGAGTTTTTAAGATCATGGCGGATATCAACGCGATTGCGGATCAGATTCAGGGTTTGACGCTGCTCGAAGCGTCACAGCTCGTTAAGTTGCTCGAAGAGAAGTTGGGCGTTTCGGCGGCGGCGGCAGCACCGGCAGCGGCGGCGGCAGGCCCGGCGGCAGCGGCGGCTCCCGCAGTCGAAGAGAAGACCGAATTCACGGTTGTTCTGACGGCAGCTGGTGCAAATAAGATCAATGTCATCAAAGCTGTACGTGAAGTTACCAGCCTCGGTCTGAAGGAAGCCAAGGACCTCGTCGACGGCGCGCCGAAGCCGGTCAAGGAAGGCGTGAGCAAAGACGAAGCCGAGGCCATCAAGAAGAAGTTCGTCGACGTCGGCGCAACTGTCGAAGTGAAGTAACACAAGGGGTAGCGGCCCCGAGAGGGGAAAATCGGGCGGCAGGAGGACAGGCGTTCTCGTGCCGCTACTGGACTTTGTAGTTGACGGATTTACATTTTGGTGCTACCTTCGTAAGTTGGCGTTGGTTTCTACCGGAATCAGACCCGGATTGGTGACGGTGGCGCTGAACTTCTGGCATTTAAATTGCGAAGTTTTCTTAAAAAGCCCAGACCTTCGCGTAGGGGCTTTGTGCGCCTGCGCGCAGAAATTACGCGTGTAACCTCTTGCTTTTGGTCCACAGCGTCGTCTACAGAAGTCCCTTTTTTCGTTTGCCCGCGGCGTGAACTTTACGCCATCTTTCGACCGTGCGTATGCGAACCTGACACCGCGCGCGTCTAACCCAGTGCTCCCCCGCGAGCATGTAAGCAGTAAGGTCTCTGATCCGGCGAGCCGCTTTTCGAGCAGAAGAGATAGCGGCCCGCGTTTTTTGTTGTCTGCATCGTTGGTTTCCAGGTAACGAGCCGTCGAGCGCTTTACCTGTTGTAACGGAGTTCCTGAATCCTATGTCTGAGAACGGCCTGGCCCCCGATAGAGTTGATTTTTCTAAAATCAAAACTTCGATTCCGATTCCGAATCTGATCGAAGTCCAGAAAAATTCGTACGAGAAGTTCCTCCAGATGGACCTTCTGCCGAATGAGCGTGACGATATCGGACTGCAGACGGTTTTTACTTCCGTCTTCCCGATTTCCGATTTTCGCGGCGTGAGTCAACTGGAGTTTGTCGATTATTCGATCGGCAACTGGGAGTGCAAATGCGGAAATCTGAAGGGTTTGCACCACCTTCGATCGACCTGCCGCAACCCCGCCTGCGGCGCAACCATCAAGACCGATCCCTTTCATCCTGGGGATATTCTTTGCACCCATTGCGGCACCTTTAATCGCAATATCGTCACATTTTGCAACAAGTGCGGCGATCCGGTCGGCCTGCAATTGAAATACGACCAGGCCGAATGCGAAGAGCGCGGCATGACGTACGCGGCGCCTCTCAAAGTCACCATCCGCCTCACCGTTTACGCCAAAGACGCTGAAACCGGACAGAAGAGCGTTCGGGACATCAAAGAACAGGAAGTGTTCTTCGGCGAAATTCCGCTGATGACGAACAACGGCACGTTCATCATCAATGGCACCGAGCGTGTAATCGTCAGCCAGTTGCATCGTTCGCCGGGCGTATTCTTCGAGCGCGTCCCGTCGCAGGGTTATTACCTCGGCAAAATTATTCCGTACCGGGGAAGCTGGGTCGAATTCGAATACGACAACAAGAATCTGCTCTATGTACGTATCGACCGAAAGCGCAAATTTTACGGTTCTGTTTTTCTGCGCGCGCTCGGTCTCGAGACCGACGAACAGATTCTGCGCACGTTCTACCGAATCAGCAAACTGAGCATCAAAGATGCGAAGCTGCTGTGGACGGTAGACGAAAGTCTGACCGGTCTGAAGCTTTCGCACGCCGTCAACAACAAGGCCGGCGATCCCGTTGTTCCCCAAGGCCGCAAAATCACCGCGGGCCTGATGCGCGAAATCCTGAAGAACAAGATCACGCAGGTCGAAGTAGCTGCAAACGATCTCGAAGGTGCGTTCATTGCGGCCGACGTCGTCGATATGTCGACCGGCGAAGTGATGATCGACGCCAATCAGGAATTGACGCCGACCGTCATCGGCAAGCTGATCGAAGCCGGGATCGAATCTTTCGAAGTGTTCTTCCCGGAACGCGACGAAGTCGGTACGGTCATCTCGACCACTTTAAGGAAAGATCCGGTTAAGACGCGCAAAGACGCACTGATCGAAATCTATCGCAAGCTGCGCCCAGGCGATCCGCCGACCGTCGACACCGCGACCCAGTTGTTTGACGGCATGTTCTTCGATGCGCGCAAGTACGACTTCTCGCGCGTCGGCCGCATGAAGTTCTCGATCAAGATCTACGATGCGCCCGAGTCGCCGGTCCGCAAGAAGGCGGATGGGGAGAATTACGATTCCCGCATCCTGCATCCCGAGGACTTCCACGACACGATTCGCTACCTGCTTAAGCTTCGTAAGGGCATCGGCGTGGTCGACGACATCGATCACCTCGGCAACCGCCGCGTCCGCGCGGTGGGCGAACTTCTCGAAAACCAGTTCCGCATCGGTCTGGTCCGGATGGAGCGAGCGATCAAGGAGAAGATGTCGGTGTACCAGGAAATGTCGACGGCCATGCCGCACGACCTGGTAAACGCGAAGCCGGTGATGGCCGCGATCCGCGAATTCTTCGGATCGAGCCAGCTTTCGCAGTTCATGGATCAGACCAATCCGCTCTCCGAGATCACGCACAAACGGCGTCTCTCGGCGCTTGGACCAGGCGGTCTGTCCCGCGAGCGCGCCGGCTTCGAAGTGCGCGACGTTCACCCGACTCACTACGGCCGCATCTGCCCGATCGAGACGCCGGAAGGCCCGAACATCGGCCTGATCTCGTCGCTTTCGTGCTTTGCGCGTATTAACGATTACGGGTTTATCGAGAGCCCTTATAAGAAGGTGATCAACGGCGTTGTTGTGGACCAGGTTCGCATCCTGAATCCTGGCGACACGGCATTCAAAGTCGGCGACGTGATCCTTCGCGAGGAACTCGAAAAGGCCAACGCCGCCGTCCCCGCCAACAAGCAGAAGGCGGAGTACGTTGCCCATTGCGACTACCTGTCGGCGTGGGAAGAAGACAAATACACCATTGCTCAGGCGAACGTCGAGCTGGAAGAGAACGGACGGATCGCCCCCGAACTCGCGAACGCCCGTCAGGCCGGCAACTTCGTCTTGAAGGGGCGCGACGAGATCGAGTACATGGACGTCAGTCCGAAACAGCTCGTCTCGGTGGCTGCCAGTTTGATCCCGTTCCTCGAAAACGACGACGCGAACCGCGCGTTGATGGGTTCGAATATGCAACGGCAGGCCGTTCCGCTGCTTCGCGGCGACGCACCTTACGTCGGAACCGGCATGGAGTACGTGACGGCGCGCGATTCCGGCGCGGTCATCCTTTGCAAGCGCGCGGGCGTGGTGGACTCGGTTGACTCCGAGCGCATCATCGTACGCGTGGACGGCACGGCTCACGAAGGTCAGATGTCGCGAGAAGTCGGCGCCGATATCTACCAGATGACCAAGTTCAAGCGGTCGAACCAGAACACCTGCATCAACCAGAAGCCGATCGCTTATCAGGGGCAGCGAGTGGTCAAAGGTCAGGTTCTGGCCGACGGGCCCTGCACCGATATGGGCGAACTGGCGCTCGGACGGAACGTGCTGGTTGCGTTCATGCCGTGGCGCGGCTACAACTTCGAAGACGCGATCCTGGTCAACGAAAAGCTGGTTCGCGAAGACTACTACACTTCGATCCACATCGAAGAGTTCGAGATCGAAGCCCGCGATACGAAGCTGGGGCCCGAGGAAATCACGCGCGATATTCCGAACATCGCGGATTCGTTCCTGCGCAATCTGGACGAATCGGGCGTGATCCGGATTGGCGCTACGGTCAAGCCGGG
Source organism: Terriglobia bacterium (assembly GCA_963718155.1). Classification (GTDB taxonomy): domain Bacteria; phylum Acidobacteriota; class Terriglobia; order Bryobacterales; family Bryobacteraceae; genus BOG-234. The sequence goes on along the minus strand of CAVQYP010000034.1, from coordinate 75,656 downwards.
CGACATTCTGGTGGGCAAGGTGACGCCGAAGGGTGAAACGCAGCTCACTCCCGAAGAGAAGCTGCTCCGTGCGATCTTCGGCGAGAAGGCCGGCGATGTGAAAGACGCATCGCTCTACTGCCCTCCGGGTATCGAGGGTACCGTCGTCGATTGCAAAATCTTCTCCCGCAAGGGGCAGGATAAAGACGAGCGGTCGCGGCGCATTGAAGAGTCGCAGATCGCGCGTTTGCAGCGCAACCTCAGCGACGAAATCCGCATTCTGACCGACGAGCGCGCCAAGCGCCTCGGCAATCTGCTGGAAGGCAAGGAAGTCCTCGCCGACCTGCACGATGAAAAGACCAACAAGAAGCTGTTCGCCAAGGGTGCGATTCTCGACCGCGACTCGATCGAGAAGACGCGTTCGCGCGACCTGAAGCGCGTCCGGTTCACCAACAAGGACGCCCGCATCAACGAGCAGATCGACGAAATCGAAGAGATGACGTCGCGCCAGATCGCGGTGCTCGAAAAGATCACCGACGAAAAAGTCGCGAAGCTGCGCAAGGGCGATGAACTGCCTCCGGGCGTAATCAAGCTCGTGAAGGTTTACATCGCGATGAAGCGCAAGCTTTCGGTCGGCGACAAGATGGCCGGCCGCCACGGGAACAAGGGTGTGATCGCGCGCATTCTGCCGGAAGAAGATATGCCTTATCTTCCGGATGGAACGCCGGTTGAGATCGTTCTCAACCCGCTGGGCGTTCCCAGCCGTATGAACGTCGGACAGATTCTCGAGACCCACCTCGGCTGGGCCGCCAAAGCGCTGGGAGTGCAGTTCGCAACCCCGGTCTTCGACGGCGCGACCGAAAAGGGCATTAAGGAAATGCTGACGAAGGCCGGCTTGCCGACCTCGGGCAAGACCAAGCTGTACGACGGCATGACCGGTCAGGAGTTCGAGCAGCCGGTGACCGTGGGCTACATCTACATGTTGAAGCTCTCGCACCTGGTTGACGACAAGATTCACGCCCGCTCCATCGGGCCGTATTCGCTGATTACGCAGCAGCCGCTCGGCGGCAAGGCGCAGTTTGGCGGACAGCGGTTCGGCGAAATGGAAGTCTGGGCGCTCGAAGCCTACGGCGCCGCTTACATTCTGCAGGAGTTGCTGACGGCGAAGTCAGACGACGTCTATGGACGGGCGAAGATTTACGAAGCCATCGTCAAAGGCGAAGCCGCGATTGAGCCGGGCGTTCCGGAATCATTCAACGTGCTGATTCGGGAATTGCAGTCTCTGTGTCTCGATGTCGAGCTGATGAAGAAGTTCCGCGAGCAGACCGAAGATACGGCGCTCGCGGCGGACTAAAGACAAATTTGGGCCACGAATGAACACAAATGAACACGAATAGGATTTTGCCTTATTTGTGTTCATGCGTGTTCATTCGTGGCTGATATCGGTTTTGGTTTTATATAGGAGATTTCATGCGATCCTCTCCCTACGATCGGGCAAATATTACCGCGGATTTTGACTCTATCCGGATCTCTCTCGCTTCACCCGAAAAGATCCGAAGCTGGAGCCACGGCGAAGTCACCAAGCCGGAAACCATCAATTACCGAACGTTCAAGCCGGAGCGCGACGGACTCTTTTGCGCGCGGATCTTCGGACCCGTCACGGATTGGGAATGTCTCTGCGGCAAGTACAAGCGGATGAAGCACCGCGGCGTAATCTGCGACAAGTGCGGCGTTGAAGTGACGCTGGCGCGCGTCCGCCGCGAACGCCTGGGACACATCGAGCTGGCCAGCCCCTGCTCGCATGTGTGGTTTTTCAAGGGCCTGCCTTCGCGCATCGGGCATCTGCTCGATATCACGCTTCGCGAGCTGGAGCGGGTGCTTTATTTCGAAGCCTATGTTGTCGTCGACCCGGGCGAAGTGCCTGACCTGACTCAGGGCGAAGTCATCTCGGACGAGCGCAAGCGGCAGCTCGAGCAGGACCCGGAGACGGCTAATAAGTTCGTGGCGATGATGGGCGCCGAGGGTATCAAAGAGCTTCTTAAGAAGATTGACGTCGAGTTTTTGAGCGAAGACATTCGCGAAAAAATGAAGACCGAGACTTCGCAGCAGAAGAAGCTCAAGTTCGCCAAGCGGCTGCGCGTGGTTGAGAGCTTCCGCAAATCGGGCAACAAGCCGGAGTGGATGATTCTCGATGTGCTTCCGGTGATTCCACCGGAACTGCGTCCGCTCGTGCCGCTCGATGGTGGCCGGTTCGCCACGTCCGATCTGAACGACCTGTATCGCCGCGTCATCAACCGCAATAACCGGCTCAAGAAGCTGATGGAACTGCATGCGCCGGACGTGATCGTCCGCAACGAAAAGCGCATGTTGCAGGAAGCTGTGGACGCGCTCTTCGACAACGGCCGCCGCGGTCGCGTGCTGCGCGGCGCGAACAACCGCCCGCTCAAGTCGCTCTCGGATACGCTCAAGGGCAAGCAGGGCCGCTTCCGCCAGAACCTTCTCGGCAAGCGCGTCGACTACTCGGGCCGTTCGGTCATCGTCGTCGGTCCCGACCTTAAGCTGCATCAGTGCGGTCTGCCGAAGAAGATGGCGCTCGAACTCTTCAAGCCGTTCATCTATCACCGGCTCGAACAGCGCGGCCATTGCACCACAATCAAGCAGGCGAAGGAACTGGTTGAGCAGCAGGATCCCGTGGTTTGGGACATCCTTGAAGAGGTCATTAAAGACCATCCGATTCTGTTGAACCGAGCTCCTACGCTGCACCGCCTTGGCATTCAGGCCTTTGAACCCGTTCTGGTGGAAGGCAAGGCGCTCAAGATCCACCCGCTGGTCTGCACGGCGTTTAACGCGGACTTCGACGGCGATCAGATGGCCGTCCACATTCCGCTGTCGCCCGAGGCCCAGATCGAAGCAGCGACGCTGATGCTCGCGTCGAACAACATCCTTTCGCCCGCACACGGCGGACCGATCACGATTCCGACTCAGGATATGGTGCTCGGCTGCTACTACCTGACGAAGTCGCGTCCCGGCGCGAAAGGTGAAGGCCGCACGTTCGCTTCGACGGACGATGTTCTGATCGCGCTCGAAATGGGCGAGGTCGAGACGCTGACGCCGATCAAACTGCGCTACACCGGCAAGGTGATCGACCTCAACAAGGCGTTCGACAACCAGAACGTCATGCACACCGAGCCCATCGAGTTCGTGAAGCAGTACATGGACACGACCGTGGGCCGCGTGATCTTCAACGACCATCTTCCGGAAGAGATGCCGTTCATCAACGGCCTGCTCAAGAAGAAGGGGCTGGCGCAGCTTGTGCAGTATTGCTACCTGAAGTTCGGCCTGCAGATCACGGTGGACATGCTGGACAAGATCAAGAATCTTGGTTTCCTTTACGCAACCCGCGCCGGCATCTCGATCGGCGTCGACGACATGGTGGTCCCGGGCGAGAAAAAGGAACTGGTGGCGAACGCCGAGAAGGAAGTGGTGGCTGTCGAAAGTCAGTATCAGGACGGCGCCATCACTCACGGCGAGCGCTACAACAAGATCATCGAAATCTGGTCGCGAGTTACCGAAAAGGTCTCCGACGAGATGTTCAGCGCCATGGAAGAGGACGACCGTACGGGCCGCTACCTCAACCCGATCTACATCATGGCCGATTCCGGCGCCCGCGGTTCGAAGCAGCAGATCCGTCAGCTGTCCGGTATGCGCGGTTTGATGGCCAAGCCCTCGGGCGAGATCATTGAAACCCCGATTACTGCGAACTTCCGCGAAGGCCTGAACGTGCTGCAGTACTTCATCTCGACCCACGGCGCGCGTAAGGGTCTGGCGGATACGGCTCTCAAGACGGCCGATTCCGGCTATCTCACTCGTCGTCTGGTCGATGTGGCGCAGGACGTGATCATCAGCGAAAACGACTGCGGCACCACCGAAGGCATCGTTGTTGAACCGATTATTGAATCGGGCGAAATCATCGAGCCGCTGCGCGACCGTATTGTCGGCCGCGTAGCGCTTGAAGATCAGCGCGACTATGAGGGCAACGTGATCGTTGCCGTCAATGAGGAGATCACCGAGGAACTGGCCGCGGCAATTCAATCGGCTGGTATTGAGCGGGTGAAGATCCGGTCAGTGCTGACCTGCGAATCGAAGCGCGGCGTTTGTGTCGCCTGCTACGGACGAAACCTGGCGACTGGTCGCCTGGTGGAACGCGGCGAGGCGGTCGGCGTGATCGCGGCGCAGTCGATCGGTGAACCTGGCACGCAGCTCACGATGCGTACGTTCCACATCGGCGGTACGGCGACCAGGATCTCCGAGCAGTCGAAGCAGGACGCGAAGGCGGACGGTTTCGCCAAATACATCAACGTTCAGTGGGTCCGGAACGAGAAGGGCGAGATCATCGCCATGAACCGGAACGGTATTCTCGCCATCGTTGACGACAAGAACCGCGAAAAGGAACGCTATCAGGTTGTCTACGGCGCACGAATCACGGTGGCCGAAGGCGATCCGATCAAGGCGAACCAGATCCTGCTCGAATGGGATCCGTACACGTTCTCGATTCTGACCGAGCTTTCCGGCATCGTTCACTTCAAAGATCTGCAGGAGGGCATTACGCTCGCCGAGCAGGTGGACGAAGTGACTGGTATGTCGCAGCTCGTCGTGACCGATTCGCCCGATGAGAAGCGCCAGCCGATGGTGCAGATCAAGGGACCGGCGGGATCGCGCAAGTACCTGATGCCGACTCATGCTCACCTTATGGTGCATGACGGCGAAGAGGTTCACGCCGGCGACGTTCTGGCGAAGATTCCGCGCGAAACCACGAAGACCAAGGACATCACGGGCGGTCTGCCGCGCGTGGTCGAACTGTTCGAAGCGCGCAAGCCGCGTGAGAGCGCGATCATGGCCGAGATCAACGGCGTGGTCAAGTACGGCGAGCTCTCGAAGGGCCAGCGCAAGATCTACATCATGGGCGATGACGGCGAGGAGAGGGAATACTCGCTGCCGCGCGGCGTCCATATCAATGTGCAGGAAGGCGAGCGCGTCGCGGCGGGCGATCCGCTGATGGACGGGCCGCGCAATCCGCACGACATTCTGGATGTTCGGGGCGAGAAGGAACTGCAGAAGTATCTCGTCAACGAAATTCAGGAAGTCTACCGCCTGCAGGGCGTGAATATCAACGACAAGCACCTCGAAGTCATCTCACGTCAGATGATGCGCTGGGTGCGCGTGGAAGATATCGGCGACACGGAATTTCTGCCGGAAGAAGTGGTGGATAAGTTCAAGTTCCGTGCGGAGAATCAGAGGGTGGAAGAAGCGGGCGGACGTCCGGCGCAGGGCAAGGCCGTGCTGCTGGGTATCACGAAGGCCTCGCTTTCGACCGATTCGTTTATCTCGGCCGCCTCGTTCCAGGAGACGACGCGCGTACTCACCGAAGCCGCGATCAACGGCAAGGTGGATTACCTGCGTGGTCTGAAGGAGAACGTGATCATGGGCCGTCTCGTTCCTGCTGGTACCGGTATGGAGTTCTATCGCCGGACCAGAATCGCGGGCGAGGACATCGTCGAGGAGCCGATACCCGAACCGACGCTCGACGCGCTTGCCGGGTTACGAAGACGAAGCTCGGTTGACTTATACAGGCGGACTCAGCGAAGACCCGGGTCCGGAAGAAACGTCTGGCCGAGTAGCCTGTTTTACAAAACAAACCCAAAAGCCGGGCGACCCGAAAGGGTCCGCCCGGCTTTTTATCTTATATACCTCAATATCCCAACGCCGACCGATTTTCCGACCACCACTGAGCCCAGAACTGCACATACGAGCCCTTATTGGCGGCAATAGCGTCAGGTCCCAGCGCGAAATTCTTCAGGGTCTCAGGAGTCCTGAATGGCGCCGCCGCAGGAAGTTGCAAATGAGCCAGCGTCGGGACTCCAGCAGGCGTTTGCACCGGCAATCCGTTGGCGAAGGAGCCGAGGCCACGAACTCCTTCGATCTGCAGTTGCGCATTGGGGTCACCAAGAAGGGCGGCCAGATACGGAACAGCAGTTTTGTTGTGAATTGCAGCCAACGCATGCGCGGCGGCTTTCCGGAACTCCAGGTTGGGGTCGCCGGAGTCTGTCGCGGCCATTCCCAAAGCGTTCACCGAACTGATGTCCGTCGAACAATAGTATTGGCTGATGCTTCTCAGCAGAAGGCCACCCTCCCTGGGATTATTAGTAAGAGTCGAAGCTGTCTTGGCCGCAGAGGTGATGGCCGCACTGTTTCCGGCGCGAATAAGCCCGGCCAGGCCAAGTATCCGCTGCTGCGGGGATGCTGAGTTCGAAAGCCGCTCGTAGAGCAGCGCTATCACCGGTGATTGCAATTGGTCGAGAAGACCATCCTGCAAGGCGTAGAGTTGCAGATTCCACGCACCGGCGGCCCCTTCTATTGCAGAGCTGACCTCAGAAGCAATTTTGTCGGAGAGTGATGCCGCGGGTCCATAAGCATACGCCGTCAGGATCGGTCCCGCGGGGACCTGGAAGAAGCTCAGGTCAAACATGCCGCCGCTGAAAACGGGCAGGATTTTCCACCCGTTTGTCGAGCTTTGGAGAAACCAAAGCCCGCGATCGGTGACGGTGTGACTGGGCTGGCTCCCATTCGGTCCGCTCCAGGAGACCCGTACCGAGGTACCAACGAGTGCCGGATCGCCTTTGACGACGCGGTTTACCGTGATTGAGAAGCTCACTGTGGCCGCAGATGGAAACGGGCTGGTCGTCGCACCCGTAACGATGAGATCGGCGCGCTGTTCCAATTCGAGGAGGGAGATCGGGCCGCCTAATCCTCCAACCAGCCCCGCGATTTGGGGCTTCACAAGGGCAAGCAGCGCCACCATCCTAAGGACTTTGTTAACTTTTAGCATTTCAGGTGCTCCCTCGCGGTCTCTTTTCATGACGCGAGCTTCAGTCCAGGGTCGGCCCTTATGGGTCATTACCGGCTAAGATCCACAGGGAGTTTCAAGCCAGGACGCGAAGCGTCGCCGCTCCCAGGTTCACGGGGAGTCAGCTCTTATGGCCGTCGGCACTTCTTTTTTACCCAGTATCCATTTTCGCCATCCGTTCTTCGATCCAGATTCGAAGCTTGCGGAGAATGTTTCGGGCCGTCTGGCGGTCCAGAGACAAACCGGGCTCGAAATCCTCGTAACGATAGATTGCGCCGAAAGGAGTGAATGCGTCCAGATCCTTGAAAACCTCTGGAAGCGAATTGTCCGCACGGGCGAGGCTTTCCATCAGCGCTCCAATGTCGTGCGTCTTCGGGAAGGCCGCTCCGGCGTTCGACAGAAGCGCCTTAAGCATCTTCTCTGCAGCTTGCTGACAATGGAAACCATATACCTCGTCGGATACCGTTTCTACGTCCAGTACCGCATCAAGGAGCGATTCGTCTTGAGCGGCTTTCCGCAAGAACAATAGAGCCTGTTCACGCCGCTTCATAGAGCGTGCGGCCGTAAGAAGCCGCTTCATGGTAAACGTTGCCCGGCGTATGGCGCCAGTATTCGAAGCGCTCCTCCGATACCACGAGGAGGTCGATCGCAGCATCGAACTTCCGAAGCAAACGATTGAGGCGAACCATCTCCCCGAAGCGGTCGGCCGGACGGTCTTCGACAACCATCAGATCAAAATCGCTGTCGGCCTTAGCGTCTCCCCGGGCACGCGAGCCGAATAAAATGATCTTCCGGGGCTGGGCAGCTTCAACCAACAGTTCGGAAATGCGGGAGACGAGATCCTCTTCGCGATACACGACCTTTATAGTATGAAGCAGAGCGCCGAACCTTGTCCGGTCTTTATACTTCTGCCGAACTTCCGAAACGCATAACCCTCGCGGGCGCCACTGTGACCCTTGAGCCGCTGGACGCCGCGAAACACGCCGACGCTCTCTGGCCGGAGTTGGGCGGCGCGGCGCACGAGTCTCTCTGGCTGTACATGCCCGACGGGCCCTTCCTGGAACGCGAAGCGTTCGACGATAACATGAAGGCCAAAGAGACGTCGGAGGATCCGTTGTTCTACGCGATAGTCGATCGGCGAACCAGGCTGGCGGTCGGTCGTGCGGCCCTCATGCGCATCGATCCGGGCAATCGCGTTATCGAAGTCGGCCACATCATGTACTCCCCGGCCTTACAAAGAACCCGCGGCGCAACGGAAGCGATGTACCTTCTCGCTCGCTATGTGTTCGAAGATCTCGGCTATCGCCGCTACGAATGGAAATGCAACGCGCTGAACGAACCGTCGCGGCGCGCGGCGCTGCGACTCGGCTTCTCCTTCGAAGGCATTTTCCGCCAGCACATGATCGTCAAAGGCCGCAATCGGGATACTGCCTGGTTCTCCATGCTGGATTCCGAGTGGCCCACGCGCAAACGCGAATTCGAACGCTGGCTCGACGAGTCCAACTTCGATTCAGAGGGCGTACAGAAGACCCCGCTCAATCCACGAATCTGAGCCGTCGGACTTGCATCTAAAAAAGAGGTGCCGAAACTCCGCCTCAGCGTTCTCGATCAATCTCCCATTCCCGAGGGATCCACAGCCGGAGAGGCGTTGCGCAACAGCATCGACCTCGCGCGAGTGGCGGACAATCTCGGCTACACGCGTTACTGGGTGGCCGAACATCACGGAACGCCGGGTCTGGCGTGCAACAGTCCCGAAGTTCTGATCGGGCCGATAGCCTGCCGCTACCTAGCGAATCAAGGTCGGCAGCGGCGGCGTGATGCTGCCGCACTACAGCCCGCTCAAAGTCGCCGAAAATTTCAGCATGTTGAGCGCGCTCTTTCCGGGCCGCATCGACCTCGGCATCGGCCGCGCAGCCGGAACCGTCTCCGATGGTCGCATTCGCGCTGCAGCGGGATCGCCGCCAGTCCGCGCCCGACGATTTCCGGCAGCAACTGGATGAACTGATGGCGCTGACCGCCAATCGTCCGCATCCCGATACACGCTTCGCGCGTCTTGCGGCCCGTGCACTTTGAAAGCCCCGAGCTCTGGCTCCTCGGGATCGTCCCAGGACAGCGCGATCTGGGCTGCCGAACTCGGGCTGCCCTACGTGTTCGCCGATTTCATCAACCCCGACGGCGCAAGACTGGCTCGCTATTACCAGCAAACATTTACGGCCTCAGATCGTCTCGAGAACCCGCGAACGGCTGTCGCCGCGTGGGCCATCTGCGCCGACACCGACGAAGAAGCGGAGCGGCTCTCGTACAGCTTTCGCATGATGATGACGCTGCTTGTTTCGCGGCCGCACGATTCAGGTGCCGACCGTCGAACGCGCCGAACATTTTCTGCGCGAAGAGGGTCTGACCCCGGCGCAGGCGCCCGCCAACAGGCGAATCATCACCGGCTCGCCGGACCGCGTACGCGCCTCAATCGAGGCGCTCGCCCGCGATTACGAAGCGGAGGAAGTACTGATCGTCAACATTCTCCACAGTCACGCAGCTCGGCGCCGCTCTTACGAGCTCATCGCGCGCGCGTTCTGCCTCGACAGTCGGAATGGATAATTAAAGGAAGTCATGAGCGCAAGCGTTCTACCGGCTGAGTCAGCCAAACCGGGGCAGCAGGTCGCCGAAGGGACCGTATTTACAATTCTCGCGGCCATCAGCTTCTCGCATCTTCTCAACGACATGATTCAGTCGTTGCTGCCGGCCATTTATCCGATCCTCAAAAGTAACTTCCATCTCGATTTCGCGAAGATCGGGATGATTACTCTGACTACCCAGCTGACTGCCTCGCTGCTGCAGCCGCTCATCGGCCTGTACACCGACCGCAAGCCCAAGCCCTATTCACTGCCGTTCGGAATGGGATTCACGCTGATAGGACTCGCGCTGTTGTCCATGGCGTCCAGCTACGCGTTCATTCTGGTCGCCGCGGGATTGATCGGTATGGGGTCGGCGGTCTTCCACCCGGAATCGTCCCGCGTGGCGAGGATGGCATCCGGCGGACAACACGGACTGGCGCAATCGTTGTTCCAGGTAGGCGGCAATGCGGGCGCTTCGCTCGGGCCTTTACTCGCGGCGTTCGTCGTTCTTCCGAGAGGTCAGCACAGCATTGTGTGGTTCACGCTAGCGGCGCTCACTGCAATTGTGCTGCTCACCAACGTCGGCGCGTGGTACAAACATCGCGAGTCGCTTGGCCACACGGCGCGGGCAAAGAAAGCGCTGATTCATCCCATCGCTTTCCTCAACCCGAATCGCGTTTTCGCTCGCGATCCTGATCGCGCTGATGTTCTCCAAGTTCATCTACCTCGCCAGCCTGAGCAGTTACTACACCTTCTTCCTGATCAGTAAATTCCATGTCTCCGTACAGAGCGCCGAACTGCATCTTTTCGTCTTCCTCGGAGCGGTCGCGGCCGGCACAATTGTCGGCGGGCCGATTGGGGACCGTATCGGGCGAAAATACGTGATCTGGTGTTCGATCCTGGGCGTGCTGCCGTTCACGCTCATGCTGCCCTGGGCGAACCTGTTCTGGACCGGCGTTCTGAGCGTGGTGATCGGATTGATTCTGGCCTCGGCGTTCTCAGCCATCATCGTCTACGCCCAGGAACTCGTCCCGGGGCGAATCGGCATGATCTCGGGCCTGTTCTTCGGCCTGGCATTTGGCATGGGCGGAGTCGGCGCCGCATACCTCGGAAAGCTGGCCGACCACTCCGGCATTAATTTCGTTTACCAGTTGTGTGCGTTCCTGCCCGCAATCGGTCTGCTGACGGGCTTCCTCCCGAACCTGGACCGCAGGCGCCAGACAGCCCACTAAAGCCGCAGTCAGCGATTATTGCCCGTGCAGCGCCTCAACGGGAACCTGAGCCTTCTTGCGCGCGCGCACGCTGAGAAATCTCCCGACGCCAAGCACACCCACGATCGACACCGCCTCCGCCACATAAATCAGCGTCTCGGAAGGATGGAAAGTCCGCACGACAAGTCCATCCGTAAAAATCATTTCTGCCCCTACTCTCCCGAGAATGGCCGCGCCGATATAAAGGACTGCGGGATAGCGATCCATAAGACGGGCTATCAAATCGCTCGAAAAAATTACGAAGGGAATGCTCACGCACAATCCGAAAATGATCAGGGGCACGCTGCCACGGGCCGCGCCCGCGACAGCGAGGACATTGTCGGTTGACATCGTAATATCGGCAACGACGATCAGCCATACCGCATCGAGAAGACGCCCCCGAGCTTCGCCAACCGCGGCGGCGCACTGGCGTCCGCAAGCACTCTGACGGCGATCCAGATCACGAACACACCGCCCATCAGATTGAGATAGTCGACCCCGAGGAGGCGTGCCGCCAGAATTGTGAGCACGATGCGCAGGACGACCGAAGCAGCGGCGCCGAGCCGGATTGCGCGCCGCCTCTGTTCGGCAGGCATGGCCCGCACCGCCAGGGCGATCACCAGCGCGTTATCGCCCGCCAGCAGGAGGTCGATCAGAACAATCGAGAAAATGTCGATCAGAAGACGAGAGAGGGTACCAGCTGCCATTTGGATCGTCGCAAAGCTTCGCGACAGGACTCATTCACCATATTCCCATGCCAGCTGAACTTAACACTCACGTGCCCGTGAGTGATTTTCGGAGAATTCGCGCGTTTCAGCGCACAAGGTAATATGCGTTTTCACGAGCCGCTTCTGCTGCCCTTCGCATCCGTCGCGGCCGGGGCGGCGATAGCGAGATACGAACAGCTTTCCCAGACGGAGTTATCTGTCTCCTTCTGTGCTTTGACCACGCTGGGCCTTGTTGGGTACATCGCCGGGTCCCGGCGAGTCGCAATTCTTTCCTGCCTCGCCGGACTCGTTTTCGCCGGCGCCGTGATCTCCCGGAGCGCATCCGCCGCAGGCCGCCCCCACCCTGAGCGTTCCGGACAACACTCCCGCGATCTTTGAAGGCTGCGTCGTCGACCCCGCTCTGGTGGCGACCGACCGCGAACGTTTCACCGTCGAACTGGCGCCGCGAGCGCGAGCGCAAGTCTCTCTTTCCACGCACACGGAGTTTCCGGACTTGCCCTACGGCACGCACATCGAATTCCAGGGTAAGGTACGCCGCCCGCATAACTACGACAATCCCGGCAGCTTCGACAACGTTCACTTTCTGGCTCGCCAGAAGGTTTACTGGAACGCATCGGGCGACGCTTCCACGGTACGGTGCTTCCGGGGTTCTGTGGCAACCGGCTTGCCGGCTTCATCTTCGCCATTCGCTCCGCTGCGCTGGATCGCCTCGATCACTTGTATGCGAACGACGCCTATGCGAACGGGATGATGCAGGCCATACTCATCGGCGTGACCGCGAAGCTCGATCGGATGTGGACCGAGGACTATCGCTCCACCGGCACCTTCCATGCCCTCGTGATTTCGGGAAGTCACGTGGCCGTATTAGCGGCTGTTTTTCTCTTCTTCCTGCGGATTTGCGCCGTTCCTCGGGGCGTGGCCCTGACTGTGACCGTCCTGATGGCATGGCTTTACGCCGGCGTAACGGGATGGCAGGCTCCTGTTCTTGCGCTCGGCTGCCGGCATGACTCTTTATGGCATCGGGCGCTACTTTTTCCGCGAAGGAAGATTGCTGAACATTCTCGCCGCCCTGGCATTGATCTTTATCGCCGTCGATCCGGAGCAGTTGTTCGATGCCAGTTTTCAGCTGTCTTTCCTCGCTGTGGCGCTGATTGGCGCTTTCGTGGTTCCGGCCCTTGACGCTACCTCCACGCCGCTCGCGCGGGGCCTCAAAGACCTCGGCGATTTGAAGAAAGATATCCGGCTGGCTCCGAAGTCCGCGCAGTTCCGGATCGAAATGAGGCTGCTGGCGAGGACGATGACGCTGATCGCTGGTCTGCCCGAACGCGCCTCTCGATGGATCGTCGTCATGGGCGCGCGTTGCTGTCTTTACCTATGGGAAATTTTCGTCACGTCGTTCTTCATTCAACTAGGGCTGGCGTTGCCGATGATTGTCTACTTCCACCGCATGTCCGTTTCCGGGCTGTCGGCGAACGCAATCGTTGTGCCGGTCTTGAGCGCGATCGTTCCCCTCGGTTTCGCAGCGATCGCATTCAATTCCGCAGCCGTCGCCCACCTGTGCGCGTGGCTATTGTCAATCGCGCGCATGGCCGTCAGCGTTCATGCGCGATGGGAACCCGACTGGCGCATCCCGGCCCCGCCGTTCTGGCTCGCAGCGATCTTCGTGGCGGCGTTGATCGTTGCGGCCTGGCGGATGAAATTCAAGTCTCCTCGCGCGTTCGCATGGCTTGTGGTTGCAGCGGCGCTGGCGATCATTGTCGTCCACCCGTTCCGGCCCGTTGTCGAGCGGGGCAAATTCGAACTAAGCGCAATCGATGTGGGGCAAGGAGACAGCCTGCTGGCGGGCTTTCCCGCCGGTCCGCTCATGCTGATCGACGCCGGCGGAATCCCGTCGTTCGGCCGGAAGAAGAAAACCGGGCATTGATATCGGGGAAGACGTTGTATCGCCTTACCTCTGGTCGCGATCGATCAAACGTCTCGACGTAGTGGTCATGACACACGCGCACGAAGACCACATGGGCGGAATGAGCGCGGTGCTCAGAAATTTCCGTCCTCGTGAGTTATGGACGGGAGCCACGCAGGATAGCGCGGAATGGCGGACCGTCCGGGAGACAGCCGAACGACTGCATATCACCATTCGGAATCTGCGCCGCTGCGACCCATTCACCTTCGGGGGTACCACCATCGAGATACTCGCGCCCGCGCCGGACTACATGGTTGAATCGGCGCCGAAGAATAACGACTCACTAGTCATGCGCGTTCGCTTCGGTTCAACCTCTTTCCTGCTGACCGGAGATATGGAGAAGGCGGTCGAACGCGAACTCGCGGCATCGGGACTGCTCTCGCACGACGACGTCCTTAAAGTTGGTCACCACGGCAGCCGGACGTCCAGCACGCCCGAGTTTCTGGATCTGGAGCGTCCGGCATTCGGCATTATCTCGGACGGCTTCGACAACAGCTATGGCCATCCGCACCCCCTGACGCTCGCAGCTCTGCAGGAGAGAAAGGTCGCAGTCTTCCGAACCGATCAGCGAGGACTGGTCACTGTCATCAGCGACGGCAAACGCTTGCGAATTGAGACAGCCGAACCCCCACCGTGAAAGCAGGCCATCGCCGAAGCTCACTTGCGTTTTCGTGAAGCCTCGTCGACCTGTTCGCGAATCGATTTCTTCTTCGACGGGGATTTCTTCTTCGGAGTCCCCGACGTCAGGTTGGCGATTTCTTCCCGCAGACGGCGAGCGCGTTCCGCGCGCGCCTCCTCCGAGTCGTCCTGCTTCTCGTTGATCCCATTTCCCTCCTCTAACTTTAACCAAATCGTCGATGCACGAGCGCAAGGCCGTGGCGCGGCCTGCTCGTGCTTCATGTTGCCCGGAATTCCGGCCTGCGGCTCCAGCGAGAACGTTGGCACGCGGCCAATTTCCCGGTACGATAACCCTTCGTCAGCTTCCGTGCCTCACGATCGATCGTCTCCCGAAGACTCTTGCCCGAGGTGTTCAGAACTCCGAGACTGCGCGTAGTCGCCTTTCCGTTGTTCATCACGACTTGATACCACTGGTTGGTAGTCGGGTCGCCGAAACTGACATAGCCGCCATTCAGAACCAGATGCGGCGCCTTGATGTGTCCGCCGAAACTGTACCGCATCCCCAAAGCCGCTGACGGTTCGTAATAGTGGGGCGTGATGAAGTCGGAAACCGCGATTCCATTCGACTGATAGGTGAGCGAGTCGTCTTCGCACGGATCGCAAACCTCCACAAGATAGACAACTCGGGCCAGTTTCTTCGCTTTGCCGGAAGCCTGGGGAGGCGGCGTGCCGGCGATGGTGCGGTTTCCAAATGGGTCGGCCAGCATTTCGAGACACTCATGGCTGGCGGTGAGCGCCCAGCTTGCGTCCGCCTGCACCAGCGAGAAGGGCTGGTTGTTGTTGTCGGTGTGGTAGCCGGCAGCCCCGGGCTGATCGATGTTGTCCTTGATAATGACGGGCCAGTAATCCACCGGAACAGACTCGAGATTCTCGAAGGGGTCGACTGTGGCGCTGACTCCCCAGATTGGCCCAAAGTCCCGCGTTACCTGCTTCTGCAGGGCGGCGCTCACATTGGAGACGTCGCTAAAGCTTACAGCCGCGGTGTCCGAAACCAACGCTACGTGGTATGTATCCATTTCTCCTCCTGGGCGGCGTCAGTGACGTTCCGCACAAGGAGGTAGTGTAGTTCGAAGGTGTTTCGTTTCGAAATGGGCTCGGATTGCGCAGGATCGCCATCCGGCCGTGATGAGGATGCCTACTTCTTGCTGACCGCGCCCACAGCGGATTCGGCATCCTTTGCCATTTGCAGATGCATCTGCGGTGTAGGCAGAGTACTTGTTGCCCAGTTCTTTAAATCGGCATTCACACCATTTGACGATTCCTTCTGAAATTCCGCGATGTCCTTTTCGTGATCTCGCACCATATCCCGCATATACGCCCTGTCGAAGGCTGCTCCCGACATAGCCGAGAAACGATCGACGTCGGTTTTTTTGCTTGGCATCCAACGAGGTCGGCAGGGTTATGTTGTTTTTCGATGCGATCATCTTCAATTGGTCCCCGGCCTTGGAGTGGTCGTCGATCATACGCTGGCCAAGGCTTTCACCTTGTCATTTGAGGCGTTACGAACCGCCACCTTCCCCAGTTCCACTTCTTCCATGCCGCCGGTAGCCGCACCTCGGGCAAACTTGTTATCGGCGCACGAACCTCTGAGCGATCGCCAAACCGCTCATGGTTACGAAAAGCCCTGCCGTGCCCAGCAGAATACTGCTTTTGAATGTCAACTTCATGTTGTTTCGATCCTTTCCTTCAGAGAACCCGAATCTCCCGGAAGCTCCTGATAGAAAATTGTGGGCAAGCAGGGAGCAGTGTTCGGATTGAACTTTGTCCCGCATCGGTGCGGCCATGAAATGAAATAAATCGATCACCGAATCTCGACGTACTCGTCTGGATTCGGGGTCTGGAGCACCTCCGGTCAGGTCTAATTCCGGCGCAAATCGGGTAAGGCCTGTATTCCCGGCTGTGTGCCTGCGAACCTATACTGGCAATGGACGGGCGCGCGTGCTCGGCGAAAATGTGAAATCATTCAACGAGGTATCCTCCGAACTCTTTGCCTTCCTGCGCCATACGGACACCTGCACCGTATCGAATGCGATCGAAATGTTCAATGTGCGTATGCGCAATGAGGGATACGTCAGCGGCGAAGTGCATTGCATGACTCCGAAATTGCCCGCTGTCGCGGGTTATGCGGTCACCGGCCGGATGCGCGCCGCGGCGCCGCCCATCTCCGGACTCTGCTACTATCACCGCACCGACTGGTGGCAGTACGTCGCGAGTATCTCCGGGCCGAAAATCCTTGTCATTGAAGATGTGGAGGAGGTTCCGGGTAGCGGCGCACTCGTCGGTGAACTTCACGCGCAGCTCGGCAGCGCGCTGGGTTGCTCCGGTTATCTGACTAACGGAACCGTTCGCGATCTTCCCGCTGTAGAAGCGATTGGGTTCCAGTGTTTCGCAGGAGGCGCCTGCGTCTCGCACTCGTACGCGCATGTGACGGATTTTGGCGGACCCGTCGAGATCGGCGGTCTACGGATTGCGCCCGGAGATTTGCTGCACGGGGATTGCAGCGGCGTTCAGTCCGTGCCGCTCTCCATAGTGGGCGATTTACCGCATGCCGTCGCCGAAATCAGAAAGCACGAAGAGGAGTTGATTACGCTTTGTCGCGCCCCGGATTTCTCCTTTGAGAAACTGGAAGAAACTTTGCGGGCGGCCCGCAACTGGGGTCCAAAACCGGAGGTTCGTTGATTACGGCTCACGGAGTTTTCCGCCGCCAGACACGCGGCCTGCTTTGGAGCGGGTTTGGCGGACTCCTGCTTCTGATGGCCGTTCTGGGTCTGCGGGCCCTTTCATTCACTTCTCAGATCGAGGTTCGCCAGGAACAAATCCGCCAGGATTATGTATCCCGCGACCGCACACTCGAAAAGCTCCGCTCGGAAATCTATCTCTCCGGAACCTACGTTCGCGACTATCTGCTCGATAACAATGACGAAGCCGCCGCCGCGCATAAGGCCGCCTTCCTCGAAGCTCGCAGCCGGATCGAATCGGCGGTCTCCGATTACGCTCGTCTGGTTCGGCCCGGTGAACGGGTCGTGTTCGATCAGTTCCGGAACGAGTTGCAGGGATATGTTGGCGTTATCGATCCGGCCCTCGCCTGGACAGCCGATGAGCGCCGCGCGCGGGCGAATGCGTTCATCGAAGAGGAGCTTCTGCCCCGCAGACTTCTGACGGTTGACCTGGCAGACCGGATTCACGAACTGACGGAGAGGCAGCTAAACGCCAGCAGCCAGGATGTGAGGGATCTTTTCTCCTCTTTTCGGGCCCGGCTGGCATCCCTTCTGATCTTCACCCTGGGAGCAGGGATGCTGGTGGCGGGCTCTTCTCTTTGGCGCATTCTCGCGCTGGAGCGCGAAACCGAACTTCGTTTTCAACAGGTATTGACTGCTCAGAACGAGCTGAAGCGGCTCTCGGCCGAACTCGTCTCGGCGCAGGAAAACGAGAGGAGGAGGATATCGCGGGAACTGCACGACGAAGTCGGCCAGGTATTATCGGCGATCATGCTGGGTCTGGGAAATCTGAGGGCCGCGGTCGAGCGCCGCGATATCGGGGAGGCGCTTCGCCAGCTGCAACTGGTCCAGGATATGACCCAGCGGAATGCCAGCGTCGTTCGCAATATTTCGCTTCTGCTGCGTCCCACTATGCTTGATGATCTCGGGCTTCTTCCCGCGCTGAAGTGGCTCGCCCGCGAAGTGTCCCGCACCAGCGGAATCCATGTGGACGTGGCTACCGAAGGTGCGCTGGACGATCTTCCGGACGAACACCGCACCTGTGTTTATCGGGTAGTGCAGGAGGCCGTCAACAACGCCTCTCGGCATTCCCGCGCATCTCAGGTCAGAATTTATGTGCAACAGATACGGCCCTCTCTGGCGGCTTTGCCTCGCCTCCGTGTCTCGATTCAGGACGATGGCAAGGGGTTCGAACCGTTGACCGAGAGCGGCGTCGGCATCCTCGGAATGGAAGAGCGGATCGCGCGACTTGGCGGCACTCTCAATGTGGATTCCGAACCCGGAAAGGGAACCATTGTCTCGTTCGAACTTCCCCTTCCCGATGGCGTCGAGCCCGCTCAGACGACGAGCCCTTTGCGCACCGCATACAAAATCAGCTCCGGCAGATTGTGAACGTGGAGTTTCTGGAAGATGTTGTTGCGGTGCGTCTCAATGGTCGCCACACTCACATTCAGGGTTCCCGAGATCTCCTTGTTACTCTTGCCCGAGACCAGGAGTTGCAGGATCTCTTTCTCGCGAAAAGTCAGCAGGTCGTAACTGTCTTCGACGCCTCGCCTTCGCATCTCTGAGACGTACTCTTCCACGAGAATTTTAGTGATCGCCGGGCTGAAGTAAGCCTGTCCCGCCGCAACCGCGCGTATCGCCGCCAGGACCTCCGATTCGGGCGAGGCCTTGAGCAGATAACCGCGCGCGCCGCTCTTTAAAGCGCGCAGTACGTAGCTCTCGTCGGCGTGCATGCTCAGCATGATCACGCCCGCTTGCGGCGCCTTATCCCGGATATACTGGGCCGCATCGGCGCCGTTCAGGCGAGGCATGGCGACATCGAGCAGAATCACGTCCGGGGCGTGCAGGGCAGCGAGTTCGACAGCTTCATAACCATCGGCACCCTCTCCGACCACCTCAAATTCGCCGGTTCGTTCCAGCAGCGATCGCAGCCCGCCACGGACGAGAGGATGGTCGTCCACGATCAGTACGCGAGTTGCAGGCACGTCTTCAGCATAGCGGGCATCGGCTTCAGCCGGATCTCAAGTCATTTACACCTGAATTTCAGGTAAAACCTGTATTCACCGCGATCTCCAAAAGGGCTAACCTTTTGGACGGATCAGGCCCGATATGTTCGACTTCGCAGGGAGACTGCGGCTTTTATCCCGAACTAATCAGGCTTCGGAAAGTACGGCGGACGTCTCAATCAAGCTGCTTCTGATAACTCCCGATGACGATTTGTATCTCTCGGTTCACAATGCCGCCAAACACTGCGGATGGCAGCTTGAGCGCGTGCGAAGTGTGGAACAAAGCTTGCAATCACTCGATACGCTCCCGGCGCGTCTTGTGATTTACGACTGGACGCCGGAGGGTGACGACTGGCGGTTTGCGATAGACCGGCTTACCGCCAGGCCAGATCGTCCCGTGTATTTTGCTGGCCTCGCGGGTCATTGATGAGTACCTGTGGGCGGATCTTGTGACTCACGGCGGATTCGATCTGATCCACCGGTCCGCGGATACGGAACAACTGATCCGCGCTGTCCGATTTGCTCACCGCTCGACGGATATTGCGCGAGGGGGTCGACCACTAGTACGCTGATGCGCTTTCCACTTAAAATTCTCCCGCTTCTTTCCCTGACCCTGACAACCGGCGCCGCCGTCCTTATTATCGGCTGCTCCCGAGGTGGCGCCGAAATGCCCAAAACCTCGGCGGCAGCGCCGCCCGCCGTTGGCACAGCCGAGGTTCAGTTGCGGCCGATCGCCCAGCATCTGACCGTCAGTTCGGAACTCGTTCCCTTCCAGGAAATCGACGTATACGCCAAAGAGGCGGGATATGTCAAGGAACTGAATGTCGACTATGGCTCGCTCGTCCGTCAGGGTCAGGTAATGGCCGTTCTCGAAATTCCCGAACTCGAAGCTCAGCTGCAGGAGGATCGGGCGGTTATTAAAGCGCGAACCGACGAAGTTTCGAGAGCCCGCGAGGAAGTCGCCCGCGCCAAAGCGCAGCATGATGTGACCGATCTCCAGTACAACCGCCTCAACGGAGTTGCCAAAACGAAGCCGGGTCTTGTCGCCCAACAGGAAGTCGACGATGCGCAAGGCAAAAATCTTGCGGCGGCCTCCAATCTCGATGCGGTCAAAGGCTCACTTGACGCCGCGAACAGCGAAGTCGAAGTCGCAAAGGCCAAACTGGCGCACGACCAGGCGCTCTTCGACTACGCGAAGATCACGGCCCCGTTCGACGGTGTGGTTACGCAACGCTACGCGAATCTCGGCGCTTTAATGCAAGCCGGCACAAGCTCCACCCAGGCGACTCCGCTCGTTCGTCTGTCGCAGGAAAACGTCTATCGCCTGGTGATTCCGGTACCCGAGTCTTCCGTCAGATTCATACGCATCGGCGATCCCGTCGAAGTCAAAGTGCCCTCCCTGAACGAAACCGACAGCGGCAAGGTCGCCCGTTTCTCCGCCGACGTCAACTCCAGCACACGGACCATGCACACCGAAGTGAACGTCCCCAATCCGAGAGGTACCCTGGTTCCGGGGTTGTACGCCGAAGCGATCCTGACGCTGAACCACACGGGCAGCGCCGTCACGGTTCCCATTCAGGCGATCGACCGGAGCGGGGACCAGACGAGCGTGATGATCCTGCGGAACGATAACACGGTGCAGACGCGGCCGGTTACTCTTGGCATCCAGACGGCCAACTACGCCGAAATCGCCAGCGGCCTCACGCCGGGAGAGCGTATTGTCCTCAGCGACCGTTCCGGTCTCAAGGCGGGAGAACGCGTCACTCCTCATCCGACGGAGGTTGTCGCCTACGACGCTCCCGCGGCCGGCGATAAGGAATAAGGAATGTCGAAGTTCTCGATCGGAAATCCATACTTTGTCATAGTCGTCTGTCTCGCGGTAGCTACGCTTGGAATCGTCAGCGTCGCGAGCATGCCGGTCGATCTTTTCCCAGCGATCAACCTGCCTCAGGTGGTTGTCGCCACGTTCTACTCGGGGATGCCGCCCCAGGATATCGAAACCGACATCACCTCTCCTCTCGAACGATTCTTCACCATGGCGAGCGGAATCGACCACATCGAATCGCATTCGCTGCTGGGCGTCAGCATGATCCGGGTATTCTTCCAGCCCGGCACGAGCGCCGATGCCGACGTTACCGAACTCTCCACTCTCGCGCTCGCCGACCTGAAACGCCTTCCGCCGGGCACCTTGCCTCCTGTCGTGTTGAAGTCTGACGCATCCACTCTGCCCGTTTGCCTCGTCGGCGTCAGCGGCGCCGGAATGACGGAAACGCAACTGCACGACTACGCACAGATCGCCATTCGCAATCAGATCGCGGTCGTCAAGGGCGCCGAAATTCCGCCTCCGTTCGGCGGTAAATACCGCCAGATCATGGTCTATGTCGACCCCTTCAAGCTTTCGTCGCGCCAGCTCAGCCCGATGGACGTGGTGGAGGCGGTCAATAAGTCGAGCCTGATTCTGCCCGCCGGTGACGTCAAGATGGGGCCGCTCGATTATTACGTCTATTCCAACAGCCTTGTGGATACGATGTCTCAGCTCGACGAGATTCCGCTCAAGGCCGACAAAAACTCGTGGGTTCGGGTCAGCGACGTCGGCAAAGCCGAGGACTCCTCGGCCGTCCAGTACAATATCGTGCGCGTAGGCGGCCAGAAGTCCACCTACATCCCGATCATGAAGCAGGGAGGCGATACCAACACCATCGCCGTCGTCGACGGAGTCCGCGACCTCCTTCAGCATCTCTATGACGTGCCTGCGCAACTCAAGACGTCGCTTCTCTTCGATCAGTCGGTCTTCGTCAAGGAAGCCATCAACACCGTGTTGCACGAGGGACTGATCGGGCTGGTTCTCACCGGCATCATGATCCTTCTCTTCCTGGGCAATGTCCGCGCAACGTTGGCCGTGCTGCTCTCGATTCCTCTTTCCGCTCTGGCCACTGTGATCGTCCTCAAGCTGACGGGCACCACCATCAACACGATGATCCTCGCGGGCATCGCCCTTGCCTTCTCGCGCGTGATCGATAACTCGGTGATCTCGCTTGAGAATATCTACCGTCACCTGGAAATGGGATCCCTGCCCGCCATAGCGGCCGAAGTCGGCGGATCCGAAGTGGCCCTGGCGGTTCTAGCGGCCACTCTGGTCGGAGTGATCGTATTCTTCCCGGTTACCTTCCTTTACGGTGTGAGCAAGTTCCTGTTTACGGCTCTCGCCGTGGCATTCTGCATCTCGCTGCTGATGTCCTTTGTGGTCTCCATGACCGTCATCCCGCTCTTCTGTTCGCGCTTTCTGACAGCGCCGCCGCACGTTCACATCCCCGAAAACGGCTCTCAGGTCCAAGGCGAAATCGTCCAGCCGGCCGCCCCCAAGCGCAGGCGATCTCTCTGGACCCGATTCAACGATGGCTTCAACGCAGGCTTCAACCGCGTGCTCGACGCTTATGAACGATCTGTGCGTTTCGCTCTCAAACGCCCCGTGTTAACGGTGGTCGTGCTAATGGGCACGTTCGTTCTCAGCCTTGGTATCTATCCTTTCCTGGGCCTTGCGTTCTTCCCGCAAACGGACGCCGGCCAGTTCACCATCAGCTTGAAAGCTCCCACCGGCACTCGCATCGAACTGACAAACCAGTATGTCGCCAAAGTCGAAGATCTGATCAAAAAGACCATCGCGCCCGAAGACTTCCGCATGACGGTCTCGAACATCGGCGTTGTTCCCGACTTTTCGGCTCTCTACACGTCCAACGCCGGTCCCTACACCGCCACCATTCAGACGCAGCTGACCGACGACCATAAAACCGGCAGTGACGAATATATGGCGGAAGTCCGGAAGCGTCTGAACGAACAGTACCCGGAGCTCCGCACCTTCTTCCAGACAGGCTCCATGGTGGACGCCATCATTAACACCGGCATGCCGGCGCCGATCGACATTCAGGTAACCAGCCCGGATATCCCCGGAGACTACAATCTCGCCCGCGAGATCGCCACGAAAGTATCCGCGCTCCCCGAGACCGGACAGGTCTACATCCCTCAGGATATGGATTATCCAGGCATCCGCATGGACGTGAATCGCGTTCACGCCGCGGAACTCGGCCTCAGCCAGAAGGAAGTTGTCGACAACGTGATCACGGCTCTGAATTCGAACGTGATGATCGCCCCGAACTATTGGGTGGACCGCAAGACCGGTAACAATTACTTTCTGACCGTGCAGTATTACCAGGACGGATCGCGGTCCATCCGGGATCCGCTCGATCTCACCGGTATTCCTTTGCGGGCGCCCAATCTCCCGCAACCTACGACGCTCGATTCGGTTGTCAAGCTGCAACGGATTCAGACCCCCACCGAAATCGATCACTATCAGATTCAGCGCTCGGCGGATGTGTACGTGACTCCCCAGGGCGAGGACCTCGGCCGAATCACCTCCCAGGTCCGCGATATTGTGGCGCACACCCCTCACGCCGCGAACATGCGCGTCAATCTGCGCGGCATGGTCGTCGGCATGGAGGAATCGTTCAAGAGTTTCGCCATCGGTTTCTCGCTTGCCTTTGTCCTGCTGTATCTGATCCTCGTCGCGCAATTCAAATCCTTCGTCGATCCGGTGTTGATCATGCTTGCGATTCCCATGGGCATCAGTGGCGCGCTTCTGATCCTCCTGCTGACGCATACGAGCTTGAATGTAATGTCCCTCATGGGACTGCTGATGCTTGTCGGCGTGGCAAACTCGAACAGCATCCTGATCGTCGATTTCGCGCACAAGCTCGAAGGGCAGGGCCTGCCGGTGCTGGACGCGGTGATCACATCCTGCCGCGTCCGCCTTCGCCCGATTCTGATGACGTCGCTCGCAACCATCATCGGCATGATCCCGATGGCCATGAAGTTGGGCACCGGCGCTGAGCAGTATGCGCCCATGGCGCGCGCGATTATCGGAGGACTCACTTCTTCCGTAATTCTGACAGTGTTTATCGTACCGGCGGCGTATCTCCTGATCTACCGCAACCGCAGGCCGGAGCCCGCGAATGCATAGCGCTCCGCGAGCCATCGCCTCTGCCGCTTGTGGGGCGGGGCTTCAGCCCTGCCGCCGGCCTTCCGGCCGGCGCGGAACTTTACGTCAGCCGGTAGCACCGGCGATCTTGTCGCCGGTGTCCGTCCGTCGCGAAGCTTTATGCAAGGCCCCGAGTGGCTTCTCGATGGTGCCGCCGAGCTTCCGCTCAGCCGGAAGCTTTACGTCGGCGCGGGGGTGTTTTTTTAACGGCGCGAGGCTTTCCATAATGCTGCTGGCGGCAGCGGTGGCGACATTCGCCCAAACGCCGCCTCAAAACCTGACTCTCGCCCAGGCGGTCCAGATCGCAATCAGCAACCATCCAAAGATTGCCGCCGCCCAGAACCTCCAGTCGGCAGCGGGACAACAGGTCATTGAAGCACGCTCCCACTACTATCCCAACCTCGCCGGGGAAATTACCGGCTCGCACGGTCTCTACCAAAGCCGCATCGGAGCGGGAGGACTCTCAACGTCACAGTTGTTCAACCGCCAGGGCGAGGGCCTGATCGTCAACCAACTGATCACCGATCTCGGGCGAACCGGGAACCTGGTCGCCAGCTCAAAACTCCAGGCGCAAGCCGCCGCGCAAAGCACGCAGGCAACGGTTTACGACGTAACGCTGGACGTAAATCGCGCTTACTTCGGCGCACTGCAAGCCCAGGCGCTGGTGCGAGTCGCGCAGGAGACGGTAACCGCGCGCCAGACTCTCGCCAATCAGGTCACAGCCCTCGGCCAGGCCCAGCTCAAGTCGCAGGTCGACGTAAGTTTCGCCGAGGTCAATCTTTCCGAAGCCCAGCTCATGCTCATTCGCGCGCGCGCAAACCTGCAGCAGGCGTTTACGGATCTAGGCCGGGCGCTCGGCGCCGATACTCCGCCCGCTCAATATCAACTGACCGAAGGCGTCTCTCCCGGAACGCCTCCACCCACCGTCGAGGACCTTGTCGCGCAGGCCGTCCAGAATCGCCCCGAGCTCGCCGACCTTCGTCTGCGCTACCAGGCGGCGCAAAAGTTCGCAGCGGCAGAGAAAGACCTGAAGCGCCCCAATCTCACGATGGTTGCCGTAGGCGGCGCCCTGCCGTATCTTCAGCAGGATCCGCGAGTCGCCCCCGAAGGATA
Organism: Terriglobia bacterium; assembly: GCA_963718155.1. Taxonomy (GTDB): domain Bacteria; phylum Acidobacteriota; class Terriglobia; order Bryobacterales; family Bryobacteraceae; genus BOG-234. The sequence goes on along the minus strand of CAVQYP010000034.1, from coordinate 50,668 downwards.
CGAAGGAGCCGCGATCAATCTCGATATCCCGATCTTCAACGGCCACCTGTTTTCGGCGCGCGAGGAAGCCGCCCGCTATCAGGCATTGGCCGCCAACCAACAGGTTCGCGATCTCCAGCAGCAGGTGGAGCACGACGTCCGCGTTGCCTGGCTCGCAGCCAACACCGCGTACCAACGAATTCCGGTTACTGTGCAGCTCGTGAGTCAGGCGCAACTCGCCCGCGATCTCGCCCAAGGCCGGTACGATCTCGGCCTTGCGTCGATAGTCGAACTGACGCAGGCCCAGCTCAATCTCACGCAGGCGCAGATTGAAAACGTCGGCGCGCAGTACGACTATCAGAGCGCGTATGCCGTGCTCCAATATACGATTGGCGCACTTCGGTAACCGCACCGCCACGGCGTATGGAGTACGATTTCTTTTCAGGCAATCGTATGTGGATTCCTTCCGTTTTTCGGGCTGCGGTCAGTGAGCGGAGTCCGAACGTCTCGCGCCAGACCGGCGCTCCCGGTGTTCTGGCGGTCACAGCGGATGACAAGTTTTACTACCTCCTCTTGTCGCTCGCCATCGATCTCGGCTGGGGCATTCGCAGAGCCCGAAATCTCGGGACCGCAGCGGAGCAGATGAATTCGCATCCCATGCCCATCGTGGTGTACGATGAACGCCTGCCGCACTCCCAGTGGCGCGATGGTCTCCGCGGCCTTGCGTCGCTCGAAGCCCGCCCGCTCGTTCTCCTCGCCACGCGGCGTCTCGACGAAGACATCTGGCGCATCGTGCTCGAATGCAAAGGCTATGACGCACTGGAACGCGCCGCACGCAAGGAAGAGTGGACGCGAATGTTGCGCTTCGCCTGGCTCTCGTTCTGCCAGCCGGCCGAAGAACCGGACTGGCTTGCTGCCGCGGCCGTTTCTAATCGAACGTAACTTCACCGGTAGCACCGGTGATCTTCAAAGCGACCGGGTCATGTCCGTCCTTTGTAAAGCCTTGTGAACATCGCTCCCTGGCAGTAACAACCCTCCGTAAACTGGCGTTCTCCTATACAGAAGGCAACGCGATGCTGACCGCAGCCTGACGCGCAGCCCAACCCAAACACAGGACGGATAAACGAATGAAGAACGCATTTTCGCGTATGGGACAGACGTGTGCCTGCACGATTCTTAAAGGGACGATTGCGGGAGTTCTGGCGACTGGCGCGCTGTTTGCCGCCTCCATCACGCCGGTGAAAGTAACATTGCCGCAGGCCGTTACGGTTGGCTCGACCACTTTGCCCAGCGGCGATTACACCATCTCCAGCGTCGACTTGAACGACGGCAACTCATGGTTCGTGGTTCGATCCGAGCGCGGCCACGCCATGACCACTCTACGGGCCCAGAGAATCAACCCGCACGCATCCAGCGAGAAGACTCAGGTGACGATTGAGAAAAACGGCGACGGATGGCGCTTCGGCAAGTTGTTCATTCGCGGCGACGAGAGCGGCTACCAGTTTACGGACCAGAAATAGGGCAAACGCCAGGGCGAGGGCCATTCTGTCTCCTCACTCCCGTTCTAGCGATATATCAGATGAGGCCGTTGAGCCCTCCTGTGATAGACTGGCGCCGGGAAATAACTTCGATTTCGCCTCGAACTCGGGCCTTCCCTGACCCTATGCGTTTCTCCATCACGGCTTCGTTTTTTCTGGGCCTTGCGGCGTTAGTACCGGCATACGCCCAGGTAGATCTCTCCGGCGTCTGGGCCGACCGAATTACCGAAGACTCCTACGAGCGCTCCGGCGGCCCTCCGCTGGGCGACTACCAGGGAATTCCCCTCAACGACGCCGGTCGCATGAAAGCCGATAGTCACGACCACTCCGAGTGGAGCCTCCCCGAATTTCAGTGCCGGCCGCACCCCGGTCCCTACCAGTGGCGCGCTCTCGGAGCCGTTCGGATCTCTCAGGAAATCGATCCCGTATCCCGCGAGCTCACCGCATTTCACTTCGAATATCTCCGCTCGATGGAGCGCCCCGTCTTCATGGACGGCCGTCCGCACCCGCCGGACTACGCCCCGCACACATGGTCGGGTTTCTCGACAGGTGTCTGGCGCGGCAACACTCTGGTAATTACGACGACGCATCTGAAGGGCGCTTACCTGCGACGCAACGGCGCGTCTTTCAGCGACAAAGCCACCATGATGGAGTACATCACCCGTCATGGCGATTACCTGCTCGTCACCATGATCGTCACGGATCCCGTGTGGCTGGAAGCCCCTTTTATTCAGACCACTAATTACGAGCTTGACCCGCATACTCAGCTGTCTTACTACCCCTGCACAGTCAGCGAAGAAAACATCTCCAAAGCCGTCCCCCACTTTCTCCCCGGCCAGAATCCGAATCTTGGCGCAGATGACATCCCGCCGGTCGCTGCCCGTGGGGGCGCCGAATCCATTTATCCTGAGTTCCGAACAGAGCTTAAGGCGGGCACCGCAAAAGAGCCCCATTCGCTCGCAGCGAAGATTACCTCTCCCCCGATCAATTTCAACGGGCCCACCGAGAACGGCGAGATCAAGGTTCTGCCGGTTCAGGGCAATATCTACATGCTTGTCGGCGACGGCGGAAACATCGCCGCGTCCATCGGTAAGGACGGTATTGTCCTGGTCGACACCGGCCTCGAATCCATGAGCGCGAAGTTGATGTCCAAAGTGCTGGAGCTTGCCACAGCGATTAGTTCGTCGCCTCAGCCGAATCACTGCGTGGGTCTGCATTGCCCCGGAACTCCCTACGGATGGTCGAGTCCGTCCCTCAACGCAATCATCAGTTCGCCGGCACCGCCCAAGCCGGTGCGCTTTATCATCAATACCAGCGTTGACGCCGACCACACAGGCGGCAACGAACGCATGGCCGCACTACCCGCGGACGCCAAGATCGTAGGCGTGACCTTTCCTCCGGTCGGAATCGCGCCCGGCGCCACTGTGATCACGCATGAGGCGGTGCTCACGCGTATGAGCAATCCCGGCCCCGGCGAAAAGGCCGCGCCCTCCGGAGCCCTGCCCACCGATACTTACCACGCCGACGATTACAAACTAAGCGAATTCGTCAATGGCGAAGGCATCCGCGTCATTCACCAGGCGGCTGCCCACACGGACGGCGACAGCATGGTTTTCTTCCGCTACTCCGATGTGTTGGCCGCCGGCGACATTCTGAATACCGAAAGCTATCCCGTGATCGACGTCGCGAAGGGCGGCACGATCAATGGCGTGCTTGCCGGTCTGAATCACATTCTGGATATCGCGATCCCCGAGTTCCGCTCACAGGGCGGCACCATGATCATTCCCGGTCACGGGCGTCTCTGCGATATAGGCGACGTCGCCAACTACCGCAATATGGTCGCGATCATGCGCGATCGCATTCAGGACCTGAAGAACAAAGGCATGACACTGGAGCAGGTGAAAGCCGCCAAACCCACATTCGACTACGACGGCCTGTACGGTTCAGACTCCGGGCCATGGACCACATCGCAGTTTATCGAAGCCGTTTACAATACTTTGAGCAAGAGCGGCCCTGCTGTGAGCTAAAAAAGAGTAAGGAGACATAATGACTCGCAAATCGCTGCTTCTCGCCTTCGCGGGAGCGCTCATTTTCGGCGTCTCGGCATTCGCCCACCATTCGCTTGCCGCGACGTATTATCCCGATAAAGAGGTCAAGCTCGACGGGAAGATCATCGATTTTCTGTTCCGCAATCCGCATTCATTCCTCCAGATTGAAGCTAAGGACGACCAGGGAGTCATGCAGCGCTGGTCGCTCGAATGGCGCTCGTCCGGCCAGCTCGGCCAGCAGGGAATCAAACGGGACACGCTGAAGGTCGGAGATGAAGTCGAAGTCACGATCAATCCCTCGCGTACGGCCGGCGACCACCGCGGCGCGCTGAAAACACTGCACCGCAAATCGGACGGATTCGGTTGGGGCAATAATCCCGGCGATACGAGTGAATAGAGATACGACTGAGTAGAGACACGAGCGAACAAAATTGACACGAGTGAATAAGTGCGCCCTCGCCACCATGGCCGCCGCGCTTCTATCTATAGTGGCAGCTGCGGCTGCCCAGACGATCCCCTATAATCCTTCCGCGGCGGCGCCGCGGCCGGCTGGCCGCGGGGGCCGTGGCCCAGCGATGTCGCCGGAGCAGGCCGCGCCCATCGACATGACCGGTTACTGGGTCTCCGTAGTTACGGAGGACTGGAAGTTCCGCATGGTTACTCCGGCCAAAGGCAACTTTAGCGGCGTTCCCTTGAATCCTGAAGGCCACAAAGTAGCCGAGACCTGGGACCCGGCTAAAGACGAAGCTTCGGGAAACCAGTGCCGCTCCTACGGCGCCGCAGGTCTGATGCGAGATCCCGGCCGCCTGCACATCACCTGGGAAAACGATAAAACGCTGCATATCGACACCGACGCCGGCAATCAGACGCGCCTCTTCCACTTTGGCGGATCGGATTCCGAAGCAGGAGCGCCCTCCCTTCAGGGTTATTCCGTAGCGAGCTGGGAGCCGGCAGCGGCCGGCCGCGGCCAGAAGGCGAAAGACGGTGATCTCAAAGTCGTAACCACCCACATGCTGCCCGGCTATCTCCGGAAGAACGGCGTCCCCTACAGCGGAAACGCGGTACTCACGGAATACTACGACCGCATCAGCGATCCCAGCGGCGAATGGCTGGTCGTAACAACCGAAGTAAGAGATCCCCAGTATCTGAGTTCGCCCTTCATAACCAGCACTCACTTCAAGAAGGAAGCCGACGGAAGCAAGTGGATGCCGACCCCCTGCTCCGCAAAATAGCGTGGCGCCGGTGCTTGATCCGCTCCGCGCGGCGGGAATCACCGCTCCCGAGCTGGTTCAATTGAACTCCCCTTATCGCCTGGTAATCACGCCGATCGTCTCCTACGTCAAGAAACTGGCTGCGGAACGTCGGGACCGGCGCATCGTCGCGGTAGTTCCAGAACTCGTGGAGCGCCGATGGTTTCACTGGCTGCTCCACACCCAGCGCGCAGAACTCTTGAAAGCCCAGCTCCTGATGGAAGGTCACGATCGTATCTCGATTCTGAGCATTCCCTGGTACGAGAAATCCACTTGAGAGCGTTTTGCAGTATTCCCAACCGCGACTCGGCATCCCCTTTAGTCGTGCCGGCGCCGAGGGGAGCGTCTGCATTCCTTTCGAAAAAGCCCTAATTCACGTGGATTTCGACCGGCGCCGCGTCAATCCACGCCGCCGTCAGTACGGCTTTCTTTAGTCCCGTCCCGGTGTTCGCAGGCATGCGGAACTCGACCCTATAACCATTCAATGAACCCGGAACGCCAACTGCGCTGATGATGTCGCCTGATATGCCGGCCACCGTCACAGTCACCGGCGCGTTCACAATCGACGGCGGAGTCAACGGAAACGGCTGCGTAAGGTCTACATCGGGGGACGTTGCGCCAAGCCCGGTGGCGAGCAGAGAAAGGATTTCTCCAGTGATCGCCGGTTTTACCGCGCTTACCCGGTGAAAGTCGGTATGAAAGATGGCCGGGCCCTCAAGCGTAAGGACTGTCGCGGGCCTCTCCATGGGAATGACGTGCAAAACGAATTCAGTGGCGTTACCGGTGCCTCTCCTTGGGCCGGGATCTTCCGACATCGAGGCCCCGCGGCCGGTCTGGCCAAGACCAGCCACTTGTCCCCGAGCCCCCAGGTAAGCGCCGGTGCCTCCCACAATCGCCCAGTTTCCTCTTTGATTTGGGGGCATCGTGCCGGTGCCCGGAGGCGCGGGGCCGCCGCTGAACCCCACGCTTACAATAGTGCCCACTTCGGTGCCGTCGGCTCTCAGGATCTCGAAGATATGCTCCCGCATCGCCGTGCGCGTTAAATCCGCGATTGCTCCTCCAGGCCCGGGCTGCGGGCTTAAGAGAACCACGCGCGTTCGGCCGACATACGTACCCTTCGCGTCCACCTGGTTGACCATCCTGATATCGGCGATCGAAGTGACCACAAAAAAATTTCTCGGAGTCATCGGGTGGGTGATTGGCGGGTCCGTAGCGAATTGCGCTGGATCGGCTATGTCGGCCTGGTAATCGACCTGATTTTCAAGATTGATCGTCAGAACCGCTGCTTTGTGGTGTGGCTTCGGGAAAAGCGCGAGTATATTTGCTGGATTCATAGGACCTCTTCAGGTAACGTAAATAAGTGGTGGCTGAGGCGCAATCGTTGCAGTTGTTGTGCCGAAAGCGTTCCGACCCATGAAGTTGCCCAGACCGGCCCGGAATGCCGAAGGGCCAGGCATCGCATGGCCGGGATAATACGCAACTCAGGGAGCCGGCGCCAGCAATATCCTGTTCCCGAAAGTAGTAAGGCCGTCGAGGCCGCGCAAATATCCTGCGGCAATCGCAGGAACTTCGCGCAGATACCAGAGAGCTTCTGAATGATTCCACGCCTGCTCGCGCGCCTGGCTCGTACCCCAGGCGGCGATCGCATCCTCCAGATGGGAAACAGGAGGGAGCGGGTCGCCCAGCAGCCTGACGTTTAACTCCCTTTTGGCGGTTTCGATAAGCCCGTCCAGGGTAGGGTTCACATTGGTGTAATCCGTATATTGCGGTGTCCCGTGCTGTGGTGCGACACTACTCGCCTCGCAGGTAGCAACCAGCGCCGCGGGCAAATCATGATTAATATGCGCATTAACTCCCGCAAGCGCGAACTGAATCCGCGTGATTCTCGTATCGTTGCGCACCGAGAACATTGCATACCAGCATCCGCTACATCTGTCATCCACCAGAAATCCCCGCAGCGCAGCAAAATAGAGCCTGGCAAATTCGACGTCCAGCAGCGCAAGCCATGCCGGATCCGCGAATCCGCCGGCGCTAACCTTCTCCTCCACAGCCTGCGTAACCTGAAGGTACAGGCTGTGTGAACCACTTCAACCCGTCGCCCGAATCGCACAAAGCGTCAATTGTCCGCATCGTCCCGAGAACGTCGGCGATGGACTGCGGCGGCACGCTGACTACTACCGCGAGCTGAGCGTCATAGGAAAACATTGTCATCAAGTATAAGGGGGAACTGGTAACCGGCCTATGAGATCATCGACGATCAGTAGCACGAACGCGCAGTTAGCGGTCACGTGTCGGGCCAGGGCTTCCGCCCTGCCGACGAACTTCCGCCCGCCGCGGAGCTTTACCCCAGCGTCGACACGGAAGCCGGCTTTCGCGGCGGCTCCACCAATTCGATTACGCGAGGCAAGCTTGCGCCTGTGCGCGAATACGCTGGATAGGTTGCGGTTTGTATTCCCTGGATGCCCGCCGTTCGCCTCATCCAGTTGCTTCTAAAAAACTGAATCTCTACGCAGGCAGAGTTGGCCAACGCGGCCCGATCTACGGTACGCGCCTGGCCTCCAGGCCCGATCCCCACCTCATACGGAGCCGCGCCCGAGGTGGTCATGAGCGCCAATTCCGTCCGCGTTCTGACCCAACTACCAGCGGACTTACCCGTAAATAACGCGCCGCCCCACGCCGAAATACAGGCTCCAACGTACGGCTAATTAATCGTCCCGTCAAAGGACTCATGCACGTAGTGAAGCAGCAACGATGTCGAGGTATATCCGCTCGGTAACCGATCGCGGCTATGGGGCACCTGGCATCCGCGGTACACCAGCGCATCCCCGAGGCGTTGATAGATGCTGATCTTTTCCTCTCCCTTGCCGAGCTTAACCGGCCAGGGCGATTCGGCGTGCGGCTCCGGAGAGGCGTCAATGCAGGCCGTGATGCTGTAATCGCACTGTTCGCGATCCACATGCTCCTCCAGCTCAGCCCCACCCAGATAAGACACGAAGTAAGAGTAGGAGGGTTTCAGCACGGCGCCTGCAATATCGCTTATCGCATGGGTGAGTTGATGTTGAACGAAACGCGCCACCGCTTCGTTATGAGCCGCGAACCGCCGCCGCACCTGCTCGTCTCCCACCAGGAAATAGCCGTTGCGCGTACGGTATCGATAATATCGGCGCAGAGCGCCTACATGAAAAGGGTGAATCAATCCCGAAACGGGAACATAGCCTCGCTCGAAGTGAGCGGCATAATCGAGCGCCTGATTCCGCCATTGGCGGCGCTTTCGTCCGAGGTGGTTCGGCTCTACCAGAATATTCGCTTCCGTCAGCACCCAGCGGATGTGTGTCGGCAGATCCTCCTGAAGTTCAGAGCCGGGCGTCATGCGGGACAGATACGGAAAATACTCATCTCCCAGCCAGAACGGCCATAGCGCAAGCGTCGCCGGATCCTCCACCCAGACCATCCGGTCTGTCGTTCCGAGCGTATCTGTGGAGATGCATCGGGCAGCCATGGATGGCGGCAGCGGCCCATGCCAGGAGAACCAGCAGCAGGGACTTACTACCGCCGTCCCGAGTATTTCCTCGTTCTGGAATAAATACGCGGGGGTCAGGTAGTAGGGCTGCTCATCGAGCAAACAGTGATACAGGTCGGATCGAAATCCATGCGGCGTCATCGGTGGATCCATCCATTGACAGTGAAGCGGCTGTCGGCCAGTTCACCGGAGGAACACTCCACCGGCAATACTTCATGAAGACAGTCGCTCGGGAAAAAGACGATTTGGTTTTGCGCTGGGTGAATGGTCTGGAACTGGCCGGCCGACAGGTTCCCGGACTCATCCAGCTGTGAGTCATAGATGCGCAGGGCACCACCGCGAAAAGCCCTGGGCTCCTGGTAGAAGTAATAGACAAAAGTAATGGCGCGGGTTCGGACGGAATTGGAATCGTCGTCTCGGTGTGGCTTGAAGAACTGGCCGTCATTGGTGGCCGTAAGCTGAAGTTCGAACCGCGACACAGGGAAGGGTGGCATGTGCAGCCGGGCCAGAATATGAGGCAGATAGCTGCGGATGCGGTCTATAAACAGGTTCTCGCACCGGTGCAGTTCGTAAAGAACCTGAGAGCGCCGATAGCCATCATCGGTGCGGCTGGCGCCCCCGGCATCCAGCACGCCGGAGCCGGTGAACTCGCCGCCCCGCCGCAGCGTGTATTGCAACAGCCCCGCCCATTCCTGCGCGACGAGGAACTCATCCAATAAAACTAATGGGGTGTGGTAATTCCATGCACCGGCCATAAGGCTATCGATAGTCGTACGGAATAACGGCGGCGTAAACGAGCCGTTGTCCGACCACGGGAGGGTCCGTGATGATCCGCGAAGGCGCGTCAACGGGAAGTGTTTCGAATTCTTTGATTACGATCCGGTAACGGCCGACAGGCGGCGTCTTCTTGAACTGGATGGAGCCCGACCATAAGACGGCGTTGGCTTCGGAAGGAGCGGGAGCGTCCTCGGTGACCGTAACATCGCCGGCCGGAGCAGCCTTCCAGTCGAGGTCGCTCGAAATATTGTTGGCTCGCGTCTCGACCGTCACCTGCAACACGGAGTTCGTTGGTCCCGTGGGGCCAAGGCCCCCGACGAACAAGCGCGCTTTCCGCGGATCATCTGGCGTTATGCTGAGCACCGCGGAACGGTCGGGTGAGAGTTGAACGAAATCGGCAAGGGCGACGGGCGAGAGCTCTACGCCCTGAATGGAGTGCGACTGATAGCGCGCTAGAGCGAGGCGCAGGAAAGGGGAATAAGTAAACAGGTTCGAAATCTGGATATCGCAATACCAGAGCTGGCGCCCCGAGTCATAGGCGACGTTATGCGCGGCGACATCGAAAGTGGAAGTCGTTTCGGGGATGGAGAGTCCGGAGGCGGTGGAAGCCGCGTTGGGAAAGTCAAAGATATTGGGGACCGGGTTCACCGTCAGGACGCCATTGGCCCAGATGGGATCGGCGCCCCATTCCGAGAAGAGGCCTTTGTTCTTTTCCCGAGTCGCATAATCCGGTGCGGGTGAAGCGGAAGGCCAGAGTATGACCCCGAGCTGTTCGTCCTGCCCGGAGGAGTACCATCCGCGGTTGAGGTACACGCGAACGCCATTGCCCTGGCGAACTGTGGTCTTGACGTTGGTTGTCTCCTGATTTTCCCAGCCGAACACGGGAAGGACATAGTTGATGTCGGGCACCGAGGGCCGGGCGGAACTCGGCACGTCCACCACAAGGGTGGGACCGGTGCGCGTGAAATCGAGTCCCGGCGGGAAATATTCCTGGAAGCGCGTAGTGGCCTGCGCGCTGTAAACGATCCAGCGATGTTTGGTGTCGTCGAAGCGATGCAGTGGGGCCGAAGTGGTCGTGGAGGACGGGTTGGCGACACCCTCGAGCACGTCGAGCGGTCCGGCGAACCACAGCACGTCCACTTGCGATACGTAGACCGCTACGATGCGCGTTTCAGAGGCATCGGAATAAATCGTTACCGGATCCGTCGACGAGAAGTCGACTGCGGAAAGATTGAACGTTTCAACTGTTTGAGCCTGGACCGACTCTGCCGGAGCCGGTTGAGAAGGATCGTCGGTCACATCCAGCCAGCGGGCGAGGAGATCGACTTTGGAGCTGCTGGCGGCGTTGATCTGAAGGCCGCCGAGCAGCGCCGCCACGTGCGATTCATGCGCTCTCCATGCCGTGATCGGGGTGAACAGGTTGCGCAGCGCGGAAGCAAAGATGGGCGCCGCGGGATTGTGAACCACCGGCAACTGGACGAACGTCGGTTCTCCCAGCGGCTGCTGGACAGCGTGCACCAGAGTGAGCGTGCGCGCGGGCGTAATCATCTCGTGACCCCCTTCGAGCACCAGACGCGTCACTTCGGCGACCTTTGCGCTGTTCGGGGCCAAAGAAAAATCTGCGCTCGTGCTCGCCACGGAACTGGTCTCGAGCGCTTCGAACAATTCGCGCAGCCAGCCCCAGACGCCCATGTTGTCGAGATCCGGAGGCAGCAGATAGCTGCTGTACGGAATCGCGATCATGCGGCCTTTTTGAAGTGATACCGTCAGCACGCGTGCCGTCGCATCCCACGCCGGCGGCTGCGCGCCTTCGACGAGGAGCAGACGAAAGGCCTGGGCGTTCGGCCAGGGCGCGGTTCCGAAATCGATGAAGGTGACGCTGCCCTCCCGCTGAGTGACTTCGGGCAACCTGGCATATCCCAGCGCCCCGGACTTGATGCGGCCGTCGGTATCACCCGGCGTGTTGGGCAGGTCGCGAAAAGCGGCGCCGCGCGCGAACGGGTCCGGGAAATAACCCACATCGAAAGTGGGCCCCGGCGACAGCGGATCCTTACCCTGTGTGGGAATGACGTACCCGTCGCGTTCAACGATCAGGTTGTAGGTCGCGGCAGACGGATCGAGCTTGCCGTTCACATCGAACAGACCGTGCTGTTCCACGAGACGCTCGGCGACGCGCGGCGGCGCGATGTGGCGCTGATCGCTGTCGGGCGTGGGCGTGCTGTCGAGGGCGATGGTCGCATTACGGGACCGGATGACCAGGCGTTCGAGCGAGCCGCCGGGCTGGGGAAGCTGCTGCAGGACGACCAGTGGATGATTCACCGGCTCGAACCGCAAGTACTTCATCGAGATGCCGTTTGCCGGGGCGACGAAGCTATCCGGCGCCGATGCCGAGACCGGGAGACTGTTCCCGGCCAGATCGACGGTGCGCGCACGGAGCCGGTAGTTCGCGCCGAAACGAAGCTCGGGCAGCGATTGCGGCTTGACCGTGAAGGCGGTGGTCATCTTGAATGGCGTTATCGCCTGATTCAGGGTTGGATCCGAATCGAGTACCTTGTCAGGATCGGCGCTGCGGTTGAGGGCCTTTCCGGGTCGCGCTACGCTGAGGCTCCAGCCATTCCAGCGCGCCAGTCGCTCGTGGATATAGATGTTCGTCGCGGAGTCGGGAATGCCGTTGGCGGCCGCGAAGGCGTCCGGGGGACGGGTTGGATCATCAGCCGGTTGGGCCACGGCGAGCTGTGTGAAGCCCTCCTCCTCCACCTTTGTCGCGATCTTGCCATCCTGGCCGAACTTATACGTTGCGGTGCGCCCATGGAGCGAATGCCACGCCTTCGTGCGCGAGGACCAGATATCGATGCGGTATCCACGAACAACGTCCTGCGCGTTGAACGGTCGCGCGGGCGTACCGTTTGCGGTCAGCGCGTCGTTGAATCCTTTATTGTTCTGAAGCGCCTGCAACAGCTGCAAGGCACGGCCGTCCGCCATCAACGAAATGCCCGCTGAACGCAGTGATGGAAGCGTCTGCTCGATGGCGTCGAGGTTGTCCAGCTCTCTGAGATTCTCGACGTTATCGGCGAGTCCGAGCGCCTTCAGGAGTGCCCCGTCGAGATCAACCTGGGAAAGAAAGAAGTCTTGAAACGAAAGTGCGAGAAAGCCCTTGAACACATCGCCCGACGCATAGTTTCCAGCGGACCGCGCGGGCGGTGGGGTCGCCGGAGCGGCGGCAAAGGAGTCTTTATCCAGCCAGTAGGCAGTCCCATTGAGATTGAATTGAGGAGCAATCTTCCATGAGAATCCCGGAGTCACTTTAGACACCGCGATTGTGCCGTACGCTCCGGCAGCAGGCGAAGCGGGGCACAGGGAGGACGGGATCTCCACGTCGAATACCAGTCCGAGCGCGCGCAGCAAAGACGGATAGGAATTAAGCGCCGTCAGTGCGGCATGAAAGTCGAGGGTCTTCTCGAATTCTTTTGCCGTGCTGGCCAGCGGCGGCCGGCCCGGCGCTGCAGGCACACTGTGGAACAGCCCGAACCGGGTAGCCATGTCGTGCGCCGCGTTGGGATCCGGTCCGTCAGTTGTCGTCGCAATGCCGTCGGGATTGTTCGTCGGCGGAACTGGCGGCGGCACGGCGCCAGTCGGCGCCCCCACAACCTGCTGGCTCCTCCAGAGTTCGACTCGCATGGCGTTGAGCTCGTCATCGAGCGACGACTCCCCGTCGTCGCGATAGTTCAGAGGGTTCAGTACATTGAGAGGACTGCCGCGCTGTTCATTGGTGAATCGCGGCACACCGACTGACTGCGTCGCGAATTTCAGGAAGGAAAGCGCCTGACGGGTCGGATAGGAAACCACCAGTTGTTTGGAGTAATCCGTGAACTCGTAGGCCTGTACAAAGGTCGTCGGGGTAAAAATAGCCTTCCAGATGTCCGGGCGCAGCACTGCTTTGTCGGCGGAAACAGTCGCCTTCTTCGTGCCACATTTGATCTCAAACTTGAGGCCTTTGTTCTGTACCTGTTGAGTCCAGTTGAGAATATCGGGAAAATCGCCGAGCGTTGCGCCCGCGTCAAGCCGGGGCGTCAGATATAGAGACAACTTGAGTTTGTCTTTACCGTCTCGTCCATTGGGGAGCGCCACGAATATCAATGTCTGGGTCGGCATCGTCGGCTCCTGTTAACCTGCAAACGCCTGGCAGTAGGCCTGCCAATTCTTGTCGCTGATCACGTCGGCGATCTTCGGGTCGCCGGAACCGCTCCCGAAACTTCGTTCGACGGAAACGCTTACCGAGATGCTGAAAAATATGATGTGCACCGAGATCGAGAGCGTCGCGCGCCCCTGCACCTTATCGCCCTGCGCGGTGTGAATGAAACTCAGACTGAGATTCAAGTCGATTGAAATAGAGATGATTCCCAGGACCGAGACTTCGCCGCCGATATCAACGAAGCCGGTAAGCGTGGAATCGGTTCCGGCCAGCTTGAAATAGATGCCGGCCATGACGTGAACGCCGCCGGACGCCACGCCTACGTCAAACGAAAACTCTCCCCCGAATTCGAGCGCGCCTTCGACCATCTGGATGCCGTCGGCCGTAAGAATGAGATGGACGAATCCGCCTCCGCCGAGGCATTCCACGGTGATCAGGAATGGACTGCTGCGCTTGGCGAAAGCGAACTCGAAGCCCGGCTTTCCGTCGAGATAGGGGAGATCGACGCCCGCCATGATTGCGATGTGTTCGAGCGCAAAGACACCAACCGAAATGGGTGGCAGACCCAGCGTGTAGGAAACCTTGAGGGCGGTGGGCGTCAGATCGATGGAAGGGCCATCGCCTCCAAACAGACCCGGCGGCAGAATGTCCGCGAGCGTCTGGATGAAGCTCAGCGGCCCGATGAACCGAATCGCGTTCTTGCTGGCGAGTTTCACCACCACGTTCGTCTTGGAACCATTGATGGACGAGAACTTGATGGAATTGATCTCGATCGCCACTACGCCGAGCAGCGTGATCTCAAAATGGTCGAGGCTGCCGGTAATGCTCGATTGCGACGGCGAGCCATCGAGCGGCCTCGTGAGTTGGGCTTGCAGAGAGAGTTTGGAATTATTCCCGTCGCTGTTGAACTTGATCTCGATCGGGTCGAGCGAGTAGTCGGCCAGGTCGGGTTCCCACTTTACGGTGGTGACCACCTGAGTCGGGTGCACCTTATCGGGTAATTCTTTGCTTTTGATTTCCGGCGCGTTCTGCAGGCTGACCGCCTTGTGCGTAATACTGTCGACCGGAATCAGATTTCCCAGCGGAATCGTGCCGAAAAGCTTCGGCGATACGGACAACCCGCCGAAGAAAATACTGGGGTCGATCACGCCGTTGGCGGCATCATCGGGCGAACCGGCGACCATCCCTTTGCGCGCTGATAGGGCTGTAACGGTGAACCCCGGCGTGGCAAATCCGCCGGACTTTTCCGCACTGAAGCTGATAGTGGGCAGGCTGCCGCCCGAGAGACCGAATACCTTCACGAACACGCCCGCATTCGGATCGAGCCCCTTTTGCAAGTAGGGCTGGTAAAACTGGATGTCGACCGGTGTGGTGACGCCCAGCAGTTCTTCAACGCTGGGAACGGTGACTTGTGCCTGAGACAGAACCGGTATGAAAGGCGCCGTGATAAACGGAAAGCTGCCAGTGATCTCAGTATCGAAATAAAGTCCTGAAGACTTAAGAGTGGTGTCGCCTGCCGAAGGATCGGCGAAAGCGACTTTCTTGCCTCTCACCGAAGAAATCGGGCCGAATCCGCCCTGCGCATAATTCGCCTTGACTGCTGCAATATCAGGCTCACTGACACTCACGAAGATCATCGGCGCCAGGAAATCGATATGAGCGCCCGCCAGATCCTGCCCGGTGCAATGGAATTGGAAGTTGACTTGATTGATGGTGACCCAGAAAGAGTTCTGGGAAAAGAATCCGGGGCCGCCGGGTTGAGGCGGCGGATCGATATCGGGCGTGACTTTCGTATCGATGCGAATGCTGCTGTGAAGCGGCATTTCGCGTCCGGCAAAGGCATAGCCCGAAGGATCGTACGACTTCTCCCGTTCTCGCACCACAATGTACATGTGCTGCCGCAGGATGGCCGTCACCGATGATGAGAAACCCGGTGCGGGCGGAACATTCTCGGCCGGAACAAATTTTCTCTCGGTCACCTTGACCAGAGTGGCCGCATGGCCGAACGGATAGAGGAACCCTTCGTAGACGACCTTCACGTAGTGGTCGCGGCCCTCGGTCGCGAGGTGGTCCCATTCGGTGAGATCGAGCGCAACGGTTTCAAAGAGCGCTCTGGCCTTCGGTTTCGACGCGACTGGCACAGGTGGCCGTCGCACCACCAGCGGAACGTCGTAAACGGGAAGTGGCGACCAGCTCCCGCGCGATGTGAGCCAGGCGCCCAGCGCGGAGAGAAACAGCCGGCTGACGCGAATCGGCGTGGGCTTCCACGGACCGGGCTGATTCCCGCTCAGCAGTACGCGATATCCGTCGGTCCCGGACGTAAGAACGACAATCTGCGCGCGATCGCGGGGCGAAAGCGGTGTGAGAAAGGGGTCCCTGTCCTCGGTGTGAGGCGGGAGCTCTTTATGGTCATGGAAGTCCGGCGACCAGATTGCGCGTACTGGGAGGGTCTTCTGCTGGCTGGCTTCCTGCAAGGTCGTAGTCACTTGATTGTTTTTCGTGACTTTGACAATTTTGGCCAGCCGCGTATGCCACAGCTCCGTTCGGCCGGAGTGGGTAACAGGCGCCAAAGCGTTCACCCAGGCTACGCCATTGCCGGGAGACAGAATCAGTCGATAAGGAACTTCGAGAGCCGTCACCAGCGGATCCGGTGCGGTGATCGGCGGCGGGGAAGTCTTCCCCTTCGCCACGTTGGACACGACGAGGGTAAGCTGCGACCAGTCGAGCAGCGCCTTCATCTGATACGGGATTTTGGTAAGGCTTTTGGGAAGCTGGAAGACAAGACGGCTTGGGCCGGCGATCCGCGCCGGGGTCTGGCCCGCGGGATCGAGTGGATCGTTTGTGCCGCCGAGCGGCGGCGTGGGCGGCGGAGAGTTGAAGGGAGGGTCAGCGGTAACGTTGCCGACCTCGAAATAAGCTTTTTCAGTGATGCTTTGCGGCGGGAAAGTAACAACGAGATAGGCGGGCGCGGACTTATTGTCCACGACCAGCATGGGCTTTTTCGGATCGGTGCGATCGAGCTTCATATTCTGCGCTTCAATGGTCAGACTGAGCAGATCGTCGGGGCGGAGAATGTCGATGATTAAAGCCATATCGCGGCTCGTTACCGGATCAGAAAATTTCCCCGCCGGCCTGGTCTTTCATGTCGAAATAGTCGACCAGCCACTGGAATGATCGCTCCTGCTTTCCTTCGAGGAAGGTTCGGCGCTGCCAGACGTCGCTCTCATTCACGCGGCGTAAAGCGTCGGGAAACTGTTCCGGGAATTGCAGTGAGTAATAGCGGAGCATTTGCATGCATCCGAGTTCGCTCAGGTAAAGAAATCCGAAGCGAATACAGTTGTGGATCCACAAAGGCCTCACCTGGTCGAGGAAATCGTCGAGGACGGCTTTCGGCTTGAATTCGTGTTCTACCAGGAGGTCGCCCACGACCATTACGTCGGCGCCCTGCAGCCAGCTTCGTATGCTGAGTTCGGGTTCTCCGGCGCCGTACAGGATCATGCCGGAATCGTAGCCGCCGAGGCGATTGAATAATTCACGTGTCATTACGCTGGCATGGCAGGGAGCGACGGGCACATGCGCTACCCCGTCGACGGGTCCGTTGTTCCATGCGGTCCCCATGAAAGGTATGAGCAGATCGCAGCCGTAACCGCGAAAGGAAGAACCAGGGTCTACGGTGGTGCCGGACAGGACACGATTGGGGGCGATGTGGTGCAGAATAAGTTCATCCCATCCCCCGGAGAAACGCACATGGGCATCGGTGCCGAAGAGAATCTCCGCCGTGGCGAAGTGCGCCGCGTGATTGCGGGCGTTGTAGATTCCGGCATGCTCTTCCACCTGATGGACCTGGATATCGATCCTCGGCTCCTTGAGCAGGTCAGGGACGGCGGCCACCAGATTGGCCACCGTGTCGTCGCTCGATGCATCGTCAACAATGACGAACTCGAGGCGAGCATTTGTGGTTCGGGCGCGAGCGATGGACTGAATCGTGGGCGCGAGTCGTGCGCCCTCGTTGCGCGCCGGTATGGCAACACTGATGTCGGGAAGGGGCACGGAGGCTATCCCTTCTTTGCAGCCATCGAAGCAATTGCGGTGATGCTGGTCATCGCTGTTTGAGCCGTTGAGGAGACTTGGGCGACGATAGCCACCATCGCCGTCAGAGACGCGCAGCAACAGCCCGAGCCTGCCGATGCCACCATACCGGCGACGCCACTAGTTGGAGTGCCACCGCCGCTGGTTGGCGTGACACCACCGCCACTCGGAGTGCCACCGCCGCTGGTTGGCGTGACACCACCGCCACTCGGAGTTCCACCACCTGCCGTCGGAGTGCCCCCGCCGGTTGGCGTTCCTCCTCCGCCGCCAGGTGTTCCGCCGCTGGTTGGTGTGCCACCGCCGCCTGTCGGGGTGCCGCCACCACCGGTTGGCGTTCCACCGCCACCCGTGGGAGTGCCGCCACCACCAGTCGGGGTCCCGCCACCACCAGTTGGTGTGCCGCCGCCTGTCGGTGTACCGCCACCACCAGACGGTGTGCCACCGCCACCCGTGGGAGTGCCGCCTCCACCAGTCGGCGCCGCCTTCGGCGCTGCCGCGGGAGCAGCAGTTGGCGAGCCCTTCGGCGCCGCCGTCGGAGCCGCCTTGGGAGCAGCGGTTGGCGAACCCTTTGGCGCTGCGACTGGAGTCCCCTTCGGAGCCGCGGTTGGCGCAGCTTTTGGAGCAGCCGTGGGCGCGGCCTTTGGAGCGGCGGTTGGAGAGGCTTTTGGCGAACCGGTTGGTGGAATGCTTGTTCCGCCCGCGGCGGCGGCGAACATGCCGGGCATACTCTGCGGCAACGGCCGGGGCACGACGTTTCCCGCCAATCGGAAAGAACTCTGCGTCAGCGGATTTGAAACGGTGACCCGCGAAGCGGGATTGCCGCCGAGTGCCGCAGTACGAGCTCCCGCGAGCCCGCCCGGAGAGGTCATGCCCTGAGCATGGCCGAGCGCGGCGACCGGGCTCGGCGCTGGTTTGACAGGTTTTGGCGCGGTCCTGGGCTTCTGCGCCGGCTTCGCGGCTGCTTTAACTGGCTTCTTCCCGATTGGTGCTGCTTTTGTTGCCATGTTCTTTGCTTTCCTTCGGATTTGGTCTCAGCAGATTCCCGCTATCGCTGTGATGGCGGTAAGAGCCGTTTGAGTAACTGTTGATAGTTCCGCAACGATGGAAACCATTGCGACGAGATAAGGACAACACGACTCTCCTTCCAACGTCTCCTGGAAACAGGGGGCCGGAGACGTCTGAACCGCTTGTTCCGGAGTTCCGTCCGAGCCTGAACTCTGAACCGGCTGGCCCGGCGTTTGCCCGGAAGCCGAGGGCGCCGGAGTTCCCTGCGGAGTCCCGTTAGAGGTCGGGGTGGTTCCCGGTGTGGACGTCGGCGCCTGCGGACTCTGCGGCTGGCCTGATGTCGGGGCCGCTGGCGGGCGTTGCGACTGCGGACTCTGTGGTTGCCCGGAAATAGGAGTCGCTTTGGGTGTGCTGCGCGGGGTGGCCGGCGTCGACACCGGCGCCTTCGGTTGTGGCGATATTGGGCGGGGCACAGTGCCCGGGAGGGGCGCTGCCGCAGGCGCCGCCTGAGGTGCGACAACAATTGGTGGCAGTTCGCCAGGCGTGGGAAATTGACCTTGTCCTTCGGGAGGAAACAAGGTCCCGACGTCCATCGTCGCGATCTGATGCGCCAGCGATTGCTGGGGAGTGCTGGTGGTAAAGGCCGGCCGCTCTGTGGTGAACGAACCGGCGCTGATCAGCGCTCGCAAATGCGCGTCACTGAGGTTGAGCGGCTTGCCTATTTGAGAGGGATCGTTCTGCAAGGCTCGCAACACAGCATCCTCGGATGCGGCTTGCCGCGCGAGTTGAGCAACCTGATCCAGACTCATTCAGCTTCACTCCGGCGTGAAATAGACTACGGGGTTTTTAGCTTTACTCATCTTGTGGGCACGGACTCTCCGTGTCAAGGAGAAATTCGGTGCTTAATGATCCACTTATTTCTATTACGCATGTAAGCTGACGTTGAATTGACGCTCTTTTGTTTGTGGTAGAAAATTAGATTTCCTTTTGCCGCTGGGCGCAACTCATTTTCGATGAGAAGTCACAACGCTGTAAAGATCTCGTATTGCACGACGTGTCACGGCCGGCTCTGGCAAGTGGCGCTCACGCTGTTCGGAAATCTGCGCCGCCTGCGGGACGACGAAGAACTGATTCTGGTGGATTACGGCAGCAGGGACAATCTGGGCCGGTTTATCGCATCCTCTCCCGAGTGTCAGAAGGCGATCGAATTCGGGCGTCTCGTCTACGCCCGGACTGAAGCGAAACATTACCACTGCCCGAAAGCGAAGAATCTGGCGCACAGGTTGGGTCGCGGCGAGATCCTGGTCAATCTCGATGCGGATAACAGCAACAGCGGCATGCGCCGCGCCATCGACCGGTGCTTTGCCAGCGGCGACGCGGTTTTGCAAATGGATGACGGCGCTCGCGGCGATCCTCTCCGCGGGACGTTCGGCCGTATCGCGATCCCTCGTTACTGGTTTCACCGTCTCGGCGGCTATGACGAGTCGTTCGCTCCGATCGGACATCAGGATCAGGACCTCATCTGGCGCGCAAAAGCCATGGGCCTGCGGCATGTCCGCGCTCGAACAGGGGGGCCTTCACCGATCCGAAATACGATGGTCGAGAAGGCATCTCATACCGGGAAAAAGAGCTGGCACGCGATGTGGCGAGCCAACGAGAAGGCCAGCCGGCGCAATCTGAAAGAAGGCCGTCTGGTCGCGAACCCATCCGGCTGGGGCGCTGCCGAAGTGGCAATCAACTTTAACGAGAGCCAGTCGCTGGCGCCCGTTTCGCCCCACCTGATTTCAGTCGTCCTGCTGCATCGTCATCCCTCGGTTTTGCTGATCACCTCGCTGCTCGATCGCTATGCGGAGATGTCCGTGGTCGGTGAAATCCTGCTCGTGAACCAAAACCGCGCCTTCGCGATCGCCCCCGACAAAGCCGGGTCGAGAGTAAAGGCGATCAACACGGTGGAAGATCAGAACCCTCTGGCGCGTCTGGCAGCCGGGGCGATTGCATCTTTCGCCGCAGTTCTGTTTACCAGCGACGACGTCTTGCTGCCCGAGGAATCGCTGAACGAACTACACCAGGCGTGGTTCGCCGATCCATCCCGATTGCATGCAGTTGGGGTGACCCGCAAATTGGACCTCGGCGTCGGCGCTCTCACGACTGTACGGGCCTGTGTCGCCTCGCTGATGTATGGAGCGCGTCTTTGCGCCGAGCTCGAGAGCGCTCCGCCCGCCGGGAGCGAAGACATCCTGCTCTCTTATACGGCGTCCGCAGACGACGACAGTTCACCCGTCTGGCATACGACTCCGGTATTGGCAACGGCCGAGTCGGAAGGTGGACGGCGAAGAAACGCGAAATCTCCCGCCGGCCTCACCCAGGTGTCGCGCTGGTGCCGGCGTAATATTGCGAAAACAACGCAGGCGGAGTTGATCATCGAAGCCGATCCCTCTCCGGCGACCCCGATCACGTACGAACCGTTCTTTGCTCCCTCATCGAAGGACTCGGTTTTCTTTGCAGGCCCGTGGGTGGGGGAATTCGGCTGGGAGCTGTGCTGGTGGAACCCGATGGTGCGTTTCATGGCGGAGACATTTGAACACGTCATTGTCGCGGCGCCGGAATCCAGCAGGTACCTGTATGAGTTCGCGACGGAATTTATTCCCCTCAAAACGGAGGGCTGGCGGTTCGCGGAAGGCAAACTTCTGAGCAAGGTTCCTCGCGTCTGCAATGGAAGCAAGACTCTCGATCCCCAGGCGCTTTGGGAAGACCTCGGGCTGCAGGAGTGCGATGCGCTGAGAACCGGCGAAACCACCCTGACACCAAAAAAGTGGAGGGATCTTACGCCCCTGACGCGAGGACCTTTTGTCGCCGATGTTCTGTGCGCGTTCCGGCCGGAAAAGAAGATTGGGGACCGTCTGGTTGCCGGAAAGGAATACTCGATCGAGAAGTGCGAGCAACTGGTGCAACTGCTGCTCGGCGCGGGCCTGAGCGTGGCTTGTTACGGGGGATGGGACAACTACTGGTTTGAAGGAAGCATCGATCTGCGCGGACTACCGCTCGAGGTTCAATGCTCCGCGCTGAGTTCAGCCAGGTGCGCCGTCGGACCGAGCAGCGCTCCGCTTCACCTGGCGAGCCTGAGCCGATGTCCCCACGTGACCTGGTCAAGAATCAGCCAGGACATAGCGATACGTTACGCGACTCTCTGGAATCCTTTCGATACGCCTGCCTGCTTCATCACGACGGTCGATCCATCGCCTCAGGAAATCGCCGCGGAGGTCCTGCAAACCATCGCCGAGACGAGCGGCGGCCTATTCCGGCAAGCGCTTGCCGTATAGCGGTAATACCTGCGTCAGAAGTGCCCGGTGTTCGTCACTGAGTTCCGACACTCCCTGAATACCCGCGTCACCCAGATGCCCCATGATGTGGCCGGCATCCCAAAGATTCATGCCGTGGAAGAAGCGAATATGCATCGCCGGGTCGTTTTCGATCGCGAACCTGCTGGTGAACTGCCGGACGAAGACGCTATCGCTTCCGCGCAGCAGACTCGGATAGCGGTAGGTCATTCTGCGTGGATGCAGGATTGTGGCCTCGGCCCCTTTCGGATATTCCGCGTATCGTGAGCAGCCATTCACCAGGCTGTGATGAATGCGGTTTTTCAGGAGTACGGCGGCATCTTCCTGACCGTCTTTCATCCGGGTTTCCATCTGGGCTTTCATCTGTACTTCCATGCGCCGCGGGTGATGCCAGTCGTCATCGTCCCAATTGATAATGAAATCGCCCGTGGCATGCTCCAGCGCCAGATTACGCAAGTCGCCGACGGTTTGCCAGCGGCTTTTCTGTAGCCGCAATTCACGAATGCGGGAATCATTTGAGCAGAGCGACTCCTCGCCGTGATTTACGATGAGCAGGTTCTTGTTGGGATACGTCTGGCTCTTGAAACACTCGATCGAAATTCTTGCCATGGGGTAGCGTTCCCGCTTGAGCCCGGTGATCATGACGGCTGTCACGGAGGGCTTGGCCTGACGAAAGCGTTCGACGCGCGGCTCACAAGTGAACGCTGGCGTCTTATCCAGGCGGCCGCAGCGAGAAACGACAGGATAGGCTTCCTGAAGCTTGTAGCGAGCCGCAAGCTTTCCAAACTGGTTGAGATAGTCGGGCGCTTTGGCGCGTGCGGAGCGCTTACTCCACTCCCAGCGGTTTCGCCAGATACCCGCCGCGGATCCGAATTTTACGGCGCGCCGCGCCGTTTCCGAGTGCCGTGTCACATCGCCGTCCTCGTGGTTTTCTCCAAAGCCGGACAGCAGGAAGATGTCGGGATCGTCGCGAAACGTTTCCGCGCCTTGTTCGAGATATCGCAGGAAATCCTTCGTTACCGCGGTATCGCCGTCGACGTAAGCCACAAATTCCGCTTTGGCGAACCCGCGGTCGATTGCGGTAAACGCTCTTTCGCTGAAGTTCCCGGCGCGCGGCTTCATGGCGATGTTCGTCTCCGCGAAATTCACTCCCAACGCGAGGCCGAGAGTCTCTTCGGACTCCTCTTCAACATTGGCCAGAAGCAGATAGTTTTCGATTCCGGAGCACTGGCTGACGGAACTGAGTAAGGCGCGGGTGAAGTCCGCTCGCCGGTTCAGCGAGAGGCAGAGAACCTTTCGGAATCTGTTCCATCCCATTGTTGTCAATCGCGGCTATAAACCGATTCCGGCCATTCGCGCCACCAGAAGCAGATCGATCTCAGATCGTCCGGCATGCCGATTCGTTCCCAGGTCGGGCCGGAGGATCCGCTTTCGAGAATCCTTCCGTTCTCGAAAGCAAGGCACCCGGGGCGCTGGTTATAGAGGTAGAGAAAGCCGCCGCCCTTTCCGTTCAGCAGCCGCTTGCGCTGGATATAACCGGTGAACGTGCTGAACATGGTACCCAGGAACATATCACTCTCGCAGGCTACGAGAGCCGACACAAGGCCGATTTCGGCGCGATCCAGCTGGTGCGGAAAGAACTGGCGGAACAGCACCGCGTCAATCATCAGGTGCTTCGGGTAAAACTGCAGAAGGGGGCGGAAGTATTCTTCGTCTGCTTCGTCCGAGTGAATGAGGAGCATGCAATCCGGGGGAACGTAGCATCGGACGTTCGCGCAGATTTCGTCGACCGTAACGGCTTCGACCTGATCGTGGTCGTACGAAAAATCCGTGCGGCGGACGTGTATACAGGCAAATCCGCCATGCTGCCTCCGCAGCTCGCGAACGATAGCCCGCGCCAGCAGGCGATATGGTTCCCTGATATGGATCAGATGGTTGCATGCGTAAATCACGCGCGCGTCGAAAGGCAGCGTGTAACTGTAATAGCCCAGAGTGGAAGCATTGCAGGTAGCCAGCACTGCCGCCGTCTGGCGCTCGAACAGATCGGCCGAAACCAGGCGGTTCGCGTGCAAATCCGGCAGCAATTCGCCTTTCAGACCATCAAAGCGCCCGATCTGGTGAGGGTGAAATACATCTACCAGATCGAACAAATTTAATTGTTTGTCACTGTTGAAGATGGGGTGGTGCGGCGTGCTAAAGAGCAGACAACGGTTGGAAAGCACGCTGAGGCCGACCGCCAGTTCCAGCGACAGGAGGTTATTAAAGAAACCGACGTGACCACCCTCGTATAGGTCAAACTTAAGAAATCGCATGCGAGCCCGGCTCCACGAGTCCCATTCCGAAAATCCAGTTTGTGGTGAAACACTTCCTCCCGGATATTACATTACGTGCGCCGGGCGGAGCGATGGCGGGGGAGCCCAAATGCACGCCATTTTTTCCACGATGCTCTACGCTCAGTGCAACCGACTTACGTATCTCCACACGCCGATCGCATCCGTTGAGCACAACGACCAGGATGACGAATTCTGGCCAGAGAATTGGGAGCGCACGTTTTCTCCCGGCTACGGGGAAGTGGAATTGAGCGCGTTCGATCTGCGGGGAGTACAAGTTGTACCGGCCGAGACGATGACGTTCGAGCGCCCGCAACCTCCGCCTGGCGAACCCGTTCTGCTGGTCGCGTCCGAATGCCACTGGTACGCGGACTCCCATCCCGATTTCTACGCTCTGATACAGCCCCGGCTCATTCGGAAATACGAGCGAACTCCTCATCCCGTGCGGGCCGGCCACGGCTCTCTCTTTGTCGCGGTTCATGTCCGGCGAGGCGACGTCGGCGAGCATTATCTCGCAGAGCGCTTTACTCATAACGCGACCGTCCTGAAGCAGATTGACCAGTTGTCCCGCGCTTTAACGTCCGTTCCGCACGAGATCCATGTGTTTTCGGAAGGACGCGAAGAAGATTTCGGCGAGATACGGAACAGAGCTGTCATGCACCTGAACGGCGATGTCTTTGAATGCCTCCACAGCCTGATTACTGCGGACATTCTGGTGATGGCGAAGAGTTCTTTTTCTTATACGGCAGCCTTGCTCTCGCGCGGCATCGTGATTTATTCCCCTTTCTGGCATGCCCCGCTGCAGCAATGGATGGTGGGAGGCAGTGACGGCAGCCTGCCTGAGTTGCAATTCCGATCCGCGCTTTCGCGAAAACTGCTGCGATGTTCGACTCGCCGCCAGGCAGGTGTGCGGAACCTGATCTCATAAACTGAACAACACTGAACAAGCATGTACGAAACCAGAACGCTCGCATCGTGGATCGTCTCAAACCGCATCGAAACCGTCCCGAAGGACGTTCGCCACGAAGCGCTCCGCGCCATCGTCAACTATGTGGGTTGCGCCCTTGGAGGAAGCCGCGATGAAGCCGTCGACATCGCGATGCGGGCCTTTGGACCTTACTCCGGGCCGCCCACCGCGCGCGTTCTGGGACGCGCCGAGCGTCTCGACCCCCTTCACGCCTCGCTGATGAACGGCATCAGTTCCCATGTGTACGATTTCGACGACACGACGCCGAAAAACTACATGCACCCCACCTCTCCGGTGGCTTCCGCGCAGTTCGCATATGCGAGCGCACAGCCTGTGACGGGCCGCGATTTCATGGAGGCGTTTATCACCGGATTCGAAGCGGAAATGCGTATCGGTAACGCCGTTTATCCCGCGCACTATGATGCCGGCTGGCATATCACGGGGACGGCTGGCGTGTTCGGGGCCGCCGCCGCCATCGGGAAACTCCTGGGCCTTTCGCTTCAGCAAATGATCTGGTCGATGGGGCTCGCGGCGACGCAGGCCGCGGGCGTGCGCGAGATGTTCGGATCAATGGCGAAAGCCTTTCATCCCGGCCGCGCCGCCCAGAACGGCTACTCAGCGGCGCTGCTGGCGCAGGCCGGTTTTACGGCGGGCGAGCACGGCCTCGAGGGTCCTCGCGGCTTCGCGGCGGTTCAGGCCGCGTCTTACGACCTCTCCAAAATGACGGCCGGCCTGGATGTCGATTACGAGTTGCGGGATAACACCTACAAGCCGTTTCCGTGCGGGATTGTGAATCACCCTGCCATCGACGGAGCGATTCAGATTCATCACGAGCATCATCCGGCGCCCGGATCGATCGCTGCCGTCCGCCTCCGTGTCGCGCCCCTTGTTCTCGATCTCTGCAATCAGACCAACATCACGAAGGGCCTGCAGGGCAAGTTTTCGGTATATCACGGCGCGGCGGTAGGGCTCGTTCGGGGTAAGGCAGGCATTCAGGAATACACCGACGCCGCCGTTAATGACCCCGCTGTGAAGCGCGTGCGCGAAGGCGCAACAGCGACGGGCGATTCTTCCCTGACCGAAGATCAGGCTCGTATCGAAGTCGAGTTGACGAACGGCGAGAAGCTTACGCGCTTCGTCGAGAAATCGCTTGGGAACATTCATCGTCCTTTGAGCGATCGCCAGCTCGAAGAGAAATTCCTGGATCAGGCAGTGCTCGCTCTCCCCCTTGAACAGGCGAAAACAGTGCTGCGGCAGTGCTGGGAGGTCGACCGGCTGGCAGATGTAAATCATTTGATCGGCCTGGCTCTGCCGGTCGTTGACCGTTAGCTTCGCTGAGGATGCGGTAAGAGCACCGGCGACAAGATCGCCGGTGCTACCGAGCCTCGCGCGTGACCCGGTAGATAATAGTCAGGCGGAATGCACAGGCTCCTTTTCATCGCGCTACTCGCCGCGCTTGCCAACGCTGAAGTGAGCGAAGTCCGCATTCCCACCGGAGCGGGGGGCGTCGGATTTCTCCCGCTGCTCGTCATGGAAAAGTATCACCTCATCGAAAAGTACGCGAATGTGAAGGTTCGTTGGATCAACATTGGCGGCCCCGCCGTTATGAACGATGCGCTTTTATCCGGCTCGGCTGACTTCATCACCGCCGGCCCGCCGGCGTTCATAACTCTCTGGGACCGAACTGCAGCCTCCGTCAAAGTCAAAGGCGTCGCCGCGATGTCTTCCATGCCGATGTACCTCAACACCCGCGCCGCCCATCTGAAGAGACTCGATGATGTTACGGACCGGGACAAGATCGCGGTCACTGCGATCAAGGTCTCCATCCCGTCGATCGTCATGCAGATGTACGCCCGGCAAAAGTACGGGCAACCGGGGCGTTTCGACAGGTTCACGGTCACCATGACGCACCCTGACGCCGTAATCGCATTGCTCGCGGGATCTTCGGCCGTCGACGCGCACTTCACCTCCCCTCCGTTTGCGCAGCGTGAAAAGAAAGACTCGCGCGTGCGAACTATCATGGTTTCCGACGATGTGATGGGCGGGTCGACCACATTCACCATGGTCTCGACTACTACAAAGTTCCGAGATCAGAATCCTCGGGTTTACGCTGCGGTTCTCAAGGCCCTCGGCGATGCAAACCGCATGATCGCGGCGGACAAAAGATCAGCGGCCGATCTTCTGCTGGCATCAACCAACGACAAGGGTTTCGCCGCCCAGGAAATTGTCGACGTCCTCAGCGATCCGCATATCAAGTTCACGACGACCCCTGAGAATGTCATGAAATACGCCGACTTCATGCATACCATCGGGTCGATCCGGAACCGTCCCGCGTCGTGGAAGGATCTGTTCTTCCCCGAGATTCACGGAGCGCCGGGCAGTTAAGCCAGAAAGCCAATGGCGGCGCTGCTTCAGGTGGAAGGGGTCACCCTTCAGTACAAGAATTCCCGCCACACCATCACTGCCACGTGGCGCGTCAGTTTCAATGTTCCGCGGTCGGATCGATTCGTCATACTAGGACCCTCGGGATGTGGCAAATCGACGCTCCTGAAGGCCATTGGGGGATACATCAGCCCCGTGGAGGGCGCCATCTCTCTTAATGGAACCAAAGTGATCGCGCCGGGACCCGATCGCGTCTTCGTCTTCCAGGAGTTCGATCAGCTTCTTCCGTGGAAGACGGTCAAGGAGAACATTGCTTTCGCCCTCACCGCGAGCGGCAAATTCGCCCGGCCCGAAGCCGGGGAACGCGCGATGCATTTCATCGACAAGGTGAATCTGAACGAATTCGCCGACAGCTATCCGCACACGCTTTCCGGCGGGATGAAACAGCGTGTCGCGATTGCGCGGGGCCTCGCGATGGAACCGGAGATTCTTCTGATGGATGAACCCTTCGCGGCCCTGGACGCACTCACTCGCGCCCGCATGCAAGAGGAACTTCTTCGGCTTTGGGACGACACGAAGTTCACCGTGGTGTTCGTGACGCATTCCATTCCCGAGGCCATTCGGGTGGGCAACCGCATCCTCCTGTTGAGCGCTCACCCTGGTCAGGTGAAAGCCGAAATTAATAGTCGCGGTAACGACGGTGCGGAAGAGGCACGCATCGAATCGATGTTATTCGACCATGTCTGACTCGCGGCCCGACCTGACATATGCGGTGGCCACCACCGGGTTCGACGTGGTCGAAAAGCCGTTAAGCGCCCGGGAAAAGTTTTACAACAATGCCGCCGCCCGCAAAATCCTGCTGCTGGCGCTGCTCGCGGTGATCTGGGAAGTCTACGCGCGATGGTTGAACAATCCCTTGCTCTTCCCGACTTTCTCCGACACCGTCAAAGCACTCGCGACCGCGATCGCCTCCGGGGAAATCCCGCGGGCTGCTTCTTACTCGGTAGCGATGTTACTCAAAGGCTACGCCATCGGGCTGCTGCTCGCGGGACTGCTTACGGCCTTCGCCAGCGCGGGGCGAATCGGTTCAGACCTTCTCGAAACTCTCACCGCGATGTTCAACCCGCTGCCGTCGATTGCGCTCCTGCCCCTGGCCCTCATCTGGTTTGGCCTGGGCGATGGCAGCGTCATCTTCGTTCTGATCCACGCGGTCCTGTGGTCTGTCGCTCTGAACATGCATGCCGGGTTTCGCGCTGTCAGTCCCACCCTGAAAATGGTGGGGCAAAATTACGGCCTCTCGAAATCCGGTTACGTGATCCGGATTCTGTTGCCCGCGGCCTTCCCCAGTATCCTGACCGGCCTGAAGACAGGATGGGCATTCGCCTGGCGGACACTGATTGCAGCTGAGCTCGTATTCGGCGTCAGTTCGGGTTCGGGCGGCCTGGGATGGTACATCTTCGAGCAAAAGAATCAGCTGCTCATCCCCAACGTTTTTGCAGGGCTCCTGACCGTGATTCTTTTCGGTCTTGTGGTCGAGAACCTGATCTTCAAAACGATCGAGAACGTAACGGTCCGCCGGTGGGGTATGCAGAGCTGAGTTATGCGAAGCGGACGCAGGCGGATTCGACGAGATCACCGGCGTCGATCAGCGTTTCGAGGTGTCTGAGCTGGCCGGCGAGTTCGTCCCGCCGGGAGGCCGAAAGGAATCCGCTCGCATTCTCATCGAACTTCGCGCGGATCTCTTCGTAAGTCATCGGATTCTCCACCGACCCGCGGTTATACTCTTCGACTTCATGAAAGGTTCTGCCGTCTTTCAAGGTGATCCTGACCTCGCCTTTGAACCGGCCCGGGCCCGGATACGCGGGGTCGATGTAGTAACTCACGCGCCGGGCGAGGTCCAGAATATCGCGGTTGCGCAGACTGCCGGCGCCATAGGAATTCTTATTCAAGGACCCGTTGGTCAGGGCTTCGGCGAGACTGTACTGCAGACTCACACGGCCATGAGAGTCGGAAGCCGGCGCAAACTTCTCCTCCGTCGGCTCGCAAACGATGCCCACGATGAATTCCGTGACCGGGCACTCGATGCGCTCCACTTCCGCGCCCGAAATCGCGTGCTTGTCCCGCAACCGCAGTATCGCGCTGATGTAAGGATGGAGCACATGCGCCGCGGGGAACGGCTTGAATGACGAGTTCCGGCTTTCCCAATGTTTTCCCAGACCGGCGCTGATGCGTCCGTAATCGCAAGATGCCCCGTTGTCCTGCAAGTGCGAAGCGAACAAACCGAAGCGGCCCTCGAAAACCTCCGCAGGGCCTGTGGTTCCCTCACGTGCCAGTACAGCGGCCGTAATCCCGCTCTGCGCCGCCCATCCCGGATGCAGGAACTTGGTCTGCGTTCCATCCACCCAGCACTGCAGCAGGCCGGAGGCAAAGCTTCCGCAAATTCCGGCCGCCTGTGCCGTCTGGTGCGTCTCGAGCCCCAGCAATCTGGACGCAAGGTAGGTGACGCCGAACGTGGCGAAGAGACCTGTCGGATGAAAACCGCGCTTATGAAACTGGCCGGATGCCACGCTGCCGGTACGGCAGGAAATCTCGTTGCCCAATGCGATGGCTATGATCAGATCGCGCCCTGAAACCGGAACAATCCCGGACAGCGCCAGCGCAGCGGCCACGTTCGGACTGCTCATATGAACGATCGATTCGTTGTGTGTATCGTCGAATTCCAGTGCCTGGGAAAAGGCCCCATTCGTGAAGGCCGCCGCCGTGACGCCGAGCTTGTCTCCGGTCCCGAGCACTCTGCATGGCCCCGGTGGTGAGAGCGCGATCGCCGCTGCGCGAGTGGACCGCCCAAAGGGCGTTTCCGCACCGGCGAGCGACAGCCCAATGACATCCAGGACGCGAAGCTTTGTGGCTTCGACTACGTCTTCCGGCACGTCTTCGAAGCCAAGGCCCGAAGCCCACACTGCAAGTTCCGTCGAGAGTGGCAAGCGTGACGATCATACCCCAGGAGGACTCCCTCGTTACCATGCGGGCAGTGCGTTAAATCTTTCTCCATGGTCTCCCAGGAACAACGCCTGGCTTGCTACGGTCACCAGCTGATTCCCATGTAAATCGATCGCCAGGACTCGCAGGGTCTTTTGCCGGGTGAGTTTCAGTGTAGAAAGTCTCAGCGGCGACGCTTGACGCGCGTTCACTGGAGTGATCAAATAACGACCGATTTCACCGGGGGATTATCCTGGCATTGAGCCGGTTGGGAGACAGTCGGA
The DNA here is from genome assembly GCA_963718155.1 of Terriglobia bacterium. GTDB lineage: Bacteria > Acidobacteriota > Terriglobia > Bryobacterales > Bryobacteraceae > BOG-234. The sequence goes on along the minus strand of CAVQYP010000034.1, from coordinate 19,990 downwards.
GGATGCGCTTGTACGGCCTGCCAGGCAAACCGTCAGTCATGTTACTTCCCGGCGTCGCAGCGGCGTTCGCGGCACCAGCAGATTCCCGGCTGGGGTGCCCCAGCGCGGCGATAAACAGGCTTTCAGCAAGTCCGAGCGACTGCCCAACATCCATGCCCTCCGGGCGGCACGACCCCTCCCAATTTGGGCCGTCCGCAAAGAGGATTTCCCCGCATGGGGAGATCGAAAACGAGGAACAATGAAACATCACGCGAATTCCGGGCGGCAAACCACCGCTCGCCCCGTGGCATCCGTACCGATCAATGATCGTCCCGCTCGGTCAGGAATATCCAGACCTTCCTTCGTTTCAGCCTGGGCAATTCGGCTTCTTGCAATGGCCACTGCCACGGCGACCTCGACATTAGCTGCCAGTTCAGCTTATGACTACAAGGTTGTCGCAAGAGCCGGTGGGGTGATCGGAAAAATCATTCTACATGACCTTGCGGATCCTTTCATTTCCAACGATGGAACCGTGCTCTTCCTGGGAGATCACCCCCTGGGCCACGCTGTCGGGGCCATGTTCTCAAGGCGTGTCGCACCGCCCCTGGCATCAGTCGTCGTCAAGAACGGTGACGTAATTGACGGCTTCACGGTCGACCAGATTGAAAGCGAAAAACGAAACAACATTGGAGAAATCGTCTTCACCACCAACCTCGCGGGCGGCGGCATCTTCCGGCCGAAGGCCAGGGTAGCTGTCTCGGGAGACATCATTGGTGGGCTGACGATTACCTTTCCCTCGTCATTCGATCTCAACAATCGGGGTGAGGTCGCGTTTTCAGCACAGTATCAGGGGTCGGGCGGGAGCACTGGCTCCGGGATCTTCATTCCCAGCCGAGTGATCGTCAAGAGTGGTGACACGGTAGCCGGCGTCACCCCCACCTTGATAAGCAATCCAGCGCTGAACAACAGCGGAAGTCTGGCTTTCAACGCATCTTACGAGGATTCACCGAACCACTTTACCTTCGGCATATTCACGCTGCGCCGCATCGTTGTGAAGGTGGGAGATACGGTCAGCGGTCATACCCTGATGGAATTGAGCGCCCCCGACATAAGCGATTTGGGCCTAATTGGCTATGAAGCTCAAGACAACACCAATGGAAGGGCGTTCTTTGTCGAAAGCACTGTGATCGCCAAAACCGGTGACACGATCGACGGACTGACGCTTGTACCGCCGGGCGATCCGCTGGCCCCCCTGGACGGAGTTATCCTGAACGCAAGCGGTGAAGCTCTGTTTGACTCTGACGCGACGAACGCCAGCGGGACCGCGACATTTGGGTTCTTCACCGGAAAACACTCGGTAGTCGCTGTAGGAGACACGATCGCGGGAATTTCCGTCACCGGATTATCTTCTGTCGCTTCCCTGAATGATGCCGGCCAGATTGCTTTCGTTGTCAATTATTCGCTCCCTACACAGGGACAAGCCGTTGTTGTGGCGACCCCGAATGGGCAGTAGCACCGCGTGCTCTGGCCTGCGCGCTGTGGTTGTATCGCGGATACCTTATGAGGCCGGCCTCTCTGTGGATTGCCGTCCACGGCAGATGGCTCTTTGACCCAGGGAGCACCTTTGGACTGCTCGTATGAACGATCGATTCGTTATGCGTGCCGTCGAATTCCAGTGCCTGCGAGAAAGCCTCGTGAGTGATTCCGAGCTTGTCTCCGATCCCGAGCGCTCTGCATGGCCCCGGCGAAGATAGCGCGATCGCTGCCGCAGGGTGATACCGTCCGAAGGGTGCGACGAAGCTTCGCGTCCTGCCGAGTATTTCTTCCGCCAGGTCTTCAAGCCGATACCGCAGGCCCGGATTGCAGCTCCAACTCTTTTGCCACTCCTCGGACCTCTCGAATTATCAGCCGAGCTTTTGACGTGATATGATCCAGCAGCCCAGGCAGGCGATATGCAGGAAACCTCCGGCGTCCGAATTTTTCCTCCGCTGATTCACGTCGCCGCGATCGCAATTGGATTCCTGATCCAATGGGCGGTGCCTGTACGACTCGGGGGGAGTGGCTTCGGAGTCGTCCGTATCGCCGGCTGTATCCTGCTGACGATCGCGCTGGCGCTCATCGCTTCGGCGGCGAGGACCATGTTCGGCGCGGGCACCACACCGAATCCTACGCGACCTTCCACAGTCATCGTGACGAGCGGGCCATTTCGATTTACTCGAAATCCGATGTATCTCGCCTGGGAGTTGATCTGCATCGGCGCCGGTCTGCTGGCGAACGCGCTCTGGCCTGTCGTCATGGCTGTACCTGCCGCAATTGTTACGCGCCGCCTGGTTATCGACAAGGAAGAGCGATATCTCAGCCAAAAGTTCGGCGCCGCTTACCTTGACTATAAGTCTCGAGTCCGGCGCTGGGTTTAGCCGAACAGGTCGAATCAGTCGAAACCTTTCGCGGTCACATTGATGTCTAATAGGACTACGCATCGTTGCTCTTGAAACCCGGAAAGGCGGGCAGGAGTGTCAGTATGAAGAAGATTGTTTTCCTCGGTGTGCTGGCCGTAATGCCGATGCCTGCCCAGCAGCCGGGATTCGATCCGGCGGATGTTCATGTCAGCCCGACCGCTTACTGGTCTGCAGAATAGAGGTGGCTCGATTCGCGACGGCTCGGCCATCAACCGCGATGCGACCAGAAACTGGTGAAACAGAAGCGATCGATTCCAGTGATTGTCGTGGACCACGTGAGCGAAAAGCCAACCGAGTGAGCGGCCATGTCCCGATTGTTTACTGTTTCCGGCGAATACAAAGGATTGCTGGCGATCGGAATCCTGTTTTGCGCTGTACCTGTTGCGGCGCAGTCCGGATCCTCGGACACGACCCCGGAATGGCAGGCAGCGGCGGGCGGCAACATGGCGTTCGAAGTGGCGTCGGTCAAGGCGAGTGTGGATCAGCCGTTCCGGCCGCCTGTGTTTCCGCTGAGCAGCGACGATTCCTGGACGAACTCCGGTGGGCACTTCTTCGCAGACTTTCCGCTATCGGTTTACATCCAGTTCGCCTGGAAAGTAAGGCTGACGCCGGATCAGGTGTCGGCGATGCTTGCGCCCTTGCCGAAGTGGGTGGCGACGGACCGGTTCACAATTCAGGCGACCGCTCACGGCAGTCCGACCAAAGATCAGTTCAGATTAATGATGCAATCGCTGCTGGCAGAGCGGTTCGGGTTGAAGGTGCACTTCGAGACTCGTCACGAAAAAATTTTTGCACTGACGCTGGTGAAACCAGGAAGGACGGGCCCGAAGCTGATTCCACACGACTCCGGGCCACCGTGCGATTCGACTCCGTCAACATCGCCGGACGGACCCTATCCCGACCGGTGCGATGTTTATTCGATGTTGATTCGAGGTGATGGCCTGAGCCGCCTCGGGTCTCGCAATACAACGATGGATCTGCTGGCGGACGGGATGCCTGTGGCCGCAGGTCTTGGGCGGCCGGTGGTCGATCGTACAGGCCTCAAGGGTCGATTCGATTTCGTTCTCGAATTTGCCGCCGAAAGACCGAACGCGGGGCCGGTGGATCTCAGGCCCGCAGCCGACCCGGCGGGCCCATCCGTTATCACCGCCTTGCGCGAGCAGCTTGGATTGAAACTGGACCCTGCGGAGGGGCCGGTCCGGACGTTGGTCGTCGATCACGTCGAGCGCCCCTCGGACAATTGATTTCGTTTGCTGTTGCTATTCTTCAGCAACCTTCTTCAGCACCCTGTGTGACATTTGCCTGCCCAATCCATCCCATAATACGTCTATAGATAGCAGGCTGCCTCCGAATGCGGCCGCGTCAGCGGGAGATTTATAAAGATGCGATTCCCCGGGCGCTCAGGTTTGATTGTTCTTGTTACAGGTGTGGTTTTCGGTCAATCCGCCGATTCGCCTAAGTTCGAAGTCGCCGACGTGCATGCGAGTCCGAAGAGGACTATAGCCTTCCTTCGGGCCACACCTCCCCGCAATGGCCGGTACGAAATCGGTAATGCCACCATGCTCGATCTGGTCCGAATCGCGTATGGCTTCAGTGCCGAGACCATAACCGGCGGCCCCAATTGGCTCGAGCTCGATCGCTTCGATGTGATCGCGAAGGTTCCAGCGAGCGCTGACACGGACCAACAGAAAGCTATGCTGCAGTCCTTGCTGGCGGATCGCTTCGCGCTTGCAGTTCGCAAGGATACGAAGCCGATTGTGACCTGGGTGCTTGCAGCCGGAAAACAGCCCCGTTTGAAAGAGGCCGACGGGTCAGGCGACACCGGATGCAAGATACAGAGCTCTGGCGCACCGGCCGAGGGTGGTATCAGGCTATTTACGAACGGCCCGGACGGAACCTCAACCACGATCAATCTGGGGCCTGGCGGGACCATTCAATACGCATGCCGCAACATCACAATGGCCGTGTTTGCGGCTGGACTGCGGACCATGATGGGCGTGCAACTCGGATCGGAACCGGTGGTCGACCAGACTGGTCTGAAGGGAGCCTGGAATTTCGAAGTCCGGTGGTCGATGGGGATGTTCGGCGCGCTGCGTCCGGGCGAGCAGATATCGGTTGCGGATGCAATGGATAAGCAGCTCGGACTAAGACTCGAACAGAAGCCAGTATCAAAGCAGGTCCTTGTCGTCGAGAGCGTCAACCGGACGCCGACGCCGAACCCGCCGGGCCTTGCGGAAGCCCTGCCGACGCCACCCGCGGCCAAAGAATTTGATGTTGCCGACGTAAAACTCTCGGCCCCGGCGAGCGGATTTCCTCCCGGCGGCAGGATCAGAAGTCAGATGCTGCCTGGCGGCCGTTTTGTGTCCGAGAATTTCCCGCTTCGAGTGTTGATCGCGCAGGCGTTTAACAGCAGGGGGAATAACGATCAGCTGGTCGGCCTGCCCTCGGGGATTGATTCGGTCCGAGTCGATATTACGGCGAAGGTCCCGGCGGAAGTCCAGGCTGGTCCCGGAACCGACCCCGATATGCTTGCACCGATGTTGCGCAGCCTGCTTGGGGAACGCTTCAACATGAAGTATCACGAGGAAGAGCGTCCGGTGACCGCGTATTCGCTGGTGGCGGCGAAACCGAAGATGAAGAAAGCCGATCCGGACAGCCGTATCTTCTGCAGGCGCGGCCAACCGGCCGCCGGCTCGGCGCCCGGTTCGCAGATGCTGGTTTGCCAGAACGCGACAATGGCGCTGCTTGCGGAGCAGCTTCTGGTGATGTACCCTGGCCTGAACTGGCCGGTTCTGGACGCAACCGGGATCGAGGGCGGCTGGGACTTCTCACTCACCTTCAGCACCCTGCCGGTGGGAATACTGGCCGGGGGACGCGGGGGTGGCGGTGGTCCGCAGGACAGCCTGCCCGCACCCGATCCAGCCGGTGGCTACACCATCTTCGAGGCAATCGACAACCAGCTCGGATTAAAGCTGAAAGCGGGGAGACGTCCCGAGAAGGTGATCGTAATCGATCACCTCGATACGAAGCCGACCGATAATTGAGCGCTCAGTTGGCCTGTTCCGGCGCGGCCGGGCGCCGGGGCGGAACAGGCGCGGGTTTCGGGAACTCCTGTTTGCCGTCGAGCGCAAATACGAACAGCATCGGCGGGAAATCGACCGTATCAGTGGTTGCGCCCGGCGCCGTCGCTGGGCGGCCCAAACCACCCATGAAGGCGACATACTGCTTGCCCCCGGCTTCATAGGTTATGGGCGGACCCATGCCGGTGCGTCCCGTCTGCGCCTCGAAAAGTTTCTCGCCCTTATCGGCGCTGTATACGCGGAACAGTGCCGTCATTGATGACCTGAAAAACCAGGTTGCCGGCCGTGGTGACCGTACCGCCGCCGATGCCTCCACCACCATCCGCGCGCCAGACCAGTTTCTGGTTTACGGGATCCCACGCCTGCAGTCCGCCATTGCACGCCTTCCGGAGCGGCCGGACCCATCGACGTTTTCAGATGGCGCACGTCGCCGGAAGGCCGCACGGTAGCCGCTGCTGCCGGGCTTCAGTTCCGGCGTCGTCGCGTATAGAAACGGCGTATAGAACGCCGGGATATAAACCAGGCCGGTCGCCGGATTCCACGACATCGGGGACCAGTTGTGGGCTCCCCCTCCCGTCGGAAAGATCTCGACTCCATCGTCGGCGTCGTAGTAGGCTTCCGGGTTCACCATGGGACGCCCTCTCTCATCAAAGCCAGTCGCCCAACTAACTTTCACGAACGGCGCAGCTGAGATGAATTCACCCGTCGCCCGGTCGAGGACATAGAAAAACCCATCCTTTGCGGCCTGGGTAATGACCTTCCGGGGCTTACCTTTGATCGTCAGGTTAAGCAGCATCAATTGCTGCACGCTGTCGAAGTCCCAGTTATCGTTGGGAACCGTTTGATAGTGCCACTTGAGCTGGCCCGTGGTGAGATCGACGGCGAGGATGGAGCAGGTATAGAGATTGTCCACGTGCTGGGCCCCGCGAAACTTCTGGGACCAGGGTTCGGCGTTTCCCGTGCCTACATAGACCAGATTGGTTTCGGGATCGTAGGCGACACCGTCCCAGACCGCGCCTCCGCCGCCCTTCGTGTAAAAGTCGCCGCCCCAGGTTTTTGCCGCCGCGCGCAGGGCATCGTTCTCGTAAGGCTTCGAAGGATCGCCGGGTACCGTGTAAAAGCGCCAGAGCCGCTTGCCGGTTTTGGCATCATAGGCGTCGAAGAATCCGCGCGTCGGCTTGTCGCCGCCGGAAACACCGACTATCACCCTGCCGTTCGCGATGCGCGGCGCCATGGTGATGGTGTATAAATCCTGCGGGAAGGCGACGCGCGCCTCCCAGACCGGTTTGCCGCTGAGGGCGTCGAGCGCGACCACTCGCCCATCGATGGCGGGCGCGAACAGCAAGCCATTGTAAAGGGCAAGGCCGCGGTTGACGATGCCGCAGCAGATCCGCGGACGCACAGCGGGCTGGTTCACTTCCGGGTCCCATCGCCAGAGTTCTTTGCCCGTGCGCGCATCGAGCGCGTAAACAACGCTCCAGGTCGTGATGCCGTAGAGAGTGTCGTTCCAGACCAGCGGCGTTCCTTCCTGATTGCCGCCGCCCGCGCCCAGAACGTATGACCATGCGAGCCCGAGCCGGCCTGCGTTGGAAGTATCGATCTGTTTGACCGCGCTGTAGCGAGTCTCGCTTTGTGAATGGCCATAGCTCAGCCACGATCCGGGAAGCGAGTCGGCGGGCGTGCCGGCGTTCTTCAGAACTTCGGCATCTACTCTGGGCGGAGTGCCGGGTTGCTGTGCGCGAATGACGGCGACGAATGCGAGGGTGGCAATGACGCCCGTCACGGCGATAATGCGTTTGAGTTGCGACATGCTTGGGTGGTCTCCCCGACATTCTATGCCGAATCGGGGCCCGGCCGCAGGGCGGTATCGGAAAAAGATCTATAATCAACATGCCGCGGCGTTGACCTCGGCCCGGTGATAACAAACGAGTCTAAAGACAAAGTAAGGAGGAGAGATCGAAATGAAACTACTCGCAATTGCGTTACTACTCGCGGGTTCTGTTTTCGCGGCGGATGTCGATGGAAAGTGGACCGGCACCATGTCAACCCCAAACGGCGACGTTCCGGTTGTCTTCACGTTCAAAGCGGATGGCGCGATGCTGAACGGCTCCACCTCGGGACCGGATGGCGCTGAAGTCAAGATCGCCGACGGCAAGGTAGATGGCGACAACATTACTTTCACAGTTAGTTTCGATTTCGGCGGAATGCCTCTGACAATTAACTACAAGGGCGCGGTAGCGAAGGATCAGATCAAGTTCAACATTGAGGTGGCGGGCATGCCGTTTGAGCTGACGGTGAAGAGAGCCTGACTCGCCCCGGTTCGGTTGATATATTCTTAGGCCAAATGCCGTCTCGGAAAGCGTTCGTCACCGTTGCTTTTGTGATTCTGGGTGCGTCACTGGCATCGACTCATCTGGCCGCTCAGTGGATAGAGTACCCGACCGCGGGAGTGCCGCGAAGAGTCGATGGCAAGGTGAACATGTCTGCTCCCCCGCCCCGGATGGCGAATGGCAAAGCCTGATCTTTCCGGAATCTGGACCACAGCAGAACCGAACGGGCGCGCAAAAGGGGCATCGAACGCTCTGTCGAGTCCCAAAGAGGCGCCAGGTCCGGCGCAACCCCGGAATCGCCAATGACGACCAGAAGTCCTGGTGACCCCAGTGACATCAAGGCCTCGCGCCAGATGGCGAACATCGGTGTCGATCTTCCGGGAGGGTTGCCTTATCAACCCTGGCTCGTGCCGATCGTCAAGGAGCGCACCGACAACCTGGCGAAAGACGATCCGCACATCAGGTGCTTGCCGGACAACTTTATTCGCGCCTATGGACTGCCGCATTTGCTGAAGTTCGTTCAAACGCCGAGTCTCCTGGTGGTGCTCAATGAAATGAACGCCGGATACCGTCAGGTATTCACGGATGCGCGGCCGTTGCCCGAGGATCCGACTCCTTCCTGGCAAGGATATTCGTCGGGGAAATGGTCTGGCGATACCCTGGTGATCGACACGATCGGACTGCGCGACGATACCTGGATCGACTGGCATGGAAGCGTGGTGACCCAGGCAGCCAAAGTGCGAGAGCAGATGCGGCGTCCGGACTTCGGACACCTCGAAATCCAGATCACCGTCGATGATCCCAAGGCTTATACCAAGCCGTGGACTGTCACATTGACAGGAACGCATCGTTGTCGACACCGATTTGATCGACGAGATCTGTCTGGAGAATGAACAGTCCCTCCAGCACATGAAGTGAATTTTCTTCGCAGGAGCAGTACGGTATGAATCGAACTCCGGGTCTGCCTTGTTCTGGCTGTGGTGACGGCGAGCGCAGCGCCAGGCAGCCGATTGTGATCGGCGCCTGCCTCAAGGGCATGATCACGAATTACGTCGATGCGATAGTTGCCCACGACCCATCGAGGCTTCCCCTGGCCGCAAATGTCCGGTTCACCGAAGATTCGCAGGATCTCAAACTCGGCGACGGGCTCTGGAAAACGGTAACGAAGAAGGGCGACTTCCGGCAGGACTACCTTGACTTGAAAAAGCAGATCGCGGCTTCGCACGTGATGCTTTTCGAGGAGAACGCGCCGGTCTTGTATTCGCTGGTGCTGCGCGTTGCGGACGGTAAGATCACGGGGGTTGAAACGCTCGTGGATCGCATCACGGCAAATTCACGTTTCAAGCCGGATTCGCTGGAGAAGCCGCCGGCAGGGATGAGCCAGCCGGTGCCCGCAGGCAAGAAGATGCCGCGCGCGGAGATGATCCGAACCGCCCTGTTCTACCCCGAGGGCTTGCGAATCGGGAGTTTCGTCACTGCCAAAACACCGTTTGCCAAAGAAGCGTACCGCGTCGAAAATGGGACCTTCATCGCCGGCGATGGGTGCCCCCGCGCGAACTGCCCTGCCATTCTTACGCAGAAGATCATGGTGCATGCGGACGTGAAGGCGAGCGTCGCTGCTGTGGATGAAGAAGAGGGAATCGTGCTGCTTTGGATGAACTTCGGCGATACGAACTCGTACGGTCCGGGCAATGCGCTGTTGACCTTTGAAGCGTTCAAGGTCTGGGGCGGGGAGATTCACGCCATCAACGCGTTCTTCCGGATACTGCCGAAGGATACGCAGCGCGGGTGGCCTTCGGCGGAGTAATCCACTCACCAGCGCATCGTTCCCGTCCGAAACGGAAGCAGCGCTCGAAGCCGCGGTTCACGGAGATAGATTCCCAACCAGGCAATGATGCTTGTCGACAAGGGAACGAGAACCGGATAGGGCTCTCCAATCCGCGTATAAGTGGCAATGGCCCCGCCGAGATACCCGGTGAGCAGGACCGCACCCAGAATCGCAGTCTGCGGAATCAGATACAAAACGATCGAGCCAAGCTGCAGGAAGGCGAGGAGATTCAGGGAACTCTCCTGCCATCCGATTCTGGCGAACTCCCCGACATACCATGGGTTTCTGGTCAGCTTCCATGTCGCGCTCATCAGCACGACGAAAACAGGCCACAGCGAAATAACCCGCCCGGCCCAAACCATCCAGCGTGTCGCTGTCGTCTCACGTACTGGAACATCAACGGCATTCATGGGTTGTCCCTCCTTCGCCCGCTTCGTCCGGCGGAAGAAGTAGTATATGCGAAATTCCTTCGGAACAATGCGATGCGGTCAGGTCAATTCTGCGGCCGCCATGTGGCGGGCGATACGCCGACCAGTTTCAGAAACCAATGCGAGAGGTGGCTCTACGACGAGAATCCCGCTGAGAAAGCCACTTCAGCGATCGACGTCTGAGTGTTGCGAAGCAGTTCTCTCACGCGTTCGATGCGGCGCTCAAGCACATACCGATGGGAGACTGACGCAACGCCGTCTTGAACGCACGGGGCCGATATGAAGGCACCTTGCCCCATCGCTACCCGAGCGGCGAGTGGAAGCCTTATCCCGTGGAGTTCTGATTCTGTGCTGAGTTAGAAGCGCCAGGGTCGCCGGACCCGGCGGCAAAACTGAAGGAAACCGGCCGTCGAGCCCCGCTCCGGCGGCCAGATCTGCGCGTGTTCCGTAGAAGCTTCGTTGACTACCGGGTTCCGGTGGAGCGGTCCCCCAGACCGCGGCTGGCGCCCCGTCGGCCTTCTCCAGGTAAGCGGAGTCCGACAGGGCGGCGCGGAGCAGGGCCGTCCCCCCATCAAATTCGATTCTGCGGCTGCGGACCGCGCCGTTACTATCGGGCTCAGAATGAAATCTCGTGCTGTCAACAACGGCTACCGAGCCACGCGCGTAAGCACCGTGGCCCTGCATCGTCGGATTTGCATTTGCGCCGGAAAGTAGCCAGCAGGTTACTGAAAAAACCGCTCCCACTCCCCTGCAGTCGCGGCTCAGAACGCAGCCGTTGATTCCGAAGAACTTACTGAGCCGCGCGCGTCGGCAAGCGCGACCGAAATCGCGATTTTCGAAGAAGCACTCATGCCCCACTTACACCGGGTGGTCATTTCCACCCTGAAACGGTGCTGGATAACATACTCCTCGCCGATTTGACATTGGCGGTGATGGAATTTGGATCACCGAAGATATTAACATTGACGAAAGGGCGCAGAAATGAATCACGCTGTCCGAAGAAATGCCGCCTGGAGGGAAATAATCGTCGCCGGCGCGCATTGGCCCAGCCTGCGCACGGTGCTTGTTGCGGCGGCTTTGCTGCGTCTCGCTACCATTCCACTCGTAGGCAGCTTTCGGCATCCGGTGACATGGGAGTTTGGGCCGCTCGCCACGAACATCGCCACAGGACATGGCTACTCGGATTTGGGCATAATCACGCCCTTCGGAACCGTAAACCAGAATGGTGGATACGTCCCGTCAATTTTCATGCCTCCGGCGTATTCCTACGTTCTTGCCTTCTTCTATCGGCTGGCAGGCCCAGGGCCGGTTGCGTATCTGGCGCTTGAGGTCGTCCAGGCGGCCTTGGGGGTCATCCTTGTTTTCGTCGTGTACCGCCTTGCGTTGATCCTCCTGGGAAAGCGGGGTGCAATCGCCGCGGCCTGCCTGACTGCCATCTATCCGGCTCAGGTCTACATGTGCAACGAGTTTCATCCCATAAGTATTTACATTGTGCTCGGAACTGCGACCGTCCTCTTTCTCGTTCGCTACATCGAGATGACTCGATCCTGGAAGGATTTGATTCTCGCTGGAGTATGCGGGGGAATCCTCATGCTGTTCCGGGGTGAGGCGCCTGCGCTCGTGCTTCTCTACGCAATCATCCTGATTCTGCGCGGCGGCAGAAAGACCGCGGGAGCGGCCGCGGCTTTCCTCTTGACCGCATTTGCATTCCTCGCACCCTGGACGATCCGCAATTACCGGGAGTTCGGCATCATCATTCCGGTGTGCGCGTCGGGCGGAGTTAACCTTTGGGTTGGGAACAATCCGCGGGCGACCGGAGGTCAGCACTACATACTCTATCCGAAGCCGCTTTCCGCCGACCTGGAGAAGGTGTTCGATCAACCGATGGACAAGTACTATACGGTGAGAGTGGACGCCGGCTTGAAGCGCCTGGCGATCGATTATATCCGTACACACCCCAGGGAGGATACCATCCTGGCGGCGAAGAAACTGTTTATCTTCTGGCTATTCGACCCGACCCATGACAAGGGCAGCAGTCCCGCCTATTGGGTGCCGTCTTTGATTCTCAGTTTCTTCGCCGCGTGGGGGGCCGTTCTGCGAGGAAAGAAACTATTTACGGACGATCTTTTTCTTTCCGCCTCAGTACTATTCGCCCTCGCAATCGGCATGGTCGTTTTCGTTCTTCCTCGCTATAAGATCGTTATTGATCCCTTCCTGATCGTCATCGCGGCCAATGCGGTGGTCACCGTAGCCGCCCGGATTAAAGAGAGTTTCGCCCTGACAAGGCCTTCGGTTCGCGAGGTTCAAACAGAGATGCCCGGGCTGGCCTGACTCCTTATTGAACTATAAGGAGTTGGGTTGGCGAGTTATGTCAGGGCTTCGACGCGAAAGCATCTCTGGTGCGGCGCTCTCCGTCTTCTCGCGCCGCTCGGAAAGCCGGACCGGGGGTCCAGCGCAGACGAGGGCGTCTGCCCCACCTCCGTTCTTTGCAGCGAGGTTCTAACTCAGTTAGACGGGCGGGCTTGTGCAGCCCACCCCTGGTTGCTTTATGGTTTCAGGCTCTTGTAAACGGTCTCGACAAACGCATTCCCAGGGCCATAGCGCGCGTCGAAATCCAGCGTGAAATCGGCCTTCTTCACCTGATCGAGCGTCAGGCCACGCTTGATCGCATCCTGAACCCGGTCGCGAATCATCGTAATCATGTCGCGGTATTCCAGCACGTCGTACTCGTCGCAAATGCGGCCGTGGCCCGGGATCACGTAAGTTCCGCCTTCCTCCTCATGCTTGGGAATGACGAGGTCAAGAAGATTATTCAGCGCATCGATTTCGCCGTTGATGCTTCCGCCGTTCGCAAGATCGATCTTCGGGTATCCCGCGGTGGTGAAGATCTCGCCCGTCGCAACCACGTCGGACCGCCGAAAAAACACAAAGCTGTCGCCATCGGTAATTGCCCTCGGCTGGAATATCGCGGTAACCGGCTCCTCGTTGAAATAGACTTCCTTCTGCCCTTTGATATACGTCTCGGTGGGCCATGCGTCGACCGGCTCCGCCGGCTTCTTACCGCTGGGGGCGCTCATGCGGTCGAGCATCTTCTGGTGCGCGATGAGCTGGGCGCCAACCGTGGCGTCGGCAATCTCAGCCGTCACATTAGCGCCCGTGATGGTAACGCCCGCCTTGCGCAGCGCCGCGTTGCCGCCGGTCTGTTCGCGGTCGAGCGTCGTGTTGAAGATGTACTGAATCGGCTTGTCGGAAAGCTTGCGAATCTCGGCGAGAACCTGATCCGTATACTTGCCGTTACCCGTATCTGACACAAGGACGCCCAAATCTCCCACCTGAACGGCGATGTTACCTCCCGCGCCGGAAATCATATAAACGTTGCCCTGAACGTGCAGCACCTCAATCTTGCCCTCGGGAGGGAGCGGCGGCGCGGCAGTCGGTCCTTTGGCCAGCGGCGGGAAATCTTTCTTCTCGATCGCCTCGCGAAATTCCGGGTACATGCTCGCAGCTCCGCCGAGTTCGGCCTGCGTCGGAACGTGGATCTTCGCGGCGTATTCGTTCACGAAGGGATTCTTCCCCGGAAGGAAGGCCGGCACGTCGCCCCGGGGGCGGTCGGCGATCTCGTCCACGTACTCGCACGGATAAAGCCAGGTCTGCCCCTCGGGCAAAGTGAGCCGAAAGCTCTGACTGCGGACGAACGGCTCGGTCAAACTGAGAGGATCGCTGATGATCGACACATGCGTCATGATGTCGCCATAGCGTATAAAGTGCTCGACGAGAGTCGCTTCGTCGCTTTCCATCAGTCCATTCCGTCGAAGCTCGCCCATTTTCATGTGGGTGGTGTAAACGGTCAGCGTGTCGCCGTCCCATTTCCCTGTTGAAAAACCCATCCACGTGTGAGGAGCGTAGGGCGAAGGATGCGGGCGGCCGTCCATCCAGATGGTGCGGTTCTGCTCGTACGTGCTGATGTATTGCCGGATCGCGATAACCTTCTGCGACTGTTGATCGCGTTCTTCCCAGATTCGGAGATTGAGAGGTCCGCCATAAATGTAACCGGCCAGATGGACCTGACATTGGTGCTCAGGCAGAGTCACGCGGGACGGACTCCAGGCGAGGCCCCAGGCTTGCGCGCCTTGATTGATCGGCACACCGGCAAATTCGGCGATCGCCGGATCTCCCACCGATTCCTCATGCGCCACGGGAGACCAGTTTCCGCTGAGATCGGACCCCGGAGAGGAGGCGAAGGCGCCCGCACCAATGGTGCCGCCAAACTGGCCATAGGCCTGGCCGATCAGGATGGCGGAACATAGCCAGATGAAACTCTTTTTCAACATGAAACTCCGTGTTGTTCAAGGTACCACTAAAGCAGGCCTCAGCGAACCGTCGAAGGGCTCTCCGAGCCGCGCCCGGCGCTGTCCCGCAGCAGATCCTCGATATCTCCAATCTGTCGCCCGAGCAGGTGCAGTTTCTGCGAAAGACCCTTGATCTCGCTCTCTGCCCGGCGATTCACTTCGAAATCCAGTTCGCCGCGCACCCTGTCCTTTTCGTCCTGCCGATTCTGGCTCATCATGATCACTGGCGCCTGAATCGCGGCCAGCATCGAAAGAAACAGGTTGAGCAGAATGAAGGGATATGGATCCCATGCCTTTGAACCCAGCAAAATGTTGGCCCCCGAATAAACGACCAACACCGCCCCGAACGTAATGATGAAAGACCAGGATCCGCCGAAGCGCGCGACGGCATCGGCAACTCGTTGTCCGAAGGTCATCTCCTCATCGATGACCTCGTTCGGATTTCGTGCCGACCGTACCCTTACCAGTTCGTGAGCCGCGTGCAGTCGCCGCCCGGTGGCAGCCAACAGGTCAAGACCCGCATGCGGCCGCTGCCCGATCAGAGCCAGAATGTCATTACTGTCCACCTCAACGCAGACCGTGTCTTCCGATGCTGCCGCATCGGTCTGGTGGGGCGTTCCGTCCAGCATTGAGGCGAATCCAAAGAACTCTCCGGCCCCCAGTTCCTCCACTACTACTTCCTGATGATCGGCATCGATTGTCGTCACGCGAACGGCTCCGGACACAAGT
The DNA here is from genome assembly GCA_963718155.1 of Terriglobia bacterium. Lineage (GTDB taxonomy): Bacteria > Acidobacteriota > Terriglobia > Bryobacterales > Bryobacteraceae > BOG-234. The sequence continues at coordinate 4,808 of CAVQYP010000034.1, read as the reverse complement.
ACATATCCGCGGCCGCCCGGCTCTCCCTGTTTGTAAATACGCTGGCGAGCAGCGAAGTTCTTCAACTCCACCTGTTCCGCCAGAACGGCCCTTTCTTCACCGTCCAGCAAACTGAACAACGGTATTTCTTGCAGCAAGTCCGGATTGCAGGGCATGTCATCACCTTCCATTCAAATCGTCTTAATTAGCAGCCGTGGAAACAAGTCATTTTAGGAGAACTCTCGCCGCAAAGTATGAAGAATGAATTTCAGTCGAAATCGCTTCGAGATCCCGGTGTTTTCGGCGGCCCGCGGTTTATCCTGTCATGTCCCGCGGTATGCCTTGGCAAGAGGCTGGCGCTGACCGGGACGCCGTTCTGGCAGGAAGAGAGTTATGACCGCATGGTGCGGGGAGCGGCGGAATTCGACAGAATAAGGAACTACATCGAGCAAAACCCGGCGCGAGCCGGATTGGTGAACGAAGCCGGCGAGTATAGATGGTCAAGCGCAGTTTCGATGTAGGCTGAAACAATCGGAGAAGCCATGAAAAAGTCACCGCTGTCCGCTCTGGTCCTCGCAACATTCGCAATCTCTCTGAACGCGCAGGACGCCACACGCGGCGCAGCACTCTACAAGGAACAATGCGCCTCCTGCCACGGCGATCGTCTCGAAGGACGCAGCGGCCCCGCCCTGACCGGCGCTGACTTCCAATCAAGATGGCCCGCATCCGATCTCATAAGCAAAATAAAAAACACAATGCCGCAGGACAAGCCTGGTAAACTCACTGCCGCTCAGGCCGCCGATCTCGCAGCATATGTTCAACAAGCCGCCGGACCCGCCACGGCATCAACCACTTCACCGTCGCCCTCAACCCCAGTGGGTAATCTCACACAACTGATGCGCGGCATCATGTTCCCGAATTCCAACATCCTCTTCACGGTTCAGACGCACGATCCCGCCGAGAAGAAAAAGGTCGGCGACACCGCGGCCGCCGACGGCGGCTTCAACTGGAGCATGTGGGGCAGCGACCTCTATACCGGCTGGGAAATCGTCGACTATGCCGCGATCGCCCTCGCCGATTCCGCGCCCCTTCTGCTGACGCCCGGGCGTCGCTGCGAAAACGGAAAGCCGGTCCCCGTGAACGACCCCGACTGGATCCGCTTTACAAACGAAATGGCTGAAGTGGGAAAGGCCGCCTACCGCGCATCCCAGACCAGAAACCAGCAAAAGGTGAGCGACCTCAGCGGCGACGTCGCCGACAGCTGTCTCCACTGCCATCAGGTGTTCCGCGATAAGATCCGGCGCGGCAGAACCGCCGGCGATCCGTCAAACAAGGAATCGCGCTGCACCAAAAACTAGTGTTCGGCTTTGTGGATGTTACGATCAAACCTGGTCACCTGACCATATTCTCTTGGTGGGGCGGACCCACAGGTCCGCAGCCGGCCCCCCGGCCGGCGCTTCTCTCTTTGAGAACTTGCAAACGATAACGCCACTTCCCAAGGCAATATCTAATCTGCTGCGTTGCCAATGGCGCTTGCTTCCATAATTCTATTATTATAGAATTATTCCGTGGCCGCCAAACCAACCGAAGAAGAGATCACCCGGTTCGCGGACATGTTCTCCGCGATGGGAACCGACCCGCGCCTGCGCATCATGCGCGTCCTGCTTTCCGCCCATCCCGACGGCATGGTGGTGGGCGATATCGGAAACGAACTGGGCATCGCCGCATCCACGCTCTCGCATCATCTCGAAAAGCTCAAAAACGAAGACCTGGTGAAGGTGCGGCGCGAAGGCACCTATCTCTGGTACTCGGCAAACGCGGACGTGCTGCAGGAGCTTCTCGGCTTCCTCTACGCCGAGTGCTGCACCCGCAACAAAGCCGTAGAACCCCAGGCAATCGTACGCCTGTGCAGATGAGGAGCATATCTAAACGATGGAACATCAAAGACAGTAGTCAAAGAAAAATACGGACAGGCGGCATTGCGCGTCAATGCCGGGGGAAGCTCCTGCTGCGGAGCGGCAGCGGCGCTCGATGGCTGCTGCGACCCGATCACGTCCAATCTCTACGACGCCGCGCAAACCGGCGCATCTGCCGGAAGAAGCGGTGCTTGCGTCGCTCGGCTGCGGCAATCCCACGGCGCTGGCCAGACTCAATCCGGGCGAAACCGTGCTCGATCTCGGCTCCGGCGGCGGCATCGACGTGCTGCTTGTCCGCGCGGCGCGTCGGCCCCACCGGCAAAGCCTACGGCCTCGATATGACCGATGAAATGCTCGCGCTCGCGCGCGAAAACCAGCGCAAAGCCGGGGTCGAAAATGTCGAATTCCTCAAAGGTGAAATCGAACAGCATTCCGCTGCCCGACAACTCGGTCGACGTCATCATCTCCAACTGCGTCATCAATCTCTCCGCCGACAAAGACCGCGTGTTGCGCGAAGCCTTCCGCGTCCTGAAGCCGGGCGGCCGCTTCGCCGTCTCCGACGTGGTCACGCGCGGCGACGTGCCCGACGACGTGCGGCAAAACATGCTGCTGTGGGTCGGCTGCATCGCCGGCGCGCTTGATGATGATGAATACGTCGCCAAACTCGCGAAAGCGGGCTTTGACGGCATCGACATCGAGCCGACCCGCGTTTACAACATCGAAGACGCGCGAACCTTCCTGACCGGGCAAGGCATCGATGTCGACGCGATCGCGCCGCATGGTCGAAGGCAAATTCATGAGCGCCTTCATCCGCGCCGTGAAACCGCGAGCTGCTGCGATCCGGGTGCTGTGCGTCACGGCGTGCATGGTCGCTGAAGCGCTCGGCACGGCGTTCCTGCTGGCGGCCGTCGTCGGCTCCGGCATCATGGGCGAACGGCTGGCCGGGGGCAACGTCGCGATCGCGCTGCTCGCCAACACGCTCGCAACCGGCGCCATGCTGGTCGCGCTGATTCTCACGTTCGGCCCGATCTCGGGAGCGCATTTCAATCCGGCCGTGACGCTGGCCGACGCTTCGCAGGGCGGCCTGCCGTGGCGCGAAGTGCCGGGCTATATCGCGGCTCAAATCGTTGGAGCATTCGCCGGCGTCGCGGCCGCGCACCTGATGTTCGGCGAGCCGCTATTCAGCGCATCGCGCCACGTCAGGGCAGGCGGAGGCGCAGATCTTCAGCGAGTTCATTGCGACGTTCGGACTGCTCTCCGTCATCTGGGGCTGCGCCCGCCTTCGCTCTTCGGCCGTGCCGTTCGCGGTCGGCGCCTACATCACCGGCGCGTACTGGTTCACGGCGTCGACTTCCTTCGCCAATCCCGCCGTCACGCTGGCCCGCTCGGCAAGCGATACCTTCGCCGGAATACGGCCCGCCGACGCGCCCGGGTTCATCGTGGCGCAACTGGCGGGCGCGGCGGCGGCAACGCTCCTGTTTCGCTGGCTCGTGCCGTCGCTGCCGAAAGATGCCGCCTCCGTGGTCGTTGCTCATCCATCATCAAAGAGGCAACGCTGTGAGCGATAAGAAACGGGTGCTGATTCTCTGCACCGGAAATTCCGCCCGGAGCCAGATGGCCGAAGGGCTGCTGCGCCACGATGCCGGCGATCGCTTCGACGTGGAAAGCGCCGGAACAAAGCCGAGCTTCCGTCCGGCCCGAAGCGATTGCCGCCATGCGCGAGCTGGGCATCGACATTTCCGGGCATCGCTCGAAGAGCGTCGACGGAATTTGACGGGCAGCACTTCGATTACGTCATGACCGTCTGCGACAACGCCCGCGAAACCTGCCCGGTATTCTTCGGCGGTGCAAAGCGGCTGCATCACGATTTCGACGACCCGGCGGCGCTCAACGGGCCCGAGGAAGAACGACTGGCGTTGTTCCGACGTGTACGAGACGAACTACGTACCTGGCTCGCCGATTTCACACAAGCGTCTTGATTCGTCGCGCAGAGCATAGGCGCTGCCGCCGGGCTTCCGCTCGGCGCGGAGCTCTACGGCAGCGGCAACCCGGCAATATTCGATTCGATTTCGCGACCATATCCCAATTACGGTCTGCGATGATGCATCATAGACTGCTTCAGCGATGCCGGAAAATGCTTCTGCCCTTCATATGCTTCTCACCGGTGATCCGGTCTTATTCGGCATCGTACGCCTCTCGCTGATAGTCAGTTTGAGCGCGGTATTGTTCGCGGCTCTTATCGGCGTGCCTGTGGGCGCGTGGATTGCTCTCACGCAATTCCTTGGCCGCGAGCCGGTCGTTGTAGCCCTCAACGCCCTCATGGGCTTACCTCCGGTTGTCGCGGGCCTGGTGGTTTTCCTGATGCTCTCTCGTTCCGGCCCCCTTGGGTCTTTCGGCCTGCTCTTTACGCCGCTGGCCATGGTGATCGCCCAGACACTCCTCGTAACCCCCATCATCGCGGCACTCGCCCGTCAGACCATCGAGGACTTGTGGACCGAATACCGCGACGAACTTGCCGCGATGAATGTCGGCCCGGCGCGCCGCGTGCGGACGTTGATCTGGGACGCCAGGTTTTCACTCCTGACCGCTCTCCTCGCAGGGTTCGGACGAGCAGCCGCCGAAGTCGGCGCAATCATCATCGTCGGAGGCAACATCGAAGGTTTCACCCGGACCATGACCACGGCGATCGCCCTCGAAACATCGAAGGGCGACCTGCAGCTCGCCCTCGGTCTCGGTATTGTGTTGATACTCATCGTAGTCCTGATCAACGCGTTGGCGTGGAGCGTCCGCCGTGCCGGCGAACATTTCATGGCATGAGCGTCCCGGCACTTGAGCTGGACATGCCGATCCGGTTCGTTGAAGTTGAAATAGTCGCCCGGGGCGTGCCGATCCTCAAGCGCGTTTCGCTCAGCA